>CAZPPX010000017.1:0-83455 GCA_964588585.1 uncultured Phycisphaeraceae bacterium
TCACGCCGTCACGCACGATCCCGCTGCCGCCGAGGGCGGTTGTTCAGGAGTCCCCTAGGTCGGTACGACTTCGCGAGGGCACGCCCCCCGCACCCGCCCCCGTTGCCCATCTTGCCATTTTTGCGCGGCTTCGCGAATCCGTGCAACGGGGTGATTTCCGTCCGGTAATGCGGATGTCACTATGGGCGATCGCGCGCTGGCGTTGCCGGATCGCGCTCACACCCCGTTCGCCGGAGAGAAAGACATGCGCACCCGTTCTCATGCCGTGCTCGCTCTGCTCGCCTCAGCCGCGCTCGCCCGCACCGCGACGGCCGACTTCTCTGGCCAGACCATCCTCGGCCCACTGACCGACGGCAGCATCGTCACCGGCAACACCTCAGGCCGCAGCGACAACAACGACGGCTTCGACAGCGGCGGCCACATCTTCAATATCTGGGACGGCGGCGACGACGTCTGGGGCATCAACTGGCTCGGGGGTGATCTCGAAGTCACGCTCCGCAACCTCTCCGGCGGCGTCGACAACGACCTGTTCCTCTACTCGCCGGGTAGCCTCGATAGCACCGGCGACTACAGCATCCTCGGCGGGAACTTCATTGATACGGTGACGCTCGTGGGTGCCGCGCCGGGCTTCTACTACATCAACGTGGATAGCACGTTCTTTTCCGAAGGTTCCTACGAACTGACCGTGCGTCAGGTGCCCACGCCGGGGGCGACGCTGGTGCTTGGTGCCGGCGCGCTCGTGGCGCTGCGGCGTCGGCGGTGAGTTGGTGAGGTCGAATCAGCCAGCCTTGCGGCGCGAACGCGATGGCGATGTCGCGAAGCGAGTATTGGGATGCGGCGGCACATATCGCACTGTCGCGCCGATGCGCGTGAGAATCGCTTTCAAGCGACGATACTCGTCATCACTAAGCGGGATGGTGCAAACCTGACGCGAACGTTTCTTGGCCGCTGGCGACGAGACTCTTCCGAATGCCCTGAGACGTGATGCCGCATCGCCTTCGCCCGTGAGCAAGTCAACTAGGTCAGGGTCGAGCGTGACCCACCAGCGCTTGTCGGCGAGTTGGACGGCATGCGGATTGCGACTCCAATCCGTGCGGCGTACGCGCGCCGTTCTGGATCGCTTGTCACTCGGATTCTGGCGAAAACTGTGCTTCATACTCCTCTTGCTCTCGGCGCTTGGCCGGTCTGGCACTGATGATCCGGATGGTGTCGTTCTCAAGATACGCGTGAACCACAAAGAGCACGCGAAGCCGGGTCGATGCCCCCAGAAGGACGAAGCGATCCTCGCGTGATGAGTGCTCGCTGTCAAACTCAATCAGCGCGAAGGGGTCTCGAAACGCATCTTCCGCTTCTTCAAACGTCACGCCATGCTTGAGCACATTCTGTGCCGCCTTGAACCGATCCCAAATGAACTTGCGCTGCACGGGTTATTCCTCACGACACCCGCTCGCCGCTCCTCAACCCCGCCTGCTCCCGCATCTGCCCCAGCGAGTGCGTCGCCCACGTCTCCATCTGCACGTGCTGCTCCCGCGGCATCTCCGCGAACAGGTGCTCGAACATCTCGTTGCGGTGCGGTGCCGGTGCGTTCAGCACCTCGTCTTGCACCGCCTTGGTGATCGCCTCGGCGCGCGCCTGGGCTTCCGCCTGCTTGGCGTCGTTCCACAGGCCCTTGCTCTCCAGGTACTTCCGCGTGCGGATGATCGGGTCCTTCGCCTTCCACGCCTCGACCTCTTCCGGGTCGCGATAACGCCGCGCGTCGTCGGCGGTCGTGTGGTCGCCCAGCCGATAAGTGATCGCCTCGATCAGCGTCACGCCCCCGCCCGCGCGGGCCCGCTCGCGGGCCTCGAACGTCGCCCGATACACCGCAAACAGGTCGTTCCCATCCACCTGCACGCAGTGCGCGCCGTACGCGATGCCCTTCTGCGCCACCGTTTCGCTGGCCATCTGCTGCTCACGCGGCACACTGATCGCCCACTGATTGTTCTGGCAGAAGAAAATGCAGGGGACGTTGAACGCCGTCGCGAAGTTCATCGCCTCGTGGAAGTCGCCTTCGCTCGTTGCCCCGTCGCCGAAGTAGGTGATCGCCACTTCGTCCTTCTTCTGAATCTTCGCTGCCCACGCGATGCCGGTGGCGTGGAGCATCTGCGTGCCGATGGGCACCGCGATCGGCGTCACCCGCACGCCTTCAGGAATGATGTTGCCCCGCTCGTCGCCCGCCCAATACAGCAGCACCTTGCTCATCGGCAGGCCATGCAGAAACAGCGCCGCATTCTCGCGATAGCACGGCACCAGCCAATCAACCCCCTTCCGCATCGCAAACCCCGACCCCAGGGCACACGCCTCCTGCCCCTTGTTCTGCGGATAGGTAAAGATGCGACCCGAGCGCTGCAACTTGAAGGCGATCTCGTCGAGTTGCCGCCCGTTAAGCATCTGCTCGTAGAGAAACACCACCTGCTCGTCGGTGAGCGTCCCGTCGCCGGGCTTGGCGAGTTTTTCGTCGAGCACGCCGTTCTCGTCGAGAATCTGCAGGTGCTCGATCTTGGCGGTGTACGCGGTGCGGATGGGCATGAGTGGAGTCCAAATGGCCAGATGCCCAATGGCCAAATGGCCAAATGGGGCTGAGCGATCGTCCCGGTCAGCACGCCAAGTGTAGGGTGAAACAGCTTCCGCGCCTACAGACCACTCCCCCCGCTCCGAGAGGGGGAGGGTAGTCAGAATCAACTTTGCCTCGGACTCACCCCCCCTTGCCCTGCTTCTCCAGCACCGGCTTCCAATCCGGCTCCACAAACTTGTAGTGCGTCCGCGAGCCGCGCAGCACCACGAACGTCACCCGCTCCGGCTGGCGCTTGGCAATGTCCGCCATCGCCGCGCGGTACGACGCCAGATCCGTGATCGGGGTCTCGTCGATCTTCTGGATCAGGTCGCCCTCATACAGCCCGCCCAGCCCGGCCCAGCCCACGCGCTCGGTCCCCATCACCAGCACGCCCTGCACTGAGTCGTCCCAGCGCGATTCGTCGCGGTCGAAAAACGTCAGCTCCCGCACCGCCATCTCGAAGTCCTTGTTCGAGTCCTTCCGCGCTTCCTCCGGCCCGATCCGCGTGCGCTCCAGCAACACGTCAAGGTCCACGGGCTTTCCGGCCCGCAGCACCGTCAGTTTCGCCTTTTCATCGATCTTCAGCCGCTCGATGCGGCGTTTGAGCAGCCCGCCGTCCTGCGTGCCCCGTGGGGCCAGTTTTTCGCCATCGATCACCGTAATCACGTCGCCGGCCTGCAGGCCCGAGTCGGCCGCGATGGTCTTGGGATACACCCGCGTGATGCGGAAGCCCGTCTGACCGTCGTGCCCCAGTTCCCGCGCCAGGTCCTTGAGCACCACCTGCGTCGCCACGCCGATCCACGCCTTGGCCGCCTCGCGGGGCGGATCCTCGTTCTTGATGGGCCGCGGCTTGATGAGCGTCACTTGCCGCTTGCCCTGGCGGTCAAACTCCACCAGCAGAAACTCCGGCGCCTTCTCCGGCTCGGCCATGATCGCCTTGTACCGCTCCACCGCTTCCGCGATGGTCTTCACGGGGGTCCCGCCGATGGCGGTCAGAATGTCGCCGCCGTTGATCGGCGGCTCGGCCAGCGCCGGCGCGCTGCCGCCCTTCACGCCGGTGATGAACACGCCGTCGCGTGAATCCAGCCGCAGGTCCCGGGCCATCTGCTCGGTGATCTCTTCGCACGACAAGCCCCACAGCCGCAGCAGCGTTTCGTTGCCGCGCGTGTCGAGCAGTTTTTCGGTGGTGATCGACGCCGATTTCGTCTCCCCGCGGCGTCGATACGTCACTTCCACCTTCGAGCCCACCGGCCGATCCGAGAACGCCCGCAACAGCGGCGGCACCTCTTCAGGGAACCGCACCGTCACGGGCTTGCCATCGATCGTGAGCAGCAGGTCGCCCGCCTCGATCCCCGCCTTGGCCGCGGGCCCCACGGGTTTCTGCGTCACCGAGGTGACGAGCACGCCCTCCTTCTCACCGGTCTTGTCAATCTGCCGCAGGGCCCAGCCGATGGTGCTCCGGGGCACTTCGCCGTGCTTGATGAGCCGGCCCGCGATATCCGACGCCAGGTTGATCGGGCTGGCAAAGCCCATCCCCGCGCCGCCCCGCGTGTTCACGCCCACCACCCGCCCCTGAAGGTTTACCAGCGGCCCGCCCGAGTTGCCCGGGTTGATCAGCGCATCGTGCTGCAGCCAGCGTGTCAGCATCCCCGTCGCGCGGCCATCAATGTAATCCACCGCATCCACTTCGTCGTTGCCGAACCCGCCCGCGAACACCCGCTCGTTGTTCGACACGATCCCCAGCGTCACCGACCGCGAGAGCGAGAACGGCGAGCCCATGGCCAGCACATAGTCGCCCACCTCGATCTCATCGGAGTTCCCGAACTCCGCCACCGGCAACTTCGAGGCGTCCGCCAGTTCGTTCAGGTTGATCTTCAGCACCGCCAGGTCCGTCGCGGCATCCTCCCCCACCAGCGTGGCCGACACGGTCTGCTTGTCGGCCATCGTCACCTTGAACTTCCGCCCCTTCGACACCACATGCGCGTTGGTCAGCACGTGCCCGTCTTTGGAGAAAATCGTGCCCGAACCGGTGCTGCCGCCCTTGATCTCTTTGCCCCCGCCGTAGGACGCGGTGATCACCTGGATGTTCACGAGCGCAGGAAACACGCGATCCCGCGCGCTGGCGATGATGCCCCGCAGGCCGTCCTGCAGCACCCGCTGCTGGGCCGCGTCGTCACGCGCGGGCGCGCCCTTCACCCCCGTCTGCGCCACCAGCGGCGTCATGCCGCCAGCCAGAACCGGGAGTGCCGCGAGAACCAGGAGTCGCGCCGAAAACGTCGTCCGAGTGGGCATGGTGCTTCCTTGCGTGAAAGGAACAAAACAGGTCATCGACTGTAGCGATCACCATCTTCGCTCGCGCGGACTCTGCGGTCGGGATGCCCACGCCGTGAGGCGTGGGCCGCGTCCCTCACCCCACCACCCACCGCGGCCGCTCCACCTGCCCGCCGCACGCGCCCACCCGTTCAACCAAGGGCGTCCGCGCATACAGCAACTCGGCCTCGCCATCCAGCGATCCGCGCAGCGCCGCCACGATCACGCCCGGCACATGCACATGCCACAGCCCGGCCGCATCGCGCACCACCGATCCCCCACCGCCTTCGCTCAACAGTGACGCACCATCAAAGAACGCCGACGCGCCCGCAAGCCGCATCACTCCGGCACCCGCCGTGCCCGACGACTCAAACCGCAGGGTCACGCGAAGACACTTCGCTTCGCTCCCGACAAACAGCGGCCACTCCACCACGCCCGCGCACGAGGTCACGACTTCACGCGACCTACCCGCGCAGGGCTGCTCGACGCGAACCACGACGGGCACACGGGTCGCGTCAACGCGCGGGCTGGTGGCCGTGCGGCTCATCGAGTGCCTCCTGACCTGGCTCCCGCGCTCGGCTCCACCGGTTCGCCATGCGGCAACAGGCTCAGCGCCGCCGCCGTCTCGCGCAATCGCTCCGGCGTCGTCTCCACGAAGCGTTCGCCCAGTTGGTCCATCACCTGCAGCAGGTCGAGCATCGCATCCAGCCGGCTGACGTGCTCACCGCGCGTCGCGCCAGACCCTTCCGCCGCGTCGCGCAGTTCCGCCAGTGCCGCCAGCACCGGATGCACCTCCCGCTTCATCCGCTCACGCACCACCAGTTGCACCAGCCGCCACGGGTCCTGCTCGGCCTCGAAATACTCCTTGCGGTCCCCGCGCTTGTGCACCCGCGCCACGATGCCCCAGTCGAGCAAGGCCCGAAGCGACATGCTCGCGTTCCCCCGGCTGATCTCCAGCCGCGCCATCACGTCGTCGGTGCACAGCGGCCGACCGGTGATGAAGAGCAGCGCGTGCACCTCGGCCATGGTGCGGCTGACGCCCCACGTTGAGCCCATTTGGCCCCACGCACCGATGAAGCGATCCTCCGCCGAAGCCGCGAGCGCGGCAGCGGCCTTTGCCCCATTTGCCCGGGAGGGCGAGACTCGAGTTGGACGACGCGGAGCCATGTACCACTATCTTTCAATCATTTCTGAAAGAAATCAAGTCCTCATTCCCGCAACGCGTCGCCAGTGCGCCGGTCTCGCGCCAACGCGATCAGCGCCCAGCAACACTGGCGACGCGGTCAAAGCATCGCGACGCCAGTGGCACGAGTGGCACGGCGCTGTCACCAACTCCAAGTTGCCTCAGTGCTTCCCATCCTCATCCTCGTCGTCGTCAGCCACCACCACCCCGCCCATCTGAGGACGTTTCCAACCGCATTCCTCGTCGCGTTCCAGCATCACCGTCGATTGCCGAACGCAGCGCCGACAGATCACGGCGGTCGCGTCCAGAGGGCTCTCCCACCGCGAACCGGGCCGCGCTTCGAGGCACATTCGGCACGTCGGCCCGGCAGGGTCAGCCGCGCCCTCGCCCTCACCGGTCGGCCCCGCGTGCACATGCAGATACGCCAGCGTCAGGCACGACGAGCAGACCAGCGAGCCCTGGTGACCCTCCACCATGGGCCGATCCTCGGCCCACGCCTTTCGGCAGTAGTCGCACTTGAAGAATTCGTTGCCTTGGGCCGCAGGGTCGTGCATCGAAACAAGCGTAGCGGCATCGCTCAAGAGAGTGGCGGTGCCAGTCAGGTTCGAGTCATGCTCGCGGGGTCACCACCGGTGGCGCACGGGAAGAAAATGCGGGCGAAGGGACTCGAACCCCTAACCTTCTGATCCGTAGTCAGATGCTCTATCCAATTGAGCTACGCCCGCAGAAGGGCAGAACAATAGGCGCGATCCGCTTCCCGTCGAGCCATCACCACCGCGTCCCAACCACCCTTCCCCTCCCTGGTCCAATAGGGGGCGGGGGGAGGTGGCCGAGTCCGCGAGGCCCGTGGCGGTTCCGTCGTTTGCGGGGGAGGGTGTTCAGACCGACCCCCGCATCAGCGGCGGCACCCGCAGATACGTCCACGTCCGCCACAAATATTCCAGTGGGCCAAACCGGAACAGCCACATCCACACATTCGCGATCGCCAGGATCAAGGCGTACAGCCCCAGCACCAGCAGCCCGCGATCGGCCCAGGAGGTCTGTCCGAACCAGCCCAGGCCCCAGTGCAGCATCACCGCGCTCATCAGCACCGATTCCAGGATGTAGCCGCTCAGGCCCATCTGCCCAAGCCGCCCAAGCACCCGAGGCACCAACTTGTGCGGCACCGCTTCCACCCAGTTCAGGATCAGCGACAGGTACATCAAACTCATCATCGGCCCGCCCAGGCACATGCTCACGTTGGCCGCCACCGCGCGCCAGGGCACATGCGCATCCTGAATCGCCCACGCCGCGAAGAGGTTGAGTGGCAAGCCCACGCCCAGCCCGAGCAGGATGAACCGCCGCCGCCAGTCGGGCAGCCGCCCGTGTACAAAGCCTGACTTCATCAGTGCCGCCCCGAAGCAGAAGCAGGGCAGGATCACCCAGAACATGACAAAGATGACGTACGACCAACTGAACGCATAGTTAAGCCCCCGGAGCGCCGCCGCGTGCAGAAACGGTCCGTTCTGCATGATCGTGGTTTCGAGCGGTCCGAGCCGCGAGTCATACTGCTCCGTCTGGTTCCAGTCCTTCAGCACGGCCAGCCACTGTTCAAATGGCGTGGTCCCTTCGGGCATCGGCTTGGCCACAACCTCGGTCCCTGCCTGCATCGCCGCGCTCACACCAGAGAGCCCGCCACCGATCAGCAGGCCCACCGCCAGCACGCTCAGCCCGATATACACCAGCACCCGCGGCGACAGCGGGGCCAGCACCAGCATCCACAGCCCGATCGTCGCGTAAATCAGCAGCACGTCGCCCGGCCACAACAGAAACACATGCAGCGCGCCCATGATGCCCAGCATGAACAGCCGCCGAAGAAACACGCCGACGTAGCCGCGTCCCTTGGTGCGTGCCGAATCGAGGATGATCGCCAGGCCGATGCCGAAGAGCATCGAGAACAGCGGGAAGAACTTGCCCGCGCAGAAGACCATCGTGAACCAGTAGAAGCCTTGCCCGAGCGCCGATTCGCCGGCGGGCAGGCGCGGGTCCATGATCGTCGCGAATGGCTGACCGAAGATCGACGCGTTAACGAAGAAAATGCCCAGGAGCGCAATCGCCCGGGCCACGTCAAGCCCGGGCAGGCGGTCGGCTTCCGCGACCGGCGCGAGCACACTTACCGGTGGCGGCAGATGGGGGGCGGAGGGAAGCATGTCGGGCATGGCATTCATGCTACCTCACTGGGATTGGCGAGCGCATGATTGCACGCCGCTTGGGTGGTCCGGCGGTCCCCGCCGGACGAGGGGCAAAGTGAGCAAGTGGGCAGAAGTCCGGCGGGGACCGCCGGACCACCCAAGACCACATCGAACCGCCCTTACACCGTGCACACCGCCACCGCCTCGCGCAGCGACGCCATCGCGGCCTCTTTTTCGCCGTTCCTCGGCATGAACTCCTGCGCCAGATACCCGGTGAACCCCTTGTCGGCGATCGCCTTGCAGATCGCCGGGTACTGCAGTTCCTGCTGGCCGTCCAGTTCATGCCGACCCGGCACGCCCGCAGTGTGGAAGTGCCCGATGTGCTCGATGTGATCCCGGATCGTGCGGATTACATCACCTTCCATGATCTGCATGTGATAGATGTCGTACAACAACTTGAACCGGGCCGAGCCCACCTGCTTCACCAGTTCCACGCCCCACGGCGTCCGATCGCACTGATAATCCCCGTGATCCACCTTCGAGTTCAGCAACTCCATCACCAGCGTCACGCCCAGTTTCTCCGCCAACGGCGTGATCCGCTTGAGCCCGATGGCGCAGTTCTTCAAACCGTCCTCGTCGCTCAGGCCTGCCCGATTGCCGCTGAACACGATCTGCTGCGGCACCCCCGCCGCCGCCACCAGCGGCAAACGCCTCTCCAGTTCAGCCACGATCGAGTCGTGATGCGCCACCCGATTGAACCCGCGCCCGATCGGATTGGAGGGGACGCTATTGGCCAGCGCGCACACCAAGCCGTGCTTCTTGGGCACGGCCCACTCGTCGGGGTTCAGCAGTTCAACCGAAGCGAGCCCCATGGCCGCGGCTTCGCGACACAGATCGTCGAGCGGTATGCCGCCAAAGCACCAACGACAGACGGATTGCTTGAGTCGGCCCTTGTTTGGGTTCGTGGGCGTTGCCCCAACCGCGCCCGTCGCTGAAGGCGAGGCCGCAGAATCACCCAGCGCCGACGCCGCCAAACCCGTGACCGGAACCGACAGCATGAAATCCCGGCGTGTAAGCATGGAGCCCTCAGCATTCAGCCACTACCCATCCCCTCCGAACCCCTCTTCACTTCCGCGCCCCTCGGTTCCCTCTCCGCGACCTCCGCGTTCGCCTCCTCCTGTCCCGCTCGATCTCTCTTCTTCTCGGTGCCACCTCGGTGTCTCTGTGTCTCGGTGGTGATTCCGAACCACTACACCAGCGGCGTCTTGCCAGGGACCGCCACCTCCGGCGTCGCCAGCGTGCCCAACTCATACTTCCCGGGCGACAGGTCCAGTTTCGATTCCATCGCCTGCTTCCATGTCAGGTGCTTGCCGGTATAGGTGGACATGCGGCCCATGATGGCCGCGAGCGTGCTGTGCGAGATCTGCTCGCCCTCGTTCATGTACGGGCCCTTGCCGGTGATGCTGGCGACCAGGTCCTGATGCTCGACGACGTAGGGGTTCGGGTTGTCGCCCTCGAACTTCCAGGTGACGTTCCCCGCGCGGTCGCGGATTTCCGCCCGGCCTGACGACGTGACAAGCGAGCCCTTGGTGCCCGTCATCACCTCTTCCACGCGGTTGTGGCAACCGTCGATCTGCCGGCAATACGACTGCACCGTCACGCCGCTCGGATGGTCAAAGTCGATCGCGAAGTGGTCGAAAGCGTGCCCGTAGTCGCTGCTCGTGCGCACCTGCCGCCCGCCCATGCCCGACGCGGCCGTGGGCAGTGTGCCCAGCATCCAGTGGGCCACGTCGATGTTGTGCACATGCTGCTCGACGATGTGATCGCCAGAGAGCCACGCGAAATAGAGCCAGTTGCGCAGTTGCCACTCCATGTCGCTCCAGGCTTCTTTGCGCTTGTTCATCCACAGACTGCCCTGGTTCCAATAGACCCGGGCGGCGAGGATGTCACCAATCTGCCCGTCGCGCACGCGCTTCACGGCTTCGTGATAGCACTTCTCGTGCCGCCGTTGCGTGCCTGCGACCACCGACAGTTTCTTCTCGGCCGCGAGTTTGGAAGCCGCGATGACCATTCGCACTCCTGTCGGGTCAACTGCGACCGGCTTTTCAAAGAAGACGTGGCAACCCGCGTTGATCGCCGCCGCAAAGTGCATGGGCCGAAAGTGGGGGGGCGTGGCCAAGATCACGACATCGGGCTTGAGTGCCAGCACCTTCTGGCACGCGTCGAAGCCCGTAAAGCGGCGCTCCGCGGGCACCGTGGCGCGCGGGCCGATGCCTTCTTCTTTGGCCAGGTTCGAGGCCGCGGCTTCCACGCGCTCGGGGAACACATCGCCAAAGGCGACGATCTCGGCGTCAGGTGTGGCGTGCAGCAAATCCGCCGCGGCACCGGTGCCGCGGCCGCCGCAACCGATCACGCCGACCTTGAGCCGCGCCGCGCGCCCGAGCGCCGCCGCGGCGGACGCCGAGGGCAGCAGTTCGCTCAGGAGTGAAGCCCCCGCCAGCCCGGCGGTGGTCGCCAGCATCTCGCGACGGGTGAACGTGGAAAGCGGATTGAGCGCCATGGCAGTCTCCAGTCGGGCCGTGATGGCCCGACTTCAGCCTACCCGACGAACCCCGCTTTCGCAAACCAAGCCCGAGTGTGAGCGATAGGCTCCCGCTGGGCAATCGTGCACAACAAGCAGCCCGACCGTGAGGGAGAGCTCGGTGTGACGAATTTCGTGCGCCACACGGGAGCCCTCCCTGACGGTCGGGCTGCTTGTTCCGACGCGGTCGTGCTTCGCGACGCGCAAGTCGCGCGTTGGTTCCCGAGTGCATACCGATTGCGCGCAAAGTATGACCTGCGCCACGATCGCTCCAGTTGCGTCCGGAGCATGTGGGTGGGGGGGTCGGAGGGTCGGCGCGACCCCCCTCTCAGACGGGCTGTAATGGGCGTTGAACGCGGAGCGCGCAGTTCATGTGCACTCGGCGGTCGTCAGGGGCCCGCAACTGCGGTCAAGTCCGTAGGGAAGCCGCGGGTGATCGGTGGCACGACTGGCACGCTGGTCCATTTCCTACACTCCCGCGTGACCACCGCGCTTCCCACCGAAACCGTGCCGCCTCGCGCCATCGACGGCGCGCCCTTTGACCTTGAGCGGCTGCTCGACGAGGCCGCCGATCCGCTCGACCTGCTGCACAAGCACGTCAACCCCGCGCTCGCCGGCGTGCTGAAGACCATCGGCTTTGACGCGAAACTGACGCGCGGGCAGGGGGCGTATCTGTTCGACGAATCTGGGCGCCGCTACATCGATTGCCTGGGCGGATATGCCGTGTTCAACGTGGGGCGGAATCACCCGGTGGTGAACGACGCGATCCGGCAGGCGGTGGCGATGGACCTGCCCAATCTGCCGGGAATCGGCACGTTTCGGCTGTCGGGGCTGCTGGCGCGGGAACTGCTCGCGGTCGCGCCGGGTGCGGGCACACCGGGCGCGCTCGGCAAGGTCTTCTTCGCCAGCGGCGGCGCCGAAGCCAACGACGCGGCGATCAAGTTTGCACGCCGCGCAACCGGCCGCAGCCGCGTGGTGTATTGCCGGCGCGCGTACCACGGCGTCACGCTGGGCAGTTTGTCCGTCAACGGCAACGCCGAGTTCCGTGAGGGCTTCGGCACGCTGCTGCCCGATACCACCGAGGTGCCGTGGAACGATGTGCCCGCGCTCGAAGCGGCGCTGACGGCCGGCGACGTCGCGGCGTTCATTGTCGAGCCGATTCAGGGCAAGGGCGTGCACCCGCCGGCGGACGACTATTTCCAGCGCGTGGCCGCCGCGTGCCGAGCGAAGGGCACGCTGCTGATTCTCGACGAGATTCAGACCGGCCTGGGTCGCACGGGCCGCATGTGGGGGTGCGAGCACTTCGGCGCGGGTTCGCCGGGCCCCGAGGGCTGGATGCCCGACATCATGACGGTGGCCAAGGGGCTGAGCGGTGGACAGGTGCCCGTGAGTGCCGTGCTGCTACGGGATGCGGTGCACGCGCGGACGTTTTCGAGTTTGGCCGAGTGTTCGAAGATCCAGACGACCTTCGGCATGAACGACCTGGCGATGGTGGCAGGCCTGGCCACGTTGCACGTGCTCAAACACGAGCGGCTGGTGGAGCACACGCGCGACGTGGGCACGCACCTGATGACAGGCCTGCGCGGCATGATCGGTCGGCACGAAATGGTGCGCGAAGTGCGTGGCAAGGGCTTGATGGTGGCCATCGAGTTCCAGCGGCCGGAGCGATCGACGCTTCGGGTCGGGTGGGACCTGCTCCACAAACTCGATTCGAGCCTGTTCTGCCAGGCGATCATCATGCCCCTGATGAGCGACCACGGCATCATCACGCAGGTCGCCGGGCACGCGATGGACGTGATCAAACTGATCCCCCCGCTGGTCCTGTCGCGGGCCGATGCCGACGAGATCGTGGCCGGGTTTGAAACGACGGTGGCGGCCTGCCACCGATTCCCGGGCCCGGCGTGGGAAGTGGGGAAGAAACTGGGGTCGGCGGCGCTGAAGCGGTTTGGGTGAGTGGGTTAGCGTGCGCGCCGCCGCGACACGGCCATGCACGCGAAAGCCAACAGTGCCGCGGAACCCGGCGAGGGAACCACAAAAGTCAATGATTGGTCCGGAATCGGCACTGCTGAGGCCCCCGAGTAGCCGCCAAAAGTACTTGGTGCATACGCATAACGACCGGAGAGGCCGGTGACGGCCACCTGAATCAGTCGAGTTGAGGAAATCGACTCGTTTGGAAAGTAGTACAGCCGGTACACGGGCGCAAGGTCGCCAACGAGGTTGGCGGGATCCGCATCAGTTGCCACGGCCA
The DNA here is from genome assembly GCA_964588585.1 of uncultured Phycisphaeraceae bacterium. Classification (GTDB taxonomy): domain Bacteria; phylum Planctomycetota; class Phycisphaerae; order Phycisphaerales; family UBA1924; genus JAEUIX01. The sequence goes on from CAZPPX010000017.1 coordinate 13,087, forward strand.
CCCCAACGGGTCCGGTGCCGTCCGAGCCGACGTTGACGGGGCGTTGGCCAATGAGTTGGGAGACTTGGAGTGAACCAATAGCCGGGTTGGTCAGCAAACCATTGTTCTCGAAGTCGTTGGCACCCAGAAAGAGCGGCCCAATCATCGGGTTGAACGTGCCGCGGTACGGCGAAAAGTGTCCGGCGAGAGGCGCGCCGTTTGTGTCAAGGAACGATCGTCCATCAACATCGGAGGTCCGGCCGCGTTGGAGCGTGCCCTCGCTGAGGGCTTGCGACGCAGCAAGGGGATCATGGAATGACCAACTCAGGATGCCACTGGCCCCACCAAGCCGGTAGATGCCCAGGTTGTTTGTGCCTGACGCGGACGAGTTGGGCAGAATGCCCAACCGCGCGTACATCGTAATTCCCACTTGCGTGGCGGTTGGTCCCGCGGCAAATGGACCGCTGGCATCGACGATGAAGCGTACATCCCAGACCTGCGCGCTCGCTGGGGCTTGGGCGAGCGCGGAACACGCGATCGCAACGGCTGAGCCTGATGCTGCAAAGAAAGTGACGACACCGTTCATGCTACCCCCTTTGTATGGGCTATCAGATGTGCACAGTATGTCAGAATCAGACGCCGCCGACAAGCGAACACACTGCGAACAAAGCAGATAGTCTTGCGGATAGATACGAATCTCGATAGCATGGGGGGCATGAACCTGAAACAAATTGCGGTTTCGTGCACCCTTCTTGCCCAATCGAGTGTATCGCTCGCGCAATTTGATCCAGGCCCGATCCGGTTCTCAGGGGAGTACCCACACCAGTACGAAACGGGCATAGTGCTTGTATCGTTTCGAGGCGAGGCTACTGAAGAATCTCGTCTCGCCGCCCATGCGCGGACTCATGCTCAGTCGTGGCAACTCGTGACGCCAGTGCTTCCTCACCTCTACCGTGTGCGCGTTGCGGACGGAGACGAGGATCGTCAGATCGAGCAGTATCGGAGTGACCCAGCCGTGGCGCTCGTCCGCCGCAACGCCGCACGGTACTTCTATGGCACGCGCCGTGTGAATCGAGTCTTGACCCAGGCCACGCCATACAGCGTCACCGAGTCGAACGCGCCGACCTTGTGGGCGATGACCGAAAGCGGTGAATCCGATGGTGGTATTCGAGGTGGGTTAGTAAGAATTGCGATCATCGACACGGGATGCAACGCGCACGATGACCTGCCGACGCCGCTTGCTGAAGAGAACTTCGTGAACCTCGGGTATCCCGCCGAGGATTCAACCGGGCATGGAACGGCGGTGGCGGGTATCGCGTTGGCACGCGACAATGAGCTGTGCTACATCGGTGCAGCCCCTGACGCTGACCTCGTGGTCGCACGCATCGATCCCGAGTTGGGCGGAACGTCTATAGATCGAAGCATCGCAGCCATCACATGGGCATGGAAGCTCGAGTTGCCGGACGAGATGGAAGACCCGCAGATGAGCGTTCGTGTAATCAATATGTCTTATGGAAGCGAGGTCGATGATCTCGACGAGGAGTTGGTGTGTAATGCGGCGCTGGCCGAAGGGGTAATCTTGGTCGGTGCGGCGGGAAACATTGAGGGGTGTTCGCTCTCACCGGCGTCATACCCTGCGGGATATGCCTCCGTGCTGTGCGTCGGTTCAGTGGACACTGGCGGACTGCGACTTGATGATCCGCTTACCGACAGCCGACGCTACGCGGCGATTGATCTCACGGCGGGTGGGATGACGATTCCAGTGCTTTCGAGCACTGGTGCGACGGCCTGTGGATCAGAAGTCGCGGGTACTTCGTTTGCGTCACCTGTCGTTGCCGGTGTGGCGGCTTTGCTGTTCGATCAGATCGAGACGGATTCGACGACCGAGCGGAAGCCCGAGTTCGCATTTCTTGTGCGGCAGGCGCTCCTTGTGGGTGCAAGCGATGGCGTTGGTGGTCATTGCAGCGATGGCGCGGGCCGTGATCCGAGTTACGGCTGGGGCCGGGTGGACGCCGAGGGCAGTCATCTGATTATCGCTCGTCGCCTCGCGTGTAAACCCGACTTCAACCTTGATGGCGTGCTCGACAGCGACGACCTTGACGAGTTCACGGTGGCTGCCTCCAACCCGCTTGTCGCCGGGCCGGGTGGCTATGCGGTGCCGCAGGTGATCCGGCAGCTGCTTTCGACAGACGATGTTCCCGACGAGCCGTATGCCGAGTTGGGTTATGCGGCGGACTACAACCAGGACGGGAAGGTGGATACCGACGATGTGACGGACTTCGTAGCCGATTACTGCTACGGGTGCTGAGGGAAGTCGCCCTGTCAGTTGATGGGAGTTGCTCGGTGCGTAACGTCCCTCTGGCACGCCCTTCGCTCCACCGCCTTGGTGATGGCTCGAACGAGCAGAATCTGCGCGACGGCAGCGACGTGGGCATTCACGCTGGTTGGTTTCTGCGCGATGGCGCAGGGCCAGACCGTGCCGACTCTTCCACCAATCGCCGCCCCTTCCCCACCCCCCCGAGCCGCCTCCATCTCCATTCAGGACTTGTGCCGCATCGAGGGGCAGGGCGAGTCGGTGCTGCGGGGGATCGGGATCATCACCGGCCTCAAGGGGACCGGTGACGCGGCGTCCGACCTCGTGATCGCGAGGCCTTTGGCGGAGATCTACAAGAACAACGGGCTGGCGATCGGGGAGTTGAAGGACCTGGCCAAGGGGAAAGCCGCGGCGATCGTGGCGCTGGAAGTGGTGATTCCCGAGCAGGGGGCACGACGAGACGACAAACTGGATGTCTTCGTCACGGTGATGCACAGCGCGACGAACATCGAGGGCGGGCGGCTGACGCTGGCGCCGCTCACGGGGCCGTTCAAGGGGGATACGACGCTGTACGCGATGGCGTCGGGCTCGGTGGAGATTGAAAAGACGGCGATGCCCACGGTGGGGCGGATTCGCGGCGGGGCGCGGGTGGTGACCGACGTGCTGCCGCCGGCGCTGGGGCCGTCGTTCAACCTGGTGCTGCACCCGGATGCGCGGGATTACACCGTGACGACGCAACTGGCCGACACCATCAACACGCTGCAGCCGGACCTGGACGCGCTGGGCGAATCGCGTGGCGTGGCCCCCATCGCGCGGGCGATGGATGACGCGGTGGTGCGGATCGACATCCCGGCCATCGAGCGGGGCAACCCGGCCCGGTTCGTGGCCCGCGTGCTGACGGCCGACTTCAACCCCAACCTGCTGCGGTTGCCCGCGCAGGTGCTGGTGAACAGCCGCACGGGCAGCATCATCGTGACAGGAAATGTCGAGATTTCCAGCGTGGTGATCAGCCACAAGGACCTAGTGATCAGCACGACGACGCCCGCGCCGGTGCCGACGGCGCAGCGGCCAATCAGCGAGCAGCAGAAGACGACCACGGTGGGTACGACAGGCCGCGCCAGCGACCGGGCGCGGATTCAGGATCTACTGCAGGCGCTCAAGGCGCTGGACGTGAGCGTGGAGGATCAGATCGGCATTCTGACGCAGATTCACCGCGTGGGCCGGTTGCACGCGCGGCTGGTGATTGATTGAGTGGTTGATCGGTTGGATGTACGCGGCGCGGGAGTGCCGCAGGGAGGCGGAGCCTCATGACCGGGTCACTTGAAGCCATCGTGCCGACGTCACCGATCCAGCCGCTGGGCGAGTCGCGGGCCGCCGCGCGTGGGTCGGGGGGGTCGGTCTTGCGCGAGCGACAGTCAGACTTTGCCTCGGTGCTCTCGCGGCGGGCCCAGACGCTGACCAAGGGCGACCACGCGGCCGCGCGCGAGGCGGCGTCGGACTTTGTCGCCGCGGCGTTTATTGAGCCGTTGCTGAAGGAAGCGCGAGCCAACAACCGCGCGGCGGCACCCTTCGCACCGGGGCCAGCGGAGAAGCAGTTTCAGGGTCTGATGGACGCCCAGATGGCGCGGCGGATCGCCCGGGCGACCAACTTCCCACTGGTGGATCGGATGACGAGCGACCTGGTCCGCAAGCCTCTCACGGCGGCGCAGACGGATGACGTGCAGGTGAAGGGCCCGCCGGTCACCTCAGTGCGGGCGGGCGCGATGCCGACGGCGGCGGGAGGCAAGCCATGAGCCGAATGCCCGCGAATGCCTCCGGAAACCCGGTTTCTGCGTTGAGGCGACCGGTACCGCGGAGTGTGGATGAGGTCGCGGCGGACCTGGAAACGCTGCTGACGAAGATCATCGCGGCCTACGAGCCGCTGGCGGCGCTGGCGACCGAGCATCGCGCGGCCCTCGCGCGGGCCGATCGCGACGCGATCGAAGCGTGCAACGAGCGGCAGCGCCAGGCGGCCATGCGGCTGGCGGAACTGGATGCGCACCGGGCCTCGGTGGTGCGGAGCGCGGCGGTGGCGCTGAAGAACGTGAATGTGGGGACAAGTACGGGGGCGGAGCCCTCGGTGCGAGAGATCGCGGCGGCGTGCCCGGAGCCGCGGCGGTCGAGGCTGCTGGAACTTGGGCGGCAGGCCCGCGAGGCGGCACAGCGGGGCACGAGCGCGCAGGCGGCGCTGAAATCGGCGGCGGGCACGCTGGTGGCGCATATGAACGGGCTGATCGCGCATGTGGCGCGGTCGCTTTCGCCCACGGGAACGTACACGCGCTCGCTGGCGGTGCCGGCGGGTGCCGCGCCGCTGGTGGGGGCGCTGGACATCGTCAGTTAGGGCTAGATCGCGGAGAACACGATGTCGCTCACGTCATCACTGCAGATCGGCCGCTCGGCCCTGAATGCCAGCCAACTGGCGATTCAGGTGGCGGGCAACAACGTGGCCAATGCCGCGACGCCCGGGTATTCGAGGCAGGTCGTCGGGCTGGTGCCGACGAGCGATCAGCGTTCGGGTGGGCTGTACATCGGGCGCGGGGTGCAGGTGGCGTCGATCCGCCGGCAGGTGGACTTCGCGCTGCAATCCAGGCTGCAATCGGGGATCTCGCAGCAGTCGCTGGCGAGCACGAACCTGGAACTGGCCTCGGCGCTGGAGGCGACGCTGGGGACGCTGAGCGAGACGGACCTGGACTCGCAGATGACACGGTTCTTCAGCGCCTGGTCGGAGTTAGCCAACGCGCCGACCGATGCCGCGCGGCGCGGGCTGGCGGTGCAGCAGGGCGTCGGGCTCGCGGCGTTTGTGCGGGAGACCCGCGTGGCGCTCAATCAGCAGCGGACGCAGATCGACGCGGACCTGGCGGCGGCGGTGACCGCGGCGGATGACCTGATCTCGCGCATCGCGACGCTCAATAGTGAGATCGTGACGACCGACGGCGCTTCGGGGAGCGCCAATGCCCTGCGTGACCAGCGCGATCAGGTGGTGGCGGAACTCGCGGCCTTGATCGACATCACGACCTTCGAGCAGCCCAGCGGCACGCTGGATGTGCTGGTGGGCTCCACGCCTGTCGTGCTGGCGGGCGGGCCGCGGGGCATCAGGCTGGCGATCGAATCGAACGCCACGTCAACCTCGGCACGGGTCACGACCCGCGACAACGAAGAGAATCTGGCGATTCGGGGCGGGCGGATTGGCTCACTTCTGGACAACCGAACGACACTCGTGGATGACACGGTGGGGCGGCTGGATCGCCTGGCTTCGCAGTTGATCTTCCAGGTGAACCGTGCCCACTCGGTGGGCTACGGCACCACGCCGCTGACGAGCGCGACGGGCACGCTTTCGGTGCGGTCGACGGATCAGAACCTGTCGTTCAACAACCCGGCCAACGAGACCTTTGCGGGTCTGCCCTATGGGCCGACGAGCGGGTCGTTCCTGGTGACGCTGACCAACGCGGCGACGGGCGCGTCGAGCCAGACGCGGATTAACATCGATCTGGATGGGCTGACCAACGCGGGGGGCGCGGGGTTCGGTGATGACACGACACTGGCGACCCTCACGGCGTCGCTGGCGGGCATTGCCAACCTGACCGCGAGCGTGGATGGCAACGGTCGGCTGTCGATGACCGCGGCGAGCGGCTACCAGGTGTCGTTCAGCGACGATTCCTCGGGCATGCTGGCGACGCTGGGGATCAATACGTATTTCACGGGCACGGATGCCGACGACATCGCGGTGCGCACGGAACTGACGACCAACCCAGGCTTGCTCGCGGCGGGGCGCGTGGATGGCGGCACGCGCAGCGACAACGCAACGGCCCGGACCATCGCGGGGCTGCCCGAGGTGGGCCTGAGTGCGCTGGGCGGGGCGTCACTGGGAACATACTGGACCGACGCGATGACGGCCATTGCGACCAAGACGGGCTCGGCCAAGACGGCGTTGGAGGCGTCGACAGTGGTGCGCGACAACCTGGATGCCCAGCGTGCCGCGCTCTCGGGGGTGAATATCGATGAAGAGGCGATCAACCTGCTGAGTTACCAGCGGCAGTACCAGGCCGCGGCGCGGTTTATCTCGGCGGTGGACGAACTGACGCAGACGCTGCTCTCGATCGCGAACTGAGGGGCTGAACGATGACCGTACTTCCTGCCCATGTTTCTCGCACGTCGAACATGCTCGCCTCGCAGTTGTCGCTCGGGAACATCAACCGGACGAATGTGCGGTTGCTGGATGTGCAGACGCAACTGGCGACAGGCCGCGCGGTGAACCGGCCCAGCGACAGCCCGATCAAGGCGGCCGCCATCGCGGCCCTGGATCGACGGCTGGAGCAGAGCAACCAGCGGGCGCTGAACCTGAACCACGCGGCGTCGGTGGTGAACACGCTCGACAGCGCGCTGGGCGAGGCGCGAGATCTGGTCGATCGCGCGTCCACGATTGCCTCGGCCCAGATCGGGATCAACTCCGACGCTGCCACGCGGGCGGGGCAGGCGACGGTGGTCGATTCGCTGGTGCAGACGCTCTTCAACCTGGCCAATCGCGACGCGGCGGGGGTGTATCTGTTCGGGGGCGCGACGCCCGGCACGCCGCCGGTGGTGCAACAGGCGGGCGGGTACCGGTATGTGGCGCGGGGCGATGGGCTGTATACCGACCTGGGGTTGGGCGATTCGATCCCCATCACGATCGGTGGCGACAACGCGGTGGGCGAGACCTCGGCGCGATTGCGCAGCGCGGCGGACCTGAACCCGAACCTCCATGCCGCGAATAAACTGGCGAATCTGCGCGGGGCGCGGAGTGTGGGCATTGCGCCGGGCCTGGTGTCGTTCCAGTTCGGCGCGAGCCCGGTCGCAACGGCGGACCTGACGGCAACCCAGTCGGTGGGCGATGCGGTGACGAGGCTGACGGCCGCGATCCGGCAATATGAAACGGACAACGGCGTGACGATCCTCGGCCCCGGCGGGGTTTCGACTTCGGGCGGGGCGCTGAGCATTGACGTGGTCGCCGGCGGCACGCTGACGTTTAGCGATCCGACGGGCTCGACGACCGCGTCCGACTTGGGCCTGACGCAGGCGACGTTTACGCCCGCGGACCCGACGGGCGTGGACCTGAACCCGCGCGTAACGCTGGAGACTCGGCTGGCGGATTTGCCGGGCGTGACGGTGCCCCTGGATTCGATCCGCCTGCGCGTGGCGTCGGGAGTAGGAGGAGTATCGCAGTTCCGCGATGTGTCGCTGGCGGGTGCGACGACGCTGGATGACGTGCGGAACCTGATCGAGGCTTCGGGTCTGGGCGTGCGGGTGCAGGTGAACTCGGCCGGGACCGGGATCGACGTGGTGAACGAGGTGGCGGGGCGGGCGATGTCGATCGAGGAGGTCGCCGGCGGGGCCAACACCGCGACCCAACTGGGCATCCGGTCGCTCGCCGTGACGACCGCGATCGCGGATTTCAACGGCGGGCGGGGCGTCCGCATCGTCGATGGCGCGGTGGACCCGGTGAGCGGGGCAGTCGATCCGGCCCGGAACGTTGATTTCCGCGTGACGCTCGGCAACGGTCAGCAGTTTGACGTCGATCTGAGGCCCCAGGACCTGGCGACGGTGCAGACGGTGCTGGACCGGATCAACGCACAGTTCACGAGCGCCATCGGCCAGCCGCCGGTGGTGGCCAGCGCCCCGGTGCTGTTGGCGGGCGATTTCCAGGCGACGCTGACGGGTGCGGGCAACGGCATCGCATTTGTTCAGGCAGCGACGGTGACGCCAGGGCCCCTCACGGTGGCGGGGCGGAACAACTCCGCCGCGGCGGATGACCTGGGATTGCGCACCGGCGTGTACGACGGCGCAAGTATGACGCTCCTCGCGCAGGATCGGGCGACGGTGCGGGTGGACAACCTCTTCAGCGACTTGATCGATCTGCGGGATGCCCTGCTGGCCAACGACTCGGCTGGCATCACGCTTGCTGGGGAACGTCTGACCGCTAGTGGCGAACGCCTGACCCAGGCGCACGCGCTGGTGGGCAGTTACTCGCAGCGGATTCAGGAGACTTCGGAACGGCTGGAGGACGTGCAGTTGATCGACACGACGTCCAAGAGCCAGTTGCAGGACCTTGACTACACGGAAGCCTCGGTGCTCTTCAGCCTTCTTCAGACGCAGTTGCAGGCGTCGCTACAGACTGCCGGACGATTTCAGAACCAATCGCTGCTCGACTTCCTCAGGTGAGCGAGTCGGCAGCGAAGAAGCACGCGACTCTTCCCGCTCGGCCTGCGGGAGGGGTCAAGACAGGATGTCTCCCGGTATGGAGCCGGGGTCGGTTTGCTCGAAGGCCCTTCGGAGCGCACACATGGACGTGCGGACGACCCGTTTCGGCACCGTGACCATAGCGGAGGACCGCGTGATCACCTTCCCCAAGGGCCTGCTGGGCTTCACGGGGCACACGCGCTTCTGCCTGCTTGAACCAGCAGAAGATGCCTGTTTCTTCTGGCTCCAGTCGATCGACGACCCGGCCTTGGCCTTCGTGGTCACCGATCCATCCTTCTTCGTGAAGGACTACTCGGTGCCCGTGCGGCCCGAGCAGATGACCGACCTGTCCATCTCCACGCTGGAGGATGCCCAGGTCTTCGTCATCGTCAACAAGATCGACCAGACCTTGACGGCCAACCTGCAAGGGCCGCTCGTCATCAACACGCTCAAGCGTGTGGCCGAGCAACTCGTGCTGGCCGAGAAGCGCTGGACCACCCGGCACGCGATCCTGCGGCTGGAGACCCCGGCAACGGCCCGCACCGCGATGTCGGCCTGATTGGCTTCATTCGCTACTGACTTCGCACGCCCTCTCCTGCCCCGGGCGTGCGGTGACGCTGAACTCCGGGCAGTGTCCGTGCTCGGCCAGGGAAGGCCGGGTTGTTCGCTCCACTGGGCTCGTTCAGCAAGGAAGGAATCCGAGCCATGCTGGTGCTCTCACGCCAACGCGACGAAACGATCATGATCGGCGACGACGTCATGATCACCATCGTCGATATTCGAGGCGACAAGGTCCGGCTGGGCATCACGGCCCCGACCAAGATCGCCGTCCACCGTAAAGAGGTCTACGACGCCATCAAGGCGGAGAACGAGCGTGCCGCGCTGCTGGCGTCGACCGACGCCGACGCCTTGCGGGCCGCGTTCCGGGGCGCGCCGACGCGCACCCGTGCCGCCCCGCTGAATGGTGCCTCGCCGACCTCGTCCCCGTCCATGCCTAAACCCAAACTGACCGGGAGCCCGATCGGGCCCCTGGCTTCAACCCCCCTGACTTCGAGTCCGGCCCGCAGTTCGGTCCCCCTGAGGATGGAGGGTGCCGGCTGAAATCGGTGCTCATCTTGCTGATCGCGCAGTTGTTGCTTGTCTGATCGTTGAATTTCTGGAGGTTTCTGCTCGGTGATCCCACGGAGGGGAGTCACCGAGGCCCTGGACCCGCCGGTTTTCCGGCACGCTGCTTGCTCTGACCCTTTGGTCGCACGCCGCAATCATGGAGGATTGCCATGGCCCGAATCAATACGAACATTCCCAGCCAGATCGCCCGCGTCAACCTCGCGAAGGCGGACAAAGACCTCGACATCCGCCTGCAAAGGCTGTCGACGGGCTTGCGCATCAACCGCGGGGCCGATGACCCGGCGGGGTTGATCGTGACCCAGAGGCTGGGGTCGGAGATCAACGGCCTGGAGCAGGCCGTGAAGAACAGCGAGCGGGCCTCGTCGGTCATCTCGACCGCCGAAGGGGCGCTCAACGAGGTCTCCGACCTGCTCAACTCGATCAAGGGACTGGTGGTCGAGGCGGCCAACACCGGTGCCATCAGCGAGGATGAGCGCCGGGCCAACCAACTCCAGATCGACTCAGCGATCGACACGATCACCCGAATCTCCAACGCGACCTCGTTCGGTGGCCTCAGGCTGCTCAACGGGGCGCTGGACTATGTGCTCTCCGGACTGAACTCGGCTTCGATCGCCAAGGCCCAGGTCTACGGGGCCAACTTTGCCAATCAGACGTCGGTCCAGGTGCAGGTGGACACCGTTGCCTCGGCCCAGACCGGCGCGCTCTTCCTGCGGGGTGATTACACCGGCGGGTTGGGCAACGGCGTGTTCCAGTCGTCGGTGACGTTTGAAGTCGCTGGGCCCCGGGGCGTGCAGGTCTTCACGGTGCTGTCGGGCCGGCCCTTCTCGGAAGTCGCCGCCGCCATCAACTCGTTCAAGGATGCCACGGGCGTCTCGGCGTCGCTGGTCAACTTTAACGCCAACTCGGGCTTGTCGTTTGCGTCGGTCGACTTCGGTGCCCAGGCGTTTGCCAGCGTGCAGCGCATCGGTGGGCCGGCGAACCTGGGGTTCTTCCGAACCTACAAACTCGATAACAACGCCGCCGTGCCCGCCGCCCTCGACATCCCGACCCTGATCACCGGCGGCACGCTGGTGCAGTCGAACCGCGACAACGGGCGCGACGTGGTCGCCGTCGTCAACGGCACCCTCGCCAGCGGCAGCGGGCTGAAGGTCTCCGTGCCCAACAGCAACTCGCTGGCCCTCGACCTGCTCCTCAGCCAGACCTTCGCCACCACCAACGGCTCGACCACGACCTTCAACATCACCGGCGGCGGGGCCCTCTACCAACTCGGTGGCGATGTCACCTCGTCTCAGCAGATCAACATCGGCCTGCCTTCGATCGCCGCCAGCCGCTTGGGCGGCACGCTGGTCAACGGCACGCTCAACTTCCTGTCATCGATCCGCTCGGGCGGAACCAACGCCCTGTCCACGTCAAACTTTGATATCGCGTCGAGCGTGCTCACGAGTGCCATCGATGAAATCTCGCTGCTCCGCGGGCGGCTGGGTGCGCTCGAGAAGAACACGCTGGATACCAACGCCCGCGCGATCCAGACCGCCATCGAAAATCTCACCAGCAGCCAGTCACGCATCAAAGACGCTGACTTCGCCGCGGAGAGTTCGGCGTTGACCCGCTCGCAGATCCTCACCTCGGCAGGCACATCAACGCTCGCCCTCGCGAACCAGCGGTCACAGCAGGTGCTGCAACTCCTCCGTGGATAAGAGTTGAAGGGCAAGTGACGCCAGAATGACACCGCCCTCGGCTCAAAACCGAGGGGTAGTCCTCAAATCCGAACCCTTTGACCAACCCGGGAGTCCCCTCCCGGGTTGGTTTTTTTGGTCTGTAACGGCAAAGAGGCCTTTGGGAAGGCCTCACGGCTCAACCCGACCCTGATTGCGTCCGATCGTGACGGGTGTGCACGCTTCCGCGTTGGAAGCGGGCACACCTTCGCCCGGTACGGATGCCGGGCGGGCAGGGGAACGCGGGCACCCGCGTACGGCCGGCCATGGTGGCTTGGCTCGTCCCCGGCGGCAGGGCGGCGATTTTCAGGTCGCCGGGGAACGCACGGAGGTACACATGAGCCGGATCAACACGAACGTATCGTCGCAGATCGCCCAGCGCATCCTGGGCCAGAACAACAAGACCCTGAACACGACGCTCGAGCGTCTGTCCACCGGTCTCCGCATCAACCGCGGCAAGGACGACCCCGCCGGTCTGATCGCCAGCGAGAATCTTCGCGGCGAGAAGTCGGCCCTGGGTTCGGCCATCAACAACGCCGAGCGCACCGACCAACTCGTGAACATCGCTGAAGGTGGCTTGCAGGAAGTCAGCAACCTGCTGACCGATCTGCAGGGCCTCATCACGGCGTCGGCCAACAACGCCGGCCTCTCCACCGAAGAGAAGCAGGCCAACCAGTTGCAGATCGACTCGATCCTGCAGACCATCGACCGCATCGCTGACACCACCAACTTCCAGGGCGTGAAGTTGCTCAACGGCAACTTTGACTTCACCGCCTCGTCGGTCGCCTCGGGCGTCTCCGACTTCCGCGTGAACGGCGCCAAGTTGTCCTCGGGCGGCACCATTGCCGTCTCGGCCCTCATCACGACCTCCGCCCAGACCGCCGCGGTGTTCCTCAGCACCAACGGCGCGCTGGACACGACCGCGGGCCAACTCTTCACCATCGAAGTGGCCGGCACCGTCGGCTCGCGTGAACTGTCGTTCGCCTCGGGCACCACGAATGCCCAGATCGTCGCCGCGGTGAACAACTTCCGCGACGTGACGGGCGTTTCGGCTGCCGTGTTCACCTCGGGCTCGGTCTCCAACATCCAACTCTCCTCGACCGACTACGGCAGCGATTCGTTCGTCTCGGTGAAGGTCGTGAACGCCGCGGGCGTCACCGCCACCGGCACGGGCATCTACGGGGCCCAGACCACCTCGGGCAACAAGCCCCTCACCTCCGGCAGCAACGCCTTCAACTCCAGCGCGGCGGCCAACGGCATCCGCGACACGGGCCAGGACCTCGTGGCCACGATCAACGGCGTCGCCGCGACGACCGAGGGTCGCACCGCCCGCATCAACACCGACTTCCTCGATGTCGAGGTGACCTTCAACGCCTCCACCGCCACCGCGATCGGCTCGGTCTCGGCCTTCACCATCACCGGTGGTGGCGCGACCTTCCAGTTGGCCTCCAAGGTTGACATCGGCGGCAAGGTGGCCCTGGGCATCCAGAATGTGGCCGCCCGCAAACTGGGTAACTCCGACGTTGGCTTCCTGTCGAGCCTCTCGGCCGGCAAGACCAACAACGTGGTGGACGGCAACCTCGCCGACGCGCAGAAGATCGTCGCCGAAGGCATCCGCCAGATCTCCTCGCTCCGTGGCCGCCTCGGTGCCTTCCAGAAGAACACCGTCGGCGCGACCATCCGCAACCTCGGTATCTCCTTCGAGAACTCCTCGGCTGCCGAGTCCTCGATCCGCGACGCCGACTTCGCCAGCGAAACCGCCGGCCTGACCCGCGGGCAGATCCTGGCCCAGGCCAGCACCAACGTTCTGTCTCTGGCGAACCAGTCGCCGCAGAACGCCCTCCAGTTGCTCCGGTAATCTGACCGGACGCTGAAGGCGACCTGAAGTAACCTACCCCGCCCCGGAGTGAACCTCCGGGGCGGGTTTGTTTTTGACGGTGTCAATTGGCGCGGGCATCAAACGCCCAAGACGCCTCAGCATCGCGCGTCAGCGGCGTGTTCAACAGTTCGGCGCGCAGCAGTTCGATCGGGATCGGCCCGCACCGCAGCACGGCGTCGTTGAACGCCTTGTCGGTCATCGGTGCGCCGGGTCGCTCCACCGACTCGCGCCACAGGGCACGCATCTGCTTGCCGCCGATCATGTAGCCGGCCTGATAGAGCGGGCTGTAATCGCCCCCGATGTACCGGCGCACCTCGCTGGTGGCGCCGAAGCGCTCGTGGCCGACGCGATCAACCAGGAAATCCACCATTTCTGCCGGGGTCATCTCCCCCAGGTGGAAGCGGAGGCTGACGGTGATGCGGGCGCAGCGGTGCATGCGCCAGAAGAGCATGCCGATGCGGTCTTCGGGCGACTTGGCCCAGCCGAGGTCCCAGAGTTTCATTTCCCAGTAGAGGGCCCAGCCTTCGACGAGGAAGGGCGTGAAGAAACGCTTGCGGTAGGGACGCTCGCGGTTGGACATGTACCCCTGCAGGTGGTGCCCGGGGATCAGTTCGTGGGGTACGACTATGCGCGTGAAGTGGCGATTGTTCCCACGCATGGACATGAGTTTATCTTCGTGCGCCATGCCGGAGGTCGGATAGGCGACCCCGATGGCCTGCCCGGCGTATACCGCGAAGGGCAGCGTCCGCTGCGCCTGGGGCGAGAGCATGGTGATCCGCCACGTCTCGTCGCACAGCGGCGGGATCGTGAGCAGGTCGCGAGCCTTCAGAAACTCAACGGCTTCGCGCGCGACGTCAGTGACGTACGCCGTCTGCTCGCCCGGACCGGGCGAGGCCTGCTTCACCTTGGCGAGCGCGGCGTTCCAGTCGTCGCCAAAGCCCAGTTCCGCGGCTGCTTTTTTCATCTCGGCTTCGCACCAGGCAAACTCGCCATCGCCGATGGCGATGAGGTCTTCGGGCGAGCGGGCCACGCACTCGTCACGGAGCGATTCGAGGAGGGCCTCGCGCCCGATGGGATCGCCGATGAGCGGATCTTCGGGCTTGTTGCGGACACCCGCGATCTCTTCCCGCAGGTGACGGGCAAAGTCATCGAGGGCGCGCTTGGCTTCTTCGAAGGGCTTGTCGCACCACCAGGCGAAGGCCGGCTCAAACCCGTCGTAGTACTCGTACCAGCGGTCGAGGGCGCGGCGAAGGTCGTCGAGCGCGCGGGAGGCACGCAGCGCGGCAGTCGGCGAGAGTGCCGCGGGCTTGCCGTCTTCTGGTTTGACCTTCGCGGCGTCGGCCCACTCGCGCGAGGCTTTGACCAGTGCCGGGATGCGGCTGAGTTGGTCGGCGGCAGCGCGGGAGTCCAGCGGCGTCATCTTCCAGCGGGCCTGTTCGAGCGGCACGATGACTTCGCGCACGGTCAGGGCCTTGTCCATCTCGGTCAGTTGCCGACGCGTGAGCCGGTTGGCGCTAACAGCGGCCCGCAGGTCGTTGCGCATGAGCAGGTAATCGACCTTGCCGGGCTGACCCAGCGCGGCGAAGTTTTCGCGGGTGAGTTCGTCGAGTTTCGAGTTGAGGAAGGTGTGCTGGGCGTCCAGGAGCGATTCGGACCAGCGGATTCCGTAGAAGCGGGCGTATTCATCGACGTCGGCGGCGAGCCGGGCGATGCCCTCGGCGAGGTCGGGGCCAGGGGTCGCCTGCGCGGGCGCGGTGGTGATGGGGGGATGCCGCGCGTTGGGTGCTGGTGCCACAACCGGCGGGGTAGCGGGCTTGGGTTGGCCGCTCGCCGGGACGGAAGCGAGCGCGAACGACGTGACGATTGAAATGGGTGTGACCAGTGCGCGGCTGCGATTCATGGGCGAGAGCGTACCGAACGCCAGCAGGCTTCACAACCGAGGAGTTGCGAGGTCCGACGGGCACACAGGCGGGACGCCTGTGCCACCAAAGAGCCCAGCGGGGACCGCCGGACCACCCGGAACCACCCGTCGGACCACCCAAACCGCTGGCGTATCCTCTGCCCCATGGCCCGAACCGTGATTCGCTGGACGTTGTTCTTTGCCGCGCTGTTTGTGCTGGGGCCGCTGGCGTGGCTGGCGACGGGACGGCTGCACGGGCCCGACGGCGGGCACGAGACCTCGCCACTCCTGAGCGGAACGCCCGTGTGGGGCGTGATACTGGCCCTGGGGGCGGTGGGTCTGGCGGCGCTGGTGGGCTTCGCGTCCACCAAGGCTGTGCATCCGCACAACGGGATGTTCAACGCGGGCATGGTGCTGACGTGGGCCGCCTTCGGCACCGGCACCATCGAGGCCCTGGCGCGGGCGTCGCTCGCGTCGGGCACGTCGCTGGGGTGGCGGCTGACGGTCGAAGGTGCGCTGCTGGCGGTCGTAGGGGGGATATCGGCGGTGCTGATCGGCGGGCTGGGCACCGCGTCGGCGCATGTTCACGCACACGCGCACGCGAGGCCGGGCCACGCGAGCGATCGGCCCGGGCTTCCCACCTGGGGCGTCGCGATCGCCTGCGGCATCGTGGGCGGATTTATCGGCGCGTGGCTTGTGGCGCAGAACTCATTGAAGGGCCAGACCGTCGCGGCGGGGGCGATGGCGGCGATCATCGGCTGTGCGGGGGCCATGCTGGCGGATGCGCGCGCACCGCAAGCGGGGGCGCTCGTGGGCGTGTGCCTGATGGCGGCCATCGGACCGCTGGCGGGCACGCTGATGCACGGCTCGGGCGAGCGCGGGTTTTCGCACGCGGCGATCGCGGGCACGCTTCTGCCCGCGGCGCGGGTGATGCCCCTGGATTGGCTGGCGGGCGCGTTTCTGGGGGCACCGATGGGCCTGGCCCTGGGCGGCTGGATCACCGAAGGCCGGCACGGCAAAGCGGGCGCGACGGCGGCGGCGTGAGATCGCACGCTCGGGCAGGGCCACTCCACCCGCTCGCGCCGATACCATCGGCTCATGCCCCTCGGGTCCGCCACGACGGATACGGCGTCGCCGCCACCCATCTCGCCGCTTCAGGCGTCGATCCCCAACGCGCTCACGGCCTCGCGCGTCGTCATGTCCGTGGTGTTTTTCGTGGTGCTCACGCTCTGGCGGTTTGACGGCTCCGCCGCCTCGCGCGGGCAGACCGATTGGCTGCTCATCCTCGCGGCCAGCCTTTTCATCATCGCGGGGCTCACTGATGTGCTCGACGGGTTCCTCGCCCGAAAGTGGAGCGTCGAGAGCGCGTTCGGGCGGATCATGGACCCGTTTGCCGACAAAATCCTGGTCATCGGCGCGGCCGTCTTCCTCGCCGGCCCGGATTTCTGGTGGCCCACCACCGACACCAAACGCTTCATCGGGCACGGGCTGCAACTCTCGGGCATCTATCCCTGGATGGTCGTGACGATCCTCGGGCGGGAACTGCTCGTCACATCGATCCGCAGCGTGCTGGAGAGCCAGGGCGTCCGCTTCGGGGCGGATTGGACGGGCAAACTCAAGATGCTCTGCCAATCGGTGTGCGTGCCGACGGTGCTGCTGACCATCGCGGTGACGGCGGTTACGCCACGCGTGGATGCAACCGCGCCGTGGGGACGCACGCTGGTGGATATCACCGTGTGGACGACGGTGGCCGTGACGGTGGCATCGGGCGTGCCGTATGTCATCCGCGCGGCCGGGTTGCTCGCGCAGCAGGGTCGCGAGCGCCGCGCCCGCAAGGCAGCCGGGGCTGGCTCAGGGGAGGTGGCGTGATGCCCAGGTTCGGACGGTTCATGGTGACCGTGGGGGGGCTGGGCCTGATGCGCCCCGCGAGTGGCACGTGGGGCTCGCTGCCGCCCGCGGTGCTCGCGGCGGTGTTCGTGGCCTTTCGCGTTGGCCCGTGGGCGTGGGTGGGCGTGATGCTCGCAATCACGCTGGTTTTCTCTCTCGCCTGCATTGTGTATGGCGATTGGGCGGAGGCGGAGTTCGGGAAGAAGGACCCGGGTGAGGTCGTCGCCGACGAGACCGCCGCCATGGCCCTCACGCTGGCGTTTGTGCCGATGCTGGGCACGGAAACGTGGGGCTTCTGGCGTGCGATGCTGGTGATCGCCGCCGCGTTTGTCGCGTTTCGCGTGATGGACATCCTCAAGCCGCCGCCGGCGCGCGGGTTACAGCGCGTGCCCGGTGGATGGGGCATCCTGCTCGATGACCTGATCGCCGCGGTGATGGCGGCGATCGTGGTGTGGGCGGGTGTGCTGGGGGGCGTGGTGTAGGTACCGCCAGAGGCGCGATTACTTTCGCACCGCCGCGATCGTCTTCTTCGGGTTGATGATGAACCGGCCCTCATACCCCGGCAGCGGGTCGGCGCTGGCCTTGAGGGCCGCGACAACTTGCTCGGTGGTCAGTTTCGGGTTCACGGCGAGAATCTTGCCCACGAGGTTGGTCACGTTCGGCGCGGCCATTGAGGTTCCGCTGTACTTGAAGCGCTTCCCGCCCGGGACGTAACTCTCGACCTCGAAGCCGTTGGCGTAGAGCGTAACGCTCTTGCCAAAGGTGGTGAAGCCAGTGGGCTTGGCGGATGAATCAATCGCGCCGATGGTGAGGACGTTGGGCAGATCGATGCCGGTGGGCATCATCTCGCTGAAGACGTTGTCGTTGTCGCTGTTGCCCGCGGCGGGAACAAAGAGAATCTCCGGTGCCGAGGCGATGGCCGCGTGCATCGCATCACGGACGATCTTGAAGAGTTCGCGGCTCTGCTCGGCGCGTTCTTCCTTGCTGCCGCCCACGCCCTTGGCTTCCAGTTCCTGCTCGATGGAATCACGCGAGAAGCCCCACGACATGTTCACCACGCGCACGCCGCCCGTCTTCATATACGCGACGGCGTCGGTGAAACTCTTGGCCATCGACTCGGCAAACTCGCGGTTCCAGGTGTACCGGGGGATGGACTTGTGGTCAAACGTGAGGCGGATGCCCAGCAGGCGTGCGCCGGGGTTGCCCGCGGCGGCGATCCCGGCGACGTGGGTGCCGTGGGAGTAGGAGCCGAACAGGCCCAGGTCTTCGATGAAGGTGGTGACCTGATCGGCCTTCAAGCCTTTCACATAGGCTCGAAAGGCGTCGGCCTCGGGACTCTGCACGCCAGCCTGGCTGTCAGATGCACCCTTGGTGTGCGTCTCGACAAGGGCGAGGGGTGAGGCCATTTCTTCGATGCCGATAAGGAGGCCGCTGGTCGGCTTCCAGTGCAGGTCGAAGGCGATGCCATTGACGTCGTCGATGAAGCCGTTGTGGTCGTTGTCTTTCCCGTCGGCCTTTTCCTTGGCGTTCTCGAAGAGATTGCCGGAGAAGAGCGAGGTATCGACGCCCGAGTCCCAGATGCCGATGACGACCGGCGCGGGCTTGTCAGCGGCGGTGAGCGTGACCTCGTTGGCCGAGAGCACGTCCACACGCGGGGCGGCGTGGCGCTCGGCGAGTGCCCCATACACCTCGGCCACCGAGGGCTGAAGTTCGAGCATCGTGTCGAGCATCAGCCGCATGCCCACGAACCCGGCGACCAGTTCGCCCGACACCTGGCCCTTGTTGGCGTCGACGATCGGATCGAGCGAGCCCTTCACCTGACCGAGGATGAGGTCGCGATTGACGATCATGGCCGTCGAGCGTGCCGCGAGCACGGATTCCCGCACCTTCTCCCAAGGCAGGGCGCCCACGCGCGCGGCGAGTTCCGTCTTGAACGCGCTCAGATACGCTGCTTTGTCCGCCGCCGGCGGCGCGATCTTGCGGGCGGCGATCATCGACCGCAGCACCTGGCCCATCATCAGTTTCTGGGCTTCCTTGCCTTCCAGGTCGCGGGCCATGTCCAGGTGCTTGAGCGCGCCCTCCCAGTCGCCCTCAAACAGCGCGATCTGCTGCAGCAACTGGTAGTAGCCCTTCAGCGTGGTGCGGTCCTGAATGTCGTATTTGGCCAGGTCATCAGTGGTCTTGGTCTTCAGGTCCTTGACGAAGGCCTTGAAGGGCGCATCGCTGACGAGGAAGTCGCTGGCCGCGCCGGTGATGGTGTAGGTGTGCCGGGGCAGGTCGTCGGCGGTCTTGACGGGGATCTTCTCGGAGGGCTGGCCGGGCTGCGCGGCAGGCGTGGCGGGGGCCTGTTGCGCGACGCAGACGGGGGCGGCCATCCCGGCGACCAGAACGAACGCGGCGGGAAGCGACAGACGGCCAAGAGCGGAGAGAATCACGGGCGGTTCCTTGAGTGAAGGCGGGTTTTTGCGCAATGAGCACCGATTGAGAAGATGCGGGTGAATAGTAGGTCCGTCAGCGAAATGGGTGGATCCGCCGTGATGTAACGCACTATCCGCCCTCCAGGGGACGGATCGCGAGGCCATGCCAGTGACGGAGGGGCGGTTCCTTGGGATTCGACCAGCCTACAACCACGGCTACGGTCCCTCATGCCCCGACTCGGCTTCTGCTCGTGGTCCGTTCAGCCCGCCAGTGCCATTGAACTTGTTGCCCGCGCGAAGGCCGCCAGCCTTGGCGCGGTGCAACTCGCGCTCGATCCCCTCCGCACCGGTGCCTGGCCCGAGCGCGACACGGTCGCCGACCTTCGCCATGCGGGCATCGCGATCCTCTCGGGCATGATGGGCTTCCAAGGCGAGGACTACACGACCCTTGCCACGATCCGCGGCACCGGGGGCGTGCGGATGGATGCTCACTGGAGCGAAAATCTCGCCGCGGCCCACGCGAACGCGGCGCTTGCCGAGCGCCTCGGCCTGCGCCTCGTCACCCTGCACGCGGGGTTCATTCCGCACGATCGCGCCGACCCGCTCCGGCCGCTGATGCTCGATCGGCTCCGCCAGATCGCCGACGCGTTCAGCGCCCGGGGCATCCGCACCGCCCTCGAAACCGGCCAGGAATCCGCGGGCACGCTTCTCGACGCGCTCGACGAACTCGATCGCCCGCGCGTGGGCGTGAACTTCGACCCGGCCAACATGATTCTCTACGGCATGGGTGACCCGGTCGCTGCGCTGCGGGCACTGCGGCACCGTGTAGCCCAGGTGCACATCAAGGATGCCACACCGGCGGCCCTGCCCGGTGAGTGGGGGGCAGAGGTGCCCGCAGGCCGCGGGCGTGTGGATTGGGCGGCGTTCTTTGATGTGTTGTGCGAGTCATCGGGCGAGTCGGTCGGGACCGCACCGCCCGTTGACCTCGTGATCGAGCGCGAAGCCGGGACCGCCCGCGTCGACGACATTCGTTCCGCCGCGATGCTGGTGCGGACGCGATTCCCAGATCTCGACTAGCGAGGTGGGGGTGGCACAGGCGTCCCGCCTGTGTGCCTTAAGGCCTCGATCGCCTGCTTGGCCTCGGCACTCGCCCGCGCATCGCCCCGGCGCTCGTGAACCTCAACGAGCAGGCCCAGCAGGTCCGCGCGCGTGCGCACGCCGCGCGGGCTGTCGTCCACCATCGTCAAGCCGCGGGTCACCACATCCAGCGCGGCTTCCGCTTCGCCGCTCGCGAGCAACGCCCGCCCCATCAGCCGCCGGGTCTCGCCGGTTTGATCAGAGTTCGCCGGGAGCGTGCGTTCGCGGGTCGCCAGCGCACGTCGCAGCAGCGGTAACGCAGCCGCCGTGTCCCCGTGGGCCGCCAGGATCGCCCCGAGCGTGGTTTCGACTGACGCCACCGCCGCGTGATCGGGCCCGAATATCGAGGATTGCCGCGTCAGCGACTCCCGCGCGGTCGCTTCCGCCTCATCGAGAGACCCCTTGCGATAGAGCGTCCATGCCAGGTTGTTCAGACCCGAGCCCAGCGTCGCCTGGGCGAGATAGTGGGTGCTCTTCCGCCAGATCGCTACCGCCTCGCGCACCATCGCCTCGGCCTCGTCAAACCGCCCGGTTTCCACCAGCACGCCCGCGTAGTTGCTCAGGATGCGGGCCAGCACGGTTGGATCGGCCTTCGCTTCCCGAGCCCGCGCCAGCGTGTCGCGGAAGATCGGTTCGGCTACATCGAACTCTCCGATCTCCCACGCCAGCATGGCTGGTCCGTCAGAGAATACATGGTCGCCGAACTCGCGCGCCCCAAACAGCGCCGTTTGCACCGCGGCGTACTCCTTCACATATATGCGCGCCTCATCGAATCGCCCCTGCTTGCGGGCCACGTCCGCCAGGTCAGACACGATCGTCGCATAGGTTCTGCTCGTGCGGCCAAGGATCTGCTCCACCAGCGGCTTGGCTTTCAGCAGATACTCGCGACTTTGATCGAGTTTGCCCAAGCCGTCGTACGCGCCGGCAATCGCAACGTACAACTCGGCCGCGACATGCGGCTTGCTGGGCGGGCGGGCCGCCAGTTTCTGGGTCGCGGCATCAAGCAGGTCGGCCGCCGTCAACTCCGCGTCGCCCGCGGCGCGCGGTCGCGCCCGCGCGAACACACTGCCCATGAACGCGGCGACCGCCCGCGCCGCCTCGGCTTCCTCCTGCGCCCGCGCGGCGTGCGCATCGGCATCCTGCCGCGCATCCTCGGCATCGGCGCGACGCGCCTCCGCCACGCGCGACAGCCACGCCATGCTCGCGCCAAAGCCGATTGAACCGATCACGAGAACCACCACAAGCGTCGAAATCGCCCGGTGCCGCTGCACCAGGCGCTTGAAGTGATACGCCGCGGACGCAGGCCGCGCCGCGATGGGTTCGCCCGCGAGAAAGCGCCGGACGTCCGAGCCGAGTGCCGCGGGCGATTGGTACCGCCGCGCGGGCTCCTTCTCCAGTGCTTTGGCGATGATGGTCTCCACATCACCGCGGAGCGCGCGATCAATCGTGCCCGCGGGCGGCGGCGTCACCTCCGCGATCTGCCGCCCCGCGTCCACCATGCCCCGCCCGCCAACATCGATCGGCGCTCGGCCCGTCATCAGTTCAAACAGGATCACGCCCAGGGCATACACGTCCGACCGCGTGTCCACCTCGTGCGAGTCGCCCCGTACCTGTTCCGGGCTCATATAGGCCAGCGTGCCGATCACCTGGCCGGCATCGGTCTGCATCGTGAGGCCGGCGACGTCCTGCTCGGTCAGGCGGGCCACGCCGAAGTCGAGAATCTTCGGCTGATAGGATCGCCCGGCACCCGACGTGCCCGGCGTGCCGCCAATTGTTGCGCTCACCGGTGACGCGTTCACGACGGCGGACTGGCGCGCTCGCGATTGCGCCCGCGTTGCCGCGCTGCCCCCCGAGGTCTCAGCCGCTTCCACGAGGATGTTCGCGGGCTTCAGGTCGCGATGAATCACGCCCTTCTGATGCGCGTGCTCCACCGCGTCGCACACCAGCGCAAACAGATCAAGCCGCTCCCGCGCGTTCAGGCTCCGCTCTCGCGCGAACTTCAGCAGCGGCAAGCCCTCCACCAACTCCATCGCAAAGTACGGCACCGCCCGCCCGCGCTCGGTCACCACCGACCCGGCTTCATACACCTGCGCGATGCCAGGGTGCCGCAGGCGCGCCAGAATCTGCGATTCCTGCTCGAAGCGCCGCACCAGCGCCGCCGACGCGTGCGCCGCGCTGATGACCTTGAGCGCCACCACGCGGCGTGGCCGCTCCTGCTCGGCCCGATACACAGTCCCCATGCCGCCTTCGCCAAGAAGATCGATGATGCGAAACGGCCCGATGTGCCGTCCGGTCATCCCTTCGGCTTGGTCGCCTTCAAGAAGGGCCTTTCCGTCCGCCAGCGCGACGGCAGGCGTTTCCAGGAAGCCCTCACTGGCCGATTGGGCCGCGAGCAACGATTCCACCTCACGCCGTATCTCGGCATCGCGGCCGCACAGCCCGTCGAGCCGCGTCGCGCGCGCCGCTGGGGCTTCATCGGCCACCGCATCAAAGACCTCACGCACGCGGGCCCACCGCGCCGGGTCCATTACGCGGTCCCCCCGCGCTCGGAATCCGAGGCGTCGCCGCAGGCCGTGCCGTCCTGGCCCATCTCGCGATGCAGCCACGACCTGGCAAACTCCCAGTCGCGCTTCACCGTGCGCGCGGAAAGCCCGGTCACCTCAGCGGTCTGCTCAACCGTCAGGCCCGCGAAGAACCGGAGCATCACAATGTCTTTCAGCCGCGCGTCCATGGCGGCCAGTCGCGCCAGCGCGTCGTCGAGCGCGATCAGATCGAGATCCTCCACGCCGTTGCCCCCGCCGCTCGGGCTCGGTGTGCTGTCGTCATTCAGGGGCTCTCGTTTTCGACCTCCGCCGTGCTTGATGCGGCCGTGCTGTCGCGCCCGCTCGATCAGAATCCGTCGCATCGCCTCAGCCGCGGCGCCGAAGAAATGCGCCCGGCTTTGGAAGTGGGGAGGCGATTTGGCGGTGCCACTCGATCCCGCGCCGCTCGATGCGCCGGGCGAATCGACCAGCCGCACATACGCCTCGTGCACCAGCGCCGTCGGTTGAAGCGTCAAGCCCGCCGGTTCACGCGCCATCCGCGCGGCCGCGAGCCGGCGCAGTTCGTTATACACCAGCGGCAGCAGCCTCGCGGCGGCATCCGATTCGCCGCGGTCCATCGCGGCCAGAATCGCGGTGACATCTTCAGGTGGCACTCGGCCAGTCATCGGCTTGCACCCCGTAACACATGGGCCCGAGTACGAAGGCCCTTGCAGTCTACCCGCGAGTCTGGCCCGAACTGGATCATCTACCCAACAAAACCCTCCCGCCGCTTCCGGCGCACTCCAAAAACAAACCCGCCCGACACGAATGTCGGGCGGGCCCTTTTCCAATGCGGCTGAGAGGAGTCGAACCTCCACGGGGGTGAACCCACTAGAACCTGAATCTAGCGCGTCTGCCAATTCCGCCACAGCCGCGGGGAATGTGCCGAAGGTTATTCCGCTGGCCCCGCGCGGGCAACGCATTCCGTACAAGTCGCTACCATCGACCAATGCCCGACCAGGCACCGCCTCCAACCCCTCCATCAACCCCCACCACCCCCGCGCGCCCGCCCGAGGCGGACGCCCAGTTGTACCTTCACCCCCAAACCCTCGCCCGCCTCGGCACCCTCGAACTCCGCGCCAAGATGATTGTCGAAGGCGTGATGTCCGGCGCGCACCGCTCGCCCTACCAGGGCTACAGCGTCGAGTTTGCCCAGCACCGCCCATACGTCCAGGGCGACGACATCCGCTTCCTCGACTGGAAGGTCTACGGCCGCACCGACAAACTCCACCTCAAGCAGTTCCAGCAGGAAACCAATCTCGACCTCATGATCCTCGTCGATGCCTCGGGCTCCATGGCCTATGGCTCGCGCTCGTTCGCCGATGCCAGCGGCGCAGGTCAGAAACTCGGCCCCCACGGCCACGCCCACTGGACCAAGTTCGACCACGCCACCGCCACCGCCGCCGCGCTCGCATACATCGCGCTCCGCCAGGGCGATCGCGTCGGCCTCGTCGTCTTTGCCGACGAGGTCCGCCAGTTTGTCAAGCGCTCCAGCGCCATGGGCACCTGGCGGCAGATCGTCGGCGCGCTCAGCACCCACCCCATCGACCGCCCGACCGACCTTGGCCGCGTCGTCGATCAGGTCCTCGGCCGCCTGAACAACCGCTGCCTGCTCGTCATTCTCTCCGACCTCTTCGAGGATGCCGAGAAAGTCCGCAATGCGCTTGCCCGCATCAAGCATCGCGGGCACGATGCCTTCATCGTCGAAGTACTCGACGACGCCGAGCGGAACTTCAACCTGCGCGACGAGGCCCCCTTCCTGGGCCTCGAAGGCGAACCCCTCGTGAAGATCGATCCTCGCGCTATTCGCGAGGCATACCTCGCTTCGCTCAACGCGCACCTCGCCGCCATCGAACGCGCCGCCCGCGGCTTCGGCTTCGACTACATGACCGTCAGCACCCACGACTGGCTCGGCCCGCCCCTCTCCAGTTTCCTCGCCCGCCGAAACGCCCGCATCAAGAGGAGCAAGAGTGGCTGAATGCAAATGGCCAAATGACCAAATGGCCAAATGGCCAAATGGGAGCGCGGCAGCAGTCGCCGTTCACCCCCTGTCTTCATTTGGCCATTTGGTCATTTGGCATTTGGCTATTTCACGGAGGCCTCCTCCGTGAACTTCCTCCACGCCGGCCTCCTCGCCGCCGGTCTCTCCGCCGTCTCCATCCCGATCCTCATCCACCTGCTTATGCGGCGTCGCCGCACCCCCGTGCCCTGGGGTGCCATGCGATTCATCATGGAGGCCTACAAGCGCACCCGCCGCCGACTGCTCATCGAGCGCTGGCTCCTCCTCGCGGCACGCTGCCTGCTCATCGCTGCCGTCGCGTTCGCACTGGCCCGACCGTTCCTGGATGGCGCTACGGGCGCAGCGGTCGCGCGTACCGGTGGTCGCACCGTCTTCCTGCTGGTTGACAACTCCATCGCCGCTCAGGCCGAGGCCTCGGGCTCGTCGGCACTCGCCCGCCACCAGGAATCCGCCCGCGCCACGCTCGCCGCGCTGGGCGATGGCGACCGCGCAGGCCTCATCCTGCTCGGCGGACCCGCCGACGACCTCGTCATCCCGCCCAGCGCCAACCTCGCGTCGGTTCTCGATCTCCTCAATCGCGCCACGCCTACCGACTCCCGCGCCGACCTCAGCGGTGCTCTGGCTTCGGTCGTCGCATCGATCACCCAAGAGCGTGCCCGCGACCCGCGTGCCGCGCCGGTCGATCAGACCTTCGTCGTCCTCTGCGCCGATCTCCCACGCGGCAGCGCCGATCTTGAATCCGCGCTCCCCCGACTGCCCGCCGGCGTACGGCTTCTGGCCACCACGCCAGCCAGCGACGCCGCAAACGCCAACGTCAGCATCGTCGCCGCCACGCCCCAGCGCACCATCATCCTGCCCGATCAGGCGGACCTTTCGCAGACCGTGGCCGTGACGCTCCGACGCAGCGGAGCCGCATCAGAGATCGAGCGCGAACAGATCACTCGCGTCACGCTCCGCCTCTTTGGCCCGCCTGCCTCCGCCACCTCGGCTTCCGCGTCCGCGAGTGTCCCGGCCGCCGTTGGTGAAGCCGTGGTCACCTGGTCGCCCGGTCAACGCGAGGCCGCCGTCACGGTCGCCTTTGCCCCGCCCGTCTCAGCCAGCGGCACACCCAACCCAACCGACACCACCCGTGCGCGGGCTGATGAGCGCCCCTCCATTCTCGTCACCTCGATCGACCGCGACCCCGTGCCCGGCGACAACGCCTCCCGCGTCGCCATCGAGCGCCGCGACACCCTCCGCGTCGGCCTGGTCGCTTCGCGCCGGGTTTCGCGTGGCAGCGACCCCAGCCTCCTGACCTCGGGCGACTGGCTCGCCCTCGCGCTCCGCCCGCGCGATGACTCGGCCATCGAAGTGATCGAACTCGATCCCTCGCCGCTCGATGCCGCGCGCCTGGGCGGGCTCGACGCCCTCATCATCACCACCCCCGACCGCCTGAACGACGCCGATTGGGCCGCCGTGCGTTCATTCGCGCTCGCCCGAGGCGCGGGCCGCTCCAGCGAACGCCCCGCCGTCGTCTTCGTCACGCCTCCGGGCGACAAAACCGTCCACACCTGGCCCGACGCCTTCGCCCGCGGCCTCAACCTCGACTGGTCCATCGCCCGCGAAGCCCGCGCGTTTGACTCCGCCGCGACGCCTCCGAGCCCGCCGCCCCCCGTCCCGTCAATCACCCCCGCCGCGGCAGACGCCTCGCGCCTCATCGTTCCCGACCGCGCCACAGCGGCATCCAGCCTGCTCACCGGCCTCCGCGCCGAACTCGCCGAACTCGCCCGCCCCGTCACGGTGCATCGCATCCTGCCGCTGCTCACCCCGCCCGAAGGCGCGACCGCCGAACTCACCCTCGCCGACGGCACCGGTGTCTTATGGGTCGCAACGCTCAGCGACAAGCCCCGCGCGTCGGGCTCCGCAGCCGCGCCGGTCAGCGCCCCAGAAACTCGCCCCGCATCCGAATCCGCGTCCGGGTCGGGCCTGCTCGTCTACCTTGCCGTCGCGCCAGAACTGCGCTGGACCGACCTGCCCGTCAAGCCACTCATGGTGCCGCTCATCCAGGAAATCCTGCGTGAGGGCATCGGTGCCGCGCGAGGTGGGGGTGCTGGAGGTGCTGGCAGCACGACGGCAGGCACGGCCGTCGTCGCCCCACCTCAGACCGTGCTCCTCCGCCCCCGCACCGAGTTGGCCGCCGAGCGTCAAGGGCTGACCGACTTCCAGGTCGACGCCACCGGCACCACGGTCGCCCCCATCCGCACCGCTGGCGTCTGGGATGGCCTCGACCAGGCCGGTGCCCCGCGCGGCTTCGTCGTCATCAACGCCGACGCGCCCGGCGGCGACCTCTCCCCCCAAGCCCCCGCCTCCACCGGCCCATGGCTCTCTCGCGCTTTGGCCGCGGGCGCGGTGGAGTGGTTCAGCACAAGCGACACCCCGCGCGATCCCACCGCCGTTGCCGGCAACCCCGCACGAATCGAAACAGCGCTCGCGCGGGGCATCCAGCAGCGTGCCAGTGGGCCCTGGTGGCTGGCCGCGGCCCTCCTGCTCGCGCTCACCGAACTCCTGCTCGCCTGGCGCTCGACGCCGAAGGTCTGAGCGCACCAACACCAGCGCACGCATCGCGTGCGATCGACCTCGCCCGCCCGACCAACCCATCGGGCCAACTTACGTGTTCTTCGCCATCACGTCCTTGGCGGTCTTCAGCACCGATTCGATCGTGAACCCGAACTTCTTCTGCAACTCTTTCAGCGGGGCCGACGCGCCGAAACTCGTCATGCCCACCGCGGCCCCCGTCGATCCGATGTACCGCTCCCACCCGAACGTGCCCGCCTGCTCGATGCTCACCCGCGCACGGATCTTCGCCGGCAGCACCGATTCCTTGTACGCCGCGTCCTGATGCTCGAAGAGTTCCCACGAGGGCATGCTGACCACCCGCGGCTTCAGCCCCTCGGCCTTCAACTTCTCGTACGCCTCCACCGCCAGGCCGACCTCCGTGCCCGTCGCCATCAGAATCACATCCGGCTTGCCCTCGTTACAGGCGCACGCCAGCACATACGCGCCCTTGGCCACGTTCGAGGCCGGCGCGTACTTCGTGCGGTCCAGCGTCGGCATCGCCTGACGGCTCAGAATCATGCACACCGGCTCGTGCCGCATCTGCATGACCACCTTCCACGCCTCGGCCACCTCGTTGGCGTCGCCCGGGCGCATCGTGATCAGTCCCGGAATCGCTCGCAGCGCAATCAAGTGCTCGATCGGCTGGTGCGTCGGGCCGTCCTCACCCACGCCGATCGAGTCGTGCGTGAAGCAGTAGATCACCGGAATTTCCATGATCGCCGCCAGGCGAATCGCCGGCCGGCTGAAGTCGCTGAACACAAAGAACCCCGCGCCGAAGGGCCTGACCTTGCTCAGCGAAAGGCCGTTGAGAATCGACCCCATCGCCAGTTCGCGGATGCCAAAGTGCATGTTCCGCCCGCCCCAGCCCAGGGCGCTCTTGGGCGCGTGGTGATCAAACGCCTCGCGAGGATTGATGAACTCCCCCGCCCCGTCGAACGTCAGCCGCGTTTTGGTGCTGGGGGCCAGGTCCGCCGCCCCGCCGATCACCCACGGCACATTCTTCGCGATCGCATTCAGCACCTTGCCATTGGCATCGCGACCCGCCATGCCCTTCGGATCAGCCGGGAACACCGGCACATCCTTGTCCCACCCCTTGGGCAACTGCCGCTTCTGGATCATCTGCGTCTGCTCGGCCAGGTCGGGGTGCTTGGCCTGATACTGCTTGAACAGGTCCAGCCACGCCGCGTGGGCCTTGGCCCCGCGGGCGCCCATGCCGTCCTTGAAGCACTTGAGCGCCTCGGCGGGCACCAGGAACTTCTCGTTCTCCGGCCACCCGTAGAACTTCTTGGTCTTCTTGATCTCGTCTTCACCCAGCGGCTCGCCGTGGGCCGTGTGGGTGTCCTGCTTGCTGCTGCCGTAGCCGATGTGCGAATCGACGATGATCAGCGTGGGCCGCCCCGTCGTCTCCTTGAAGATGCGGAACGAACGCCGCAGCATGTCCAGGTCGTTGGCGTCGCCCACCCGGCACACATTCCAGCCATACGCGATAAACCGCGTCGCCACGTCCTCGCTGAACGACCACTCCGTGTGCCCTTCGATCGTGATCTTGTTGTTGTCGTAGATCCAGCACAAGTTGTCGAGTTTCAGGTGCCCGGCCAAACTCGCGGCTTCGCTCGCCGCGCCCTCCATCATGCACCCGTCGCCCCCCAGCGCATACACGTCATACCCGAACATGTCGAAGCCCGGGCGGTTGTACGTCGCGCCCATCCACTTGCTGGCCATCGCCATGCCCACGCTCGTCGCATAGCCCTGCCCCAGCGGGCCCGTGGTCGTCTCGATCCCGCTCGTCCAGCGGTACTCGGGGTGGCCGGCACAGCGAGAGTCCATCTGCCGGAACCGCTTGATGTCGTCCAGCGGCACGCTCAGTTTGCCCACCTGCTCGTACGCCTTGTTCACCGCCTTCACCTGCGCCAGGTGCAGCAGCGAATAGATCAGCATCGACGCGTGCCCCATGCTGAGCACAAACCGGTCCCGGTTGGGCCAGATCGGCCCTTCCGGATCGAACTTCATGAACTCGTTCCACAGCACATACGCCACCGGGGCCATCGCCATCGGCGTGCCGGGGTGCCCGCTGTTGGCCGCCTGTACCGCATCCATGCTCAGCGTGCGGATCGTGTTGATCGTCGTCTGCTCGACCTTCGGATCGACAGCATGATGGGCGGCAGCAGAGGGATGGGCAGCATGAGACATGGTTCGGGGCTCCGATTTGGGTGATCGAAGTGTCTCAAGAACGCCCGCACGCCGCAAGCCTCCACCACCCTCCCCCGCTCCTAGTGGGGGGGCTGGGGAGGTGCCGAGCGCCGCGAGGCGGAGGGGGTTCCCGTGGGCCCCCACCCGTCCACACGCCGTACCCTGTCGCATGGACCTCCCCGCCCTGAGCGACAACCCCTTCGCGGTGCTTTCCTTCATCGCCGCCCCGGCCATTCTCACCAACGCCAGCACCCTGCTCACCCTCAGCACCTCCAACCGCCTCGCCCGCGCCTCCGACCGCGCTCGGGCCGCCGCCGCCGAAGTCCTGGCCGCACCCACCTCTGACCAGGCCACGCGCCGCTGCCGGACGGATTTCCAGATGGCCACACGCCGCGCCCAACTGCTCGTCGCGGCACTTCGCCAGTTCTACTTCGCTGCCGGGGCCTTTGCCGCCGCCGCGTGCGTCGCCTTGCTCGGCGCGTTTGCTGGCTATTTCAACGTACCGTTCCTGCCACTCGCCGGCCAAATCCTCACCATCGGCGCGGCCATCGCTGGCGTCGCCAGCCTCGTCCGCGGCTCGCTCACCTTGCTGGCCGAGACCCGCCTCGCGCTCGAAACCCTCGAGCACCTGCACGCCGCCATCACCGAGTGGGCCGCGACCAGGCCGCCACCGGGCAACCCGGGCGTGCCTTAATCGCGACGCTCCGAAAGCCCCCTCCCAGAGAGGGAGGGAGTCGAGAATCGTTCGGCCACGCATGACTTTCCGCACGCAGCACGTTCGTGCTGAGCATCTTGGCGACACCATCCACTTCGTCCATCCCGCCTCCATCGCTTCTCACCGGCACCTCTGCACGCGGCGTGCCAACAGGCGCTCTTCAGCGAGAATTCGCGGCCTAACTACGACACTTTGCGCGCAAAACCATCATTTCGCGTATACGCCACGCCGAGCATGTGGGTGGGGGGGTGGGAGGGTCGCCGCGCGGTGGGCCTTTGCCGGGCTGTAATAGCGTTTAACGCAAGCGCGCAAACCTGATGACATGCCGCCCCCGCGTGCGCGGGAGCGCGCGGAGAGAACCGCCATCCGGCAAGTCGGTGCGTTCATGCTCCCTCACGGTCGCGTTTCGGTGTGCTCATCACATCGCGAGGTCAGCGCGATGAGTCTGCCGCACGTCGCTCGTCGCCCTCCCCCAACCCCCTCCCGCCGCTGGGAGGGGGCTTTCGGAGCACTTCATCGAGCCCTACTTGTTCGCCGACGCCTGCTGCTTCGCCGCCGTCTGCGTCCGCAGATAGAGCAGCGCCGTCTCCAGTTGCAGATCAAGCCCGTCGCTCAGCAACTTGGCCGGGTCGGGCGGCAACTTGGCTTTGTCTGCACCGTCCATCCAGTGCTGGGGTGAGTCCGCCTCCTGGCGGAGCGTCAGCGCGTCACTGGTCTGCTGGGGCAGCATCTCCACAAACTGGTGCGGATCGACTCCCCACATCGTCGCGTGCTCGCGCCGGTGGATGCACTTTTCATTGGGCAGGAAGTAGTACTGCTGCGTCAGTTTCAGCACCGACGCGGGGCCCAGAGGCGTCACGTTCTGCACCGAGCCCTTGCCATAGGTGCGCTGCCCGATCAGCCGGGCCCGCAGTTTGCCCTCGTCGGCATAGTGCTTGATCGCACCGGCCACGATCTCCGACGCCGAGGCCGAGCCTTCGTTGATGAGCACGACCACGGGCATGTCGCGCAGCCGCTGATCGCCGGGGCGTGCCTTTTGCGTGTCGGTCCGCACGCCGCCCGCGGCTTCGGTGTACACGATCGTCCCCGAATCAATGAACATGTTGGACACCGACACCGCCTCGGTCAGCAGCCCGCCGGGATTGAACCGCAGGTCCAGAATCAACCCCTGCAGGCCGTCCTTCTTCATGAAATCGACGGCTTTCCGCAGATCGGTCGTCGTGTCGCCCTGGAAGTTCGTCAGCCGCACATACCCGATCCGCGACGGGCGATCGACGAACCAGTCCCACTCGTCATCACGCGGCCCCGTGCGCCGCCAGCCCTTCACCGTCTTGATGGGAATCCGCTCGCGCGTCAGGGGGAACTCGATGTCCTTGCCCTCGCGCTCCATGGTCATCTTCACGCGCGTGCCGCGGTTGCCCGTGATCAGGTCGACCGCCTGGTCGAGCGTCATGCCCACCGCCGTCGCGTCGTCGATCTTCTTGATCAGGTCGCCGTTCTTGATCCCCGCGCGGAACGCGGGCGTGCCTTCAAGGGGCGACACGACCTTGATCATCTGCGTCTCGTCGTCCAACTGAATCTGCACGCCGATGCCCGTGAACTCGCCGTCCATGATCCGGCGGAACCGGGTCAGTTCATCGGGCCACACGATCGCGGAAAACTCGTCGAGCCGCTCGAACGCGCCGTTGCCCAGTTCGTGCAGCACCGCCTGATCGGGAATCCGCACGGTCTGCCGGCTCGCGCCGAGCAGGTCCGCCACCAGGTTGTCCAACTGGAACAAATCCGGATCAACCCGCATCGCCTTCAGGGCCGCGAGCCGCTCATCCAGCCATGTCGTAAACGACGCGACGGCCTCGGGCCGCTCCAGCCCGGGGAACGCCACCTTCAGATCAGGCGTCGTTGTCAGCGTCCGCACGCTCTCCAGCCCGCCGATCAGCAGTTCGCGCAGGGCCTTTCGCTCCACGTGCTTTTCCGAGGCCTGCACCAGCGCCGCCCGCACCGTGCCCGCGTCCACGCCGCGCAGTTTGGCCTGATAGTCATCGCCCAGGCTGTTGTACGGCGGCAGCGCCTTCTGCCCTTCCAGCAGCCGCCGCGAGTTTCGCAAGTCCCACAGCCGTTGCGGCGCATACAGGCGAATCTGCGAGAGGCGGTCGAGAATCCGCCGCGCGTCGTTCTTGAACCGGCCATCCTCATCCAGCAGCAGGTTGAGCCGCACGAAGAGTTCATTGGCCATGATCCAGTCGCCCGCGGCTTCGGCGGCCCGGGCCGCCACATCCGCGTCGCGCACCAGATCCTTGATCTTGCCCATCTGCAGGAATGCCGCTTTGTCGGTCGAGATCATGTGCATCTCGACGACCGACTTGAGCGCCTTGCTCAGCGCCAGGGGCGTGCGTCCCGCCGCCAGGGCTTCGTTCATCTCACCTTCGAGTTTCGCCGTCCGCTCGGCCCGGTCCTTCTCGCGCTTGGCTTCGTGCCGTTCAAGGGCCGCGAGGCCTTCGCGGATCGTCGTCATGGCCTGCGCATCACCCGCGACGGTCGCGGCTCGGATCGCCGCCGCCAGCCCGCTGCTCGAGCGTGCCGCGTGCGTCGCGTCAAACGTCCGATCCGACAACTGCGACAAGTTCTGTGCGGGGGTCGGTGGCGGTCCCCACCCCCACCCGCCGGCCCCGGCTAAGACCAAAACCAGTGCGGCACCTACCAGCCAACGCGAGGCAAGAGTTCGCGGCATGTCAGTTCCCTGTGCGTGCGTGCGGTTCCACCAACCACCTACCGGACCTTCCAAACCACTTCTACGTTCACGGGCCGTCCCGCGTTCCAATCCATCCGATTGCCCATTCCAGGCCGATTCCGGCTCGGCATCGGGTCGGCCCATTCCCTAGATGAGCGCAAGCCCCGCGCCCGTCGCCCGTCCGAGCATATCGGATGCGCGCCGCAGCGTGCTGAAACGTCTAGGGAACCTCCGCCCGCAACCCGATTACCCGCGCGCCCGCTTCAGGGCCACCCCTACACCGGCCAGCGCCATCAGGCCCATGCACGCCACCGTGATTGGCTGGGCAGCCCAATCCGGGGAACCCATGCCGACCGCCGCCAAGCCCGCTAGGCCGCACAGCGGGCCGAGGGTATACCCCAGTCCAATCAGGGTTTCAAAGTAGCCTCCTGCGTCCACCTCTGCCGAGCCGACCTCCATCGTGTAGTAGAGCGTGGCCGCGTAGATCATCCCGATCGCCACCCCAAACCCCAGCAGCCCCACCACGAGGGCCGCCCGTGCCGGAGCCTGACCGAGCAGCACCGGGGCCAGCACCACCAGACTGGCCGAGACCAGGAGCAGGGCCGTGCCCACGATCGGCGTGGACCACTGGCCGTGCCAGCGGTGCGTGCGCTCCATGACGAAGAACGTGAAGACCCGCGCGGTCATCCAGATGGCGATCACCGGCGTTTCCGCACTGGCGGGAATATCCAGCCGCTTGCACGCCACGGCCAGATAGGGCGACAGTGTGCTGATCCCGAGAAACGCCACGGGCATCAGCACCTGGAACACCTTGAGGAGTTTTGTGTAGACCTCGGGGTGTGGGTCGTGGGCATCGTGCAGGTGCGCCCCTGGCCGGGGAACAAACCAGATGAGGGAAGTCGCCGTGAGCAGGTGCACGACGCCCAGCACGGAGAGGATCGCGATGGCGTGTGATTCCACGAGCGGGCCGATGCCAAACAGCGTGAGCACCAGCGCGCTCGACCAGCACACGTTGAACTTACCGATTGCCCCGCGCAGCCCGCCGCCCGTGCGCCCGCCGGCGACATACGACTCGACAATCGGCCACATGAACCCCGAGAGCGGGCTGTAGAGGGCCGCCGCCAGCCAGATCGGCCACCGTGCGCGCTCGCCGCTGGCTCCCCCCCCGCCAAGCCAGTCCGCCGCGACGGGCGTCCAGCACACCGCGGCCATCAGCGCCATGATCGCCGCCAGCACACCCCGGTGATTCAGCACCGGCGACGCGTCGGGCAAGCGGCGCAGAATCGGCCCCACGAGCAGGGCGGCGGGCATGTAGGCGAGGCCGTAGACAAGCGCCAGAAGGTAGTTTTGTGTGGGCGAAAAGCCGTAGTTGAACTTGGCCAGGGTGAAGAGCCCGTTGTAGACGATGGCCGAGCCAAAGGAGTTGAAGAAGGCGAACGCCAGCACCGGCCCGAGAGCCGCGGCCCCGTTCATCGACGTTGTTCGAGCGTCATGGCTCACAGGATCACCGGCCCGGTCGAGGGCCAATCGCGAGGAATCCCTCGCCGCCATTGCCTGTGAGCGGGGCCGATCGTAGCATGGGGTGCCGGGGAAACACCCTCTCGCCGGGTGCCCTGTGCCATCATGTGCTCGTAGCTCAACTGGATAGAGCGTCGGCCTCCGAAGCCGAAGGTTGAAGGTTCGACTCCCTCCGAGCACGCTTGAAAACCGCTGGCTCTGCCAGCGGTTTTTGTTTTTGGAGTCTTTTTTGAGTGCGTCGGGCCGAGCCCCGACATGGGCGGCATTCGTCTCGAATCCCAATGTCGCCCTTTCAGGGCTCGTGAAAGACATCGGTTTCAACCGGGGTCCCGCTCCACGCGGACTCGTCGCTCCACCCCCGGCTATGAACTGGCGGCCCTTCGGGCCTGAAATGGACTGTTACTTTCCTCCCGGCCCCCCAACTTTCGCCGCCTCCACCACCTCCGCCAAAATGCTCCGCCCCGCCAGTTTCCACCGCGGCAGCAAGCGCCCATTCACATAGATCGCCGGGATGCTCGGAAAGTTCATCGCCCGCCCGGCCTGTCCGTCGGCGCGAATCCGATCGGTCAGCGCGGCCAACTCGATGGACGCGAAGAACTCGGTCTCATCTATCCCGAGCGCTGGCAGCCCGTCACGCAGCGTTTGCTCGGTGAGGCGATCGCGGTTGTTCACCAGCCACTCCTGCGCTTTCCAGTATCCGCCCGGCCCATGCAGGAAGCCCGCCGTCTCCACCGCCTTGGCCGCCAGGCATCCTTGCGGGAACAGGTCCCTCGGGGCACCCTGGTTGCAGGCGCGGTTCATCACAAAGTGGCGATATTCGTAGCGCACGTCGGCTCTCGAAGCCGCCAGGGCCCGCAGGGCTGCGTCGGCCTCGCACGTTCCCGGCTCTTGCAGGTCGCCCCACACCACGATCCGCACCGGCGCGTCGAGCGCGCCGAGCACGCCCGGCCGGTCAAGCCGCGCGATCTGCTTGACCGGCTCGGCCTTCCAATCGCCCACATACTTCTCGATCGCCGCGGGTGGCCGGTCATTCGCGCCGTCGTTTGGTGCTGGATTGGTCGCCAACACTTCCTGCACCGTGCGTGTGAGCGCCTGCGGATTGCGCCATCCGCGAAACTCCACGCCGTTCACATAGATCAGGGGCGAGAAGTACAGCCCCAGGTCGTTGCCCAGCCGCACGTCTTCTTCCACGCGTGCCAGCATCAGGGGCGACTGCATGAGACTGGTAAACCCTCGCGGCTCAAATCCCATTGCCTGGAGCGCCGGAGGCAACTCGCTATCAGTAAACGCGCCCCCGCGTGCGAACAGCCACTCGTGCATCCGCTTGAAACCATCGGGCCCGCCCAGCGTGCCCGCGGCCTCCGCCGCGCGGGCCGCCCAGCACCCGTTGGGGTGCATGTTGGTCTTCACCTCGGGGTTGCAATCGCTGCACATCGGATAGTGCCGCATCGATACCGACACGCGAGCCCCCACCTCACTCGCCAACAGCGTGTGCAACTCTGCGTCGATCCGCTTGCAATCCGGGCACTGATAACCGGTAAACACCACGATCCGTACGGCCGCCTGCTCAGGCCCGCGCCGCCAGCGGCCCGTGAGCGCCGCGGTCGTCGGATTGGTCGCGACGGGGGGCGCTGCGGCGCTTGGCCCGGGCGTTGCGCTGGGTGTTGAAGCCGCTGTCGGCGTGGCACCTGTTGGCGGGGTTGGGGGGGTTGGGGGGTGGGGGGTTGTGTTCGACGCCGCCTTGATCTTCGCTGCGCTCTCGGCACGCTCCTGTTCCGCCTTCGTTCGCGCCGCCGCGCCGACGCCTGAATCCAGCACAAAGAGCAACCCGCTCCCCAGCGCAAACACGATGAGCCCCGCCTGCAAGGTCTGGCGACGCGCGGGCCCGCTCGCGCCCTGTCGCGCCGCCCGCTCCGCGATCACCCAGAACAGCAGGTTGGACCCGTTCGCCACCAGGCAATACACGCACCAAAGTCCCTCGTTCATCGCGAGCCCAAGAAACCCCGCCGACGCCGCTGCCCCAACCCTGACCAGCCACAGCGCCACTTCACCCCGGGCCACGCGGCCACGGGCTTGCAACCACCCCGCCAGCACCGCCAGGAAGTAGGCCGTCGCGATGTACGACACCGGCCACCCGAGACCGGGGATCGAGCCCCATTTGCTGGACGCTGCCGCATCGCAACCCGACCCCGGCCCGCACCCTGGAATCGCCACTTTCCGCAGCCCGGCATAGGCGAGCATCGCGGAGGCTCCGAGGCCCGTCACCAAGAGCAGAACGGCCAAAGCGTTCAATGCCCTTAAGGGATTGGCAGTCGCGGGGGCCGCGCTGGGTTGTGCACGGTGCTGGTTTCTACGCCGTTGATTTGCGGACTTGCCCATCGTCGGTCATACTAGGTAAAGCCTCGCGAAGGATCGGCGACGTGCCGACGCGCGTGAAGCGCACACCGTTCTGGTGTGCCGGGGGGGGTTCGGGGTGACGGGGGTTCGGGGTTCGTGCACGGCTCTGATGTCTCAGCGTCAGCGTCGCCGCACATGGGAGTTTGATGATGCACGCGATCGAGATTCATCAGCAGGCGATGGCATCGTTCTCTCGCCTGCGCGCGGCGTTGAGTGTGGTCGTTGCCGCGCTCGCCACCTTTATTTTGCCGATGACTGCCCACGCCCAGACCGGCGCGTGCTGTCTCCAGAACGGCCACTGCGTCATGCTCGGTGCCGACGCCTGCCAGCGCGAGGGCGGCACTTTCCGCGGCGCGGGCACCTCCTGCAACACCGTCGTCTGTGCCAGCACCCCGCCGCGAGGCGCGTGCTGCATCACCGGCGGCGGGATCATCCGCTGTGAACTCTTTACCGAAGCCCAGTGCCATGCCGCTGGTGGCACCTACCGCGGGAACGGCACCTCGTGCTCGCCCACCATTTGCGCACCGAGCACGCCCACCGGGGCGTGCTGCCTCACCACGCCCAACGGCGTCATCGTCTGCGAGACCCGCACGGCCGCCCAGTGCCAGGCTCAGGGCGGAACCTACCGCGGGAACAACGTCCCCTGCTCCGCCACGCTCTGTGCCCCACCTCCCCCCACCGGCGCGTGCTGCATCTCCAGCCCTGTCGCCATCACCTGCCACATCACCACCGAAGCCGCGTGCGCCAACCAGGGCGGCACCTATCGCGGCCACGGCACCACCTGCGGCGCTGACGCCTGCCC
This sequence comes from uncultured Phycisphaeraceae bacterium, assembly GCA_964588585.1. GTDB lineage: Bacteria > Planctomycetota > Phycisphaerae > Phycisphaerales > UBA1924 > JAEUIX01. Next base: position 51,242 of record CAZPPX010000017.1, read on the forward strand.
GCGCCCCGCGCCCACTGGTGCCTGCTGCATCGCCGGCAACGGCGCGATTCGCTGCGAAACCCTTACCGAAGCCCGCTGCGCCGAACTCGGTGGCACCTACCGCGGCCATAGCGTCCCCTGCTCCAACACCATCTGCCTCCCGCCCACGCCTACCGGTGCCTGCTGCATCCCCACTAACGTCGTGGGTGGCGGGGTGATCTGCCAGATCCGCACCGCCGCTGAGTGCGAAGCCGCCAACGGCACCTATCGCGGCAATGGCACCAACTGCGAAACGCCCTGCCCCAACCCCAATCCCATCGGCGCGTGCTGCCTCACATCACCCGCGGGAACCATCAACTGCGTCGTCACCACCGAAGCCACCTGTACCCGCGAAGGCGGCATCTTCCGCGGCGCGGGCTCGGTCTGCGGCCCCAACACCTGCCCCCAACCCGCACCCACTGGTGCCTGCTGCATCCGCACCAACGTCGTGGGTGGCGATGTCATCTGCCGAATCACCACCGCCGCCGAGTGCGAAGCCTTCGGTGGCACCTTCCGTGGCCACGGCACCAACTGTGAAACGCCCTGCCCCGATCCCAACCCGCTCGGCGCCTGCTGCCTGCCCACGCCTGCCGGAACCGACACCTGCACCATCCTGCCCGAACGCCGCTGCACCGAACTGCAAGGCACCTTCCGCGGCGCGGGCACCCAGTGCAACGACCACGCCTGCCCCCAACCTGCGCCCACGGGTGCCTGCTGCATCACGAGCGCCGGCGCGATCCGCTGTGAAGTGATGTCCGCCGCGCGCTGTCAGGAACTCGGCGGCACCTTCCGGGGCAACGGCACCGCCTGCCACGATGCCAACCGCTGCACACCTCCCGAGCCCACCGGCGCGTGCTGCGTCACCAGTGACACGGGCAAGAACGAGTGCGTCGTGCTCACCGCCCGCCAGTGTGCCGCGCGGCACGGCGTCTTCCGCGGGCCAAACTCCAACTGCGAAGACAAAGACGCCTGCGTGCCCCCCTCGGGCGCGTGCTGCCTGCCCGATGGCCTCTGCGTGGTCGTCTCGCCCGCACGTTGCGAAGAAGCCCACGGCCGCTTCCGCGGCCTCGGCACCACCTGCGACCGCGCCTGCGATGAGCCGCTCGGTGCCTGCTGCCTCGGCGGCAACGGCCTCGTCGGCTGCATCCGCCTTACCGCCCGCGAGTGCGCCGCCCGCCACGGCACCTTCCGAGGCGACGGCACCGAATGCAACGAACGTGCCTGCCCCACACCGATCCCCACCGGCCGCTGCTGCCTGCCCAGCGGCGAGTGCCGCGTCACCACCGAAGGCCTCTGCCGAAGCGTCCACGGCCACTACGCCGGCAACGGCACCATCTGCGACGCCAAGGACGCCTGCGCCCCCGTCGCCACCGGTGCCTGCTGCCTGCCCTCGGGCCGCTGCGAAGTCACCACCCGCGCCCATTGCGACCGCGCCGGCGGCCGCTTCGCGGGCGATCACGCGCGATGCGACGCCATCGAGTGTGCGCCGACGCCTGCCGGCGCGTGCTGCCTGCCCTCGGGCGAGTGTGCCGTGCTGACCGAAGCGATGTGCCACCGCGTCGAAGGCCGCTTCGCGGGCATCAACACCACCTGCGGCGGCATCGTCTGCGAGCGCCCCATCTGCCCCTGCGACTGGAACCACGACGGGCAACTCGATAACGACGACCTCGCCAACTTCATCCACGACTTCATGGCCGGTACCGCCGACTTCAATGGCGATGGCACCACCGACAACCAGGACCTCTCAGCCTTTATCGAGTGCTATGTGCAGGGCTGCAGGTAGTCAGCGTTCTGGTGGCACAGGCGTCTTTGGGGGGCCGCCTGTGTCGTGGCGAAGCCACGCGATCAGCATGCGAGCATCAAGCGGCAGGCTCTACCGCTCCACGCGCACGCACCGGAACGCCATGAACAGCGGGATTTCCCGCCGCGCCCGGTTCTCCGCCGCCGCGCGGGGGCCGGGCTGGCTGGTGCGGCGTGAGGTCCACTCTTCGATGGATTCGATGAGCAGGCCCGCCGCGCCCAGCAGCCGCGCGTAGGTCTGCAAGGGCCGGTGGAACGACCAGGTCATGGCTTCGCCACCGGCCTTGCCGTGGGCCGCGAGGCCCGGGTGCATCTGCACCTGATGCTGGCCTGCGGAGAGGTAGCCGTCCACGCGCCGGTACTGCGCGCCGGCCGAATCATCAAAGCCCCAACTCGTTTGCCCCGGCGCGCGAAACGCCGGGTGGCTGATCACCGCCACAAACCGTCCGCCGGGCTTGAGCAGCGCCACCACGCCGCGGAACACGGGTTCCAGGGGCTCGATGTTCCCCAGGGCCATCACGCAGGTTGCGGCATCGAACGGGCCCGCTGTGTCCGCCGCCACCCCCGCACCCCCCAGCGCCTTCACGGCTGGTTCAAGCGACCCTGCATCGCCCACGCCGTAGCGGGCGCGGCCGCCCTCGCTGCCGCGCGACTTGGCCGCCTCGATCAGGCCGGGCGAGGCGTCGATACCGATCACTTCCGCGCCCAAGGCCGCGACGGCGCGGCTCACGATCCCCTGCCCGCATCCGACATCCAGCACGCGCATCCCGGCGCTCGGCTGCACCAGCCGGATCGTGCCGGGCAGAATCAGTTCGCGATAGTGGTCGCTCCCGTCTTCCGCGGCGTCGCCCTGCATCTGGTCGTACCACTCGACCACGGGTTCCCAGGATGTGCCGGTGCCGGTGGGGGCTTTGGCTTGATTGGCGCTCGACTTCGCTGCGGGTGCAGCGTGCGATAAGTGGGGGGGTGTCGCCATTGGCGAAGTCGTCGATGCGGATGGAGAGGGCATCTCCGCTGCGGCCGCGCCTGCTGGTACCTTCTGGCCCACCGCGAGATAGAAGCCCGCCGGAGCCGCGTTGCTGTAGCGCACGGTCTGGCCAGTGCCTGGATGGGTGAAGCCCAGTTCGCTGGCGTGCAGGCCCAGGCGACCGAGCGGGTCAGTCTGCGCGCCGTAGCGCGGGTCGCCCACGATCGGGTGCCCGCGTTCCGACAGGTGCGTGCGGATCTGGTGTTTGCGGCCTGTCTCCAGCCGCACCTGCACCAGCGACATCCCCTTGCCCACCGCGATCACGCGCACATGCGTCACCGCGGGCTTGGGCTGGTTCTGGTCCTTGTCGCCCGACATCTTGCCCGCCCCGCGAAACGCCTCGTTCGAGATGCTGTGCACGCGCCCGCCGGTCTCGGGCTCAAAGAGAAACGACTGGATTGTCGTCTGCATGCCCACCTCGCCCCACTCCCCCTCGACGAGCGCGGTGTAGATGCGGTGCACGCGCTTGGCCTTGAAGTCGTCCTTCAGCCAGTGAAACGCCTTCTCGCTGGTCGCGAACACCAGCAGGCCCGAGGCTTCCTTGTCCAGCCGGTGGATCACATACACGCCCTGCCCCGCGCTGCGCGAGCGCGGCGCATCGGGGTCGGCATTCGGATCGCGCCTGGGCACCCTGGGCCGCGAACTCCGCACGTGCATCTTCAGAAAATCAAAGAGCGCCGGCCGCGTCTCGCCCGGCACGTTGGCCGTGAGCAGGCCGAAGGGCTTGTCGACCACGAGCACATCGGCATCCTCATGGATCACGCGGATCGCCGCGGGCAAGCGCCGCATGGGCGTCTTGGGCAGGCGTGGCCCGGCACTCGCGCCCGTGCGCGGACCAAACCCCGGGCCCCCGCCACCCCCCCCCGGTCCGCGCCGCGCGAAGCCGCCCGGCCCGCCCGGCCCCGACCTTGGGCCACGATCGCCATACGGCTTGCCGGTGGGCGGGCCGCTTCGGCTTCCGAAGCGAGGCCCATCGCCGCCGCCTCTCGGTCCCCCGCCATAGCCGCCACCGCTTCCACCACCACCACCCGGCCCACCACGCGACCGCGAGCCGCCGTAGCCGCCCCGACCGCCACCCTCACCCCCGCCCCCTCCGCCATCGCCACCTCCGCTCGGCGGCGGCGGTACCGCCCGCGTCGGCCCCAGCGGCGCATGAGGCCGCGCCGGCACGCGCTCGCCGCGCGGTGGCCCAAACGGCTTGCGAGGCTTGAACGGCTTCTTGTTCCCAGACGGACGATTCGGCTTGCGCGGTGCGGGCATGAGCCACAGTAGGGACCGCGAGCCTCGATCCCCAGCGCGAAGGCATCAGAGCACTCATAGCTTCACGGATGGAAAAGTCCCTGCCACGTCTGAGAGTCCATCAACCCTTGTTCAAATTCGAATCCAAACCTCAGACACATCCCCATGGACTCGTGGCAGTCGTCGACCTCATGGGATGGTCGAAGTACACAGCCACTGTGGGGCGGCACGCCCAAGCCCCGCGAGTCGCAAATACGATGATCCAAGCAATCGAGTTAGCGCTCGAGCCAAAGGATGACCGAGGTCGGCCCATGAACCCCGCTCCGCGCCCTGATCACGCAAAGTTCCTTGGCGATGGTGTCTTGATGATCTGGCTGCTCGACGACGGGGACGATTCGGAGTACACGGCAACAAACATCGCGCTCCGGCTTATGGACGTTCAACGCCACTACTTACAGTTGCTCGCCGAGGCGGACCCAAGAATCGACGATGCTCCCATGGGAATCCGATGTGGCATTGCCCAGGGAGAGGTGTGTGAACTCCGTTCCACTGGCGGCGCCTCGGAGTTCATAGGTCACTGCATCAATCTTGCGGCACGACTCCAGGCCGCGAGCGGAAATCTCGGCTGGATGGCGGCTGACATACGCGCCACTCAGCACACATTGGACCAATACCTCTGGCAGCGGGTGGTTGTCAAAAAGAACTCTCGGAACAAGTTGCCCGATGACAAAGAAGTCATCGTCTGCCGGCATGAGTTTGGCCGACTGATAGAGCCTGATAAACAGAGATACTTCCGGTAGTCCAGCCGCGTGCCGTGGACCTTGGCCGCTCAGTTCGCCCCCACGCCACCCACCGTCACCCCCACCGGCTGCGGCCTCACCACATGGCTCGGCTCCACCACCAGGCCCAGGGGCACGCGCTTCCCGCCTGTCGGCGGCATGCCTTCCTGGTCGATGTGCCGCTGGATCGCCATGATCCCCTCGATCAACTGCTCAGGCCGCGGCGGGCAGCCGGGGATGTAGACATCCACCGGCACGAACTGGTCCACGCCCTGTACGACGGCATAGGTGTCAAACACGCCGCCGGTGCTGGCGCACGCGCCCATGCTGATCACCCACTTGGGCTCGGTCATCTGCATGTAGATGCGTTGAAGCACGGGCATCATCTTCACCGCCACGCGGCCCGCGACGATCATCAGGTCGGCCTGGCGCGGCGAGAACCGCACGGCTTCGCACCCGAACCGCGCGATGTCGTAGCGCGAGCACGCCGTCGCCATCAGTTCGATCCCGCAGCAGGCCGTGGCAAAGGGCATGGGCATCATCGCCCAGCGCCGCGACCAGTTGATCACCCGGCGCAACTGGGTCGTCAGAATCGTGTCCTCAGGCAACGCGGCTTCAAGGCCCATGGCATCTCCGGCAAGAGGTCAACAAGTCGCTCCAACCATCCATCCTATCCGCGTGCTTGGCTTCCCTGATCGGTCGTCGGCGCCGCCGCTCGAAACCTACCCCTGCCCGTTCGCCCCCACGCTCGCGTGCACTCCTCGTACAACCCCCGTCCCCGGGAACTGCTTGATGCCGTCCTGCTTGAGCACGCGGCCTGTGCCTTTGGCCGTGGGGCTGCGCTCGGGGATTGAAAACTCGGAGTTGGGCAGCGTGCTCGAATACTTCAGGGCGGCCTCGGCGCTCCGCAGCATCGAGTCGTCGCTGTTCACATACAGGTCGCGGAAGTTGTGCTCGATGGCGCGCTGGGCCAGGCTGAAGAAGTGCTCGGCGGCCGCCTTGTCGCGCTCCAACTCCACCACCACCTTGCTGCCTTTGGTCATGTCCATGCTCAACTTGCTGAGCGTGCAGGCCCACGCGTGCAGCCAGATGGCGTTGTCGGCCAGCCGGGCCTGCACGGCCTGGCGGGTCACGATCGCTTCCTCATAACGCTTGCTGGCCATCTTGAACTGGTGGCTGTGCTCGCGGATCGTGCTGGCGAGGTGATCGGCGTGGTCGCGCAGGCTCGGGTGAACCTTGTCGATCACCGGGGCCGCCTTGCGGATGCCCAGGAAGATCTCCGCCCCCAGCGAGAACGCCAGTTTCAGTATCGGCCCCTTCCGCAGGTTGCCGGTGATGCGTGAGAGGTTGGCCCCGAAGCCCTCCGAGCCGTTCCACGTTACGGCGTCCTTCACGCCCAGCATGCTCTCGGCCAGTTTCTTTCCGCCGTAGGCGAAGATGAAGGACTGCATGACTTCGTTGGCGCCCTCGACGATCAGGTTGATGCGCGAGTCGCGGAAGATGCGCTCGACCTCGTTCTCGGTCATGTAGCCTTCGCCGCCCATGATCTGCATGGCGTCGTTGCACACCTGCCAGCCGAACTCGCTGTTGACGACCTTGCACACCGCTGTCTCGACCATGATGTCGTCGTCCTTGCGGTCGAGCATGCCGGTGGTGGCGTAGAGCACCGATTCCATCGCGTAGGTGAGCGCGGCCATGTGGGCGATGCGGCAGCGCATGAGTTCGAACGCCGCGAGGGGCTGTTTGAACTGGTGGCGCGTCTGGGCCCACTTGATGGACTGGTCCATGGCCTTCTTGGCGCCGCCCAGCATCCCGGCGCTGAGGGTGCAGCGACCGAAGTTGAGGCAGGTGAGCGCGACGTTGAGGCCCTTGCCCTCGCCGTGAAGGAGGTTGAAGGTGGGAACCTTGACGTTGTGGAAGCGGATGCGTGCCTGCCAGGTGCCACGGATGCCGCACTTGCTGCGGTTTTTTTGATAGATCTCGACGCCTTCCATATCGGGGTGGCAGACGATGGCGGAGATTTTGCCAGGGGGGGTGCCGTCGGCGGTTTTCTCTCGCGCCATGACGGTGAAGAGCCCGGCCAGTGCGCCGCTGGTGGCCCACTTCTTCTCGCCATTGATGATGAAATGTTCGCCGTCGGGCGTCTTCTCGAACGTGGTTTCTTGCCCGCCCGCGTCGCAGCCGACGTTGGGCTCGGAGAGGCAGAACGCGCTGAGCCATTCCTTGGCGAGTTTGGGCAGCCACTTGGCCTTCTGCTCGGGCGTGCCGAACAACTTCACCGCGCCGCAGCCGATCGACAGGTGGGCTGACAGAATAACGGCCGTCGAGCCGCAGTACTTGCCCACGCGCTCCAGCACGCGGTTGTAGGAGGTGATGCCCAGGCCCAGCCCGCCGTATTCCTTGGGGATGGTCATCCCCAGCGCGCCGAGGTCGAACAGGCGTTTGATGACCCAGTCGGGCGTTTCCTGATCCTGATCGATCGCGATCGCCGGGTGCTCGTTCTTCAGATAGTCATCCAGGCGCGAGAGCAACTGGTCGCACTCGGCAGCCTCGCGGGCTTCCTGCTCGGGATAGGGAAACACCAGTTCCTGACGGCAGTTGCCCCAGAACAGGTTCTTCACGAACCCCATCGTTGAGGGCTCGGGCCCCAGAAGCGTTTCCGCCTCCTCGATGAGTTTGCGGTCCGCGTCGGAGATGCCCTTCATGTTCTTGAGGTCGGCCATGCCCGATTCTACGGCAAGAACGCCCGTTTGCACAGTGATCGTCTTCGCTTTGCCACCCTCACCCGCTCCTGGCGGGGGAGGTGCCGAGCGGAGCGAGGCGGAGGGGTTCTCGTTGGATGCTATGAAAAAGGCCGACCCACGGGAAAGTGGGTCGGCCTCAAACAGTCAACGAATCATCGGCCGTAAGCGATTACTTCTGCCAGTTCTCGCTGCCCGGCTCGGTCGATTGCGGCTGCTCGCCGAACATGTTGATGATGGTCGTCCCGCCGCCGCCGGAGGACTGGTTGTAGACGTACTGGGCATCCAGGGCTTTCTCGATGCGCTTGCTGGCCTCGCCCAGGTGGGCGGCGGTGTAGGGATCGCCGCCCGCGCTCTTCGCGGCTGCGTCGATCTTGGTCTTCAGTTCCCGCAGTTTGCTCACGGCGAGGTTGCTGACGGTCTTGGCCGCTTCGCCCGGCATGGCGTTGGGCAGGCTGAGGTCGATCAGCCGCTCCATATGCTCGCGCTGCAAGTTACGCCGCAAACTGGAGATCATGGGGTTGCGGGCGGTGTAGGAACCCCCCGATTTGCTGTCGAGTTCGGTCCAGATCGCGCCGGTGATGGTGTCGAACAGTTCGACCACCGTCAGGGCGTCCTTGTCCTTGGGCGTGCGGAGTTCGTTATCCAGCACGCGGCGGAGTTTGGCCGGGTTGAGCAGTTGCGTGATCGCCGCTGCCTGCATGGCGCCGATCTGGTCGTGAACGGGCCATTCGGGGCCCGCGCGGCCGCCACCCGGATCGTCGCGGCGGTCAGCCGTGAGATACGTCAGCAGTTCGGGCGAGAGGCCGAACATCTCTTCGCGGAAGGCCGTTTCGCAGACAAACTTCAGGGCTTCGCGCTGCTTCTCGACGGGCACCACGCTGATGGGCGGGCGGCCGTTGGGGTCGCCCTTGCGATCGCGATAGATGTGGGCCGTGCCGACCCAGTAGGACATCACGCCGACCGCGTCCATCTGCATGTTGAGCGTGAGGCTGTACCCACGGCGGGCCTTGCTCCAACTCTGCCCGTTCTTCACGAACTTGTCGATGATCCGCCCGCGGCTGAACTTGGCGAGATCGAGCCGGCTCTTGGCGTATTCGAGCGGATCGGCCGCGAAGTCGTAGCGACGGATGGTCGGATCGAGGCCGGTGTCGGCGTCTTCGTCGGAGCCGAACTGGAGTTCGGGCTCGGCGACGCGCTTGAGCACGTCCTTCGGGTCGTTGAAGGTGTAGCCGTACTCGATGACCCACATGTCGTAGGGCCCGATGTCGGTCACGTTGTAGTCGCCCTGGAAGCGGCCTTCGCCCACCTGTAGGTTCATGGGGGTGTAGTCCATGACGCTGGTGACGTAGGGCTTCTTGCCCTTGAACTCGGGCGAGTTGATCTGGCCCATGGTGTAGGCGGACGAAGCCTTGAAGTTGTGGCGCAGGCCGAGCGTGTGGCCGACTTCGTGGGCCGTGAGGTCCGCCAGCGCGTTGCCCACAAACCACTCGGGGATGCCGTCGATGAAGTCGCCCTTGTCGTCGTCCTTTTTCTTGTCGCCGCCCTTGGCTGCTGGTGCGTCGGCGGGCGGATCATCCGACTCGAGGAGGTCCATCAGTTCCAGGCCCATGCCCGCGATGGACATCTCGACCGACTTGCCCTCGGCGAGCAGACAGTCGTAGCCCGTCGCCTGACGGCGCTGGCTGAGGAACCCGGCCTCGACGGTGTTGTGGTCTTCGCCGCCACCGACCGCACGCCCGCCGAAGCGGGTCACGCCGCGCGTGAGCGCCGCGTTCTTGGCGTTCGCACGGGCCTGGATGGCCGCCTCACGCTGATCGGGCGGGAGGAGGCGCAGCCGCGGATCCCAGTTGGGGTTGGATTCCAGCCAGGGCTCGACTTCCTTCGGGATCGACCGCATCGCGATATCGGGGATGATCTCGTTGGTCTGGCTCCAGAAGTGGCGGATCCAGCCGTCAGTCAGCACCACGTCGGCGTCCAGAATCTGACCTGTCAGCGGGTGAATACGGCTGGGCCCGATCGCCGTGCCCACGTCGTTCACCACCCAGCGGATGAAGTTGTATCGCGCATCCTCCGGATCCTTGTCCATGTGCTGACCGGTCTGCTTGTCCTGGTAATACACCTCGACGGCGTCGGTCAGGCCGACCTTCTCGAACGCCTTGTTCCACCACAGCGCGCCGTCACGCACGAAGCGGCGATAGCGGCTGGGCACGGTGTGCTCGACGTAGTACACCAGCGGCTTCTTGGGCGGGCTGAGTTTGAGTTTCGGATCGGCCTTTTCAAAGTGCCAGCGGGTGATGTACCGCACCCACTTTTCTTCGTCCTTGAACTTGCCCAGGTCGCGGAACCAGGTGCCGAAGTAGCCTGCACGCTCGTCGGCCGCGCGGGGCTGATAGCCCGTGCTGTCGGGAATGAGCGCGACGGAGTAGTAGAAGGTCTTGAGCACGCCACCGGTCGTGGGCATTTCAAACGCGACTTCGATGTTCTGCGGGAAGGCCTTGGACTTTTTGATGGTCGCCAGGCCCGGGTTCGCGCCGGCCGCGCCGGTGGTCATGAAGCCGCCCATGCCGAAGAACTTGGCCGCCTGACCGGCAAACAGGCCCTTCAGGTCGATCACCGGCCCGCCGCCGGGGCCCATCGCGACGATGGGCACATCGACCAGCACGCGATCGGTGAACGCGCGCTCCACGCCCGACTTGCTCTCCTGGTCGCCCGTCGAGCGGTTGGAGATCTGCGGCTCGATCAGCGCCAGCCGCTTGTCGTAGCGCTTCCAGTACAGGTACATGTCGGGTCCTTGCAGACCCGCGTACGGCTCGCCCGCCGCGATCGTCATGCCGAACATGTACTTCTGCCGGCCGAACTCACGCGGCAGTTCCGCGAGCATCGCGCCGTCGCGTTCGCGGGTGTAGAGGGTCCAGAGACTCGCCTCGCCGTCGGCGGTCGAGACGACCTTGGTGTAGTCCTTGCTGACTTCCGCAAAGGGCGGGAAGTCGGGCTTCTTCTCCGCATCACCACCTGCACCACCACCCCCGCCCCCCCCGCTGCCGCCTCGGCCCGGAGGGCCGTCTTGAGCGAGGGCGAGCGGCGCGATGCCGCCCGCGGCCAGAGTGAGGACCAGCGCGCCGACCTTCCACACCTTCGTGCTGCCGTTCATGGAAAAGGCTCCTGGGCCCGTACGGGCCACCACCGTGCCGGAAGTCGGCACCATCGCTGAACCGAGATGCGCCAGACCATGCTGGCTGTCGAGCGCCAGTCTAGCAGACGCTGCCAAAGCGTCCAGACGGCGTGTACCGCTGAATGGGCTGCCGGTGGCATCGGAATCCCCCTTTGCACTGGGGACACCTGGTAGGTAGTCTTGCCACTGAGGCCCAGCATGTACTTCGCAGTTCGGCAACATGGCGAAGTACGGAGCGATTGGCCAACATCCGACCCCGCGAAGGCCTTCAAACTGGCCTTTGAAGACGCTTCGTCTGCATGGAGTCTGCTCGATCCCGCACCGTCAGCTCGTTCGAAAATCTGCGCGATGATCTCAGCAGAACCCGTCGATCTCTCGCCGCTCGCGAACTCATGCTGGGTTATTCGCACACGAATGGGATTTGTTCGGGCTGCATGGAATGAAACCGATACCAAGAGGCTATAACGCAAAATCGAGAGCGCGCATCACGGCATCGGTGGTCGCTGTTTCGAGTTCCTTCTGGAACCCAAACGGAAGCGGTTGCTTACACACCAGAAGCAAGATGATGGCGTCAGCGTGCGGGCTTTCGGGCTTCTGGGGAATAGTGGATGCCGGTCGGAAGCAGAATAGGCAACAAAAGCGGGTTCCGGACTTGGCGGTGATGGTGGCCCGAAACAAACCCGGGATGGCCTGCCCAATTGGATGAGTTGCCATGCCGCAGACACAGTCATCGACACCCTCACCCCATGAACCGCCCTCGGCGCACCCGCGCGTGATCGGACTCGGCACGTTGGTCGGTGGTGTCTATCGCCTTCTCGAAAAGAGCCTTAAGGTCGAAGTGCCTTGCACCGATGTGAACGAGGCGATGCCCGTTTCTGGTCCCCAGGCCGCGGAAACCATCTCGCTGGACGCGATCATGCAGATCGATCCAACCGAGCGGCACTTGCTCATTGATTGCCTCAATCTTCTCGCCGAGCCAGGCGCGGAAACGCCCGACGGCCGCGCCTTCGTCCGCGCCCGGTTGGCATCGCTTTTTCGTCGCGCCAGCGGACGATCGCTCGCGACCCTTGAACCCATCGACGAGTAGCCGTCAGACTTGGTGCTTGATCCACATCAACCCAGCTGTCAGCACCCCAAAGACCACCCCCGCCACCTGAAATGCCCGATCCCGCACCGCCAGGTGCGTCGGATCGTCGTACGCCCCACGTTCCAGCAGCACGATGCACCGCAACAGCCCATAGGTGGCCGGCAGCATGGTCAGCCACAGCAGGTTGAACCCCCGCGTGTAGTGCATCTCCTGCGACTGGATATACCCGGCGTACGTCAGAAGTGTGGCCACCCCCGTCACCACCACCACCATCCGAAGCAGGTCATCGGTGTACTTGGCCTGCACCTGCCGGGCTGCCGAGGCATCGTCGCCCATCGTCCGCCGCTCGCCCAAACGTTTTCCGAACGCCAGAAACATGGCGACGAAGAATGTCACGTTGAGCAGCCAGGTGCTGGGCACCACCAAAACCGCCGCGCATCCGCCGAGCACGCGCAGCACAAACCCCAAGGCCAGCGAGATCACGTCGATGATCACCCGGTGTTTCAGCACGACGCTGTACGAGAACACGTTGAGCACATAGACCGCCGCGAGCAGGCCCACCAGGCCCGCCGCGTCGCCACTCCCTCGGCCACTCGCCAGCCACACCAGGCCCACCGCGCCGATCGCGCCCACCAGCAGAAGTCCCGCGAAGCACGCCGCCGTGATGGGCGAAACGTCTCCCGCGGCGATCGGGCGTTTCCGCTTCCGCGGGTGCGTGCGATCCGCCTCCCAGTCCCACATGTCGTTGATCACATACCCGGCGCTGGACACCAGCCCGAACACTACAAACGCCGCCAGGGCCGCGAGCGCGGCACTCGGCTCCCCGAGTTTCCCGCCATACAGCGGACCGATGAAGACAAAGAGTCCCTTCACCCACTGGTGGGGTCGCGCCAGGCGCACCAGGGCCGCCGCGGTTCCGCGTCGATCCGCGTTCGTGTTGGGCGTCCAGACGCTCGCCATGAACTCCCTGCTACGCTCGACGCCTCGCGCCGAGCCTGCGCCAACCACCTGAAGCGCGCACCATGACCGACGGGCAGTCTACATCCACGCCTCGCCAGTTATCGGCCATCGCCGCCCGCATCTATACGCACGGCCCGCTCACCCCCCTCACGCTGCGCCTGCTGCAACGCTTCCGGCCATACATCTGCCCCTTCGAGCACCTGCTCCCCTGGGTGAAGCACGACGACACCGTGCTCGACGTCGGCTGCGGCGGCGGCCTCTTCCTGGCCCTCGTCACCTCACCCCCCGGGGGCGTCGTCCGCTTCGCCGTCGGCTTTGATTCCTCCGCGGCGGCCATCGCCACGGCCCAGGCCACTCGCGCCCCGCGCTGCCGCTTTGAACGCCTCGATGCCACCTCGCCCTGGCCGCCCGATCCGGCGCACTTCGACGTCGTATCCATCATCGACGTGCTTCACCACGTTCCGCCCGCCGCGCAGGAATCGGTCATCCGCACCGCCGCGTCGCGCGTCGCGCCCGGCGGCATCCTGCTCTATAAAGACATGTGCAGGCGGCCCCTCTGGCGGGCCACCATGAACCGCCTGCACGACCTTGTGCTCGCCCGCCAGTGGATTCATTATTGCCCCATCGCCGATGTGGAAGATTGGGCCCGTGATGCCGGGCTGACGCTTGAGCATCAGGCCGACCTGCCCCGCTGGTGGTATGGTCACGAACTGCGGGTCTTCCGACGTCCGCCCCCCCGCAAGCCTTCCGCCCAGCGCCACGAGCCAAACTGAATCGCGAGCATGTCGATCACTTCACGCACCGCCGCGCCTCCGCCCGCCACGTCGCGCCTCGCGCCGCGCGGCTGGTTTGCTGCCGTGATTGTCGCGTGTCTTTTTCTCTCCGCAGCCGTACCCCTCATCCTCTCCGGCCATTCCCACGAGCGCTCCGCCTTCGACCAGAACCGCTTCCACGTCAAGGTCATCGGCCGCTTCGCGGAGAAGTGGCCTCGCTTCGACTTCCGCGATTACCTCTCCGCCACTACGCCGGGCTATCACGTCGCCCTCGCCACCGCGCGCCGCTTTGGCGTCGAATCCACCACCGGGCTGCGCCTGCTCAGCGCCGGGTTTACCGTCGGGCTCCTCGCCACTCTCGCCATGTACCTCGCACGCCGCCTCGGCACCGGGAAGGCCCTGGCGCTCCTCTTCCCCTTGGCGGCGTCCCTGTACGTTTTTTTCCCGGGCGTCTGGCTCCTGCCCGACAACGCCGGTTGGTGGGCGCTCGCGGCACTCCTGCTCAATCTTCTTCCCGGTTTCGACACCAGAAGCGGCGCGTCCAGCGACGAGCAGCACTGGTCGCTCTCCCGCGCGGTCCTTTCCGCCTCGCTCTTCGTCTTCGTCATCATCACCCGCCAGGTACACGCGTGGGCAGTCCTTCCCATCGCGTTTGCCGCGTGGCACGCCTGGCCCGCGCGATTGGATCGCCCCACCGGCCTCGCCCTCCTCCCGCCACACGGCGAGTTCGCCCCCGCCTGCGCCCGCCTCGTGCTCTCCGGCTTCATTGCCCTGCCGGGCCTGCTCCTCCTCGCCATCTTCCTCGACCAGTGGAGCGGCCTCGTTCCACCCGCCTTCCAACCCACCGGCTCGCCTCTCACCACCGCCGACGCCACCAACGTCGGCGGCACCAGCCCCGCCACGCCCGCCTTCATCCTCGCGCTCATCGGCCTCTTCGGCCTCTTCTTCCTCCCCATCGTCTGGCCCGCTCGCTCGCGCGACTGGCTCATCCCCACCCTCACCGGCGCGGCCGTCGCCCTCGCCCTCGCCACCATCCCCCGCACCAACTGGGAACTCATGAGCCGCATCAGCGGCCTCTGGAACCTCGTCCGCGCTCTCCCCTGCCCATTCGACCGCTCACCCCTCATCATCACCCTCGCCACGCTCGGCGGCGCCTGGATCGGCCTCTGGTCCAGCGCCCTCCCCGCACGCTCGCGCTGGGTGCTGGGCTCGGCCCTCCTGGGCTTCACCCTCGCGCACACCATGGGCGCGCTCTCCTGGCAGCGCTACTTCGAGCCCTTCGTGCTGATGATGTTGGTCATCGCCTCGGCTCAGGTGTGGACGAACCGGACTTGCGCGGGCCAATCGCTCCGACGCGCGAATCTGGCAGGACCGATCACGCTGGGCGTGCTTCAGGCGACGCTTACCGTGTATGAACTCTTCTGGCGCGTGCGCGAATAGCGCCGCGCCACCGTGCCACTGACGTGCCCGGCTCTGCGGGCTCGTCAGTGCCGTTGGGCGACCGCGCATAGTTGGTGGCTTTGGCCAAGAACACTGGCGACGCGGTCAGCGCACCGCCCCCCAACGACGCCAGTGGCACGGCGCTGCGACACCTCCGAGCCTCACGCCGGGCGTATACCCATGTACAACTGCCGCACCCGCTCCACCTGCTGCTTGCGCACGGCATCCAGCACCGGCCGGGCGATCTTGTGCGCCGCCTCATCGGTCGTCACGTTCGAGCAGTGCTCGGCCAGGCACTGATACAGCAACTTGAATGCATCCCGCGGCTGGTGCATCTGGTCCAGCGCATCCACCAGGTCCTGCCGCGTCACATCCTCTGCGAACAGGTCGCGCAGCGTGATGGGCGACGCCCCCGCCGGGCGGCACGCGTTCACCCGTGCCGTGCAGAGGTCGTACAGCATCGGGCCGGTCCACCCCAACCGCTCGATCAGGCACTGCTTATCCAGCCGCGCCCCTTGAAAGAACGCGGCCGATTCGCGATACAGCACATGCCGCAGTTCCACCGGCAGCAGCAACTTGACGGCAATCCCATCCTGCTGCAAGAACTTGTTGCTGAGCAGCGGCCACACCACCGCCCGCATCCGGTCTACATCGCCGCAGACGAGCGTCGGCTCGTCCACACGGTCGACCACGATCACCAGCCCCGCGTACCCGAGCGCGCCCAGCACGCGCCGCAACCGGTCGAGCATGCCGTAACGCTGTTCGTCCGAATCCGTCAGCGGGAGCGACGAGGGCACCCGCGCCGCCGCCGGCAGTCGCCGCAGCACCGCGGCATACGACCGCTCCGCCCGCGCCAGCACCCGCACCTGCTTGCGAAGGCGATACGCGACCCGCCCGATCGCGAAGCGCTCGGTGATCGCCCGCTTGAAGAGGAAGATCACCCAGACACCCAGGGCGGTGAAGAACGCCGTCGTCCACATGGGATCGAGGTCAGGCATCCCTTCGCGAATGTGCCCGGTGCGGACGTAGGCCGCCAGCACCGCCGCCGGCGCGAGCCAGCCGAACCCGACGAGCAGCGCCTCGGCCCGATCGACCCACGAGCGGCGCAAACCCAAGCGCCGCCGCAGCGCCCGCGAGCGTTCCTCCGCGTGGGCCGGACGGTCATAGACCGCCTGCAGCGCGAGCAGATCGAGTTTGTGCCCGCGATCAAGCCCGCGCGCCGTGCGCTTCACTTCTGGCCCCAGATCGATCGTCGCCGCTTTCTCCGCCGGGCGCTGGGCCTGCTCCAGCACCGCATCCACCACGCGTGGCACCGCCAGGCCCAGAATCCCGTCGATGTGATCCACGAGACGCAGCCGGCCCAGCGTGTCGGCCAGCGTCGCTTTCTTTTCCTTCAGCGAAGGCAGCACCCTCGCCGCGTAGCGATCGAGCACATCGTTCAACTGGTCGTACGGCAGGAGCAAGACGCGCCGATCGCCCGCCGTGGCGTTGAACGCCGCGATGTGCTCGCCCATCTGCAGGCGAATCGCGGTCTTCCCGCTGCCCTTCTCGCCGAACACGATGGAGGCCGAGGGGCGTGCGAAGTCGCCCGCGATCTTCTCAAAGTCCGGATGCTGCACGCGTGAGCCGGGCTTGGGCAGGCCGATTGGCCCCTGGGGGCGATCCGGGTTTCCCGATGCTGGGAGCGCCGACAAGCGCCCAAAGACCGGATCCTGGCGCGCCTCCTCGCCCCGAAACGGGTTCTCGCCAAGCGACCAGTATTCCAGAAACGCCGCAAGCGTCATGGTCGCACGTTCCTGTTCCCAACCGTTCCCGTTCCGCCCTGGGTACCTCGACTCTCCGAGTCGAGTCCCATTCCCGATCCCGTTCCCGTCCAGCCCTCTTTTTCTCTTCTTCTTCTCGGTGCGTCTCGGTGTCGCGGTGTCGCGGTGGTGAACTCCCGTTCCCGCTTTAGTGGTCTACCTTGTGCCCCAGCATCGGGCTGATCTTGCCCAGCATCTCATCCAGCCGTTTCTTGTCCTTCGCTTCCAGATTCAGCCGCAGCAGGGGCTCGGTGTTGCTCTTGCGCACGTTGCACCACCAGCCGTCTTTCGAGAAGCAGTCGATCGTCACGCCGTCGAGTTCATCAACGGTGCCCGCGCCGCCGAACGTGTCCTTCAGCCGCGCCAGCGCGCCGTCCTTGTCCTCGATGTTGAAGTTGATCTCGCCCGATTGCACATAGCGAGCCGCGGGCTTCACGATCTCCGACAAGGGCTTGCCCGTCTCCGCCAGCACCGTCAGCACGGCGCACATGGCGATCGCGCCCGAGTCGGCGTTGAAGTTGTCCTTGAAGTAGAAGTGCCCCGACAACTCGCCGCCGAACACCGCTTTGTGCTCCGCCAGTGCGGCCTTCAGAAACACATGTCCCACCCGGCTGCGTATCGCTTTTCCGCCGGCCTTCGTCACATCTTCCAGCACGGCCTTCGTCGACCTCAAGTCATACACCACAGCCGCCCCCGGACTCTTCTTCAAGAAGTGCTGCGCCAGCACGCTCGTCAAATGGTCGCAGCCGACGATCTGCCCTTTCTCATCCACCGCGACGCACCGATCGGCATCGCCGTCGTAGCAGAAGCCCACGTCGGCCTTCTCGCTCTTCACCTTGTCCTGCGTCTGCTTCACGTTCGACGCGACCAGCGGATTCGGCTCGTGCACGAACTCGCCCTTGCTGTTGTCGAAGTTGACTTCGACGATTTCCAGCCCATCCACATCCTTGCCCTTGCGGCCGAACACCTTCGGGATCATCGTGCCCGCCATGCCGTTGCTGGCGTCGATGACCACCTTCAGCGGCTTGCGGCTCTTGCGGGCCGACAGATCGAGAAAACCCAGCACATGCTTGCGATAGGCGTCCCACAGGTCGCGCTTCTCCGTCCGCCCGTTCTGCGAAACGAAGTTGTTCACGAAGTCCACGGTCGCGGCATACTTCCGCACATCCGCCAGCCCCGTCGCCTCGCCCACGGGCTTGGCCTTGCGCTTGCTGATCTTGAACCCGTTGTACTGCGGCGGGTTATGACTCGCGGTGCACATGATGCCCCCCGCGCAGTCAAAGTGGTTGATCGCAAAGTAGATGAACGACGTATCCACCATGCCCAGGTCGAGCACGTTGCCGCCCTGATCGGTGATGCCCCGGATGAGCGCCTCGACAAGCGAGGGCGAACTCTTGCGCATGTCGCGCCCCACCACCACGTTCTTCATCATGGGCGAGCCCTCGCCCGCGGAGGCGGCGTCCTGAAGCAAGAACCGCGACGCCCCGAACCCGATCTGCCGCGCCATTGCCTCGTTGAGCGGGTCGGGATACGTCCCGCGGATGTCGTACGCCTTGAAGACCTTGCCGAGCATGGGTGGGTTCCAGAGAGGGTGAATCGGGCCTCAGGATAGCCCGAGGCACTCGCGATTCCACCACGCCAAAACCTCACCCTCGCAGACCCGCCACGCGCTCCAGGGCCGCGCCGAATCGGGCCGCGAAACCGGCCTCATCGCCCAGCACCGACCCCCTCATTCGGTCCCGCAAACCGGCCCGGATCGCCGCCAATCCCCGAACGTCCCCCGCCGCCTGCACCGCCCGCGCCACATACCCGTCCACTGTCGTCTCGCACCATTCGCCCAGGCCAACCGCGCTCAAGAGCGACAACCCCACCCTCGAAGCGTGCCCTCCGCCCTCCGGTGCCACGCTCACCACCGGCACGCCCATCCACAACGCATCGCACGTCGTCGTTGTCCCGCAGTACGGGAACGTGTCCAGCGCGATATCCACCCGCCCATACACCCCCAGGTGCTCGCCCATCCCCGTCGCCGGTGGCACGATTTCCACACGGTCCTCCGCCATTCCCGCCGCCCGGCACCGCGCCATCAAATGCGCCCGACAATCCGCGCTCGCCAACTCCCGCGCCTTCACCAAGAGCCTCGACCCCGGCACCCGCGCCAGCACCCGCGCCCATGCCTCCAGCACCGCGCGATTCAGTTTGGTCAGCGCGTTGAAACTGCCGAACGTAATCCCCTTCGCGCCCGCCGCTGCTGCGGGTAATGCCGTCACCGTTGGCGCATCCGTGGGCGCGCGAAAGCACACAAAGCAGCCGTCCAATCGCACCAGCCGCTCAGTCGCCAATGCATCAGCCCCCGGCTCCGGATCGGTAATCCCATCGACGATCCGCGCCGAGATCGCCGGCAAACCCGTGGTCGCTGGGTACCCCAGATACGTCGCGATCACCGGCACCCGCCGCGATGCCTCGCCCTGCGCCGCCAGTGTCGCCAGCGCCGGCAGACTGTGCCCACCCGTCAGACCCGACAACTCCACAACCACATCCAGTTCATCCCCCGCGATCTGCTTCGCCAGCACCCCCGGCACCAGCCCCGCGCTTGCCCGCCACGTCGCCGGATACCCGCGAAACCGCTTGGTCGCCTCATCGGGTGCCCTGGCCGTGTCGTACACAAACACCTCGAACCGCGCCCGATCCAGTCCCGCCAGAATCGGCTCGGCAAAGAACCCCACCGAATGCACCCGCAAATCGGGCGACACAAACCCCACGCGCAGCCGTCCACCCGTGCCAGATCGCGACACCATTGCGTTATCGCTCACCCTACCCACCCGCGGCACCCCGTACGCCGCCGTCATCAGCCGCCCAAAGTTCCGGTGCGCCTCCAGCACCCGCGCCGGCGTCGCCGTGCAGTCGTAGTTCAGCACCGTGCACATCGTCTCGGCCAGATGCAGCGCGTCCGGGCTCGCCGCCAGCAGCCCAGCCACCACCGGCACCGCCTCATCCGCCAGACCAACGTTCAACAGCGCCGCCACCAACTTCAAACTCAGATCGTGATCGCCCGGCAGCACCGCCAGCGCCCGCCGGGACGCCACCAGCGCGTCGGCAATCCGCCCCTGCGTGAACATCGCCGCCACATACGCAAAGTGCGCCTGCCGATTCGATGGCTCCAGCGCGATCGCCCGCTCAATCAGCGGGAGCGCCTCACCGGCTCGCTTCCCATGACTCACCCCCGCCAGCAGCGCCCCGTAATCCGCCAGCACGCCCGCATGGTCCGGTGCCGCCCGATACGCCCGCTCCGCGTAATACAACGCCTGATCAAACTTCCCCTCTGCCAGGCACAACGCCCGCATCACGTCATTCGCCTCGGCATCCCCAGGTTGCCGCTGAAGCACCCGCGACATCATCGCCCGCGCTTGCCCCAACTTGCCCGCATTCACAAGCCCACGCGCTTGCGCCAACGGCGACTGGTTCCCGGATGGTGCTGGCGCAGCCGTCACGATTCAACCATATTCACCACCCTCCCCCGGTCCTACCAGGGGAGGTGTCGTTGGGGGGGCGAGGCTCGGCCAGTGACGGAGGGGGCGCTCCGTGACGGCGACTTTCCCTACCTTCCCCTCATGCTCATACCCACGTCCCCCTGGGTCGCGCCCGTCACCCTCCACGACGACACGCTCACCCCCGGCATTCGCCTCGAACCCTTGCACACGCGCCACGCCCCGGACCTCTTCGCTGCGGCTGACCCCGAACTCTTCCGCCACAGCATGCAGAACCCACCCGCGTGGAGTGTTCAGGGCTTCGAGGAAGAAATGACCCGCGTCATGGCCACGCCCGGCGTGGTCGCGTTTGCCATCATCCTCGATATGCCAGGCCAGCCACTTGCCGCTGGCCGCGCCATCGGCCGCACCACCTACATGGATATCCGCCCCGAGCATCTGGGCCTTGAAATCGGCCGCACCTGGATCAGCCGCCTGCACCACGGCACGCTTGTGAACCCCGCCATCAAGTTCCTCATGCTCCGCCACGCTTTCGAACACCTGGCCCCCGCCGCCATCCGCGTGCAGATCACCACCGGCGGCACCAACCGGCACAGCCAGCACGCCATCGAAAAACTCGGTGCCCAGCGAGAAGGCGTGCTCCGCGACGCCCGCGTGATGCCGCCCTTCCCCCACTTGCCCGGCGGGGGGGTTCTGGCCGGTCGGGAACAGCCCGTGATCCGCGACTGGGTCTTCTACAGCATTCTGGCCCGAGAATGGGCGGCACCCGGTGGCCCCAAAGACCGCCTGCTTTCCCGACTTTCCCCGAAGTGAATCAGCCTCGCGGATTCCCCGGGCGCGTGTATACTGATCCCAGCCCGGTTCTCGGGTGGCCCCCTTCCTCCCGTGTGGGGCTCGCGCTCGGAGATCGCCAATGACGACCCTTGACACACCACGTTTCGGCCGTGCGCGGTTTGGCCCAGCCCGACGCGCTTTCACGCTCGTCGAACTGCTGGTGGTCATTGCCATCATCGCGCTGCTCGTCTCCATCATCCTTCCCGCCATCGGCAAGGCCCGCCTCACCGCGCAGGCCACCATCTGTGGCAGCAACCTGAAGCAGATCGGTATCGCCCTCAACTCCTACGCCTACGACAACAAGGGCGGCATCTGGGAGGCCGGTCACCCCAGCCCGCTGCGTTTCTGGTACGCCTTGCCACGCAACCAGCGCCAAGTCAGCAATCCCACCACCAACCCCGTCGTCGTCGGACCCGCTTTCGAGTACGTCTCGATGACCGACAATATCTTCGGTTGTCCGACCAACAAGCGAAAGTCGTCCACACGCCCTCCCTACAACCCCAGCGACCCGTTCTGGAGCGACCCCACCATGGCCATGCAGCGGGTGCTGTTCGAGTCATTCCTGACCGAGCGCAGTTTCAATTTCGATTACACCATGATCACCGGGGCCAGTGGTGCCAACACGGCCATGACATCCTTTGTTGCCTGGGATCAGGGTTGCCGCACCCGCCAGCCCCAAGCAGCCCGCACGGCGGTCGTCGGTCCCAATCAGCCCAACTTCAAGGTTTTCAGAAGCGCGCCAATCTACATGGAAGAAGACATCGTCTTCTACAACGGCCCAGGGCCCGACGGCATGTGGAGCAACTGGGACGAGGTCACCAACCGCCACTTCCGCAAAGGGCACGCTGCCTTCCTCGATGGCTCGGTCGAACTCGCCGACTTCCCCGACAGCAACGACCCCAACAGCCAAAATGACATCGGGGACCTCACCGGCAACGACCTCTACGCCCGCAAGACCAACACCGGAAACTGGTTCCAGGTCGCGCCGTCATGGCCCGCCACCCCCCGGCCCTACGGCTGGATCAACGCGCCACGCTGAGCCGCGAGCCTCCATCACACGCTTCCGCGCCGTCGATCGCGCTCGCCCAATCGCGGAGCCCATGATGACGGCACCAACGCCCTGCCCCCGCTGCGGCTACGGCTCACGCCCACCAATGACGCGCTGCAGCGAGTGCGGGCTCAGCCGACGCGCGTTCTTTGGCCTGCACGTTCAGCCATGGACGCACGTCGCATCGCGTGGTGTGCGGTAGCGTTCGCTGTGTGGCCCGGGCTTGTCGCAATGCGCATTCTCATGGCGTCAATCGATTCAAGTGGGATATCGGGCATCCTCTTCTGGGTCGCTTTCCTCGGTCTCCCTTTTACCGTGCTGGCCACTCCTGCGTTTCTGTTGGCCGCGTGGTTCCTTTCCGAGGGCGAACGCCGCCGCCTCTGGCCACTGATCGCGACCGCACTCGGGCTCTTCGCCGGTGGCATCTTCACGCTGTGGTGGAGTTCTCTTGAGTTTCTGAACGCGTTTCTGGGGAATCGCCGGAGCGTGCCCCACCAGCCTCCCCCGCTGGGAGCCGGGGGAGGGTGATGATCCCCCACTCCCCGCCGCGATACCATTGCCCTTCAGCCCCTCTGACCCACGGAGCATGCCGTGCCTGATCCTGCCGCTGCCGCTCACGTCACCCGCGTTGCCCTCGTCACCGGCGCCAGCCGCGGCATCGGCAAGGCCATCGCCCTCCGCCTCGCCGCCGATGGCCGGCACGTCGTACTCATGTCGCGCTCCGCCCCCCCGCTGCACGACCTGAAGGCCCAGATCGAAGCCGCCGGCGGCAAGGCGACCGTCCGCGCTGCGGATGTCGCCGATGGCAAAGCCCTTGCCAGCGCGATCGAGTCGGTGGCCGAGGAACTCGGGCGGCT
The DNA here is from genome assembly GCA_964588585.1 of uncultured Phycisphaeraceae bacterium. Taxonomy (GTDB): domain Bacteria; phylum Planctomycetota; class Phycisphaerae; order Phycisphaerales; family UBA1924; genus JAEUIX01. Next base: position 74,307 of record CAZPPX010000017.1, read on the forward strand.
CGATATCCTCGTCAACAACGCGGGCATCACCAAGGACGGCCTCATCCTCCGCATGAGCGACGAAGACTGGGGCGTCGTGCTTCAGACCAACCTCACCGCGGCGTTTGTCGCCTGCCGCACCGCCGCGCGGCCCATGATGCGCCACCGCTTCGGACGCATCGTCAATATCGCCAGCACCTCGGGCGTGGTGGGCAACGCCGGGCAATCCAACTACGCTGCGGCCAAGGCCGGTCTCACCGGGCTCACCAAGTCGATCGCCCGCGAACTCGGCGGCAAGGGCATCACCGCCAACGTCATCGCACCGGGCTTCATCACCACCGACATGACCGATCACCTGCCCCAGGAAATCAAGGACAAAGTGACGGCCACCATGGCCGTGCCCCGCCTGGGCACGCCCGAAGACATCTCATCCGCGGTCGCCTATGTCACCAGCGATCAGGCGGGCTTCCTCACCGGCCAGACCATCTGCGTCGACGGCGGCCTGACCATGTGCTGATTCCCGTCCTACCCAGTTCCCAGTGCCCAGTGCCTTACATGACTGCTTCCGATCCGAAAGCGATCCTGCGCAACGCCAAACTGCGCGTCACGAGCACCCGCCTCGATGTACTGCGCGTGCTGGGTAGCGCCTCCGGCGCGATCGATGCCCAGAGCCTCTTCGACCGCCTCGCCGCCGAGGCCAGCGGCGCAAGCGCGACCGACCGTGTGACGGTCTATCGCACGCTCAACGCGCTGGTTGACGCGGGCCTGGCCCATCGCGTCGACCCGGGCGACCGCGTGTTCCGGTTCTCGCTCACCGACCATTCGCGTTGCGAAGGCGACCACCACCACGACCACGAGCACCCGCACCTGGTCTGCGATTCGTGCGGCGTGGTCGAGTGCATGGACGACGCCGAGGTCATCATCCGCCGGCGCGAATCCGCCGCGCCAACCACCCCCCTCACCTGGCGCGTCAAGCAGCAATCCGTCACCGTCCGCGGCACCTGCGGGCGCTGCCAGCAACCAACGAAGCCGGAGCGTAAGCGACAGGCCTCGCGCTAGGGTCGAGCGCTTTCAAGTTTCATGTTCGTGCAAGCAGATTGCGCGCAAAGTATGACATGCGCCACGATGGCACCAGTTGCGTCCGGACGATGTGTCTGGGGGGGTCGGAGGTTGCCGCAGAGAGCGTCTGTATTGGGCTGTGCTATCGCTGAAGTTTGAAAAAAGCGCGACGTGGAAGCAGCGCTACACCCGCGATGCCGGGCATGAAGATGGTGATTCCGGCAGCACCGGAACGGGCAAGCAGGTGTTTGACCTGAATCTGGGCCGATTTACGAGTTTCACGTTGTCAACCCCCATCACGACCGAGATGGACATTCCCGCGGCACTTCAGGCGCGGGTGGGGGTGGCGGGGGGGCGTGGGCAGCAAGGTGAAGATGAAGACGATGTCGACGATGACGTTGGAGGAGATAGAGTAAAAAAGTGTCTGAGTTTGTTAGCAGCCCGCAAAGTACCCCGCGATGTAATCGGCGAGGTCATCGGGGTCGAGTGTGCCGTCGTTGTTCAGATCGAATGGGCAGGTGGTGGTGGGCGGGGTGTAGGTGACGAGCAGGAAGGGGCGGAGGGCGAGTTCGGGCGACTCGCGGCTTTCGAATCGGCGCGCGGTGCGGGTTACGGATTCGTCGACGCGGAGGAGCCAGCCGTGGTTGGTGGCGGGGTCGGCGTGCCAGGCGCGGGCGTCGGCGAGTGTGCCGGTGTCGCCCCAGGTGTACGAGCCCACGTCATCGAGTACGAGGCTGGCGGAGGGCGTGGCCACGAAGTCGCCGCCGGGGGTGGACCAGGGGGTGGTTTCGAAGAAGGTGTAGAACCAGGTGGCGTCGCCGGTGAGGGCGATGGTGCCGATGCCGCCGGGGCCCTCGTCGATGGAGGCACCCTCACCCCACGCCGAGCTGACGCGGTGAAGGGTTGAGGTGACGGGCCCCCCATTGGGCGGGATGCGGGTGACGTTGAGCGTGAGGGTGGCGCCGAGGATGGTGCTCCCGGGCGGGATAAAGGTGAGATCGAAGGCGATGAGCGCGCGGCGGAGTGAATCGGTCGCGGTGCGTCCGGCGATGAGGGCCGGGCCTGAGCCGCTGGCGGTCGCGCCGTTTTCGTCTTCGTAGAGCGTGGCATCGCGGACCGGGGCGACGAAGGTGGCGATGATGAGTTGAGCGGAGGCGGTTCCGGCGAGGGCGGCGAGTGTGAGGCTGGCGAAGGAGGCGGAACGGAGTGCGGGGGAGGGCATTGGTTGGCTCCTGTGCGGCAGGGTCGGCAGGTGCGCGCATGATCCCGTTCGGAGGGATGTTTGGAGGATGCGAGTTCTTGCAGAATCGGCGCGGATTTGTGAGAAGTTGGCGGGCCTACCACCTCCCCCGCTCCCAGCAGCGGGGGAGGGTGGTCAATGCCACATTGCGCCGGTCGTGTCGCGAACCGTTCGTATACTTGGGGGAAGCCGGTTTCCCATTGGAGAAACGTCATGTCGCAGCAGCCTTCGTCGTGTGGGTGTGGGTCGGGCGGTGGAACTGGTGGAGGTTCATGCCACACGCCGCAACCTGCCAAGCCATCTTCGGCCGTCACGCACGCGGGCACGGTGCGACCAAGCGAGACCAAGGGACTGGATCCGCAGGCGGTGACGATCTCCGGGCTGGTGCTCGACCCGGCGTATGGGCCGGGGACTCGCGCGGCCGGAAATGGCCAAACTCCAAATGGCCAAATGGCCAAATCGGAGGGGCGTGGAGGGAGCGGAGGAAACTTGCCTGCGTCTGGGCCCGAGGTGCCGGTGTCGCTGGCAAACCTTGAGCGCGACATCGCCTCGCCGGGCAAGTATCCCTTCACCCGCGGCCTGTTCCCGCAAGGTTACCGCACGCGCCTCTGGACCATGCGCCAGTTTGCCGGGTTTGGCAGCGCCGACGATACCAATAACCGCTTCAAGTACCTCCTCGAGCAGGCCAAGAGCAGCACGGCGGCCAACACCGGGCTCTCCACCGCGTTCGACCTGCCCACGCTCATGGGGCGCGATTCTGATGACGCCCTCTCCTGCGGCGAGGTCGGCAAGTGCGGCGTCGCCATCAGCACCATCGAAGACATGCACCGGCTCTATGCCGACATCCCGGTTGACACCGTCACGGTCAGCCAGACCATCAACGGGCCGGGGTGCGTCATCTGGGCGCTGTATCTGGCCCACGCGCTGCAGCGCGGGATGGACTGGAAGCACCTCGGCGGCACGCTCCAGAACGACATTCTCAAAGAGTTCCACGCCCAGAACGAGTTCATCTATCCGCCCGAAGCGAGCGTGAAACTCGTCGTCGACACCATCGAGTTCCAGTCGCGCTTCCTGCCCCGCTGGAACAGCGTGAGCATCAGCGGCTACCACATTCGCGAGGCGGGCAGCACCGCGACTCAGGAACTCGCCTTCACGCTCCGCGACGGGCTCGAATACGTCGAGGCGTGCCTGGAGCGCGGGCTCCCGCTGGATGACTTCGCCCCGCGGCTGTCGTTCTTCTTCAACTCGCACAACGAGTTCTTTGAGGAAATCTGCAAACTCCGCGCGGCACGACGCATCTGGGCTCGCGCCATGAAGGGCCGCTACGGCGCCACCAGCGAACGCTCGATGTTCATGAAGACGCATGTCCAGACGGCGGGGTGCAGCCTCACCGAGCAGCAGCCGCTGAACAACATCGTGCGCGTGGCCTATCAGGCGATGGCCGCGGTGCTGGGCGGATGCCAGAGTCTGCACACCGATTCGATGGACGAGACTTTGGGCCTGCCGACCGAGACCGCGGTGACGGTAGCCCTGCGCACGCAGCAGATTCTGGCCCACGAGACGGGCGTGACCCGCGTGGCCGATCCGCTGGGCGGCTCGTGGTTTGTCGAGCACCTGACCGATGTGATGGAGCGCGAGGCGCTGAACTACATCGCGGAGATTGACCGGATGGGCGGTGGGGGCGGAGCAAATGGCCAAATGCCAAATGGCCAAATGGCCAAAGGGGAGGCCAGCGATCTGTCGCAGCATGCGGCGTATGCGAAGCAGAGTGGTTATGGCCGCGGCGTCGTTGCCGGGATCAACAAGGGCTATTTCCGTCGGCAGATTGCCGAGGCGAGTTACCGGTTCAGCGAGGAGTGCGAGGCGGGCGACCGGATCACGGTGGGCGTGAACGCGTATCAGGATGCCGACGAGAAGCGGCCCATCGAGATCCTGCAGATCCCGCACACCGTGGAGGTCGAGCAGTGCGAGCGCCTCGCGGCCTTCAAGAAGCGGCGCGACATGGCGGTGGTGAAGCGGGCGCTGGACAACGTGCGGGCCGCGTGCCAGGGCAAGGCTGTGACGCCGATTTCCACTGAAGTCTCACGTCTGACGTCTGGCGTGCCGCTGCACGCGACGAATGTGATGCCCGCGCTGGTGGACGCCGCCCTGGCCAACTGCACGCTGGGTGAGATGGTGCAGGCGATGGCGGATATCTACGGGCGGTACACGGGGGGGCCGGAGTGGTGAGCCGATGATTGCAGGAAAGGAGATCTCCTGATGGCGAAAGCGAAAAACCCCGCGACCGAGAAGATCGCCGAATCCACCGTGCGTGACGCGAAGGACCGCATCGAGCGCGGCGAATGGGCGGACTGCTGGATTTGTGCGTCGCATTTCGTCGTCTCCGCCAGACGATGCGGTACTGCAACCGGTGCAAGCGCGGATTTTGTGAAGGTGAGCACGGCAACTTTGCGAGGGGGCTTGGAATGTGCGTCATCTGTGGTTGTGCCAAAGGCGACCGCGATGCTTAGCCCCTCTCAGATCGAAGCCTATCGACGGATGTCCCCGGCGGAGCGCTGGCGCGAGGTGGAGGCGCTGATGACGCTCGCGTGGCGGAGCCTGAAGCAGTTGCCGCCGAGGAACTGTCTCGACGTCTGAAGGAGGATGAACGTCGCCATGACGAGGCCGACGAGATCGTCCTCGCCCACTTGCGGAGCCTGAAGTGACGAGAATCGTGTCCTGCCCCGCTGCGGCGTCCATGATCCGATTCGTGGCGGTCGCTCGAGCCGACCAACATGACACCTCGCCAAGCGGCACGGGGCGTGCATCGCACCTCACTTGTTCTCAAAACTCTTGTCAGGCTTCTTCGGCGCGTTGAGCGGCGGGACGGGTGATTCGCGCAGTTTGGCCAGCAGGTGATCGACCGCAGCCTTCAACTGCGTGTCCTCACCCTTGAACGTGGCGTGGGGCGGGTTGTCGATGACGATGTCGGGGTCTACGCCGTGGCCTTCGATGAGCCACACGCCCTCCGGGCCCCACACGCCGGTCTCGGCGGCGGAGGCGATGCCTTTGTCAACGAGCACGTTGGAGGACGAGAGCCAGATTTCGCCGCCCCACGTGCGGGTGCCGATGATCTTGCCCAGGCCCAGGCGGCGGAAGCCCTCGGCAAACGCTTCACCATCGGAGGCGGTGCGTTCGTTGCAGAGGACGACGACGTGGCCGCGGAAGGCGTACTGCATGTTCCAAGAGGGCGGATTGCCCACGCGCTGGGACCACGCGAACCAGGCCTTGCGGAGGAGTTTGCCGAGGATCCAGGAATCGATGTTGCCGCCGCGGTTGTGGCGAACGTCGATGATAAGAGCGTCGCGGTTGAAAACGGGGTAGAAGCCCTTGACCCAGTGGGCGTAGTCGCCGCCACCCATGGCACGGAGGTGCAGGTAGCCGATCTTGTTGTCGCCCAGTTTATCGACTTCGAGGCGGCGCGAGTACTCCCAATCGGTGTAGCGGAGGTCGGACTCGGCACCGGTGCTGATGGGCGTGAGGATGGCGTCGCGCTCGGTGCCAGTAGAAGACTTGATGCGGATGAGCACCTGGCGGTCGGCCTTGCGGCGGAGGAGCGCGCCGCAGTCGGGGACGCTGAGTGTGGGGGTGCCGTCGATCATGGTGATGATGTCGCCGACCTGCGCGGCGACTTCGGGGCGGGCGAGCGGGCTGGTCTTCGCGGGCTCATCGGGCTCGGCGCGGTAGATGCGGGCGATGCGGAAGCCGCCGGTGGCATCGTCGCGCACCAGTTCGGCGCCGAGCGCCGCCACCGGGATGTTGTCGGGCGAGTCGCGGAGATCGCCGCCGCGGACGAAGTGATGGAGGGCGGAGAGTTCGCCCATCATCTGAACCATGAGGTCGTTGAGTTCGGCGCGGTTGGTGACGCGATCGACGAGGGGGAGGTATTTGTCGAGCATGGCGCGCCAGTTCACGCCGTGCATGGCGGGGTCGTAGAAGTAGTCGCGCATGAGGCGCCAGGAGTCGATGAACATCTGCCGCCACTGGCGACGCGGCGTGATGGAGAGCGACCAGCCAGCGAAGTTCACGGCTTTCTTTTCGATGTCGCTGGCGGGCGAAGCGGCCGCGTCGATGATGAAGAAGGTGTCCTTCTTGCGGACGAGCATTTTCTTGCCCGTGCCGCCGGCGGCGATTTCGTAGAAGGCGATGTCGGCGAGGACGGTCTTGGCTTCGATGCCGGTGCCGTCGTTCTTGATCTCCACGGCTTTCAGGTCGTTCTTGCGGTCGAACTCCGATGGCGAGGAGAGGTAGAAGAGGGCCTTTTCGGTGGCGGAGAGGTTGATGTAGTTGCCGGCGGGGATGGGGACTTCGTAGAGGCGCTCGGCGAGGCCATCGAGGACGATCTCGATGGGCTTGGGGGCGGGCTTCTTGGACTTGGCGTCGTCTTTCTTTGGCTCGTCTTTCTTCTCGTCCTTGGCGGGCTCGTCTTTCTTAGCCTCGTCCTTTTTGTCTGACGCGGGCTTCTCGTCGTTCTTCTTGTCCTTGTCTTTCTTGTCTTGCACTTCGTCGCGCGGGGCGAATGGCCAGCGCTGATTGGGCTTCAGGGCGAGGGCGAAGATCTTGGTGGTTTCGTCCAGGAACGGGTCGGGTTGGTTGGGCCCCCACGGGCTGGCGACGAGCGTGCGGAAGGTGCGATCGGAGAGGAAGAAGAGCCAACTCGCACCGGCGCTATCGGTGTGCCACGCGGGGGAGTAACTGTCGAAGCGGTCGGAGGTGACGGGGGAGACTTTGCCGGAATCGGCGCTCCAGAGGCGGACGACGCGGAACATGTTGTCGGCCTGGGTGGAGTAGGCGAGGAAGCGCGAGTCGGGGGACCAGGTGAGGCCGTCGAAGGTCTCGACCTGGGTGGTGTCGATCAGGGTGCTGGCGTTCTTGGCAACGTCATAGACCCAGAGTTGCTGGTCCTTATCGTGGTGGGCGATGAGTTTGCCGTCGGGCGAGGGAAGGGCGTCCCAGCGGAGGACGCGGGCGTCGGTGGTGAGTTGGACGGGGGCGGCAAGGCCTGCCGGGTCGAGCCGCCAGAGTTCGATCTCGCCGGATTTATCGGAGAGGGCGATGATGGATTCGGAGCCATCCGGGTTGGTCGTGAAGCGGGCTTCGCGATAGCGGACGCCGCCGGAGTCTTCACGGGTGACATCGACGATGCGGCCCTGGCGGTGGGGGATGACGAAGACGTGGCCGCGGGCGACGACGACGATCTTGTCGCCCTCGGGCGAGACGTGGGCGGAGGTGAGGTAATCGAGGGGCTTTTCGATCCAGCGCTCGCGCATCTGGTCGAGGTCGGAGTCGAGGGTGATATCGATGGCGCGGGTGGTGCCGCTGGCGAGGTCGAGCAGGTAGATGTCAGCACCGAGTTGATAGACGATGCGGCCGTTGTGGAGCGTGCCGCCCTGGGCGTCGAAGCCCTTGTGGGTGGTGTGGGGCTTGAGGTCCTTGCCATCGGGCAGCATGGACCAGATGTTCATGGTGCCGTCGCGGTCGGAGAGGAAGTACACGCGGCCTTGCCAGAACATGGGGCGTTTGGAGGTGCCCGCGAAATCGGCGGTCAGAGGCGTGGCCTCCGCGTCGCCCGGGGCGAAGCGCCAGAGTTGCTGGATGGTGCCGCCTTTGTAGCGTTTGGTGGCGGAGCCCTGGAAGTTGAGGCGGGTGAAGAAGAGGGTGCCGTCGGTGCCTTTGGTGCCCGGGCCATCGAAGCAGCCGTCGGTGGCCTGAGCGAGGGGCAGCACGCGGCGAGCGGACTTGCCCGCAGGATCGAGGATGGTGAGTTGGCCGTTGGGGAGGGTGCTGAGGCGGTCGGTGCTGGCGATGACTTTGCCGTCGGCGGTCCAGCCGGAGACCGAGCAGCGGGCGGCGTCGAAAGTGAGGCGCGTGGGTAGGCCGCCCGCGAGTGGCATGGAGTAAACCTCGGTGGGGCCTTCGTATTGGGCGAGAAAGGCGAGGTGCTTACCGTCGGGCGAGATGGCGGGTTGGGATTCGTCGCCGGGGTGGCTGGTGATGCGCGTGGCGACTCCGCCAGCGACGGGGACCTTCCAGAGGTCGCCCTCGGCGGCGAAGACGATGGTGTTCTCGAAGAGCGCGGGATGGCGGTAGTAGCCCTTGGGTGGAGAAGCGACGGCGGGTGCGATTGGTCCGGATGCGGTCGTGGCGGGGGCGAGGGAGGGCGGGCCTGGAGGGGCCATGCTCGCTGGCTGCGTGGCGAGGGCGGAGGCCGTGAGGATGACGAGGAGGCTGGTGGTTTGAAGGACGGCGCGAGCGCGTGCGTTCATGGGCGGAGTGTACCGAGGTATGACGGGGAGTGGTCGAGTGGTCGAGTGATCAAGTGCGGGTGTTTTCACTCGACCACTTGACCACGCGACCACTTCCTATCGTCCACCATGCTTGCGGTGGTCCAGCGCGTGCGTTCGGGGCGAGTGGTGGTGGATGGCCGGGTGGTCGGCGCGATTGAGCGCGGGCTGGTGGTGATGGTGGGCGTGCACCGCGATGATGTGGAGGCGGATGCGAAGTGGCTGGCGGAGCGATTGGTTGGGCTGCGTGTGTTTGCGGATGAGGCGGGGAAGATGAACCTGAGCGTGGGTCAGGTTGGTGGGGGTGGGGGGGTTGGGGGTGGTTTGTTGCTGGTGCCGAACTTCACGCTGTGCGCGGCGACGGGGAAAGGGCATCGGCCTGGGTTTGATGAGGCTATGAAACCGCCGGGGGCGCGGGTGTTGTTTGAGGTGGTGGTGGGGACGGCGAGGGGGCTCGTTTCGACGGCAGTGCCTTCGGTGCCTTTGGAGACGGGTGGGATCTCTGAACAACCTGCGCGCAACCTCTGGCGATCGGATAGCGTATCGCT
>CAZPPX010000018.1:0-83307 GCA_964588585.1 uncultured Phycisphaeraceae bacterium
AGCGATACGCTATCCGATCGCCAGAGGTTGCGCGCAGGTTGTTCAGAGATCCCCTAGGCCGAGATGGCAGGCGACGCAGGCTCGCTCGGCGTCGCCGTGCGTTCCATCTCCAGCACCCACTCTTCCAGTTTGGCGTGCTTGAGGAGGTCGAGTTTGATGCTCGAACCATCGCGGAGCGAAAGGGTGACAAAGAACTTGTCCCACTTGCGCTTATCGAACTCGACGATGTCGCTCGGCGTGATGGACTTGCTGCCGGGAAGGGTCAGGCGTTGGGTGCCAGGTTCCCAGGTGAAGACCGTGCGTTTGGCCGGGAAGATGACAAACAGCAGGATGTAGATGCCGCCGATGAGGCCGATGGCGGCGAAGGCCCACTGGAGGGGCAGGTCATAGGCGGCGAGAGGCTTGGGCTGCACGGCGGTCTTCCAGCGCTCGGAGAGACGCTTGAGATCGTCGGCGGGCGCGGCCATGGTGGTGCGAGCGGGTTCGAGTTTGCCGACCACTTGGAGCGCGTCGAGCCAGCGGAGGGCAAGGGCTTCAACCAGATCGGGCTGCAGACGGCGGAGTTCGGCCGCGGCCTGCTGCGACTGGGGCGAATCGCCCACGGCCTGGGCCTGAAGACCCGCGGCCTTGCTGAGAGAACCTTCCAGCGCGTCGCGGCGCGCCGCCAAAACACCGAGCCGGGCCTGCGGATCAGGAATCGAAGCGTCGGAAAGCCGCCCCGCGCCCTGGGCGGTTTCCAGGTACAACTTCTGCTTGAAACTCGCGTCTTCGAGGCCGCGGGCGGGGTAGATGACCATCGCGTCGAGCAGGCCCCAGCAGCCGAATCCGACCAGCACGACCATGAAGATGATCATCTTCACCAGCCACTGGCGGTTGAGCGTGGTCGTCTGCTTGTCGGTCGTCGTGGTATCGCTCATCAGAGGGCTCGAAGGGCTGGGCTGAACCCGCCTCGAACGAGGCGGCATCGAGGATAGCCCCGGGAATGCTGGGCCGTTTCATTCGCATGGCCAGCCCGCCCTATCGTCGCGCATGTGGCGACTGGCGGTTCCCCTGATGCTGATCGGCGTGATCGTGGTGGTCGCGTTCACCGCAGGGGGAGGCCGCGCGCCGGCGGATCTGGTGATTCTCAATCGTGGCGACGTGAACACCCTCGACCTGCACCGGATGTCGTGGCTGCAAGACCTACGCGTCGCGGCGGGATTGTGGGAGGGGTTGGTTCGGTCGAACACCAACGATCCAAACTTCGCCCCCGGGCCGGCAATGGCGGAGCGTTGGTCAATCTCCGACGACCGGCGGATGTACACCTTTCACCTGCGGCCGGGCCTGAAGTGGTCAAATGGTGAGCCGTTCGTGGCCGAGGACTTCCGTCGCACCTGGTTGCGGGCCATCATGCCCGATACCGGCGGCGACTACCTGAGCCTCTTTGGCCTGATCCGGGGCGTGCGGGACTTCGTGGCGTGGCGCGAGAAGGAACTGGCGACCTTCGCGGGGAGCGGGTTGGAGGGAACCGCGCGGGAGGCCGCCGCTGCCGAACTCTGGGCCCGCACGCGCGCGCGGTATGACGAAACGGTGGGCGTGCGCGCCCCCGATGCCCGCACGCTGGTCATCGAACTGGAGCGCCCGGCGCCGGCGTTTCTCGAGATTCTCGCCTACGAGGTGACGTTTCCCCTGTACATGCCCACCGTCGAGAAGTTCCAGCGCATCGACCCGCGCACGGGCCGCGTGGTGAACGACCCGGCGTGGACGCGTCCGCCCCACCTCGTCAGCAACGGGCCCTACCGGCTCGCCGCCTGGCGCTTCAAACGCGAGATGCGCCTCGAACGCAACGAACACTACTGGAACGCGAGCGCGGTGGAAGCCGGGTCAATCTCGATGCCCACGATCGACGACCCGGGTGCCGCACTCGTCGCCACCCGCACCGGCGCGGCCGATTGGCTCACCGACGTGAGCGCCGACGCGCGCCGCGACCTGATCGCGGCCAAGGCCGAGTTTCATGCCGAGCACGCCGATGCGGTCGCGTCGCTGAAGCGCCAGGGGCTCGGGCCGATCGCGATCGATGCCCGCCTGCCGCCCGACCCGCGGAACCAGGTGCATGTCCTGCCCTCGTTCGGCACGTTTTTTCTGAACTTCAACTGCGGCCCGACACTGCCCGATGGGCGAGCCAATCCGTTTCGCGACGCGCGGGTACGCCGCGCATTCAGCATGGCGCTGAACAAGCAGGCGGTGGCGGAGATTCGTGGCATTGGCGAACCGGTCGCGGGTTCGCTGATTCCGCCCGGCGCGCTCGCGGGCTATACGCCGCCCAGGGGCCTGACCAGCGATGGGGACATGGCCCGGCAAGCGCTCATGGACGCGGGCTTTCTGCACGGGGACCAGTTCATCACCGTGGAGATTCTCTTCAACAAGGACGCCGGGCACGACCAGGTGGTGCAGGCCATCGCGCAGGACTGGGCCCGGGAACTGGGCGTCCGCGTGGTGCTGCGGCAAAAAGAACGCAAGGTGTTCCGCGAAGACCTGAAGTCGCGCCGCTACATGATCAGCACCGCCAACTGGTTCGGCGATTACGGCGACCCGGTGACGTTCCTCGATATCCATCGCTCGACCGACGGGAACAACGACCGGGGTTATTCGCGGCCTGAGTTCGATGCACTGCTCGATGCCGCCGCCAGCGAAGCCGACCCCGCCGCGCGGCTGCGCCTGCTGGAACAGGCCGAAGCGATGCTGATTGAAGATGCCCCCCTGCTGCCGCTCGTGCACGAATGCTCGGTGTACCTGTTCGATCCGCACCGCATCACCGGCATCACGGACCACCCGCGCCAGAAACAGCAACTGGGGCTGCTGCGGAAGCGCTAGCAACGAAGCCCGAGCGTGAGCGAGAGGCCTCCTGCGTCGCCTCGCGTTCGAAGCGGTCAATGATCGGCCATGGCTCACACGCCCTCGGCTCACTCCACCCCCAACCTCCACGCGGCCAACCTCTTGGGCGGCCACTGGACGCCCATCCCCGGCAACGCACTGGTATCCGTGAACCCCGCACGACCCGCAGAACCCGTGTGGCAAGGTTCACCCAGCGTCGATCATGTCGCCCAAGCCATCGACGCGGCTCGGCGGGCCCAGCCGGCATGGGCGGCGCTGCCGATCGAGCGACGGGCGGCGGCGCTCAGGCGCTTTGCCGAGTTGGCGCGGGCGCGAGAAGCGGGCCTTGCCGCCCTCATCCGCGAAGAGGTCGGCAAGCCCATGTGGGACGCAAAGCAAGAGGCTTCGCTGATCGCGGCAAAGGTGGAGATCACGCTGGATGCCGCGCCGACCGGAGGACGAACTCGCGTCACGCCATTTGAAATCGCCATCAGCGCGACGCGGCGCGGACGGTGTACATTCAGGCCGCACGGCGTGATGGGCGTGATCGGCCCATTCAACTTCCCGGCACACCTGCCCAACGGGCACATCGTGCCGGCGCTGCTCATGGGCAACACGGTGGTCTTCAAGCCCAGCGACAAGGCCCCGGCCTGCGGGGCGTTTCTGACTGGATTGCTGGATGAAGCACTGAAACAGGAACTGGGTGGCGACGGCCTCGGGGCGCACGCGGGGATCATCAACCTTGTGCAGGGTGGCGCGGACGTGGCGAAGGCGCTCGCCAGTCACGATGGGCTGGATGCCATCGCGTTCACGGGCTCCTGGCCGGTTGGCCGCGCGATCATGGCGGCCAACCTCGATCGACCGGGCCGATTGCTGGCGCTGGAAATGGGCGGCAACAACGCCGCGATCGTGATGCCCGATGCCGACTTGATGACGGCGGGAATCGAGATCGTGCGCTCGGCCTTCGTGACGGCTGGGCAGCGCTGCACGGGCACGCGAAGGGTGATCGTGCATCGCGACATCGCGGGGAAGTTCGTGGCGGCGCTCGCGAAGGCCGCGCGCAACCTGATCGTGGGCGACCCGCGCGGAGGCGGTGGTATGCCGGTGTTCATGGGCCCGGTGATCTCGGCGGCAGCGCGTCAAGCGGTGGTGCAGGCGCAGCACGAAACGGCACGAGACGGTGGCGAGGTCATCGTGCCGTGCGTGCCTGTTGAAGACGCGGGTTGCCCGGGCGGATACTTCCTGTCACCGGGCCTAACGCGCGTGGGGCGCTTCATGCCCGTCGCGGCTTCCGCCGAGCGCGAGGTCTTCGGCCCGCATGTGGCCGTCAGCGAGGCCGATTCGCTGGAGAACGCGATCGAACAGGCCAACGCCACCAACTTCGGCCTCGCGGCATCGATCTTCACGCGCGATGATCAGCACATCGAACGTTTCGTGCACGCGGCCCGTGCCGGGTGCATCAACGTGAACACCGGCACGGCAGGTGCCAGCAGCAAACTGCCCTTCGGCGGGCTGGGGTTGTCTGGCAATCACCGCCCGGCCGGGGCGTTCGCGCTCGACTACTGCGCGTATCCGGTGGCGTCGATGGTGGAGCAGGGCATCGGGTTGCCGGCGATGCCGGAGGGGATGCGGTTTGAGCCTTCCTGGCTCGCGTAATCGCTCACGCGATCTGCATCACGATCTTGATCCCCTCACCGCTCTGCATCAACCGGAACCCCTTGGCAAACTCCGCCATGGGGATCTCGTGGGTGATGATCTCGTCGAGTTCCAGGCGGCCCGAGAGCAGCAGACTCTCCATCTGGTACCACGTCTCGAACATCTTGCGGCCGTTGATCCCCAGCACCGTGGCCGCCTTGAAGACAACGTGATTGGTCAGATCAAACGTAAACGGCATGCTGGGGATGCCAAGGAGGGCTGCCGTGCCGCCCATGCGAAGGGCCGCGAAGCCGTCGCTGATCGCGGTGGGGTGGCCGGACATTTCCAGCAGCACGTCGGGCCCGTCGCCGCGCGTGGCCTTGCGGATGTCCTTGATCCACTCGGGGGTTGAACTCGTCGGCGTGGCCGCCCGACCGCTGGGCTCGCGCGGCGGAGGCGGCACATAGGTGTTGTACGCCTCGGTCGCGCCGAGTTTCTTCGCCAGCGCGAGCCGCGCGGGATTCACGTCGGTCACGAAGATGCGGCTCGCGCCCGCGGCTTTCGCCACCGTCACCGCCATCAGCCCGATGATGCCCACGCCCGTGATGAGCACGGTCTTGGCACTCACGTTGGCGGACATGACGGTGTGCACCGCGTTGCCGAGCGGGTCGAGGATCGCCGCGACCTTGTCGGGGATCGATTCGTGGACAGGCCAGACGTTCTCCTCGGGCACGCAGACGTACTCGCCAAAGCACCCGTCGCGATCGACGCCCAGAATCTTCATGCCGTCGGCGATGTGGGCGTTGCCGGTGCGCGCGTTGTAGCCGGTGCCCGGCGCGATGTGCCCCTCGGCCGAAACCCGCAGGCCGGGCTGATAGCGGGTGACCGCGGAGCCGACCTTCACGATCGTGCCGACGAACTCGTGCCCGGTGACGATGCCGACGGGAATGCGCGACGCGGCCCAAGCGTCCCACTCCCAGATGTGGCGGTCGGTGCCGCAGATACCCGCGTGGGTGACGCGGATGAGCACATCGCGCGGCCCCGGCTCGGGGATGGAGCGGTCGACGAGTTGCAGTTCGGTGCCGGCATGGTGCTTGATGAGTGCGCGCATAGTGGAGGAGGGATGGGCCGAGGGTGTGGTGATGGCCGAAACCGAGGTGGTTCGCGAACCAGAGTTCGTGCGGGGCTTGGTGGCTGGGGTGGCCTTATCCGAATCATACTCGTTGGAGACAAAACCACCGCGGTACCCCCAATGTGGCACCTCCACTAGCCCCATCGCAACATGCCTCCTACTTCACCCGCGCCATCACCCACCGCGCCGCGTCGCGATCTTCTGTCGCCGCCGCGGCCTGGTCCTTCGCCCGTTTCTGCGCCGCCGTCAACTGCTTGGGTGGGTTCGCCGCGTCGGGCAACTCCGGCGCGAGCGAGGCCAGTTGCGCCTCTGCGCCCGCCAGGCGGGCCGCGAGGCGTGCGGAGGCCTGCTCGGCCGCGCTCTTGAGGGTACCGAGGAGCGCGTCGCGCTCGGCAGTCTTGGTCGCCAGTTGCGATTTCGATTGCTCCACCAGGTGGGCTGGTGCCCGCTGCGCGTAGCCCGGGCTCTCCAGCCGGGTTTGCAGGCGCATCACGTCGCGCTGGCGCTCCACCAATTGCTCGACGAGTCGATCGCAATCGGCACCGGCATCGGCCGCGTCCGCCAGGTCACTCAGGCGCAACTCGGCCGCTTCAAAGGGCACCGTGAGCGTCGCCTCGGTGCCGCTCGGCGCTTCAGTCTTGACCGCTGAGAGCCCCGCCAGCGCGCTCACCACTGTTCCCAACTCGTCGAGCATGCCTTTCAGCCCGGGTGCCGCGTCCACGTGCATCACCACGCGCCGCTTGGGGGGAATGCCCCGCACCGAGCGTGCCTGGTTCACGGCGGCGATCAGGCCCCGGGCCCGCTCCACGCGCGCTTCGAGTGCGGCATCGCGGCACGATGGGTCGAGCCGTGGCCATCCCGCGCGGCAGAGCAGCGCCGCCTCGCTCATGGTCACGCCCGGAGGTTTCACGCCACTGGGCATCGACCGCAGCGCCTCATCGATCGCCTCGGTCACGAACGGCATCACCGGGTGCGCCAGGCGGATCACCCCCTCCAACGCCGCCCTCAGCACACCCTGCTGACACGCGCTGCCCGCCACCGTGGGCTTGATCGCCTCCAGATAGCAATCGCAGAAGTCTCGCCACACCAGGTCGTAGAGTGTTTGGGCGTACACCGAGAACTCGTAGCCCTTCAGCGCCGCCTCGCACGCCGCGGTCGCGCCCGCAAGCCGCGAGAGCATCCAGCGATCAATCGCCGCAAGCCCTGCGTCGGTGCTCGGCACTCCCCCACCGCTTCGGCCCCCTGCCAGCATCGACGACGCGAACCTGGCCGCGTTCCACAACTTGTTGGCGAAGTTGCGTCCGAGATCAAACTTGCTCGACGTGTTCCGCGCCTGCGGGCGCTCCGCCGTGGCGGGCGAGATGCCGCTGAACACGCCGTACAACGTGACCATGCCTTTGGTGCACGCGGGACAGGCCTGGTCGGGCACGTTCATCATGCCCTCGGCATCAGCCTTCGCCTTGCTCGTGGTGGACGCCGCCCATCCGGGCGAGAAGACATGCCCGCAGTGCGGGCACACCACGTCCACCGGCATCCGCACGTCCTGCGTGTTGGTCGTCATCTGGCAGAGCGTGAACCGCATCGCATCGGCGCCGTGACTGGCGATGATGTCGAGCGGGTCCACGCCGTTGCCCAGGCTCTTGGACATTTTCCGGCCCTGCTCATCCTGGATCATCGCGTGGATGAACACGTCCTTGAACGGGAGCACACCGCGACCGGCGCTGGCCGGTCCGCCCGAATCCTGCCCGCGGAAATAGCGGTTGAACATCACCATCCGCGAGACCCACAGCGTGATGATCTCCCGGGCCGTGCACAAGACCGCGCTGGGGTTGAACGCCCGCAGCATGTCGGTGTGCTCGGGCCACCCAAGCGTCGAGAGCGGCCACAGACCCGAACTGAACCAGGTATCCAGAACGTCCTGCTCCTGCTCGAAGAACAGCAGGCTGGGGACCACCGCGCAGGCCTGCGGCGCGCAGTGCGCCAGGCCCGCCGTCGCCAGCGCATCGCGCACGGCCGCGCCCAGCGCGCCCGCATCGGTGGTCAGGCGATCGGCGAACGCCCGCTCGAGGGCCGCCAGCGCCGCCGCCGCCGCATCCGTGCGTGGGCACACCCACCACTGCCGGGCTGACTCGCGCTGGAGCGCGATATCCGCCGCCACACCCGCCGCCTCAAAGAACGCGTGGCACGCCGCCTCCAACCCGTCCAGGAACTGCTTCTCGACATATTCGCTGTCGTCGAGAATCTCGCCCTTTTTGATCAGGGCCACGTTGGGAATCAGCGACCACACCGGGATCCGGTGCCCCCACCACAACTGACGACTGATGCACCAATCGCGGATGTTCTCGTGCCACGTCTGGTAGGACTTGGCATACCGCTCGGGGTAAAACCGCAGTTCGCCCGTGCCCGTGCTGGAGGCTGCGCCGCCACTGGTTCCGGCCACGCTGCCGGCAAAAGGGCCGGTGCGCTGGTCGGGTGCCATCGCCTGAAGCGCTGCGCCCGCCAGGCGCGCATCGGTCACGCGCACATACCACTGGTCCGACAGATACGGCTCGATCGGCGCGTGGCTTCGATACGAGTGCCCCACGCCATGCCGATAGGGCTTTTGCGCTTCGAGCAGGCCCCGGCGCGAGAACTGGCCGATGACCTCGCGCCGCGCGATCTCACGCGGCATCCCCACGAACACCTCCGCGCCGCCCACATCCGTCCAGCCATGCTTGTCGCTGATCGACGCGTCCGGGGCCATCACGTTGATGAGCGGCAGGCGGTGCCGCAGGCCGATGTCATAGTCGTTGGGATCGTGCGCGGGCGTCACCTTCAGGAACCCGGTTGCAAACTTCGCTTTCGGGTCCACGCCATCGGCATCGGGATTCGCCCCGGGTGCCAAGGGCATCACCACATAGTCATCCTCGATGATGGGAATGACACGTCCCACCAGGGGCAGGTGCACCATCAGCCCGCGCAGCGCCGCCGCCCGCGCATCCCGCGGATTGAGCGCCACCGCCGTGTCACCAAGATACGTCTCGGGGCGCGTGGTCGCGACTGTCACCCAGGCCTGCTCCGCGAGTTTGTCTGTGGCCGCCTTTGCGCCGGCATACCCGCGGGCCGCCAGGTCGTCCCACGTTACGGGAATATGCCGACCGTTCGCGTCCACCTTCACCAGCGGATAGCGGAGGTAATAGAAAAACCCGTCAACCTCCTCCATCTCCACTTCGTCGTCGGCGAGGGCCGTCTGCGTCACCGGGTCCCAGTTCACCAGCCGCTTGCCGCGATAAAGGAGCCGGTCGCGGAAGAGCCTGAAGAACGCCTCGCGCACCGCCCGCGTGCAGGGCACGTCCATGGTGAACCGCTGGCGATCCCAGTCGCACGAGCACCCCATGGCGCGCAACTGGCCGGTAATCGCCGCTTCGTACTCGTCCTTGAAGGCCTGCACCTTGGCGACGAACGCCTCGCGCCCGTACGCCTGGCGCGACTTGCCCTCCTCGCGCTTCAGCCGCTTCTCCACCACCGTCTGCGTCGCGATCCCGGCGTGATCGGTCCCGGGCATCCAGAGCGTCTCGAAACCCATCATCCGATGCGCCCGCACCAGCACGTCCTGCAACGTGTTGTTGAGCGCGTGCCCGAGGTGCAACCGATCCGTCACGTTTGGGGGCGGAATAAAGATCGCGTAGGGTTTGGCAGCACCCGACAGCACCGGGGGCGCCGTCGCCGCGCCGATGCGGGCCGATTCCCACGCCTGGCGCACGCGCGGCTCATGGTCAACGGGCACAAACTGCTTGGGCAGCCCGCCGCTTCCCGCTCCAGAACCGCTGGTGCTATCGCCTCCCGGTCCTGCCGGGCGTGTTGGATTCGTCTGTGCGCTCATACGTCCACCAGTGTACGCGAGCCGATACTCTTCATTGAATGTTCCCCCGTCGCTGTACATTCCCCGTTCCCGCTCGGGTGGCCCTGGCGTCCCGCCTGTGTTCCCCGCATGTGCCCCGGTGGCCCAGGCGTCCCGCCTGTGCCCTTGCGCAGCCTCGCTTCCTCGCCCCCCACCATCACCTGGGTGCAGCGCGCGGTGCCCTCGTCGCCGCCGTAGCCCTCATCGCCCTCCTCCTCATCGCTGGCGGCAGCATCTACGTCGCCATTTATCCCGACGCCTTCGGCCGCGACAGCCGACAACCCTCTCCCACCAACCACAGGCCCCCGCCCCCCACGCCGATCAGCATCGTCTCGGGCGACCTCGCTCTCGCCGAACAGGCCTTCCGAGAGGGCGACTACGCCAAGGCGGCCACGCTGCTTGAACCGCTGATCCAGGCCGACCCGCGTGCCGCCGAGCCGCGGCTTCTGCTCGCCCAGGTCTACTGCGGCCAGCAGCGCTTCCCCGATGCCTATGTCCAGATTCAGGCCGCCATCGCCGCCACGCCCAAGCCCACCCCGGCGGCGCTTGAGTTCGACGCGGGGACCATCGCCAACCGCGCGGGCCTGATCGACCAGGCCGCCGTGCACTACGCCGCGGCTCAGGCGGCCAACCCGCGCGAGTCGCGCTATCCGCTCTATCTGGCGATGATTCAGATCAAGCAAGGCCAGGATTCAGCCGCCACCGCGAGCCTGGTTCGGGCCGTAAACCTCGCGCCGGACCTGGCCGAAGGCTGGGGCACGCTGGGTGAACTGGAACTCCGCGCCAATACGCTTGGCCTCGCGCTCGACCACTTCCGCAAGGCCCGCGATCTGCAACCCGCGTTAGCCCGCTGGCGCGTGGGGGAAGCCCGCGTACTGAAACGTCAAGGCGACGCCGAGGCCGCGGCCACCATCCTCACAGCCCTCGACGAGCGCGACCGCTTTCACCCCGACACCCTCGCCCTGCTGGCCGAGTGCTTCGGGTTCCTGTCTCGGCCACGCGCGGCCGCCGAGGCCTACGCCGCCGCTGCGATCACCCGTGCCGGCAGCCCCGACGAAGGCCCGTTCCATCGCCAAGCCGCCACCTGGTTCGACCGCGCAGGCGACCCCGAAATCGCCCAAAAGCACGCCCGCCGGGCCGATGAACTCGGGGCGTAGCCCCGCGCCGTCCGTCATACACTCCCCCATGCCCGGCACCTCGGCCCCTTCCACTCCCGCCTGGTCCCCCACCGACCTCGCCTCCGACCCCCACCAGCGCGCCGACAAGCCCGCGCGGGTGCGGTCCATGTTCACCGCCATCGCGCCCTCCTACGACCTGAACAACCGCCTTCACTCCTTCTGGATGGATCAGCGCTGGCGCAAGTTTGCCGTGCGCGAAGCCGCTATTACCCCCACTGCCGACGCCCTCGATGTCGCCTGCGGCACAGGCGACCTCACCCGCCTCCTCGCCGCCGCAAAGCGTGAAGGTGCAGGGCGCACCGTCGGCCTCGACTTCACACGCGCCATGCTCGACATCGCCGAAACCAAACGCACCGCGTCATCCGACCGCGGAATCGAATACATCGAAGGCGACGCGACAAACCTCCCATTCGAGGCCAACTCGTTTGACGTGGTCACCATCGCCTTCGGCCTCCGCAACGTGGGCGACGCGCACAAGGCCCTCGCCGAGTTCCGCCGCGTGCTGCGCCCGAGCGGTCGCGTGGTGGTGCTGGAGTTTGACCGCCCCCGCATCCCCCTCATCGGCGCACTTTCCGATTTCTACACCCGGCACATCATGCCCATGACCGCCACGCTGATCAGCCGCGATCGCTCGGGGGCGTATCGCTACCTGCCCAAGTCCGTCGCGTCCTTCATGAACCGTGAAGAACTGGGGGCAGCCCTGAAAGCCGCGGGTTTCACTGATTGGCGAGCCACGCCGCTGGCCTTGGGCGTGTGCATGTGCCACCGGGCCATAGCCCGATAAGCCGCGCAAACCCCGCGTTTCGCGCAACCTCTGCGCCGCACAAAAAGCGCTCACGCGGAGTCGCCGTTTCGTGCCCCCGCGCCCGATCTTGGTAATGCCCACGCGGCACATCGCGGCAGGATGCCCGGTCGTACCACACACACCACAGCAGGCTCGGCACGAGTGGAACTCGACCAGCCCCAGTCCTGGGAGCGGTTCCACATGTCCTTCGAGCAGACTCAGTCGCGTTTCTTCGAGACCCTCGTCGCGGGCGATCGCCCCGCCGCGCGGGCCCAGATCCTCTCCCTCGTGCAGCAGGGCCTCTCCCCGCAGCAACTCATCACCGAGATCTTCTGGCCCACCTATCAGACCATCGACCGCCTCCACCGCGCCGACCAGTTGACCACGCTGGCCCACCACCTCGCGATGCGCCTGCTCCGCGTGCTGGTCGATCAGAACGCGGCCCGCATGGCGCTTCAGCCCGCCAATGGCCGCGCCGTCTACGTCTTCTGCGGCGCGACCGAGGGCGATGAACTCGGCGCCCAGATGGCCGTGGACCTCCTCGAAGCCCACGGCTTCCAGACCCACTTCGCCGGCGGTGGCATCGCGGCCGACGAGATCCTCGGCCTCGTCAACGAGCGCAAGCCCGATGTCCTCCTCATGTTCGCCTCCGCGCCCACCGACCTCCCCATCATCCGCCAGTTGGTCGACACCATCACCGAGATCGGCGCCTGCGAGAAACTGCAAGTCGCCGTCGGCGGCGGCGTCTTCAACCGTGCCGAGGGCCTGGCCGAAGAAATCGGTGCCGACCTGTGGGCCAACGACCCGCTGGAAATGGCGCAGGTGCTGATCGAAGAACCCGAACGCCGCGCGACCGCCGACCAGCGCACCGTGGGCAAGAGCCGCGCCGCCACGCCCAAGCGCAAGGCGGCGTAACCCACGCCAACCAACCCGAGAGTCACACGCGACGGGGCCGTCCCCGTCGCGTTTTCGTTTGAACGCCACCTCCCAGAGGGAGGGGGTTGAGGGAGGGAGACGAAGCAAGTCAAGTGACCGAGTCGCACGCAGTACGGCACGACGCGCAAGTCATGAACTGGTTCCCGAGTGCATACAGATTGCGCGCAAAGTATGACCTGCGCCACGATGGCACCAGTTGCGTCCGGAGCATGTGCCTGGGGGGGTCGGAGGTTGCCGCGGAAGGCGTCTGTATTGGGCTGTAATGGCGTTGCACGCGAAGCACGCAATATGTGTGCGCTCCGCGCGCACGCACTCAAGCATTCCCCGTAGGCAGGATGCCTTCTTATTGGCCCCACTTCCACGACACCCACCCCGCCACCGGCGTCACCAGCATCGTGTCGCACGCGCGACCCATCGCGGCCGCCACGCGGGATTCGAGAGCCTGACGAATCGATTCCGCCCGCGCGCCGTCGACTAGGGCCACCACGCTGCCGCCGAAGCCCGCGCCGGTCAGCCGCGCGCCGAACACCCCGGGCGTGCCGGTCGCTGCCGCCACAATCGTCTCGATTTCCGGGCACGAAACCCGGCACAGATCGCGCAGCGACGCGTGTGACTCGGCGAGCAGGTGGCCGAGTGCTGTCGCGCGGTCCGTGGCCGACCGCGGCGGGTCATCCGGCCACGGACAAAGCGCCCGAACGAACGCGCGCGTGCGGGCGACTTCGCGCGTGACATGGCGGGCCGCCCGAAGTTCGTCGTCACGCAACCGGGCGGCATGCGCATCGACGAACTCCGGGCTCGTCATCCCCAGCGCCAGCACCTCCAGCGCGGCCGAGGCCCGGCGGCACGCGTCCACGAGCGCGGCAAACCCGCCATCAGGCAGCGCGTGCTTCACCCCGGAGTTGATCACCACGATGCCCAGGCCGCCGCCCGACGACCCCGGCGCTGACCAGGGAACGGGCTCCACACCGGCATCACTGACGCTTTCATCGATCGCGTCGATCAGCAGCGCGCAGCCCGATTGCGCGAGCGCGCTCGCCGCTTGATCCATCACGCCGCAGGGAACGCCCACGAACACCCGCTCAGCTGTCCTTGCCACGGCCGCGATCACTTCACCTCCCAAATCCTGCTCGCCCCGATCGAGCGCGCCCGCAACGGCCACGCACAGCGCGGCAGAACTCGCCAGCCCCGCGCCGAGAGGCACGCTCGACGTGATCGAAAGATCGATTCCATCACGTTTTTCACCGCCGTGCAGCATTCCGCAGGCCACCCCCACCACATAGCGCGCCCAAGCCGGAAACTCACGCCTCGCCATCATGGGATCGCCGCGATACGACGCCAGCCGATGACACGGGATCACAACCTCCGCGTCGCTCTCGCCCTGCACGCCCATCGCCTCCGACCGCACTCGCAGCACGCCCCGCTCACCAGGACTCACCGCTGCCACGCACCACCGATCAATCGCGCACGGCAGCATCACGCCCCCGGCATAATCCACATGCTCCCCAATCAGGTTCACTCGACCGGGCGCGGCACTCAGCACCACCGGCTGCCGACCCATCCACGCGCGATGGAGCGCCGCCGCGCGACGGGCCACGGCCTCAAGCCCGGGCCGCCCCATCAGCACCCGCGCGGGGGGCGCATCGCGTTCGTCGCTCTCGTGGCCCTCTCGCACGGCTGCATCCCCGCTCACGGCGTGCCCGCTGCGGGTGCTGGCGCGGGCGAAACGACCGGCGTGCCCCCGCGTGACGGCAGATCGACCACCGACTTCTGCGCCAGCCACCCATCCGCGCCGATGATGAGTGCCGTCGATGCGTAGAGCACAAAGTGCAGCCCCGCCAGCATGTTCACCTCGCGTGGCGGCTTCCAGAACAGCACCATCGCCAGCAGCCAGTACAGCCCCATCGCGCCCACCCACTTCACCAGTTCGGTGATCCACTGCACCACTTCCATCGCGCCATCCAACTGATAGCGCCAGCCGGTGATGAGCAGGAAGCCCGACACGGCCACGAACATCCGCGCCGCCGCGAGATCGATGCGACCGAGCCGGTTCCTCAGCAGGAACGCCGCGCCGACCACCGCGATGATGCCCGTGCCCGTGTGCATGAGCGCCTGGAGCGCCGTGCGCCCGACCAGCGCGGCACGCGTCCCCGCGCCCGCCCCCGTCGGCGCAAACCACCCGGCCACAAACATCGCCCCCGCGAGCAGCAGCGCCCCGATGATCGTGAGCGCCAGCGCATCAAGCCGCCCGGGCTTGGCAAACTCCGGCACCGCTGGCTCGGCTGGTGGCGGCTCGACCGCCGCACCCACCGCCGTCTCTCGCACCTTGCCCGCCTTGATGTCATACCCGCACTTCAGACACACCACGGCATCCACAGGCATGGGCTTGCCGCACTGTGGGCACGGCTCGTCGGTCGTCACATCCAGGATCGAGCCTTTGCTGGCGAGCAAGCCACCCCCCCCCCCACCACCCGACTTGCCCGGCGCACCGATGGAGGGCGCGGGTGGAGTGGGTGCGGTGGAATCCGGTGCGATGGGGATCGGCTGTCCGAGAGCATCGGCGGGTGCGTTCTCGGAGGGATTGGAAGGCGAATCGAGCATCCAATCAGCATACCACCCTCCCCCAGCTGGGAGCGGGGGAGGGTGGTGGGCGCGAGCCTTCCTACTCTTTTCCCGCCCCATGCGCAACATCGAGTTCAAAGCCGAACTGCGCGATATCGACCTTGCGCACGCTATTGCGCGGCGCCTGGGCGCCAAGCACATCGGCCAGCGGTGGCAGACCGACACCTACTTCCGCCTGACCGACGCCCGCCTGAAGCGGCGCGAGACCGAGGGCGAGGCGCCCGAGTACATTCTCTACACCCGCGCGAATGACCTGCGGGCCCGCGTGAGCGAGTTCACGATCTTTTCGGAGGCGGACGCGTTTGCGCGGTTTGGGACGCTGGGTATGCCGCCGTGGGTGACGGTGCGGAAGGCGCGGGATGTGTATCTGCTGCATCACACGCGGATTCATCTGGATCAGGTCGATCGGCTGGGCCGGTTCTTTGAACTGGAAGCGATGGTGCTGCCCGACCACAACGCCGGGCGTTGCCACCGCGAGATCGAGCGGCTGCGGGCTGATTTCGCACCGGTTCTGGGCGAGCCGGTGTCGATGAGTTATTCTGACCTGATGGCGGCGGAGCCGGCCCTCCCCGAAGCCGGGGAACCCTCGGCCGGATAGTGTGTTTTGCGGCGGTTGGCGCGTTGTGGCGCGGAATCCGCAATCCCTAGGGCCCGTGCCGACATGCACACTTCGTCAGGCCAACGCGATTCCACCTCACCCGGACATGCCCCGGGCGGGGGCGGTGCGGGCGGGCCTGCGCTGGATGAAGCGTCGTTCTCGCGGCTCTTTCAAGAGCACGAGCGGACGCTCTGGGGAATCGCGGTCGCGGTGGTCCGCGATCGGACGCTCGCGCAGGATGTGGTGCAGGAGGCGGCCATGATTACCCTGGCCAAGCGAAGCGAGTTTGTGCCGGGCACCAGTTTCTGCGCGTGGGCGGGGCAGATCGTTCGCTTCACGGCCATGAACGAGGCCCGCAAGCGGGCCCGGGCGCAGGCCGCGAGCATCGATGATGGTTCACGATATGGGTCGGCGCTGGAGCCGGCGGCGCTGCGCTCGCGGAGCGCGTCGGGCAACAACCTTGATCCGCGGCTGGAATCGGCGCTCGATACGCTCGACGCGACGGCGCGCGAGTGCCTGATCCTGCGCACCACGATGGACTATTCGTACGCCGCCATCGCCGCGGCCCTGGGCATTCCTGAGGGCACCGCGATGAGCCATGTGCACCGGGCGCGGAAGACGCTGCGCGCCCTGCTGGCCCAGAGTGAGGGTTCATCGAGCGCGGGAGGTGGCGCATGACCATCGCCCGCGCGCACCTTCCGGCCGATCCGGCGGGGTGGCTTGACTTGTACCTTGATGATCTGCTCGATGGGGCCGCGCGGGCAGAGTTTGAAGCGCTGCTGGCGCGCCAACCTCAACTGGCCGATGAGGTGCGGTTACAGAGGCGGATCGATGGCGAGTTGCGTGCGGGGTTGGGGGAGGCACCGCCGGCGACGCGCGGGGCCGCGCTGCGCGCGGATTCGGGCGTGCCGCTGGGGAGCGCACGAACCGTCATCACGAGCCAGGCTTTCCGAGCATTTGATGACGCCCAATCGTCGCCCGCGCGGGCAACCGTGCTGACGCGATGGCGGCCGTATCTGCTGGCCGCCGCGCTGGTTCTGGCCGCGCTGGGGGCGTGGCAGTACGGGCCGTTCCAGCCTGAGGTGAAGTACATCGAGCCGGCGGAGTTGTACGCGCGGCTGAAGGCCGGGGGCTTCAAGCCCGAGTTTGAGTGCAAGGACGACGCCGAGTTTGCCGGGGCGGTGCGGAAGCGCCTGGGTTCGGCCCTCGCGCTGGGTGCACGCGATGGCACCCAACTGGTCGGGTGGGCCTACGGCAACACCTACACCGGCCGCCTCATCGGGCCCGACACGCTGGTGCTGATGGCCCGCCTCGACGGGAAGCATGATGTGGTGGTGCTGATGGACAAGGCGTCGAGCGATCGGCGTTTGATGTCGCCGCCGGATCCGTCGCTGATGATGTTTCGGCGTGTACTGGGGCCGTTTGTGCTCTATGAGATCACGCCGCTGGGGCAGCCGCGGTTGCTGGAGAACTTCAGGGTGCCGTGAAGTGAGTCCCCTCGGGGGGAAGATCGGCATTGATTGCGTTGGACCCTTTGTACCGAGCAGCCTTACGCCGATTCCTTCCGCCGCACTCGGATATCCGTCAGTTTGCGGCGGTGGGTCACGTCGTACTCGTCGATGACGTACTCGGCAGACTGGTTGTCCATCTCGGGCAGGTCGTACATCATTTCGAGCATGACCTCTTCCATCACGCCGCGCAGGCCGCGGGCACCGGTGTCGCGGCGCATGGCCTTGTCGGCGATCGCCCGCAGCGCGGCATCGGTGAAGGACAGTTTCGCGCCCTCCATCTGAAAGAGGTGCTGATACTGCTTGATCAGCGCGTTCTTCGGCTCGGTCAGCACGTTCACCATCGCGTCGATGGTCAGCGGCATGAGCGGCGCGACCACCGGCAGACGGCCGATGAACTCGGGGATCATCCCGAACTCGATCAGGTCGTCGGGCTGCACCTGCTGGAGCAGCGCGCCCTTCTCGCGGGTGTCGTCGAGTTCAAAGGACTGATCGGTGAAGCCGATGCGGGCCTTGCCCACGCGCCGGCGGATGATGTCTTCGAGGCCGACGAACGTGCCGCCGCAGATGAACAGGATGTTGCTCGTGTCGACCTGGATGTATTGCTGCTCGGGGTGCTTGCGGCCGCCCTGGGGCGGCACATTGGCGACGGTGCCTTCGAGCATCTTGAGCAGGGCCTGCTGCACGCCCTCGCCGCTCACGTCGCGCGTGATGCTGACGTTGCTGGTTGTGCGGCCGATCTTGTCGATCTCGTCGATGTAGATGATGCCGCGCTGCGCGGATTCCAGATCGAAGTCCGCGTTCTGCAGCAGTTTGAGCAGCAGGTTCTCGACGTCTTCGCCGACGTAGCCGGCCTCGGTGAGGGTGGTGGCGTCGCCGATGGCGAAGGGCACCTTCAGGATGCGGGCCAGGGTCTTAGCGAGCAGGGTCTTGCCGCTGCCGGTGGGCCCGATCATCAGGATGTTGGACTTATCGAGTTCCACCGGCGCGTCTTCTCGCTCCACCTGCGTGAGACGCTTGTAGTGGTTGTGCACCGCGACCGAGAGCGACCGCTTGGCCACCTGCTGACCGATGACGTATTGATCAAGGAATTCTTTGATCTGGCGGGGCGAGGGCACCTCGGTGAACATCGGGGCGGCCGCGCTGACGCGGCGACGCTCCTGCTTGAAGATGTTCTGGCACAGGTCCGTGCAGTTGGCACAGATGTAGACGTCGTTGGGCCCTTCCACCATGGGGCCGACTTCGCGGCTGGTCTTGCCGCAGAAGGAGCACGTCGTCAGACGGCGCCCGCGAAACCCCTTGGAGTCATCCCCGGAACCCGCCGCGGTGGGCTGGCTGGGTGAGGGAGGATTGCCGTCGGAGCCGTCGGTGCGATTCTTGGCCATGTCGATTCTCAAAAGCCGGTGCAAACCGGCGGCGCGTGGTCGAAGGGAAAGCCACGAAGAATGGTTGGCGGCGTGTCAGGTCGTCGGAAGGGTGTGCGAAGAGGGGGTGTGGATTAGTCCAAGTGTATCGGTCGAACGGGCGGTCATCTGCACGCGAGGCCGAAAGCCACGCGATTTTGTACCCAACGGTCGCGATTCCCCCGGGGTGTGGAGGCGTGTCGTAGCCAACGTGCGGATTTCTAGGCGCTCCGTGACGACCGCCGAGGCACCGGGCGCGAATCTTGCGCTTCGCGACGCAAGCCCGCGCCGAGCCGCGCCTTGGCGGCATCAAACTCTGCCGCGCTCAGTCGTCCGTCGTCGCGCATGCGCCGCAGACTCTCAAGCACCCCAGCAGGCACTGATGCCCCAGCACGGTCAGCCGCCAGGAACTTTCGCCGGACCATCAGCACCACCACCGAGAGCACCACGACCGCGACGATCAGCCCGCCCACAAGCAGAAAGACATCCACGCGCAAACCGCCCGCGGCAGCCGCGCCTCCACCCCCGGCTTGGGCCAGCGTGCCAACAAGCGGTGCGTGATCGCGTGTGTTCATGGCGTTGAGGGCGCTCGTGGGGGGTGGGGGGAGCGTGAAGATGACACCACCCGCGACTCAGCCAGCGTTGCTGGACGCGATCACATCGCGCAGGGGCATGAGCAGATTGGGCACGATCTTGTGCTGCACCAGCCGCTCGCCGTGCGAGGCCAGGGTCGCCAAGTGCGTCGCGAGGTCGGCCACGTCCTTCACCGCGCCGTAACGCCGAAGCGTCAGGTACACGCTGATGGGCTCGGGCGGCAGGTCGTTCGATTCACCCTTCCACGCGGGTGAGCCCGGCCCGCCGGGCGTGCGCGTCTTCACCTCAAACATCGCCTGGATGTCCGCCTGCTCGGTGAGTGCCGCGCCACACAACGGGCGGCAATCGGTCTGCCTCATGCCCGGGCCGTCGAAGATGCGCCCAAGGGGCGAATCGGCCAGCAGCGCCTCGTGCACGATCGCGTCGTGGTTGCCCGTCGCGAGCAGATCGAACCCGTACAGCAGTTCGAGATAATCGACATCCAGCGGGCTGATCGACAGGAAGTACGGGGCCAGTTCCAGCGTCAGGCGATGGAACGTGTACGCATCGTGTAGCACCCTCGGATTCACGGCACCCGTCCGGACGCTCGTCTTCCGCATCGCGATCCACTGCTGCTGGCCATCGACCGGCTCGGATTCCAGCACCAGTTCCGACGATGTGCGCCGGAAGCGGTCCATCGACGGATGCTCACGCCGCACGCGGTCGAACATTGCCAGGACGGTTTCCCGGTTGGTGGGAAGATCC
Source organism: uncultured Phycisphaeraceae bacterium (assembly GCA_964588585.1). GTDB lineage: Bacteria > Planctomycetota > Phycisphaerae > Phycisphaerales > UBA1924 > JAEUIX01. Next base: position 19,865 of record CAZPPX010000018.1, read on the forward strand.
ATCTTGACGTCGAGCCGCTGGTTGACGAAAAAATCGGAGCAGAGCGCCCCATAGGTGTCGGCCATTGGGGATGATAGGTGGGGGCGAACCGTTGGCCAGTCACTCAGGTATGTTGGACCAGCCAGCGCGCAAGGCCGGATGGTCGCAGATTCGCGGGTTCCCAATGCTGCCCCAGCACTGCTGCCGCCGCCGCGTAGCCGCTGCGGGCGGCACCCTCCATCGTGGCGGGCCAGCCCGTTGCGGTGTAGTCGCCCGCGAGGACGAGGCCGGAGTTGCCCATCACGGCAGGTCGGAGGCGTTCGACGTCGGGCGTGCCCGCGAAGGTGGCGCGTTTTTCCTTGACAGCGCGGGCCCACTGAACCGTTGCGCCGCGCGAGGTCGGGAGGTGCGCGTGCAGGTCGGCGAGGACGCGCGCCACGATCGCCTGTTCGTCAACACCCATCCACGCGTCGGCGGCACTGATCACCGCGTGTACGCGCTTTCCCTCGGTATCCTTGCGGAAGAGCCATTGGGTCGCGAGCCTACCCGCCTCCTCCCCCACACCCACGGTTGCATCGTCGGCCCGCGGCACGAGCACCGCGTGGGGCCTGCGCAGCACGGGACGGTCAAAAGCGAGATGGACGCCCAGGATAGGGCTGAACGACCAGCGTGACACTCGATGGTCGTCATCGTCGCCCGCGCTATGTGCCGCCAGCATCGGTGCGAAACGCGCATCAGCCTGCAGGATCGCCGATTCGATCACACCCAGCGCGCGCTCTATCGGCAGGGCACACACGACGGCATCGGCCTCCAACCGTTCCGTCCGCCCCCTTTCGGTGCCCTCAACCCATGACGTTCCAAGGCGATCGACGCTGAACCCGCGCCGCACGCTCCCCCCCGCCACGACCATGGACTGCTCGGCTTGGTCGTACAGCCTCAGCAGCGGCACGCGGGAGACGCCGATCTGGGCCGCGCGTGGGTTTGCAAAGAAGCCGTCCTGGAACACCATCAGGGCACTCGCGGCACACACCCGTTCGCACGAGAGGTTGCACGCACTGACCACGATCGGCGCCCAGAACTTCGCCACCAGCCCCGCGGGCTGACGCGCGGCACGCAGGAAGTCCGCAAACGTCGCGTTCGTCCACTCCGCCCGCTTGGCGTGCGCCACCATGTGCGCGCCCCACGCCAACGCGGCTTTCTGACCCGCCGTCAGGAACGACGCGCCGAGCACCGCCCCGGTAAAGTGGAACGGCGCCGGCAGCACGCCCGGCTTCACAATCGATTCGCGACCGGCGACCGTGCCGGGCCCGTCGCGCTCGATCCAGTACTGCTCGCGCGTCCATTCGATCTCATGCTCAACACCCAACCGGCGCAGCAGGTCGAGGTAGGCCGTGCAGCAGCCCATGACGACATGCTGGCAGTTGTCGAGCGTTTCGCCCGTGCGCGGATCGACGAACGACGTGGCCCGCCCGCCCAAGCGGGGCCTGGTTTCCAGGAGCGTGACGCGCACGCCCGCGTCGGCGAGTCGCAGGGCCGCAGCGATGCCCGAGATGCCGCCGCCCGCGACGATGGCGGTTCGCGCGGTGTCGCTCGATGCCACCGAGTTTGGCGCGCTGCCCACAATCACCGGCCGATGTGAACCGGAGACGGCGGTCATCGCGCCGCCCAACCACCCGCGCGGGCGCGGACCATCGCCGAGAGCGCGATCAGCCCTTTCCGCGTGGAACTGAGGCGCAGGCGCTTGGTCCCCACCACCGCGGCAGGGTCCGCCTCGATCAGGTCGAGCAGCCCGCGATAGATGCGGGTCATGCCCCACAGCGCGGGCGCGCACGCCGGGTCGATCAGCGATTCCAGCGGCGACGACCGCTCGTAGAGGGCCCGCGCATCGCCCGCGAGTTCGCGCACGAGCGCCGTGCATGCTGGCGCGTCGGACCAGCGCCGCAGGGCGATCGCCGTCAGACCGTGTTTCTCGAGCAGTTCCTGCGGGATGTACACGCGGCGCGGCAAGTCGTCGAAATCCTGGGCGATATCCCGCAGGATGTTGGTCAACTGGAAGGCCCGGCCGCGGTCGATGGCCAAGCCGCGTGCCGATTCGGCATCCGCGCCAGCGCGCAGGCCCCAGATCGCGACGCACACCTGACCCACGGTGGACGCGACGCGATAGCAGTACCGGTCCAACTCGCTGCGCGTCGCGTAGCCCGCATGGTCGAGGTCTTCGCGCAGCCCGGCGAGCATGTCGTCGAGGTGCGCGCGGTCGATGCCGAAGCGGGCGATGGTCCACGCGAACGCGGGCCAGAAGAGTTCGTGCGATTGGCCGTTGGGCGTCGCCTCATTCTGTTCCGCTTCGCCGCCGCCGTCGAGCGCCGCTCTCGTCCTCGCGGCAAACGCTTCCAGGTCAGCCCGCCGCGTCTCGACCGGCGCGGGGCGATCAACCACGTCGTCAGCCGCGCGCATCCAGGCATAAATCGAGAACACCGCCGAGCGCCGCGGCTCGGGGGTGAGCGCCAGGCCGTAGTAGAAGTTCCGGGCCTCACGCCGCGTGATCGCCCGGCACGCCGCGAGCGATTCGAGCGGCGCGGGCACACCACACTCGCCCGCAGCGACCACATCACCCTTCACGCAGGTATCGCGCCGTGTCGAAATGGGTGGCGTCGCGCTCACGCGTCGTTCTCCGGCCGCGTCGCTGGCAACTCCTGATGCCGTGAGCCCATCCATCGCCCCACCGTCGCCTGCATCCACGCCCGCCCCACCAGTCTCGCCTTGGTGAAGGTCGTCAGTTTGGGCCTCTGCCACAAGGTGGCACACCCGATTCGTTCCACGCGCTCCAGCGTGGCCATGCCCCCGGCACCGAAGAGCCACACAACCGGGCGCAGCCGCGCGTCCAGCGCCTGCGGCAAGGGCTTCCCGTGTTCAAACAGGCCCCGGGTCCGTTCCACGAGCGGCCGCACCGCGCGGATGTAGGCCACCCGCGCCGCCGGGTCTTCGGGATGCGCCATCCACTCCCGCAGCATGGCCGCCGTCAGGCCCGTCTCGCGCGCGGGCAGATAGACGCGGTCGCGTTCGTCAAGGTCACGCCGCACGTCCTGCCAGAAGTTGATGAGTTGCAAGGCCGTGCAGGTGGAATCGCTCATCGCATACCGCTGCGCGTTCTCGGCCCGATCCGGATACCCGCCCAAGTGCAGCACGATCCGCCCGACTGGATTGGCGCTGCGGGCGCAGTAGTCGAGCAGTTGCTCCCAGGTGTCGTACCTCGCCACACGCTGATCCTGCTCGAACGCATCGATCAAGTGCAGAAACGGCTCGATGGGCAGCGCCCGACGCTCCACCGTGCGCTTCAGGGCCACAAACACCGGATGCTCCGCGTGGCCCCCCCAGCACGCCCGCGTCTGCTCGCCCCACCACCCAAGCAATCTCAACGACCGGGCCCGGGCCGCGTCGTCACTACCGGTCTGATCACCCAAATCATCCGCCCACCGGCAGAAGGCATACACCGCCGCAAAGTCGTCGCGCAGGTCCTCGGGCACCAGGCTCGACAGCACCGAGAAGTTCTCGTCGTGCGCGACGGCCAGCCCGCGGACGTACTCGATCGACTCGGCCAGGCTAGGAGCCGCCGCCACCACCACGGGCTGGGCCACTCCACCCCCACCCCCCCCATCCGCACCCTCACCCCGCGGCCCGAACCGCTCGAGCAGCGCCATCACCGAAGCCCGTGGATCAATCATCGCCTGAGCCATCCGGCCCATCGTAGGGGCAATCGCGCCAACCCGTTCACCCAGGGGGCTTCGCGCTCGGGTCTGCGGCCGGGGCCAGCAGTTCATTGAACAACTCATCAGGTGGTGCCGGATTGTGCGGCACCACCCGCCGGCCGCAGTCCGGGCAGATCGTCTCCCCCGGCTTCCCCGCGTACTGGTTCAGCAGCACCCACGTCGGCTTCATCTTGGCCTTGCCGTCGCGCGTCCAGAAGCACCGCTCGGCCGGAAAGAGCGTCGCCTTACCCGTCTTGGGGTTCATCCAGGGCTGGCGGTCGCCATCCTTTATCGGGAAGTTCTCGAACACCTCCCCCGACTCGGCGTCCACCAGCGTTCGGCTCCGCGAAGCATCGCCCGCCGTCGTCGTGCCTGAGAACAACTGCCAGCCCATGATCACGGCCGCGAGGATCAGGGCGGCGATGCTCGCGCCGATCTTGATCTTCGGCGCGCGGTCTCCTGGGTTCGCGCCGCCAATCGTTCCGCCCGCGCCCGACCCCGCGTGCGCGTGGTCGCCAGCATCCGTCAGGGGCTCAAGATTCATCGCGCCGGGCATGATCGAACGCTCCTTGCGATCAGCCCCAGCGTATCACGGCACCACATAGTTCGCCGCGCACTTGCTCGCCCAGGTCGTGCGCGTGTAGTTCCACGTCTCCAAAGCCTGCGTCCATGTCGTGCCGGTCGGGAACCACATATCCGGATTCGTCGCCTCGGCATCGTTCATCTGACGCACGCTGCCATCGAAGAACGCCACGTTGCCGATCGCAGGCGTCTCCTTGGTGTCCTTCGGACCCGTGCGCCCGCCATGGCGGAACGCGAAGCGGCGGAAGTCGTTGAACATGGCCGGATTCGCCGCAAAAGCCAGCCGCCCGGCCTCACCCGGCGCCCGGTTGCGATTCAGTTCCGCCGACCGGCTCCACCACGCGCCGACGCCGCCGAACGCCCCGCCGTAGTTCGCCGCGATATCGAAATCGAAGTCGGGCTCCTCAGCCTCGGTCGGCCGCGCAAAACGGTGCCCCTCGAATACCGACACCTTCATCGAAGGGGTCCCCACACGCGTCATCTGCGGGATGTAGCCGCGCCGATTCTGCGGGCTGCTGCCGGGCAGCGACCCCAGGGGCACGTTCCGCTCGCCCGCGGTGAAACTGGTGGACATGTTGTACGAGAGCATCCGCCCCGCCGTCACGGGCGAACCGCCCGCGTTGAAGGGCGTGGCGGTGATGTTGTTGCTGGGACAGGTGAACATCGGAAATGAACGCATCCACTCGAACCGCGCAGCCCGCTCGATCTGACCGGGCGCGGGCCCCGTTCCAACCTCGCCCGGCCCGGTGTAGCCGCTGACATAGGCTAGAGGCCCCAGGAAGTCGTACGTCTGCACCGCGATGCCGTTGTAGCGTGAGGGCGAGAGTTTGCTGTACGCCGCGCTCGGAGGCAGGCAATCAAACCCGCTGGTCTGGGGCGACCCCGCCAGCCAGTCTTTGTTGTCGGCCGCATACGACGCCTGCATCTGCGCGATGTTGCGGGTCTGGGTGCCACAGAGCAGCGTCTTGGCCGCGTCGCGGGCCGCCGCCAGCGATGGCAGCAAGATGCTCACCAGCAGCGCGATGATCGCGATCACCACCAGCAGTTCCACCAGCGTGAACGCGGGCGCGGCCTGATTCCGTCGTCGCTTCTCAGTCCGCGTGCTCATGGATGCCTCCCGCGATGGCCCGACCGTCGGCGAGCGCCGCCAACGGGTCCAGATGATAGTAGAGCATGCCACAGACCGGAACGCGTGACACCCCTTCTGCCCCTGTCGGATGCTGGGGATTCACGCGGCTTGGCCCCTGCGGCAGAGTTCGCCCATGCACCCGTGCGACGGTCCGAGAATCCGGCTGGTTTGATGGCCGTTGGTCCTTGGGTGATCCGGTCGGTCCCCGACCGGATGGTCTTCCTTACACTCTCTCAGTGCCCCCCACCACTGTCATCTGCCCCATGGCCATCGAGTTCGACGCCGTCCGCCGCGCGTTCCAACGCGCCGGCCTGCACCCCGATCGCGACCCGACCCTCACGCTCCGCCGCTCGGGCATCGGCAAGCACGCCATCGTCGCCGCCATCGAAGCGCTGGCTCGTGACGCCGCCCCCCCCCTCCCCAGCCTCGTCATCCTCGCCGGTGCCTGCGGCGCCCTCCGACCCGTTGACGACGTCCCCGCCATCGCCCGCGTCATCGACGAGCACGGGCACGAGTGGTCCTCCGGCCTCGGCATGGTCGCGTCGGGCCGCACGCTCGTCGCGGTTGATCGCGTCGTCAGCACGCCCACCGACAAGCGCACCCTGGCCGACCAGACCGGCGCGTGCATCGTCGATATGGAATCGCACGCCTTCGCCGCCGCGTGCGAACGCCTCGGCCTCCCCTGGGCCGTCGTCCGCGGCGTCAGCGACACGCCCGACGAAACGCTGCCCAGCGAAGTGCTGAACTGGATCGCCCCCGATGGCCGCACCCGCGCCGGGCGTGCCGTGCTCGACATGGCCAGGAAGCCTTGGCTGATCCCCCACATCGCCGCCGTGCTCAAACGCTCGCGCCGCGTGCTGCCCCAGGTCGGCCAGCGCGTAGTCGAGATTCACCAACTCTGGCTCACCCGCGGCAGTCACGAAGGGGTCAGCGCGTGAGCGCCAACGCACCGATTACCCCGCTGACGATCCCCGCTGACGCCCTCGCTTCACCGGCCGGCACCAGCCTCATTATCGTCGGCGGCACGTTTGATCCACCCCACGCCGCACATGTTGCGCTCGCGCAGGCCGCGCGGGCCTCACTGCCCGACGCCCGCGCCGCGTGGCTGCTGTTCGTGCCCGCCGCACGCTCGCCGCACAAACCCGCGCCGATCGCCTCCGACGCTGATCGACTCGCCATGCTGCGCCTGGCCACGGCCGGCGTCGCGAACGCCGCCGTGTGGTCCGACGAACTCGACCGCGCGTCCGCCCCCGCCTTCTCGGGCGGCAGTTTCACCATCGACACCCTCACCCGCGCCCGCCAATGGACCAGCGCCCTCGGCTATCCCCCGCCGCATTTGCACTTGCTGATGGGTACCGATCAAGTGCTCGCGCTGCATCGCTGGCGCGAGCCGCACGCGATCCTGGCCATGTCCGAACCGCTCATTCTGGCCCGCGACGACACCACCACGACCCTGGCCAGCAACCTGCGGGCGACCGGCACGTGGGACGAATCCACCATCGCCCGCCTCACCAACGCCCTCGTCCCCGCACCATTGCGACCTGAGTCGTCCACTGCAATCCGCGCTCGACTCGCAACAGGTGCCCGCGCGGAATCCCTCGCGGACCTTGGTTGGCTCACTCCCGCCGTCGCGGCGTACATCGACCAACACAACCTCTATCGCACCCCAACTCCTGCGCAGTAGTCGCCGACTCGGCTTTCCTGTTTTCCTGCTTTCCAAAATGGAAACGCCCCCAACGAGTTCTCGCTCGTCGAGGGCGGGTTCGTCCTGCTCAGGCTCCGTCGCAACGGCACCAACTTGCCAGACCCTCCGCGGCACTCGCCTCCGCATCCGTGCGGAAACGCGCCTCGGGCCGAGCACGCCGGGCCGTCACGCCGGTGACGAGCCCGTCGGCTCGCCCCTGCGCGGGGTGTCATTAGGCCGTGTGCCAGTCGGTCGGGTCTGGTCGCGGGTCGCCCATCCGTGGCGGCCCGATCGAGCGTCCGTGCTCGGCCCGCAGCATCCCTGCCACGAGCGTCGCCACACGCCAACCGCTTGTCACTCGGCCTGCAATCCCGTTCCGGGTCGTTTCCAACCCGAAGGGGTCTCTCATCTCAACCTTCAACTCTGCACGGGCGACGCCGGCCCAGCCGCGCCTCCGCCGGCTGGCATCTGCCCGAGTCGAATCATGTTTTCAACAAGCCCGCCGAGCCCCGCGAACTTGCCCGCCGCGAACTGCGCCCAATCACGCTGGTCGTGAACCTCCAACCGATCCCGGCATCCCACCATCACCACGTCGCTCCCCAGCCGCGTGTAATCCAGGTGCCGCTTGGGCAGCGTCAGACGACCGGCCGTATCCAGTTCCAGCCGCTCCGCATTCCCGAAAAAGTGCCGCTCAAACTCCAGCATGTTGCCGCCCGGAGCCAGCGTGGACGCAAACTGGTCAGCCAGTTTGTTAAAGAGATTTTCGGTATACAGTCGAAGAGAGCGATCCCAAGGCACGCACACCCAACCCGCACCGTCCCGAGCCGCGTCCCACTGGTGCCGATACTTGGCAGGAATAGCGATCCGCTGCTTCGGATCGATGGAGAGGTCGGATTGGCCAGTAAAGACCACGAGTGGGATTCCAATGTTCGGACATGGGAATCCTACACATTTCTGCCCCACTATCAAACACTAGACGCCGAAACCGCGCAAATGTGGACATCTTCGCGCAGATTGGGCGTTCACAGTGGGGTATTTGTGGACAACTTGTCGTGAACGAACGCGGCCAGCGCTCAGAGCCTCGCGCCTTCCAATCGCAGCAGCGACTCTTTCCGCCACAGCCCGCCGCCGTAGCCGGTGAGCGTGCCGTCGCTGCCGATCACGCGATGACAGGGAATCAGGATGGCGATTCGGTTGTCGCCGTTGGCGCGGGCGACCGCGCGGGTCGCCGTCGGCCTGCCCAGCGCCTTGGCCACGTCGAGGTAGGAACGGGTCTGCCCGTGCGGGATGGCGCGCAGTTGCGCCCACACGCGCTGCTGGAACGGCGTGCCCGGTGCATCGACCGGAACGCTGAACGAAGTGAGTTTCCCCTCGAAATACGACTTCAACTGGGCTTCCAAAAAAACCAACACCGCGATCGCTTCGCGTTCCGGTCCGCTCACGTTCGCCCCATCCGGCGGTGCGGGAAGCACGGGCACGCCGAAGCGGGCGCGCAAAGCCGCGACCTGGGCCTCCATCGCGCGGCGGTCCACAAACTCCAGAAACACGACGGCGTTCTCCGACGCCACCGCCAGCAACGGGCCCAATGGCGACACGATCCACCGCGCGCGAAGCGTCGGTGCCATTTCGCGCGTGTCTTTCCCGCGCGTGTTCTTCCCGCGCTGGTTCTTCCCACGCACGTTCTTCCCGCGATTGGTGCCCGCCACATCCGGCGCGCCGAAGAGCGCCTCGAACGCCTCGCGCAGGCCTGATTCGGAGGCATACCCCCCCACCATCGTCGCGCTCGTCATCGTGCCTCCTTCTCGAAGTCGCCTCACCGCCCTACCCACCCTTCTGGCCCGCTGATACGCCGCGAACGTCAAACCATGATGCGCCTTGAACCACCGTGCCGATCGGGCCGGGTCGATGCCCATGGCCCGCAGATCGCGCGCCGTCAACCGCGCCTGGTTGTCGCGCTCAACCGCACGCATCAGCCGCTGCACCCACTCGGGCGGTGCCGCGCCTTCCGGGCCCTCCAGCGGCTTGCAGCGCAAACACGCGCGATAGCCCGCGAAGAGTGCTTCCTTCCCATCGCGAAAAAACTCCACATTCTGGCGCTTGGGTACCCGCGCCGGGCATCCCGGCCGACAGAAGATGCCCGTCGTCCGCACCGCCACCACAAACGCGCCGATCAGCGTGGCATCGCGCTGCACGATCGCGCCGTACATCACGTCAGGATCAGGAAGGGTTGGAATCGCCGTCTGCACGGGTGCATTCTCACCCTTTCCCATGCCAAGTCGACCGGAAACTGAACATCAATGTCGGTTGCCGCGATCGTTCTGTCGATTCCTCTGAACTCTCAGCGCGCTCCGCGTCCCGCTGGCGATCTCGGCGTTCAAACGGTTTCCGCCATTCCGCGCGATGCACGCGATACCCTCCCGCCCGATGGCCGACGTCTTCCCCGAACCCCCGCGCCCCCGCGCGCCCGAGCCCGACCCCGTCCGGGCGCGATTCGAAGCCGTGGACGTCGTTCGCACCCTGCGCGACGCCGGCCACGAAGCCTTCTTTGCTGGCGGGTGCGTGCGTGACGAACTGCTGGGCCAGCATCCCACTGATTTCGACATCGCCACCGCCGCCACGCCCGATCACATCAAGCGGCTTTTTCGCCGCACCCACGCCGTCGGGGCCGCGTTCGGCGTGATGCTCGTCCGCCAGAACGGCGTCTCCATCGAGGTCGCCACCTTCCGCGCCGAAGGGCTCTACACCGACAAACGCCGCCCCGATTCGGTCCGCTTCGCGGGCGCCGACGAAGACGCCCGGCGCCGCGACTTCACCATCAACGCGCTCTTTCTCGACCCACTCGCCCCGCGCGAGGCATGGACCGCCACCGTGCGGCCGCCCCACGCGCCCATCGTGGGCAAAGTGATCGATCTGGTCGGCGGGCTCGCCGACCTGCGCGCCGGCGTCATCCGCGCCGTGGGCGACCCGGACGCCCGCTTGAGCGAAGACCACCTTCGCGCCCTGCGGGCCGTGCGCTTCGCCGCCCGGCTCGGCTTTGCCCTCGACGAATCCACCGCGCAGGCCATCCGCCGCCACACCCGCGAACTCGTCGGCATCTCCCGCGAACGCATCGGCGAAGAACTCAAACGCATGTTCACGCCCGGCTCGCGCACCGCCGCCGCCGAGATGCTGCTCCGGCTCGGTCTGGATGTTGCGGCCCTGCGCGAAGAGCCCGCTTCCGCGCGAGCGCGCTTCGATCCGACGCCCGCGCCGTTCCCTCGCCTCGCCGGCATTGCCGCCGATCCGGTCTTCCCGGCCTACCCCGCCGCGCTGGCGGCTTGGGCCCTCGACCGCCACGCGCTCGCGTCTGGCGGACACGCCGTCGAGCCCGGCTTGCCTACCGAGCCCGCTCAAGCCATCTCCCAGCAATGGCGGCACGCCCTCTGCCTCAGCAACTTCGACCGCGACGGCCTCGTCGCCATTCTCGCCGTGCACAGCGCGCTCTGGCGCGACTGGGCCAAACTCGCCCCAGCCAAGAAACGCCGCCTCGCCGCCCGACCTGGATTCCGACCGGCACTCGCCATCCTCACCACCGAATCGCGCGACCACGCGCAGACCATCCGCAACGACCTGCTCGCGATGGACGTAGACCCCGACTTGCCGCCCCCGGCACCGCTGGTGACGGGCGACGACCTTGTGGCAATGGGCTTGCGGCCTAGTCCCGCGTTCAAGGGAATTCTCGACGCGACGTACGACGCCCAGTTGGAACTGCAGTTCGAGGGCAAACCCGCAGCCATCGACTTTGCGAAACGTCTTGCCACCTCACACGAGTTTCAAGGTCCGGTAACTCGGAACCGAAGACGTGGGGGGGGGCGGGGGGGGCGGAGGTAAGATGGTTGCGGGAACCGGTCTGCACCCGGGAACCCGTGGGCGACGAAGGCGTCTAATGATTGGTTGGGTGCCGCGCGCTCGCGGGGTAGCCCTGATCAGCGTTCCGTTTCACAAAGTCCCTCAAAGGTGAAAGGCAACACCATGAAGAAGATCGGCAGCAGCCTGAAGACGCTCCTGAGCGCGGCACTCGTGGCCGGGCTGGCACTCTCCGCGCCCGTAATGGCGCAGGAGAAGGACAAGGACACAAAGAAGGACACGGGCCCCAAGAGCATCAGCGAGGTCGCCGCCGAAAACAAGGTGATCTATCTGATCGACCTGAAGGGTGACCTGGGCCGCGATGTGCACCAGAATCCCATCAAGCAGGCGCTGGCCGATGCCCGCGGATGGAACCCCGATTACCTCGTGTTCCGCGTGGACATGGGCTATGGCGGCCGCGGCGTGGGCGACTGGTACGCCAACCTGTCCATCGATCGCAACGCGTTCAATCAACTGGAAACGGTTCGTGAACTGCAGACGCTCTTCACCGACGGTGTGCGCGACGACCCGGCGTGGAAGACGCGCGACGGCAAGAAGCCCCAACTGATCATGTGGGTCAAGTCCGCCATGGGCGGCGCGGCCTTCCTCCCCTTCACGGCTCCCACTGTCTACTTCACCTCAGGCGCACACCACGGCGGCATCGGCTATCTGGAACTGCTGATGGCCGGTCGCGGCGACCATGATGTGCGTGAGAAGCAGTACTCGCTGCGTCTGGGCCGCGCGGTTGGCCTGGCCATCAAGGGCGGACACGACGAACACATCCTCAAGGCCATGGCCCGCATGGACTATGTGCTGTCGGTCAGTTACATCGGCGGCAAGCCCGTGTATTACGAAGACATGACCACCGGCGAAGAACTGCTGACCGACGACGGCAACCCCGACGCGGGCCGCGCCGATACGGCCGAGCAGGCGATCCGCTACGAGGGCAACGACGTGCTCGTGCTCGATGCCCCCAAGGCGCTGCGGCTGGGCTTTGCCAAGGCTGTCGTTGATACCAACGAAGACCTGGCGAATGAACTGGGCTGCGCCCGGAACCATGTGCTCATCAAGGGCCGGGCCGAGGGCCCGATCCAGGCCTGGGTCAAGACGGTGGCGAAGGCGGAGCGCGAGATGCGCGAGACCATGCAGAAGATGCGCCGCGTGGAGATGGGCGCGACGCTCGCCGATCGGAACAAGGCGCGGGCCACGCTCATCCGCCATTACAAGGATCTGATCGAGAACTGGGAGCGGTACGGCAGCGCGATCGATCCCGAGAACGTGCGGGGCGTTCCCCCCGCTGGAAACTGCGAACTCGCCATCGAGCAACTCAAGCAAGAGATGCGGCTGGACCGCTGAACCGGTTCGATCTTTGTCGCTTCCCCACCACTCGAATCACACCCTCCCCCGGGAGTTCTGATCCATGAAACGCTGGACCCGTTCGCTGAAGAACCTGCTGCTGGGCTGCACCGCCGCGGCGGCGCTGCTCCTCTCCACCACCGATGCCTGGGCCGACAAGGTCGTGCTCAAGAATGGCACGGTGATGGAGGGCACCATCCTTGAAGACGACGCCCTGTTCATCCGCATCAAACTGGCGGATGGCAAGGTCGAGATCATCGACAAGTCCGACGTGTCGCGCGTGGAGCGTGATGCCAAGCCCGAGCCCAAGAAGGACGAGAAGAAAGACGAGAAGAAGGACGAGCCCAAGAAGGATGACAAGCCCGCCGAGGCCAAGAAGGACACCAAGCCTTCCGAGCCGGCCAAGAGCGAACCCGCGACCACCTCGGGGGGCAAGAAGCCCGAGTCCAAGGCCCGCTCGGTCACCGGTGCGACGCGCGTCGCGATCTTGAACTTCGGCCCACCCTCGGGCTGGCAGGGCAAGGTCGACAGCATGGTGGGCGTGATGGTCAACTCCGCCGCGTGGCGCGAAGTGATCCCCATGCTCGAGAAGGACAACGTGGATGTGGTTGTGGTCCGCGTGAACAGCGGCGGCGGCTACACCTTCGAACTCGAGAACTTCCACGAGATCTTCCGCGAGTACAAGAAGAAATGGCGCACCGTGGTGTGGGTTGAGTCCGCGATCTCCGCCGCGTGCATGAGCCCTTGGATCATCGAAGAATGGTACTTCATGCCCGAGGGTTCGGCCGGTGGCAACACCATGTGGTCGGGCAACCTGGTCATGTCGCGCGGCCTCAGCCTCGTGCAGGTTCTGCACGAGATGGAACAGGCCTCCCGCGAAGCCAAGCGCGATCCCAAGATCATGCGATCGATGCAGATCACCGAACCCCTGTCGGCGAACATCGACGAACAGGGCAACGTGACGTGGTTCCAGGACAACTCGGGCCAGTACCAGGTGAATCCGGGCGGCCAGATTCTGACCTTTACGGCCCGCGATGCCGTGAAGTTCAAGTTCGCCCGCGGGATCGCCGCGACCCCCGAGGAACTGGCCAAGGCGATGGGCCTGAACGAGGTGGAGTTCGTGGGCAAAGCCGCGACCGACTTCATCGACAAGAACATGAAGGCCAACAACACGGCCAATGACGAGTGGCAGATCGAAGCCCGCAAGTACCAGATCGCCATCGGTGCTGCGGCCGGCATCGCCAACCGCGAGGCCCGAATGCGCGAGATCGGCATCGCCAAGAAGCACCTCACGGCCCTCGAGAAACTGCTGAGCGTCAACCCCATGCTCGAACGCCTGTGGGTCGGCGAAGGCTGGATCGAGCGTGAGAAGCAGCGGATTAAGGATCTGTCTCGCTAAGACACGACAGGCTGGACTCTGAAAGCACAACGGCCCCGCTCGATGAGCGGGGCCGTTTTCACTTCGCATGCGTTCATCCTGATTTCAACTCACCCTCCCCCGGTCCTACCGGGGGAGGGTGTCTGTGCACTCGCGTGAGCAGCATGTCCGCGTGACGCTTCGTGGCTCCGCGATGGCGCTCGACACAGGCTCGCCCGCGCGCGGCCAGGTCGGCCCGCGCGTGGGAATCGGCAAGCAGCCGCGCGAGCGTTGAGGCGAGTTCGTGGCGCTCGACCACCAGCAACCCCTGCTCGGCGCGGAGCGTGTTCACCACGGCTTCAAAGTCGCTAAAGCGTGGGCCGATGAGCGTGGGGCGGCCGAGGGCGACGGGTTCGATGGGGTCGGAGCCATAGAGCGTGCCGAACGAGCGGCCCATGACGACGACATCGGCGAGGGCGTACGCGGCACGCAGTTCGCCGATGGTGTCGAGCAGGAAGCGGGTGGTGCCGGGGGGAGCCGACGTGCGGGCGCTGCGGCGGATGCAACCGGGCAAGGCCCGCGCGGTGTCGTCGAAGTGCTCGGGCTTGCGCGGCGCGCAGAGGAGTTGCACATCGGCCGGGCATGCGGCGTGCAGCAGGGCTTCCTCGTCCTCGGCGGTGCTGCCGGCGACGATGAGCGGGCGGTTGCGGTCGATGCCCATCGAGGCGGCGAGTTCGATCGCGCCGGGCACGGATTCAGCCCCCCCCCCACTGCCAGAGGAAAGGTCGGCGGCGTCCCACTTCATGGTGTCGGTGATGTGCAGGCGATCGGCGGGCACACCCATCGAGGCGAAACGCTGGGCGCAGTCAGGATTCTGCGCGGCGACAAACGCGAGGCGGCCAAAGGTGGGCCCGATGAAGCGGCGGATTCTGGAGTAGCCGCGGAACGAGCGGGCGGAGAGACGGCCATTGATGACGCCGACGTGGATGCCGCGGCGCGCGCAGGACGCGACGAAGTTGGGCCAGACTTCGAGTTCGACCAGGCCGACGGCATCGGGTCGAACGGCGTCGAGAAAGCGCTCGACGCTTCGTGAGAAATCGAGGGGATAGCGGACGACCGCGGCATGGCCTTCAAAGAGCGACTTGGCGCGGGCCAAGCCGGTATCGGTGCCGACGGAGACAACGACTTCGGCGGATTCGGCGAGAAGGGGAACGAGGCCGCGGAGGGCGGAGACTTCGCCGACGCTGACGGCATGAATGAGGATGCGGGGCCTGGCGGGCGAGGCGGGCGGCAGCGGCGGGGTGTGGCCGAGGCGCTCCTTCCAGCCTCCGCGGGCCTTTCGGGCCCAGACCGGGGCGAGGAGGATGGCACCGGCGAAATAGACGAGGTCGAGGGCGTTCACTCGTGATGGAGAGGGAGGAAATGGGCAGGCCGGGACTCGAACCCGGGACCCTTCGCATGTAAAGCGAATGCTCTAGCCAACTGAGCTACCCGCCCGGGTAGGAACCAACCACGGCCACAGCGGAGTGTACGAGCGTGCGGGGGACTACGCCAGATCGGGGCCATGCCAACGTGCAGTCCTGCGAAGCAGTGTGTCATGAAAGCCCGCACGTTCTGACGACGTGTGGTTGCCGCACGGTCTTCGACTTCCTCCCCCAACCCCCTTTGATGCCAAGGCAACCGACATTCAGCGGCCGCGGCCCAACAGGAAGTAGATGATGAGGCCGACAACGGGGAGCAAGAAGATGAGGAGGAGCCAGAGAACTTTGTGGATGAGCGACTTGCTGGAGGTGAGGATTTCGAAGGCGGCGATGAGGAAGAGGACGAGGTGGAGGATGCCGAGGATCGTGTAGAGCATGGGAACTCCGGTGTGCGGGCTGGGTCAGGGCAGGATAGCGGGGATGCGCGAAGGCCATTGCTCATGCAGTGAACCCAAAATCGACAAGGCCGCCGATCGTTTGATCGGCGGCCTGTCGCAGGAGGGGCTTGTGAGAGTGGTTAGTGTGCAGCCAGTCGATCAAGCGCGACGGCGACGGGCGGCCGCGAGTGCGCCGAAGCCGAGGAGGGCGGCCGCGCCGGGGCCGGGGATGCCGATGACGGCATTGCCGAAGGGGGCGGTGTCGGTGAACCAGACGTTCACGCCGCGGACCTGGAAGCCGTATTGCACATGGCGACCGAGGTCAGGGAGGGTGTTGAGGGTCAGGCTGAAGTTGCCCGGGACCATGGGGATGGAAGTTTCGATGACCGAGGAGTAATCGGGAGCGAAGTCGCGGATGAAGATGGAGGCTGCGTGCGCGGCGGTGAAGGAGTTGGAGAGGATGGAGCCCTGGAAGGTAACTTCCTGGCCGTTGAGGGTGCCGGTGGTCTCGATGTAGAGGTTGGCCTCCATGATCTTGTTGCCAGCCGCGCCGGGGCCACCGCCACCGATGTACCAGAAGGGGTTGGGGTCGCCGATGGTGTTGGGGGAGAGGGTGAGGGTCTGGGCGGGGTCGTTGAAGGTGGCGACGAGGTCGGGAACGCCCCAGCCGCTGCCGAAAACGAATCCGCCGCCGTTGGAGGGCAGTTCGAAGACGTTCATGTAGCCAAGCCAGGGGGAGGAGGAGGGGCCGGGCGTGACGACGACGGCTTGGACGGTGGCGGCGGCCAGGAAGGTGGCCAGGCCAAGGCCGAGTGCAGCGGTGGACTTCATCTCTGATTCTCCTGTGGAGGGGGAAGGGAAAAACGCAAACCCGACCCCGGACATCAGGAAATCTACCTCCGGAACCGGCCCGTGCAAGCGAAAAGAAACAGTTTCTTGCGGAAGTTGACCCCGAAGGCAGGCAGTTTTCAACATTGATTACACCGATTGAAGAAGTCTTGACAGACCCGGAAGATGTGGTAGATTGACGTGTGCCGTAACTGTTTCAGGAGCCGATCCGATGGCCTCGATCCGGCAACTCGCCTCCAAACTGGGAACCTCGGTCGCGACGGTATCGCGGGTTCTCAACGGCAATACCCAGGTGAATGAAGAGACGCGGCGGCGGGTGCTGGATGCCGCGGCTCGCATGGGGTACACCCAGGCGGTCGGGAAGCGCTCGACGACGGTGATCGGGCTGGCGTATCCGGGTGACCCGGTGAGGCCGGATTACGGCGCGTTCGAATCGGCCCTGCTCGCGGGGGTGCTGCGGGGGATCAACGAACTGCGGTTTGACCTGAACGTGATCAACCTGCAGCGCGATAAGCGGGCGGAAGAGACGTATTCGCAGTTTTTCAACCGCAAGGGCCTGCGCGGGGTAATCCTTCGGACGTTTGAGCGGACGCGCGGGATGTGCGTGGAAATCGCGTCAGAGGGCTTTCCCCATGTGGTCGTGGCGGACCGGTTTGACGAGCCGTTTGTGAACTATGTGTGCTGCGAGTCCAAAGGCGACAGCCAGCGGGCGGTGGAGCACCTGATTCACCTGGGGCATAGGCGGATCGCGCTGGTGGTGCACAACGTGGCGGATACCGACCATCGCGACCGTCGGCAGGGATATGAGGCGGCGATGGCCGAGCACGGGCTGACGATCGAACCTTCGCTGGTGATCGAGACGACGGCCTCGATGGAAGGCGGCGCGGGAGCGATCACGCGACTGCTGGGTATGCCCAATCCACCCACGGCAGTGTACCTGACCGATCCGATGGCGATGCTGGGGGCCATTCGGCGCTGCCAGGAGTTGGCGGTGAAACTGCCGGGCGAACTGTCGTTGGTGGGGTTTGATGACAGCGATGTGCGGAAGCATGTGTGGCCGCCGGTGACGGCGGTGTGCCAGGACGCGGACATGATCGGCTACGAGGCGGCGCTGTGGCTGACGCGGCGGCTGTCGGGACGGGCCGAGCGATCGATTCAACTGGTCCGCCAGACGATGCTGGAGATCAACCGCACGACGGGCGCGCCCGCGCAACAACCCGTGCGGGTGCTTCCGGACGGCACGCGGCTGGCCCGGGACTGAACCTGTCTGAGACGCGCAACGGCTGGCGGCCCGCGTGTCGCCAGATTGTTCAGGAGACCGACCGTGAAGCAACCCGGCCCGCCATGTGTGCAGAGTGTGTCGTTTCTCGCTCGCGCGTGCGCGTGCCGTTCACGGGCCTTTACGCTGATCGAACTGCTGGTGGTGATCGCGATCATCGCGTTGCTCGTGGGCATTCTGCTGCCGGCGCTGGCGTCGGCGCGGGACGCGGCGAAAGACACCAAGTGCCGCACGAACCTGAGCCAGTTGGGCGTGGCGCTGTCGCTGTATGCCAACGACTACAAGGGCAAGTTCCCGCCGATTCTGGACAACGCGCCCGACCCGGATACGGGGCGGCTGAGCATGATTTGGTACGACGAGGCGAGGATCGGCAGTTACCTGCCGCAGATGGATGACAGCAACATTCTGCCTGGGAACACGCGGAGCAACACGGTGGGTGGGGGCGGGATGTGCTGTCCGAACCATCCGGACGCGGGGCGGTCGTACACGATGAACTTCTGGGCGGCATCGGCGGGCAGTTGGCGGATGAATAACGGGCGGGTGCAGTCGTTCAAGCCGGGCGTGACGCCCGTGGACCCGGGGCAGGCGTCGCGCGGGCGCGGGTTTGATCAGACGGTGGAACTGCCGGCCAAGACCTTGCTGCTGGGCGAGGCCTGGGGCTTGTTCTATTCCGAGACGTTGCCGCGGGTGTGGTTCACGATCGGGCAGATCGGCGCGGACGGGCGGCCGGGGCCGCGGTTTGGGGGCGGGGCCGGGATGGCCTCGAACACATGGCCCGGGCAATGGGTCGGACTGGCCCCGGAGATGGGGCCGACGTCGAATCCGGCGGCGATCAAGTCGTACTTGCCCTACTACCGGCATCCGCGCGTGCGCGGTGAGCCGCTGGGGTTCAAATCGGGCGTGAACCTGACACTGTCGGACGGACACGTGGCCCAGTACAAACAGAGCGACTTGGTCGACGCGACGGGCGCGAGCACATTGAAGGTGATGTGGAGCCCGTTTGACGATCGGATCAACTTGCCGTAAATGATGAGATTGATCGGTGCGACGGCGCGTGCGCGCTGGCCGAGCCGTGGATTCCCGAGCAGACTAGAGAAACGAGAACGCACCCCCCCCATTCTTCCTGAGGAGACGACGATGAGCGTGATGCACTGGATGAAAGCCGCGCTGGCGTGCCTGGCGTTGGCGACGATGTGCCAGGCCCAGAACGTGCTGCAGAATGCGTCCTTTGAAACCGAAGGCGCGGCGGCGTTTGGCTGGTCAACGTTCGGCAACGCGTTCCGCGAGCCGGCGCTGGCGGTGACGGGCGACTACAGCGCCAAGTTGTTTGGCCAGTTCAATGGCGGGATCAACTACTCCGGGTTCACGCAGACGGTGAGCGCGGCGGGCGGGCAGGAGTGGACCATCGGCGCCACGGGCACCAACCCCCCCACTGACCTCATGCAGGGCGGAAATCGGGCGCTCATCAAGATCGAGTTCCTGGATTCGGGCGGCGGCTTGCTCGGCTCGGCTGAGCAGGACGTGGTGACGGCGGCCTCGACGCCGGGCGCGCGGATCGTCGCGAGCGTGTCGACCGCCGCACCGAGCGGCACGACGCAGGCGCGGCTGATCATTCTGTTCGAGCAGCAGGCCGACAACCTGGGCGGATCAGCGTTCTTTGATGATTTCACCGCGTCGATCCTGGGCTCGGGCCCGGTAGCGGTGGCGAATCACTCGTTTGAAAGCAGCGGCGGCGGGGTGATTGCCGGTTGGAACAGTTTTGGCAACTCGGTGCGGACGACCCTTGCGCCCCGCACGGGCGCAGCGAATCTGACCATGACGACGGGCACGACCTCGGGGGTGTTCCAAGAGTTCGCGGCGCAGCCGCAATCGCAATGGCAGGGCTCGATCTGGGCGATCAACTCGACGGCCAACAGCCCGATGATTCTGCCCGACTATGTGGTGCTGAACCTGGAATGGCTGGATGAGGTGCGGAACCTGATCGCCAACGAGACGGTGCTGGTGGCCGACGGTTTCACGCCCACGGATGTGTATACACAGGCCACGATCGGCGGCACGGCCCCCACGGGCACGCGCTTCGTGCGGTTCGTGGTGCTCTACTTCTCGTCGAGCGGCGGCGGCAGCCTGCAACTGGATGACGCGGTGTTCGAGAACACGTTCACGCCGCCGCCCCCGCCCCCGGCGACGAATCTGCTCAACAACGCCGGGTTTGAGTTGCCCCTGGGCTTCAACTTCGCCAATCCGCAGAACTGGAACGGCTTCTTCGGCGGCCCCCCGGGCACCGTGCTGCAGGCGTTCAACAACACCGGCGCGACGCCCCGGAGCGACGCACAGGCACTCGTGACCACGGTGCGCGGCACCGACACGGTGCTGGGCCACAACGCCTTCACGGGCCATGTGCAGGTGGTGCTGGGGCTCGAAGGTGGGCGGCAGTATGAACTGTCGGTGTGGGCGAGAGCGAATCCGGCTATCAACAACGGGGCCGAGTTTCGTATTGAGTGGCAGAATGCCACGGGCGGGGAAATCGGCCGATTCAACCAACCCATTCAGGACCTGCTGACGGGCGAGTACCAGCGCTTCACGATCCTGCAGACGGCTCCGGCGGGCACGGCCCGGGCGGCCATCGTGATGGCGGTGCAGAGTTTCCTGAACAACGGCACGCGGAGCGAAACCAGCGTGGCCTGGGACGACGCGGCGTTCGTGGTGGTCGAGCCGACGTGCCCGGCGGACCTGAACGGCGACGGGAACCTCGATCCGGACGATCTGAGCGACTACATCGCGTGCTACTTCGCGGTGCCGCCGTGCGCACAGGCGGACCAGAACGGCGACACGTTCGTCGATCCCGATGACCTGAGCGACTACATCGCGGCCTACTTCGGGGGCTGCTAAGAGTCGGGGCGGCCCGGCGGCGGAGTAGTCCGCCGCCGGCGGGCAGGAAGTGGTCGAGTGGTTAAGTGAAGTCGCTTAGAGACCGTGCGCGCATGAATGAGCGGCCATTGCCAACTCGGAGTGGCGGAGGCGGAGGGCTGTCGCTCGGCGGCTTTCCGCCGGCTGGGCTGCTCATCGTCGCGATGGCGGCCATATCGGGCGCTGTGCTGGCGCTGTGGCCGGCACGAGCGGGCGAAGGGCGCTCGATGTGGACGTTTGCGCGTCTGCACGCGCAGATCTACGGCCCGATCGTGGATGAATGGAATGCGCGGCTCACGGGGAAGGGCGAGGGCGCGATCACCGACACGCGCATGAACATGTCGCTCATCTCGCTGCCCGCGCTGGAGAGGCGGATGCTCGCGGGGTTTCTGTCGGAGACGCGCTGCGCGGACCTGCTGGAGGTCGAGCGACGCATCGCGGCACGGGCCTTTACCGGGCCGCTCGAGAGCGTCGGGTTTCTCGATCTGACGGATCGATTGACCGCCGAGGGGCTGGATACACAGATCAACGAGGCGTCGTTCAGCCCGTGGAGTTCGCGTGGACGGGTGTTTGGCTTGCCGCATGATGTGCACCCGGTGATGCTGGGGTATCGGGCGGACCTGGTGGAAGCGGCGGGCATCGATGTGGGGCCGATCGAAACGTGGGAGGACTTTGCGCGGGTGATGAAGCCGCTGATGGCGGAGCGAGGTCCGGATGGCAAGCCCAGGCGGTATCTGCTCAACCTGTGGCCCACACAGGGCGAGTCGATTGAGACGCTGCTGCTGCAGGCCGGGGGAACGTTCTTTGATGATCGGGGTCAGCCGACGATCGATTCGGACCTCAACGCGCGAACGCTCGCGCAGATCGTCGCGTGGATGACGGGTCCGGACCGCATCGCGGCCGAGGCACCGGATTGGTCGGCGTCGGGCAACCAGTTGAAACTCGAAGGCTTCGTGGTCGCGTCGATCATGCCGGATTGGATGTGCAACTACTGGAAGAACGAGATTCCACAGTTGTCGGGCAAGGTGAAACTGATGCCCCTGCCCGCGTGGGAGCGGGGCGGGCGGCGCACGAGCGTGTGGGGCGGCACGATGCTGGGCATATCGCGCACCGCCGCCGACCCTGATGCGCTGTGGGCCTTTGTGAAACACCTGTACCTGTCGCCCGAGATGGCGCGGCAGACCTATCTGAAAGGCGACATCATCACGCCGGTCAAGTCGCTGTGGAACGACCCGGTGTTCGCCCAGCCCGACCCGTACTTTGCGGGGCAGGCCAAGGGGCTGATGTACATCGCGCTGGCACCGCATGTGCCGCTGCGGACGAGTTCGCCTTACAACTACGCGGCGATCCTGGCGGTGCAGGACGCGGTGAACGGGATCAAGGACGAAGCCGACGCGATGGCGCTGCCCACAGCGGAAGCGCTGCTACCCGTGGCGAAACGGCGGCTGGCGACGGCGCAGGCGCGGATCGTGCGGATGATCGATCGGAACGTGTTTCTGCGGGGGGAAGCGCTGAGCGAGGCGCGTGGTGAAGGCGCCAGCGACCCAGCACGCGACTCGAATCACGCGCGTGTGGCGGGGGTGGCGCGATGAGTGCCGGGGCGCTGCCAATTCCCCAACGAGCAGCGTGGGCGCTCCTGGCCCCGTTCCTGGTGCTGTTCGCGGCCTTCACGCTCTGGCCGCTCGTGGGCGCTGGCACGCTGTCGTTTCAGCAGACCTTTGGCCCTGGCAACGCGCGGTTTGTCGGGCTGGACAACTTCAAGCACCTGCTCGCCGACCCGCTTTTCTGGAAGGCGATGGGAAACACCACCGTATATGTGCTGACGTCGGTGTTCATTCAACTGCCGCTGGCGCTGGGGTGCGCGCTCTTGCTCAACAGGCCGGGCCTGCGCGGGCGGGCGATCTATCGGCTGGTGTTCTTTTCGCCTGCGCTGGTGGGCGTGGTGTTCGTGGGGATGATCTTCGGCGTGATCTTTGAGAAGCGGACAGGCCTGCTCAATCAGGCGCTGTTTGCGCTCGTGGGCTGGGACCTCGATTTTCCGTGGCTCCAGAACTATGTGATGTCGTCGCTCGTGGTCGCGTCGCTCTGGCAGTACATGGGGTTCAACATGGTGTATTTCCTGGCGGCGCTGCAGAACGTGCCACGGGAGTTGACCGAGGCCTCGTCGCTCGATGGGGCCGGGCCCTGGCGGCGCTTCACCGCGGTGATCTGGCCCAGCATCCGGCCCGTCGGCACGTTTGTCGTGCTGCTGTCGGTGATCGGCAGTTTTCAGTTGTTCGAGTTGCCCTGGGTGCTGCTGAACTCGGCGGCCGGACCCGACAACCGCGGCCTGACGGTGGTGATGTACCTCTACCAGCAGGGGTTCGAGGTGGGGGATCTGGGCTACGCCAGCGCCATCGGCTGGGCCCTGGCGATGGTGCTGGTGGGGTGCGCAATCCTGCAGCGGCGGCTCTCTCGCGCGGGCGGGGGGGAGGAAGCGGCATGATCGCGCGGGCACGAACACTTCGAGAGGCGATGCCGCATGTGGTGCTGCTGCCCGCGGCGCTGCTGACGGCGGCGCCGTTTGTCTGGCTGCTGTGCGCGGCACTCAAGCGCAACGACGACTTCTTCACCTCGGCCTTCCTGCCCTGGGGCGAGGGATTTCTGGGCATCGCGTGGAGCCGGCTGACCCTCGAGCACATGCAGCGCGTGCTGCTGGAGTTCGGGTTTGGCCGGGCGATGGTGAACTCGGTGTTCCTGGCGTCATCAACGGCGGCGCTGGCGGCGCTGGTCTCGGCCATGGCGGGCTATGCACTGGCCAAGTTCGAGTTCCGCGGGCGGAAAGCCGCGACGGTGCTGGTGCTGGCGGCGCTCATCATTCCCCCCCCACTGCTCATGGCACCGGGGTATCAGTGGCTGTTCCAGTTGAGTTTGCTCGATACCTTCGCGGGGCTCATCCTGCCCGCCATCGCCCCGGCCTTTGGCGTGTTCCTGTTCCGGCAGGCGAGCCTGACCAGCGTGCCCGGATCGCTCATCGAAGCGGCCCGGCTGGATGGCGCGGGCGAGGGACGCATCTTCTTCAGCGTGGCCCTGCCCCTGCTCCGACCGATGGTCGGCGCGTTCCTGCTCATCACGTTCCTGGGCACCTGGAACAACTTCATCAGCCCGCAGGTGGTGATGCAGACGCCCGGCAAGTTTCCGCTCTCGGTCGCGGTATCGCAACTCAAGGGCACATACTTTCAGGATTACGGCCTGCTCATGGCGGGCACGCTCGTTTCGATTCTGCCCCTCATGGCGATGTTTCTGATTCTGCAGAAAGAGTTCATCTCGGGTCTGACGTCGGGTGCGGTTAAGGGCTAGTGGCACAGCCGGCGCAACGCCGGAGGAGTTGGCATGGACGCGTCATTTCCACGATCGTTTGCCTGGGGCGCCGCGTCGTCGGCGTATCAACTGGAGGGGGCAGCCGCCATCGACGGGCGGGGCCCGTCGGTGTGGGACGACATGTGCCGACGCCCCGGCGCGATCCATGGCGGGCACACGGGCGAGGTCGCCTGCGATCACTATCACCGGATGCAGGACGACGTGGCGCTGATGGAGCGACTGGGTCTGCAGGCGTATCGGTTCTCGGTGTCATGGTCGCGCGTGCTGCCCGCGGGCACCGGGCGGATCAACGAGAAGGGCCTCGATTTCTACGACCGGCTGGTGGATGCGCTGCTCGCAGCAGGCATTCAGCCTTGGCTCACGCTGTTTCACTGGGATTTTCCGGTGGCGCTCATGCACCGCGGCGGCTGGCTCAATCGCGAGAGCGCCGACTGGTTTGCCGAGTACGCCGGGGTGATCGCGTCACGCCTGGGCGATCGCGTGCGCCACTGGATGACGATCAACGAGCCGCAGATCTTCATCGGCCTGGGGCATGGCGACGGCACGCACGCGCCGGGATTCAAGTTGTCACTGGCGGAGCGCCTGCTCGCGACGCACCATGTGCTCTTGGCGCATGGCCAAGGGGTGCAGGCGATTCGGGCCAAAGCGCGGAGCGCGGGGCAGGTGGGATGGGCCCCGGTGATGCGCGTGGAGTATCCGGCGAGCGAGGCGCCGTCGGATCTTGAAGCCGCGCGGCAGAGCACGTTCTCCATCACGCAGCGCGATTCGTGGAACAACACTTGGTTTGCCGACCCCGTGTGCCTGGGGTCCTACCCGGCCGATGGCCTGCACCTCTTCGGCAAGGATCTGCCCGAGATGCGCGCCGGCGACCTGGAGACGATCTGCCAGCCACTGGATTTCTTCGGGGCGAACATCTACAGCGGCACCTGCGTGCGAGCGGGCGCGGGCGGGCGGGCGGAGGCCATCGCGGCACCACCCGGCGCGCCCGAGACCGCGTTTCGCTGGAGCGTGTCGCCCGAGTCGCTGTACTGGGGCCCACGATTCCTGGTTGAGCGCTACAACCTGCCGGTGGTGATCACCGAGAACGGGATGTCGAACATCGATTGGGTCGGCGCGGACGGCCGCGTGCGCGATGGGGCCCGGATCGACTTCACGCGGCGGTATCTGCTGGCGCTGCGAAGGGCCGTGCAGGACCAGGTGGACATCCGAGGCTACTTCCACTGGTCGATTCTTGATAACTTTGAATGGGCCGAGGGCTACCGCCACCGCTTCGGCCTGGTGCATGTAGACTATGAAACCCAGCAGCGCACGCTGAAAGACTCGGCCTATTGGTACGCCCGCGTGATCGCGACCAATGGCGCGTCGCTGGATGAACCCGTCGAAATGGCGCTACCGGACGTGCCCGGCAGCGCGCGTATCGCGGCCACGTCTCCTCCCCCCACACCACTTGTGAATGGCACGTCCATTGCCCGGAGCCGCTCATGAACCGCTCATGCACGACACGAGTTCTTGGATTGCTCGGGGCCAGCGGGTTGATGCTCTGCGCATTGCCGCGCGAGTCGCTGGCACAGCCCGCACCTCCGCCCGGCTGGGCGCTGGTCTGGAACGACGAGTTTGACGGTACCGCCCTCGACACCGCGAAGTGGCGGGCCGAGAACGCCGCGCTCATCAAGAACAACGAGCAGCAGTACTACTCGCCCGCGAACGTCAGCGTGGGCAACGGGCTGATGACCATTCTGGCCGAGCGGCGCGTGCAGGGCGGTCGCCAGTATTGCAGCGGGCTGATTGAATCGCGCAATCGCTTCTTCCAGGCCTTCGGGCGGTTCGAGGTGCGCGCCAAACTGCCCCGCACGCGCGGGCTGTGGCCGGCGATCTGGATGCTGAATCAGGCCGGTGGCTGGCCGCCCGAGATCGACATCATGGAACTGCTTGGCCACCAGCCCAATACGGTGCACATGACCCATCACTGGGGCGTGTGGCCCGCGGTGCAGTCGCAGACCAACTCGTTCACCGGCCCCGATTTCACGGCTGATTTCCACACCTTCACCGCCGACTGGTACCCCGACCGCATCGAGTTCTACGTCGATGGCGTGCTCCGCGCAACCAACACGAGCAACATCCCGCGCGATCCGATGTATCTCATCATCAACACCGCCGTGGGCGGCGACTGGCCGGGGATGCCCGATCAGACGACCATCCTTCCGCAACTCATGCTGGTGGAATATGCGCGGGTGTATCGCCGGCACCTCGTCAACGAATCATTCGAAGATCGCGGGACCAACAACAGCCAGCCCCTGACCGGCTGGACCACGTCTGGCAACTGCTTCAACGAGCCCAACAGCCCTCGCACCGGCACGCGGATCGGCAAGATGTTCGGCAACTTCACCGGCAGCCTGAACACCTCCACCATGTACCAGGACGTGGCCGTGGTGCCGGGGCAGACGTGGCGGGCGACCTCGTGGTGGCGAAACTGGTCGCCCGACCGCATGGCGGGCGCCAATCGCGGCGTGTTCCGCCTTGAATGGCGCGACGCCAGCGGCGCGATCATCGATACCGTCGAACAGACCGCGCTCGACGCAGCATCACCCGTTAACACACATCTCCCCGTGCTGCTTGAAGGCGTCGCGCCAGCGGGCGCAACCACCTTGCGTGTCGTGCTGCGCTTCGTACAACCAGCGCTCGCCGCCGGGGCGGCCTTCGTGGACGATGTCGCCCTGGAACTGGTCGCCCCTCCCCCACCTCCGCCCGCGTGCCTCGCCGACTTCAACACCGATGGCACCGTCGATCCTGACGACCTCGCCGACTTTATCGCGTGCTACTTCTCGGCCCCGCCCTGCCCGCTCGCCGATGTCAGCGGCGACGGCGCGGCCGATCCCGACGACCTCAGCGACTTCATCGCCCTGTTCTTCACGCCCTGCCCGTAACCGTGCACGATTCTCTTCGCGCCGCACAGGACTCTTCCCAATGAACCAGCACCTCGCCGCCGGGCTTCTCGCCCTGGCCTGTGCCGCGCCTGCCGCGTGCGCGAAACAGGCCCCCTCGTCACCTGCAACGCCGTCCGCGACCAAGGTCGGCTTCACCGTCAGCGCCGACGAACGCGGCACATGGAGTTTCGTCGCGCCCGACGGCCGCCGCCTGGTCTCGCTGGGCGTGAACAACATCAGCCCCGAGCCCTACATGCCGCGGGCGGGCACAGACTATTACAACCCGGTGCCGACGCTGTTCAAGGGCGATCGCGCGGCGTGGGCCACGTCCACGCGCGATCTGCTGGTTGAGCACGGCTTCAACACCGCTGGCGCGTGGAGCCATCACTCCCTGCCCGCGTCGAACGCTCGCGGCAAGGAGTTCTATCACACCCCCGTGATCTATCTGAGCGCGGGCACCAAGCACCACCAGTGCCTCGATGCCTTCCGGCCTGATTTCCCCGAGCGCGCCAAGCAGAACGCCGCTCGCGTGCTGGGCAACTTCACCGACCGCGCAACCATCATCGGCGCATTTCTGGATAACGAGATGCCCTGGTGGGGCAAGTCGGGCTGGGACCGCACGCCCAACTACACGCTGCTCGAACGCGCGTTCGACGAGCCCGATGGCGACCCCACTCGTGCGGCGGCACTCGACTTCCTGAAATCACGCTACCCCACCGCCGAGGCTTTCGCCAAGGCGTGCGACGTGCAACTGACCGCCTGGGACCATCTGAGCATCGCGACCCTTCGCATGGCCAGCGGCCGGGCCATCGCCCGCGACCGCAACGACTTCCTCGCCCACGCCGCCGAGCGCTATTACCGGCTTGGCACCGAGGCGGTGAAGGCCGTGGCACCGGGCCTGCTGATCCTGGGCACGCGCTACGCGGGCGACGTGCCCGATCCGGTCGCGGTCGCGTGCGGGAAGTATTGCGACGTCCTCTCGTTCAACACCTACCACGGCGACCCCGTCGCGCCCGATGAACTGATCGCCAAGTACTGGGTGCTGGGCAAGAAGCCGCTGATGATCACCGAGTTTGCCTGGAGGGCCGCAGAGAACGCCAGCGGCAACCCCAACACCGGCGGCGCAGGTGGCGTGGTGCCGAGGCAAGCCGATCGCGCCGATCGCTACGCGCGATACATCGAGGCCTGCCTGCAATCGTCCATCGTCATCGGCATGCACTGGTTCGAGTTTGCCGACCAATCGCCCCAGGGCCGCTTCGACGGCGAGAACTCGAACTACGGCGTCGTCAGCATCCGCAATGAGCCCTATAGCGAGGTTCTGGTAGCCATGAAGCAGGCCCACGCCAAGGTGCCCGGCTGGCGGGCTGGTCGCTTGAAGCCCGCGCCCACCGTGCTCCCCACGCCACAGGGCGTGACCTATGAACCCGGCCAGCACCCCGGCCGCCCGCCGTCGCTCGATCTACTCAAGGGCCCGTGGACCAATGACCCAGAAATCTGGGGCGCGACCGACGCGAAACTCAGTTACCGTCGCGAGGGCGCGGCACTCGTGCTCGATTACGTTGCCGGCCTTGCCCACGGCGCAGGCATCAACGTCTACGGCCCCGCCACCAGCCGAATAACCGCTCCTGCTGGCGCCTCCACGCTCACTACCGATCTCGATGGCTACACGCACATCGTGCTCGAAGCCACTGCGCCCAAGGGCGTGCAGATCAACATCATCATGGCGGAAGCCGCCGCCGGGCCGTCAGGCAAGGGCTCGTACGTCTCTCCCGCGGGCGACGACGGCGAGGCCTTCATCTCCGACCCCATCTACGGCCAGGGCGGCAAGCACACCTATCGCATCGCCATCCGCGACTTGAAAAAGCAGCAGCACTGGGGCAACCAGCGCGGCAAAGGCCGCATCGAGATGAACGCGGTCCTCTCGATGGGCATCCAGGTGCAGGGCTCGCCCGACAAGGGCACGGTCACGGTGCATCGCTTGGCGCTGGAACGCTGACTGACTCACCACCCTCCCCCGCTCCCAGCGGGGGAGGGTGGTACTCGCTACTTGCCCCCCGCGTCGTACGACCGCACCCGCACGTTCCTGAACCGCACGCTCAGCGGATCCTCGCGGTCGCCAACATCATGCACTTGCAAGCCGATATGCCCGCGCGCATCCACCGCATCAAACAGCGTCGCCGCGGGAACGCCGTTGATCCACGTCTGGATCCACGGACCTCGCGCCATCACCTGAATCTGATTCCACGCCCCGGGCTTGAAGGCCGAGCGGGCCGCCGGGTTCTCGGTCAGCGGCACCAGCCACCCGCGACGGGCCTCGTCGTAGATGCCGCCCGTGAACGCGCGGGCCGTCGGGTCGATCTCCACCTGATACCCCGACACCCGCGCCGAGCGCGCCCCCAGCGGCTCCTCCGCGGTGGTGCCATCGACATGACTGCGGATCTGAATGCCGGAGTTCATCTCGGCATCCACCTGCACGTCCACCAGCAGATCGAAGTCGCCGAACTGCTGCTTGGTCAGCAGAAACGTATTGGGCGAGCGTGGCACAGAGGTGCCCACGATCGTGTCGCCCTCGATCGTGTACGTCGCCGATCCGCCTCGGGTCTCAAAGGCCTCAAGCGTGCGCGTGCCGGTGGCCTTCGGATCGAGCAGATCGACCCATGGTGGCAAAGGCGGGTAGGCCGCCTCGCGCAGATCGCCAAAGCCCCAGCCGCGCACAATCGGAATCGGCGCAACCCACACGTTGCGATACCGCACCGGACCCTGGGCGTCAGTCGCATGGGCCTGCAGCCGCACGGGGCCCACCTGCATCGTGGCGGCGCGATCGCCGACTGACTCACCCTTTGCCCGTGCAGCGCCGGTGGGCCCGTCGATGCCGATACCGTCGTGCACCAACTGACCGTTCCAATACATCGTGATCCGCGCGGACGCGGTCTTCTCCTTGGTCTTCCCGTCGAAGCGGGGTGCCGTGAAGAAGATGTCGTACGCCTGCCAGGTACCCGGGCCGGTGGACGCGTTCACATCGACCGCCTTCACGTTGTAGATCGCGCCGGCCTCGTTCTTCGCCAATGGCGCGGCTCCCACAGGCGTTCCGAGCACCTGGATTTCGTAGCGATCCTGGATGTACACGCCGCTGTTGCCGGCCATCTGGCCCGCGCCGCCCGGTGGCGCGTACCACTCGACGTGCAGGTGACAGTCCCCAAAACTCGCGCGGCTCAGCAGATCGCCCTCGCCCACGTCGGCATACTCACGCGCCAGCAAGTCGTTCTGGGTGCGACCGGCGCGAACCATCTCAGGCGTTTCGTTAGGCGTCGAGAAATGCGTCCGCGCCGAGCGGCCGATCAGCACGCTCGCGTTCGCCGGGGCCATCGCGCCAACGCCCATGGGCACATTCCGCCGCCGCGCCCCGCTCACGGGGCCCAACAGGCCATCCTCTTCCACCGGAATCATGTTCAGCGCATAAAACGCCTCGGTCGCCCAGATCGGTTCGCCACGAGTGGACACCGGGTCAAGCCGCAATCGCACGGTGCGCCCGGCAATCAGCCCCGGAATCGTCAACCTCACTCCATCCCCGCGTTCATTGGACCTGGCGCTCGTGACCGTCAGCGTTTGCTGATGCTGCTTGGCCCCGCCGTATTGCTTTGAGGGCGTGTACGTCCACTGCTGCACGGTGTAGTTTGCCGTGTTCCCCAGCCACGCCGGGTCAACGGACTTGGTGAACTCAATATCGAAGCCCGTGGGCGTGGCCCGCACGTTTCGCATCTCAAACGCGACTTGGCCTGTCGAGGTCAGCACATCCAGCCCCGCTTTGGTCCCCTTCCAGTTCCAGTTGCCACCCGCGCCGATGCCACCGGCCACGAGCGCTCGCCCCTTCCGGCTGTCCCCATTCGGCGGCCCCCACGCCAACCGGTTCACGCCCACGCTGAACCCTTGCGCAAACTGGAACGACGCCCCCTGCCACTGGCCCGCCACTTTTTCCAGCGCCACGCGGCGGATGCCCCCGGCCGTCAACTCGCCCACCAGCATCTGACCCTGGAACAGGCTCGTGTCATCCTCGATCATCAGCATCTGCGTGGGCGAGTTGGCCAGGTCGTTGTGCACCAGGTCTGCCGCGGGCACAGCACGGGGTCGATCCGCCCAGGCCGAGGCGATCCCGCCCTTCGGAAACCGCTCGGCCAACTTCGGCACAACGTTCGTGTTGTTGAAGTGCCCGAAGAAACGCCCCATCGACACATGCCCGAAGTTGTTGGTCGCCATCCACGCGCCCTGATTGTCCACATAGAAAATATTCGGCGTGCCATCCACCTCCGGCAGCCCGAACCCCAGCCCGTTGGGCGTGCGCACGCCCGACGTGATCGTGCGGAACGCGCCGCTCGCCAGGTCGATCTGCAGAATGCTCCCCCGCAGCGGGTCGTTGGGTGCCGCATTGGTCCCCATGCCCTCCCATGGCGGGGGCGCCATCGCCGTCGAGAGCCCGGTATAGAGCGACCCGTTGTGATGCAGCAATCCGAACGTGAACTGGTGATAGTTCCATGCTTCCCACCCGAATGGCCGCGCACCCCCGGCCACGTCGTACCGATCCTCAAAGAACCCGTCGCCATCCAGATCGCGCAGTCGCGTCACCGCACGCCGATGGGCCACATACAAGTCATCCCCAATCACGCACAGCCCCAGCGGCTCCAGCACGTTGTCGGCACAGGGCCTCAGCGTCGGTTTGGCGCCAGGCGTAAACAACCCCGAGATCGCATACAGCCGATCAGGCACCTTCGACTCGATATCCGGCAGGTTCACGTCGTCGCGCTGCAGCGGGTTGAACGTGCCGATCACCACCCGCCCATCCGCCAGCGTCGCCATCGCGCCGATCATCAACGGCACATCCAATCCTCCCGCGTCGATCACCGGCGTCACCAGCGAAAACGATGGGTGCATCCCCGCCACCGGCACGCCATCACCAGCCCGAGGCGGAACGTCGGGCATCACCGCCTTCACCCCCGGCGCCACCACCCGCGCGTTGTCGATCTCCGTCGTCAGCACGCGCGTCGAAATCTCCACAAACGGCTGCTTGGTGTTCTCGCTTCCCGGGGGCATCCACTCCAGCCGCAGCCGTCGATTCCCGCCCGCGTCAAAGTGCTCCACCAGCACCTCAATGGGCTTCCCCGCCTCCAGCGTGATGCCCTCGCTCTCTTTGCTTGTCGTGCCGTGCCGGCCGTCGTGCGCCAGCACGAGCGCCCCGCCCAGCGACAGCCGCGACCCGTCGTCGCTGGTCAGCCGAAACACATACTCGCCATCCACCGGCGGCGTGAGCCACCCAATCACCCGCGTCAGGAACGGCGCGTTCACCAGCGTCCCGAAACCCGGAAAATCTCCCGCCACCAGGTCGATCCCGTCCCGCACCTCGTCGGCATTGGGCGTCTGATTCGGCTTCAGCGTCGGGATCTTCTCGATCGCGCCTTCAAGTTGATAGGTGCGCACAGTGACGCCCGGTTGCCGCGTGCCTTCGGCGGGCGGCTGCACGGCGTGCACCGTGATCGTCGCGGAAAGCACGGCCCAAGCGAACACACCGGCCAGAATCGCGTGAATCATGCCCCAGCGTACCGCGCGGCCAGCCCTCTTGCCCTTCGCACGCTCCCCTCAATCCCCCACGCCCGCCGCCGGAAACGCCCCGCCGCTCGCACAGCGCAGTTCGTGCCGCAGGTCCTGCCGCATCGCCTCGACGCGCCCCCTCAACAGCGCCAGCCCTTCATCCGCGCCCAGCCGCGACAACTCTGCGTGCGACATCGCCTCACCAAACTCCACCGCGACCCGCGCCCCCCACAGCCTGGGCCGACCTCCGCGAGGCCACGCGTCAAACGCCCCCTCGATCGCCACCGGCACCACCGGGCACTTGGCCCGGCTCATCAGCAGCCACGCGCCCCGCTTGAACTCATGCACCGCGCCATCGGGCGAGCGCGACCCCTCCGGGAAGATCAGCACCGCACGCCCCGCCGCCAACTGCTCCAGCGCCGTGCGGATCGCCGCGGTGTCCGACCCGTTCTCCTTGATCGGCACGGCATTCAACGCCGTGATCAGCCACCCAAACCCCTTGGCCGAAAACAGCCCGCCACGCGCGATGAAGTTCAGATGCCGCGAGGGAATGCCCATCCCCACCAGCGGCGGATCAAGAAAAGACTGGTGATTGGCCACCAGCAGCACCGGCCCCTGCCGCGGCACACGCTCGCCACCCACTACCCGCAACCGATAGACCAGCGTGAGCGCCACCCACAAGAGCGACCAGAAGAACTCATACACCAGCATCGCGGATACCGGTCGGCCCGGGTTGCGGGCGCGATACCAACCGAGCCAGCCTCGCCTTTGCCCTCCCGTACCAGACTCGCTTGGTGACGCGTTCACCACCACCGCGCGCGCACCAGATGCAGCGCCGCCCGGGGCAGAGGTTCCAGTCTGTCCCACCGCCTCGCTCACGCCCCACGGCCTGCCAGTCGGCCCGTCACGATCGCGTGCAGCCGATCGACCACGCCGTCAAACGTCATCTGCGAGGTGTCCACGATCACCGCGTCAGCCGGGCACACCAGCGGCCCCACCGCGCGGCGTTTGTCCGACTCATCACGCCGCTCGATCTCGCTCAGCAGCCGCGCCTCATCCGCCGGCTGGCCAGAAGCCCGCAACTGTTCGGCTCGGCGTGCCGCCCGAACCGACGCCGCCGCGTCCAGATACAACTTCACGTCCGCATCCGGAAACACCACCGACCCCTGGTCGCGCCCCTCGGTCACCAGCCTCGGGTGTGCCGCAGCAATCGCCCGCTGCGCCGCCACCATCCGCGCCCGCAGCGCGGGCACGCCGGCCAAGGGCGAAACCAGGGCCGTGACGTCCGCGTCGCGGATTCGGCCCATGAGCGACTGGCCCTTGGCCAGAATCTCGGGCGGGTCGCAGGTCCAGTCAAACCGCAGATCAGCCTGCTCGATGAGCGCCTCAAGCCGCGCGGTCAGTTCAACCGAAAGTCCGCCCTGCACAAGCGCCGTCGCCACCGGCAATCCCGAATCCAGCGCCAGCGCCGCCGCCGCGCGATACATCGCGCCGGTATCCAGAAACTCAACCCCCAAGCGCTTCGCCAGCGCCCGCGCCACCGACGACTTGCCCGTGCCCGCCGGCCCGTCAATGGCCACCACCAGACGCCGCCCCGCGCCCCCGCCCTTGCGCTCAATGGTCGGTGCAGCGTTCTTCACGGCGTGGTGCGTCCCTGGGGCCACTCTTATGCCTCTTCTTCCTTCTCCACCTCTTCCACCACCGGCAACTCATCGAGTTCGTCGTCTTCCTCGACCGCCGTGCCCCCACCGATGATCGTACGGATCATGTCCCGCGCCCGCGACACCCCTTCCACCGGGTCACCCGGGCCGCGATAGTCAATCGCCAGTGCCCCATCAAACCCGACCATCGACACCGTCTTCACATAGTCCACCAGATCAAACGGCTTGTGCGTGAAGCCCGCCGCCGCCCCCGCCGCCTTCTTGCCTGCGGGTTCAAGCGTGTGCGCCGTCGCCAGCACCGTGCTCGCATAGGGCACGAGCCGCCGCAGATACGCGCCGGCATCAGTCGACCCGCTCGCCGCGTCAAAGTCCGGCAGCGTGCCGATGCGGAAGCCCCCCACCTTCTTGAGCAGTTCGGTCACGCGATCGGGCTTGGCCGTCAGGCCGCTGCCCGAGGTGATGCACAGGTTCAGTTCCATCTTCTCCGCCTTGCGGAGGATCGGCCGCAGCACCTCGGCCGCGTCCGACATCGCGTCGTCATCATCAGGCGACTCGATCGGAATCGCCACCGCGTTGCACCCCAACCAGTGGGCCGCCTGCACCACCCGCAAGATGCGGTCGGATGCCGCCCCCGCCTTGTCAGGGTCCGCCACCGGCTGCGGCGTCGATTCGATCAGCGTCAAACACGGGCACCCCGCCTTGTCCGCCGACTCCACAACCTTCTGCAGCAAGGCCCGATCTGCACCCACCAAGAGCGAGGTCGAAAGCACCATCCCATGCAGGTCCAGTTGCTCACGCGCAAACTTGGGCACATCTGTCAGCATCATCGCCGACTTCGCCCCCTTGCCGGGTTTGAGTTTCGAGGCCAGGGATGTCGCGGCAAGAGTGAGGAGCATCTTCGCACGGAGGGTAAGGGCCCTGCCGCGCGCGGACCACCTGAAAAGCACCCATCACCCACACCACCCTCTCCCGCTCCCAGCGGGGGAGGTGCCGAGCGCAAGCGAAGGCGGAGGGGGGTCGCGTGACGCACGAATGCCAAGATGGGCACTTCGGTCGAGGCAGTGAACTGAAGACATCAGGCAGAGCGCTCTGCCTTGTTCTCCCGACGGAATTCCTCCAACGCGATCTGAAGCACCTGCTGAAGATGTCGCGCCTTGCGCGACCGTGCGTCACGAGCGAGCAACCACGCGACAAAGTGCTCGAGCAAGTCTCTGAGTTCGATGGTCTCCAGAACCTCAGAGTCGCACAATCGAACGATCTCCTCACTCGTCGTCGGCCGCACCAGCACGCGCTTCGTCCCGGGCGACTTGGCAAGGTCGCGACGCACCTTGCCTGCACTCTCATCCGCCGTGACTTGGTAGATGGCCTCCCCAGCGACGAAATCCATCCCGCCATCGTTCGCGCGAGTGGTCGAGAAACGTTGAAGTGAGAATCCGAACGTGCGAAAGTACTCACGCAGTACGGCGAATGACACGACCTCAAACATCTCGCCACCGTTGCCGACAACCTGGTTCAAATAGGAAACCACGAGGTCTTGCCGTTCCTGAATCTGTTGCGGCGGTAGGCTGACCGCTCGTTCCAGCTCTCGAATCACGGTTTGCCGTCGCTCGAAGGCTGTCTTCAACGAAAGGATAAGTTCGGCGCAAAGGTCGTCGATCCGAGATGCCGTGAGTCCGGCCATGAGTGCGGAACGGAAGCGGTACTGGCTCCCCACGACTTCAAGGAAGCCCGTTGGACCGAGGCGACGCTGAATGTACGTAGGGTGGTAGTCGCTCTGGCCGTACTGTCGCGCCAGTTCCCGAAACACCTTCACGATGGCTCGCTCGGCGAGCCCTGGGCAAACTCGCTCGGTCTCGAGAGCCCTGCGGTGTTCGGCAAGAATCGGCAGCGCGACATACAGGACGGTTCGCTTACCCGCGTGTCGGCGAAGCACGTCGATAATGGTCTGTTTGTCGCGCCCCGTGGACTTCTGCATGCTGGCGGTCCGTTGAAATCACCGCCCAGCCGGAAACAAAAACTCCAACGCCCCGCCAAACCGCGCCGCCCACGCCACCTCGTTGTGCTCGGCACCCTCATCCAGCACAAACTTCACCACGCCACCCGTCGCCACCTGCTTCTGCAGCACATCGCTCGCAAAGGCCTTGGCCCCTTCGCTATACGCCGCGTTCGCCGCGGCCTTCGCCGGGTCACCGCCCATTTCGCGCCCGCCGACTCCAAAATAAATCTTGCCGGGACGGCCCTGTTGCCCCTCGAAGTAGCCCCACGCCTTGCCGCCCTTCTGCACAAACGACGTGGATTCGCACAAGGCCAAGCCGAAAACGTTTGGATACGCCAGGGCCATGTGCAGGCTGATCACCCCGCCCAGAGACGCACCGCCCACCGCGCGGCTTTTCGCCTCCGCCTTGGTCCGAAACTGCCGGTCCACGCGCGTCACCACCTCGCGGATCATCCACTCGCCATACTCACGCCCGCGTGGCGTCACGCCCTCGATCGCCGCGAACGGCAAATACTCGCTCGCGCGCCCTTTCCCGGCATGCGGAATCGCCACGATGATCAGCGGCTCGATCTTGCCTTCGGTAATCAAGCGCGTCGCCGTCTCATCCGCGCCCCACTCGGCAGGAATCTGTGGCATCTTCTGAAACACATTCTGCCCGTCGTGCAGATACAGCACCGGATACCGGCGCTGCGCGTTCTTCGCGTCGTCGTAGCCCGGCGGCAGCCACACAATCACATCGCGCAGGCCGGTGCCCAGCGACACGCCGCCGCCAGAGACCTGGAGCCGGCGAGCCGTGCCCGTAACGTCCAGTTTGTAGTATGGATCGAGATCAGGCCGTCCGCCGCTCGCGGGTTTCTGATCCGCCCACTTGGCTACCACAAACTCCAGCACCGGCTGCTCGTTGGGCCCGAGTTTGCCCGCGTCCACCAGCGGCAGGCTGCGGTTGGAAATGTCCGCCAAATCCTCGGCAATCTCCACCTTGTCCCAGTTGCCCCGCGTGAACTTGAAGTCCAGCGGCGCGTCGTTCTTCATCTTTGAGATGACGATCTGCCAGCGCCCGTCCGAACGAGGCGTCAGTTTCTGGCTCGGCACCCCCGGGTCCCAGCCCGTCTGATTGCTCGCCAGAAAGATCGGTGAATCCGGCGTCGCCAGGCCGTTGTCCTTCACCACGATCACGAAGCCCTGCGGCAACGTCTCGGGCTTCACCATCCCCTTGGGCTGGGTTTCCTCGATCGCGGCGAGTTTCGCCGATGCCTCGGCAGACCCCGCGCTCGCCGCGGCTTCCCGTGCCGCCAACTCCTTGGCGTGCTCGGCCTTGGTCGCGATCCACGCCCGTTCGTTGATTTCACGCTGCGTCTTGGCGTGTGCAAACGCATACACGCCCAGGCAACCCACGATCGCCACGGGCGCCAGCAACACACCCGTCAACGTCCAGCGGCTCATCATGATTTCGCCCCTCTGAATCGGCAACACGCGCCAGCAATCGGTCTCAGCCCTTGGCGTTCTTCAGGTTCGACGCGACCTCTGACCAGTTCACCACGTTCCACCACGCCGCGACGTAATCCGGCCGGCGGTTCTGATAGTTCAGGTAGTACGCGTGCTCCCACACATCCAGCCCCAGAATCGGCGTACCCGAGCACCCAGCGATCCCCTCGCCCATCAGCGGGTTGTCCTGGTTCGCCGTCGAACAGATTTTGAGTTTCCCGCCGGGCACCGCCACCAGCCATGCCCAGCCCGAGCCGAACCGGCCCAGGCACGCCTGGCCAAACTGGTCCTTGAAGGCCTGGAGCGTGCCGAACGATTGGTCAATCGCCTCGGCCAGCTCGCCCGTGGGATTCCCGCCACCCCCCTGCCCGGGCGGTGCCATCACGCGCCAGAACATCGAGTGATTGACATGCCCCCCAGCGTTGTTGCGGACCGGCCCCCGCTTGTCGTCTGGCAACTCCGCCAGTTTGGTGATCATGGTCTCCGCAGGCAGGTCGGCCCAGCGGGTGCCTTCGAGGGCTTTGTTGGCGTTGGTGACGTACGCCGCGTGGTGTTTCTGGGAGTGAATCTCCATCGTCTTGGCGTCAATGTGGGGCTCAAGGGCGTTGAGCGCGTACGGCAAACTGGGGAGTTGGTATGGCATATGAACCTCAGTATATGGGACCGTGGTTTGACCAAATCCCGATGAATGCTGATTTGCGCCAGAAGGAACACGGAAGGGGGAAAAGCACTGGCCTACGCGCCGGCGCGCGGTAAACTGTTGATCAGCGGACTCGGCATTGTACCTACGCCTGCTGATGCGGGTTTTATCACTATTTTCTGTCGCCTGTTTGAGGGATATCAAGCGATTACATTGAACCAAATCGAAACGAAAAGCCCTTTCCTGCGTATGAGCAGGCGTTAGCGCGACCTGAACTGTCCACAATCGAATCCCGGTGGTGTCGGTTGGCGTGAAGAGTTGAAGGACGAGGCTGATTCGAGTCAACTGACCTATTCACCCCGGGAAGCCCGGAACAGTCCGGACCCGCAAGGGTATCTACGGATGGCATCGAAATGACCTACTGAACACCGAACAGTGTAGGAAAGAGAGACGCGTTAGGAAAGCCCGTGAAACCGAAAGGGAACGACAAGCCTTCGCCTCGAAAGAAAGACATGACTCGCACTGCGCCCATTTCGCTTAGCCCCTTGGACCAGCACCGTCGCCGCAACCGCGTGGAGGTGGCCGTCGCGCCATCGATCCGCAGCAAGGCCGACGCGCCGGTCCGTCGCACCACCCGCCGCCTGAGCCGGGAAGACGAGGCGACCCTCTCGCAACTGCTCGCCAGCGAGCAGGACTTCATCGACAGCCCCGCGTTCTACGAGTCCGAAGCAATCGTCAAGATCTATGACGAGGCGCCCGACATCCAGAAGCCCGATACCAGTTGGTATCACCCGGTGATGGACGACCTGTCGGGCCGTACGCGGACCATCAAGACTGCCCAGCAGGTCATCCTGACCGGCGCTGAAGAGAAAGTGCTCTTCCACCAGTTCAACTACGCCCGCTATCGCGTGTGGAAGTTGCAGCAGGAAGTCTGGTCGACCCCGGCCCGTAAGCCGACGGCCGAGCAGGCGGAGGAAATCCTCTCCTGGTACCGCAAGTCGGACCTGATCCGCGAGCAGATCGCCAACACCAACCTCGCGCTGGTGCTGGCGATGGCCAAGCGCACCCGCATGAGCGAGGTGGACTTCGCCGACCTGGTGAGCGAGGGGAACATGGCGCTGCTGCGGGCGGTCGACAAGTTCGACGCCGGCCGCGGGTACAAGTTCAGCACCTACGCCTGCCGGGCGATTCTGAAGGCCTTCAGCCGTCAGGGCATGAAGTTGTCGAAGTATCGCCAGCGATTCCCGACGGACTTTGATCCGAAACTCGAGAAGTCGAACTTCCTTGAGACCAAGCGGACGACGTTCGAGAAGGACGCCGCGGAAGAGGTCAAGCGGATCGTGCTGCAGAACCGCGCCGAGCTGACCGACGTGGAGCGGACGGTGATCGAGCACCGCTTCGGCCTGGAATCGGGCGACACCGAGAAGCCCATGACCCTGGAGCAGGTCGGCCAGATCATCGGCGTGACCAAGGAACGCGTGCGGCAGATCCAGAACAAGGCCATGGAGAAGATCCGCCTTGAACTGGAGGCCAACTTCCTGGGCAACCGCAAGGCCAAGGAAGAGCAGGAAGCGGCGGAAGCGGCGGCCACCGGCAACACGCCCGTGCCGAGCGCCCCGGCTCCGATTATCGAGATTCGCCAGCCGACGCTGGAAGAACTGATCGCGAGCAACTGACGATTCCTTAACAGTGCAGCACAGCCGCGGCCCGGTCCATTGGACCGGGCCGCTTTTGTTACAGGGCGAGGGCTCCGAAATACTCCAATTTCCCTATTGCCCCCCCCCCCCCCCCTTTGATTAAACTACCTCTCAATGCTCATGTGCGGCATAGCACCCAAGATCGCGGCGGCACTCCTATCGATGGCGGGCGCGTGCGTGTCCACTTCGCTCGCCCAGGATAACGTCGCCGAAGCAGAGCCTTGGTTGCTTGGATTGGTGAACATTCGCGACCGGATAGACGCTTGGGGTGATGTGCAGGTGCGTTGGCGATCCAGGGATCGCTATGTCCCAAGCCGTGATGAGCTCGAGTTGATCCGAGAGCGCATCAAGGATCGGCCTGATCACCCAAACCGCGCGCTGCTTCGTCAATATGAGCGGAGAGTGGCGGGCAAGGATTTCAGAGACTTGCACCTCGCCATACTGTCGCCGGATTCATGCCGGTTCTCGGATACACGCGATGCTGAGCCATCCAACTACTTTGACTGCGTTCTGACGCCGACAGCGCGGTGGAGCATGAGCGCAGCGTCGTTATCGGTGCTGAACCCGGCTGTCGAGCCGCCATCGGCTCGTGACTATCGCGTGGCGGTGCATGCCGGCAAGGACCAGATCGCGTCTCTCGCCTCGGGGGGGCTTAGTTCACTCCGCGGGAAAACGATTCGCGTGGAGTCGTGGCGAAACGAGGGAGACCGGTGGGAGGCGAAGTTCACTGCTGAAAAGGACGGCCGAGTGTTTCGCGGACGCGGCGCGGGTCGGTGGTCGAGCGAGGCATCGGATCGTACCGTGAATGAACTCACGCTCGATATCACATTCTCTGGCCAGACCGCGCGGGTGGAGTGCGCGGCCAAGGACTGGAAGCCGCATGCCGCCGCGGGCATGATGATGGCCGGAACCTACTCGGAAACGACATCGGGCCGGATTCCCGCGTCGATCGAGATTGTCCTGAACGAAGTCGAGCCGCTTTCAACTGAGGCGTTCGCAGACCTTGCCAGAATCCCAACCATCGCTGGCCGTGATCCGATTCGGGGTCAGGTCACGTTCACCAACTTCGACGACTATCGCGGCATGGAAGCGCAGTTTCACAGTGTGGATCAAGACGGAAACGTCACGACGGTGCCCCAGTCTCAACACCCGAGTGTTATCGTCCTAGGGCGATACCGGCTCATGGGGTGGGTTGTGCTTTCCTGTCTTGTCGCAGGACTTGTTCTCTTGCGAATCCGGGCGGGGCATCGCGTGTGATTCCCCGTCAGGGTGCGCAGTTCACTCCGAGGTGTACCATGACAACGTTGACCTTGCGGCGCGGTCTGGATCTGAGCATCGGACTCTCTGTGGCCATCGGGCTGAGCGCCACGGTGGCGGCGAACTGCTACAAGAACGACCCGGCCGCCAAGTGCTGCGCCTTCGTTCCCGGAAGCGGCCCCGACCTGATCGGGACGAGTTGCAGCACGGGAGGCCCCGCGTGCAAAGATATCCTCACCTCGGACCCGACGCTTCAGCAAGCCATTGCAAACCCATCAAACGGTACCGTTGGTAAGGCCACCGGTTCTACGGCGACGTGCGCCTGGGACGAGTATGAGTGCAACGCGCAAGGCAATTGTGTCTTCATCCGCCACAACGATGCGCAGTGCACCGAAACCCATGAGTCCGGCGATGCGTGTCCGAATGGCGGCGGCGGCGGGGATCCGGACTAATGGCCCACCTGTTTCGTCCGTGGGCCACGGGGCTTGCGGCTGCAGCCATGCTGGTTGTGCTGGCTTCGGGCGTTGCCAAATTGCTGGATGTTCCAGGCTTTGGTGCCGTCTTGGATACCTATAAACTGATACCCAAGTCAGTCATCGGTTTGGCT
Organism: uncultured Phycisphaeraceae bacterium; assembly: GCA_964588585.1. Classification (GTDB taxonomy): domain Bacteria; phylum Planctomycetota; class Phycisphaerae; order Phycisphaerales; family UBA1924; genus JAEUIX01. Next base: position 61,683 of record CAZPPX010000018.1, read on the forward strand.
TCGATTCTGATTCCGTCACTTGAGGTCGCGGTGTCACTTGCGTGGCTGATATGGGGTCAGCGTGGTTGGCTGGCTGTTTCATGCGCGGCCCTCCTGTTCGTGTTCTCGCTGGTTCTCTCCGTTCACTATGTTCTTGGCGAGTATCCCAGTTGTGGCTGCTTCGGCCGCTGGTTTTCTGAATCCGCCGCTACAAAGGACCTGAGATGGGTATTGACTCGCAACGCGCTACTCATCGCGCCGCTGATCGCATCATTCTTTGCCCAAAGACAGTCAAAGCCTGCCGCAGGCGCGGGTTGACGCTTCCTGAAGTCCTGATCAGTGTCGCCATTATCGGTCTGCTTGTGGCTTTGCTTGCGCCAACGCTCTCAGGCGTGCAGGCTTCCTCTCGCGAGTCGACAATGCTCGCACAACTTCGCCAGCACACGACGATCTTCCATCTGTATGCCGGCGACAACGGGGACCGCTTTCCGCACTTTGCATCGGCGACCTCCTACACCGTTCTTCGCAGTCAGATCGCGGGGATAGCCGCGCCGATCCGATACTTCGAGCAGAGCGCGGCCTGGCCTGTGGCGCTCGCCGACGCCTACTACGACGGTAATATGGCACCGCGAGTGTTTCATTCGCCATCAGCCAACCCCGTGCTACTAGCGCAACCTGCCACGACATATTCAACATATATGTACGGTTGCTCGTTTGTGGCTGCTCCGGAGTTCTGGCGGACGGATACGCGGATGGTGCCGCCCATGCAGTTGCGTGCCACGGTGAAATCCGATGTCACTTGGCCAGCAAACAAGTCACTGCTTGTAACTGCGGGGCTGGTGTTCGAGACGCGGAAAGACCCGCCCACCGCGTTCGTCGATGGTCACGGACAGGTCGTCAAACTCAATGAGCGGCCCAGGGCTTATCCCGAGGGTGTCGCCGACCTCGATCTCTACATGGGCCACAACGGCGACGAGCCGCCGTTCCTGCACACCGTTGATGGAATACGTGGCATGGATGTCCGAACACGATAGAAGAGAGCCCTGACAAACGAAAACGGCCCGGTCCATGTGGACCGGGCCGTTGGGTGACGGGTGTTCTTGAAGGCAAGGCCCGGCGGGGACCGCCGGACCACCCTCAAGGCTCGGCGATTACCGGTAGAACTCGATGATGAGGTTCGGGTTCACGTCGAAGGGGATCTGGTCGGACGTCGGGTGGGCCACGACCCGGCACTGCAACTCACCCGGGTTGAAATCGAGCCACTGCGGCACCTCGTGCCCGGCCATCGATTCCATGTTCTCGCGGATGAGTTTCTGGATCTTGGGCTTGAGGGTGATGATGTCGCCCGGCTCGCAGGAGTAGGACGGGCGGTCGGTCTTGCGGCCGTTGACGATGACGTGGCCGTGGGCGACGATCTGGCGGGCGGCCCAGATAGTGCGGGCCAGGCCGAGGCGGCGCACGACGTTATCGAGGCGCGACTCGAGCGAGCGCATGAGCATCTCGCCCGTGTTGCCCTTGGCGCGGGCGGCATGGGCCATGTAGCGGCGGAACTGGGCTTCCAGCACCGAGTAATGGAAGCGGACCTTCTGCTTCTCGTTGAGGCGCAGGCCGTAGTCGCGCAGGCGGCGATTGCGGAAGCCGTGCATGCCGGGGTAGACGAGTTGGCGCTTGGAGGTGTGCTTGGCGTTGTTTTCAACGGGCACGCCGACGCGACGAGACAACTTGACCTTGGGACCGGTGTAACGGGCCATGAGCGAAAACCTCCGTCATCACAGGCGGGCATCGGCGAGTGCCGAGGCTCCGTGATGTGCTCGCCTCAAGCGTGATGCTGGGTGAGCGACCTGACCGGGTTCCCGCGTCTGCGGACCGGCATGAAGATCCGGGCACTGTGCCCTGGAATGGGATGGGATTGAAGGGGGGCGGTGGGCGGAAGTCAACGGGGGGAAGGCACTGGGCACTGGGCACTAGGCACTAGGAACTAGGAACTAGGGGAGGCGGAAGGCAGGAGGGCAGGAAGGCCAGGAGGAAAACCAGGAGAGAGCAGGCTGTGGGTGACTCGATAGGATGGCGGAATGCCGGGCGATGGGGAGCGATTACCGCTGTCGGTAGCGATTGTCTGCAAGGACAACGTGGGGACGCTGCCGCGCACGCTGGAGGGAGTGAAGGGGCTGGCGGCGGAGATTGTCACGGTGGATTCGGGCTCGACGGACGGGACGCTGGAACTGCTCGCGGCGGCGGGAGCGCGGGTGATTTGCTCGCCCTGGTTGGGACATGTTCGGACGAAGCAGATGGCGCTTGGGGAGTGCTCGCAGCCGTGGGTGTTGTGTTTGGATAGTGATGAGTCTCCGGATGCTGAGCTTCAAGATGCGATTCGGCAAGCCGTGTCGCGCGGCGGCGCGGTGGACGGGCCAGCCGGTTACGAACTTCGGCGGGTGACGTGGTACCGCGAACGGCCGCTGCGATTTGCCTGGCAGCCTGAGTGGCGGCTGCGACTGGTTCGGCGCGGTGCCGCGGCGTGGGGGGGGATTGATCCACATGACCAGTTGAGGCTGATCGACGGGAGCGGGGATTCACCACCGAGTCACCGAGACACCGAGGTGGCACAGAGAGGAGGGGAGGGTTCGGAGGGGAACGGGAGCGGGATCGGGGACGCGCTCCCTCACGGTGGCGTTTCGTTGGGACGGCTCGCTGGCACGCTGCGGCATGACTCCTTCGAAACATTTCGCGCGCACCTGAGCAAGCAACTGGCGTACTCGCGCCTGTCGGCGGAGGGATTGCACGCACGCGGGGCGCGCACCAATGCCATGCGGATGGCCCTCGCACCGGCCGGGGCCTTGCTCAAGCAACTGGTGCTGAAGCAGGCATGGCGCGACGGGGTACCCGGGTGGCTGGCGGCGGGGACCACGGCGGCGGGAGCGCTGATGAAGCACATGATCCTGCTGGAGTTGGAGCACGCGGCACGCGATGGTGCGGGCCCAAAGCACGCGCCGCGCACGGGCGAAACCGGATCGGCAGGTGGTGCATGAGCCACACGGATACGCGCGCGGCCGAGAAGAGAACGACCAAGGCAAGCGAGTCGCTTTCCGCCCCGAACGTGGCGTTTTCGAGCCATCGCGAGGAGTTCACCGGCTACATGCGCGTGGTGGTTGAGCATGTGTTGGCGCTGACACAGAACGAGGGACGAGCAGCGGGGAAGCCAGGCACGTTCGACGTGCTGGATATTCCCGCGGGCGGCGGGCAGGTGAGCGATGCGCTGAAAGCGGCAGGGCACCGCGTGACTCCGGCCGACATCAACGAAGCACGGCGGGACTTCGCGTTTGTGGACATGACCGCGCGGTTCCCATTCGACGACGCGCGATTCGATGTTTCAATCTGCCTGGAAGGGATCGAGCACATGATCGACCCCGTGCACCTGCTGCGCGAGTTGATCCGCGTGACGCGGCCGGGCGGGCGGGTGATCCTCTCGACGCCCAACGTGATGAACTTCTGGTCGCGGCTGCAGTTCCTGTTTACGGGCACCTTTCACCAGTTCTGCCCCGCCACGCTGCGAGACATTCCGCCGGGCGTGCAGGCGGACCGGTTTCACATCGCGCCGTCGGACTATCACCGGGTGCGGTATGTAGCCGACTATCTCGGCGCCGACATGGAGACGGTGCTGGGCGACAAGTGGAAGCGCAAAGGGCTGATGCCGGTGTATTGGGTGCTGTGGGCGCTGGGCTATCCGTGGGCACGGCGGTTGTTCTTCGGAAAGGGCACCGACGCGTGGCGGGCGCGGAACGAGCGGATTTTCGGGCACATCAACTCGCCGGCGGCGTTGTTCTCGCGGTCGATCGTGTTTGTGCTGAGGAAGAGGGGCTGACGGCGGCGCGGAACTGACTGCCACCAGCATCGCCTCGGGTGGTACGCTGTCGGCATGGTGAAGTACTTCGAGTCGAACTTCCAAACGATGACCAGGTGCGCGACCACCCTCCCCCGGTCCTACTGGGGGAGGTGTTCTTGGGGGGGCGAGGCTTGGCGAGTGACGGAGGGGGGGAGCCGTGTCCGTCAATGCTCGCCGTGCATCCAGCCCAACGAGAACCCCCACTGCCTCGCTCCGCTCGGTACCTCCCCCGCTCGGAGCGGGCGAGGGGGGTGGCGCTGTCTCGTTTTTTCACAGCCATTCCTCGGCTTGCTCACGCTATTGCTGGCAATCTCCCCCGCCATCGCCCAATCGGGCCCCGTCCGCTATCGCATCGACCTCAACCAGGCACGCCAGCAACTCATCGGCGTGACCATGGAACTGCCCGGCGTCGCGCCCGGCACCACGCACGTTGATCTGCACCTGCCCGTGTGGCGGCCCGGGCTCTACCAGATTCTCGACCAGGCAGGCACGGTCCGCGATGTCTCGGCGACCGACGCGCGCGGACAGGCGTTGGAAGTCGGGAAGACCGAAAAATCAACGTGGCGTGTGCGCGCAGGCGAAGCCGGCGGCGGATTGGGTGAGGGCACCCTGCGCATCGCCTACACCGTGTGGGCCGGAAGCCTCGAAAACCGCACGCGGCACGCCGACGACACCCATGCCTATATCAGCCCGGCGGCGGTGATGATGTACAGCCCTGGGTGGCGGGCGCTTCCTGTGGACGTGACGATCGACGCGCCCGCCCCGTGGGGCATCGCGACGGGGATGGAACCCGTCGCTGGCGATCCACGGCATGTGCACGCTGCGGACTACGACGTGCTGGTGGACTCGCCCATCGAAGCCGGGCGGCATCACCGCGTGATGTTCGAGGCGGCGGGCGTGCCGCACGAGGTGATCGTGTGGACGGGCGAGCCGGAGGGCCTGCCCCAGACAGGCTCGGTGCTGGCCAGCGCGCGCCTGGCGAAACTGCCCGCCGACCTGGCGAAGATCGTGGAGACCCAGAAGGCGATCTTCGGACGTTTGCCGTATTCGCGCTATGTGTTCCTGGTGCACTGCTACCCCGGCGGGCGCGGGGGCACGGAGCATTTGAACTCCACCATCGTGCAGTGCGCGCCCGCCGCGTTTCACGACGACGAGGCCTACTCGCGGTTCCTGCAACTGTGCGCGCACGAGACATTTCACACCTGGAATGTGAAGCGTTTCCGGCCTGCAGGGCTGGTGCCGTATGACTATCAGAAGGAAAACTACACCGACGCGCTGTGGCTGGCGGAAGGGACGACGAGTTACTACGAGGACGTCACGCTGATGCGCGCGGGCCTGATGAAGGCGAGCGAGTTCCTCAAGGCGCTGGGCAAGAGCATCCACGACCATCGCCAGAAGCCGGGGCGGGCGCTGCAGAGCCTGACCGAATCGAGTTTCGACTCGTGGGTGAAGCACAATCGTCGCACGGCCGATGCGCCCAACAGCACGGTGTCGTTTTATGACGAAGGGGCGCTGGTGAGCATGGCGCTGGATCTCCGGCTTCGCGAGGTCACCGGTGGGCAGCGCTCGCTCGACGACGCCATGCGCGGCTTGTACGAGCGCTTCCCGACGCCCGCGAAGGGCTACACGACACGCGACATTGTTTGGGCGCTGGATATCGCGGCGACCCTCCCGGGCGACATCAATGGATCGGTGATGGGCGGGTTCTACGAGAAGCACATCCAAGGCCGCGAATCGCCCGACTTTGAGGCCCTGTTGGCCACGGTCGGGTTGAAGTTGTCCCGCGCGGCGGTGAAACAGCCGGAATCGGGCTCGGCGAACGCGGGCGTGGCCGTGCCGGCGTCGAAGGCGCGGGCGGGGCTGGTGCTTCGCGATCAGGCCGGGCTGGCCCAGGTGGAGACGGTGCTGGCGGATGGACCCGCTGCGGCCGCGGGGATTGTCCCGGGCGATCAGGTGCTGGCGATGGATGGGCGGCGTGTTCGGGTGGATGGATGGGACAAGGCCCTCGAGCGTGCCGCGCCGGGAGCGACGGTGACGCTCTTGGTCTTCAGGCACGACGCGGTGCGCGAGTTGGCGGTGACGCTGAGCGAGGAGCCGCGCGGGGCCTATGAGGTGACAACCGACCCGCAGGCCACGGACGAAGCGAAAGGTGCCTTCACCGCGTGGACGGGGCTGGCGTGGCCGGGCAAATCCAAGGGAGAACCGAAAGAAACGAACGAGGAAACCGCCAAGCCCTGAGCATCACGCCATCGGTGCTGCGGACGGTGGATCGAGCGGCATGTCGTGCATGATCCGCGCGGCTTGCGACTCGGTCAGCACCGGCCAACTCGTGCGTCCGGTGGTGATGACGAGGCGAACATAGGGGCCGCATGTGCCGCAGCCGGTGGTGCAGGCGGTGCGGTCGATGATCTGGCGGAGGGAGAGCCCGGCGGCGTGGAGCGCCGCGATGGTGCGGAAATCGACGTTCTTGCAGACACAGCGGGTGACCATGTTGAAGATGTTGATGGAGGTCGACCCGGGCTGGCGTGCTATTGAAACGCTCTCAAGACCGGCGGGGACCGCCGGACCACCCCCGGCACCCCGGCAAGTTCATTCGTAATCAAACAGCGAGTTGTCATCGCGCTCGGCGGGCTCGGGCCAGCCGGTGCGGGGGTCGGTGGGTGATTGCCCGTAGATGCCGCTGGACCAGGCGAAGCCGCGGCGGAGCGCGCGGGTGTGGCCATCGAGCATGATGACGTTGGCCACGCCCGGGCCGGAGGACGGCGCGACGTGGCGGAAATGCGTGGACGGATCGGGGCGCTGCCCGGGCGAATCGGGCCACCAGCGCGGCTCGATGAACGAGTATTCGATCACGCCCGTGCCGCCTCCTCCACCGGCCGCACTCGGAAACTCCATCGCCGCATCGGCAAAGGCCAGCGTGCCCGCAGGATCGGCGAATCGGTGCAGGGGCGAGCCCGTGCGGTCAGAGGCCTGCACCCACAAGCCCGCCGCGTTGCGGCAGCGCACCGCGCCGAGAAACCGCGCGTTGTAGCCGTAGCCGCCGCAGGCGCGTTCGAAGCCTGAGCCAGCCGAAGCGAGGGCCAGCAGCGTGGGTGCGAAACTGGGACACACGCGCGCGGCCCGCGCAGCCACCGTGCCTGATTCCACTGGCGCGGAAGCGTCTTCGCCCATGTAGTGCGCCAGCGCGCCGCCCTCGGGGGTGAAGGCGTCGGCGACGCGGGCGCGGGTGCCGTGCCAGCGATCGAGATTTCGCAGCGCGCGGGCGGAGGCGGGCGGCGCGACGCCTCGGAAGTCACCCGCATAGGCGGTGACAGCGATCATGAGGTGCCGCGAAGTCGAGGCGCAGGTGACCTGGCGGCCTGACTCGCGTGCACTGGCAAGGCCCGGCAGAAGAAGCGACGTGAGCAGCGCGATCACCGCGATCGACACCAGCAGTTCCACCAGCGAGAACGCGCGGCGGGGGGAGAAACGAGGGCGGCGGGATGGCGAACAAGCCATTCTCATTGTGCGTGCGGTCCGAAGTACGCCGCGATGAAGTCGGCGAGGTCGTCGGGGTCGATGTGTCCATCGCCATTAAAGTCCGCCCCCGGGCACTCAGCCGCGCTGAAATAGCAGGCGATGAAGTCGGCCAGATCATCGGGGTCGATGAGACCATCGCGGTTGAAATCGCTTCGCGAGAAAGGAAGTCGCACGGCCGCCACGCCACCAACCTCGGTTGAGCGGGGCCCAAAGACCGGGTCGGCATGGTCGACTGCGGTGACGATCCGCACGAAATCGACTGACGCGAGCGACGCGGGCTCCCCGGTCTGCGGATCAACCGCCCAGGACAGGTTGATCGCATCCCCGCCGCAGCCGCCGGACGAAAGACCGACCGCGAAGGGATCGTCGGGCAACGTGTAAAACCGCTCGGGCTCAATCAACGGGTCGTCGATCAGGCCGTCGGCGTCGGTGTCGCCCAGGGCCAGCACCGGCGTGAGGTCGGCGTAGCCCCAGGCCCCTTCGACGGGCGAAACCAGACCGAGCGGGTTGACGACGACGTATCCGTAGAACGCGGCGGGCAACCGCGTCTCAACCGGGCCGCCAATCGGCACGGCCAGGTGCGAGCCGGGAATCACGAACCACGCATCGTCGGCCACGCCGTTCGCATTCGCGTCGGCAGAGACCTCGATTCGGCCGGCCTCGGCCCAGCGGCGCTGCGGGTTGCCGCCGACGTAGAAGGCGTTGCCGAAGACGATGAGGTCGAGCCCGTGGGGGTTGTCGAGCGAGGCCGCCAGGTTGGGCAGCGGCGCGTCGAAGCCGAGGGTGATGGAGCCGCCGAACGCGCCGAGGGTCACGATCTTGCTGTGGTCGGGCGTGGTTGGCCCGCCGCCGACGGGCGCGCCGAGCGCGCGGCGTGGATCGCCCAGATCAGGATCGAACGCCAACTCCGGCGGGATCGGCGCGTAATCCAGGACGCGCGTGGCAAAGGGCGTGGTTCCCCCTCCGCCATTCCCCGTCTGCGAAAAAGCCGAGCCGGCGAGGGGCCCGCTGAGCGCCAGTGCGCCCGCGAGCCCCGTCGCCAGCCGGCCGATCTCGACTTTTCCCGCCCCGTTACGCATGGCGGCGCCTCCGCGCGGCCATCACACCCATCAGCCCGCATAGGCCCATCGCGCCCGGCGTGGGGATGGCGTAGCGATAGAGCGTGCCGTTCGCGGCGACGAGCAGTTCGCTCGTCGCGTTGTTGAAGCGGACGCCATAGAACGCGCCGGAACCCGCGGGACTGAGCCGCAACTGCGCCGCCACAGGATCAATCGCTCCGCCCGCAAGCGCCGCCGCCACGCTCGCGCCGTCGATCACCGCCGCCGCGCCGAAGTCATTGGAGCCGGAGAAGAAATCGCCGCCCGCGACCAGCAGGTTGCCGCCGGCGTCGAAGCCGAGGTTTGCGCCAGAGAGGGCCCGGGCGACGAGCGCGCCGCTCGCAAATGCGACGGGGGCGACTTCGATCGCGGCAATGTCAAACGCGCGCACCTGGCCCGTGGTCGAACCACCCGAGGCATCGAAGCCCAGGCCGACGTAGAGGCGACCATCGCGCACCGTGACGCCGCCGTTGCCGTCGCCGATGCCGGTGATGACGGTCTGGGTGGTGCCGCCGGTGATGTCGATGCGCGTGACGACAGGGCCGGAGCCGAAGCCGGAGACGAAGAGCGAGTTGCCGTTCCAGCACGCTTCGGTATTCGGCGCGGCAAAGGCCGTGGTGGCCGACGCCGCGCCCGGATCGAGCGAGGCTGTGGAAAGCACATGCACCGACGCGCCCGGGCCGAAGTTGTTGTCGCCGATGGCGATCGTCGCGCCGTCGGGGCTCACGGAAACAAACGCAGGCCCGAACGACGAGATCAACGCGGGGTTCACGCTGCCCAGCACGGTCGCGGCGGCGGGGTTCCGCACGTCCGCCGCGCTGAACTGGGCGCCGTTCATGAAGAGCACCCGGCCATCGGGCATCACGTCAAACGCGTTCCACCCCGCCGGGCCGGTGTATTGCCCGATGAGTTGGTAGTTGGGCAGATCAGCCCGCGCCGCGCTGGCGCCGAGGCCCAGCGCCACCGAAGCCGCGAGCGTTGAAAGACCCATTCGCGCACCGAGCAGCCGTGAAACACCCACCCGCGCGGCACGCCGCGCTCCGACCAGATTCGTCTGCATCGCCAACTCCCGCATGGCGTTCCGATTCGCGCGGAACGGTTCCCAGAACAACCCGCGCGAAAACGCACGGGAGGGGGGCCCAGGCGGGGTGATTCGGGGCGCGACAGCGCGGGGAACACGCGAAGCCGCACGCCGAGCCCTGATCGCGAGGGCGGACCGGCACACAGCACACGGCAGGTCTTCCGGCTCGGGGCTTCGACCCATCCGGCTCGCCTTCCCGCGTGCCGCGCTGGGGAACAGCGCGATCGCAGTGGCCTATGAGCCGGACAGTCGCCCCTCACGGCGGCGCGTCCGCGGTGGAATCGGCGTGCCTGAGGGCCATCTGCCCGCAAGCCCGCCTCACCACACTTCCCTTTCTCGCCCCAGCCGCAGGGTTGATGCCGCGGATGGGGACCGGGTGCAGGAACAGCATACCGCGCGTGGCGGGGATGTCAACCGGGCATCCGCACGAAGCCCGAGCGCGAGCGAGGCTTCCGATGGGCGAACGCAACATGCGGCCCGACCGTGACGGTCGGGCTGCATGTTGCGCGAGGGCTCTAGCCGTGCCATTATAATAACCGTGGCTCGGCACGGTTGGTGCTCGGGGCTAACAGTCTGTTGAAAAACGATTTGAGCCGGCCGCACCGAGGCCTTCCAGGAACTTCTCGCCTTCGAACACCCGGGTCAACAGCGAGGAAGGTGGTCTGAAACGGATCGAGTTTCGGTGGCAAAAGAGTTTTCAACAGACGGGGTGGCACTGAGGTCGTGCCGTGCCACTGGGGTCGGCGGGCTTTGACGCCGGTCCCCTGTGCGACTCGCGGGCCTTCGACAAGGGAGGTCGGCGTGAATTCACGGGTTTCATAGCCGCTTTTGGAAACCTGGGGCACACTTGGAGAGAGAGGAGTTCTCTATGTCGTGTCGTCCCAAGACCATTCTGGGGTGGGTAGTGGCCGTGCTTGCGGTGTTGAGTGGCGGCTGGCTCGGCCTCGGACAATCGATCCCGCTGAGCCCCACGGCCCAGGCCTCGGGCGCGGCCATCCGCAGCAGCACGGGATCGAGTTTGTCACCATCGGCAATCAGGGGGGGGCGGGGAATGCCGGGTGGCCGGGGTTGGGCACGCCGGGGCGGGTGGTGGGGCGCGGGGCGGTGGGGTACGAGTATCGCATCGGGCGGTTCGAGGTGACGACGGCGCAGTGGGCGGAGTTCTTCAACGCGGCGTTCGACCGCCCGCAGAGTGAATGGCTGCCGCACCTGCGCCCATCGGCCGTTGGGGCGCGGTGGGCACGACGCCGAACACGCCCGGCGGGCTGCGCTGGACGGTGCCCGAGGGAACGAGATGCGGCCGGTGGGCAACATCTCGTGGCGCATGGCCGCGATGTATGCCAACTGGCTGCACAACGATAAGTCCACGGATCGTGAGGCGTTCTTGAACGGCGCGTACGACGTCAACACGCCACCTCGGCATCCGCATCGGGTCGATGTCGCGCCAATCGGCCCGTTTTGCTGGCCGCGCGGCCCGATCCCGGAATCGGTATCATGGGGTTTCAGGCCCACCCCCCCGTCAGTTCCTTGTTTGCCGCCACCCGGAGTCACCCATGCCCGCCGAAGCCCGCCCCACCATCGACGTTCGCGCCACGCTCGGGTCCGCCGCCGACGGGCTGCTCAAGCACGAGTGCAAGACCATCGGCAAGTCGGCCCTCTATCTGCCCGGGCCGGACTTCATCGATCGCGTCTTCAGCCAGACCGACCGCAACGTGCCCACGCTGCGGAACTTTCAGACCCTCATGAACCACGGCCGCCTCGGCGGCACCGGTTACGTCAGCATCCTGCCGGTGGACCAGGGCATCGAGCACTCGGCCGGTGCGTCGTTTGCCCCCAACCCGGCGTATTTCGACCCTGAGAACATCATCAAACTTGCCCATGAGGGCGGCTGCAACGCCGTCGCCTCGACCCTGGGCGTGCTGGGCGCCTGCGCCCGCAAGTGGGCCCACAAGATTCCCTTCCTCGTGAAGTTCAATCACAACGAGATGCTGACGTACCCGAACATCGGCAAGCAGTCGTACTTCGGCAGCATCAAGCAGTGCTACGAGATGGGCGCGATCGCGGTGGGCGCGACGATCTACTTCGGCAACGACTCCTCGCGCGAAGAGATCGCCTATGTCTCCGACATGTTCGAGCAGGCCCACGATCTGGGCATGGTGACGGTGCTGTGGTGCTACACGCGGTCATCGGGCTTCAAGGTGAAGGGTGCCGACGGCAAGAGCACCGACTATCACTCCTCGGCTGACCTTACCGGCCAGGCCGATCACCTTGGCGCGACGATCAAGGCCGACATCATCAAGCAGAAACTGCCCGTGAACAACGGCGGATATGCCGCGCTGAACAGCGGCGGCTCGGCCTACGGCAAGTGGGACAAGCGCGTGTACACCGATCTCTGCGGCAGCGACGCCGAGGGCAAAGGCGGGCACGCGATCGACCTGTGCCGCTATCAACTGGCCAACGGCTACATGGGCCGCATCCCGCTGATCAACAGCGGCGGCGAGAGCAAGGGTGCGGGCGACCTGGCCGAAGCCGTGACGACCGCGGTGGTGAACAAGCGCGCCGGCGGCATGGGCCTGATCTCCGGCCGCAAGGCGTTCCAGAAGCCGCTGAAAGAAGGCGTGGCCCTGCTCAACGCGGTGCAGGATGTGTACCTGGACAAGAGCGTGACGGTGGCGTGAGGCGGGTGGTCCGGCGGTCCCCGCCGGGGCTTGTACGGCACTGGCCGACTGATCATCCGCGCTATGGACCTCGAAGCCTCTGAACTCCCTACATATTCGTACGCAGGTAATCACCGCCCATTTGCGCAATTCGCGCCAAAGGCCATTTACAGCCATTCTGGGAAGGGGGTCGCGTCGACCCTCCGACCCCCCCACCCACGTGCTCCGGACGGTTTGTACGCGAACGGAAGGATTTGCGCTCAATCTTTGGCAGGTCCGCCTCGAAATTCAGGCGGTTGGCACGCCGTGTGCAGAGGGCGCGCCCGCGTGCTACGGGCATCCACCAAAGTACACGGCGATGTAGTCCGCCAGGTCGTCGGGGTCTTGGCTGGCATCGCCGTTGAAGTCGAACAGGCACTCGGAACTGAAGAAGCACGCAATCACGTCGGAGAGATCGTCGGGATCGACGTTGCCGTCGCCGTTGTAGTCGGCCGTGCAGTTGGGCTCGACGGTCAGCGTGAAGCCCGAGCCAACGCCCTGGCACGCGTTGGTCACGATGTAATCCCACTGCCCGGCGTGCTCGGGGCCGACCGGGCTGATCGTGATCGTGTTGGTGGTCGCGCCGGAGATCGGCCCGCCATCGACCAGGTCCTGGCCATTGAGCCGCCAGATGAACTGGCGCGGGCGGCTGCCCACGCTCTCAAACGAGAACGACACTGTCTCGCCCTCGACCACCGCCTGGCTGTTGATGAACGAGGCGAGGTCGGCGGGTACGCAGGGCGGGTTATCGTCGAACGACCACTGGGTGATGGCCTGTATCGCCGTCGCGGCACCTGTCGCCCCCGTGAAGCCCACGAACGCGCAACCGTCGTCACCGCCGCTGACGATCGTGCCGCCCTCGCCGTCGCAGTTGGTGAAGTTGAACGGGATATCGGCGAGCACTTCGACACCATCGATGCTGATGTAGAGCGTGTGCTGGCGGAATTCGATGACGCAGGTGTGAGGCTGGCCATCGGTGATGTTCATCGACTCGGGGTCGAGCACGACATGAGCGATCGCGTCGCCATCGCTGTCGCTGACCGAATCGGTGCAGCGCGAGTGAATGGCGATGTGCGTGGAGGGAAACTCATCGGGCGGGCCGAAGGAGAACGTATCGAACTCGACCACCAGCGCGTGGCTGATGCCCGAATAGCCCATGCTGCTACCGCCGCCGCCCAGCGCGTCGGCACCGGAATCCTGAATGATGAACGCAAACCCGTCGGCCACGCCCTGCTCGATGACGAACGTGAACGTGGTCAGGAACCCATCAGCCACGCGCGGGCGGAATCCCGTGGCGTACGCCGACGAGGCCTGCCCTTCGTTGGCGGTCGTGAGAATGAGCCGCCCGGTCTGGTTGTCGTACGTCGCGTTGCCGTTGAGCGTGAGCGGGCCGGAGAGTCCGCTGAAATCACCGCCGCAGGGCTGAGCGAGGGCGACGGGGGCGCACGCCGCGGCGGCGACGAGAGCGAACAGGGAACGAATCATGGGCGAACTCCTGATGCGAAGCCTGACGCCCGTTGCGCAGGAAACAGCACGCGGCAACGCCTGTGCTTCCGATAAGGATGCCACAGAAAGGCGCGTGTGGCATCGGGTGTGTTGCTGAATTGGTGCGGATTACCGGACGGCCTCGGCGCTGTGGAAAGGGGGAACCCGGACCCTCGCCCAGCCTCAGGTCGCGGCGTCCTGGGGGAACCGGACAGGCCCAACAAGGTTCCAACTTGACGTTCACGGGCCACTGGCGACGCGGTCAAAGCACCGCGACGCCAGTGGCACGCGCAAATGGCACGAGACGACTACTTGCGCTTGGGCTCTTCCCGCTCGATCTTCACGGTGCTTTTGGCTTTCATGCCGCCGGTGACGCCCGGGCCGCCATCGATGGTGATGTCCTGCTCGCTTTCGAGGGCTTTGAGTTGGCCGCGGAGGCGGTCCCACTTGAACTTGCCTTGGTACTTGGAGTCCTTGATCTGAAAGGGTGAGCCCGGGGTTCCGCCGGCGCTGCCGGGCTCGATGCGACCGGTGAAGAACACGTCGGCTTCGCCCGGGTGGGCCGAGCGGAGTTCGTTGGTCGTCACCATCTTGAACGAGCCCATCGGGCCGGTGCTGACGCTGTCGGTGGTGGTCCATTTCTCGCCGAGGTCATAGAGCCCGCCGCCGGCGTTCTTGGTGTTGACCGGGCCGAAGAGGGAGCCGAGGTTCTTGGGATCGATGGGCAGGCCGGCCTGGCCCATCGCGCCCGGGAGGCCGATATCGCCGCCGCCTTCGACGCTCTTGACGGTGCCGGCGGAGTCGAAGGTGATGGTCATCTTCGCGCCGATCATCTTGCGATACAGGGGTTCGAGCAGTTCGCTGTCGTCGAGTTGGCTGTTGGGGTGCTTGGGCTTGGTGCTGTCCCAGAAGATCTCGGTGCCGCCGGATTGGATCGAAACCTTCACGCGCTCGTAAACCAGTTCGACCTTGGCGCCGTCCTCGGGCGTGGATTCGACCACGCGGATGACGAAGCCGACTTCCTGATCCATGGTCTGGCGGTTGCCGCCGCCACTGGAGGGCGATGAGTCGGCGGGTGCGGGAGCGGGCCCCTTGCCCGGGCCTGTGGGTTTTTTCTGAGGTTGCGCGGGGGCGGGGGGCGGTGCCTTTTCGGGTTCATCACCCGGCATGGTCGGCAGCAGGCCGGGCATGTTCACGTTGTTGTCGCTCTTGACGCGCATGACGTATCGCGTCTCGCTGCCTTTCTGGAAGCGAGGACGAAGATCGACCTTGCCCATGCGCACGCCGGGCTCACCGGGCGAGGGTGGGAGCGAGGGCGGCGCGATTTCGCGGTCGCGCTTCCTGGTCGGGGGCAGGTCTTTGGGAAACGCGGGGTCGCCGCCGCCGGGGGCTTGGCCCAACACCGGCGCAGTCACGTACGCCATGGTGAGCATGATCAGCAGGGTCGCCAGATTCCGATTCATGCCGGTGTTCATGATGACCTCACGGAGCGCGCTCGATGGGCGCGGATTGGGAGAGAGACGAAGGACCATACGTTCAATCGGCCCCCGGGGCTCCCCCGTGAGCCGCGACGGTCAGGATTCTGACCGGATATGGGCTTCCAGCATCCACAGGGCCTTATCCGCCTCGCGGCTCATCTGCGTAAACAGGTCCGCCGACCCGGCATCGCCCATCCGTGCCGCCCGGTCGATATCGCCCCGCACGGCTTTCCCCAGCGTCGTCGTCTGGGACGCCAGGGCTTCGAGATGCCCGGCCTGGTGCGTCAACTCGACCGAGTAGGGGTCGAGCGTCGTTTCCAGCGCGGCGGCGTGCACCGTGCCTCGGGGCTGCACGCCCAGTGCCGTGAGGCGTTCGGCGAGGTCGTCGGCCTGCTCGAGAAATTTGCCCGCGAGTTCGTCAAACAGTTCGTGCAACGCGGCGAAGGATGGGCCCCGCACCGCCCAGTGGGCCTGCTTAAACGCGAGCGCGAGGCTCAGCACATCGGCCAAGCGGGCCTGAAGCAGCGGCGCGACACGCTTGCGCGCCGCCGCCGGGAGGTCGACGCGGGTCGGGTTCTGACGAAAACTCGATGAACCGGCCATGCGTTTCGCGCAGTCCTTTCTGCAATCTGCTCAGCCCTTTATCAAGACTTGATCAGGCCATCTCGAACAGCCAGTCGCTTGGCGACGCGGATGCCTGAATCCAGCGCGCCTTCCATGTACCCCACGAACTTGTAGCAGGTGTGCTCGCCCGCGAGGTGCAGGCGGCCGTTCATGTGCGCCTTGGCGAGGGCCGGCCCCTGGCTCATCACCTGGCCCGGCGCGGGGAAGGAGTAACTTGCGCCCGCCCACGGATCCTTGGGCCAATCCATGTACCGCGTGGCGACAAGATTCTCTTTGAAACCGGGGTAGAACGCCTCGAACGCCTCGGCAAACACCTTGTCGCGCTGGTCCTTGGGCATGGCCAGGGCCTGCTCGCAGGGCGGTCCGCCCGCGAAGCCGACCAGGCACGCCGGGCCCTCGGCGGGCTCCTGGGCGTCGGTGCCGTCCCAGGTCATGTTGAGCATGCCGTTGGAGAGTGCATACTGCGAGCGCTGGGGCTTGAGTTGCTCCCAGAAGCGGCTCTTTACCTGCGCGAAGTACTTCGCATTGAACCCGGTCTGCGGCGACAGACCAGCGGGCAGGCCGGGCGACATCTCGACCTTGCCCCACGTCTTGGGCGGCGCGGTGAAGATCACGTCATCGCACTCGATCGTGCGGCCGTCCTTGCACTTGATCTCCACGCGATCAGCCTGCTGCGTGATCGACGTCACCGGCAGCCCCAGCGTGATGCGTTTACCCAGCGGCTCGGCGAGTTTGTGCGCGAGTTGCTGGTTCCCGCCCTTGCAGCGGTAGACCTCGGAGTTGGTCCAGTATTTCTCCAGCCCGCCGCCCTTGACCGCCGCAAGTTGGCCCAGCAGCGACTGCCTGGCCGGGTCCTGACCGTTGTCCGACAGTTGGTTGATGAGCATCGCCTTCTTGCACAGGGGCGAAACCTCCAGTGTCTCAATCCACGCGGCGATGGACCTGGCGTCGAGTTCCTTGGCGCCCGGGCTGGCCCAGGGCGCATCCGCGTCCACCGGGGCCGCGAGTTCGTTCATCTTGGCGAGGCCTTCTTCGAGTTCGGTCCAGAGGTCGCAGCCTTCGGAACCTTCGAGGAGTTTGCCGTCGATGACCACGGGGCACATGCACTCTTCGGGGTCGTCGGAGACATCGAGCCATTCGAGGCCGAACTTCTGGGCGTAGTTGACCCACGCGGGGTGATTGTCGCCGATGAGTTCGGCACCGCCCTCGATGTTGCGGCCGGGGATGAACTCGGATTTGAGTGCCGCGTTGAACGACAGCACGCGCCCGCCCAGGCGGTCGCGGGCGTCGAGGACGCTGACGTCGTAGCCGACGGCGTGCAACTCGTGCGCTGCCGCGAGGCCGGCGAAGCCCGCGCCGACCACGACCACGCGCTTGCCACTCCCCCCACCCTTTGGCTGTCCGGCCCGCCGCGCCAGGGCATAGGCCGGGCCGGAGAGCAGCAGGCCCGCCGAGGCCGCGAGCGTGGTGCGGAGGAACTCGCGCCGCTCGGCGCTGGAAACGCGGGGACCAAAGCGACGCGCGAGAAGGCCGACAAGCGATCGCGACATGTTCAGGGCTCCGAAGCGCCGCTCACGCGGCGATGTGCGAATCCGGAACCGCGCCGTCGGGCGAGGCTCCGGGAAATCTCCATGCGCCGAACAGGGCGCGAATGGTCAGTGGATTACTCGTCGTTGGTCGGGCCGATCGCCACGAGCCACAACTTGAAGAAGTTCACGATCTGCTGCTTGGTCAGTTTGTTGGCGTTCAGGTTGTAGGTCACCTTGCTGCTGGTGGGCGTCTCGCTGCCGGCGGGGATCGAGTCGGTGTACGCGATCTTGCCAGTCAGCGTGGGCAGCGAGTTGTCCACGGCAAAGAACGCCTCTTCGTCGTTCATCTTCGCGAACGCATCGGCCTCGCCCGCAGGGGCCTTGTTCTTCTCTTCGTTGAAGCGGATGTTGAACTCGTAGTGACCCTTGCCGTTGGTCTTGCGGCTCGGATCCTCGACCCACTTGATCGTGCCGCTGACGATGTCGGTCACGTCCTTGCCGTTGAGGTTGTACTTGAACGTGATGTTGTCGGCGAAGTAGTTGCCGGTCTCGTAGTCGTAGTTCAGGGTGCCGTTGACGATCGTGGTCGGATAGGTCTCGACCGGGCCTTTGGCGAGTTCGATGTTCTCAAACCGCATGGGGTCGGACTTGGTGACCTTGTACTCGACGGTCTTGCCGCCGACGAGCCGCTTATAGGTGTACTCGGCGAGGTTGTCCTTCTTCTCGGCCTTGCCCACCAGGTAGCCGCTGAAGTACGACTTGAACGCCGAGGCCTTGCCGATCGCGTCCACGTCGATGCGGAGCGAAGAGTCCTGGGCCTTGCCGCCGGCGAGGTCGAACTTGCCGCTCGCCTCGTCGATGGGCACGGTGCCGACCCACTTGCCCACGGTGCGCGACTGCTTCAGGTCGCTGGGGTTGCGGACGATCAGACTGACGTCGTAGCCCAGGTTGGCGCTCTGCTTGCGCTGGCGGATGAGTTTGGAATAGAGCGTCGGCTGGCGGGTGATCGCGCCGGCAAACTCCAGTGTGTCGACGACCGCCAACTTGAACGCGTAGCGGTCCTTTGCGCCCAGAGCCGCCGATCCCTCGGCCAGTGAGCCGCCGCTGTCCTTCTTGGTGCGGGTGTCAAAGGTGATATCCATCGTGCCGCTGATCACGTCGTCCTTGGTCACGGTGTCCTGCGCGAGCAGGGCCGGGGCAAGGAGCGAGACGGACGCGGCCGCGGCCAGGCCCAGCCGGGCCACGCGAGTCGGTGCGAACTGGGTCAGAAACATCATGGTGGATCCTCCGCAGACAGCGACGGCATAAGCGGCCGCCGCATAGCGGGCCGCCCGTGCCAAGGTCACGCCCTTGTTCGGAGCCGGCCCCCCGCGATTGCGTCGAAGATGATATCGGACGTTCAGCCCGCGCGACGGCACCGGTTTCCAGCCTCCCGCAGAGACTACTTCTTCTGGCGCGATGCCTTGATCCCGCGTGCCTGGATGCCTTCATCGCCGTCACCGCGTCTTGCGCGGGCAACCGACCGGGCCTCACCCATTCCACTTGCCCAGCGCCGGCCCCGTATAGATGCTCAGCGGCCGGATCAGGCGGTTATCCGCGTGCTGCTCCATCACATGGGCGCACCAGCCCGTGATGCGGCTGGCCACGAAGATCGGCGTGTACTGCGGCACCGGGATACCCATCACGAAATACGTCATCCCGCAGGGGAAATCGACGTTGGGGTGGATCTTCTTCTTGTCGAGCATGATCTTCTGGACCTGCTCGCCCAGGCGGAACCAGTCGGTCGCCGGCAGGCCGCCATTCGCGGGGAAGGCGCCCTTGAGCGTGCCGGCCATTTTCTTGCCCAGGCCGTGCAGGATGCCGGCGCGGTGGTCCCCGTTCTTGTAGACGCGGTGGCCGAAGCCCATGAGTTTGCGCTTGGTGTCGAACGCCTTCTGCATCCACTCATCGACCTTGGCGGTGCCGATGCCGGCCGCGCCAACGTCGCGGTGGATTTCCTTGAGCATCTCCATCGCCATCTCGTTGGCCCCGCCGTGGAGCGGGCCCTTGAGGGCGGCGATGCCGCCACAGATCGCGCCGTGCATGTCGCTGAGGGTGCCGCTGATGACGCGGGTGGTGAAGGTGCTGGCGTTGAACTCGTGCTCAGCGTAGAGAATCAGCGAAACGTCGATGACTTTGGTTTCCTCAGCGCTGGGCTTGCGGCCGGTCATCATGTAGAGCAGGTTGCCTGCGTGCGAGAGCGTGGGATCGCCGCCGAGTTCGCGGCCGATCAGGGCGCGCCCGTCGATCACGTTCTGCATGTGCCCGATGATGGTCGGGATTTTCGCGAGCAGCCGCTTGGCCTTGCGGAGGTTCGCGGAGGGCGTGTTCTCCTGCGCGTCGGGATCGGTATGCCCCAGAATGCTCACGCTCGTGCGGAGCACATCCATCGGCACGGCCCGCCCGCTCGCCAGCCAGCCGCCGGAGGATTCGATGAACGCGGTGACGCTCGGATGCAGGGCCCGCTCTGCCACGATCTCGGCCTTGAACCGCTTGAGTTCATCCGCCGTGGGCTTGTGCCCTTCGAGGAGAAGAAACGCGATCTCTTCAAACGTCGCGTGCTCGGCCAGATCGTGAATCTCAAACCCGCGATAGATCAGTTTGTCCTGCTCGATCGAGCACACGGCAGTCTGCCCGCCGATGACGCCTTCGAGCCCCTTGGCGAACGCCGCGGCGGCGGATTCCTTGGCGGCGGCGGACGAAGAACCGGCGGAGGCGGACGCGGGGGCGGAGGGGGGTGTCGGGGGTGTCGCGGTCGCGGACATTCGGGTCGCTCCTCTTCGAGATTCTGGGGGCGTGGGGGTGGTCAGTGGTGTTTCGCAAAGCGTAGGAAGGCTCGGCGAGCAGCGTGACCGTGCACGACCGAAGAACCCCCCCCAAAGCACCATGCTTGGGACGCCGAACGCGCAGCAAAGCCGTACCAATGGGTCGGCGTGCTCGGACGCCGCCCCCATTGGTTCTGGTAACCGCACTGGTGACGCGGCCAGAGCACCGCTACGCCAGTGGCACGCGGATGCCTACCGCCCCACCGCATCGAGTGCCACCACTTCCAGCAGCACCTGGCTCGCAAGCATGCTCGTGATGCCCGCCACGTCGCGATCTGGCAGCACTTCGACAATGTCGGCACCCGCCAGGCGCACGCCGCGCAGCGACCGCAGCACCATCAGCGCCTCCGCACTGGTCAAGCCACCCGGCGCGGGCGTGCCGGTGCCGGGCGCGAAGGCTGGGTCGACCACGTCGATGTCGAACGACAGGTAGCACTCAGCCACATCCGTACCACCCCCCAGCCGCGAAACAAAGTCGCGCACTATTCCCAGCCCCCCACTCGTCGGCCCGCACCCCCCCCACCCCGCGATCTCCTCGGCCATCACCAGCGTCACGCCGTGCTGGGCCGCAAACTCCAGGTCCGCCCCCGAGTTCAGCGGCCCCTTGATCCCGATCGAGATCATCTTCTTCGGATTCACCAGCCCCTCTTCAATCGCCCGCCGAAACGGCGACGCGTGCCCCCACTTGCACCCCCACACCTGGTCGGTCGTGTCCAGGTGTGAATCCACATGGACGAGCGCGAGGCCGCCGCTGGGCTCGCCGCGGCGCAGATACGCCGCGCGGATGTTCGCATACGCGATCGAGTGATCGCCCCCCACCGCGAGCAGCCGCGTGGAGTCATCGGCAAGAGAGGTCGCAAAGTCGGCCACCTGGTCGAGCGTCCCCATCAGGTCATACGGCGACACCGGCGCGTCCCCCGCATCGCACAGACTGAACCGCTCGCACACATCCACCCCATACGGCACATGAAATCGCTTCAGATACTGCGACGCCTCCCGAATCGCCCGCGGCCCAAACCGCGCTCCGGGGCGAAACGTCACGCCGCCGTCGAACGGCACGCCGAAGATGGCCCAATCGACCGGCCGATTCTCGGGCGCGACATCCTCCAGCCGCGGATACCGCCCAAACGTGGCAATCCCGGCAAACCGGGGCGAAACACGCGCGTCAGGAAGAACAGTGCGGGGCATGAATGGAGGGTACCCGGCCGCTGGCACTCGTGGTCGGGCGTCGTGCCACCCCGCCCCTCGCCACCGGCTCTACTGTCCGGTAACCCAGCGCCACCCATGTCTCTTCAACACCTGTCACCCATGTGCCTGCACTGAACACAGAGCCGACCACTGGGATCTCTGAACAACCTGCGCGCAACCTCTGGCGATCGGATAGCGTATCGCT
>CAZPPX010000019.1:0-21049 GCA_964588585.1 uncultured Phycisphaeraceae bacterium
ACCGATCGGATAAGCGACAACCAAGGCACCTCACCCATGCCAAGAGTGTACCTCAATCCGGGCGTGCAACCAGCGAAAACAGGCTTGGTAAACCGTCGACTCGCCCCGGGCAGGGTGGGTCCAATCGTCCGAAACACCCATGAAAAAGGCCGAACCGGTAATCCGGTTCGGCCTTGGTCAAATCACGTTTCTCAAATCACGGCGATCCGGCTCAGCCACCCAGGCCGGTCTTCATCGAGTCGGAGAGGCCCGGGAAGTTGCGTTCTTCTTCCTCGGTCTGGATCAGGACCGTCGGCTTGATGAGGATCATCAGCGTCTGTTCCTGCTTCGATTGCACGCGGTTCGTGAAGAAGCGGTTGATGATGGGAATCTTGGAGAGCACGGGAACGCCCGACTCGACTTCGAGTTCGGTGACGAGGCGCTGGCCGCCGAGGAGGACGGTGCCCTCGTCGGGAACGGTGACGGTCGTCTGGACGCGGGTGGTGTTGATGCTGGGGAGTTCGATGAACGACGAGACGTCATCGGAACTGACCAACTGGCCACCGGCGACGGCCGAGACGGCCACCTGACGGAAGGGACGCTCGGCCTGGCTGACCGAGGTATCGATGTTGAGCGTGACGTAGCGGCGATCAGACGAGATCGCGCCTTCGACCTGCATCACGACGCCTTCGGTAAGCACGCCGGGCTGGGGGTCGAAGCCGACGGCGGATTGGCCCGTGACGGGGGTGAGATCAGAGATGAAGGACCGCTGGGTGGCGACGTAGACGTTCGAGACCTGGCCGTTGGTCAGCGTGAGGCGGGGAGCCGTGAGCGTGCTGCTACGGCGATCGGCCTGAGTGGCCTTGATGAGGAAGTCGACCTGCACGTCGTCAAGGAACTGGCCAGCGATGCCCAGGGCGGGCGAACCGCTCAGAATGTCGGCGGCGAAGGGGCTGAAGCCCGAGGCGAGGCCCTCGGTGATGCCCAGGGTGTTGGAGCCGGTGCCAATGGGCGACCACTGGTTGGCGTTCACGGTGCCTTGGCGGACGCGGGTCTGATCCGCCGTGGCGGGTGGGGAGGCACCGGCGGTGGTGACCTGGCCGGTCACGTCGCGCCGAAGGGGGCCACGCGTGGCGTCGCCCGCGGAGTTGATGTTGAAGTTCTGCCGGAAGTCGAAGAAGTCGGAGGGCAGGATGGAGGGGTCGTTCAACTGGGCGTTGCGGACGATCGACGAGCCGGTGTTGAAGTAGACGTCGATATCGAAGCCGATCTGCTCGAAGAAGTCCTGGTTGACGGTCAGGAATCGCGTCTCGACGTTGATCTGCATCGACCGCTGCTCGCGGAGTTTGCCGAGCAGGCCCGCGATCTCGCGGTGGTTCTGCGGCGTGGTGGTGATGATGAGCGAGCCGTTGAGTTCCTGGATGGCGGAGGTTTCGCCCCCGTGGTCGCGCCAGCCGTCAGGATCGATGGAGTTCTGGACGACGCCCATGATCCCGCGGACGCGCCCGTCGCGGTCGTTGCGGAGGTCATTCTTGGGTTTCTGGGTGAAGGGGCTTGCGTTGCTCATCGGCTTGCCGTCGGCGGCGGCGATGACGCGACGCAGGTCCATATCGGGCACGTCGGTGAAGTTCGGCGTGTCGAGAAGCAGGTCGGTGATGTTGTAGGGCTGCGTGATGGTCGTCTTGCGGAGCGAGAGTTCCGAGCCGACGGTGACGATGCCGTCGAGGACGGAATACGCGGCCTTTTCGCCGGTGTCGTTGCGGGCGGCCTTGGCCAGGGCGCGTTCGAGGACCACCTTGGCCGAGGCATCGGTGAGGGACATCGAGATGGGCGACGAGGGCGTGATGCCCGCGGTGCGGAGCGAATCCCAATCGACATCGAACTCGGCCCCGCTCATCTGGCGGATGTAGTTGACGACATCGCCCAGGCCCTGGCCATCGAACTGGCCGGGAATGCGACGCTCCAGGGCGGCCATGGCGCGACGGTTCTCGG
This sequence comes from uncultured Phycisphaeraceae bacterium, assembly GCA_964588585.1. Classification (GTDB taxonomy): domain Bacteria; phylum Planctomycetota; class Phycisphaerae; order Phycisphaerales; family UBA1924; genus JAEUIX01. The sequence continues at coordinate 1,972 of CAZPPX010000019.1, forward strand.
GGCTGTCGTTGTACGCGGCGAGTTCGCCACGCGTGAAGGACTTGCTGGGCCAGTCGGCGGGGTAGTTGACGATGCGGATGGGCGCGACCGAGGCGGTCTCGTTCTCGATCTGCACCTTCTGAAGGTTGTACTTCTTGGTGCGGTAGAGCGCATCCTGCTGGGTGAAGATGATGATGTCGCCGATGACATCACGCAGCAGGAGGCCGGAGGGGTTGGTGGGATCGAGGAAGAGCACCTGCTCGACCACCTGAAGGGCTTCGCTGTACTTCTGCTCGACCTGCAGGGCCCGGACGCGCGAGATGGCCTCGCGGACGCGGCGGTCCTTGTCTTCACGCAGGCTGCGCTCGGCGTCGGCTGCGGTCTTCTTCAGTTCGGCTTCACGAGTGGAAGCATCGCGGAGACGGATGGTCTCTTCCTGCGCGGTGATCTGACGATTGAGTTCGTCGATCTCCTTGCTGAACACGTCGTTCTCGGCCTGGGAGAAGTACTGGCGGGATGAGCCGCTGGTCACGCGGGCGCGCCCGCTGAGTTCGCGGGCCCGGCTGGTCTCGCCAGCGGCGAGCGCCTTGCGGGCCTGCTCCATTTCGTTGCCATACTCGGCCTTGGTCTTGTCGCGGATGATGGCCTGACGCTCAAGTTCCTGCTGCGAGAGGTTGGCGGAGCCGGCCGCCGCGCCGATGCGGGTGCGGCACTCGGCCAGGCGGTTCTCGGCGTGCTGAACCTGCTCGGCGCTCAGGTGGGCCCGGCCCTGATCCAGCGCGACGCGGTACTTGTTGAGGGCTTCGTTGTAGCGACCGGCGGCGAAGGCGGCGTCGCCTTCAACCACATGACGCTCGGCATCGGCCTTCATGGCCATGGCGATGACATCGTCGCCCGCGGGGGCGGCGGCGGGTGCCGGGGCCGTCGCGGGGGCCGGGGCTTCGGGCTGAGCCGCGGGGGCGGCCGGGGCCGGCACGGGCGCTGCGGGTTGAGCAGCAGGCTCGGTCGGCTGCGCGGGGGCCGGGTCGCCTTCGCGGCGGACGGTGCCGGGCTGCATGAGGCCGAGCGAGGTGGCGGGGGCTTCGAAGGCGAAGCCCTGAGTCGTTTCGATCTCGACCAGGCGCATCTGGTGCTGGGTCACGAGGCTCCGCTCGCCCGCGCTCAGTTCCACGCCGGTGCGGGTAATCTCGGACAAACCAGCCTTGGACTGGGCGTACCGGCCAGCCTGGAAGTCGGCCACGGCGCGAGTCACGGCATCGGCCACAAGGGGCTTGATCGCCTCGCGGGAAGTCTGAATCTGCTTCATCACGCCGGTGGCGCGGTCGCGCTGGGTGGCGGGCATCGTCCCGCGACCCAGCACAGCCAGAGCCTGACGCTCCGCCTGCACCAGGTCGCCCTGGGCCAGAAAAATCTCGGCCTTCTGCAGGCTGATATCGCCCACGTCGGCGGCCTTGATGCGGCGATCAGCCCGCTCCAGCAGTTCGGCGGCCTGGAGTTTCCGGTCGCCCGAAAGCCCTTCGGCCTTCAGCAGACCGCGAAGCGTGTTCTGGGCCGCGATCAGGCGACCGGCATCAAGCGCCAGGCGAGCCTGGTCGATCGCGGCGGCGGCGGCGAGTTGGCCGGCCATCGGCGTGGGCGCGCCCGCAGACTGTGCCAGCAACGAGGTCGCCGCCAGGTGCGCGACCGTAAACGCCATGGCCCCCGCGAGGATCCGACGAGCCGACGAAGCGTGTGGAACCGGCATGCAAAGCCTCCGAAGCGCGAGCGGGCCATGTGGTGCAGCCGCTCTGTGCGAACACGAACAACCCTTTCACTCGCCGAAACCCACGATGCCATCGCCTTGGGCCTCTGCACGCGGGCCCGAAAAAACGATGTGGCGCCGAGCGCCGACGAGTGTTCTGTCGCCGTCCGGGCGACAGAGGGGGGGAAACATACCCGAACCCATTGGCAAACGCAAACCCCGATCCGCGATATTCCGACGATCACAAATCATGGTGGCAACAAGACTTGGAAACGATCGGATCGTGTTCGGGTGTGCTTGCGCGGAGCCTTGTGCACAGGTCCGCAGTCCCCCTTTTCCACAGGGGGCAAGCCTGTCCGCAGGGTGGCCCGTGGCGGTTCCGGTGGAAGTGCTGACTCCACAAAGTTGGTGGAGGTGGCTGTGCGAATCCTGTTGATTGCGGGTGCGGCGGCTCCGAAGCCCCTCCCAGAGGGGACTCAACAAGCAGCCCGACCGTCAGGGAGGGCTCGGTTCGCGGAGTCGACTCGTCAAACAAAGAGCCCTCCCTCACGGTCAGGCTGCTTGTTCGTCGTATGCTTTTCACTCCCCATGCACGAGGCGTGCCAATGGGCTGTTTTCGTCGAGAATTCGCGGCGTATCGACCACACATTGCGCGCAAAACCTTCCGTTCGCGTATACGCCCGCCGGAGCATGCGGGTGGGGGGGTCGGAGGGTCGCGGCGAGAGGGGCCTAGGCCGGGCTGTAATGGCCTTTAACGCGAAGCGCACAAAACCTAGGCTATACCGCCCCCACATGCGCGGGATGGATGGAGGTGTTCGGCCTCACTAGCACGTTGGTCAGCACGCCGCGTGCGCGCGTTGAGTTTGCCGCATGACTCTCGACTCCTTTCTCCCAACCCCCTCCCCGGGGCGGTGGCTTTGGAACCGGGCAGCGCCGTCTCCGATCTACTATCTCGTCATGCCACTTCGCGACGCGCCAACACGCTTGGACCTCCGCAGCCCGTCCGCGGCCGTCCGCATGGCGGTTCTGGTCGGCCTGCGCCGCCTGGCGACGCTGGTGGCAGGGCTCCTCCTGTGCGTTTCGTGGCTGGGCGGGTGGACAACTGATCCGCTTCCGACCGCCCCCCCCATCCCCCCCGCTGCTACCCAGGCGGCCGTGCCCGCTGGCCGGCAGGCCAAAAACGTCGCGATCATCACGATTCACGAGCAGATCGACGCCCGGACGGCTGGCAGCGTAAAGCGGCGGCTGAATGACGCGGTGCGCGCCAAGGCCGATGCGATTGTCTTTGACCTGAACACGCCCGGCGGCGAGATCGGGGCGGTGCTGGAAATCTGCACGGCCATCAAGCAGTGCCCGGTAAAGAACATCGTGGCGTGGGTGAACCCTGAGGCGTACTCGGGCGGGGCGATCATCGCGCTGGCGTGCCGGGAGATGGTGATTGCGGATGCGGCGACGATGGGGGATGCCGCGCCGATCCAGGTGGCGATGGGGATGTTCCTGAACACGCTGGACGAAGCCGAGCGCGCCAAGTTGCTGTCCCCGTTGCTGCAGGAGATCGTCGATTCCGCGCGTGCGCGGGGGTATGACGAGAAACTGGTGCAGGGGTTTGTGAGTCTGGGCGTGGAACTGTGGATGGTGGAGAGCGTGGAGCGCCCGGGCGAGGTGCTGTTCATCGACCGGAACGAGTATCGCACGCTGTTTGGGAACGACCCGGCGGCGGCGACGCCCGTGCTGGTGGGGCCGTCGGCGTTGCCGGATGGCATCAAGAAGGAAGCAGCGCCCAAAGACCCCGCGCAGGACATGGCCAAAGCGGTCAACAACGCGAGCAGGCGCCCCGGTGGGCCGCGCAAGAGCGCGCCGACGACTGCGCAGGGGCCTCCTGCCCCCCCCGCCCCACTGCCCACGCCGGGCCCGGGCGAGACGGCGTTTGTGCCGGGCTCGACGGGGATGTCGCCTGGACTCGCACGGGATGTGAACAGCGGGCTGGATCAGCCCTCGACGCGACCGATCCTGACCGAAGCCGATCGGGGGAAATGGAAGGAACTGGCGTACGTCTCAGATGGGCGCACGCTGTACACCATCAAGGAACGCGACCTGTTCCGGTTTCGGCTGGCGTCCGCGGCACCGACCGCGACCGGCACGATCAACACCGATGAGGAACTCAAGGCGTTTCTGGGCGCGACGAACCTGGCGCGGATGGATCGCAACGCCCTCGAAGCCACGGCGGCGTTCCTGAGCAACTTCCTCATCAAGGGGCTGCTCATCGCGGTGTTTCTGATCGGCGTGTTCATTGAGATGGTGCATCCGGGGCTGATCGTGCCCGGGAGTGCGGCGGCGGTGGCGCTGCTGCTGCTGCTGGCGCCGTCGATCATCATGGGGATGGGCGCGTGGTGGCAGGTGGCGGCGATCGTGGTGGGGATCGCGCTGTTGGCGGTCGAGGTGTTCATCATGCCGGGGTTCGGCGTGTTTGGCGTGCTGGGGTTGATCGGGCTGTTCGGCGGATTGGTGGGGACGTTTTCGGGGAGTGCCGCGCTGTTTCCGGATTCCCCGGGCCAGGGCGATGCGCTGTATGGCGTGGTGACGGTCCTGGTCGCGATGGTCACGGCGATGGGCGTGTCCTATGGCGTGACACGCCATCTGGGGCGGCTGCCGGTGCTGAGCCGACTGGTGCTGCACACGCAGCGCGATGCCGACGCGGGCAACGGCCTGCTCGACGCGCTGGGCCCGGCGGCGGGGGTGCTGGTGAGCCCGGGCGACATGGGCGAGACGCTGACGCCGCTGCGGCCTTCAGGGCGGGCACGGTTCGATGGCGCGATCGTGGATGTGGTGACGCAAGCGGGCTATGTGGCGGCGGGGCAAACGGTGCGCGTGATCGAGGCGGATGCGTTTCGAGTGGTGGTGGAGCCGACGGGGGTGGCGCACGTGGGTCGTCAGACGGCTTGAGCGTCGCGCGAACCCCCTCCGCCTCGCTGCGCTCGGCACCTCCCCCGCTCCCAGGGAGCGGGGGAGGGTGGTGATGCGGTGGCACTCCTACCTTTGTTTCGCGAGCCGCCTTCATGGGGCCGCCTGGAGATCGGCATGGAGCCGCTGCTTTTGTGGGGTCTGGGACTGCTGGCCGTGGCCCTGCTGATTTTGGTAGTGGAGTTGTTTGTCCCGTCGGCGGGTGTGCTGGCGCTGTGTGCCTCGGCGGTGGCGATCGCGGGCGTGGTGTGTCTGTATCGGCACGACACGGCCTGGGGGCTGGTGGGCACGATGATTGTGCTGCTGGGCGGGCCGACGATGCTGTTCTTTGGGTTGAGGTTGATGCCGCATACGCCGATTGGGCGGATGCTGGTGCTGTCGAATGACCAGCCGGGGACGCGCGAGGGGGACGAGGACGCGCCGCCGGAGGGCGTGACGGCGTCGGAGTTGGCGGGGCTGATCGGGCATGAGGGTGTGGTGGTGACGGCCCTGCGACCAGTGGGGACGGTGCGTATTGGGGAGCGGCGGTATGACGCGTTGTCTGAACTGGGGATGATCAAAGCGGGGACGGCGGTGCTGGTGACGGGGGTTGAGGGGGCGGAACTGCGGGTCCGCGCGGTGTAGGGCATGCTTGGGGACTGGGAAACTGTGGGATTCTGGCCTTTTTTGCACGGGGCTGGCTGGGCGGGACGTGGATTGAGAGGTACCTTGCGCGCTGGCACAAGGAGTTCTCAATGGTGATTCGCCCTGCACCGACGACGGCCGCGCTACTCGTGCTTGCCTCTTTCTCGGCACCGCGCGCCGAGGCCCAGTTCACACCATTTGCGGGAGACGCCAGCATCGAAGCCGCGTGGCGCGAGGCGGCTGGCGGAGGCGGGCCAGTGCCTATGGAGACCTTCGAGTCGTACCGGGGTGTGCCTTCGCCATTCTCAGGTCCGAGCGATGCCATCTCAGCCCTTTCGGCGTTGCGTGTGGTTCTGGCGGGCACGCAGCCGGGGACGTTTCCGGGCATTTACAGCGACGCCTTCTTCGCCCACTCCGGCGCGAACCAACTGGCCAACTTCGGTGGCGGGATCGAGGTGTTTGGCGACTACGAAATCCGACCTGAGCCAGGCCGCGCGATTCGTGCCCTGGGCTTCTGGCAGTGCGACCCGCAGGGCGACCAGACGCTGTATTGCTACGACGCTGAAGGTGCGCTGGTGGGAACCATCGCGGGCGCGATCAACAACGGGTCGGGCGCGTCGTTCGCGGGGTTTGTTTCGACCACGCCGATTCATCGTGTGTTGGTCGAGGGCGTGCTGGGCGATGGGTACAACCACATCGACGACCTGCAGATCGTGACCGATGGCGGCCCGACATGCCCGGTGGATTTCAACCGCGACGGCAACACCGATCCGGACGATCTGAGCGACTACATCGCGGCCTACTTCGGGCCTGAGCCTGATCCGCGTTGCGACTTGAACGGCGACGGGAACATCGACCCGGACGATCTCAGCGACTACATCGCGGCGTACTTCAACGGCTGCCCGTGAACGGACCCGGGACCGGCCGGACCTATCCTGCCGTCCTGTGTCACACACCACGAACGCTCATCCCATCGTGACGCGCTTTGCGCCTTCGCCCACCGGCCATCTGCACATCGGCGGTGCCCGCACGGCACTCTTCTGCTGGGCCTTTGCCCACGCCAGCGGCGGGCGGTTCATGATCCGCATCGAGGACACCGATCAGGCTCGCTCGTCGGAGGCGTCGGCCCGCGGCATCCTTGATGACCTCGCGTGGCTGGGGATTGAGTGGGTGGACGGGCCGGAACTGGTGCACGATGGCCGCACAATCGGTGGAGACACCCGGCACGTCGGGCCCTATGAGCAGTCCAAGCGACTGGCCATCTACAACCGCGTATGCGAGGAATTGATCGCGTCGGGCAAGGGGTACGCGGACTTCACATCGGCGGCGACGATCGACGCGATGCGGAAGGACGCGACGGCCAGGAAAGAGACGTTTCGCTATCACCCTGCGGCGAGCGGCATTCTGTCAACTGCCGAGCAGCAGCGGCGCGTCGCGGCGGGGGAGTCGCATGTGGTGCGATTGCGGGCGCTCGATGAGGGCGTGGTGGTGATCGATCAGGTGCTGGGCGAGGTGAAGTTTGCACCGGGCGAGGTGGACGACTTTGTGCTGCGCAAGGCCGACGGGTATCCGACGTACCACTTCGGCGTGGTGGTGGACGACGAGACGATGGGCGTGACGCATGTGCTGCGCGGGCAAGAGCACCTGATGAACACGCCGCGGCATGTGATGCTGCAGAAGGTGCTGGGGTATCGCACGCCGGTGTATGGGCACATGCCGCTGATCTTCAACGATCAGGGCGCGAAGATGAGCAAGCGCGAGCGCGATCAGGCGGCGCGGGCGGCGGTGAAGAAGGCGGGGCTGGCGGAGGCACCGGGGACTGCCGGGGCGACGATCCCGCGCGAGGCGTTCACTGCCTGGCTGGGGGACACGAAGCGGCAACTGGAGGCGGGGCAACTCGAGGCGCTCGCCGCCGCGATGACCCCCCTACTGACGCTGCCGGAAGTGAGCGTGGACGATTTCCGCAAGGCGGGATATCTGCCCGAGGTGATCTGCAACTTCATCGCGCTCTTGGGCTGGAACCCGGGGATGCGCGACGAGGCGGGCAAAGAGATCGAGAAGTTTGACCGGGCGTTCCTGGCCAGGCACTTCACGATCGACCGGATCGGCAAGACCAACTCGCGTTTCGACCGCAAGAAACTGCTGGCGTTCAACTCTGACGCGATGGCCGCGCTGCCGACGGCGGAGTTTGCCAAGCGGTTTCACGCGTGGGCGGGTGTGTTTGCGCCGGCGCTGGTGAAGGCCGTGCCGGAGGCGGCGCGCTGGGCGTACTTGTGCACGGCCCTGCAGCCGCGGAGCAAGACGTTCCGCGATGCGGCGGACCGCGCGGCGTTCGTGTTGGTGACCGACGAGGCGCTGGTGTTCGACGCGAAGGCGATGCAGCAGCATGTGGACGGCATGCTGCCGCTGGCGGGCGAGGGTGTGGCGGCGGGGGCCACGATCGCGGGCCGTGAGGTGGTGCGGGAGGCGGGGGCGGCACTCGGGGCTCTGCCAGCGTTTGAGCCCGGGCCGATTCACCAGTGCCTTGAGGCGTATGCCGCCGGGCGCGGGCTGACGATGGCGCAGGTGTCGCAGGTGCTTCGCGTGGCGGCCACGGGCGGCACGGTGAGCCCGCCGATCGATCTGACGCTGGCGATCCTGGGTCAGACCAGCGTGGGGAAGCGGCTGGCCAAGTGCGTGCAGGGGTAGAAGACTTGGTGCCGTGGTGCCGCGTGCCTTGGTGCCATTCTTGCACTATACAACACCTGCTCATCGCCCAAGTTGACAACGTGACACCTCACGTTTGATAGTTGGATCACCCTATCTCGTCGGGATTTTGCTTATTTGATAGAGCCCTTCATTCATGGTGAAGGGGATGTGATATTCTGCCCTCCGCGCAAGGGACTGCCAACGCTCACACACGGAGGAATCCACTCGGAAACTCTGGAGGTTCATCAATGCGGTTCCTTGTCATGCTCCTCACGTTTCTGGCGGTGCTACCCGGATGTGCGACCATCATCCACGGCAGCAATCAAGACATCTCAATCAGTTCGAATCCTCCTGGCGCAACCGTGCTTACCGCCGATGGCGGGTCGTTCACGACGCCCGCCAAGATCAACGTGAAGCGGAACAAAGATCATGTGTTTTGCGTGACCAAACCCGGCTTTCACACTGAGCAGGTGGCCGGAACGAGCGTGCTGAGTGGTGCCGTTTTTGCCAACATTGTGCTTGGTGGCATCATCGGCGGCATCGTGGATGCCTCGTCTGGTGCCGCCTGGCGCATTGAGCCTGAGACGTTCATGGTCACGCTGAGGCCACTCAATCCTGGTGAACAGCAAGAAGCGGTTTCGTTTACGCCGCTCAGTCCAGAGCAACGACTTGCCAACCTTGAACGCCTGAAGAACTCCGGCAACATCACGCCCGAGGACTACGAAGCCACGAAGAAGGCGATTCAAGAAGAGCAAGCCAAGAAGGCCGCTCCGCCTGCGACGGATGGATGATCGCTTGCCTGCTGTTCACAACTTCTCGTCGTCCCCATCCTCAAACGGCGCTTCGTCGTCGCCATCAAGGTCGGGCACAGGCTCGGGCGGCTTGCGCATGGGCTTAGGCTCGGCGGCAGAGGCGTCGGCTGACGCGTCGGTGCTGCCGGCTTCCGCTTCGGCCCCTGCAGCCGCTGCGGCTTCCTGGTCGGCCTTGATCTGCGCCTTCATCGCCGCCCATTCGTCGGGCGTGATAAGCACGTCGCGGTCGACGGTGCCCTTGTGCTCGCCCACAATCCCGGCCTGCCACATCGCGTCGATGAGCCGGGACGAGCGGGTGTAGCCGATGGCCATGCGGCGTTGGAGCATCGAGACCGAGCCCTTCTGACTCTCCAGCACGATCTCGACGGCTTTCTCGAAGAGCGGGTCGGCCTGGCCCTTGGCGATGCCGTCGTTGGTGGAGAGCCCGTCGCCCGCGTCGATGGGTTGTCCCCCGCCGTTGTCGGCCAAGCCCGCGGCGGCTTCGCTGCCGGTGCGGAGTTGCATCAGGCTGCGCTCGAAGGTCGGCTCGGCGATGTCCTTCATGAACTTGGCGACGCGGCGGATTTCCTTGTCGTCCACCAGCGTGCCCTGGGCGCGGGTGAGTTTGCTGGTGCGGGGAGAGAGATAGAGCATGTCGCCCTGACCCAGGAGCAGTTCGCCGCCCTTCTGGTCGAGCACGATGCGGGAATCCATGCCGCTGGAGACCTTGAAACTGATGCGGGCGGGCATGTTGCTCTTGATGAGGCCGGTGACGACGTTGGCCTGGGGGCGCTGGGTGGCGAGGATGAGGTGGATGCCAACGGCGCGGGCCTTCTGGGCGATGCGCACGATCGAGGTTTCGACCTCTTTGGCTGTCATCATCAGGTCGGCCAGTTCGTCGATGACGAAGACCATGAAGGGCAGTTTCTTGGGGATGCGGGCCTCTTCGGCAGGGTCGCTGGGGTTGAAGCGCTCGCGCAACTCTTCCCAGGTCAGACTGTTGTACCCGGCGATGTCGCGGACGCCCGCTTCCATGAGCAGTTCGTAGCGTTCGTCCATCTTGCGCACGGCCCATTCGAGGATGGCCGCGGCTTTGCCCATCTCGGTGACGACGGGGCACATCAGGTGCGGGATGTCCTTGAACTGGCTGAGTTCGACCATCTTCGGGTCAACCAGCACCAACTTGAGTTCGTTGGGTTTCTTGGTGTAGAGGAAACTCATCAGGATCGAGGACATGCAGACCGACTTACCCGAGCCGGTGGTGCCGGCGATCAGCAGGTGGGGCATGGCGGCGAGGTCGGCGATGAGGGGGCTGCCGCTGGCGTCCTTCCCGAGGAACATCGGGAGTTTCATGTCGGCGAAGACCTCGCTCTTGGTCATCAGTTCCTTGAGCCGCACCTTCTCCTTGTGCGGGTTGGGAACCTCGATGCCGACGGTGTCCTTGCCGGCGGTGTTGGAGACGATGCGCAGGTTAACCGAGCGGAGCGACCGCGCCAGGTCGCTGGAAACCGCCGAGAGGGCGGCCACCTTGGTGCCCGGGGCCAGTCTCACTTCGTAGAGCGTGATGACGGGGCCGGATTCCATGCCGACGACCTCGCCATCGATGCGGAACTCCTTGAGGGCGCGCTCGAGGGCGGTGGCCTGCTCGCGGATGAACTGCTCCATCTTCTCGGGGTAGTTGGTCTCGGGCTCTTCGAGTTGATCGAGGCCCGGGAACGTGTAGCCCTCAAGGTTTTGCGTGTTCTGGATGTCGCGGAGGTCGTCCTGGGTGGCGCTGCGGCGTTCGGTGGCGGCAAACTTCAGGGGCAGTTTGGCGATCTTGGCGCGAAGGGCCTCGGGTGAGAATGTCTTTGGGCCGGGGGCTGAGGAGGGTTCGGCCGAGTCGGCGACGTCGGCCGTTTCGGCGTCGGTCGCGGGTTGCGCGTCATCGGCTTCGTCATCATCCGATTGGGCCTTGGCGGGTGCCGCGGGTTTCTTCTTGGCGGCGGACTTGGCTCGTTCGAGGGCCTCGGCGTCGTCTTCCGCGTCGAGTTCGGCGTCTTCATCCTCGTCGGCCACGATGTGCTCATCGGGGTCGAAGGCTTCGGTGCCGCCGAGCCCCCCGGCGCGCTCGTCGATGACTTCGGTGGTTTCGTCCTTCGCGGCGGACTTTGCGCCCTTGCGGCCCTTGCGGTCGGGCTTCAGGTCGGGTGAGCCGCGGCCGCCGGAACTTCTCCGGGCCTGGTCGGTGCCACGAAGCGTGGCGATGAGGCGGGCGATGAGCCCGGCGCCCTTGGCGGTCGCGGAAGCGGTGACTTTGACCGCTTCGGCGGTCGGACCTGCGGCGGCCCGGGCCTGCTTGTAGGCCCAGAGGGGGGCCAGGATGACCCAGATGTCCACGGCGACGGTCGCGCCGACGAGGAATGTCAGAAAGATGGCGACCAGCGTGCCCATGCCGCCGAAGCGGGCGCTCAACTCGGCAACCGCGGCGGTGCCGATCAGGCCCCCGCCCAGGTTGCCCACGGGACCGGAGTTTGGCAGGGCCAGCGCCTGAAGGCTGGCGATGGACGCGACCATCATCAGGACGCCCACGGCGCGGACCGCGGCGTGGCTCACGGTGGTGACAAACGCCGAGACGAAGATATGGATGCCCCAGAGGCCCATGCCCACCCACACGCCCAGGCCGGCCAGGTTGTAGAGGTGATAGGCCGCCCAGGCACCGAATCGACCGCACCAGTTGGCGGGCACGGCGCTGTGCGGATAGACGACGCGAGAAGGCGCATCGGCGAGGTTGAAACTGACGAGGGCCAGGCCGAGGAACGTCCAGATGGCGATCTGGCCAAGCAGGCTCATGTATCGCCACACGCTGACGCCCGACCGGAGCGACGACACGGTGAACACTCCTCCATCACCATCGCCCGAGCGGCCGGAAGAAGAGCGGGAACCCGCCTTGGAGGCGGCGCGCGGCGACAGAATAGCAGTGGCCATACTTCCGCGATATCGGCCCGCGCGACGTTTCCGGAACAACATCGGTTTGTGGTCCTGACTCACGCCGCCGGTCGATACAGGAGCCGGCTGCGGAGCGGCACGATGAACCCTGCAATCTGGACCGGTCTTTCCCTGGCTCCCGCCCTCGCGGGGGGCGCGGTGCTTTCCCTTGGCCTCGCGCGAGCCTGGCTCGCGCGCGTGCCTGATGAACGGTGCCGAGCGCGCCCGACGCGGGTGTGGTGGTGGCCGCTCGCCCGGCGATGCCGATACTCACTCGCCGGGCTTGAAGGTGCGCACGCTCGATGCCCGGAATGCGGCCGCCTGGCCAAACGGATTGGCCGCCGCTGGGCTCGATCACCCTGGACGCGGCCCTGGTTTGCGTTGGCCCTGATCCTGCTGATGTTTGGTCCGGGAGTTCCTGCCGCCCGGTGGGTGAGGCGGGGCACCTGGATCGATCGCGTGCCGTTGGGGCTCATCCACTTCGCCTGCGAGATTCTGGGCGACACAGCGCCGCGGCGACTTCGGCACGCTGCGCACGAGCGGTGCTCTGACCACGAGACGGTTTTTTCGCCCGGACAGGCGACCTTTGCGGCGCGGCTGGCCATTCGTGATCTGCGCGCGGGAGAGCCGGAGGGTCAGGTGAGCGCGGCTCAGTGCGCCCTGGGCAACATTGGCGCGGCCGCGCTACCGGAACTCGAAACGGCCCTGCTGAGCGGCGAACTGATGCTCCGCGAGCATGCCGCCCAAGTGCTGATCAACATGCGCTGGCATGACGAGTGGCAGCACACCCCCAGCGACCCACTGTTTGACGTGCTCATCGCGAGCCTGAATGAAGGCCGCAATCCGCGTCTGCGTCGAAATGACGTGCTCTCGTTTCTTCGCTGGGCGTCCGCCTATGGCGTCCCCGCGCGGCTCGCCTCGCTCCTCGATGGTTCCACCACGCTGGGCCGCTTCAGTGCCGCGGTGCTGCTCGCGCCCGCCACGAGCGCGGCACCGGTCGGTCTTCGCGCGCTCGCCGTCGGCGTGCTGGTTGAGCACTTGCGCGACAACGACATCGCCGACGATGCCGTGCTGGCCACGGCGGCACTGGTCGAAGCCGGTCCTGCTGCTCGCCCGGCGCTGGAAGACGCTGCGGCCAGTGAGGATGCCCAGCAGCGCCGTCTCGCGGCCCTCATTTTACGGCGCATCATCGATCCGGGTGCGTCATACGCCCAACTGCCCAAGGATGACCCCGCGCGCATCACCAGCACGAGACACGATCCCACCACGATGTCGCTCGATCATGCCATGTGGCGGTGACGTCGGGGGCAATTGCGGATGATCAGTGCCCTGCTGCGGGTTTCTCGGCGGGTTTGGCATCGCCCGGTTTGGCGGCCTCATGGGCGTGATCAGCGTGAGTGCCGCCACCCAGTTCGGGCAGGGTGATTCCAGCGCGTGGACGGCTGCGGTTGGGTGAACTGCCGCGGTGGTCGCCGTGGCCACCATGGGCGTGGTTGTCGTGTGCCAGGTGATCGGCGTACTTGCGGAGGCGCTTGGGCCACTGGTCCATCGGCGTCTTGTTTTTCTTCAGTTCGTCGATCTCGGCCATGGCCCGTTTGCGGGCGAGCGCCGTGATGGGCTCATCGATGTTGAGCGTGGTGCCGGTCTCGGAATCGATGCGGTTGAGCCCGCCGCCGCCGGTGCCGCCGTGGATGATGTATTCGGCCTTGTAAGCGTAGAGCGCGTTGCGGCCGCCCAGGTCGATCATGGTGAAGCCGAGGAAGAAGGCGAGGACGAAGAGCGTGAAGACCGCGATGGCGGAGTTCATGGGGTTGTCGTAGCGCAACTGCATGAAGTACATCGCGACAACGACGCTCTTGATGGTGGCGATGGAGAGCGCGACAGCGACGTTGACCCATTGAGGGATGACGAAATCAAAGGCGTGCGCGATGAACTGCTCAGCCTTGGCCGCGCCGACCGTGGCGAGCGTGAAGAACATGAGCATGCCCAGGATGAGCAGCAGCGTGCGCGCCGGGATGATGACGTGGCCGTGATGGCCGTGGGCGTCGACCGCGCCGGCGGGATAGATATCCACGGGCTGGCCGTGACCGGGAGCGTGGCTGGGCTGGTGAGACATGGTGGTTCTCTTCGGAATCTGTCAACGAAGGGAGGGAAGAGAGGGAAGGGAACGCGAGGCGAGTGACCGGAACGAGGAATGGGACCATCAACGTCGAGCGAGAGAGGCGAGGGTTGAGGGTCAACCTTCCTTGCTCCTCGCTTCGCTATCAGTGAATCAGGTAGAGCATTGGGAACAGAAAGATCCAGACGATGTCGACGATGTGCCAGTAGAGGCCGACGCCTTCGACCGCGTTGTAGTGCTTCGGACCGAACTGGCCTTTGCGTGCGCGGATGAAGAGCCAGATGAAGAGGGCCATGCCGACGAGAACGTGGCTGGCGTGGATGCCCGTGGCACCCCAGTAAAGGCCCCACCAATGCGGCTCATAGGGGCTGACCCAGCCCGGGTAGGCGTAGAACTTGCCGGGCAGTTTGCCTTCGAGCCACTTGGGGTAGTACTCGAACAGCACTTTGATGACGAGGAACGCGGTGCCGCAGACGAAGGTGATGATGATGTTGCGGATGAGTTTGGCCTGCTCGCCCATCTGGGCGTTGCGCACGGCCGACGCGACGGTGTAGGACGAGTAGAGCAGCACGATGGTGTTGAGCAGGCCGATGCGCCAATCGAGCAGCGACGACCCGTGGATGAAGGCATCCGGGTACAGCAGCCGCATGATGGCGTAATAGACAAAGAGGCCCGAGAAGAGCAGGATTTCGGTGGCCAGGAACAGCCACACGCCCATCTTCACGGCATCAAACTCGTGCTCACGATCGCGGAAATGCTCCGCGGCGTGATACGTCTCGTGCGGCTGGCCCGAAAGGCCGGCGATCGTTGATGGGTCGGCGGGGATGGTGGACATAGGGAGTCCTGGGGGCAAGAGACTTCAGACTTCAGACTTCAGACTTCAGACGCGAGGCGGAGACATTGACGTGACTTCGCTTCCTATCTGACGTCTCACGTCTGACGTCCGACGTCTGTTCCTCAGTGCTTCGAGGTACCGGGCGGGAGCGGATCGGGCAGTGTGAACTGGCCCGGCGGGCACTGCGGCGGGTACACGTCGTCAAAGTCGTATGGGTGATGCGTGCACACCGGCTCGTGGTGGAAGTTATGCGTGATGGGCGGGCTCGCGGCGTCGGTCCACTCAAACGACAGGCCGCCCCACGGATTCGGCGGCGCCTTTGGCCCCGCGACCAGCGAGTGGATGAACACGAGCAGGTGGACGATGAACCCGGCGAAGAGAATCCACGATCCGAACGTGGAGAGTTGGTGATAGATGGTGAACTCATCGACGTAACTGGCATAGCGGCGGGGCATGCCGTGCACACCCATGACGAACTGCGGGAGGAAGGTGATGTTGAAGCCGAAGAAGACGAGCCAGAAGCCGACCTGGGCCCAGCGCTCGTGGTACATCTTGCCGAACATCTTGGGCCACCAGAGGTGGATGCCACCGATCATGGCGATGATGGTGGAGCCCATCATGACGTAGTGGAAGTGGGCGACGATGAAGTAGGTGTCGTGAAGGTGCAGATCGACCGAGAGCGCGCCGAGGAAGAGGCCGGTGAGGCCGCCGATGGCGAAGAGGAAGAGGAAGCCGAGGCCGTAGAGCATGGGGGTCTTGCAATCGATCGAGCCCTTGTAGAGGGTGCCGATCCAGTTGAAGACCTTGACGGCCGAGGGCAGCGCCACGAGGAAGGTGAGTGCCGAGAAGATGGTCGCCGCGAGTTCACCCTCGCTGGTGAAGAGGTGGTGACCCCACACGATAAACGAGATGCCCGCGATCGCGAGCGACGAGAAGGCGACGGCGCGGTAGCCGAAGACCTTCTTGCGGGCGAAGATGGCGATGAGTTCGGACTGGATCGCCATGCCGGGCAGGATCATGACGTACACGACCGGGTGGCTGTAGAACCAGAAGAAGTGCTGGAAGAGCACGGGGTCGCCGCCGAGGCGGGGGTCGAAGATGCCGATGTGGAAGAGGCGCTCGAAGATGAGCAGCAGCAGCGTGATGCCGATGACGGGGGTCGCCAGCACCTGGATGAGGGCCGCGCCGTAGATGCCCCACACGAACAGCGGGAGGTCGAACCAGCCCATGCCCGGGGCACGGAGTTTGTGCACCGTGACGACGAAGTTCAGGCCGGTGAGGATCGAACTGAATCCGAGGATGAACGCGGCCATGATCATGAAGACCACTTTCCAGTGGTCCGGCGAAGTCATGGTTGAATACGGCGTGTAGAACGTCCAGCCGGTATCCACGCCACCGGCGAGCGCTGAGGCGATCGCGAAGAACGAACCGGTGAGATAGATGTACCACGAGGCGAGGTTCAGCCGAGGGAAGGCGACGTCTTTGGCACCGAGCATCAGGGGCAGCAGGAAGTTGCCCAGCGAGGCGGGGATGCTGGGGACGATCACCAGGAAGACCATGATGAGGCCGTGCAGCGTGAAGACGTGGTTGTAGATCACGTTGCCGTCGTTGATGCTGGTGGCACCGGCCCTGGCGAACTGCTGGCCGACGATCTCAACCGCGCCGGTCGCGGTGACCACCGTGCGCGTGGGTTCAAAGAGTTCCCAGCGCACGGCCAAGGCCGCCATGCCGCCCAGGAAGAACATGAAGAGCACGGCGAAGAGGTACATGACGCCGATCTTTTTGTGATCGACGGTGCTCATCCAGTCCCAGATGGTGGCCAGCACGGTGGCCTTGGGCGTGAGGTACGAATCATCGTGCCCGTGGCCGTGGTCGTGCGCGTGGCCATGAGCGGCGGCACCGGCATGGGCGGGATGGGTGGTCATGGTGTCTCTCCGAACAGAACTGCATTATCAGAACGAAGCCAACAAAGAGTGCAAAACCGAGTCCAACCGGATCATTACCTGCGGCTCACTTGGGTGCCGCGGCGGGCTCTTCTTCCGGAGCCTTGCTGTCTTCAGGACGGGCCTTGCCGTTGAGGAAACGCATGTAGGCGATGATGCCGTTGAGCGACTTCTCCGAAAGTTGGCCCTTGTAACTGGACATGGCCGAGTACCCCTTGAAGCCCTTGGCGATGTGGGCCTGCGGGTACTCGATCGATTCGCGGATGTAGTTCTCCCACGCGTCGGGCTTGCTGGTGTCAACCTTGCCGCCATCTTCGAACTCGTGCGGCTTGGAGTCGTCGAACAGCGTGCCGGTCCACGAAGGCGCGGACTTGATCTCGTCCTTCTTGATGCTGTGGCAGGTGACGCAGCCGGCGGTTTCGTAGCGGAGTTTGCCCAGTTCGATGGGCGTGAGGGTCTTCTCGACATTGCCCCAGTTGGCCACGATCGCCTTGTAGTCCTCCGGGCTCACCACGCGGATGATCCCGGCCATCTCGGAGTGGTTGTCGCCGCAGTACTCGGCACAGAACAGGTAGTGATCGCGGTGGGCGAACTGCGCCGAGAAGTTCTTGATCTTGGTCGGGTTCTTCGGGTCTTTCTCTTCCAGGATCGTGCCGACCTGGCTTTTCTCCATCGGCGTCGCGAACAGCGGGGTAAACGTCATGCTCGTGTAGCGATTCGGGAAGACGTCCATCTTCATCCGCATGTCGGGGATGTAGAACGCGTGAATGACATCCTGGCTCGACATACGGAACTTGACGGGCTGACCCGCAGGGACGACGAAGATCGGGAACGCGACGTTGCCACGGACGACGCGATCGCCATCGGTGCGGTAGTCGAAGTACGCGGTCTCGGGCGACTTGGCACCGTTGGGGTACGTCGCTTCCCAGACCCACTTCTTGCCGGAAACCATGATCTCCACGGCTCCTGCCGAGGCGACCTGGGCCCGAATGAACCCGTGGAAGCCCCAGAAGAAGATGAACGTGACGACGATGAGCGGCCCGACGACCCAGGCGATTTCGAGGGGCGTGTTGTGGTTGGGCGTGCGGATGGCGGGAACGCCCGCGCGACGGCGGTACTTCCACGACCACCAGAACATGGGCACCATGAGCAGCACGAAACTGATGATGCAGACCCAGAGGATGAACATGAACAACCAGTCCACGCCCTCGAAGCGGATGGTGCCGTCGGGGTTGAGGGCGAGATCGCTGTTGGCGGGCTTGAACCACAGGCGGTGGAGCCAGTCGTTGATGCCGTCGCCGAGAGTGAGAAGCAGTGCGTTCATGGGAGGCTCAATCGAAAGCGAACAAACCAGCAAACCCTTCGAATCAGGAAACACCCGCGAGATTCGTCGCGAGCGTGCCGGAGCGGATATCGACGGTGACGACCTTCGGGCCATTCAGCCGCGCGAGCGCTTCCCGGGCGATCCGGGCCCGACGCAGACGCTCACGCCACACGATCAGGAACATCAGTCCGCCCAGCCCGATCGCGCCCGCCACGGCACCCACCTGCATCACCCGGAACGCCTGCACCACATACGCGTTGGCATTCGGATCAAAGTGGAAGCACCACGACACGATGCGATCAACCGAGGTGCCGATCTTGCCGTCGGAGGCTTCGAGCAGCGACAACCGGAGCGTCGAAACCGGAAACTCCAACCCCGTCAGCGTGCGGCTCACCACGCCGGCGGGCGAGAGCACGGTGATCGCGGTGCCGTGGGCAAACTCGCCCGACTCGGGCAGGAACCGATACGGGAACCCCACGGCTTCAGCCAGCCGCTTGCCGCTGTCGCCCGAACTGGTCAGAAACTCGATCGATGCCGATGCCGACGCGGGGAGTGATCGCTTGAATGACCCGAGCGCCACGCCCTTCTCGTGGGCCGCCTGCTTGGGCCCCTCGGAAGGGTCAAACGACACCACCAGCAGCGAGTATTTCTCGCCCGGGTTCAAGTCGAGTTCGTTCAGTTTGCTGTAGAGGCGGTGCATCATCCCCTGGCATTGCAGCGGGCACCGGAAATACACCAGCAGCAGAACCACGGGCTTGTGATTCGCAAACGCCGCGGGCGTGCCCGGGGCCTGGCCGAAGTAGGTGCCGAGCGTCACGCGCGTGCCGCGGGAGTCCAGGAACGGCAGGTCGAGCGGCACCGACGTGCCCAGGCGATTCTCCTGCACCAGCCCGCGCACGGCTTCGGGGACCTGCGCGGGATTGATCGGGTCGTCATTCACCACCATCGCGGGCGAAGCAGTCGATCCGGTTTCGCTCGTTGTTGCTGACTGCGCAATCGACGCGGAAGGGATCAGCAGGGCGTTCGTCGTCGCCAGCGCAGCGACGACGCCCCACCTCTTTGGCGGCATCATGCGTCGAGCGTTGGACAACCGGTGAGTCATTGAA
>CAZPPX010000019.1:21149-79095 GCA_964588585.1 uncultured Phycisphaeraceae bacterium
CTGTGAACTGTGAACTGTGAACTGTGAACTGTGAACTGTGAACTGTGAACTGTGAACTGTGATCTTGTGGCTTACTTGCCCCGCTTGGCATATTCCGCCAGCACGCGCTCGGTCGCGCTCCCCTCGCCCTTCAGCGGGATGCGCATATGAGTGTGATCGTGCCAGCCGTACTCCTTGAACTCGGTCTCCGCCTGGGCTTTCACCCCGTTGAACTCGTCCTGAATCTTCACCGTCGCGCCGGGGGCCAGGTCGAACCGCTCTTCACGCGCGATGAAGGTCTGCCCCGCGTACCAGTAGAAGTACACAATGGTCAGAACGGTCGCGATGACCACGATGAGGAACGCTGCCGTGCCGTAGACCAGGAGCGCGCCGACCTCCACCGTCTCCGCGTGCGCCTGCTGCGGGTGCTCGTCGGCGGTGTGCTGGTGCCACGCGTCGGCAGGGTCGGCGGCATCCGGTGTGTGCGAGTGGTGTTTCGACATGGGTGCAATCCGCTCAGTTCTTCGGTGGCACAGGCGTCCCGCCTGTGCGGTGTAACTCACGCACGACTCAGACGTAGTTCTTGTGCTCCGCCGCCTCGGGCAGGCGCGGATCCTTCAGGGGCACCAGCACGCCACGCGATGACTTCCACATCACCGCGCCGATCAACAGCAGCACCGGCCCCAGCACGCCGGCAAAGTCGTACCACTGGAGGTTCACCGGGTCAGGCTGGCCGACGTACACCAGCGGGCGCACGACCCAGAAGATGTCGAGGCAGTGCATCCCGATCATCCAGATGGCGACCACGGCGAGGAACAGCGACTTCTTCACATCGCGGAACAGCAGGATCAGGAACGGCGCGATGAAGTGACCGACGATGAGCGCCAGGCCCACTTTTTCCCACGCGCCGGCCTTCCGCACGATCATCCACGCGGTCTCTTCCGGGATGTTCGCGTACCAGATCAGGAAGTACTGGCTGAAGGCGATGTACGACCAGAAGATCGTGAACCCCAGCATCAACTTGCCCATGTCGTGGAAGTGCTCGGCGGTGATCAGGCCCTTGGCCTTTCCGCCCGCGCGGATCACCGACATCAGCAGCACCATGAACGCCAGGCCCGAGATCATGTTGCCCGCGAAGAAGTAGACGCCGAACATCGTGCTGAACCAGTGATAGTCCATCGACTTGAGCAGATCGAAGCCCGCGAAGGCGACCGACAGGGCGAACGCCAGCAGGCCCCACGCCGAGGTGAACTTGGCTTGCTTGCTCAGGTTCTTGTCGCCGGTTTCGTCCTGCTTCACCGAGAGCCCGCGCAGGCGCAGGGCCAGGAACGTCCAGATCACCGCGTACAACCCGCACCGCACGAAGAAGAACGTGGGGTTCAAGTACCCCGATTTGTGCTCGAGCACCGGGTCATGCCCCTCGACATGCATCCAGTGGAACAACTTCCCGCTCATCAGCATCGCCGGCACGAGCAGCAGGATCGCCAGCGGCACCATCGCCGCGGCATTCTCGAACTGCCGCCGCAGCGTCACCGACCACCCGGCATCAAACTGCCGGAAGATCATGATCACGCCCAGCGGCCCGAGCGTGAGGCCCAGGGCCACGATCGCGCCGACGTAGTACGAATGCAACGCGTGCTTCAAGGCCCCGGCGTCACCGGTCAGCCCGGCCACCGCCACGCCGGCGATGCCTAGCCCGCCCAGCGCGATCAGCGCCATCCCCAGCGTGCCCATCGAGGCTGGCGCGGCCACATTCTCCGCCCGCAGCAGCGTGTTCAGGTCCGGGCCATGTTGGCCGTGACCGTGCCCGTGACCACCCTCGTGCCCCGCGTGTGTCGTCGCAGCGTGACTCATTACTTCGTCCCTCCGGGGGCGGGTGCGGGCGCAGGCGCGGCAGGCGCGGGTGTCGGCACCACCGGCGCAGGTGCCGGCCGCGTCGTCATCAACCGCGCCCGAACAGCCTCGGGAACTTCTTCGATCTTGCCGCCCGACCAGGCCTGCAGCGTGCGCACATACAGCACGATCGCCCACGCATCACGCGGGCTCACGGCATGCCCATACCCGGGCATGTTGCCGTTGTTCCAGCCATTGCGGATCACATCAAAGAAGTGCCCGTCGCTGCCGTTGCTGGCCGCCACCAGCGGGTTGCGATCACGGAATCGATCCTCGTGCAGGTTGCCGACCGCAATCGAGAAACGGCTGCCGACCGTGCCCTTGCCCTTGCCGTCGTACCCGTGACAGGCCGAGCAGTAGATGTTGAACCGCTCCTCGCCCCGCATCAGCATCGCGCCCAGCGCCGCCTGACGACGCCCGGCTTCGTCCGCCGGTGCACCATGCGGCACAAACGCCTCGATCGCCGAATCGGGCATCCACGCCACCGGGTTGCCCTTGCCGTCCTTGCCCGTGTGAAACACGGCATCTTCAGCCAGATACGCTGGCCGCACGGGGTCATCGGCGCGGCTCGACGAGCCGAACGCCACCGTGCCCACCACGCCCGGACGCATCGCCCGACCGTCGGCATAGAACTCCGACCGCGTCTGCGGCTTCCACTTGGGCGAATCGTCCATGTCCGGCAGAATCTGCCGCGGCGGCTTCTGGGAACGGTCCCCCCGGCACGCGGGCATCAGCACCGCCGCGAGCCCGAGCGCCAGCATCGCGCCGGCTCTCAGGTTCGCGCTCGTGTTTGTCTTGGTGATCGTCATGGCAGTTCAGGGCTCGGGTGTTCTTCGTTCTGACCAACTCGTCTCAACCAACTCTCTCCACTCAGGCTTCAACCCACTCCACCGACTTGGCACCGGCCTTTTCCAGCAGGGCCTTGGTCTGCTCGGGGTCAAACTTTGCATCGCCCGTCTCGATCGCGATAATGAAGCGGTCGTCGCTCACCCGCAGGAAGCGTTCCTTGCACAGCAACGGGTGATGGAACCGGGGCAGGCCGTTAAACGCCATCATGCCGATGAGCGCCGCGAACGCTGTGAACAGCACGCCGATCTCGAACGTCACAGGCACGAACGGCTGCCACGCCTCGGCGGGCTTGCCCTGGTGTACCAGCGGATAGTCGATCCCGCTCACGAAGTACTGGAACGAGAACCCCGCGCACGCCATCGTGAGCCCGACGCACGCCACCACCAGGGGCAGCAGCGGACGGCCAAGGCCCATCGCCTCGTCGATGCCGTGGATCGGGAATGGGGCGTACACATCCCACTGGCGATACCCGGCGTCGCGCACGGTCTCCGCCGCGTGATACGTGTCGGCGGGGTTGGCGAACTCCGCCATCACGCCGTAGATGTCCTGGCCTTCGGGCGTGCGGTAAACCTTGCCAGCGCTCATGCTTCACCTCCGGCAACGGGTGCCGCGGGGGAGTGGTGCGTGCCGTGATGCCCGCCAGCACCGCCCGCGCCGCCAGCGGCCGGGGGGTGATAATGCGGGCTCGCCTGCGGCATCACGTTCTTGATCTCGCTCATCGCGAACTGCGGCAGGAACTTCATGAACAGCAGATACAGCGTGAGGAACGTTCCCAGGCTGCCCACGAAGGTCAGCACGTCCACCGTCGTCGGATAGAACATGCCCCACTCGCCGGGGATGAACGCCCGGTGCAGCGAGGTCACGATGATGACAAACCGCTCGAACCACATCCCGATGGTGATCAGCACGCACACCACGAAGATCACCGGGATGCTCCGCCGCATCGCCTTGAACCAGAATACCTGCGGCGAGAGCACGTTGCACCCGATCATCGTCCAATAGGCCCACCAGTACGGCGCCCCGCGCGGGTGCAGCCAATCCGGGATCACGCGATTGAACTGGAAGACATACGCCTCATACGGGTTGCCCGAGTACCAGGCGACGAAGAACTCCATCGCGTAGGCGAACCCAACCATCATGCCCGTCACCAGCAGGATCTTGGCCATGTTCTCCAGGTGACGCATCGTCACCAGGTCCTTCATCCCCGCGCACAACTCGCGGCTCGGGATCAGGAGCAGCAGCACCATCGCAAACCCGCCGAAGATCGCACCCGCCACGAAGTACGGCGGGAAGATCGTCGTGTGCCACCCGGGCAGCACGCTGGTCGCGAAGTCAAACGACACGATCGAGTGCACGCTCAACACCAGCGGCGTGCTCACGCCCGCCAGCATGATGTACGCCTTCTCATAGTTGAACCAGTGACGGCTGCTGAACCGCCAGCCCACCGCCAGCGCGCCGTACACCAGCGCCCGCACCTTATCAACGCGGATGCCAAGTACCGGAATCTCCGCGCCGTCGTCCGGGCTCTTCATCAGCCGCAGGCACGCGCGGTCACGAAGCGTCGCCAGATCGGGGATCATCCCCATGTACCAGAACAGCACCGACACCGTGGCATAGGTGCTCACGGCAAACACGTCCCACAGCAAGGGCGAACGGAAGTTCGACCAGATCTCGTTCGCATTCGGAATCGGGAACAGCATCCACGCCATCCAGATTCGCCCGACGTGCACCCCGGGGAACGTGCCCGCGCAGATCACGGCAAAGATCGTCATCGCCTCCGCCGCGCGGTTGATGCTCGTCCGCCACTTCTGCTTGAACAAGCACAGAATCGCGCTGATCAGCGTGCCGGCGTGGCCGATACCGATCCAGAACACGAAGTTCGTGATATCCCACGCCCAGTCGACGTGGTTGTTCAGGCCCCACACCCCCACGCCCGTGATCACGAGATACAGAATCATCAGCGGCATCAGCGCCGCCACCGTCGAGAACAGCCCGAACGCCGGGAACCACCACCCGCCCATCCCCTTCTCGATGTAGCCGCACACCGTCTCGGTCACCGAGTGGAAGTCACGGTTGCCCAGCACCAAGGGTGCCCGCACCGCGGGGTCGTCCACCAGCGTGCCGTCGCCGGTGTGCGGATCCCACGTGCGCGTCGCCATCGGTGCCGCCATCCCGGCGAGCCTCGCGGCAGAGAGTTGATCGGGGTTCAGTGCGCTCATGCGGACTCCGAAAACAACATTCAGACTTCAGACTTCAGACGCCAGACTTCAGAACCGATCCAACCGAGCAACCAACCTCATCCCCGCCCTCACGACATCACGGGCAGGCTCAGCCGATACCCAGCATCCTGCCGGCGCACCGGATCGACATACCCGTGCTTGTGCTCGCCATGATCGTGGTCATGGTCGTGATGGTGATGCGGACCAAACGGATTCTCGACGGGCGTGCGCAGGTTCTTGTTGGGGTTGCGCAGGCCGATCATGTAGGTCGTGCGGGGTCGCGTGTTCAGGAAGCCCAGCAGCATGTACGACCGCGCGTGCTCGCGATGCTGCCGCACCAGCGAGCCCTTGCCGCCGTGGCTGGTCGCATCCAGGATGTCGCCGAAACTGATCGCGCCCGTCGGGCACGCCTGCTGGCAGGCCGTCTGCACGATCCCATCGGGCATCCCGTCGCTGGGCCGCTGACCGGGGTGCTTCACCTTGAAGTCGATCTTCGCTTCGTTGGTGCGCTGCACGCAGTAGGTGCACTTCTCCATCACGCCGCGGCTGCGCACCGTGACGTTCGGATTCATCCGCATCTTGCTGATCTCATCCAACTTCTTCCGCAAGCGCGGCGGGATCAGGTGCTGATTCGCCGGCAGGTTCTCCGAAACGACCTTGGGCAAACTCGCCTCGATACCGTCCTTCAGGCCGCCCTGGAACTTCGCTACGCCGTAGTCGAAGAAGTTGAACCGCCGCACCTTGTACGGGCAGTTGTTGGCGCAGTACCGCGTGCCGATGCAGCGGTTGTAGGTCATGTAGTTGTGACCCTCTTCGCCGTGCACCGTCGCGTTCACCGGGCACACCGTCTCGCACGGCGCGTTCTCGCACTGCACGCACGCGACAGGCTGGAAGATCATCCCCACATCACCACCCTGTGCCGGGCTCGCCCAATCCTCGCCGCCACCCTTGGCCAGTTCGTGGCTCGTGCGGAAGTAGCGATCGACCCGAATCCAGTGCAGTTCGCGGCCTTTGTTCACCTCGATCTTGCCCACGACCGGAATGTTGTTCTCGCTCTGGCACGCCACCGTGCACACGTTGCAGCCCGTGCACTTGGCCAGATCGATGCTCATGCCCCACTGCGGCTTCACCGTGTACTTCGGGGCCTTGCCCTTGGCGTCCCGCGCTGCCGCGTCAGGCTCGGCGGGTGACTGGTTGTACGGGTTGTTGTAGATGCCCACGTTGGCGGGCATGTGCGACGCCTCGCTGCCCTCCAGCAACTCGGCAAAGTTCAGATCGCGCGGACGACCGTACGAATCCATCTTCAGTTCCGCCGGCACCTGATCCCCGCCGTGGTTCTGCCACGCGAGTAAGTCCACCTCGCGGATCAGCGCTCGGCCTTCCATGCTCCAGTGCGTCTGCGTGCAACTGATCGTGTGCGTCGCGGGCCCATCGCGCGCCGCCGCCACCGTCGCGCCCGACGCATACCACGCGTTCGTTTCAGTGCGCAGCCCCAGCGGGTTGAACCCGCATCCCTTGCCCACGATCCCCACCTCGCGCCGCCCGCTGCCCGGGTGCAGCACGATCGTGTTGTCCGGCAAACCAGGAATCGCCCAGAACGCCATCGTCACCGTGCGGCCACCCAGCGCGATCGTCGCCATCTTGCCCGCGGGCTTCTTGTCGGTCGCCGCGCTCTGCATCAGACCCAGTTTCGCCGCCGTGCGCACGCTGATGAGCGCCGGGTTGTCCCAGCACACATGCGACGCGGGCTCGGGAATCTCCTGCAGCCACGCGTTATTCGCGAAGCGCCCGTCGTAGTTCACGCCGACCACGAACGCCACATCCAGTTTCGCGTCCGTGGGTGCCGCCGCGGGCGTCCACTTGGCCAGCGCCGCCACGACGCCGCCGAAGTTCACATCCGCCGCCTTGGCCGCGGGGGTTGACCGCGCCAGCACGCCGTCAAACAAGGCCCGACGCCACGTCTTCTCGAAATCCACCTCGCCGAGTTTCGCCTTCCACGCCGCCCGCACCAGTTCATACCCGCTCGGCTTGGCATCACCCGCGAGCATCGCCATCACTTCAATATCGCTCCGCCCGTCGTACAGCGGCGCGATCATCGGCTGGATCGCGGCAATCGTGCCGTCGTTGGCCTCGGTATCGCCCCACATCTCCAGGTAGTGGCAGCCATTGAGCCGCCAGGTGGAGGCCGCGACCGTCTCGTTCCAATCCACGCTCAGCGCGATCCGCGTGGCCACCTTGGCCCACGCCCCGGCAAAGTCTGTCTCCGCGCCAGCCGTGAACACCGGGTTGCAGTTGAGCGCGATCGCCGTCGTGATCTCGCCCTTCTTCATCTTCTCGGCCACCGCCGCCATCCGCGACAGGCTGCTCACCGCGTCGTCGGCGCTCGCGGGCACATACGCCACCGTCGTGCCGGCACTCAGGAGCGCCGCGTTGAGCGCCGCGCACAGCGCGTGCACCGCCGGGGGTTGCGAACGACCGCACAGCACCAGGCCCGCGCCCCGCGCCTCGTCGCTCAACAAATCTTCCGCCACCGCATTCACAAACTTCGTATCAACGCCAGCCTGCTCCGCCGGCATCGCCGCCAGCGCATCAGCCAGCGGCTTGTTCATCGCCGAGCCTCGCTTGGTGATCACCGCCCGTGCCAGCGCCACCGCGAACCCCGGGATCAGCGACGGCGCGAGCGCCAATCGATGGTCCGCCGACGCGCCCGTGATCGAGATGCCCGACTCAATCGCATACAGACGGCTCATCCCGTCCTTCGTCGCCATCACTTGGCGCGACGCGCCCCACCCGCGCGCATTGGCCAGCGCACCAGCCTCAAACTGCACAAAGTCGCGATCGATCGCGACCATCACCTTGGCCTTGTCGATCATCGCCACTTCGCGCATCGGCGCGCCGAAGGCGATACGGCTTCCCTCGATCGCATTCCAGTTCTCCAACGCGTCAACGCCCACAATCTCCGCCTCGGGCCACTTGGCCCGCAGCCGCGCCACCTGCGCCGCACGCGTCGGCCCACCCGCCTTGTCGTAGAAAATCGCCACGCCCTTGCCGCTCGCCGGGATGCTTGCCGCGTGCTTGGTCCACCACGCCCCGAAGTCGTCCCACGTCGCCTCCACCACCCCGCCCGCGTCCCCACCCGTCCGCACCAGCATCGGCATCATCAGCCGATCAGGGTCGTACAGGTCCAGAATCGACGCCTGCGACCACAGCGAACTCTTCCCCTGATTGATCGGATGCAGCGGGTTGCCTTCGACCTTCGTCGGACGCCCCTCGTGCGTCTCGATCAGCAGTCCTTCCGCGCCACCACCGGGCAGCGGCATGCTCGTCGCATAGAACAGCGCCTTGCCCGGAATCACATGCTCCGGCGCGCTCTTGGCATACGGCATGATCTTGTGATCCGGCCGTCGGCACGCCGCCATCGTCGACACGCCCGCCAGCGCCAGCCCCGCGCCCATGAACTTCAGAAAATCACGCCGCGTCTCGCCGCCCGCGTCCAACAACTCGCTCGCCGCCGAAGGGAACTCCCGCTCCAGCCGCTCCCGAAACTCCGGCGTCTCCGCCAGTTCATCCAACCCCCGGTAATAGGCAGGCCCACCCATACCCCCGCGCGCAGCCATGCCCGCACCAATCAAGTCCCGTGGCGTCCTCGCCTTCTCGACGGGCTTCCCTTCCTTCTTGCTGCTCGGGCACTGATCGAGATTGCTCATTGGCTGCCTCTATTCAACCCATCAACCATCCAACTCAAACTCGCCACACACACCTCACCCGCCCACACCATCGCGCCATCTACTAGTAGTGGCACGCCCCGCAACCCTGCGGGCCTTCCAGCCGCAACTGCTCGAGCAGTTTCGCGCCTTCCTGGGCCCGCCCCGCGTTGTTGAGCATCTCGTTTTCAACCCAGAACAGGTTGGTCACCTTGTCCTTGGGCACAATGTGCGCCTCGGGCTGACGGTGACAATCCAGGCACCACCCCATCGAGAGCGGCTGCGCCTGCGACACCACCGGCTGACGCGCGATATTCCCGTGACACGAATAGCACGACACGCCCGCCGCGATGTGGGCGCTGTGGGGGAAGTTGCGCACATAGTCGGGCAACTTGTGAATCCGCCGCCATTCCACCGACTGGTCCGCCGCGTACGCGTCGCGGATGAACTGCGTCTTGGCCTTGTGCGTCGCGTTCACTTCTGCCGCAAACGCTTTCAACTTGTTGTCGCTGTGGCACCCGATGCACGTCGACACGCTCGGAATGTTCGCTTCCGCCGACTGCTCAACATTCGAGTGGCAATACCGGCAATCCATCCCCAGTGTGCCCGCATGCAACTGGTGGTTGAACCCCCCGCCCGGCTGCACAGGCATGTAGCCCACATCCCAGTATTTGGGCGTGAAGTAATACCACACCGTTCCAACCGCGAGTGTCGCGCCCGAAAGCACACCGCCCGCCAGCACCGTCGGCAGCAGGTTGGTCCAGCGCGGAAAGATCGTTGACACCGCAAAGCCTCCTTCCGACCCCCCCACGCTCCTCAACCTAACCCTAGGCTTCCACTTCTGCTATCCTAGAAATATTCTTGCCTGACAGCATAAGCCCCGAGCGCTGTTATCGTCCTCAGAATATCGCCTAAGGTCAACCCTCCACACCACTTGTGGATACCCGATTTTCTTGAGCCACAGCACCGATTGCGGGCACAGCGTAGAGACCACCCTCCCGTTTGGCAACTTCTCGCCTATCGCCTGCCTGCTATCGTGACCGGTTCTCAACCGGCCACATCATTAAGGGGTTAGCCTGATGACACCCGATTCCCCCCGATCCAGTGCTTCGGGACTACTCCTTCTCGCCCAAAGCCTCACGCTCGGCTTTGCCACCGCTGTTGGCATGTGGGTCGCCGCTTTCCTTGCCCATCTTCCCATCCTTGCCGACAACGCCACACCCCTGCGCGTTGTCGGCCTGCTGATGGTTCAGGTTGTTGGTGCTCTGATGGCGGGCAAACTCGCCAGTTCTGGTCGCGGCCTGCTCGTCGGCGCGCTCGCCGGGGCCACCACCGGCATCCTCAATCTTCTGATCCTCGGCTCGGTCATCGCCAGCCCGGAGTCTGCTTCCGAAACCGGCGGCGCAACCCGCGGCCTCATCCCCGGCGCACCCGGCTTCATCCTCGGCTACTTCATCCTCAGCACCCTCCTCGGTGCCCTCGGCGGCTGGCTCGGCAGTCGTGCTCGAAAGGGCTTTCAGGTTGCCTCCGCCGACACGTGGCTCGCCCGCTTTGGGTTCGTGAACGCGCTCGCCATCATTCCCCTCCTCTTTGTCGGCGGCCTGGTCACCAGCACCGCCAGCGGCATGGCCTTTCCCGATTGGCCCACCTCCGATGGCCGTGCGATGTTTCTGTATCCGCTTTCACTGATGACCGGCAATCACCAGCGCTTCTACGAGCACAGCCACCGCCTCTTCGGGGCCCTCGTCGGCGTAACCGCTTTCGCGCTGATGCTCCTCACCATCCTCATCGACACCCGCCCGCGCATCAAACTCGCCGCGGCCGGCTTCTTCGGCCTCGTCGTCGTCCAAGGCCTGCTCGGCGCGGCCCGCGTCATGGGTGAAAGCCCCGCCGCCGGCATGATCCACGGCATTCTGGGCCAACTCACTTTCGGCTCCGCCGTCGCCCTCGCCGCGATGCTCACGTCCGCGTACCGCGACCAGGCCTTGCCCCGGGCCACCACCGTCCGGCTCGGCACCACCTGGTGGCTGCTCGGGGCGCTCCTGGGGCAACTCGCGCTGGGTGCCATGTACCGGCACCTCGGGCACAAGCACGTCATCTATTCCCACGCGGCGGTCGCGCTCCTGCCGACCATCTTCGCCGCGATCGTCGCCTTCAGCGCCAAACGTGGCAAGAACGGCAACCGCACCGAACACCTCATCGCCCGCCTCGGCACCGGCCTCCTCCACGGCATCAACCTCCAGTGGCTGCTGGGGCTGGGCGCGCTGCTGGCCGTGGTGTGGTACCCCGACCGCACCATGCCGCACACGATGCGCGTGGTCCTGGGCACGCTGCACCAGTTCAACGGGGCGCTGATCCTGGCGCTGGCGGTGCTGATGACGGTGTGGGTGGGGAGGGGGAGGCGGGGGTGAGAGAGGCCTGGGGAGCGTGAGCGCGAGCCAGACTTCGGTCCCGACCGTCCCCGGCGGTTACGGCACACTCGGCGGATCGTTCGGCCATGCCGCGAGCGCGGTTTCCAGCGCGGCGATCTATACCGGCAGGTCGTCCCGCGCCGTCTTGATCAACACGCCCAGGTCGATGCCCCAGTAGACGTGGACCACGATGTTGCGCATGCCCACGATCTGCCGCCACGGGACCGCGCCGACGAGCACCCGACCCGGCGGCGTCAGCCGCCCCGCAGCCTCGCCGATCTCGGTGAAGCAGTTGACCAGCGCCCGTGTCGGCACCATGTCCGCCCCGACGGAGAGCACTTGAGCATGTGTTCGACCCGCTTGCGGTCTTCGGGCGTGGGTGACACCGTCGTCGGGGGCGAAGTATTCGGATCACGCGGCATCGAGCATCCTCGCGCGCGCCAGCACCGCAGGCCGCTCGCTCACGGGGACGCCGCCCAGGAGCGTTAGATGGACGGTCCTGCCGAGAATGTCTGAGAGGTCCATCTGCAAGCCGCCAAGCGCTAAAAGGCCGGGCGGTTGCAGCGGATCGGTCTCGACGAGAATATCGACGTCGCTGTCGGGGCGGAATCGATCAGTCAGAATGGAACCGAACAGAAAGAGATGCACGACCCCGGCTCGGCGGCACGCGACACCTATCCGCTGAAGATCGAACGATACCTCGTGTACGCGAAGCATCGATGTCATTGTATCGACCCCGATGCATCCCTACGCCAACAATCCCCCGTGAGTCGTCTCCCCTTTGATCCCGCGAAGATGAAAGCGAAGGCCAGGGCCGCGCAGGCTCCGCCCGGGCTGTATGCACCCGATGCCGCCGGCCTGGGGCCTCACCCTCCCGCGCCCGGCCCCCCCACCACCCCCGCCACGCTCACCCCACCCGGCGCGATGAGCGTCTCCCAACTTGCCGTCGCCATTGATGGCGCGCTCCGCGCCGGCGTGCCGCGGCCTGTCCGCGTAATCGGCGAGGTCAGCAACTTCACGGATCGCACGCACTGGTACTTCGCCCTGAAGGACCCCGGCGCGGTGGTGTCGTGCGTGATGTTTCAGTTTGCCGCGCGGAAGGCGGGGTTTACGCCGGCCGTCGGGCAGGAGGTGGTCGCGACGGGGCATGTGGAGATGTATGCGCCGCAGGGCAAACTGACCTTGCGTGTCGACAAGATCGAGCCGGTGGGCGCGGGGGCGCTGGAACTGGCGTATCGGCGGCTGTGCGAAGAGTTGAAAGGCCTCGGCTGGTTCGACGCGGCGCGCAAGCGGCCGCTGCCCCCGATGCCGCGGCGTGTGGCCGTCATCACCAGCCGCACCGGCGCGGCCCTGCAAGACGTGCTCGACACGATGCGACGGCGCGCGCCCTGGGTCGAGGTCATGCTGATCGACGTGCTCGTGCAGGGCGCGGCGGCCGCGCCAGGCGTGACTCGCGCGATCGAGTGGGTTAGCGCGAGCGCCAAGCGGCTGGGCATCGACACGCTCATCGTCACGCGTGGCGGCGGCTCGATGGAAGATCTGTGGGCGTTCAACGATCGCGGGGTGGCCGAGGCGATCGTGCGGTGCGCGATCCCCGTCGCGGCGGCGATCGGGCACGAGACGGATACGACCATCGCCGAACTGGTGGCCGACGCGCGATGTGCCACGCCCACGCAGGCGGCCATGCGTTGCACGCCCGACGGGGCGGCCCTGCGCGAGCAGGTGGAGACCAACGGCGCGCGGCTGGCCGGGGCGCTGAAGGCGCGGGCCGTGGCGGCGGGGAAGGAACTGGCGGCACTCGAACGCCATGCCAAGAGTGCCTCGCACGGTCGCGTGCTGGTCGCGGCACGCCGAATGGAGCAGCGTGCCGCGCGGCTGGAGCGGCACCGGCCCGGCGCGGTCTACGCGACACGCCGAGCGCGCGTGGACGCGGCCACCAAGGCCCTGCGGCTAGCGGTGGCGGCTCGCGTCAAGTCGCACAACGCCGACGTGCTGGCCGAGCGACTGCGCGGCGCGGGCGCGGTGCTGCTGTCCAAGCAGCGCGAGCATCTCGACGGGCTGGCCCGGCAACTCGCGCTTGTCGGCCCGGAAAGTGTGCTCTCCCGCGGCTATTCGATCACGTTCGGGCCGGATGGCGCGGCGATTCGCAAAGCGGAAGCCGTGAAGCCCGGACAGGCGATCTCGACCAAACTCGCCGACGGCACGATTCACTCGGTGGTCGCGGGCCTGGCGGAGGTGGGCGTGCGACACGGGCGGCGGAGAAAGCCCGCCGCGCCTGATCCGAATCAGGGCGGACTGTTTGGAGATGAGACGTCAGACGTCAGACGTCAGACGTGAGTGGAAGACTTCGGGACTTTGGGACTTGGTGATTCCACAATGACGTCTGGAATCTGAAGTCTGTCGTCTCCTTATCCTTCCTTATGGCGATCGCCTTCGTCAAGATGCACGGCCTGGGCAACGACTACGTCTACCTCGACGCTGTAGCGCGGCCCGACCTCGACCGGCGCGAAGACCTGTCCGCGCTGGCCCGCGCCATGAGCGATCGCCATCGCGGCATCGGCAGCGACGGGCTGATCCTCGTCGCGTGGCCGACTGCGGCGGGGCTTGAAGCCGGCGCGCATGTGCGCATGCGCATGTTCAACAGCGATGGCAGCGAATCGGAGATGTGCGGCAACGGCGTGCGCTGCGTCGCCAAGTTTGCCCACGATCGCCTCGGGTTTCGGGCCAGACCGCTTCGCGTCGAGACTGGCCGCGGTGTGCTGACCATGGCGTATGAAACGACGGGCGCGCCGCCACGGGTGACCCAGGCGACCGTGGACATGGGCGCGCCGATCCTGAACCTTGCCGATGTGCCGGTGAACATGGCGCACGCGAAGTCTGGTCGCACGACCGGTGAGATCGTGCTGAATGCCACGAGTGCTGCCACGAGTGCTGCAGGCATTGTCACGCACCCCAACACAGACGATGACGACCGCGCACTTCCCCTGCCCGTCGAATGCTGGCCCGTGTCGATGGGCAACCCGCACGCGACGATCATCGTTCACGACCAGACGCCCGCGACACGGCTAGCGAACGCGGCGAAAAGCCTCGGCCCGCGCATCGAGCATCACCCGGCCTTTCCGCGCCGGGTGAACGCGCACTGGATGCTGGTGAAGAACCGCACACACGCCATCGTGCACACCTGGGAGCGCGGCGCGGGTGCCACCCAGGCCTGCGGCACCGGCGCGTGCGCGGCCCTCGTCGCGGGCGTCCGCGCGGGCATGCTCGATCGCGCCGCCACCCTCACCCTTCCCGGCGGCGACCTGCACGTGCGTTGGGATGACGCCACCGGCCATGTCTTCATGACCGGCCCCGCCACCGACGTGTGCGAAGGCACCTGGCCGGAAGCCAGCGACCCTGACGCGATCGTGCCAGTGTTCCGATGTCCGCAGCCCATTCTGACTACCGAGCGCCTCGTGCTCCGCCCCATGCGCTATGACGACGCCCCCGCAGTCGCGAGCCTCGCGGGCGACAAGCGCGTCTACCAGTACACACTGCTGATCCCGCACCCCTACCTTCCCGAACACGCGACCAGTTGGATCGCCTCGCACGCCCGCGCGTGGGAGTCGGGCGCCGGCGTCACGTTCGCTATCACGCTCCGCGAGACGGGTCAACTAATCGGCGCGATCGGGCTGACCGGTCTTTCCTCACGCCACCGCCTGGCGGAGATGGGCTATTGGGTGGGCGTGCCCTTCTGGGGCAAGGGCTACGCGACGGAAGCCGCGCGGGCGACGATCGCGTGCGCGTTCGAGACCCTCGGGCTGCACCGGGTGTATGCGTACTACTTCCCCGGAAACGAAGCGAGCGGGCGCGTGCTCGAGAAGGCTGGCATGACACGCGAAGGCGTGGCAAGAGAGGATCGGTTCAAGGAAGGAAGGCCTCGGGATTCGGTGCTGTTTGGGATAGTGGCCGCGAACCACGACCGTAGTTGAGGCACCACATGGAACCTCACTCTCCCGGGCTGGTTGCGCGTGGTAAGGCCTGATATATCAGACAGCACCGACAGATCCAGCCCGCTCACATCGGCCGGTACACATCGATGGTTTTTCGCACGGCGTAGGGGTTTGGCACGTCGGTGAGGAGGATGGCGTCGTCGTCCTCGCTGGCGTTGGCGATGTTGATGGTGCCGACGTTGAGCAGGCGGTCGATGAAACTCTGTTTGATCTCGATGTCCTGGATCGTGCGGTGGAGCATCTCCACCGTGGTCTTGCTGAGCAGGCCCTTGGTGAAGACGACGCGTTTGTTGGTCACTTCCAGCCGGTGCGACCAACTGGCGATGGACCAGATGAACAGGACGCCCGCGGCGAGGAGCGCGGCGACGCCGCACACGGCAGCGAGCGGCAAGGTGCCGGTCACGCCGAAGGTCACGCCGCCGCCGATGCCCGCGATGAGCACAACCCACAAGGCGAGTGTGGAGAGCGGGCGGGTGCGGAAGGGCGCACCTTTGGTGCGGAGGACGGTCACTTCGGGCCCTGAGGCCGAGGGAAGCCCCGCGGCGACGGCGCGATCGGCCCCGCCTATCCCCCCACTATTCCCAGCCGTGCCGCCTGCGGCACCCGGTGCGACGCGCACATCGCCGCAGGCCGGGCAGGAGACTTTTCGGCCGGACTGGTCGTCGCCGACTTCAAAGGGCTTGTCGCATCGGTCGCAGATGAGGTTGATCATGGCTGGTCAATTGTTCGCGACTTGGGCGGCGGAGTTTCGCGCGCGGGCCGTACGAGGAACGCTCAGCCGCACGCCTTGAGGGCCGCGGCACGATCGGCTTGAAGGGACAGGGCCTTGTCGAGCATGGAAATCTTGAACAGGCCGCGGAGTTGCTCGGAAAGACCAAACAGGGCCAGTTTGCCCTTGTTCCCTTTGGCGAGGCGATTGAGCGAGATGAGCATGCCCAGGCCCACGCTGGAGATGATCTGGACGGCCGCGGCATCAAAGGCGATCTTCCACTGCATGCCCGGGGCGAGTTGCTGCACCTCGTTCTGCACGACGGTGGACTCGTACTCCGAGAGTTTCTCGCACTTGAGGCGGATGACGAGTACGCCCTGATCGGCGTCGGCCCGGATATGCGTGGATTCAAACATCGCGCGCCCTCAGCAGTGTTCCCCGTGTGTGGACTTCCCCATCATACAGGAAGCGGAACACGAAGGGGAATTCCTGGAAGATTGCACCCGGCGCTGTTCAGTCCTTACCGGAACCCCACCAGACTACCGGAATGGCGAGGCGAATGTCGCCGGCGGCATCGCGCACGTTGAGCAACGTGGAGCCCAGTTCACTCGGCTGCGGCGGCCTGAGCAGCCGAACCGACACACGGGGAACGCCGTTGACTGATGCGAGCGAGGCCTCCACGGGGGTATCGGGGTCGGCGAGCGTGACGGCGGCAAGCGCGACTGCCGCGGACGTGCGGGCAACGAGCGCAATCTCGCGGGGACCGTTTTCCATGCTCGCGAAAACGACGCCGGCAGGCTCGGCACGCCATGCTGGCAGCACACGGGCGACCACCGGGACAATGATCGAACCCTCCGATGAATCCACGGCGATGTGCCCGCAGTGGAGACCGGGTCGGCTGAATCGAGCCTGAATCTCGATTCGTCGGAGCAGATCGAGTCCCGGCAAGGCATGGGCTGGCGAGCACACGAGATCAGGGACGCCAGTGACCTTGACGCGGAGCGGCTCATCGAAAACCTCCGGTCCCTCTTCTGACCGGAGCATGAGGTGAGACGCCAGCGGTTCGCCCTCGAAAACCGTCCAGGCGAGCGTATCGGGGCGAGCCAGGAACGTCACGTTGGGCTCGTAGACGACCGAGACGATGGACTTCTGAACATCGGCGCCATCGGGCGCGATACGCGCCCCTATCTCGGCGTAGTGCTGCTGCTGTCCGCCAGCGGGAAGCGCCCGGATAGCAATTGTTACCGAACACAACTCTCCAGGTTCGACTGACGCTGGCTCGACCCGAGCCTCCATGCAGCCGCAACTGGTCGTGATGACGCGCAGGTGAAGCGTTGTGGTGCCAGCGTTACGGAACTTCACTCGGCGGGTGGCGATCGTGCCCGCCGGAACCTTCCCGAGGTTTTCGTCGGTGGCGGTTACCTCGACAAGGGCCGCGGGGGGAGCGGGGGGGACGGGCGTGGCGGGGGGCGATTCTGGCCTGACTCCTCCGAGCCCGGCGGCCAACACAAACGCGATAACCACCGCAGCGGAAGTGTTCATAGCCAACTCGCCTCAGGGAACGTGTGCGGGCGTCGGGGCCGGGCCGGTCGTGGTGATCGTTAATCCGCTAAAGCCGTCGAAGATACGCTTCCCCGCTGGCAGGGTTTTGAGGCTGAGTTCATCCGGTAGAGGCTGATTGACACTGATCCACTCCACGATGGCGATATCGGGGGTGTATGGACCGCCAGCCTCGCCCATCCCCAGGTTGGCCACCACGAACTTTGGTTCGATGCCGCATGTTCCGACGGCGGCCAGTGATCGCCAAGCGATGGTCAACGCCTTGTCACCCGCGAGGGCGGCCACTGGGAACGCGCGAAGGATCGCGTCCGGATCGACGCTCGCTTCGTGTTTTCTGATCGCATCGATCCTTTTCTGGTGAAGGTTGGGATCCCATGCGTTGTAGACGCCTCGGACGATCCGCGTGGGCAGGTAGTGGCCATCGAGCTGGATGTGCCCCATCGCGACGAGTCTTTGGATCGGTTGGTCGCGGTCGGCAATGCCGTGCTCGATGGCGATGGGTGCGAAGTTCAGCGATGGATCGACGGTCACCCGCAGCCGAATGGCCGCGCCCCCGAGGGAAACGGTTCCCGAGATGGAGCACACCCCCCGCCCACCCGATGGGCCGGTGACATCCACGTCTTTCGCGTCACTTAGCAGTTCGTGAAGACGGCGCTTGCACGAAAGATCGTGCAAGCGACCCAACGTCATCCAGGGCGAGGTGATGTATGTGAACTGCGACGGTTCCGCGGACGTCAAACGACCCTCATTGTCATCCGGACTCGTGGCCACCATTGATCGACCATTGGAAACAAACACCGCCCGCATGATGCCGGAGGTGCCGTCCTCCTCGTCGGTCCAAGGGCGCTCGTAGCGTACAAACCAGGCACCGTTTTGGTCGAAGCCAAACTCTGCGCGATCGCACACGGCCCACGAGCGACTCGCGGTCGGTGGCGAGTAAAGAACTTGTCGCCACCTCAGAGCCCGGATCGATGTGTCGTAACCTTGAAGGCCTCGGATGATGGCCAGACCCCTTGGAGAATGGCCATTTGGGGCAACCTGCGTTGGCGGTTTGACGGACGCAATTGGGTCGGGCTCGACGAGGCGGCCAGACGCAAGTACCAACGAAACTGCCATCAGGCTTGGAATCAGCACGCAAGTTCTCCTCGCTCAGACACACTGCCTGACCTTGCATATAGAGCCCAGAATCACCGCACCCGCTGTGCACCCACATGTCGCTCCAGGCGCGCATGTACCAGCCGTCTTTGATCCGCATGATGTATAAGCGCCCGTTCCCGATCCAGGAATGGGGTCGCAGGTCGCTCCGGGTTGCGCTTTGCAGAGTTTGGCGCTGGTCGTTCCACCCGTACACGTGTTGCACGAGCCAGCGCACGCCGTGTTGCAACCTACGGGCCTGCCGGTCGTCGTGTCGATGATCCACGATCCCGGCGGGCATCCTTGGTCGTAGACCTTGCAGATGTAGCCGACAATCGCCGTGACCTCCTGCGATTCTTCGTACTCAATGAGCGCAGGCGGGTCGTCGAATCCCATGACGGACGCGGACAGGCACAAAGCGGCGAGGAGGGTAAACATGTGCATTCCCTGTAATGTGATGGGCCTCGACCAAGTGACAATCACACGAAGATACACAGGGTGGGGGGGGGGGGGGCAACCAAAAAGTTCTACCTTCGCTTGAAATAGGCAAAATTCGTAGTGAAGCCTCGGAATGCCCAATCTCGCAACATCGCTCCAAGAATCACCCCCCACCCACGCGGCTTGACAGCGTGAGCAGCGGGATGAGGAACGACATCAGGAGCGAGCCGATGCCGATGAACATGATGATGATGAGCAGCGGCTGAAGCACGGCCAAGGCCCGGGCCGAGGCGCGTTCGACTTCGTCGATCATGTCGGTGGCGAGGCTGGAAAAGGCGGATTCCATGTCGCCGGAGCGCTCGGCGGCGATCAGCAAACGCCGCGTGGCGAGGGGCAGGGCGACGACTTCATCGATGAGCATGCGCAGGACGCCGCCTTCGACCAGGCGGGTGCGGAGGCGTTCCATCTGCTGGCGGAGCGCGGGGTGGTTGATGGCCTGGTTGGCGGTGCCCAGGGCGTCGGCAATGGGGACGCCCGAGCGGGTCATGGCGGCCATCACGCTGAAGAACCGGGCGGTTTCCTGTGCGAGCAGCACGTTGCGCAGGAGGGGCAGTGTGCGGGCGGCCAGCATCGCGAGCCGACCCAGCATGCGGCGGCCAAGCACCGCACCGATGATGAGCGCGACCGCCACGCCCAGCACCAGCAGCAGATTCTCGGCCATGAAGTTGCCCAGCGCAATCACGGCACGCGTAAACCCGGGCAGATCGATTCCCGCCTCGGTCAGGCCCTCGCCCAGCCGGGGGACAATGAAGATCAACATGCCCGTCATGATGAGGACCGAGACGGCCAGCACGATGGCGGGATAGATCATCAGCGTGACGGCCCGACCGCTGACGGCCAGCGTGCGGCGGGCACTGGTCGCGAGTTGGCGGGCCGCGCCGGCAAGGTCGCCCGTGCGTTCCGCAGCGCGATAGACCGCGATGGTGACGGCATCGAAGCCGCCGCCGGCGGCGCAGGCGTCGGCGAAACTTGACCCTGCCGCCACCAGTTCGCGGAGACGCTCGATCGGCGCGCGGGCGGCGGGGCGAACGGTGGACGCGGCCACTTCGAGGGCTTCGACCAGCGGCACGCCGCGCGAGAGCAGTTGGGCGAGTTGGTCATCGAGCACGGCGTGGTCGGCGAGGCGAAGCGGGGATTCCGATGACGCGGCTCCAGCCCAGGCGGGCAGCGGATAGGCCGAGACGAGGAGCAGTTTCTCGCGCCGGAGCGACTCGGCGAGTGCCGGGCGGCTCTTGGCCCGTCGAACCGAGAACGCTCGACCGCCCCCGGCGCGGGCGGCGACAACCAGATAGGGCGTGATGGTCCCGCTGCTGGGAGGCATGGACGGAGAGTGTACGGCCCAGCAAGGGCGGGATTGCGGGATGGCTCAGGCGAATCGATCGACCGACCACAACTGGAGGGCCAAGGACCATCAGGCTTTCGGCGCTCGGCCAGCGCGTCCAGCCGGCGGCGCATCGTCCTCGTCGGCGGCCGGTGCGGATTCCGCCGCACGGTCAACCAGCGGCCCCAAGTGCCCCAGCGCCCGGCTGACCAGTTGCCCGCGGTTGTTCGCGCCCAGTTTGCGGTGCAGCGACTTCACATGGTCGTGAATCGTGTAGATGCTGCGGTGCAGTTCGGCGGCGATCACGGGCACCTTCTTCCCGCTCACCAGTTTCCACAGGATCATCTCTTCGCGCGGGGTCAGCCAACTGTGCTTGTCAGCGGGCGTGGGGCCGATGGCGTTGAGATAGCGCGACGCGATCATGGGCAACGCGATCTGCAGCACCACCTGGTGGCGCGCGAGGTCTTCGGCCGGGCAGCCCACGAGCGCGAGTTCGCACACCAGCATCCGATCGGGCAGCGCGGCGCTCAGTTGCACCGCGCCCAGCAGCAGCACGGTGCCGGTGAGGTCGTCCCAGCGGCGGTTGATGCCCGTCGCCTGGCGACGCGAGATGGCCGCCACGGGCTTGAGCACCGTGATCCACGGCTCGCCCGGTGTCGTGGGCTTGGGCTCCCAGCCCAGCGCCTCACCGGCGTAGAGTGAATCGCGGATGCGCTGCACGGAGATCGGGGCCGCGGGGGCCTGGGGCGACGCGGGCATGCCGTCGGCGGTCTGGCCGCACCAGGAGGCACCGGTGTTCTCGACGTATCGCACGAGCCCGCGCGGGTCCATCTGGGCCACCGCGACAAACGCGGCGGCGGGCGAGTGCATCCTGGTGAGCGCGCTCGACGCGCGATCGCACCAATCGAGAACGGCCACGCCGGGCAGTTGGCAGACGGCTTCCATCAGACGGGTCGCGATGCTGGCGGTGGCTTTCATGCGTGTGCAGGCTCCGGAACGCGAGGTGATCGGCAAGGGGGCGCAGGCAGCACGAGCGGTGCGAATGCTGACGCGGCGCGACGCACGGTGCGCCGACCGACCCCATCGACGATGCGTTGGCCGGAAGCGCGGCGGTGGGCCGCGGGCCGGACACCTCAACCAACGCCGGGGACCGTCGAAGAGGACGAGTGGGAACTCCCGGCTCGGGAAGTTTACCATCGCCCCAACCGGGGGGACGCAACCCACAACGATGTGTGAATGAACGGCCAAAAATGGGGATGATGCAAACCCTTGATTTCCCGTGCGTTAGATGCGACCGATTCTCAATGTGACGAGGTTCTAGAAATGCGGACGTACCTAGGTAGTCGTGCGTGTTCGGGTTTGACCTGCACAGGCCTAGCCCTCGCCTTGTCGCTGGTTCACACTGGCTGCGAATCCGGCCCCAGTGATGGGGGCGGCGGACGGGAATCCCTGGGTGCATCATCGACGCGGCCAAGCTCACCCCCCCGCGCAGGGCAGGCTTCTGCGGAACTCGCCCTATTTCACGATGTGCACGCGGCAAACGCGCTTTCGCGCGGGCAACTGGCCGGCACAGTGGTCGCGCTGCAGGGCGGGCCGCTGGAAGGTGGATCCATCGCGTGGATGACGCTGGCGGAAGCACGCGGTTGGGTGGCGACGAACGTGTTGCGAGGAAGCGGCCCAGTGCGCGCGGGTGAAGCGGCGCGGGTGGTCGCCGGCATGGTTGGCGTGGATGGCGTCGCGAGCGTGGTGGCGCGAGTGGCAAGCGATGAGTCAACGGCGCTCGACGCGCTGCGTGCGTCGGGTGTGGTGACGCGCGAGGTGACCGCGGCGGAGCCGATCAGCGGTGCGCGCTGGCTGGCGTGGGTGGGTGAGGCGCGGGATCGGCGCGATGCGGGGGTGCGGCTTGTGACGGTGCCAGCAGGCGAGCGCAGCGTGGCGCGGGACGCAGAAGCCGTGCCCTCGCGCCAGCCGATCGCGGCGAAGCCCAATGCGCCGAGAGCAGGCGACGATGAATCGTTCGAGGACTTCGGTTCAAGCCCCGCAGCCGCGGCGGCCAGCGGGGCGAGCGAGGAGAAGCCCAAACCGGCACCAGCGCCCGCGAAGGTGGCGACCGGTGAAGGCGCGGCCATTCCCAAACCCCGGCCCGAACCGCTGGCTGTGAGGTTGGATCAGGTGGTGGACGGATCACGCGACGGCGAGAGCGAGAGCGGTCGAGATACCGGCGCGGCGAAGAAGCGGCCCGCCTGGGTGCCCGGGAAGCCCGTACCCGCACCGACAAAGCCCGGTGCGAAGCCCGCGTCACCAGCCGCGCCCGCAAAGCCGAACGGAGGTGGGCGATGAACCAGATGTACACACGAGCGATCGCGTTGACGATGGCCATGTGTTGCGGCGTGCATGGCGCGCTCGCCCAAGCCCCGGCAAAGCCCGAGCCGCCGAAGGCCCCGGCGACCAAACAGCCTGAGACGAATCCGGCACCGAAACCAGGCGCGAGCCAGGCGAAACCGACCGAGCCCGCCAAGGGGCCAGCGGCGGCGGTGCCCCCGATGGTGCGGGTCGAGCCCGCGCGGATCGAGACGCGTGGCGTAGCCGGGGCGGCGGAAACGCGGCGGGTGTGGCCCGACTCCGTGCTGACTTCGGCCTGGCGCGCCAGCACCGCCGAGGCGGAGGCCACGCTCATCGCGGATTATCGCACGGGCATTTCGGGGCGTGTGTCGATGCGAGTGGAGCGGAGCGTGAGCGTGGTGCTGGAGCGCCTGAGCGAGGCGCGGGTGGCGGTGGCGCGGGTGTTGCCTACGGCGGATATCAAACCGGGCGCAACGACCGCGGCGACGCGCGTGGTGGTCGATCTGAAACGCGGGCGGGTGCGGGTGACGCCGCCGGCCAACGGCGCGGTGAGTGTGGTGACGCCCGAAGGGTTGACGGTGGTACGCGAAGAAGCGGTCGTGTCGCACGACGCGGAGCACGGCACGCGGGTGGCGGTGGTGAAGATGGCGAGTGAGGGAACGAAGTAGCAGACGCCAGCGAGAGGTGGCGGGTTTGGTGGGGATGAGTGTGGCCACTACGGCGCGGTCGGGGGCTGATGCTGGAGCGCGAGCCAGTATTCGCGGAACGCCCTGAGGCGGGGAAGCGACTCGCGATCCTTGGCACGGCCTGCCGCGGCCTTGCTCGCGATGATGTCATCCGGGTGGCAGACAGGGAACCCCGCGACTTCCACGCGGCGGCTCCAGGCATCGCTGAACCGCTCGATG
Source organism: uncultured Phycisphaeraceae bacterium (assembly GCA_964588585.1). Taxonomy (GTDB): domain Bacteria; phylum Planctomycetota; class Phycisphaerae; order Phycisphaerales; family UBA1924; genus JAEUIX01. Next base: position 44,667 of record CAZPPX010000019.1, read on the forward strand.
CCGTCGGGGGCGAAGATCAGGTCAAGGTCGAACGGGCCGTTCTTGAGTTGAACGAAGTCCTTGCCGCGCTCGACCTCGGCGGCCAGTCCCGGCTCGATCTGGAATCCCAACTCCTTCAGCGCGGCCACAATTCTGCGGCCGTTGTCGGGGCTCTTCTCGACGAACAAGTCGGCATCTTGCGTGGTATCGGGATAACCGAGCAGGATCGCACCGGACTTTCCGATGAACAGATAGCGACAGCCGTGACGCCCAAGGGCATCGCGTACTTCCTCGGCCTGTTTGTACTCAAACGCGGCCATAGCCAAGCCAGGACGGGAGTTCCTTCTCGCACCACTCGCGGTACGCCTTCATCGACTCGAACGAACGATACGGGGCATCGTCGAGAACGGGTTTGTGGGTCTTGATGAAGGCGTACTTCCAGCGGAGAGGAAGGGGGCGGCGTGCCGCGGCTTCGAACTCCGCGATCCAGTCGGGAGGGATGGTCGATTGGCTCGCATTGGGATCGGGCGCTGGCATCAGCATGAGTCTAGGAACAAAGAGCCCCCGACTGAGTCGGGGGCTTGGAACAAGCGTTGTGCAACACGACCCGCGTCGAGCAGGCTCCAATCGGTCTACTTGGTCTTGCTGTCGCCTCGTGCGAAGATGCTCGCGACGTAGTTCAGTACGTCGGTGGCGCTGGTCTCGTTGTAGCCGAACTGCTTGATGAGGCGCTGCTTGACGACGTCGATTTTGGCCTGGGTCTCGTCGTCGACGACGCTGCTGACGAGGTTTTTGAGTTTGATGGTATCGCGGGAGTCCTCGAAGAGTTTGAGTTCGAGGGCGCGGTAGAGCCGCGCGTTGGTGTTGTACTCGAACTTCTTCCCGTCGAGCGAGAGGGCGCCGATGTAGTTCATGATTTCCTGGCGGAAATCGTCCTTGCGGCTATCGGGGATGTCGATCTTCTCCTCGATGGCGCGCATGAGGCGTTCGTCCGGCTCCTCGTCCTTGCCGGTGTACTTGTTCTTGACGCGTTCCTTCTGGGTGTAGGCGCGGACGCTCTCGATGTAGTTGGTGCACAGCCGCTTGATCGCGTCTTCGTCGGCGCTGATGGCCCGCTGCACCTCGGCCTTGATGATGTCTTCGTACTCCTCCTTCACCACGGCCAGCAGTTCGCGATAGCGCTTCTTGGTCTCTTCATCCGTGATGAGCGAGTGGTGCGAGAGGCCGCTCTCGAGTTCGTTGAGCACCATGAAGGGGTTGATGGCGCGGTCTTCGATGGCCTGGCGGTTGACCATGGCGTTGCTGATTTTGTCCTGCACGTAGCGGGGCGAGATGCCGTCCATACCTTCTTCGGCGGACTCTTCCTTGAGTTCCTTGATCGAGTCCTCGGTGAAGCCGGGGATGGCCTTGCCGTTGTACAACTTGAGTTTCTGCAGGCGCGTTAGGCCGGCCTTCTTGGGCTCGGAGAGGCGGGTGAGCACGGCCCACATCGCCGCGACTTCGAGGGTGTGCGGCGCGACGTGGATGCCCTTGACCCGCGAGGGGCCGAAATCCTTCTGGTAGATGCGGACCTCGTCATCGAGGCGGATGTTGTAGGGCACATCGATCTTGATGGTGCGGTCGCGGAAGGCCTCCATCATCTCGTTGTTTTGCAGGCGGCGATACTCGGGCTCGTTGGTGTGCCCGATGATGACCTCGTCAATGTTTGTCTGGGCGAACTTCTTGGGCTTGATGAGGTGTTCCTGGCTCGCGCCGAGCAGGTCGTAGAGGAACGCGACATCGAGTTTGAGCACTTCGATGAACTCGCAGATGCCACGGTTGGCGATATTCAGTTCGCCGTCGAAGTTGAACGCGCGGGGGTCCGAGTCGGAGCCGAACTGGGCGATCTTGCGGTAGTTGATGTCGCCGGTGAGTTCGGTGCTGTCCTGGTTCTTCTCGTCCTTGGGCTGGAAGGTGCCAATGCCGACGCGATCCTTCTCGCTCAGCACGATACGGCGGACTTTGACGTGGTCCATCACGCGGCGCCAGTCGCCGGCGTAGTGGCGCATGAGGTCGGCGTACACGCGACGGCAGAAGGGATCGAGTTCGCCGACGATCTTGATCGTGCCCCCTCCAGATGCGGGCGCGTAGCGCTCGTTGAGTCGCGCGAGGATGTCGGCGCGGGCTTCGCGGGGGACGAGGAGCAGGGGTTCCTCGTGCATCGGGCAGGGGAACTCGTGCGTTTTGCCGCCGGGGCCGCAGTGTTCGTCGAGCAGCCAGGAAAACGAGTAGAGCGCCCCTTCGTCGGAACGGCTGTAGTTCTCGACGCCCTTTTTCATCAGGCGGGCGATGGTGCTCTTGCTGGAACCGACGGGGCCGTGGAGGAGCAGGATGCGTCGGTCGGTGCCGTAGCCCTCGGCGGCGCTGCGAAAGAAATCGACGAGTTGCATGAGGGCGAAATCGAGGCCGAAGATGGCGTCGGCACCGCGATCGAAGGGGTCGCTGAAGAAGTGGTACCGGACGACGTCTTTCTTGAAGAGGCGGTACTTCTCGAAGCCGTGGCTGAGAATGGCGTCGTACGCGCGCTGATAGGCGTTGCGAACGACCATGGGCTTGGCCAGCGCGATATCCAGGTAATCGAAGAAGGAGCCCTCCCAGTGGTGCTCCTGGTACGAGCGGCGATCGATGCGGGACTCGATCAGCCCAGCCAGTTCACCACCTCCACTGCCGCCGCTCAGCGGCGGCACGGAGATGCGGCCGGTCCCGTCGTGGGGTTGCCCGGAAAGGGGCGAGCCCAACGGGGAAGACGAGCCGGAGGAAAGTTTGCTGGTGAAATCGGGCATTGGAGTGCTCCGTCCGTGAGCGGCCCTGAGCCGAGCGGCGCGTCAGCCGGTGGCTGAGCCGCGCGTCGGCCTGAAACAACGCGGCGGACCGGGTCCGCCTTCCCACCAAGAAGATCGCTGCATAGCGGATCGACGCTTTCGGGGCGTGGATCGACTCCGCGCGAGAGAACACGCACGCGGACGTTGCCCGCGTGGTCACACGGCGAGGAATATCGGTCGTTCACCCGCCGGTCAGTCTGATGCGGCACCCAGGAATCAACTAGACCCCGTGCCGCCAACCGCCACTATTCCATACGCACCGCAGCGGCCCCCGGGTTCGCGCTTCCGGCTTGGGTACCTCGACTCTCCGAGTCGAATCTCGCTTGGGTTCATGCACCGGGCGGCAGGAAAAGCGCGTTGCCACGTCCGGGCTCCTCTTCCCTTCCTTCCCTCACTTCGTTGAACAACGCGCCCGGAGGGATTCGAACCCCCAACCCTCGGTTCCGAAGACCGATGCTCTATCCGTTGAGCTACGGGCGCCACGCGGCCATTTGGCCGACGCCGATCCTATGCGGGCACCGTGAAACCGCCGCGCATCACGGGTTCAACCCGCGTTCCTTTCGCCACGCCGCCCGGAGGGGGCGCAGGTCGGTCAGCATCCCCGCCGCTGCAGGTTCGTTCAACTCGCGCCGCGCACGGTCCGCCTGACGGAATGTCTCGAATGCCGCGATGCCCGAAGCCATCGGGGTTTTGATCTCAGTGGTCATCAGATACCACGCTGTGGCGGCATCGAGCCACCTCGCGCTGCCGGGAGTCGAATCGCGGACCCATACGCGGCGAACCGGCCGATCCGGGTTGGTCGCTTCGTCATCGAGCAGGCAACCCATGTCGTCGTAGTACCGCACCTCGACCCGCTGCGTGCCGTCGGGCCCCACCGTTTGGACTTCCACGGCGGCCGCAAAGTTGGGGTTCCAGATGCCCATCGCGCACACCGCGCACTGGTCCTCGTTCAACCGCAGCGGCGGACCGACTGGCCGCGTGAACGCGAAGTAGGTAGCGCCACACCCGATCGCGAAGATCAGGACCGCGCCGATGATCTTCAGCGATCGTCTCATCGAAGCACGTCCACGCGTGATCGCAGTCACAAGGGGTACTTCGCGCACAGCGCCCGCACCTGCTCCCGAACTCGTGCCGTCACGCCCGCGTCGCCGCTGGCGGAGAGCACGTCGTCGAACAGCGCCGCGACCTGCTCCATCTCGGCAAGACCGAACCCGCGCGTGGTCGTCGCGGGCGTGCCCAGGCGGATGCCGCTGGTGACGCGGGGCGGGCGCGGGTCGTTGGGGATGCCGTTCTTGTTGGTGATGATGCCGGCGGCCTCCAGCCATTTTTCCGCATCAGCCCCGGTCAGTGCTTCGTTCTTGCGGCGCAGGTCGACGAGCATCAGGTGGTTGTCGGTGCCGCCCGTGGTGATGCGATAGCCACGCTTCACCAGCGCCGCCGCGAGCGCCTTGGCGTTCTCGACCACGCGCTTTGCATACGCGGCAAACTCGGGCTTCAGGGCCTCGCCGAACGCGACGCCCTTGCTGGCGATGACGTGCATGAGGGGGCCGCCCTGCACGCCTGGGAACACGGCCTTGTCAATCTTCTTGGCCAGTTCGTCGTCGTCGGTCAGGATCAACCCGCCGCGCGGGCCGCGGAGGGTTTTGTGGGTGGTGGTCGTCACGACGTGCGCGTGCGGGAAGGGCGACGGGTGCGCCACGCCGCCCTGCACGCACAGGCCCGCGATATGGGCGACGTCGGTCATCAGCACCGCGCCGACCTCTTCGGCGATGGCCCGGAACCGCGCGAAATCGATCACGCGCGGGTACGCCGAGAAGCCACACATGAGCACCTTGGGGCGATGCTCCAGGCACACCTTCCGCACGGCGTCGTAGTCAATGCGTTCAAACTCGGGGTGGGTTGCGTCGGCGTGCAGCGGATAGAACACGGGTTTGTGGTACACCCCGCTGAAGTTGATCGACATCCCGTGCGACAAATGGCCGCCATCTTTCAGCACCAGCGAGCAGAACGTGTCGCCGGGCTTCATCAGCGCCATGAACGCGGCGGTATTCGCCTGGGCCCCGCTGTGCGGCTGCACATTGGCAAACCGGCATCCGAACAGTTGCTTGGCACGCGTGCGCGTGAGTTCCTCGATCGTGTCGTGGTGCACGCACCCGCCGTAGTACCGCGCCCCCGGGTACCCCTCGGCATACTTATTCGTCAGCCACGAACCCATCGTGTGCATCACGGCGGGCGAAACGTGGTTCTCGCTGGCGATCAGTTCGATCGTGGATTGCTGGCGCTCGCGCTCCTTGGCCATCAGGTCCGCCATGGCGGGGTCGGCGGTGCCGAGCGAGTGCAGAAGCGCGTCGGAAAGCGGGTCGGCGTGCGGCATGGCGGATAGTACCGAGCCCGCCGACCATCGCAAGCAAGCGTCATAGACTCGCCCCATGGCCGCAGCGTCTTCTGCTTCGCAAGCCTCGTCGCCCCCACCCGCCCCAGCCCTGGTCGGCATCATCATGGGCTCGCGCGCCGATTGGGAAACCCTCGCGCACGCCGCCGAAACGCTTGCGGCCTTGGGCGTGCCCCACGAGGTTCGCGTGGTCTCCGCCCATCGCACACCGGACCAGATGTTTGAGTATGCGGCGTCGGCCGCGGCACGCGGGCTCGAAGTGATCATCGCCGGGGCCGGCGGTGCCGCCCACCTGCCCGGAATGGTCGCCAGCAAGACCTGCCTGCCCGTGCTGGGGGTGCCGGTGGAGAGCAAGGCGCTTCATGGCGTCGATTCGCTCCTCTCCATCGTGCAGATGCCCGCGGGCATCCCGGTCGCCACGCTCGCCATCGGCAAGGCCGGTGCGACCAACGCGGGCATCCTGGCGGCGGCGATCCTGGGCAACAAGCATCCCGCGATCCGTGCCGCGCTCGACCGCTTCCGCGCTGATCAGACGCGGCGCGTGCTGGAAGACCCGGATCCGCGCGTGCCGCTGAAGGCACCCGCAGCGGGATCAGTCCCGGGAGCCGCGCGCGGAGGCCAGTCGTGATCGTCGGCATCCTCGGCGGCGGCCAACTCGGTCGGATGCTCGCCCTCGCGGGCGCGCGGCTCGGCATCACCTGCCGCTGCTATGACGAAGCGCCCGACGCCTGTGCCGGGCAAGTCGCGCCGCTGTTTGTCGGCGGCTGGGATCAGTTCGACCGGCTCGACGCCTTTGCCGCGGGCGTGGATGTCGTGACGTACGAGTTTGAAAACGTGCCCGTGGCGGCCGCCGAGCACCTGGCGCGGCGCGTGCCCGTCTATCCGCCCCCCGGGGCGCTGCGCGTGTGCCAGGATCGGCTCGAAGAGAAGACGCTCTTCCGGAGACTCGGTGCGGAAACGCCCGCGTTTGCCGCGATTGACACGCTCGCCGATCTGCACGTCGCGCTGGAGAAAATCGGCCTGCCAGCGGTGCTCAAGACACGTCGCCAGGGATACGACGGCAAAGGGCAGGCCGTGCTGCGCCAGGCGAGCGATGCCGAGCACGCGTGGTCGCGCTTGACGACGGGCCGCCCCCCCCATCCCCCGGGCCAATCAGCCGATTTGATCCTGGAAGCCTTCGTACCCTTCGAGCGCGAACTGTCGATCATCGCGGTGGCCGGGCGCGATGGCAGCCGCGTGTTCTACCCGCTCACGGAGAACCGGCACGAGGGCGGCATCCTGCGCGTCTCCCGCGCGCCCGCACCGGGCACTGAAGGCGGGAACAGCTCACTCCAGCGCGCCGCCGAGTCGCTCGCGGGCAAGGCGCTTGCTTCGCTCAACTACACCGGTGTCCTGGCCATCGAACTCTTCGAGTTGCGCGGGCACCTGCTGTGCAACGAGATGGCCCCGCGCGTGCACAACAGCGGGCACTGGACCATCGACGGCTCGGCTACCAGTCAGTTTGAAAATCACCTCCGCGCCGTCGCCGGCTTGCCGCTCGGCTCGGCCGCGATGATCGCGGAGAACGCCTGCGCCGGCATGGTGAACCTCATCGGCACGGCGCCCCGGCTCGAACGCCTATGTGCCGTGCGGGGCACCTCGGTGCACATGTACGGCAAATCCCCGCGCGAAGGGCGCAAGATCGGGCACGTCAACGCGGTCGCCGGAAGCCCGGCCTTGCTCGGCGCGCGACTGGCCGAGGTGCAAGGGCTTCGCACGAATGCCGCCGAGCCTCAACCGCGCAGCGAATCCATCAGCACACGCTGACAGACAGGGCAATGAAGGCCGACCGTTCGTCGGGACGGAGTTTCGCCTACTGCGGCGAGCGATTCCCCTGTGCCAGCACGCCCGCGTGCCCAAGCCGCTCCGCATACGGGCTCAACCCCTCTCCATCCCGGTGTGGCAACCACAACACATCATCGCTCATCGCACCGGTCCCCTCCGCCCCACCACCACCGGCCACCCCCGCCACCACGCTCGCCACCTCGACGCGCCGCAGGATCAATCGCCCGGGCCACCCGACCAGCGCCGGCGAATACTCCACACTCCACGCCGTGTACCCGCGATCCCCCATGAACCTCGCCAAGGCCACCAGCGAATCCCCCGCGCGCGCCAGGAGCGCCGGAATCGCCTCGGTGAGCACCGCCGGTCGGCGCGCCTCCAGCGTGCGCTGCAACCCCCGCAGCACCTTCAACTCAAACCCCTCCACATCAATCTTGATGAACATCGGCGCATCACGCTCGCCCGCCAACTGCTCATCTCCCACGCCCACCGGCACACGCACATGCCGCATCGCACTGTCTTGATCCAGATCCCGTTCTGGGTACCTCGATTCTCCGAATCGAGTCCCCGATCCCGTTCCCGCATCCGTCCCCGATCCCGCTTTCCCCTCCTCTCCTCTCGGTGCTCCCTCTGTGTCTCGGTGCCTCGGTGGTTCCTCTTCGCTCCTCAACCCAGCAAAACTCGCCTGACCCGAATGCGCAGGCACATGCAACACTAGTTCCCCGGCCGTCTCCGCCAGCCCCATCCCCCGACACTCAACCAACCGTTCAAGTCCATTGATCGCCACATGTCCGCGCAGCCGCGCCATCGCCACCGGGTTCGGCTCAAAACACAGTACCCGCCCCGCCCCCCCGGCACCCACTTGCCGCGCCGCCACCAGCGCCGTCATGCCGATGTTCGCCCCAACATCCACAAACACATCCCCCGGCCTCAGCACCACCTCAAACAGCCGCTGCGTGTGCGCCTCGTAGTACCTCCCCAGGAAATAGGCCCACCGCTCGGGCCAGTCCTCGAGGTCCAGGTCCATCAGATAGCCGTGCAGTTTGCCCCGCACGCGCTTCCTCGGCGCCGGCCGCATCGGGTCCCAACTCGCCACGCGATTGAGCACCTTGCGATACCCGGGCAACTCCCACCGCCCCCACACGAGCGCGAGCGGCTGAAGCATCGGGTGCATGAACATCCACTCGCCGGCCATGAGTCAAGTCCTGAAGTCCTGAAGTCCTGAAGTCCTGAAGTCCTGAAGTCCTGAAGTCCTGAAGTCGCGAGTCGCGAGTGCCGGGGCTCTCTGTGTGTTGTGTGCTGTGTGCTGTTCTTTCTATTTGGCCATTTGGTAATTTGGTAATTTGGCCATTTGCCCCACCGCCCCCCGCTCCTCCGCTGTCATCCCGATCCACCATGTCGCCGGGAGCGCCACCGCACAGTACGAAGCCGACACGGCCACCAGCCGCCACAGGCCCTCCTCCATCAAGAGTCGCGGCAGCAGCGCCGCCCCCACGCCCAGCCCCACCACCATCACCACCGGCACCCACGTCCCCTTCCACCACGCCACCATCGGCAATCCCAGCAACCGGCCAATCCACCATACCCAGAACGTCATCGCGCACATCGCCGTGCACACGCTCACCGCCGGAACGCTCCACGCCGGTGCCTCCATTCCCCACACCAGCCACGCCGAGACCATGAGCCCCACCACCTCAAACACCACCGCCGACGTCATGTACCCCCGTATCCGCCCGTCGGCCATGATCGCCGCGTGATACCCCATGTACATCCACGGGAGCGCCGCCAGCACCAGCATCAGCCGCACAAACATCGGCGTCTCCGCGCCGCACGCAGGCCCCCCATCAGGACCGGTCCCCAACCACAGCCGCAACACCTCCACCGTCTCCAAACACAGCGGCACCAGACAAAACGCCGCCGCCAACGTCGCCAATCGATTCACCGCAGGAATCAACCTGACCACCACTCCCCGTTCCCGATCCGTTCCCGTCTTGTCCCCCTCCTGCATTCGTGTTTCCTCCGTGTCTCTGTGTCTCGGTGGTGAATCCCCGTTCGGCGAACCGCCCCCCGCCCCCCCTCCCGCCGCCCGCGCCATCGCCGGCTGGGCCGCCCGCCCGATCGCGCTCGACAGGTTCGTCTGATATCCCGCGAGCGTGGCCGCGAGGCCGAACGGCCCCATCACGCCCGACCCGAACCCGCGCATCAGCAGCATCGGCATGCCCGACATCCGCAGTCGATAACTGACGACACCCAGCGCCGACCACCCGGTGAAGCCAGCAAGTTCGCGCAGGGCCGCGCGCGAGCAGCCGCGCACGCCCGCGCGCGATTCCGGAAACGCCCACACGCACAGCAGCACGGCCGCCAAGGCCGCGCCACCCTGCGCCACCGCCGTCAACCCGCAGATCCACACCAGCCCATCGCCGCCAGTCCTGGCCATCGCAATCGCACCCGCCACCGCGCCCAGCCGCAGCACCGCTTCCACGGTGTCCACAATCGTCAGCCACGCCACCGACTGATGCGCCACAAACAGCGACCGGAACGGCACCGCCGCCACCATCGCGCACTGCCCGAGCAGCACGAAGTCGTAAGCCCGCTCCACCACCGCCAATCCCCCCCCCCCGCCTCGCCGCAGTGCCGCCTCGCGAGCCCCGTCAGCCAGGGCCCAATCGATCACCCACCGCCCCAGCGGCCACCCAATCGCCAGCACCACCAGTGCGACCACGACCATCGCGAGCAGCGCCGTCGCAAAGAACTCGCGCTGCCGCCCCGCTTCACCCCGACCGATCTCAAACGCCAGAAACCGCTCCACCGCGCTCCCGGCACTCTCCGAGATCACCAGCAGCACCCCCACCGCCGCCACCAGCGCCATCCACACCGCAAAGTCATCCCCCAGGGCCCGATTCGCCCACCGCAGCGCAAGCAAACCCATCCCCACCGTGAGCGCCATGCGCAGGTAGGTCGAACCCGTATTCAGCACCAATCGTGTCGTCGCCCGCACGATGCTCCTCGAAGACGGCAGACGCCAGACTTCAGTCAGGCTTCCCAAAGCCCCCTCCCAGAGGGAGGGGGTTGGGGGAGGGCAGCGAATGCCCTCAACAACACGTTACCCGATCGGCACCAACGGCTCAAACCTCCGTCACTCGACCACTCGACCACTTCACCACTTCACCACTTCACCACTTGACCACTTGACCACTTGACCACATCCTCCACTCGCACCGGCTTCCTCCGTCTCAACCATCGGCACAAAAAGTACGTCCGCGCCGCGACCGCCTGCCGCGGCACCTTCCCCCTCACACACTCCACCAACCCCTCCACCACCCCCTTCATCATCACCCCCAACCGCCCCTCGCGCAAACCCACCCGGGCCGCGCTCATCGTCGTTCCCAGCAGGTGCACCGGCAACATCCACCAGGGTGTCGTCATCCAGCCTTGCAGCACGCCGTTGCGGGCAATCTGCTTCCAGATGTGCGCCCGATCACGATTCGGCGACTCAAAGTGGTGCACCGGGTCCGCCCGCCCCGCCCGCACCACCCAGCCCGCGTCCAGCAATCGCAGCGACAGATCCGGCTCCTCGGCCATGTGCCTCAAGCACTCGGCATAACCGCCGACAGCCAGAAACGCGTCGCGCCGCCACGCCGCCGCGCAGCCGCGGAACGTGTCGAGCACGAACACGCCATCGCCTCCACCCTTCGGCGCGCCCTGCTCCACCACGCTGCCCTTGAGCACATCCACAAACGGCACCGCCACCACGCCCACACGCGGGTCATCGAAGTCCCTCAATGTCTGCTCCACCGTGCGGGGCGAGTCAAACGCGGCATCGTCATCGAGCGAGAACACGATATCGACGCCCTCGGCCGCATTCACTGCTTCGTTGCGATTGGCGATCGAGCCTCTGGGCTGCGGGTGCCGGCCGTATTCAACGTGCGGAAAAACCGACCGCACCATCGCCTCGGTCCCATCGTCGGATGCATCATCGCGCACGATCACCCGCACCGGCACGGTCTGCTTCGCGCACGATTCCAGCGCGCGGCGCAACTCCTCGCGCCGATTCCGCGTCGCGAACACCACCGCCACCCTCGGCTTCCCCGCCCGCGCGCCGTCAACGTGCCCCGTGACGTCCGAGCCCGTCTCCACGGCCGGCGCGGGCAAAAACCCCTGCCGTGCCGCCAAACGGCTCGCCCCACCCCCTCCCCCACCCCCCGCCAACACGGCCTTTGCCGCCACCAGCGGAAACCCCGCCAGGTACTTCCATCGCCCCTCGCGCACATGCCACCACGCCGTCGCGCCGTATAGCCGACACGCCTCGCCAATGCGCCCCGTTCGCGCCCCCACCACTGTGGCCGAGCGGCAGTGCGACGTAATCACCCGCCGCCTCGCGTCCCGGCGGGGCTCGCCACCCGGATACCGCCCCTCCCGCTCCGCCCGCAGCATTGCCCACCGCCCCGCCATCCCGGCCCCAACATCCAGGCTGAAACTCCCCCCGTGCGTGCGATACGCCACCAGCACCGGCTGCCGCACGAACACGAACCCGGGCACGCAGCCCAGCCTCAAAAAAACGTCCGCGTCCTCGGCCCCCACCCGCTCGGTAGTGAATCCCCCGCACGCTGCAAACAGGTCGCGCCGAACCACCATCGATCCCGCACCGGGAAAGATGTCCACAGGGTCGCTCGAGAGGTAATCCGCGTACCGATCCGCCAACAGGCCGCCTTGGGCCCAACCAGCAATTTCGTGATAGGCCCTGAACACCCGGGGCATAGACGCCAGCAAACTCGGGGCGTCGGGCTCCGTCAGCAATTGACCCAATACGCGGAGTGTCCAGGGCAGCCACAGGTCATCCGAATCAAGAAACGCAAGGTAATCACCAGTGGCCAGGGCCGCCCCGGCGTTTCGCGCGGCACCCGGCCCCGCGTTCGATTGGCGAACAAGCCGCGTGCATTGCACGCCTTCCTTCACGATGTCAGCGGTTTCATCCGTCGAACCATCATCCACCACGATGGTCTCGATCGGGGTTTTCCCAGCATGCTGGCAACTGGCAACGACAGATTCCAGCGCGCGAATCAGCAACCCGGATCGGTTGTACGTCGGTATGACTAGGGACAACCGCATAATCACTTCCTGCTACGACCGGTTCCTGAACGATTTCCACCACCCTCAGTCCCCGTTGCATGGGGAGGCAGTTTTCTATATACTGAGGGAGAAATACCACCGCATTAATCACCATGCGGTTCGGAGCGACTTCGATGGCGGACCATACGGAACTCCCCGGCGCGGTGACCTTTTCCCCATCGGAAGCCTCGCGCCCGCTTTGGGACGCTCTTGTCAGCGATAGCGGTGCCATTGTTCTGCTGCTCACGCCCGAGGGCCAGGTGCTGTACGCCAACCAGTGTGCCTGCGACTTCGGGGGTGAGCACAGCCCCGAATCCATTCAAGGCAGCCCGCTTTCTTCCCTCATCGGTCCGGCACTCGCCAAAGAACGTGTGGAATGGGCCAAGCGGGCACATGCGCTGGGCCGTCCGCTGGTGGCCCGCGTCATGCTGCCCGACGGTCGGCGTCGCACCACCACCTTTCGCCCCATGAAAATCGGCGGTCCGGGCACAAGCATCCTGGTCACCTGCCGCGATTCCAATACAGGCGAAGAAATCGCCCCCGATGTGGGCGAGGTGGTCGATCTCCAGCCCCGCCCGGCCACCATGACCGATGCGCTCACACCCCGAGAAATCGAGGTGCTCACGCTCATCGCCCACGGCCTGTCCTCCGCCGAGATCGCCAAACGCCTGCACCGCAGCGCCAAAACCATCGAAGCCCACCGCGCCAAACTGGGCCAGAAACTTGGCGCCCGAAACCGGTCGGACCTCACCCGCATCGCGCTGGCTGCCGGACTGATCCGCGTTGATTCTTCCGGCACGGCGCGGGACGCCACGCCCGCCCCGACGAATGGGAAAGAGCAGGACAACCCCTGGACCATTCGCGGCGAAACCATCAACCGCCGCCCGGTCACGTCCATCGATCGCCTGCCCACCGCCTGACGACCGTAGGGGAGTTCTCTCTCGGGCTCCCTTGATGAGTTTTCCCTACGGTCGCGCCCTCACGAGACTTTGTGCAACTCGTGTATTGACAAGCCGTTATACTGCCTTCATACTGTGAAGGCCGGGCCACAATCCGCACTCGCGGCCGGCTCGGCGGTGTCCTCTCGTTCGTGGGGCTGAAACTCGTGGTTTGGTTCCGAAATCTGAATGCATTTCGTCCCAACGCCCGTTCGGGCAAGCGGTGGTTCTTGCCGCGCTGACTGGATGCCCACGAGATTGAGCGGACGAACGCGGTTCCGCGGTTCGCAGCAAGGCTTCCCGCCATGGCGACCATCACCAAGAAGGAACTGATCGACCGCCTCTGTGACCAGGTCGAGGCCCCGCGCGCCATGGTGCGGGCCGCAGTGCAGGGTTTTCTCGATCAGATCGTCAGCGAACTGTCGCGTGGCAACCGGCTCGAGTTTCGCGACTTCGGCGTGTTCGAGACCAAGATTCGCGCGGCCCGGCGTGCCCAGAACCCCAAGACCCTTGAACCCGTTGACGTGCCCGCCCGGCGTTCGGTGAAGTTCAAACCTGGGCACCTGCTGCGCGATCTGCTGGAACCGACCACCAAGCCCGCCGCGGCAACCGCGCCAGCGAACGGCCCGACCACCAACGGTCGTGCGGGCGCGTCGCGCCGCTAGGTCTGGGTTTTCGGCACCCTTGGCGCGCTACTTCGCACCGTGCGACGGCCCGGCCGTCATCGGCGACCCTCCCCACCACGCCGCGAGCACCAGCGCCATGACGAGCAACGGTGCCATCATCACGGCCCCCATGGTCCGGGCCGGTTCAAGCACGGCCAGCGCAAATGCCCAGCACGAGGCATAGGCCGCCGCGCCGGCATGAAACCACAGCACGGCCCCCGTCCACCGCGCATTCCTGACGATGCCCCAAAGCCCGGCGATGGACGCGCCGACAAGCAGCAGCAGGTCCGCACCCGAAAATGCCAGCAGGGCGTGCACGCTCCCCGTTGGCGCGAATCGGCTTCGCCCGGTGGGCGAAGTGAACAGCCACCCCCACCACGCCACCATCGACGCGGCCTCAAACACGAGGTACCCACAGGCGGCGATGGCCGAAGGGCGTGCCATGCCAGAGGGTAGTTCGGCCGTCGGCGTGCGCGCCTCGCTTCATCGCCCGTTCAACGGCGCTTGGCATCCGCCTACGCTCCGCGCTCGCACTGGCTTACGACCGGAGACTCCCATGCCAACCTCGAATGTGGAAGCCGCGCTCGCGTATTTGAAGATCAACCAGCCCGCCGGGATCGGCCGGCTCATCGACTGGCTGAAGATCCCCAGCATCAGCACCGACCCGGCGTACAAGGGTCGCTGTGCCGAGGCGGCGGAGTGGTGTGCCGCGCGGCTGCGTGAAGTGGGGTTTGGTGATGCTGCGGCATTGCCCACGGGCGAGCCGGAGGGGAACGGTCACCCGATCGTGCTGGCGCACTGCCCCGGCGCGGCGGGCTATCGCGGTCCGCATGTGCTGTTTTACGGGCATTACGACGTGCAGCCGGTTGATCCGGTTGATCTGTGGGAGTCGCCGCCGTTCGAGCCGACGCTGCGCGACGCGCGAAAGGGCGAAGAAGGCGGGAAGCGGATCGTGGCCCGGGGCGCGGTGGACGACAAGGGGCAGGTTGCGACGTTCCTGGAAGCGATGCGGGCGTGGAAGGAGACCACGGGACTGGCCGCGGGCGGCGTGAAGTTCACGGTGCTCATCGAGGGCGAAGAGGAATCCGGCTCGGTGAATCTTGAGCGCTTCGTGCTCAAGCACAAGAAAGACCTGGCCGCGTGCGACTTCTGTTTGATCTCCGACACCGGCATGCTCGGGCGTCCGCCCAAAGGCAGCCCGGCGATCACCTATGGCGTGCGCGGGCTGGCGTACACCGAGATCACGCTGCACGCGAGCAACCAGGACCTGCACAGCGGCATGTGGGGCGGGCGCTGCCCGAATCCCATCACCGAACTCACCCGCGTGCTGGCACAACTGCACGACAAGCACAAGCGCGTGACGATCCCGGGGTTCTACGACGCCGTGGTGCCGCTGAGCAAGGGCGAGCGCGCGGCGTGGGCCAAACTAAAGTTCAATCAGAAGGCGGCGCTCAAGAAGATCGGCCTGCCCCCGGCAGCGGACATCGGCGAGAAGGGTTTTACGGCCCTGGAGCGCGAATGGGCGCGGCCCACAGCCGAGATCAACGGCATCTGGGGCGGCTACACGGGCAAGGGTGCCAAGACCGTCATCTCGGCGCACGCCTCGGCCAAGGTCTCGTTCCGGCTAGTGGCGAATCAGGATCCGGCGAAGATCACCAAGATGTTCTTCACCTGGTGCAAAGGCCACACGCCGCCGGGCTGCCGGTGGGCGTTGAACGACCATCACGGCGGCCACGGGGTGACGGTGCCGATCGATTCGCCTCACCTGGCGGCGGCGCAGCGCGCGATCAAGCGTGCCGCGGGCAAGCCGGCGTCGCTCATCCGCACGGGCGGGTCGATCCCGGTGGCGGGGATGCTCAAGAGCCGACTGGGCATCGACACGATCTTCATGGGCTTCGGACTGGATGACGATCGCGTGCACTCGCCGAACGAGAAGTTCGAGGTGGCGTGCTTTGACCTCGGCGCGAGGTGCCACGCGGCGCTGATCGGGGAGTTGCGCGGGGAGTGAAGGGGTTGTTCGCTTCGGACGTCAACTGCGCGCGCCGCCGTGCCACTCGTGCCACTGGCGACGCGGGGCTCTGACGGCATCGCCAGTGTTTCGACAAATCACACACGGCGATGGTGCCCCACCGCACTGGCGACGCGGTCAAAGCACCGCGACGCCAGTGGCACGTGCGCCGTCATGCCGTCTGCACGGCGCGTCCTGTCACCCTTGCCGCGAACGCCGCCAGACGCGCCGGCGTCGGGAACGCGACAAACATTGCGAACACCGCGGCAATGGGTCCGGTGAGGATGATAATCTGGCCGGTAGTCATCGCCGTGACCGCGCCGAAGAGCCCCCAGCCTTCGAGCAGCGCCGCCCACAGAATGGTGCGGATCACAAACGCCTGCACGAGCGCGCGGCCCGCCGCTTCATCTTGCGGCCCAGAAGTCCATTTGGTGCGTGCCTGCATGAGCAGCACGCCCCGCAGGATGAGCCACACGACGAGCACGCCGAAGCCCATCGCGACCCACAGGCCGATGAGGGGCGAGATGCCGGGCGAGTTGGGCGGAGTGATGGCGGGTGCTGGGCCGGCGGGGCGCAGGCCCAGTGCGGGGCCGAGGCCAACGAAGGCGGTGAAGAGCATGACGCCCGAGGCGAGCGCGGCGACCAGAATCTGCGCGACACGAAGCGAGGGAGGCGGCGGCTGGCCTTGTCCCATGGGCACGATGATCGGATGGACCATTCCTGGAGCATACCGCAGCCCATACGCTGAGGCATGGCGAGCCTGACCGGCGTAAGCGTGGCGATGCGGGGCACGGAGCGCGTGGGTGCAGCCGGAGGGGCCCGCGCCGAACCGGGCGACTGGCTGCGCGCGATCTCGCGACTCGCGAAAGCGAACCTACTCGGCGGGATGCAGATGCTGGGCACGATCCCGGGCTTGCGGGCGCGGGAACTCGACCGTGCCGCGCGGCGCGATGTGGCAGCCATCCTGAGGCGCGAGGGAATCGTGTGCGGGGGAATCGACCTGCCGATTCCGCCCGCGCACTTTGCCGAGGCGGCGCATGTGGATCGGGCGCTCGCGGCGGCACGAGACGCCATGGGCCTCGCGGCAGAACTGGTCAAACTGACCGAGGCAGGCGTGATGCCTGTGGTGGCGCTGTGGCTGCCGCGGCCCGTGCCGATGGAAGTGATTCGGGCGCTCGCGAGCGAGGCGGACATAACCGGGTGTGCGGTGGCCGATTTGACGTGGCCGATGGCCATGCCGACCGATGCAGTTGACGAGGCCGAATCGTCCGCAACTGCGTCGGCGACTCAGGTCAGCAATCTTGTCGGCTCCGGGCTGGATGCGGCGGTGATACTCATGGCCAGTAGCGATCCATCGGCAACGGCACTGCGGCATGCGCAAACACTCCGACAGGCGCGATTGAGCGACGCGCGGGGCGGCAAGCGAGTGTCGGTCGGGCGCGGGATCCTCGATGTGCTGGCGTATCGCGTGGCGCTTGAGTTGACGGCCAAGGACCGGCCAAGCGGCATGGTGGTGGTTGATCTGGAGGGGCTTGATGATCCCGCCGTCGCGCTCGGCGCGGCGGTTGCGGCGTGGGCCGGGTGAAGTGTCGTGCAGATTTTCAGGTCGCGTGTGGTACCGGCGTCGCCGTGCGCTGACCGCGTCGCCAGTGCTCGGTGAGGTGACGGTGCCGATCGCCGTCGCCGAACACTGGCGCGCCGCGCGCACCCGAACATGTCTGACGTTCGCGTCAGCGCGGCGCGAGGAATGCCTTTAGCGCCGCGGCCTGCGGTTCGGGCTCCGCGCCTTCGATAGCGAAACGATTGATGCCCGCCGCGGCACACGCGCGGATGAGCGGTTCAAGGTCGAACACGCCCGGTGCGTGGAGTGGTACGCCCACGGGTGCCGCGGACTGGAACCCCTCGCCGTGTGAATCGGCAGCCCGCGCGGCGCGCGCGGAAGGTGCGGCAAGGTTGCGAACGAGCACGCCCATTGGGCCGGCAAGCCGCGGCAACGCGTCCGTCATCCGCGCGAGGTGATCCTCGGCCCGCGGCAACATCGCGGCGGTGAACATCGAGGCCGGGTCGGGGAGAATGCCGAAGAGCGCGGGGTCGATGGCGTCGCACTCGCCCAGAAGGCGCTGCGCGGCGTGCACATCGGCAACAACGTGGCAGCAATGCGTGCGGACGAACAGCCGCTGGCGACGGCGGCGAAGTTCGGGGGCCAGCGCGGTCAGCACTTCGCGCAGGCGCGTCCACCCTGCGGTCATCCAGGTGAGTGGATGGGCTTTCCAGAGGGAATCACCAAGCGTGCCTGACCACGCGACGAGGGCTGCGCCCTCCGGCGCGAGCGTGGGGGCGTTCCAGCCGTCGGCGAGCGGGTTGCCCGGCAGGCACAACACGCGCGGGCAATCGTCCGGCGCGGCGCCCAGCCAGTGGGCGTGCGAAAGCGCGTCGGTGCTGGCGGGATGGGGCAGGTGCAGAACGTGCACAGAAAACTCTTTCGCTTTCGACGGGAACGATCCGGGAAAAAAAAACCCCCGACAGGTCGGGGGCTTTTGGAGGGCTTGCGATCGAATCATGAACCGGCGGACCCGATTACATCTTGGCGATGGTTTCGCCCTTTTCCAACTTGGTTTCGATGGCCTTGATGAGGCCGGCGACGTTGGAGCCGGGGCCCTTGAGGGCGCCGAGCAGTTTGCGGCCCGGGCTGACCACGAGGGTGACGATCTGGGCCTGGGCTTCGACGCGGGTGGGGAACTTGGCGAGTTCCTTGACGCCGGCATCGCCCTTGAAGAGCGTGCCGTCGAGCACCGCCCCGCGGAGTTCGAGGGTCGGGAAGTCTTTCAGGAGGGCGACGACCTCGCGGGCGACTTCGACGACCGACTGGCCGCCGAAGGCGAGGGCCGAGGGGCCTTCGAGGAGCGTGAAGAGGGGCTCAAGGGACGTGCCCTTGAAGGCCTGCTTGGCGAGGGCGTTGCGGACGACGGCGACCTTGATCTGCTTGCCGCGGAGTTTGGTGCGGAAGCGGGTGGTGTCGATGCCCTTCAAGCCGCGGATGCTGATGACCATGGCGTCGGAGGCCCCGGCGGCGCGGGTCTTGTACTCGCCGATCATCACGTTTTTGACAGTCTTGGACATTGAAGTGTCTCAGTCGCGAGTCGCGAGGCGCGAGTCGCAAGGAGGAAAATCAGGCCTTGGTTTCGACCGCGGAGACGTACTTGATCTGAACGCCCGGCGTCATCGCCGCGGCAATCACGACCTTCTTGATGAAGCCGCCCTTGGTGCTGGCGGGGCGGAGTTTCTCGATGTGCTGCACGAACGCGTCGAGGTTGGCGACGAGGTCCGCATCCTTGAAACTCATCTTGCCCAGCACGGCGTGCACGTTGCCGGCCTTGTCGTTGCGGAACTCGACCTTGCCGGCCGCGAACTCCTTCACGGCTTCGACGAGTTTCGGGGTCACTGCGCCGGTCTTGGGCGAGGGCATCAGGCCCTTGGGGCCGAGGACCTTACCCAGTTTCGACACGATCTTCATCATGTCGGGCGTGGCAACGGCAACGTCGAAATCCATCCAGCCCTTCTCGATCTCGGCGACGAGTTCGTCAGCACCGGCCTTGATGGCCCCCGCGTCAAGGCAGGCCTTGACGAGGTCCTCGCGGCAGAAGGCGACGACTTTCTTCTTCGCGCCGATGCCGGCGGGAAGCGAGACCGAGCCGCGGATGCCCTGCTCGGCATGCGCGGGATCGATGTTGAGGAAGAGCGCGATGTTCACCGTCTGGTCGAACTTGGGGCTCTTGAACTTCTTGAGTACGGCGATGGCCTCGGGCGCGGCGACGGGGTCGCTGGGCTTCAGGGCCAGATTCGCCTTCATGCGTTTGGAGATTCTTGGCATGTTTAGGCCTCCACCACCACGCCCATTGAGCGGCATTGACCTTCGATGATCCGAACCGCCGCGTCGAGCGAGCCCGCGTTCAGATCGGCCATTTTTTCCTTGACGATGGCTTCCAGATCGGCACGTCTCACCTTGCCGACCTTGTCTTTGTTGGGAACGCCGCTGCCCTTTTCGATCTTGGCCTTTTCCTTGATCAGCACGCTCGCGGGCGAGGCCTTGATCTCGAAGGAGAAGGTCTTGTCGTTGAAGACGGTGACGACGCAACCCACGACCTTGCCCTTCAGGGCGGCGGTCTTGGCGTTGAACTGCTGGATGAACTGGCCGGGGTTGACACCCTTGGCGCCCAGCACAGGGCCGAGGGGTGGTGCCGGCGTCGCCGACCCGCCCGGGGCCATGATCTTGAATATCTCTTTGATTTCTTTCTTGGCCATGGTCGCTCCACCTCCTGCCGGCCGAGAGCCCGTCCGGTGGCCCGGGGGGTTCCGTCACCCGACCCCATGGCATGGGGTCGGCAGCGCGGTAGTCGTAACGGTGCCGGGCTTCACCGCCCGGCGGACTGGAATGTGAAGGGAAGTGTAGGCACGACTGGGGGTCGGGTCTAGCTAGCCCGCAAGCCAGACCGGAAGGCAAACCACCGAGTCACGGAGACACAGAGGAACACCGAGGAGGAATGCCGAGTTGGAACAGAACGGGAACGGGAAAGGGGGTGACGAAAAGAACGCATGAGGCACGCGGCACCAAGGCATCGAGTCGAGCCCTTGCGCAGTGTCCGCTCGGTGCTTCTCAGTGTCTCGGTGTCTCGGTGGTTTGCCGTTGGCTCGGGCTCAGCCCAGTTTCAGATCACCCAGTCCACCACCCAGGAATTTGGCCTTCTCGCCGAAGCCGCCGGAGAGTTGCTTGTTCTTGAACTTCTCGCGCTGACGACGGAGTTCAGGGGTCTCTTTGCTGATCTCGGCGAGCCGCTCGGCGTCGCGCTTCTGGCGCTCGGCCTGCTTCTCGGCAAACATCGCCTCGCGGCTTCCGGGGGGCGGGGCCTCGATCGGGAGCAACGCCTTGATCGACAGGCTGATCTTCCGCGTGCCCGCTTCAATCTTCAGCACCTTGGCCTTGACGATCTCGTCCTGCTTGAGCACGTCCTCGGGCTTGTTTATGCGCTTGCGGCTGATCTCGCTGATGTGCACGAGGCCGTCGACGCCCGGGGCGATTTCCAGGAACGCGCCGAACTCGGTCATCCGCACGACCTTGCCCATGACCTCAGCACCTTCGGTGATCTGGTTGACGGCGACCGCAAACGGGTCGTCCATCAACTGCTTCAGGCCCAGGCTGATGCGGTTGCCTTCGATATCCAGTTTCAGGATTTTGACGCGGACGTTCTGGCCTTCCTTCACATACTTCGCGACGGTCTTCTCGCCCGGGAAGGTGCGGTCATAGGTCATGTCCGACAGGTGCAGCAGGCCATCCAGGCCGCCCATGTCGACGAACGCGCCGAAGGGCATGATCTTGCGGACCGTGCCCTCGACCGTCTGGCCCTCAGCCAGCGTTTCCTTGAGTTTCTTGGCCTTCTCCTCGCGTTCCTGCTTGAGCAGATCCTTGCGGGAGAGCACGATGTTGCCCCGGCCACGGGTATCAAGCTGCGCGACGGTGCAGGTGAGTTTCTCGCCCACCATCACCGAAAGATCGACGATACGGTCGAGCGAGACCTGCCCGGCGGGCATGAAGGCCTTGTGACCGGCGACTTCGAGTTCCAGGCCGCCCTTGTTCACGCCCGTGACACGGGCCTCGATCACCTGACCGACCTGCAGGTTCTCCCACTCGGCCTTCTGCACGGTGCCGGGGCGGGAGCACAGGAACAGGTTTTCGTTGGTGTCGAACTTGTCCACGACGACATCGAGCGTGGAGCCGACAGCGGGGGGCTCTTCGCCTTCCTTCCACTGGGCGCGGGGGATCACCGCGAGTTCCTTGGGGCCGAACTCAAGGAAGATATCCGTCGGCCCAACCGACACCACAGTGCCGGGCCGATGCTCGCGGCCGCTCTGCACGACGCGCGGGCCGCGCACACGGGCGGGCTCGCCAGCGGTGTGGATGACCTTGGGCTTGTCGTGGTGCGCCACCGGCTGCGTGGTGCCATCCATCGCGGCGTTGATCTCGGCCGCCATGTCGGCGCTCATGCCCGCGGCGGCGCGAGACTCGTCGTTGACCGCATCGAGCATCGTGCGCGTATCGGGAACCTTTTCCGGCGTATCACGTGGCTTATCGCGGCGCGGGAAGCGGTCACGACCACCTCCCCCCCCACCACCACCGCTACCGCTGCGGGGCGGCGCGGGTTCGTCGCTGCGAATCACCGTGGGCTTAGCGATGGGCGGCAAGCCCTTGCGCGGATCGACCGCGGGCTTGGCGGCCTCCGGTGCGACGGGGGCGGCAGGCGCGGCCGCGG
The DNA here is from genome assembly GCA_964588585.1 of uncultured Phycisphaeraceae bacterium. GTDB lineage: Bacteria > Planctomycetota > Phycisphaerae > Phycisphaerales > UBA1924 > JAEUIX01. The sequence continues at coordinate 66,745 of CAZPPX010000019.1, forward strand.
CGTCAGGGGCGGAGGCGGGGGGCGTCGCCTGGTCGGCGCTCACGGGTTGCTGGTCGGAGGACATTTCTGAAGGCTCGGCTAGCAAAGGTCGAAAAAAGTCAGCGCGCGGCCACACGGTCGCGAGCCTCCAGTCTAGGGAGCTTGAGGGCAGCGGGCGATGCGGCTGGTGACATGACCGTTTGGGTTCGGGACGAAGCGCCAACGAGAGACCGATTCCACAGCCTCATACCATCCCCCGTGCCACGGTTTCAGGTCATCGTGATCGGTGGCGGACACGCGGGCGTGGAAGCCGCGTGGGCGGCGGCTAACGCGCTGGGCGAGCCGCGGAGCGTGGCGCTCCTCACGCTCGATCCGCGGGCCATCGGGGTGATGTCGTGCAACCCCGCCATCGGCGGATTAGCCAAAGGGCAGATCGTGCGCGAGATCGACGCCCTGGGCGGCCTGATGGGCCTGGCCACCGACGCGACGGGCATCCAGTTCCGCGTGCTCAACACCAGCAAGGGGCCGGCGGTGCACGGGCCCCGCGCCCAGTGCGACAAGGTCGCCTACGCCCGGGCGGTGCAGACGCTCATCGCGTCGCGCCAGGAGATCGTCGTGATCGGCGCGGCCGTCGAGCGGCTGATCGTGCAAGACGGCCGAATCACGGGTGTCGGCCTTTCGCCCTGCCCAATCGCCCGAACAGACCATGGCTTGGGTCAGTCCCCATCTCCACTCTCCGATTTGGCCATTTGGCCATCTGAAAATGTGGCCATTTCCGCCCCAGCGGTCGTCCTCACCACCGGCACGTTCATGCGCGGCCTCATGCACACGGGCGAATCCAAGACGCCGGGCGGTCGCTTCGGCGAAGCCCCCGCAGTGGGCATCTCGGGCTCGCTTCGCGAACTGGGCTTTGATCTCGGGCGATTGAAGACCGGCACGCCGCCACGCTTGCATCGCGCCACGATCGACTGGGACGCCCTGGAGCCGCAGTTTGGCGATGCGCCGCCGACGCCGTTTTCCGATCTGCCGACCCATGAGTTGCTGAGTCCGTCGCGCGTGTTCCCGGTGCTTCAACAGGTGGAGTGCCGAATCACCGCGACGAACGCGGGGATTCACGACGCGATCCGCGCCAACCTGCACCGCGCGCCGATGTACAGCGGGCAGATCGAGTCGGCCGGCCCGCGCTACTGCCCGAGCATCGAGGACAAGGTCGTGCGGTTCGCCGACCGTGACACGCACCATGTGTACCTCGAGCCCGAATCACTCAGCGACGACCCCATCGATGGCATTCCGGCCCGCGAGTGGGTCTATTGCAACGGCATCTCCACCAGTCTGCCCGAGGACGTGCAGCGCGCCATCGTCGCGGGGATGAAGGGGTGCGAAAAGGCCCGCATTCTGCGGCCTGGCTACGCGGTGGAATACGACATGGTGCGCCCGCACCAACTCTCGGCCAGCACGATGACCAAATCGGTGGAGGGGCTGTTTCTGGCAGGCCAGATCAACGGCACCAGCGGGTATGAGGAAGCCGCGGGGCAGGGATTACTTGCGGGCGTGAACGCAGCGCGGCGTGCGCGCAGCGAGGAATGCGTGACCATCGGACGCGAGCAAGGGTACATCGGGGTGATGCTCGATGACCTGGTGACGAAGACGCCCGTTGAGCCGTACCGCATGTTCACCAGCCGCGCGGAGCACCGGTTGCACCTGCGGAGCGACAACGCGGCGGATCGACTCACGCCGCTCGCACGCGAGTGGGGATTGCTGGAATCAACCGACCTCGGCCGGGCCCGCTGGTCGCGCCACGAGGCCCGCACGCGCCGGTTGGCCGATCTCGCGGCTCGGCTGGACTCCACGCGGCTGGAGGGTCAACCGCTCGACAACCACCTACGCCGGCCGGAGTTCACGCCCGAGCGGCTGGCGGAGGCGCTGGGGCAAACGGGCACCGACGCCGACACCCGCGCGGCCATCGCCACGCTGCACGCCGATCGGTTCTACGCGCCGTTCGTGGCCCAGAACCGAGCCGAGTGGCGGCGGCTCGGCGAAGCCGAGCACCGACGCATCCCGCGCGGGTTCGACTACGACGCGATCCCCAGCCTGCGCCACGAAGCCCGCCAGGCCCTCAGGCACTTCCGCCCCGAGACGCTGGCGCAGGCAGGACGACTCGAAGGCATCACCCCGGCCGACCTGACGCTGCTGCGGGTGGTGATGGCGAAACACACCCGCGGGTAGCGTCCAACCCGTGCCACTGACGTGCCGGCTCTGCGGCTCGTCAGTGTTGAGGGACAACACAGGCACAGTGCCGCGACGCCGTCCGCGCCCGGCGTCGCCAATGGCCCGAGTGGCTAGGCCGCACTCGACCACCTCGCCCCTTCCCGGCCTCCTCCCCCACCTCTTCAAACGCTCCGGCGCAGCGCCGCGTGGCGACAAAGGCGAAATGCGTGTAGTCTCTGAATACGAGCGACCAATCCACCTGTCCGCACAGCCGCCCTCGTCGAATCGTCTTCGGCGGGGGCGGTTTTTTGACACGTCGCGAGTCACCCTCTCGCCCGGGCCCACGGCCCTCGAACCGCCAGCGTGAAGCCGTCGTTCTGAATGTTCACAAACAGCGTGGTGCCGTCGGGCGAGAACGTGCAGCCGGCGAGTTCGGAGTTGCTGCCGACGTTCTGGGCGATGGGGTAAATCGCGCCCTTGGGGGTGATGCCCAGCAGGTGATTGCCACTCTTGGAGTCTTCGCACACGACAAGATCGCCCCACGGTGCTTGCGTGATGTTGTCGGCGTTACGGAGCACGGTGGAATCGGCGGATTCGAGGAAGAGTTCGAGCGTACCGGGCTGGTCGCGCTCGCTCGGGGTGCCCTCGGCGGGGCTGGGGCGATAGCGCCAGATCTGGCCGATCTGCTTGGGGCCGCCGGTGGTAGCGACGAAGTAGACGCCGTCGGTGCCGAACCAGACGCCTTCGTTCCGGGAGAAGAGGGCGCACCCGCGTGACTCGGCCTGGAAACGCAGGTTGTCCATCGGCGACTCGGGATCGGTGAGGTCGATCCAGTCGCACGCCAGCGGCGCGTTCGGGCTGACCGCCGGGCCATGCCAGTTCGTGGTATCGAGCGCACGACGGCCGCGTACCGCGAGCGCTTGCAGTTTGCCGCCCTCGATCAGACGACCGGGCACCTTGGGAATGAAGCGGTAGAAGCAGCCGAGGTCGATATCTTCTGACTGATACACGATACTGGTGCGAGGACACACGCCCACGGCTTCGCGCCGAAACCGACCCATCGCCTTCAGCGCCACGGGCTTGACGGGCAGATCGTCGAGCCGCGCGGGCACCTCGAAGGCGTAGCCGTGGTCTTGCTCCAGGGAGTTCCGCGGGCCGGGGCGATGGTTGGTTTCCTCGCAGGTGATCCAGGTGCCCCAAGGGGTGGGGCCGCCCGCGCAGTTGTAGAACGTGCCAGCGAGCGAGAGTGCGAGACGCTCGCGGGTGCCAGTGCGGGTGTCATACAGCGTGGTGGTGCAGCCGCCGGTGCCGGGCGTCTTGCCCGAGCCGCGGTCATAGATGCGATCGAGCGGCACCTTATCGAGCAGCCGGTTCTCTCGCCCAAAGGGCGACTTGGGCCAGCCGATGTCGTTCTCGTGGTTGCAGATCAGGATGGTCTTGCCATCCGGGCCCGCGAACGCGGCCATGCCATCGGGCTTGCCCGGGAAGAAGAAGCCATCGTCCATCAGTTCGCCCACGGCGTTCACGAGTTGGTAAGAGAACCCTTCGGGCAGGTTGAGCAGGTTGCGCGGATCAGCAACGAGCGGGCCAAGCCCGCGGACACGGGTCATGCCTGCGGCGCGGGCACCCGACGCGATTGCACCGAGCGCTCCCGATCGAAACGCGGCATCCAGGCCGGAAAACGCAAGGGGCACGGCGGCGGCGCGGAGCAAGAAATCCCGGCGTGGAAGGCTCATGCCCAAGGGTATTCGAGCCGGATTGCGGCCCGCGTGAAGAGCGCGCAAAGGCGGGCCGCCGGTACCGTCGCCTAACGTGTCGGCATGGCGGTGCGCATCGGGATTGTGAACTACCTGAACACCCTGCCTTTGGTGCACGGGCTGAGCGTCTGGCGCGATGCCGAGTGCCACGCGGCGGTGCCTAGCAAACTGGCGGGGATGCTCACGGGTGACGCGGCGATGGGGGTTGGAGGCAGGCGCGGCACCGCCCCAACGATCGACATCGGGCTCGTGTCGATCATCGATGCCGCCCGGAGCGACGTGCCGCTCACACTGATTCCGGCGGGGATGATCGGGTGCGACGGGCCGACGCTGACGGTGCGGCTGTTCAGCGCGGTGCCTCTCGATCGCGTGCGGACGATCCACGCGGATACCGATAGCCACACCTCGGTGGCGCTGTGCCGGGTGGTGCTGGAGAAGCGGTATGGGTTGAAGCCACGGGTGGTTGATTTCGACGCGCGCGAACGCATGGCGCTGGGCACATCGAGCGAGGCACGCGAGGCGGAGGGCAGCGAGTGGCCCGAGACGCTGCTGATGATCGGGGACAAGGTCGTCACGGCTTCGCCCCCGGCCATGCGCTACCCGCACCAACTGGACCTGGGCGAGGCGTGGAAGGCGCTGACGGGCTTGCCCTTTGTGTATGCGATGTGGATGTGCCGGAGCGCGGATGCGGACTCGAACGCCATCTCGACCGCCGCGGTGATGCTGGACCGCCAACGCCGGCGGAACGCGCCGCGCCTTGACTGGATCGTGGATCGGTATGCGACGGAGCGCGGCTGGCCGACGGACCTGTCGCGGGCCTACTTGGGAGGCTATTTGCGGTATGCGGTGGGCTCTCGCGAGCGTGAGGCGGTGGGCGCGTTTTTCGAAGCGTGCGCCGACTTGGGGATCGCTCCGCGCGTGTCGCCGCGATGGCTTGAGGTGCCCGAGGGGCGTGCCGATGGCGTGGCGGAGACCGAATCGGCGGCCCTTGCCGCGGTCGAGGCGATCGCCGCGAACGGCACGACCAACACCGCCGGCGCGCACGGGTGAATCATGCCTCCGCTGCCGCGATTGCGCGTGACGGTGCTGGCCGACCTGGCCGAGCAGTTGAAGTTCACGCCTCGGGAGGTGGCGCGCAAGCAACTGGAGAGTGCCGAGGGATTGCTGAGCACGATCGAGCCCGACGGCACCTATCCGGAAGACTGGCTGGTGAGCCGGATCACCGGGTATCGACCGGATGTGACCGAGCCATCGCTCCTGGTGGGCGAGGCGCTGCGGCGCGATCTCGGGGCCCTCGTTGAGCGGCTGAGCATTCGGGCGGAGTACGAGACGCGCGAGTTGGCGGGGTGGCTCACCGTGGATGACCTGTGCGCGCGGTGGCGCGTCACGCGGCGCACGCTGGAGCGATATCGCGACCTCGGGTTGCAAGGCCGCCGGGCCCGGCAGCCGCGCGCGCCAGAAGGCAACGGCAAGCAGGTGCTGCTCTATTCGCCAGCAGTGGTGGCGTGGTTCGAGCGGGCCCATGCCACCCGGCTGGATGGTGCTGCGGGGTTCACGCGCATTGACGGGCCGCTGGCGGCACGGCTGATTCGCTGGGCGGCGCGATATCGGCAGCGCTTCGGCTGGAGTCGTGGTGAAGTGGCGAAGCGATTGAGCGCCCGATTTTCCCGCTCGCCCGACGCGATCCGGAGGCTGCTCATCCGGCACGACGACCTGCACGCCGCCGAAGCGCCGCCGATCTTCTCCGAGCCCGGACCGGCGACCGACCGGCAGGCCCGGCTGATCGAACGCGCGTCGCGCTGGCGCGGCTACGGCGTGCACCCGCGCCTCATCGCCAAGCGACTGCGGAAATCGGCGGCGACGATCCATCGCGTCATGTGCGAGCAGCGGGCTGAGATGCTGCGGAATCTTCGGCTGGACAAGCACGAACAGGAGGCGGCAGACGACGCGGGTTCGGGTGAGCAGGCGGGTGCCGATGCGGCGTCCGCAGGAAAGAGCGTGCGCGAGAAGCGGGGCACACGGGCACCCGCGCGTGCGAAGGCCGGGATCGCGCCCGTGGCCCGCGCCGTTCTATCGCCCGACTCTGTTCGGATGGGGTTGGGCCTTCCGGGAACCACAACCGTACCGGAGTTCATTGCCCACGCGGAGCGTGCGGGCTGGCCGGAGGCGAAGGCCGAGCGCGAACGGGCGCTGGCGCTGATGTTCCTGCGGGCGCGGGCGGTTCGGGCCATCGCGTCGCTCCCCCAGCAGAGCCCATCGGCGCTGCACATCGACGCGATCGTCACCGATCTGCGCTGGATGGCGCGCCTCAAGACCGAACTTATTCGCGGGCAGGGCATGCTGCTGCTCAAGACGATCGAAACGCGCGTGGGTCGGGACCTGAGCGACTTGCCGCCCGCACCAGCGGCACGGGTTCTGGCGACATCACTCGAAGCACTGTCCGGGGGAAGGGCGGGGGAGAAGGGCGGGCCCATCGATCAGTTCGATCCTGATCGCGGCGGACGGCTGGCCGCGCCGGCGGGAATCGCGCTGAACAAGGCGATTGCGCGTTGGTTGAGCCAAGAGGGTGCCGAGTTGGCGCGTGCCGCACCACTCGCGCCGCGCCGCGATGGCCAAGCGCCCCTCGCGCCCGCCGATGCGCCGACCCGGGCCACGCGAATCATGCCCACGGCTCCGTTAACGCTTCGCGATTGGACGCACCACATCGCGCCGTGGCAGGCGTGGACCGAGCCGCACCCGGCGCTGCGCGAGGCACTGGACCGTGCCGACGAAAGCACCCGCGCGCTCCTGGCGAAGCGCTACGGCCTGCTCATCAGCCCGCCCATGAGTCTGGTGGAACTCGCGGAAGAGATGGAGATTCGCCCCGAGCAGGTCCGCCAGCGCGAACGCACCGCGGTGCGCGAGTTGCTCGCGGCTGGTGCCGAGCCAAACGCCGGACCGTCGCGTTCTGCTCGCGGCAAGCGACGCCGAGGGACAGGCGAAGGCACGAGCCGACCGCGCGGACAATGATCCGAGATCGAGATGCACGACCCCGCCATGCAGCACGCGAAGACACAGGCCCGATCACAGGCCCGGAGCGCAATCGCCGCGATGGGCCCGGCGGGGCGGGCACAGGCGTCTGCCGCTATCGAGCGGCACTTGGCCGCGTGGATGAATCAGAACGTCGAAGGAACGCGCCCCGTGCTCGCCTTCTGGCCGCTGATCGAGGAAGAGCCTGATGTGCGCGGGCTGCTTGGCGAACTGGCCGCAAATGGCCGTCTGGCGCTGCCCCGCGTGCACTGGAGCAGAGGCACGATAACTCCCGTCCTGGTGCGTGAGACGATCCGTGACCTGGAAGCCGGGCCGCGCGCGGGCCTCATGCAGCCTACCCCCCACTGTGTCCCCGTGGCGCTGGCGAGTCTGGGTGCCGTGCTGGTGCCCGGCGTGGCGTTCGACCCCTCGGGAGGGCGCGTGGGCCGCGGCAAGGGTTTCTATGACCGGTTTCTGGCCGATCTGCCGCCGGAAACGCCAACCATCGGCGTGGCGTTTGCGTGCCAGGTGCTGGCGCGCGTGCCGATGAGCGAGGCGGACAAGGGCGTTGAGTGGCTCGTGACTGATACTCGAGCATCGCCAACTCGATAGATCGCGAGTTATGCTAACCCCGGCGGACCAGACACCATCGGGCAACCCACAAAGGCAACACTGGATGCACATTGAACCGCTATTCGACGCGTTGATTGACGCCATCCTCTTCCTCGAACTCAGCGACGGCAACACCGTTGATCGCGATGCTGCCGTGGAATCCTTGGAAGTGATTGCCGCGCATCTGCAGCGTCTTGACCGTGCTGAGCAAACGCGGTTGGTCAGTCATATTCGGCGTTGCGCTCAGCAATGTGACTCCGAGCCCCATCGGAAGGCGCTGCTGAACCTGAAAGATGGCCTTGGTCTGATAGACGGCTGAGCGCGGCGCGCCCATCAATCGCCTTGCGTTGCAACCGAACGGGAGCGTCCAATCCGCCAGGCGTGATTCATCATCAGTTCAGCGTCACCGGGCTCGCCGCACTCTCGCGCATTCCCGCCAAGCCACGCCGCAGCGCGCCGTCACCTTCCGACGCACCCGATGGGCCACCGTTCCCCGCAGCGGGCACGGGCGCGGCCTCAACCGCCGCCTCACGAATCCGTCCATCCGCGCCCACCTGGTCGATCTTCACACTCACGCGTTTGCTCACGCCGCGTTCCTGCATGGTGACGCCGTACAGGCGGTCGGCTTCGTGCATCGTCCGCTTGTGGTGCGTGATGACGATGAAGTGGCTCGTGTCGATGAACGCGTGCAGCGTGCGGCAGAAGCGGTCCACGTTCGCGTCATCCAGCGCCGCATCCACTTCGTCGAGCACGCAGAAGCACGAGGGTTTGCTGCGGAAGATCGCCATGAGCAGCGCCACCGCCGTCATGCTCTTTTCCCCGCCCGACAACTGGCTGATGCTGCGCGGCTCCTTGCCCGGCGGCTTGGCGATGATCTCGATCCCGCTTTCGAGCCAATCGACCTCGCCCGTCTCCACGCCGTCTTTCACCAGGGGCATCAGGCGGATCTCGGCCTTGCCCCCGCCGAAGAGTTTGCGGAACATACCGTCCTGACCGGCGAAGTGGGCTTCGACGGCCCGGAAGGTCTGCTCGAATCGTCCGCGGCTGGCATCCGCCAGGCGACCGATCAGATCGGTCAACTGCGCGCGGGCCGAATCCAGGTCGGCGACCTGGGCCGCCAACTGCTCGTTCTGGCCCGCGAGGTTCGCTTCTTCCTCGATGGCGTCAAGGTTCACGTTGCCCAGGCGCTTGATCTGATCGCGCAGGTCGTCGCTGCGAGCCTGCGCGGCCACCGGATCGAACTCGCGCGGGAACAGGCCTTCCTGCAAATCGCGCTCCGCCGGATAGGCCTTGGCCAGGTCGAGCCCGATCTCCTGCGCCGTGCGCTCCTCGAGCGTTTCGCGGCGCACCTCGATCTCGCGCCGGCTGGATTCCAGGCTGTGCCAGTCGCGCTCCACGATCTGGGCCCGATCGCGGGAAGTCTGCACGTCGCGGGTCAGGTTCTGGGCGCGCTCGGCGGCCTGCGCCAGCCGCGCCGCGACGCCATCCTCGCCCGAAACCTGCGCATCAAGCCGCTCGGCCTCCGCCCGAGCCGCGTTGGCCGCCACACGCGCCTCATCCACGGCCCGTCGATGGCCCGCCGCGGCGGCCTCTCGCGCGCCCACCTGCTGTTGAAGAGACCGCGCCCGACGATCGGCATCGTCCACGGCGGTCTGCAGGCGTTGCCGCTCACGCCGCGCGTGGCTCAAGTGCTCGCTGGCACGACCAACCTCAACCTTCGCCTGGGTGATCGTGTCCACCATCGCATCGGCCTCGGTCTGCACCGAAGCCAGGCGTTCTTCGGCCGCACGCACCACCTCGGCCTGCTCGGCATGCAAGCGACCCAGGGCCTCGCCACGCGACCGCAACTCCGCCTGCTCGCGATCAAGCACCAGCGAGCGCTCGGCGAGGGCCGCGATCTCTTCGCCCAGCGCTGCCTTGTCGCGCTCCAGCCGCTCGACTTCACGCGCCATCTGCTCGCCGCGCATCTCCTCGGCGCTCAGGGCGCGCCGACACTGTTCGACGGCGGCGCGACCGCTGGTCAATCGCGCCGAAAGGTCGGCCGCTTCGGTGTCCGCGGCGATCAGGGCCGCGCGCTCCTGCTCAAGGTGCGTCACGACGCCCGCGAGGTCGGCCTCGAGCGCGCGCAGTTCGCTGCGCCGCGCCAGCATGCCGCTGCCCGCTTCCACGCTCAGGGGCCCGGCCGTCACGCGCCCGTCGGCTTCCATCACCGCGCCCGCGGGCGTAACGAACCGCGCACCGCACCCAGCCGCCGGGCCGGCGGCGAGCAGCATCGCGCCATCCAGATCGCGCACCAGGAACGTGCGGGCCAGCAGGCGATCAAGCAGCGGATTCAGGTCGGCTTCGTTCGCCCTTTCTCCCCCCGTGCCCTCGCTGCGCTCGACCCGGGCCCTCACCCTCACCGCATCGCGCAGCCGCGTGACGCCCGGGATCGCCATGTATTCATCCAGCGTCGCGATACCCACCGCATGCAGCGGCGCAAAGGTCAGGCGGCCGCCCAGCGACGCCATCTCCCCCTCACCCGGCACCTGATCCAGCGTGTTCACCACCAGCGCCTGCAGGTTCTCGCCCAACGCCGCTTCCACCGCGCCAGCCAGCGCAGCGTCCGCATCCACATACTCCGCCAGCACGCCCAGCACGCCCGCGAACCCTTCGCCCGAATCGCGCCGGTCGAGCGCCTTCTTCACGGCATCGGCAAGGCCGACACGGGCCTGCGCCATCTCTTCCAGCGTCGCTCGCCGACTATCCAGCCTCGCCCGGCGCTGCTCAAGATCCATCACCCGATCCGCGAGCCCGCGGCGATCGTCGGCCAGTTGCCCCGCGCGGCCCACCAGCGTGGCCACATCGGTTTCCAGGCCCGCGAGCCGCGTGCGCTCCGCCTCGGCCTTCGCGCCTGACTCGGTCAGGTTCGCCTGCACCTGGGCCTGCTGCGCGTCGTTCACCGACGCCTTGCTGCCCAGTTTACCGAGTTGCTCGTTGATCACCGCCGCCCGACGCTGGTCCTGCTCCACCGCCGCCATCAGCGCCGCCCGCTCGCGATCGATATTGCCCGCCGCCGCACGCTTGTGCGTCAGGTCGCTTCGCAGGCCGCCCAGCGTGTCGAGCACGCCCGCGCGGCGCTGCGTCAGTTCGCCCAGTTGCCGCTCGGCATCGCTCACCTGCTCGGCAAGGGCCGCGATCTGCTCCTCGCTTCGCGCCAGGGCCGCCACCAGTTCGCCCTGCTGCGCTTCGAGTTCGCGGAGCGTGCCCGCGTCGTGCTCCAACTGCCGCTGCGCGGTCTCGCCCGCTGCCGTTTCCGCCTCCGCGCGTTGCGCTGCCGACGATTCGGCATGCCGTGCTGATTGCCGCTCGCCTTCGAGGCGGCGCAGCACATCCGCCAGTTCATGCCGGGCCAGTTCCGCTTCCTGCCGCGCCGCTTCGATCGCGACCACATCGGCATTGGCCGCCGCCCGCGCGCCTTCCAGTTCCGCCAGGCGGCTGGTGAGCCCTTCGAGGCGCTGCCGCAGGTCGTGATATTGATGGAACGCCAGCGATGTGCGCAGGCCCCGCAGTTCCTCGTCGAGGGTCTTGAACGTGCGGGCCTTGGCAGCCTGCCCTTTCACCAGCCGCAAACGCCGCTCGGTGGAATCCAGTTGCTCGCGGGCCCGCACCAGGTTGGTCTCGGTGCGGTCGAGTTTCCGCTCCGCTTCGATCTTTCGGGCCTTGTACTTGGCGACCCCGGCCGCTTCCTCGAAGATGATCCGCCGTTCCTGCGGGCTGGCCAGCAGCATCGCATCGACCTTGCCCTGCTCGATGATGCAGTAGGAATCCGCGCCGACCCCGGTATCCATGAACAACTCGCGGATATCGCGAAGCCGCGCCCGCTTGCCGTTAATCAGGTATTCACTCGTGCCGTCGCGATGCAGCCGCCGCTCGACCTCGACGAGGTCCGCGTCGATGGGCAGCGCCCGCCGCGCCCGCACGGCATGGTCGATCGGGCCATCGCCACCAAGCAACTCGGCATCCCGCACGCTGGCCGCCTCACCCTCGGTCGGCGCATCGGCCGCAACCGTGCCAACCGGCGCCCCTTCCACCGCCAGCACCGGCACGCCGTCGGCATCCAGCGCCGCTGGCACCAGGGGCGTTGGCACAGCCGCGCCCGCCGCTGACGCCAGTGCCTTCGCCCGCACCAGGTTCTCAAACGTCAGCGACACGCTCGCCATGCCCAGGGGTTTGCGACCTGCCGAGCCGGCGAAGATCACGTCCAGCATTTCCGTGCCGCGGAGTGACTTGCTGGAGCGCTCGCCAAGCACCCACTTCACGGCATCGACGACGTTGCTCTTGCCGCAGCCGTTGGGCCCGACAATGCCCGTGATCGCCTCGTCAAAGGTGAACTCGGTGCGATCGGCGAAGGATTTGAAGCCAGAGAGCGTGAGTTTCGCAAGCCGCATCGCGGAGCAACCTCCTTGTCGCGTTTCCCCGCCCTCCGGGCGGATTCGTCTGCAAGCCGAGCACTGAATGAGGTAAATCACTCAGTCACGGGCCTCAGAGCAACCCAGTAACGTCGGAGTATCCGCGCTTCAGGCTTGAATTTCAACGTTCCACGGCAGTTGACAGGGTGGAACCACAAGGAATGGCCCCGGCGGGTTCCAAACCCCCAACAAATGGAGCCCAGGCATCGCGGAATAGTCGTCAATCTGCGGGCTTGTGCGTTCGGCGTTTACCCGGTATCATCGGACAACTGTGGCCAAATGTAGTCCCCCCCTGCTTTCTGGACAACTCCGATTGCAATTGAGTTGAAGGAAGC
>CAZPPX010000020.1:0-75403 GCA_964588585.1 uncultured Phycisphaeraceae bacterium
ACCGATCGGATAAGCGACAACCAAGGCACCTCACCCATGCCAAGAGTGTACCTCATTTGCGGTACGTTGCCAGTGGAAAATATCGCGCTCCGTCAGCCATGCCCGGAGAGGTTGGCGGACATCAGCGCGCGTGACATGGGCATTTTGTGTGCGTGGCGCAGGAATCGCGCGGCTGAGTTGCGCAGTTTCAAGGCAGGGCGGGGTGCGGACCGACGTAAGGAGCGTTGACGGAGTCATCGCGGCCTGGCCGCGGTGGGCTTTGCGGCGCGAGGATCGCGCTTGGGCTCCCATCGGGGAGCGGGGGCGGGGACGCAGGAGGCGTGGCGCATGGATCGGCTTCGGCAGATGCTCCAGACAATCGGCGGGAGCGTGGGCTCTTTGGGCACCACCGGGCGGCTGCTGATCGCGGCGTGCGTGGCGGTGCTGGTGCTCACGCTGGTGCTGGTGGCGGTGCTGACGGCGCGGCCCACGATGGTGGCGCTCATGCCCGGCGCGTCGGCGGATCGGCAGCGCGAGGCGGCGGCCCTGGCGACGACGATGGGGATTGCCACGGGAACTAGCGGCGGGAACGTCACGGTGCCGGCGGATAGGAAGGACGCGCTGATTGGCATCCTGGGCGAGCGCGGGCAGTTGCCCGACGACACGACGGTGCTGTTTTCCAATCTGGCCGAGAAGCAGAACTGGATGAACCCGCGTGCCGAGAACGAGCGGCTGGCCAAGACGGCCCTGCAGAACGAACTCAACAGGATCATCAGCAACTTCCCGTCGGTGGCCAAGGCGCAGGTGATCATCGACGTGCCCGAAACGGTCGGGCTTGGTCAGGCGTATCGCAAGCCCTCGGCCTCGGTCTCGGTGTGGAGCAAGGGGGGGCGGTCGCTCACGCAGCCGCTGGTGGATGCGATTGCCGGGATGATCGCTGGGTCGAAGTCGGGGTTGTCGCCTTCGGATGTGCGGGTGATTGACGGGACGAGTGGCCGACAGTTTCGCACGCGGCCGGAGAATGACTTTTCGGCCGGGGACTACCTCGAGCATGTCGCCAAGATTGAAGATCGCGTACAGGGGAAGTTGCTGGAGACGCTGCGGTACATCGGCGGCGTGATCGTGGCGGTAAACGCCTCGGCGGACGTGCGGCGGACGACGGTGAGCGAGACGAAGTACCTGCCGGAGAAGCAGGGGACGGTGTCGGTGCAGCGAAGCACCTCGAACAAGTCGCTCACAAGCGGCACGGCGGGCGGCGGAGGCGAGGCGGGCGTGCGATCAAACGTCGCGGCGGATGTCAGCACGGGCGGTGAAGGGGGCACCTCCACGAACGACACGGATGACGTGATCGAGAGCGAGGTGAAGATCGGGAGTCGGCAGCAGAACACGATCGACCCGGGGGGGATGCCCACAAAGATCAACGTGACGGTGAACGTGCCCAGGGAGTATGTGCGCGATCTGATCCGCATCGAGAAGGGCGACGAGAAGGCGGAAGTGACGGCGGCGGAGATCGACGCGAAGTTCCAGGCGGAGCAGGCGAGGATCAGCAAGGACGTGCAGCCCTTGGTGGAGACGCTGGCGGCGGGTGGGGGAGGGAACACAGGAGCAAGCGCGGGGGGGGGGGCGGCGCCGGCGCTGATGGTGCAGGCGGGGACGGTGGTGGTCTCGATGATCCCGGTGGCGCTGACAGGGGGTGGCGTGGCCAGCGCGACGGGTGGCGGAGGTGGGGGCGGGGGTGGTGGGGTAATGGGCGAGTGGAGCGGCATGATCGGGCCTGGGCTGATGAAGCCGGTGTTTCTGGGCGTGCTGGCGGTAGGCGCGCTGGGCATGATGTTCATGCTCGTGCGCAAGACGGCCAAGCCGATGGACTTGCCGTCGGCTGAGGAGATCGTGGGTGTGCCGCCGGCACTGGAGGGCGAGGCGGACATCGTGGGCGAGGCGGACGAGACGCAGGCGGCGATGGAGGGGATCGAGATCGGCGACGCGACGCTGAAGACCAAGCGGATGCTCGAGCAGGTGGGTGAAATGGTGAAGAAGAACCCGGCGGACGCGGCGGCGATGTTGAACCGGTGGATCCAGGTCGAGAACTAAGAGGTCGAGAACGAAGCGATGCCCAGGAAGCCCAACGAGAAACTGCCGAGTGATCCAGGGGAACTGGACGGGATCACCAAGGCGGCGATCCTGCTGCTGACGCTCGATGCGCCGGTGGCGGGGACGCTGCTGAAGCAGTTTGCGCCCGAGGTACTCGAAGAGGTGACGCGCGAGTTGGCCAGTCTGGGGCGCGTGCCCGATGCGTTGCGGGCGGCGGTGATCGAAGAGTTCTACAGCGTGTCGGTGGCCAACGAGTTTGCCAACGAGGGCGGGCTGGATTACGCCAAGGTGCTGCTGCAGCAGTCGCTGGACCCAAAGAACGCCGAGCGGGTGCTGCAGCAGATCCAGACGCAGGTGCAGAAGACGCCGTTCGCGTTTCTGCAGAAGGCCGAGAGCGAGAACGTGCTGACGTTCATCCAGGACGAACACCCGCAGACGATCGCGCTGATTTTGTGTCATCTGCCGCACCACAAGGCGGCGGAGATTCTGGGCGGGCTGCCCATCCAGAAGCAGATCGAGTGCATCAAGCGCGTGGCGAACATGGAGCAGACGAATCCCGAGGTGATCAAGGAAGTGGAGCGCGGGTTGGAGAGCCGCCTGGCGAGCATGCTCATGCAGAGCATGGAAAAAGCGGGCGGGATTCCGACGGTGGCGGAGATCTTGAACCTCGCGGATCGGTCGACGGAGAAGTCGATCATGGAAGGGCTTGAGGCCGACGACGCGGACCTGGTGGAGCAGATTCGCCGGCTGATGTTCGTGTTCGAGGACGTGAAACTGGTGGACGACAAGGGCATCCAGGTGCTGCTGAAGGAAGTGGACAACGACGAACTGGGCCTGGCGCTCCGCACGGCGAGCGAGGAGTTGAAGACAAAGATCTTCAAGAACATGTCGGAGCGCGCGGCGGCGTTGATCAAGGAGGACATGCAGTTCAGCGGGCCAGTCAAGGTGAGCGACGTGGAGGCGGCGCAGCAGCGGCTGGTGGACATCGTGCGACGGCTTGAGGATGCGGGCGAGATCATCATCGCGGGCCGCGGGGGTGATTCGGAGATGGTGGTCTAGGGAGGCATTGGGCATTAGGCACTGGGCACTAGCCGGAGGGGTCGGGATCGGGGATTCACCACCGAGACACGGAGGCACCGAGTTAGCACCGAGGTAGAGAGGGGAAGGAGGTGAGGACGGGGATGGGAGCGGGGACTCGATTCGGAGAGTCGAGGTACCCGGGGCGGGATCGGGGAGGGGGGTGGGGCGGGCGGGAAATCTGCGAAAACTATGCCGGTGTTGAAACTTGCCAACTCGATGGCACCCAAGGACGCGGTGGTGCTGGATCTGGGCGACCTGCAGCGTCAGGGCGAGGTGCTGGTGGATCGCGCGCGGGCCCGCGCGGCACAGATCGTGGCCCAGGGCGAAGGGGAGCGGGCACGGCTGATCGCGGATGCGGCGGCGCTGGGGAAGGCGGAGGGGTTGGCGGCGGGGCGGGCGGAGGGGGAGGCGGCAGGCCGGGTGGCGGGTCATGCCGCGGCGCTGGCCGAGCACGGCGCGATGTTGACGGCGCTCGAAGCGGCGTGGACCGGGGCACTGGAGGCGTTCGTCGGGCAGCGCGAGCGGATGCTGGATGACGCGCGGCGCGAGATCGTGACGCTCGCGGTGCTCCTGGCGTCGCGGGTGGTCAAACGCACGGTGGCGATCGAGCCGAGCGTGGTGGCTGACCAGATGGAGGCGGTGCTGGGGCTTGTGATGAGGCCATCGCGGGTGGTGCTGCGGGTGAACCCGGCGGATCGCGCGGCGGCGGAACAGGCGCTGCCCGGGCTGGTCGCGAAGTTCGGCACGGTGGCGCACGCGGCGATTGAGGATGACGCAACTTTGTCCCGCGGTTCGTGCGTGGCGCGGCTTCAGCCTGCCGACGGGAAGAGCGGTGATGGTAGTGGGGGGGGTGGGGGTGGCGGCATTGGGGGCGAGATTGATGCGTCGATCGAGACGCAACTGGTGCGGATGGCCGAGGCGCTGGTGCCGGGCGTGAGGGTGGATGTGCGGGGTGTGGAGCAGACCGAGCGAAAGCTCGAAGTGCCTTCTGCGCCACCCGCGCGACCGGCCAGGGCTGAAAACGCGGAAGATGCGGGCGCGGGGAGCGGCCCATGAACACGCTCGCGCCGGCATTCCGCGCGGCACGCGAGGCGCAGCCGATTCAACTGGTCGGGCGTGTGTCGGCGGTGCGCGGTCTGACGGTGCTGGTGAGCGACCTCCCCATGCCCGTCGGGTCGCTGGTGCGGATCGAGACGGGCTTGGGGAGCGATGGAGAGGCGGGCAACGACGAGTCATCCTGTCATGGCGAGGTGGTCGGGTTCAACGGCCCGCAGACGATCGTCATGATGCTGGGCTCGGCGGCGGGCCTGCGCGTGGGGAGCGAGGTGATCGGCGAGCAGACGGCCCAGCGGGCGCGGGTGGGGCCGGGGTTGCTCGGGCGGTGCATTGATGGGTTGGGGCGGCCGATCGATGGGCTGGGGCCGTTGATTGACGTGCGACCGCGGCTGCTTGACCCGGGGCCGATCGGGCCGTTGAAGCGGCGGCGGATCGCCGAGGCGCTGCCCACGGGCGTGCGCGCGATTGATCTGATGACGACCCTCGGGCGCGGACAGCGGATCGGGATCTTTGCCGGGCCGGGTGTGGGCAAGAGC
Source organism: uncultured Phycisphaeraceae bacterium (assembly GCA_964588585.1). Classification (GTDB taxonomy): domain Bacteria; phylum Planctomycetota; class Phycisphaerae; order Phycisphaerales; family UBA1924; genus JAEUIX01. The sequence goes on from CAZPPX010000020.1 coordinate 4,743, forward strand.
ACGCTGCTGTCGACGATCGCCAAGAACGCGCGGAGCGATGTGAACGTGGTGGCGCTGATCGGCGAACGCGGGCGCGAGGTGAAGGACTTCATCCATCATGCCTTGGGGCCCGAGGGCATGGCCCGGTCGGTGGTGGTGGCGGCAACAAGCGATGAATCGCCCCTGCTCAGGCTGCGGGCGGCGATGGTGGCGTGTGCCGCGGCGGAGCAGTTCCGGGATATGGGGCTTGACGTGCTGCTGATGGTGGACTCCATCACGCGATACGCCCATGCGCAGCGGCAGGTGGGCTTGTCGGTGGGCGAGCCGCCGGCGACGAAGGGGTATCCGCCCAGCGTGTTCTCCGGCCTCGCGCGGCTATTGGAGCGGGCAGGCTCGCTCGAAGGCGATGGTGTCGGCGGGAAGGGTGGGGGGGGCGGGTCGATCACGGGGCTGTACACGATTCTGGTGGAGGGTGATGACACGACCGAGCCGGTGTCGGACGCGGCACGCGGGATTCTCGACGGGCACATCATGCTGTCGCGGGTGCTGGCGCAGAAGGCGCACTACCCGGCGATCGACGTGCTCGATTCGGTCTCGCGCGTGGCGGAGGACGTGTGCGACCCGGCCCATCGCGCGGCACGGCGCGAGGTGATGCGCCTGCTCGCGAACTATCGCGAAGTTGAGGACCTGGTGCAGATCGGCGCGTATGCCAAGGGTTCGAGCGCGGAAGCGGACCGGGCGATCGCGTTCCAGGCGCGGATCGTGAACCTGCTGCGTCAGGAATCAGGAGATCGTGAGCCGTTTGAGCAGGCGCGGGCGCGCATGGTGAGTTTGGCGCTGGAGGCGGGAAACTCGGGGACAAGCGGCCCGGCGGGATGCCCAGCGGGGCACGCGGTGGTGCGGCGCGGAAGTCGTGACGGACGTTGACGGACGTTGACTGACGATGACGGGCGACGCCTATGGCGAAGGGCTTTGAGTTTGAGTTGCAGGCGGTGCTCGACATGCGGGCCCGGACGGAGCGCGCGCGCCAGGGGGATATGGCGAAGGTCGAGCAGCAGAGACTGGCGATCGAGGGGCGTGTGCGGACGATCCAGGATCGGCTGGCGCAGGGGCGGGCATCGCTGCGGGATCAGTTGGCGGGTGCGGGTGGCGGCGGCAGTGTGGGCACGGGTGCGGCGGTGCCTGTGAACATGGGCGTAGTTCGGCACTCGGCGTCGGCGGCGCTGGCAGGGCTGGTGGAGTTGCAAAGGGCCGCGATCGAACTGGCGGGGGCGCACCAGAAGTGCGCCCGCGCGCGGGCGGCGCTGGTGGAGGCGTCGGTCGCGAAGAAGGCGGTGGTGATGCTGGAGCAGAAGCGGCGGGCCGCGTGGGTGGAGCGTCAGAAGCGGCGCGAGGCGGCAGAACTGGATGACCTGGTGACGATGCGGGCCCGGCGCGATGAGTCCGGGCAGATGGTGGAGCCTTCATGAAGAGCCTCTGGAACATCGTGTGCGTGCTGGCGATCGCGAACCTGATCGGCCTGGCCGGTTTTGCCGGTTGGCTGAGCGCGACGGACCGCCTGAGCGTGGAGCGGCTGCGGCGCGTGCGGGAGATTCTCGCGCCGACGAATGCCGACGATGCCGCGAAGGTCACCGAGACGGCCGCGACGGAGGAGAAGGCGGCCAAAGAGGCGGCGGAAACCAAGCGGATGGAGGGCCCGCCCGAGTCAGCGTCGGATCGCATCGAGCGGCAGGCGTCGGCGGATGATGCCAAGGCCCAGGCCAAGGTGCGTGGCGAACGCGAGATCGCCGACCTGCGGCGGACCCTGATGCAGGAGCGCGCCGACCTTGACCACGCCCGCGCGGTGTTGGCGGCGGAGCGAAAGAAGTTTGAGGAAACCCGCGCGATGCTCGAGAAGCAGAATGCCGACGAGCAGTTCCAGCAGGCGCTCGGGGCGCTCGAATCGCAGAAGCCCAAGGACGCCTTCGGGGTGCTGAAGACCCTCTTGGACGGTCCTCGTTCGGATCAGGCGATTGCGTACCTCGCGGCGATGGGCGAGCGGTCGCGGAGCAAGATCATGGCCGAGGCCATCAAGGCCGACGAGAAACTGGCAACGAGTTTGCTAGAGCGGATTCGTGTATGGGGCGTAACGGCCCCACCCGTGCCCTCTCCGCAGGCGACGGCACCAGCCGGCACGCCTGCGGGCGATGAGAAGGGCGCGGGTCCGCCGGCGTTGCCCCTTCCTTCTGGCTCACCATGAACCTTGCCGCCACGCTTTTCACGCCGCCGAATGCCAGCCCGCTTGAGCGGGCGGGGACTGGCGGCAGTGAGCGTGCGGGTGGAGGTGGCGGGTTGGGTGTGAACGGGGGGATGCGCAATGAACGCGGGCAGGCGGCATTTTTGCGCGATCTGAAGCGCGAACTTGCGCGGCCGTTGAAGCAGGATGATCCGGCCAGCCAGCGTGCCGAGCGTTCCGAAGCGCGCGAAAAACTGCGGGCACCCTCGAAGGGTGATGCCGAGGGCTCGACCGGCGAGGCTGCGGAGGCTGCTGGCGACGAAGCATCGAACAACGCAGTTGAATCGTCGGCCGAGGGCTTGGATGCCCGGGCGGATGGTGGTGATGGCGAAGGCGTGGCGTCGGAGGGAGTGGGTGAGGCGACGGATGTCGCGACGGGAGCAAGCACAGCAGGGCCCGCGCGTGGTGCCGCCGAGGGCGAGACGGCCGATGGTGAGCCGGTCACGTTCGACGCACGGGCCAGGCAGGAGCAGGCCCAGGCGTCCCGCGCCATCTCGGTCGATCGCCCGATGACGATCCGCGAACTGAACGAAGCCCTCGCGGCGGTCGAGCCCGGCGCGTTCTCCAAGGAACTGCTGCGTGACTTGGGGCTTGAACGCGGGACGACCGATGCCCAGCCGGCTCGCCCATCGGATTCTGGACGACGTGCACCACGCGGTGCACAAGAGCGAGTGATCGGTGACGCCGGGCGGGGCGCGGGAGACGATGTTGCCGTGGATGATGAAGCGGCGGACAGAGCCGCCCCAGACGGACTTGGTGAGGAAACGGTGGACGATTCGGCACTGTTGAGCCGCGCGAAACAGGCCAAGACGATGCGCGATGCCGGGACGTCTGGGAACCCGCGGTCCGATCGCGAGACCTCAGCCGCAGCCTCTGTTTCGCAGCCCGCCGTCGAAACGCGCGCCCAGCGCGAGGTCGTGGCGAGCGGCACGGCCCCGATGGTGGCCGCGGCGCTCACGAGCGAGAAGTCCTCACGAGGAGCCGACCTCGGCGCGAAGCCGGGTGCCGCCACGCCGCCCACGATCGGTCGGCTGGAGCGGTTCGACTCGGTGTTCGCGTCATTGAAATCCGGCGCGTCGAATGCATCGACTGCGCTGGCCCGATCGGAGGGTGCCGAGCCGCCGCCGTTCGCGGCACAGATTGGGCTGGGCGTGAAAGCCGCGATGGATCAAGGTGGGGAAGTGACGCTGCACCTGCGGCCAGAGGCCCTCGGCGCGATGACGGTGCGTGTCGACGCGGGCGAATCCGGCGTTGCGGTGCGCTTCGAGGTCAGCGAACCGGCGACAGCGCGCCTGCTTGATCGTTCGTTCGACCAACTGGCCGAGGCGCTCTCGGAACGCGGCGTGACGCTCGATCGCGCGACCATCGAGGTGCGTCAGGCAATCGATACATCCGCGCAGCGCGCGTCGCCCGCAGATCAGCCGCCCGATGCCGAGGCTCACGCGGATCGCCACGCGGGTCAGTTCGGCAACCAGCACAGCGCGCCCGACGGTCAGGAGCGCGACACCGGGCAGCGCCGCCGTTCGATACAAGACTCACCGAGGGTGGCCGAGGCGTTGCTCGGTGCACCTGAATCCGATCTCATTGCGGTCGATCATGTCACAGGCCAGCCAGCAACCAGCCTGACGCTCTCGTGGCGTCTGGACACCACCGTGTAGAACGCGATCGAAGCACCCGACCGCCCGCGGCACCCGGTGCCGACCCCTCCGCAGGAATACGCCATGAGCGCCGTTTCATCACTCGCGTCCAACCTGTCGTCGAACACGCCTGCGGCCAAGAACGACGCGTTCAGCGATCTGTCGAGCGAAGAGTTCATCCGGATCATCTTCGCGGAACTGGCCAATCAGGACCCGCTGAAGCCCAACGACTCCAACCAGTTGGTGCAGCAGATGGCCAATCTGCGATCGATCCAGTCGGATATCGACCTGAGCAAGAAACTCGAATCGCTGGTCACCGAGAACCAGTTGGCCAGTGCCGGGAATCTCATTGGCACCTACGTCAGCGGGCTCGATGAGTTCAACCAGCGCACCGAGGGGCTCGTGATGTCGATCAGTCGCACGAGCGAAGGCCCGGTGCTCAACCTGCAGGGCGGCGCGCGGGTGGAACTGAACCAGGTGGACGAAGTTGTTGACCCGCGGCTCGTGTCGCTGACCAACCCAACGAGCAACCCATCGCGCCCGCTGAATCAACCGTGAGGTCTTGAACTCGGTTCACCCCGCCGGCACGGAGGCCGGTTTGAGGATCGTTTGCCGCGATGACACGGAGGTCGACGCGGCGGCACCCTGCGAGACGCGCGCATGAGCGTGAACGGCACCGACTGGCTACGAAAACTCACCGGCATCGGCGCCGCGAACGGCGTCGGCGCTGCTGGCAGCGGCAGTGCGCCTGCCCCCGCGCCAGCAAATCCGCTTGATGCGGCCGCGTTCCAGGCCATGCTCGCCAAGGCCCGCGGCGGCGAGGGCGAGAGCGGCCGCGCGGTGACTGTCGATTCAGGTGTGCCTGTTTCCCTAAGCGATGAGCAGGTCGCTCGACTCGCCAGGGCAGTGGATCGGGCCGAGGCCGAGGGATTTGCCAGCGCCGTGGTCAACCTGGACGGGCTGAATCTGCTGCTCGATGTGCAGGGTCGGCGCATCACGGGTGTGGTGGATGCGTCGAGCCCGGTGGCCGCGGATGTGGATGGCGTGGTGATGGCCCAGGCGGCCGAGCCGATCGAGGGAATGGTGGGGCAGGGCGAGGTGTCAGCGTTGGCGCCTGACGCTGCGCGGCTTCTGCGCGGGTCGGAGGCCCTGCGCATGCTCGCGACCCCAGCCGCGAAGCAGGCCCAGTCGCAAGCCCAGTCGAATGCCGCCGGCACCAGCGGGCGGCCCCTCGCTGGCGCGGCATGAATCGTGCTGGGTGAACCCGTCTGAGATCGAGCGCACACGCGCCGCCGCCGGCGCGCCGGAGATTCCCTCATGGCTTCCACGATCGCAATGTATACCGGCCTCTCCGGCCTCAATGCCAACGCCCGCAACCTCGACGTCATCGGCAACAACATCGCCAACGTCAACACCACCGCCTTCAAGTCCAACCGCATGCTCTTCGCGTCGCAGTTCTCGCGCAACATCAGCCTGGGCTCGGCACCCAACGACGTCAACGGCGGCTCGAACCCCGCCCAGATCGGCCTGGGCACCCTCATCGGCGGCACGCAGCGCAACTTCTCCACCGGCTCGCTCGCCACCACCGGCGATTCACGCGACCTCGCCATCGAGGGCGAAGGCTTCTTCATCGTCAACCGCGGCGCCGACCGCTTCTACACCCGCGCTGGTGCCTTCCGCCAGAACAGTGCCAACGAACTCGTCACCATCTCCGGCGAACGCCTGATGGGCTACGGCGTAGACAGCGACTTCAACATCACCCCCAGCCTCACCAGCCTCAGCATCGCCATCGGCGAACGCCGCCTGGCAGAAGCCACCGAGAATGTGCACTTCACCGGCAACCTCGACGCGGGCGGCACCACCGCCAGCCGGGGCAGCCGGTACACCTTCGGCGGGATCATGGGCACGGCCGGCCCGCTGACTACCACGAGTCTGCTCACGGATATCGAAGAGCCGGTGATGGGCGCGGCCTTGTTCTCCGTCGGCCAGTTCATCGAGATCACGGGCGTCGAAAAGGGTGGCCGACAGTTGCCCGCGGCGCGGCTGGAAGTGGATGCCGCGACGACACTGCAAGACTACCTCACGTTTCTGAACAGCGCCCTGGGCATCGATACCTCGGCCGGTGCCAACCCAGACGGCTTCACCCCCGGTGCGTCGTTCGATGCCACTACCGGCGTCGTCTCGATTACCGGAAACGTCGGCGCCCTGAGTGATTTCGACCTGGGCACGTCGGACATTCGCCAACTCTCAGCCGCGGGCGCAACGCTCGCCTCGCCCTTCACCCCCACCCGTGCCACCACGGCCGATGGTGAATCCGTCCGCACCACCTTTGTGGTGTACGACTCGCTGGGCAACTCCATGTCGGTCGACATGACCATGACCAAGGTCGCCGGGAGCAACGGTCAGGGCACCACCTGGCGTTACCAACTCGAATCCGCTGACGACAGCGATGTGAATCTCGTCATCGGCGGCGGGACCGTGCAGTTCGACAGCCTGGGCCGCCTCTCGACCACCGCCACGCCCATCACCGCCACCATCAATCGCGCCGGCGCGGGCTCGGTCGAGCCGGTGACGTTCAACGTGCTCCTCTCCTCATCTTCGGGCACGGTGAGCGCGCTCTCGGGGCAGTCGTCGAACCTGGCCGCGAAGTTTCAGGACGGCGCGGAACTGGGCATCCTCAGCAGTTTCTCGGTCGGTGCTGATGGGCTGATCTCCGGCGCGTTCTCGAACGGCCGCACCCGCACGCTGGGGCAAGTGGCACTCGGGAAGTTCGCCAATCCGGAGGGTCTGGTCGACGTCGGAAACAACCTCTTCCGCGTCGGGCCCAACAGCGGAAACGCCATCGAGACCACCCCCACCCTGCTCGGCGCGGGCCGGCTCGTCGGCGGCGCGCTCGAACAATCCAACGTGGACCTCGCCGAGGAGTTCATCAAACTCATCCAGGCGACCACCGGCTACTCGGCCTCCTCGCGCGTGATCACCACCACCGACCAGTTGTTCCAGCAGTTGCTGGTTCTGGGTCGGTAATCGCTCACCCCCCCGGTCGTTTCGCCTGCTTACTTCGCGTCTTCGGGCGACACTTCCCAGCCGTACTTCACATAGCGGTGGTCGAAGGTGCCGTCGCTGTACAGGTCGATCAGGCCGTAGCCCTCGTCGCACTGGGCCTTGCGGCCTTTCCACCACGACCCGCTCACGGCACCATCACAGATATACGTCACCCCGTCGATCTCCGTGCGGTCGTTGCGGTGCATGTGTCCCGAAAGCGCCAGCCGCACGTTGCCGTGCGCGCGGAACAGGCGATGCAGCGCCGCGGCATCGCGATGGATGACGCCGTGCTTGGCTTCGAGCGGCACCTTCGGGTCGCTATCGAGAATCGGGCTGGCCGCGAAGATCGAGATGTGAGAGACCACCACGATGGGCGTGCTGGCGGGCGTCTGCTGCAACTCGGCGGTGAGCCACGCGAGTTGCGCATCATCCAGATACGCGATGTAGCCGTCATCGTCCTTCGGGCGAACGCTGTCGAGCACGATGAAGCGCCACCCGCCGCGGTCAAACGCGTGATACGGCTTGGACATCTTCAACTGTTCGAGCGCCCAGGCCTTGCCCCAGCGCGATTCGGTGCCGGTGGTCTTGCTCTTGGCCTTGTCCCAGCCCCAGATGTCGTGGTTGCCCAGCGTGTGGGCCACCGGGCAAGGCGCATGGTCGGCAAGGGTCTTGGTGAGCAGTTCAAACTGCAACCTGGTGCGGGCCTCGTCACGACCGAAGCCGTCCATGATTAGGTCGCCGCCGGTGACGATCAGTTCGGGCTTGGCATCGTGCGTGGACAGGTGGTTGAGGCACGCGGCAACGCCTTCGGTAGCCCGCTTCTCGGGCTGAATGTGCAGATCGCTCAGGTGCGCGAAGCGCAAGGCCCGCGCGCGAGTGGCCGGTTGAAGCGCGCCTGCCGGGCTGGCTGCCCGAGCCGTGGACGCACCCCCGATCCCAATCCACGCGCCGAGTGCCGCGAGCCCACCGGCGCGCATGAGTGACCGACGCGAAATCGTCGTGGCAGCGTGCGACAGGGGTGGCAAGGCGGGTGAACTATCCGACCGCGCGTGATGAGTCATTGAGGCCTCCAGGCCTCAGCCTACCACGACGATGCCGCGATGTCGTTTCCGCCGGCGCAAGGATTCGGTCAAAGCCGCGTCATCCACCCTTCTTGGGCTCATCCTTCTTCTCGGCGGGCTTGTCGCCAGTCGGTTTCTCTCCGGCCGGCGCGGCAGGCGCAGCGGGAGCCGGGGCCGTCTCCTTGCCCGCGTCAGCCGCAGGGGGCGCCTTCTCACCCAGCAGTTCCTGCACCTTGGCCAGGAAGGCCTCATTATCAGGCCGCACACGCGAGCCGAACCGTGCCACGGCCACCCCACGCCGGTTCACCAGATACTTCGTGAAGTTCCAGTCCGGCTCGCCGCCCACCGGCGGCTTGATCGCGTTGAGTTGCTTGAACAGTGGCGTCGCATCGTCGCCCTTCACGCTGACCTTCGAGAACAGCGGGAAGGTGACGTTGTATTTGCCCTTGCAGAACTCGGCAATGTCCGCGTTGGACCCGGGCTCCTGCCCCAGGAAGTTGTTGGCCGGGAACGCCAGGATCACCAGCCCGTCCTTCTCGTGCTTGGCGAACAACTTCTGCAGCGTCTCATACTGCGGCGTCAACCCGCAGCGGCTCGCCACGTTCACGATCACCACGACCTTGCCCGCATACTTCGACAACTCGACGGGCTTGCCGTCGATCGCGTTCATCGTGTACTTGAGCACATAGTTCGCGTCTTTGTTCGAGTCGCCACCCGCGTTCTGGCCGGAGGCGGGGGTCGTCACGGCAGGGGCCATCTCCGTCGCCGGCGCGGCCGGCTTGGGCGGCTCAGCAGGCTTGGCCGCTTCCTGCGGCTTGGAATCGCACGCGCCGGCTAATCCCGCGCTCAGGAACAGGCCCACAGTCGCCATCAGCCGACGTCCAAGCCTCGCGTTCCGATTCATGCGTGCCTCCTCGTGCGTGCGAACCCTCGACCCTCACCGGGCGAGGTGCCCATCGGGAATACCCTGCTGCACTCATGGTATCGCTCAGCCGCACCGTCCGATTCACCATCGGCGAGCCCATTTCACTCGTCCCCCCCTCCGGCCCCAACGGCTACGCGGGCGTCCCCTCCTTCACGGGCCTCGGTCGCCACTACGAACTCACCGTCACCTGCAAAGGCGAAGTCAGCCCCACCACCGGCTATTTCCTCAACATCAAAGACATCGACGCGGCGGTACGCGCCCACGCGCTCCCCCGCATCGACTCGTCCTGTGGCCTCGCCGGTTCCGATCCGGCGCTCGGCACGCCCGGTGATTCCCCCGCGCTGGTTCTGCGGCGTCTGTTGGCCGCCCTCAACCCGCCCCTCCAGCACGCCGTCAGCGCCCTGCGCTGGGCCCTCACCCCGTACCATTCCATCCACATGCACGCCTCCGACACGCACAGCATCGACCTCCGCCAGAAGTTCGAGTTCGCCGCGTCGCACCGCCTGCACGCCCCGAACCTCTCTGACGACGAGAATCGCGCCCTCTTCGGCAAGTGCAACCACGCCAGCGGGCACGGGCACAACTACGTCATCGAGCCCCGCGTCGGCGTCCGCATCGACGACCGTGGCCTCGGCCGCCCTTCACTGGCCGAGATCGAAGCCATCGTCGATCGCGCCATCATCCAGCGCTACGACCACAAGCACCTGAACCTCGACCTGCCGGAGTTTGCCGCCGAAGGCGGCGTGAACCCGTCCGTCGAGAACATCGCCAAGGTGTGCTTCGAGCGCCTCGCGCCCGAAATCACGGCCGCCGGCGGCACCCTCCGCGCCGTCACCGTGTGGGAAACCGAAAAAACCTCCTGCACCTACGGCACATGATTCCGGGTCTGGTTCTGTCTTGGGTACCTCGACTCTCCGAGTCGAGCCCCGATCCCGAAACTCACCACCGAGACACAGAGGCACCGAGATGGCACCGAGAAGAGAAGCATGAGGCACCGGACGGGAAAGGGGAGCGAACGCGGAGGGCACAGAGGCTGACGCCGAGTGACGCCGAGTGACGCCGAGTGACGCAGAGGGAAGAATGGGTCAAGCCCATGACCCATGGCTCGCTCTGGTTCAGTCTGATCCAAACTCCTCCCTCTTTGCGTTCCGCGTCCCCCTCCGCGGCCTCTGCCTTCGCCTTAGTCCCCGCTCCTTCTTGTCCTCTTCTTCTCTGTGCCACCTCAGTGTCTCTGTGTCTCGGTGGTGCTTCCCCGTTCCGGTTCCCCGCTCCCGCTCAGGCGTGCAGCGCCTCCAGCGCCGCCGCCGGCGCACCGGTCGCGAAGGTCGTCGGCTGGCGATCGCCCATCATCTGCACGAAGGCGTCGAACAGATACGCCGAGTCATGCGGGCCGGGCGAGGCCTCGGGGTGATATTGCACGCAGAACAGCGGCCTGGCCTTCAGCCTGAACCCCGCGAGCGTGCCGTCGTTCAGATGCACATGCGTCGCCTCGCCGCCCACCGCCTTGAGCGACTCGGGATCGACCGCGAACCCGTGATTCTGGCTGGTGATCTCCACCCGCCCCGTGAGCGTGTTGTGCACCGGCTGATTCGCGCCGCGATGCCCGAAGGGCAACTTGAACGTCCGCGCCCCCAGCGCCAGGGCCAGCAACTGGTGCCCCAGGCAGATGCCGAAGGTGGGAATCGCCACGGGCGAATCCGGCCCGACCACGCCGCGTAGGGTGGCGATGGTGGCTTCGACCGCTGCCGGGTCGCCAGGGCCGTTGCTGATGAACAGCCCATCCACCTGACCGGCCTTGAACATCTCGATGATCTTCGCCGCCGCCAGATCGTGCGGGAAGACCATGACCTCGCACCCGCGATCGGCCAGGTGCCGCAGGATGTTCTCTTTCGCGCCGCAATCCAGCGCCAGTACGCGATAGCGCTTGCCCGGGCCGAGCGGCCGCCCCGCCGCTTCAGGCGAGAACAGGGTCACGGGCGACCAGGCACCAAGGGTCTCGCTCCACGACTGGCTGTTCGTGCATCCCACCAGCGGCACAAGATTCTGCCCCGCCATGCTCGGCGCCCGCCGGGCCAACTGCACCAGGTCCGTATCGCTCAGGTCGGTGCGATCAGAAATCACGCCCTGCATCACACCGGCCGAGCGCAGCCGCCGCGTGAGCGCTCGTGTGTCGATCCCCGTCAGGCCCAGCACGTTCGACCGCGCCAGGTACGACGACAGCCCGTCGCTGGCGCGGAAGTTCGAGTGCACCCGTGACAACTCGCGCACCACGAACCCGCTCACCTGTACCTTCTTCGATTCCACGTCCTCGGCATTCACCCCATAGTTGCCCATCTGGGGCGAGGTCATCACCAGAATCTGCCCGGTGTACGAGGGATCGGTGAGCGCTTCCTGATACCCGGTCATGGCCGTGTTAAAGACGACCTCAGCCGCGACGGCCAGGCGACGGCCCGTCGCGCCGAACGCGGTTCCTTGAAACACCGCCCCGTCCTGCAGGGCCAGACGTCCGACGCGCGCATGAGCATCCATGGGCATGACCGCATCGTATGCGCAACCAAACGGGAATTCACCACCGAGGCACTGAGACACCGAGGAAGCACAGAGAAATGAGGAGAGGAAGGAACTCGATACAGAGATGCAAGTTCCGACTCGCTGCCTCGATGCCGAATGCCTCGATGCCTTCCTGCTCGTGCCCTCGCCGTGCCCGTCTTGCCCTTCCTTGATTCTTCTCTGTGCTTCCTCGGTGTCTCGGTGTCTCGGTGGCAAAGCCCCAATCCGTTGGCCTATCGAGCCCCACCCCGTGCCTTCAACGCCCGGATACGCTCCGGCAGGCTCAGCAGCCGGATAAACCCGCCCGCGTCCTTCTGGCTGTACACGTCCTCGCCCTCGAAACTCACCATCTTCGCGGCATACAGGCTGTGCGGGCTCTTCCGCTGGATCGCCGTCGCCTGCCCCTTGAACAGCCGCACGACCACTTCACCATCAAGCCGCTCGGCCATCTTCTCCGCCGAGGCCCACAGCGCCTCGCGCAAGGGCGTGAACCAGCGCCCGTCGTACACCAGTTCCGCAAACGTCAGCCCCAGGTGCTCGCGATAGTGCCGCGTCTCGCGATCCAGCACCAGTTCCTCGACCGCCCGCAGCGCCTCCACCACCACCGTGCCGCCCGGTGTCTCGTACAGCCCGCGGCTTTTCATCCCCACGCGCCGGTTCTCCACCAGGTCCACCCGCCCCACGCCGTGCGCGCCCGCGATGGCGTTGAGTTCATGAATGATCGCCCAGGCCTCCATCGCTTGGCCGTTGAGCGCGATCGGCCGCCCCTTCGCGAAACTCACCGACACGTTCTGCGGCGTGTTCGGCGCCGTCGCCGGGTCCGCCGTCAGCATCCACGCATCCGCCGGCGGCGCGTTCCACGGGTCCTCGATCGCCCCGCCCTCGTGGCTGATGTGCCACAGGTTCCGGTCGCGGCTGTAGATCTTCGTCGCGCTCGCCGTCGTCGGGATGTTCCGCTGCTTCAGATACTCCAGCATGGCCATCCGGCCTGAGAGTTTCCAGGCGTCCATCCGCCACGGCGCGATGATCTCCATCTCCGGCGCGAGCGCCGCATAGGCACTCTCAAACCGCACCTGGTCGTTGCCCTTGCCCGTGCAGCCGTGCGCGAGGGCCGTGCAGCCAGTCTTCTTGGCCACATTGACCTGCCCGCGCGCCAGCACCGGGCGGGCGATGGCCGTGCCCAGCAGATAGCGTCCTTCGTAGATCGCCCCCGCGATCATCGTGGGCATCACAAACTCATCGACAAACTCGTTCTTCAGGTCAACAACATGGCACTCCGCCGCGCCGCTGTCCTTGGCCTTCTTCTCGACCCCCGCCAGTTCATCCGACCCCTGCCCCACATCGCCCACCACGCACACCACCTCCGCCCCGGGGATGTTCTCCCGCAGCCACGGCACAATGCACGAAGTATCCAGCCCGCCCGAGTATGCCAACGCAATGCGCTTGCCCATGTGATCTCATCCACTCAAAGGGTGCGAAAATGAACCCGATGGTATGAGGCTGCGTGGCGATCACAAGGGGCACGCCCGCGTTGGGCTTCGAGCGGCGCTTCACCCCGGCAGCAACCGAAACTCCCGCCCACCTCGGGGCACAATCAGCAGCACACGGCGCGAAGCCGTGGGCTCAGGCCCATCTCCCAGCAGCAGTTCCCCGAGTATGGGTATGCGAAAGAGCGGCACCACGCCGGGCGTCATACTGGCTGATGATGTCGCGGGGGTCGCCGCAGGGCGCGCTGGCACGCTGGGCTCACTCACGCTCGCGCCCCCGCGTCGAACTTCGCCCAGGCTCGCTGCTGGCTCTTCGGGCATCGGCACTTCAGATGATTCACCCGGATCCGGTGGAGGCGGATTTGTGCCTGGGCCAACCATCATCCCCGCCGCCGGGCTCCGCCACGCTACCCCGGGCGTTTCATACACAATGGCGATCGCCTCGCCCGGCTTCACCAAGAGCGCCCCGCGCAGGCGCTGAATCACCAGCCCCTGCTCCTCGGCTGAGCGGGGCCTGGCTGCGGTCGGACGCAGCGAACGCTCCCACGCCGCGTCGCGATCATGCGTCCGCGGGTCGTCCGCCGCCTGCGGCACCAGTTCCACCCGCAGCACGATCTCCGCCCGCTCTGCCGCCTCGCCCCCGCCTTCCGCCGCACCCACGAGAATGGGCTCTGGCCAACATCGAACCAGCAATCTCAACCATCCCGGCGCGGCTCGAAACCGCGAGTCATGCAGCGCCACCACCCGCGGCTCAGGGCTTCCACTCTCGCGCACCGCTTCCACCCACGCCGCCCCGGGTGAGAGCCATTGCCGGGTGATGTGCCCCAGCCCGCGATCGCTTCCTTCGAGCATCCCCCGCACCCGCGCCAGGTCAGCCTCCGGCACGCGCACGACGCGCAGGCCGCTGCCCTCCCAGGCTGCTCGGGTGATCTCGTCAAGAAAATCGGCCGGTGGAAGCAGGGCAAACACGGCCTCGGCCCGGGCCGACGAGTCCAGCGTCACGATCGAGAGGTCGGCTCCGCCGGTCGCCGCTTCCGCCGCGCGAATTCCTGGCTCAACCGGATCGGCCGTCGACCCACTGCCGCAACCCGCCATGCCCAAAACTCCCACAGCCCACACCCAGGGAAGTGCGCCAACGCACCAGGTTCGGATTCGGGAGAAGCCGCTCACCTCCCATCATACGAACGCCCCCTCCTGCCTGATCCGTCCGCGACTCTGGCAGTCACCCGCGCCTACTCTTGGCACCTTTGCCGGGCCCCGCCGGGCACGCGCTCCGGGTCTTGCTTCCATACTAGAGGACGGCTGCCGTGGCAAAAAAGTCCAAACCTCAGCCAAAGAAGCCCGCACCCAAGCCCGCTTCCAAAGCGCCCCAAAAGCCGGCCAAGCCCGTCCCGCCCGCCAAAAAGCCAGCACCCGCGGCCAAGCCCAGCAAGCCCGCTCCGGGAAAACCCGCGCCCGCGAAGGTTGAGGCCCCCAAGATCGCACCCGCACCCGCACCGGCCGCCGCGGTGGCTGGCAACGATCGCATCAAGCCCAAGGGCATCACCATCGTCAGCCAGAAGCCGATGCGGAAGCCCAAGGTCAAGAAGCCCGTGGTCATGCCCAATCTCGGCGCGCCGCTCCTGCGCCCGGGTTTCAAGCGGCCCAAGCCCCTCATCGCCTCCGGGCCGGACGCCCCCGCCACCGGCGGCCTCAGCGTCACCAGCCGCGACCCCGCCAAGTTCAAAACCCACCTGCCCAAGAAGGAACTCGACCGCTACCGCGACATCCTGCTCCGCAAGCGGGCCGAACTCGTGGGCGACGTGCGCGGCATGGAGGGCGAAGCGCTCCAGGGCTCCTCGGGCTCCCTCTCGCACACGCCCCAGCACATGGCCGACCAGGGCTCGGATGCCTACGACCAGGCCCTGTCGCTCGACCTCGCGCAGGTTGACCGCAACTTGATCAAGGAAATCGACGACGCCCTCTCGCGCATCGCGGCGGGCACCTTTGGCGTCTGCGAGATCACCGCCAAGCCGATCAGTGCTGTGCGCCTCGATGAACTCCCCTGGACGCGATTCTCGATCGAGGGTGCCCGCGAGCGTGAGCGCCGGGCCAACCGCGCCGTCTAAGGTCAGATTCTCGGGGCCCGCACTCCAGCACCTATGACCGATCCCGCTGGATCAACCCCGGCCACTTTGACTGAACCAGCGCCCCCGGTGCCGCCGCCGTTGGCGCCGACCGCCTCGGCCCCGCGCGAGCGCCCTGGCGTGGCTGCGTGGATTCTGCTCGTTGTCATCACGCTTGCCACGCTGGGCATCGACCTCTGGTCCAAGCACGCAGCCTTCGCCCGCATCGCCCCCTCACCCGTGGTTCTCGACCGCGAGGAAATCCTCGCCATCGCGGCGGTTGATCCCCGTCTGATCGGTCGCGTGCTGCCTCGGCACGAACCAATGGTCGTGGTGCCGCGGGTGCTGGAACTTTCGCTCGTGCTGAACCCCGGTGCCGTGTTCGGCATGGGCGCGGGGCAGCGCTGGTTCTTCATGCTCTTCACGGGCGTGGCCGGGTGCTTTGCGATGTATATGTTCGCGTGCTGGGTCGGCCCGCGCGATTCCGTCGCGCAGATCGCCATCGGCCTCCTCCTCTCCGGCGGCCTGGGCAACTTCTACGACCGTATGACCTACGGCTGCGTCCGCGACTTCCTCCACCCGCTCCCCGATATCTGGCCCTACGTCTCCAACATCGCCGACGCGTACCTCATTGTCGGCATCGGTCTATTGGCCATCAAGTTGTGGCGGGCGGATGGCGTACCCACCACCGAGACGCCGAGGCACTGAGCAGGAACCGAGAAGAAGGCGCAGAGGATCAGGTCGGTCGGTGCGGATGGCCTCGGTCTCAACGGCTCGGCCCCGTAAATCGTGCCTCCACCCACGGTGCCTCCGCAACCGCTGGCACGGGCCTCAACTCTCCAATCTCCTTCCCCTCTTGCCCTTCCTCTCCTCTCGGTGCATCTCGGTGCCTTGGTGCCTCGGTGGTGCGACTTGCTTCCCGCTCGGCAAGACTTTCAAGAACCCGTTCCGCCAGCGCTGGCGCGAACGCCAGTTTCGTGGGCCAGCCCAGCACCACCGCGCCGTGCCGATGCAGCACCGGCTCATCGGGTCTCTTCCCGCCCGCCGTCAACCCCTCCGATCGGTCGATGCGGCCCGTGGCCCATTCCAGTCGATCGGCATCGATCCACGGCACGCACGCCGCCAGTTCATCAGACGCCGCGTCGATCTGCGCCCGCTCGTCGCGCTTCACGCCCTCTTCGGCGATGGCACCGCCCAGGTAATAGACGCGACGTGCTGGGCGAGTCCCTTCCCCGGCCTCGTCGATCGTCGTGATCGTCAGCCGTGGCACCGTCGATGCACCCAGACAGTGTCCATAGATCCTCGGCAATCCCTTGGGCGCCTCCTCCCCCGGCTCGAGCCGCGCCCGCGCCATCACCATGTGCAGCGGGCGACGCTGCATGAGTGTCTCGGCCCGTGGCACGCCCGCGAGGCGCGCCAACGCCTCGTTGCCTTCCCCTGCAAGACACGCCACCACGCGCGCCTCGAATGACACCGACTCGCCCGTCACCCCGATCACGTCAACCAGTGCGCGTTCCGCTTCGCCCCCGCCTTTTCCAACGGCCCGAATCGCCACCACCTCTCGAATCGCCCCGATCGTGCCATCGTCAAGCGGCCCCGCCGCCAGTGCCACCATCACCGCCCGTCCGGGCAACACCGGCTCGCCCACCTGATACACGTCGATCCCCCGCGGTGCCCCGGCAAACGCCTCGGGCCATGCGGATCGTTCGAGCACCTTCACCGGTGTGCGGATCGCGCTCTTCGCCGCCACGCCGGCGATCCGCGACACCAAGCCGGGTGTCGTCCACACATGCTGATGGTCGCTCAGCACTGTCACGCTTGAGAGATCGACCCCCGCCCCCAGGCCCTCGCCTTTGCCCGCCAGGCACGCCGCCCACACGCCGGGCATCTCGGCAATCGCCTTCGACGCCGCCGACGCCTCGCCCGTGAGAGCATATTTGATCCCGCCGTGGATGATCCCTTGTGACCAGCCCGATTGCCCCGCGCCGATCGCGCGGCTCTCCAGCAGCATGGCGTTCAACCCGGTATGGCGCGCCCGCACCAGCGTCCACAGCCCCGCGATGCCGCCGCCCAGGATGAGCAGGTCCAGTCGAATCACGCCCCAAGCGTTGGCGCGCTGCGGGGCCAGTGCCCAGGGAGTTCGGAAATCGCCAGCATCGGCACCTCTGCACGCGGCGTGCCAACAGGCTGTTTTCCGCACGAATTTCCCGGCGGATCTACCACACATTGCGCGCAAAACCATCATTTTGCGTATACGCCCGCCGGCGCATGTGGGTGGGGGGGTCGGCGGGTCGCCGCGCGAGGCCCCTCAGCGGGGCTGTAATGGCGTTTAACGCGAAGCGCGCCAAACCTATGACCTACCGCCCCCGCGTGCGCGGGAGCGCGAGGAGAAGACTCCGCACATCAGCGCGTGGGCCTGTTCACGCTCCCTCACGGTCGCGTTTCGTGGTGTCGGCGCACGGCGATTGCGGCGCGTGGCTTTCGGACCCCAACCTACTATCTCAATCCCCGTCGGTTCCCGTTCCCCTTTGGCCATTTTGGCCATTTGCTTCTTTGGTCATTTGGCCCCCTCATGCACATCCGCAACTTCTCCATCATCGCGCACATCGACCACGGCAAGAGCACCCTTGCCGACCGCCTCATGCAGGCCACCAAGGCCGTCTCGGCCCGCGAAGCCCGCGCCCAACTCCTCGACGACATGGATATCGAGCGCGAGCGTGGCATCACGATCAAAGCCTCGGCCGTGACGGTCATGCACCACCATGTGCCCGGCAACAAGACCGACGCGCTCGAGGAGCACGACGCCAGCGCCCCCGAAGGTGAAGCCGCGATTGGGCACGAGGAAGACACCACCGCCGGCCACACCTACATGCTCAACTTCATCGACACGCCCGGGCATGTGGACTTCAACTACGAAGTCAGCCGGGCGCTCAAGGCGTGCGAGGGCGCGCTGCTGGTGGTCGATGCCACGCAGGGCGTGCAGGCGCAGACGGTTGTGAACGCCTACCTCGCGATCAACGAAAATCTGCACATCATCCCGGTCATCAACAAGATCGACCTGCCCAGCGCCCGCCCCGATGATGTCGCGATGGAAGTCGAGCAGGTTCTAGGCCTGCCCGCCGAGGATTGCCTCATGGTCTCGGCTAAATCCGGCATCGGCATCCCCGAGCTGCTGGCCGCGATCTGCGAGCGCATCCCAGGGCCCCGCAAGCCCGTGATGAAGCAGACCCGGGCCCTCATCTTCGATGCCCAATACGACGACTATCGCGGCGTCGTTGTCTACGCCCGTGTCATGGACGGGCCCGATCGAGACACCGGTAAACCCGCCCTCAAACTCGGCGACAAGATCCGCATGATGGGCACCGGCCGCACCTTCCAGATCACCGACATCGGCAAGCGCGTTCCCAAGCCCATCCGCGTCGGCCAGGTCGGCGTGGGCGAAGCCTGCTACATCGTGGCCGCGATCCGCACGCTGGCCGATGTGCGCATCGGCGACACCATCACGCTTGACCTCGACCCCGCCACCGAAGCCCTCGAAGGCTACAAGCCGCCGATGCAGATGGTCTTCTGCGATTTCTATCCCGCCACGAGCGAGGACTCCAAGGGCTCCGACTTCGAGAAACTCCGCGACGCGATCGAGAAACTTTCCCTCAACGACTCGTCGTTCACCTTCATCCCCGTGCACTCCGAGGCGCTGGGTTTCGGCTTCCGCTGCGGCTTTCTGGGCCTCCTGCACATGGAGATCATCCAGGAACGCCTCGAACGCGAGTTCCAGACCGAGGTCGTTCAGACCGCGCCCACCGTCACCTACAAGATCAAGCACCGCGACGGCACCATCACCGAGGTGCACAACCCCGCCGAACTGCCGCAGAACGGCACGTATGAGCAGATACTCGAGCCCATTTGCAAGGTCGACATCATCCTCACCAACGACTCGATCGGCGCGATCATGAAACTCTGTGGCGAACGCCGCGGCGTGTTCCTGAGCCAGACCGTCGTCGGCGAAGGCCGCCAGATGCTGACCTACGAGATCCCCCTCGCCGAGATCATCTACGACTTCTACGACAAACTCAAAGCCATGACCAGCGGCTACGGCACCATGGATTACGAACTCAAGGAGTTCCGCCCCGACAACCTCTGCAAGGTCGACACGCTCATCAACGGCGACGTGGTCGAGGCCCTCGCGGTGATCTGCCACCGCGACAACGCCGAGCGGCGCGGGCGGCTGCTGCTCCGCAAACTGCAGAAACAGATCGACCGCCACCAGTTCGAGATCCCGCTGCAATCCGCCATCGGCGGCAAGATCATCGCGCGCGAAACGATCAAGGCCTTCCGCAAGGACGTGACGGCCAAGTGCTACGGCGGCGACGTGAGCCGTAAGCGCAAACTGCTGGACAAGCAGAAGGAAGGCAAGAAGAAGATGAAGAACATCGGGACGGTGAACATCCCGCAGGAGGCGTTCATGGCGGTGCTGGATCAGGGGGAGGAGTAGGTTGGGTGGGCGCCTCTACTCGTCGTCATCGGCGTGACGGCGCGGCAAACTTTCTTTGATGCATCTACCGCCTTCGGGAGGTGAGTATCTTGGGCTTGTTCGACAGAATCTGGAATCGCACTTCAGGCTCAGAAGTGAAGTCGTTTCTAGACTGATGGGGTGCTGTAGCGCCAGCGGGTGAATGGGATGTTTGCGATGTTCTGACGCCCGTTGGCCCGAGTGCCGTGGTGGGTCGCCCGGCCGTGCGAAGAAAGTGTCCGAGAGCAAGTCCTGCTCACCGCACTACAGTTTGCTGGAGTCCCCAAATGACCTACCGCGGCAAAGTCAAAGACGGCAAGATCGAGCTCGACCCCGGTGTGCGCCTGCCCGAGGGCGCGACCGTGTGGATTAGCGACGCTGAAGCGGCTTCGGATCCCGCTGGGCGTTTGGCCGACATGGCTGTGCCGACGGGGGTCACGGACTTGGCGCAGCAGCACGATCACTATGCCAGCGGCGCGCCGAAGAAGAAGGCGGGGTGATGCCGTGCCCGCGAATCAGGTGTTTGTGGATACCGGCGCGTTTCTGGCGCTCGTGAATCGCGATGATGCGCTGCACCCCGCGGCCGCCGACATCGAGGCCGAACTGACACGCGCAAACACGCCGCTGGTCACCACGGACTGGGTGTGGTCGAGTTTCTGAGCGGCGCATCGGCACTCGCCCTCCGGCAGATCGCGGCCCGCGCGATCGAGCATCTCCGCCGATCGCCGCGCGTAACCATCGTGCCGGCGTCCCGGCCCAACTGGGAGGAAGCGTTCGCGCTGTACGGGATCGACCGGACAAAGAGTGGTCGTTCGTCGATTGCGCATCGATCCTGCTGTGCGAGGAGCGAGGAATCTCACGGGTGTTCACGCACGATCATCATTTCGCACAGACCGGCCTTGAGGTCTTGTTGAAGTGAGCCCCGACCTGTGCAGCGATGCCCCTACATCGTGGTCATCGGCGGGCCGAACGGTGCGGGCGAAGTCGTGCGAGGGCTCTCGTGTGCCTCCACGAAAATCAAGCCTCCTTCACAGTCGGGCTGCATGTTTGCAACCCCGCGCCACGGCTCCCTCTCCCGGGCCGCCGGGAGCGGGCGGGGTGAGGGCTACGCCGTCTTCGGTTTTTCTACATCTCTCTTTCCTTTCTCAAGACCGTAGAAGAGACTCCAGCCCTTCCTCGCCGAGCCGGGGGAGGGGGCAGAATGCTCTCGTACCAACGAGAACGTTGGCGTACTGTTGCACCGCGTGCCGTGGTGGTCGGCTGGGCGGCCTCACGCGAGGGCACTCACAATCGCCATGGCGCTGTACCCGTGGACGGCAAGGCGTGTTTGCACAGCGCTACTGCACCAACCCCTTGGTCAGCCGCATGAACGCCGTCTCGAGATTCACCGATTCCTCGGTGAACTGCGTGAGCCTGAAGCCCTGGTTGATCAGGATGTTGGGCACGTCCGAGGGGTCGGTCTTGGCACCGGGGTCGAAACTGAGGTTGATGACCGAGCGCACCGAGGAGCGGGTTGAGGTGCCGTTGCCGGCGGGGCCGAGGGCGACTTGTTCTTCGGTGATGGCGACCTTGGTCACGCCCGGGATCTTTGCCAGCAACTCCGCGGCTTCCTTGGTCCGGTCTGCCACGCTCACATGCAGCGTGTGGCCTACGCGGGCGCGGCGGAGCGCCTCCTGCACCGAGCCCGAAAACAGCAACTGCCCGCGCTCGATGATGCCCACCACGTTGCACAACTCGGCCAGTTCAGGCAGGATGTGGCTGGAGATGATGATGGTCTTGCCCATGCGCTTGAGTTCTTTGAGCAACTCGCGCATCTCGATGCGGGCCCGGGGATCCAGGCCACTCGCCGGCTCGTCCATCAAAAGGACTTTGGGATCGTGCAGCAGCACGCGGGCGACGCTGAGGCGTTGCTGCATGCCGCGGGAGAGGCCGTTGACGTCGGCGGAGGCTTTGTAGTTCAGGTCGGTGAGGTCGAGCACGTCCTGCACGACCTTTCGGCGTTGCTTGCCGTGGATGCCGTAGCAGGCCGCGAAGAACTCGAGGTATTCGGTGACGACCATGTCCTGGTACGCGCCCATGAAGTCGGGGACGTAGCCGATGGCGGGCCGGATGAGGCGGTTCTGATAGCCGACGGTGAGGCCGTCGATCATCGCCTGGCCGGAAGAGGGCTTGAGGAGCGTGGCGAGGATCTTGATGGTCGTGGTCTTGCCCGCGCCGTTGGGCCCGATGAACCCGAAGCAGTCACCCGCCTCGATCGAGAGGTTCAGGTTGTCAAGCGCCACCGTGTCGGCGTAACGCTTGCTCAGGTTGATGGTCTCGATCATCGGCACGGGGAGGGTTCCTGGTCGATGGCGGGATCAGAAGCGGAACGCGCGGGCAGAGTGGGGGTGGGGGGGGTTGGGCTGGGGGTGAGGGGTCAGGGTGTCGGTTCGGTCGAGGGCGTTGCGGCGGGCCGCATCGAAGGCGGGAAGGAGGGCAGAGGGTAGACCCAGCGCATCACGGTGCTGCCGGTGGTGCGCTTGGCCATGTCGTCGGGCTCCGTGCCCGCCACGCTGAGCGGGATCGGGCAAGTGCCCGGCCCATCGAGCGTGCCCATGATGATCACGCACGGCTGCGTGAACCATCGGCCCAGGTCCAGCCCGTGGGTCGCCCGGCGCCGTGCGAGGGCGGGCGGAGCGTTCCAACTGTTGTTGGTGAACTCGGGTGGCTCGATCATGGAGAAGAATGTGAGGGCTTCGGCACCGCGCTTGAAGGTCGAATCGTCGAAGGCGGGCTTTTCAGGTTCGCCAAAGCCATAGCCGCGCGGCACGGGGAGGAGGTTGCGGAGGAAGTTCGCGTCGGCGAGCCGGCGCGCCCCTTCGGGCTGGGCGGTGATGGTGGCCATGTCGAGGGCCGTGCCCGGCAGCCATTGACCAGTGACGCTGAACGCGGCAAACTCAGCGGGTGCGTTGCCCGGGCGGGCGCTCTGACCTTTCTTATCCAGGAACCCGTCGGCATCCTGGCGCAGTTCCTGGCCTTTGACGACGACCACCACCACGTTGCTGAGCGCGGCGGGCATTTCGTGGACGAGCAGGCCCGCGATGAGCGGCTCGCCGTTGGCCGCGCGATTGATCGCCAGTTGCCCGCCGATGGCGTATTGGCCCGGCCCGGTCTGGGTGACGGGCACGGGCATCTTCCAGCGCGGGCCGCCGGCCCAGTCGATCTGCATGGCGCGGGTGGTGGAACGTGCCGGCACGGTCGCCCCCGAGGGCTGGCGGCCATCGACGGTGTATCCACGCGCGTCGGGGAACGACGTGCGCGAGGCGGTGCCGTCACCGGGTTCGTCCCACGAGGCCATCATGGTCTTAAAGCCATCGCCGGCGTCGGGCACCACCACCGGCACGTCGCCATACATGGGCAGCAGCACGCTGACGAACGACCGTGCCCGTTGCACGTCCTGCCCGTAGACGTGATCCATAAACGTCAGATGCGTGGCGGAGATCTTCAAGGGGCGGAGGGCCGTGGCACCGCCCCAGGCGATGGCGGTGAAGACGCCCGCAATGCCCAGGAAGCCGATCCAGGCGTGCTGGCTGCGCTGCCCGCGTTTGAGCACCGCGAAACCGAGCGGCCCGGCGAGGATCCAATAGATCACGAAGACCACGAAGGCCAGCAGCAGACCGAGCGCGGCGGTCTCCTGGCGGTCGATGCGGCCGGCGATGAAGTCATCAACGATCACGGGCGAGCGGGAATCGACGGGGAGCGCCGTCCGGCCGGCGGCGCTGCTGACGATCTGGTTGAGGTCGGCTCCGCTGGGCACGGGCCCGCGCCGCCCCAGCAGGCGGTGCCAGAACGCGCCGGGCTCGACGCCCCCGGTGCCGATGAACCCGCGCGTGGTCAGATCGAGCCCCACGAGCGTGACCGCACCCACCCCCGCCAGGCGGCGCACGGCGAGGCATCGGCCCTCGGGATCGACAAACAGCGGCGTGGCCTCGCTCGCCTCCGCCCGCGAATCGACCGTGAAGAACTGCAATATCTGGTTGCTCGGCAGCCGCGCCGCCTTGGCTTCTTCACCCGGCCCGAACAGCAGTGGCCGCAGGGGCTCAAGGTCCGCGTTGTCCTGGCGCGCGATCGACACCCGCGGCAAAATCGAGGAAAGCGGGTTGTCGCGCGCACCGATCCACGATTGACCGGCACCGGGCAGCATGATGACCAGATGTCCGCCGCGCTTGACCCACTCGATCAGCGCCTCGGCCTGCGAGGGCGAGAGGTCCGTCGGCTCGCCATCGGTGCTTGAGGCGGTCCACACGATGGCGGAAAACTGGTTGAGCCCATACCAGCGGTCGGGCAACTCGCCCGCAATGCCCTTGGAACCGGGGCGAAGTTGGGCCAGGCCAGCCGTCACTTCATGGCCGAACGGCGCGGACATGAGCCCGCCATTCGTACGCACGGCGTACCGCTCTAGCCCCGCGGTGTAGCGCCCCACGACCGCCATCAGGCCCGACCACGCGGGGGCGAGGTTGCTGGCGCGGATGGTGGCCTGAAACGCCCCGACCACGCGCTTGTCGGACGGGTCAATCACCTGAAACAGCACCGGGGGCGTCGCGCCCGCAAAGAAGAACGGCAATCGGCCATACACCCACACGCGCTGCTTCTGGCCCGGGTTGGCCGCGATGGTGACGTCCGACCAGGCGGTGTCGCCGTCGGCGTCGGGAAGGTGCATCCGCAGAATCAGTTCGCGCACCTTGGTGGTGCGATCCTGGATCCCGACATACACCCCCACCATCTCGCCTGCGCGGCACAGGTCGCCCACGCCGAACTGGATGATCTCGATATCCACCTGGTTGGCGCTGGCGGCCAGGCCGGTGGTGGCCGCGGGCGGCGGGGTGTCCGAACCCGAATCCTGCCCCAAGGCGGGCGCGACAACCGCCCAACCGAGCAAAGCCAGCAGCGCCAAAGTTCGGGTTTTCAGCAGGTTGGCGATCTGGCGCATAGAGGTGGTGATTCTACCGAACTCAAGGGGAGGATTGTTCTGGCCGACTCCTCAACTCATGGTGTTTGCTGGTTTAAGCCTGGAAGCGTGGTTCCTGGTGGGGCTGGTGATCGCGGCAGGCGTTCTGGGGATGCTGTACGCGCTTTCAGGCACTATTCGCGACTTTCGGCGTGGGGTTGTGCTGGCCGAGCAGATTGCGGATCTCAGGCAGAAGCAGGCCGAGCGCGTGGCGGCCCTGAAGGCCCGCGCCGAGGCGGCGTCACTGACGCCCGTGTCGCACGCGCCAGCCCACCAGACGGCCGGACACGGTTCGCACGCCCCCCACGCCAAGGCCGCGTGACCAAACGAAAATCCCACGACCGCCAGAAGACCCCGCCGAGGGGGAGCGCTGTGGTAGGCTGCACGACAATCCAAAGGAGCAGCACCCATGGTGGCGATGACCAGCCTGTGGCTTCCGATCCTCGTGACGGTGGTCGCGATCTTCTTGGCCAGTTCCATCATCTGGATGGCCTTGCCGATCCACAAAAACGACTTCAAGAACTTCGGCACCAGTGAAGGCGAGGCGATGACGGCCATCCGCTCGTGGGGGCTCGGATCGGGAGTCTTCATGTTCCCGATGTGTGACCCCAAGGCGATCAAGGACAACGCGGTGGCGCAGGAACGGCTCAAGACCGGCCCCTGGGGCACCGTCACGCTGCTCACCGAAAGTCCCACGATGGGCAAGTGCTTGGGATTCTGGGTGCTGAACATCGTGATCCTCACCACGCTCATCGCCTATGTCACCGCGCAATCCAACCCCGCAGGCGCGAAGTGGGTCGAGATCGTGCAGGTGGCCTTCACGACCGCGCTCCTGGCCTATGGCGGCAGCAGCCTGACCGATTCCATCTGGAAGGGACGGCCGTGGTCGATGCTGCCCGGCGCGGTGTTTGATGCGCTGGCGTATGCCGCGATCACGTCGGCGCTGTTCGCGTGGCTGTGGCCCGCGGCGGCGGGGCTGGGCGATCTGATGCCGAAGTTGCCTTCATGAGTTGAAGCACGAAGCGCGTGACACGGTTTTTCACACACATCCATGGGCACGCCGTCGAGTTGCGGATTGGCGACCTCGGCGGCGAGACCGCGCTCGTCAACGGGCGCGTGGTGTCGTCGCGCCCGTTTGCCGGTTGGTGGAGCGGGTCGAACCGGTTTGAGATGGCCGACGAATCAGGCAGCGTGCGCCACGTTGAACTCACGGCCCGCGCGGTGGGCAGCCTGAAGCGGCTGGTTTCGTATGTGCTGGACGTGCGGGTCGACGGCATCGCGCGGGCCACGCTGGAGCCGGAGCCGAGCGGGCGCAAGCCGGGCATGTGCGTGAACTGCGGCTATGACCTCGCGGGGCTGGTGCCGGTGCCGGGGCCGGATGGGAAGCCGGGGGTGGAGGTGCGATGCCCGGAGTGCGGGCGGCATTCGGTGCACGTCTCACATTGACGGTGGCACGATGTTTCACCCGCACCCGCCCCCGAAGTACGCCGCGACGTAATCGGCAAGATCATCGGGGTCGGTGGCGCGGTCGCGGTTGAAGTCCTTGCGATAGTCGTCGCCGGGCGCGAAGTAGACGCCGATGTAGTCGGAGAGGTCGTCGGGATCGACGGTGCCGTCGGTGTTGAAATCAGCCGGGCAGAAAGGCGAGCGGATCGCGGCTTGAGCCGCGTCGCGGATCAGGTTGTACAGCGGCTGCAGGTTCGACGCCTGCGAGATGTCGGTGGCGAACGCGCCGACCATGCCGTCGTCGAAATCAATCCAGCAGGCGAACCCCCGCGCGCCCGCGGCGATTGCCCCTTCGAGCGTGCCATCTGGGTGGCGGCGATCGAGCCACACGCCGAGGCCGTAGTCGCCCAGGTCGGTGGATGATGCCTGCAGGGGCGAGTTGGCGATGGGAATGCCCACGGGCGACTGCCGCGTGAACACCGCGCCCACGGCACCCGCCGACAGCACGCGCACAGGACCGTTTGGGCCACCCGGGCCGCTCGGCCCCTCGTGCACGCCGCCGCGACGCAGCATCTCCATGAACCGCGCAAACTCGTCGGCGTTGGATTCGCACCCGCCGGCGATCCGCGGATTGGTCGGTGTCGTCAGCACATAGCGCGTGGACACCAGTCCCAGCGGCACGCCCAGTCGCTGCTGAAAGAGCACGTTCCACGCGAGCCCGGTCGCGACTTCGGCCGCGGCCCCGGCGACATGCATCGAGGTGCCGCCGTAACTGAACGTGGAGCCGGGCACATAGCGCAACGGGCGCTCCGCAGCCTCCATGGCCGCCTGCCGAAGCGTGACGGTCGGATCGCCCTCCACACCCAGCCCGGTCGCCATCCCGGCGGTGTGGCTGAAGCACTGGCGAACGGTGATGGTGGCCTTCAGACCCGTGTTGAACTCGGGCAGCAGTTGGCTCACGCGGGTGTCGAGCGTCCAGTGTCCCGAATCGATGAGCCCGGCGACGATCGCCCCCGAAACAGTCTTGGTCGACGAGTCGGCGTTGCCCACGCGGCCAATCGACCAGTTGCCGAAGGCGCGTTGATACACGCGCTGGCCGTTTTTCAGCAGCAGCAGTTCGAAGCCCTCCACGGGTGTTTCGACGTTCACGCCCGAGAGCGCACCCTGGGCGAGCGCATCCACCTGGGCGAGGTCGTATTGCGGCTGGGCCCTGACTTCAGAGGACAGAATAGTGACGCACGCAACAGTCGCGCTGGCAAGGGTTTTTCGGCGAGACAACTGGGAAACAGGGCGCATCGTCATCCTCCCGGCGGACCGCGTCGCGATCCTGCGGATGAACGCCCGAACGAGCGCGGTATTGCCGAGCGGGCACCGTGCCACGAAAGCACGCTCTGACCATCGACGAGTTCACACGTTTCACGCCACCTGCAGCAGTTTCATCGTCTCCGACACGATGTCCTTGGCGCTGATCCCGCACATGGCGAGCAGTTCATCGGGCGTGCGGGCGCTCTTGGGAATCCGGCGGACGTGCATCTGGCGGAGCGTGAACGCGTCGCCCGAAGCCGTCAGCGCGTCGGCCACTGCGGCACCGATCCCGCCGCCGTAGTTGTCCTCGATGGTGATGATCTGCCCGTTGTTCTGGTTGGCGATGTCGAGCAGCGCGTCGGTGTCGAAGGGCAGCGAATACAGGTCCACCAGCGTCGCGCTCACGCCCGCCTTGTCCAGTGCGTCCAGGGCCTTGTTGGCCTCGTGCACCATGTAGCCCGCGGCACACAGCAGCACGTCGCGGCCTTCGCTCAGCACCTCGAACCCGCCCAGGTTGAAGGCGGTCTGGTCGCTGTAGATGAACTCGGTGTCAGGCCGCAGCGTTCGCATGTAGCAGCAGCCCTCATACTCGGCCATCGCGTGCGTGAGGGCATACGCGGCATACGCATCGGCGGGTTGCAGCACATAGCACGCCGGGTTGCCGCGGTGGTCGCGCACGCTCGTCCACGAGCGGAACCAGGCGACATCGGGCAAACTCATCTGGCTGGGGCCGTCGGCGGCGAGCGTGATGCCCGCGTGGCTGCCGATGATCTTCAGGTTCGCGCCGCTGTTGATCGCCATCTCGATCTGGTCGTACGCGCGGGTCACAAACTTCGCAAACGTCGAGCAGAACGGTACCTTGCCCGCGGCCGAGAAGCCCGCGGCCATGCTGAACATGTTCTGCTCCGCGATCTTGCACTCAAAGAAGCGCGACGCCAGGGCCGAGTCCTTCTTGAAGATGTCCGCAAAGGTCGAGTTCGAGACGTCAGCGTCAAGCACCACCACGCGCGGCGTGCTCTGGCCCAGGGCCCGCATCGCGATTCCATAGGCCCGGCGTGTGGCCATCTTGCCCGTGTGCAGGGCCGATTCCATGTCCAGTGTCTTCATGTACGCCGACAGGGGGACCATGTCGCCAGAGATGGGTGCCTCGGGCTTCCACTCGGCGGGGGGCTGAATCTCGAAGGCGTCGGTGCTCACCAGGCTGCTGGTCAGTTCCACGCGCCGTTCGTCGAGTTCGACCAGGGCTTTCTGCAGTTGGTCACCCGTGGCGGGCTTGCCGTGCCAGCCGTTGCCGTGCATGGCCTGGGAACCCCAGCCCTTGACGGTCTTGGCCACGATGGCCATGGGCTGGGCGGAGGTGGAAGCCGACTGGGCGCAGAACTTGTCGAGCGCGGCCTTGATCTGCTTGGGCTCGTGCCCGTCGATTTCTTCCACGCGGAAGCCCGCGGCTTCGAGTTTGGCCTTCAGTTTCGCCACGCTCTGCTGCTCGCTCACGCGGTCAGCCTGGCCGAACCCGTTGCAGTTGAAGATCGGGAGGACGCTGTTGAGTTTCGCGTCGATGAGGTAATCGAGCGCTTCGGAAACTTGACCCTCGCGGGCCTCGCCATCGCCGATGATGCAGTACACGCGGCGATCAAGCCCGTCGAGGCGTGCGGCTTCAGCGATGCCCGCCGCGACCGAAAGGCCCTGACCCAGCGAGCCGGTCGCGGCATCAAAGAAGGGGAAGCCTTCGACCGGATTCGGATGGCCCTCGATCTCGCTGGAGCCTTCGCGCAGACGCATCGCGTCGTCAACGGTCATCTTGCGGCGGTTCTCAGGGTCTTTGCCGATGGCGACGCCCAACTTCGCGCAGGCCGCGTACACGATGGGAACCGCGTGACCTTCGGAAAGCACGAGGCGATCGCTGGTGGGGTAATCAGGGTAATCGGGGGACCACCGCATCGTGTTGAACATGAGGACGGTCGCGATGTGCCCGAGGCTCATCGCGGTGGACGGGTGCCCGCTGCCCGCGGCAGCACACATCTCCAGAGACAAACGGTCGAGTTCAATGGCCTGAGCATGCACGGCGGCTTCGAATGACATGGTCAGGAACCCCTTGAAAAGCGGTGTAAAGATCAGATGAGCGAGCGACCCACGAGCGACCAACGAACAACAGAAGCCCGGCCCTCAAGCAGCCGAGTTTGCCCCGGCCAGCGGGGCACCCAAACCTCCACATGCGCGTGGCACGCGGATTGCCTTATCCGACCAGAGAGTATCCCTACCCAGCCCGCGAATGGCAAGCCGGGAGGCCCAAATCCCAACATCGTATAAGTGCAAACCCTAGGTCTGGCTCGTCGGCATTCATGGGCCGCTGCCGGGGCCTCTCCGCTCCTCGCACCTGGCTTCGCTTCACCCCCGAGATTGGATCTTGCCGCGCACACCGACTTCATCGCTGACACCAGCACCGACCCTGACGACCTCCGACGCCA
The DNA here is from genome assembly GCA_964588585.1 of uncultured Phycisphaeraceae bacterium. Taxonomy (GTDB): domain Bacteria; phylum Planctomycetota; class Phycisphaerae; order Phycisphaerales; family UBA1924; genus JAEUIX01. The sequence continues at coordinate 34,523 of CAZPPX010000020.1, forward strand.
TCGCCTCGTACTTCTCCGGCTGCCGGTGAACGCGCCTGGCGACAACCGGACGATGAACAACCCCAAAGCGCCTGCGTGGCCCAGCCACGCGGGGGCTTTTATCCATCCATTCAGCCCCGGGCAAGTGCAGGTCGCGTGAAACGCACCCGCTCCTGCACACCTCGGGCCCATCTACGATTGGGCATGATCCCTGCCTCACTCTGCGCTTTGCTTACCGGTCTGGTCGATTACGCGGGCCTCTTCCCGCCCGCGCGCCTCGATATGGCCAAGGCTGTCGCCACTCACGCGCGCCATCGCGCCGGCGCGCACGCCTACGGCCTGGCCCGCTTCATCTGCCCGGCCTCGCGACTCAACGAGTTCGCGGCCGCCGCAGCACCCCTGCTGCCCGACTTGAACGCGATTCCCGCTGGCGCGGGCGTGCCCGTGGCCGTGGGCGCGGGCTCGGGCGGCGTGAGCGCAGGCAGAGGTGGTAGTGGGGGTGGTGAAACCGCACTGGTCGATGGCACCGTGCCGCCACCCGAGCCCTGGACGCTCTCGGTCCTCATCGATGGCCCCTTGGAGCAGAACCTCACCGCCATCGCCGACTTCAATCGCGCCCACTTCAAGAACCACCACTACTCCGCCGTGATCGACACGGTGGAGATCAAAGTCGCGACACCCGAATCGATCGACTACGCCCTGGAGCGCCTGCCCGAGGAAATCTACCCCTTCTTCGAAGTCCCGCTGAGCGGCGACGTGCGCGGGTTCGCCGCGGCCCTCGCCGGCACCGGCGCGGGTGCGAAGATCCGCACCGGCGGCGTCACGCCCGATCTCTTCCCCACCATCGAGCAGGTCTGCGACTTCCTCTTCGCCATGCACGCCAGCGATGTCGCCTTCAAGGCCACCGCTGGCTTGCATCACCCCATCCGTGAGGTCTACCCGCTCACCTACGAGCCCAACTGCGAACGCTGCACCATGCACGGGTTCGTCAACCTGTTCCTCGCTGCGGCCATGCTCCGCGAGATCGACGCCGACCGCGCCACCACGCTGCACATCCTGGGCGAGCACGCGACGACCCCCTTCGTTTTCAAAGACGATGCCGTCACCTGGCGCGGGCTGCGCCTGGAAACCGGCCAACTCGCCAACGCCCGCGAGAACTTCTGCATCTGCTTCGGATCGTGCTCCTTTGACGACCCGATCGGTGACCTGCAGAAACTGGGTTTGCTCTAAGAAAGTTGAGCATGGCCGCCGGTTGCCCTGCGAGTTGATTCGCCCATGAAACCGCGTGAACTGACCAACCTGGGCCTGCGTCCGGGCGACGCCGTGCGCCTCGCCGTCGCCGCCTGTGCCGCTGGCGCAAAGGCTGGCCTCGATCACCAGGTCCTCCGCGCCGCGATCGACGGCGTCATCGCCAATCCCGCCGACCACGCGAACGACCCCATCTTCGGCGCGCTGGCGTCACACCTGGTCAGCGAAGGCCCGCGCCCCGCGACCGAGGTGCGATCAGGTCCGCCCGCCCCACACCGCATCTGGGGCCAGGGGCTCGAGGCCGAGGCCGTCAAGCAACTCCGCTACGCCTGCGATCTGCCCGTCGCGGTCGCCGGCGCGCTTATGCCCGACGCGCACGTCGGCTACGGCCTGCCCATCGGCGGCGTGCTCGCCACCGAGAACGCCGTCGTCCCCTACGCCGTGGGCGTCGACATCGCCTGCCGCATGCGCCTCTCGGTGCTCGACCTGCCGCCCGACGCCCTCACCAACGGCCCCCAGCGCGACGCCCTGGTCCGCGCGCTCGAGCGTCAGACCTGTTTCGGCGTCGGCGGCGCGCTCAAACGCCGCGAAGACCACGCCGTCATGGACGCCGACTGGTCCGTCTCGCCCGTCACCACGCGCTGCCGCGACAAGGCCTGGAACCAACTTGGCACCAGCGGCAGCGGCAACCACTTCGTCGAGTGGGGCGTGCTCACCATCCCCGCACGCGATGCTGCTTCCGCAGCGCCAGTCTTCGACAAGCAATCTACCGCCGAGGCCGGCTCCGGCTGGCACTTCGACCTTTCCCCCGGCACCTACCTCGCCCTCCTCTCCCACTCCGGCTCCCGCGGCACCGGTGCCGCCGTGTGCGACCACTACTCCAAACTCGCCATGTCCCTTCACCCCGATCTGCCCAAGGAACTCCGCTTCCTTGCGTGGCTCGATCTCGATTCCCAGCCCGGGCAGGAATATTGGCACGCCATGAACCTCATGGGCCGCTACGCCGCGGCGAATCACGAGACCATCCATCGCCGCGTGCTCGCCGACCTCGGTGCCAAGCCCATCGCGTTCGTTGAGAATCACCATAACTTCGCCTGGATCGAGCGCCACGACCCGGGTGATGCCCGGGGAGAGCGCGACCTCGTCGTGCACCGCAAGGGCGCGACCCCTGCCGGCGCGGGCGTGCTCGGCGTCATCCCCGGCTCAATGGCCACTCCGGGTTTCGTCGTCGCGGGCAAGGGCTCCGCGCCGTCGCTCCGTTCCGCCAGCCACGGCGCTGGCCGCGTCATGTCGCGCACCAAGGCCCGCGAGTCGTTCCGCTGGGGCAACGTCCGCCGCGAACTCGACGCCCTGGGCATTCAGGTCCTCTCCTGCGGCGTCGACGAAGTCCCGGGTGTTTACAAGAACATCCATCAGGTCATGTCTCAGCAAGCCGACCTGGTCGACATCCTTGCCCGCTTCGACCCGAAGATCGTGAAGATGGCACCGGAGGGCGAGAAGGCCGAGGATTGACCGGGGTCAACATGCCGCCGTGCCACTGGCGTCGCGGTGCTTTGACCGCGTCGCCAGTGCGGTTGGGCGGGATTGCCGGAACACTGGCGACGCCGTCCGAGCCCGGCGACGCCAGTGACACGGCGCTGTGTCCATCAACGCGCCGATACCCAAGAAACAGCCCAGTCCTCGGCTGTCCTGTATCACTCTCTTCGCTGCTCAATCGCTCATGGTGGCGCATGCGTTACGCCTTGGCCATAGCCTCAGGAAGATTGCGGCGTCCAGCTCTACATCGATGCCGGAGAGGGGCGCAGCGCCTGGAACAAGGGTTTCTACGACTCTCTCTTTGGTCGCAAAGATGAAATCGAGCGTGTCTTCGGCGAGGTCATCAACTGGTGGCGGTTGGACGACAAGCAAGCTTCGATTCTCGCCGCCATCGCCGCGCCGATCGGTTATCGCTCCGCACAAGACGCATGGCCTACTGCCGCAGCACGGCTGGCGGATCAAGCCCGACGTTGGTGCGACGCCCTTGCGCCGCATCTCGAAAATGCTTCCGCCGCCGCGACACAGCAAACCTAGCGGCGTGAAGCTATCCTCGACTCGTCCTCGATGTAATCACCCATGGGCACCTGGTGGGTCACCTCGGCTCTCGACTCCGGCGGCGGCCCCGCCTTCCTCATCGCATGGATCATCTGGGTCATCGGCGCGATCGTCCTCCACGAACTCGCCCACGGCTGGGCCGCGCTCGCCTGCGGCGATGACACGCCTCGCGTCATGGGCCACATGACCTGGAACCCCATCGTGCACATGGGCTGGGCCAGCCTCCTCCTCTTCGCCATCCTCGGCATCGCCTGGGGGGCCATGCCCGTCAACCCCAGCCGCTTCAAAGGCCGCTACGACGACGCGCTCGTCGCCCTCGCCGGCCCCATGATGAATGTCGCCCTCGCGCTCGCCTGCATCCTCGCCTGTGGCCTGTGGCTGCCGTTTTGCAAGGGCGTCTGGTTTTCCTGGGGCGCGTCGGGCTTCCCGCCCGCGCTCGCGTACAACGTCTACATCTTCCTCAGCGTCGGCGCGATGCTCAATATCGCCCTCGCGCTGTTCAACCTGCTGCCCATCCCCCCGCTCGACGGCTCGCGCGTGCTGGCGACGTTCTTCCCCGGGCCGATGGGCGCGATCATGAACTCCGAGATCGGCCGCCTCGTCATCGTGATCTTCATGATCCTGGCGTTCACCGGCGCGATGAGTTTCGTGTTCGACCTGGCCGAGAAGGCTTCGTCGGACGCGCTCCGGGCCGTCCTCCGCGTGACGATGCCTTCGAGCCCTTGGCCGCCCCAGCCCGTCCCGCCGCCCTCGCCTTGACGGCACCGTTCGACTTCGCCCGCACCGCCTCTACGCCGCCGGGCAACCCGTGACGGCCACAGGTGCCCGCCATCCCGCACAACTTATACAGCACCCGCGCCCCGACATTCGCATCCAGTTCCGGCTCGTCGGCCAGTCGCCCGGGCGCCACCTCGACAAGGTCAAAGCCCAGCACCGTGCGCCCCGAATCCGCGAGCGCTTTCAGGATGTACGCCGCCTGGTTGAAACTCAGCCCGCCCGGCACCGGCGTGCCCGTGTGCGGACACAAACTCGGGTCCAGCGCGTCAACATCGAAACTGACGTAGACGTGCTTCGGCAGCGCCTTGAGCGCGTCCCGCACGAGCACGGCAAACTTCACACCCTCCATCTGCCGCGCCGCCCAGTCAGCGTCAAAGTGGGTTTTCACCCGCTGGCCATGCCGCTTGGCCACCGCCGCCTCGCCCTCGCTGTAATCGCGAATCCCGATCTGCACCAGCCGCTTCACCTCGGGCACGCGCTCCAGCACGTTGTACATGATCGACGCGTGCGACCACTGGAACCCTTCATACGCCTCGCGCAGGTCCATGTGCGCATCCAGATGCAACACGCCCAGCCCGCCCTTCGGGTCGAGCGCATCGGCCAAATCCGCGCACGCCTGGATCGCCCCGAACGGCGTCGAGTGGTCGCCCCCCAATAGCCCCGGTGACTTCCCTTCCCACAAGAGCGCGGCAAACGCGCCGTAGGTCAACTCGTTCACCTGGTTGCCCACGCTGTTGATCTGCGCCAGCACCCCCCCGTCGGCGTCCTCCGCCCCGCCCTTGGCGATGATCGGTTCGGCCAGCATCCGCGTCTTGGCAAACAGGTTCACCAGGTCATCGGGTTCCGGTTCCAGAAAAATCCCATGCTCGTAGACGCGCCCGAAGTGGTGGTCCATCAGGTCCACCTGCGCCGACGCCCGCATGATTGCTGCGGGCCCAAGGGCCGCGCCCGATTGGTACGACGTGGTCGCGTCAAACGGCACCGGCACCAGGATCACCCGCGCATCCTCGCGCGTGTTGGGCAACCCGAATATGCCCGAACCGGGCGCCGCAGGAGCATTGGGATCAAAGGCCATGGCGGAGGATACCACGCTGTTCGAGGTTTCGGGGCGCTGTTGATGTCCACCGACGCACCGAGACACAGACAAGCACGGAGAACGCGGAGGGCGCGGAGGGGGACGCTGAGAGACGCAGAAAGGGAAGGGGAGGAATCAGGAAACGAAGAGGAAGTGGAGGTGATAGGGAAAGGCATCGAGGGAGAAGCCCTTGTCCGGGCTACTTGCGTTTCTCTTTGTCCTTCTCCGCTTTGATCATCTTCGCGACGCGTTCCAGCAGCGGATTCGGCACGGGCACGGTCAGGTGATACTGGCAGATCACCCACTTCGCGCCGACTTTGCGCAGCACGCCCGTTCCCCGGCATTCGCCGTATTTGGCATTGTCGAGTACCTCATCAAACCACGCGGCTTGGCCATCGGGGAACAGGTCCACGTTTCGGGATCGCACCGTGTACGTCCAGCCGCCCTTGCCTTTGCCCTTGTCGAAGATGGGCTTGGCGTAGGCCTTGAACTGGTCGATGGTCCAGCGTTCGGTGGCGTCGGTGCCGATGAAGATGCCGTCGGCGGCGAACTGGGCGAAGTAGCGATCGAACTCGGCGTTCGCGGCGGCCTCGTGGATGGTGTCGAGCACCTTGGCCACCTCGGCCTTCGGACCAGTCATCGTTCCCTCCAGGGTGCGGAAGCCGTCGAGCAGGCGCATCAACTCTTCGCCCATGAGGTTGGCGATCATGTGTCCCTGGGCCTGGCGGATATCGAGCGTGATATTGAGCCCGGCCTTTTCGCCCGCGGCGAGCACGTCCTTGGCACCGTCGGTCCAGCCGACGTTGTCGTCTGAGCCGACGAAGAGTCGCACGGGGATGTGCTTGAGGCGGTCGATTCGGGCGGCGTCTTCCTTGCTGGCGAACCCCCCGGGGAGCAGGATGACCGAGCGCACGAGTTCCGGGCGGGCAATAGCGAAACGGAGCGCGCTGAGGCCGCCGTTGCTGGAGCCCATCATGTGCACGCGGCCACCTTCAAAGACTGCGGTTTTCTTCACTTCGTCAAGCAGCGCGGGGAGGTACTCTTCGCTGCCCTTGTAGAAGAGGCGACCGCCCGGGGCCTCCGGGCTGACCACCACCCAGCCCTGCTTGCGACACTCCGGGTCCACCTTGGACAGGCCCGCGTTGACCATGTCGGCGTCTTGCGGGCCGGGAGGAAGCACGAGAAGGACGGGAGCGGTGGAGCCGGGCTTGAAGTTGTCGGGGGTGATGATTTGGTAGGTGAGGCGCGTGCTGCCAGCGCCCGGGCCCCCCCCAGGAATGTCGAGGGTTTTCTCGACGCGGTCGGCAACGGCTGCGGGCACCGTGAAGGACAGCACGGCTCCGATGGCCAACGCGCTGGCCAACACCCTTCGCGCTCGCGACTCCATACCACACCTCATGCGAAGGCTCCTGTCCTGCCTTCCCCCTCGGTGCTTCTCGGTGACTCTGTGCCTCGGTGGTGCTTCCCGGGTTTACCGGCTGGCACCCAGTTTCTTCAAGCGCATCGTGAGTTCGTCGCGGTTGGGCGTCGCGTCCATGGCGACGCGGACGTGGATCATTTCGCGCTCGACGAGGTCGACGAGGGAGCCGTTGAAGTCGACCATGCCGGACTGCTTGGCTTCGACGCTCTTGAGGAACTCGCGGAGTTCGCCTTCGCGGGCTTCGAGGACGAACTTCTGGACGACGCCGTTGTTGATGAGGATTTCCAGCGCGGGGATGCGGTGGATCTCTGGCTTCAGCGTGGGGAGCAGTTTCTGGTACACGAACGCGCGCATCTGATAGGCCAGGATGCGCCGCACCTGCTCGACTTCTTCCGCCTCGAACAAGCCATAGATACGGCTGAAGGTCTGGGTGGCGCTGGAGGCGTGGATGGTGCCGTAGACCAGGTGGCCGGTCTCGGCAGCGTGGAGTGCGGCCTCGAAAGTCTCGTTGTCGCGCATTTCGCCGACGAGCACGATGTCCGGGTTTTCGCGGACCAGGGCGCGGAGGGCGATCTTGAAGTCCAGGCAGTCGATGCCGATTTCACGCTGGTTGATCGTAGCTTTTTTATCGGTGAAGATGTACTCGATCGGGTCTTCGATCGTGACGATGTGCACGGGCTTGCGTTCGTTCACATAGTCGAGCATGGCCGCGATGGTGGTGGACTTACCCGAACCGGTCACGCCGCTGAGCAGCACGATGCCGTTGGGCTGCATGGCGATTTCGGACATGCTGGGCGGCAGGTACAACTCTTCGAAGCGGCGGATCTTGCTGGTGATGAGGCGGCAGGCGCAGGCGAGTTTGCCACGGGCCTGGAAGAGGTTCACGCGGAAGCGGTGCCCCTCGTCATAGTCATACGCGAAGTCGACCGAGCCGTACTTGGCGAGGTCGGCGAACTGCTCTTCGTCGAGGATGTGCTTGGCGATGTCCTTGAACTCTTTGGCCGTGACCGGCTCGGTGGCGAGGGGCTTGAGCGCGCCGCGAAGACGGATGACCGGAGGCTTGCCGGTCTTGACGATCAGGTCCGACGCGTCGAACTGGATCGCGGCTTTCAGGAAGTCGCCGAAGCGTGTCGCGTGTGGGTCGTGCGACTCGTCGGGATCGAGGTGCAGGTGGCCGGCGGGTGCGGGGGCGCTGTGGCTGGTGCTCATCGAGGGTTCCGAAGGAGAGTGGTGGTGAGTTCCGTTGGCACCCGGCTTGGTGGGGGCTGAGGGGGACGGGGGGGCCGGGTGCGCCGGCGGCAAAGGACTCTTCATGGCCGCTACTCCCAATGGTACCTCAAACCCGCTCACGAGTGTGAGAAAGTGGACACCGATGTGCTGGTTTGAGGGCGGCCTATGCGCATAGCCCAACCCTCCCCGGTCGGGCTACTCGCGCGAGGTGATATCACCTCGGTGGTCGAGCAAACCGCCCCCGACCACGCTCAGGACGAAAAACCGCGACGACAGCCGACACTCGCGGGTCTATACGAGGGTGTTGCGCCAGCGGTTGCTTTGAGCGTCGCTTGAGATTGCGGCTCACGAACACTGTGCGAAATTGCCCAGAAACCCACGTCTGCGTGGGTTCAAATCACTCCCAACCGGGCAGCAGGAACTTCCCGTCCCGGTGGAACACCTCCCCGTCTGCTTCGATCGATCCGCCCGGGATGACTTCGCCCGTCGCGGTCTTTCGAGGGCGCAGGTCGCACACCATGTCCCAGTGCAGGCCGGAATCGTTGGCGTTGCCGCTCTTGGGATAGCCAGCGCCGACCGCGGCGTGGAACGTGCCACCGATTTTTTCGTCAAAGAGCGTGTTGCGTGAGAAGTCGGTGATGCCGTAGTTGGTGCCGATGGCGATCTCACCCATGTTCCGCGCGCCGGGATCCTGGTCAAGCATCTGGAAGAGGTAGTCCTCGCCACGCTTGGCCGACGCATCCACCACGCGGCCGCCCTTGAAGGCCAGCCGCACGCCCTCGACCTCGCGCCCGCCGTAGACCGCCGGGAAGGTGTAGTTCACGTGGCCATCGGCCCCGAGGCCCGCGGGCGGGAGGGTTGGACCGGCGAAGACCTCGCCGTCCGGGAAGTTGGAATCGCCAAAGCAGTTGATCCACGTCGCGGCCGAGACATCGACGCGCAGGTCGGTGCCGTCGTGCCCCTCGGTGGCCGGTGCGCGGAAGCGGACCTGCTTCTTGCCCTGCAGGAAGTTCACCACGCCCTGCTGTCGGTCACGCACGGCACGCCACGCGACGGCTGGGTCGGGCAGGTGCAGCAGGCCGGCGGAATAGACAAAATCCTCGTACTGCTTCAGGCTCATGCCCGCATCCTGCGCTGCACCATTGGTCGGATACTGCGTGCCCACCCAGCGGACTTTGCCCTCAGCCTCGCGCTGCATAAACTTCACCATCACGGGCTTTCGGCCTTGCTGAAGCAGCGCGAGCCGCTTGGGGTCGTAGCGGTTCAGGTACTTGGTGTTGCCCTCTGACCAGAATGAGATGTGCACGTCCACGTTCTCGATCAGGTACTGCTGCAAGCCGGAGTGGTGGGTGAGTTGGCCTTCAGAACCATTGGCGACCATCAACTCGCGGAGTGATTCGCAGCGGGGCACATACTCCGGATGGCCGCCAGCCTTGACGATGGCCTGATACACCGCTTCGACCAGCGGCATCGCGTTGATGTCACCGGAAATGACCACCGTCTCACCCGGCTTGACCTTGGTGGAATAGTTGACGAGAACGTCGGCCAGTTTCGACACGCGAGGATCAGTCATGTGGGGATTGTTAGGGCACACCCGACGGTGGGGGCAACTTCTTCGCGGGGACGAATCGTCCTGGGAACCATCATTCCGTCGCGCTCGAACCGGCCGCTCTCTGCGTTCCCGTCACCAGCGCGGCGCGGCACGCTCGATTCCCCGGTATCATCACTCCCCCCCCGACTGCCCGACCCCGTTCGTTTCTTCGATCTCGACCAGGAGCCGCAATGTCCAGCCCTTGCTCGTTCGCCCGATTCCTGGCACCCGCCGCGCTGCTGCTTGTGGCGGGCCTCGCTGGCTGCGGTTCATCCTCGTCAACGCGTGAAGACGCGCCACCATCCGGCGGCTCAACCACGCTCGCCTCGGCCTCGCTTGACCGCGACGCCTATTCCCGGCTGGGCTACCGCCTGGTGTGGTCGGGTTACGCCTCGATGAGCCCGGGCGACACGGTCCGCGCGTTCCAGTCCGAGGGCGACACCCTCTTCCTTCAAGATTCCAGTTCGACCATTACGGCCCTCTCGCCCACCAGCGGCGAGATCCGCTGGGTTGCCCCGCTCACCTCGCCCATCACCCGGTTTGTGGGCATGACCCGCGCGGGCAAGCGCCTGCTGGTGTGCAGCGAATCCGAGGTGTTCGTGGTCGATGTCGATGCTGGCACGCTCTTGAACAAGCAGCGATTCGCCCGGGTGGTGAACACCGCACCGGCCCGGATGAACGGCTCGCTGATCTTCGGGACGTCGGTGGGCGAAGTACTCTGCCACCTGGATTCGGGGTTCAAGGCGTGGGCCTATGCGATTGGCGGGGCGATCCAGGCCGATCCAATCCTGGTGGGCGATGGCGCAGCCGTGGCGCTGGCGTCGCAGGCCGGGCAGATCATCGTGCTGGCACCGTCGGGCTCGGCCACCGCTCGGTACGCCATCTTCGGCGGCCTGGGCTGCAACATGGCGGCCTCCGACTCCACGCTCTTTGTCGCCAGCCTCGATCAGTCGATCTATGCCTTCGACGCCTTCGGCAACCGCACGCTCTGGCGCAAGCGGACCGATTCGCCACTCCGCTCCACCCCCACTTACCACCTCGGCCGCCTCTATGTCGAAGTGCCTTCTACCGGGCTGCTGTGCCTGGATGCCCAGACGGGCAAGGAAATCTGGACGGCCAAGGGCGTGGCGGGTTCGGTCATCGGCACCCTCGGCGGGAAGCCCTTGGCCTGGAACGGTCGCGAGGCGGTGACCCTCGATCCCGCTACCGGTGATGTTCTCGAACGGGCCTCGCTGCCCGGGCTGGCCAAACTTGTGCCCGATCGCTTCGAGAACGGTTTCCTGTATGCCGTGACGACCGGCGGCGCGGTGCACAAGTTCGAGCCCAGGTAATCGGGCCCACGCGGCAACCGCCTGCAACTCAAGACGCGCCCTGAGGCCCGGCGTACGCTCTGCGCGCCATGCCCGACCTCGTCAAAATCACCCGCGCTCTCCTCTCAGTCTCCGACAAAACCGGCGTCGAAGCCTTTGCCCGCAGCCTCATCGCCCACGGCGTCGAGGTCGTCTCCACCGGTGGCACGGCACGGCTTCTGCAAGAGGCCGGCCTGCCCGTGTCGCCCATCGATGCGATCACCGGTTTTCCGGAAATGATGGATGGGCGCGTGAAGACCCTGCACCCCAAGGTGCACGGCGGGCTGCTCGCCATCCGCGACCATCCCGAGCACGCCGCCGCCATGCGGGCCCACGGCATCAAGCCCATCGACCTGCTGTGCATCAACCTGTATCCCTTTGAGCAGACGGTCGCCAGACCGGGCGTCTCGCGCGAGGAGGCCATCGAACAGATCGATATCGGCGGGCCCGCGATGGTGCGCAGCGGCAGCAAGAACCACGAGTATGTGGCCGTCGTCACCGATCCGGGCCAGTACGGCCCGTTGCTGGCCGAGATGGAAGTGACCGAGGGCTGCACCAGCCTGGATATGCGCAAGCAACTCGCCGCGCGCGCCTTCACGCGCACGGCCGAGTACGACACGGCAATCTCGCGCTACCTGAACGCACCAGCGCAGCGTGGCGTGGCCGCGACGACGGCTCCGGGTGCAGCGTCGCCGTTTCCGCCCCGCCTTCAGCCCTCGCTCCGGCTGCTCACCACGCTGCGCTACGGCGAGAACCCGCACCAGCCCGCCGCGGTCTATGCCGAGGGGGCGCACACCGGCCCCAGCGTCATCAATGCGCGTCAACTGCACGGGAAGGAACTGAGTTACAACAACCTGAACGATGCCGCGGCGGCGCTGGAACTGGCCATGGCGCTGCCTGTGGATGCGGGGGCCATCGCCGCGTGCGTCATCAAGCACGCCAACCCCTGCGGCGTCGCCATCGCGTCTGATTGTCTCACGGCGGTTGATCGCGCCATCGCCGGCGACCCGCTGGCCGCGTTCGGGGGCATCATGGCGGTCGCGGGCGTCATCGACGCGTCCGCCGCCGAGCGACTGGGAGGCAAGGACATCTTCCTCGAAGTGCTCATCGCGGAAGACTGCATGCCCGACGCGCTGGCGATGCTTCAGAAACGTTGGCAGAATCTCCGCATCCTGGCCACGGGCTCGCTGGCCGCGCGGGCCGTTGACGCCGACACGCTCGCCCTCAAGTTCATCCGGGGCGGAGCCCTCGCGCAGGTCCCTGACACGCTTGCGCCCGACCCCGCGAAATGGGAACACAAAGCCGGTCCTGCGCCCTCGCCCGAGACGCTCCGCGCCGCCGCGGCCATCGAAGTCATGGTCCGCGCGATGACCAGCAACGCCATCGCCATCGGCGGCATCGACACCACCGGCCCACACTCCGCGACTCGCCTCTTCGGTGGCGGACTCGGACAGGTCGATCGTGTCACGGCCTGTCGCATCGCTGTGGAAAAATCTGGCACGCTGGCCAAGGGCGCGATCGCCGTGTCGGATGCGTTCTTCCCGTTCCCCGACGGCCCCATGCTGCTGGTTGACGCGGGCGTGAAGACGATCATCCATCCGGGCGGATCGAAGCGCGATCAGGAGACCTTCGACCTCTGCGAAAAACGGGGCGTCACCTGCATGGTCACGGGCGTGCGACGGTTCAGGCATTGATCGTGGCTGGGTAGCGGCCTTCGGGTGGTCACGGCGGTCCCCGCCAGACAATGACCGCGCCTTTCATAGTGGCACAGGCGTCCCGCCTGTGCCGCGGCGAAGCCGCGGGTTGGCCCTCGCGCGTGCGCCAAACATTCGCCGCTGCGCGACGAACACAGGCGGGACGCCTGTGCCACCATGCTGTGAATCATGCCCATGCATACACCCATTCTGATCGCGTGCATCACTCTGAACTGCTCCGCACTCGCGATGAGCGAGCCGCCACCCTCACTCCCCTCCACCCCTACGAGGCCGTCCCCTGCTGCCGCCGTCAGCCGCGACCACCTCGTCGCGACGCTCCGCGCATTGCCCACCAAGCGGGCCGCAGCGGGCGATGCCGAGCATGTGGCGGGCCTGCTGCAAATCCAATCCCTGCTCGCTGACCAAGCCAAGGCCATGGGCTTCGAGGTCGCCACACCGCGCGTGCACTGGAAGCGCCGTTCGCACGCCCCGGATTCACCCGCCGCCATGGCCGAGTGGCGCAACATCGTCTTCGACCACCGCGGCACCACGCTCCCGCACGAGGTCATCATCGTGGGCGCGCATTTCGACGCGGTGCCCGATTGCCCGGGTGCCGACGACAACGGCACCGGAACCGCCGCGGTGCTCGAAATCGCTCGCGTTCTGAAGGATCGCCCCACGCGCCGCACGATCCGGTTTGTACTGTTCAATCTTGAAGAGGTCGGCCTCGTCGGTGCGGTGCAGTTCGTGGCGGCGTTCGCCGAACAGAACGCGTCGAAGTCCACCGACAGCAAAGAGGGCACGGCACCGGCCACAACCCCCGAAACCATCGTCGGCATGTTGAGCCTCGAGATGCTCGGCTGCTACCGCGACGAGCCCGACTCTCAATCCATCCCCTTCAAAATTCCCGGCATCACCTTCCCCACGGTGGGCAACTTCATCGCGCTCGCAGGCGTCCTTTCCGCACGCCCGTTCATCCGCCAACTGGATGAGCAAATCCGCGCCGCGCCGCTGCCGCCGCCACCACCTTCCACTGCGGATGCGCCGGGTGTCGCCCAGCCGGTGAAGACCTTTGTCTTCGACTTCTCCCCCATCGCCCCGCCCGACCTGCTCCGCTCCGACCACGCCCCGTTCCTGCTCCGCGGCCACCCCGCCGTGATGATCACCGACACCGCCAACTTCCGCAACCCCAACTATCACCAGCCCACCGACACGATCGACACGCTGGACCTGAACAGGTACACACAAACAGTCGCGGCACTCGCGCATGCCACCCACGCCCTGGCTGGCCCCGAAGGCCAACCCGATCCACCCGCAGCCAATCTGGAGGGCTTGCCGGACTTGACGAAGATGCCCGCAGCACCCAGCGAGGCACCGAGGTGAGGGGTTCGTTGGGTCGAGCCCTTGTGCGACGCGAGCCTCAAACTTTGGACAGGACGATGGCCGCGCTCTGACCGCAGTGCGAGCCCGTACACACGAGAACGTGTCGAAGGGTCGCTGGGCCGCCGCCGTTCGGGCCAGCCTGAAGATCGTCGGGGCATCGCCCGGCGTGCAGGCGGGCCGGCAGGTGCTGCGTGCGCAGGGCCATGGCCGCCACGGCCGCCTGCACGCTGCCGGAGCCGGCGCTGCAGTGGCCCAGGTGGGGCGTGAGTGTCACGAGTGGCACGTCGGGCAACCTCGATCCGAACACGGCACGCAAGGCCTGTGCTTCGGCCGCGTCGGTGTTTGTGCAGCCGAGGCCGAGCGGCACGATCGCGTCGATCTGGCTGGCGTTCAGTTTCGCAGCGCGTAGGGCCGATTCGATCGCGACCACCAGTCCTTCTTCCGGTGCGTTGGCTCCGGGCGGAGGCGCGTGGCCAGCACCAACGCCCGCGACCTCGGCATAGGCCGCGGCCCTGCGGGCATCGGCGGATTCCTTCGCTTCAAGCGTGAGGATGCCGCCTGCCTCGCCCAGCAGGCTTCCCGGTGCTTCAAGGTCAAAGGGGCGAATGAACGGCGCACCCTCCGTCGCGTCACCCGTGGTGGCGACGCGCTGCGCGAACGTCATTCGCAGCATGCCCATCAGATTCAGACGGCTCTCCGCACCGCCCGAGAAGCACAGGTCGGCGTCGCCACGCTCGATGACGCGGGTGGATTCGCCCAGCGAGAGCAGGCCGCTTGCCTCGGCACAGGTGATCGTGTTGCTCGGCCCCTCGCACCCGTGCAGAATCGTGACGTGGCACGCCAGCATGTTGGGTAGGTACTTGAGCAGCCAAAGGGGCGTGAGGTTTTCCATCCCCCGCGCGCCCCAGGTGTGCAGATCGAGCGCATGGCGGTCGCCCTCCCGGCGCGCGGTGGAAAACGCGGCGGTCAGTTCGTTCGGATCGGCGGAGATGAGGCCCGCACCGATGTGGCAACCCACGCGCTCGGGCTTATAGGTAGTAGGGCTCGTGGAGTCTTCAGGAAGGGTGCCGCGGGTGGTGAGTCCGGCATCCTCAACCGCAAACTTGGCCGCGGCAACCGCGAGTTCGATATCCCGCGCCATCACCTTCACGGCCTTGCGATAGTGCTTCGGAACGTGGTCCTTGGCCGAAAATCCGCTCGGTTCCCCCGCACCTACTTCCGCACCCAGGCGGGAGGGAAAACCCGACGGATCAAACCGCGCAATGCGGCGCAGCGCCGAGCGGCCAGCGCACAACCCCTCCCACAGGGGCTTCATGCCCACACCCAGGCCAGTGACGGCACCCAGACCAGTGACAACGACGCGACGGGACATCCGCCGATGATATGCGGAGGGGGCTCGGCGAAGTGAGCAATCGCAGGTGTTCGGGGCGGCAACCGATCCGGCGTGAGGCACGGCCTGTCCGGGTGTCACCACGATTCCGGCCGCGGCGCGATCATGCCCAGGGCTTCGAGGTCGATCGTGACATCGGGGGGCGAAGCGGCTTCGGAAGCCGCGCGGCTGGGCATGGGCCGGATGGACAGGATGGCCCTCGGATCGACCGGTGCCAGCCCGGGGCCCGCGGCGGTCGGATCGAGCGCCAGTTCGGCAGCGAAGCGGCGCGGGCGGGCATCGCTGGTGGGCGCGAGGCGCTCTTCGAGCACCACGAGCATGCGGGTGCCGGGGATGGAATCGGTGATGAGGCCGGCCGCGGCGGCGAGGCGTGCGCGGCGGATGCATGTGCGCGAGGGGGCGCTCGTGTTCCGAATCGAAGCGCCTTCGCGCCCCGAGCACGGCGCGGGCAGGAACCAGGCGTCCCACTGCGCGACCGGTCGCGAAGCGATGCGGGCAATGACGGCCGCCGCAAGGAGCGCCCGCCGATGACCGGCATGCGCCGTCGGCCCGGCGCGGAAGTGCAGCGCCAGGAGCGTGGCCTGCCGGTGATCTTCGGCGCAGACGATCACAGGCCGGGAAGGGCCGAGCGTGCGACGCGATTCACTGGAAGATGGGCAGGTCACGCGAAACTCCTTTGCGGCGACAGGCGGAAGAACCGGGAACGGACTCCTTGAAAGGGACTGGAGATCAACGGCCTCCGGGCCGGTTGCTCACGCGCTCGCGTGGCCCTTCATCTCTCTATTCGGAGAGTGAGCCGCACGGATTCGAGATCGCGTGATGGATCGGGCCAGGATCATCTGAACTGGTGAGCGAAATGCCACGCGGATTGCGCGAACCGCTGAAGGCACTCGTGCGTATGCGGACCCCCACCCCCTCGCCCCCGAGCAGGGTCCGCCCGCCGAGGGGAGCGGGCAGACGCGAGAACTCCGGGGCTCCATTCGATGACCTCACCCGCGCGTGCGCATCGCCACCACCGCGCCCCGCGCCTCGACCACCCAGCGATGCCGGGTTGCGTAGTACCACGCGTTGAGCGCGCACGCCACGACAGACCCGAGCGCGATCGTCGCGTACGCGCCGATCATGATCGGGATCATCAGTTGCCACTGCTCGGCCAACGCGCGGTCGAGTTCAGGGTCACCCAGGTTGCGGAACTGCGCGGGGATTGCGGGCGGGTTGTGCCAGGCGTCGAACGCCTTCCACCCGAAGTAGAGACCCAGGACGACGCCTAGCGCGACTTGGCTGAGGGCCAGACGGCGTGGAGCGCGATCGTCAAGCCGGGCGAGCCCGGCGCGGCCATGAAACTCCAAAAACGCGAACACACCCAGTATCACGCCTGCCACAGCCGACCACGGATCCCCCAGCGCGAGCAGCAACGACACGAACGCGCCCGCCCCGAGCAAGCCACCGTTGGTCGCGGCAATGAACCGCGCGCGGCGAATCCGCCGGATGGACTCAGGCGGGTTGAACCACCGACGCGCAACCAGGTCCGGCGCGGCAGCCGCATGCGAGACCGTCGCCGCCACCGGATGGGGAATCGCTGGTCCAGTCGGCGCGTGCGCAGCCACAGCATTCATAGAAGGTGGATCGGCTTGTCGGGCGTCCTGATCCATCGCGCGTCACTCAATCCTCGGGTCTACCCAGCGATACAGCACATCCACCGCCAGATTCAGCACGATCAGCATGGTTGAGAACACCATCACCACGCCCAATATCAGGAACAAATCCTTGTTCAGCACGGCATTGACAAAGTGCTGCCCCATGCCCGGCACGCTGAACACCTTCTCCACCACGAACGAGCCGGTCATCGCCATCGCCGTCGCCGGGCCGAGGTAACTCACCACCGGGAGCAGCGCGTTTCGCAGGGCGTGGCGCAGGACCACTGCCGAGGGCGGCGCACCCTTGGCGCGGGCCGTGCGGATGTAATCGGCACCGAGGGCCTCGATCATGCCCAGGCGCGTCAGCCGCGCGATGTAGGCCGCGAACGGGAGCGCCAGGGTGACCATGGGCAAGACCGCGCCACGCGGGCCCCACTCGGCCACGGGCAGCCAGCGCAAGTACACACTGAAGAGCAGCAGCAGCCCGGTGCCGATCACAAAGTTGGGCAGGCTGATCCCGATCAGGGCCAGCGCGAGCGTCGCCAGGTCGGTCGGTGAGCCGGGCCGTAGCGCGCCGGTGACGCCCACGGCTACGCCCAGCACGGTGGCCAGCACGATCGCCCCCGCGCCGAGTGCTGCGGAAACGGGCAGCGCATCGGCCAGAATGTCGGCGACGCGCTGATCGCGGTACATCAGCGAGGGGCCAAGGTCAAAGACGCGCCGCGCGGGCGGGTCGAGCCCCGCAGCCCGTGCCGCCTCCCCCTGCCGCGCGGCTTCGCCCGTCAGCGACTCACGCACCCACCGCACCCCGCTCGCGGCATCCGCGTAGGAAAGCAGAAACGTGACGGGACTATCCAGGCGATACTGAGCCCGCATCGCCCGCTCAACCTCCGGCGGCGGACGCCGCCCCTCGGCCCGCTCCAGCGGATTCCCCGGCGCCAGCCACGCGAGCGCAAAGGTCATGAGCAGCACGGCCCCCAGGATCAGCGGCAGTTGCAGCAGGCGAGAGAGAATGAGCCGAGCCACGGAGGGAGGCTAGGCGAGGAACGAGAAACATGGACATGCGAAAGTCCCCGACGCGTGCCAGGGCGTGCTCCCGCCTTCGATTTTCTTGCGATACACTCCGCGTTTTCCACATAGAAACCGCCAATCCCGCCTCGAAATCCGCTCGCGGCACCCCGCCCCTACCATCGCCTCCACTCCTGGTGGGGTGGCAGAGCGGTCGAATGCGCCGGTCTTGAAAACCGGTAACGGTGCAAGCCGTTCAGGGGTTCGAATCCCCTCCCCACCGCTTCTTAAAGTCGCGAGTGCCGAGTTGAGGAGCGAGCCGCAGGTTCCGTCCCCGATCCGTTCCCGCTCCCGTCCCCGTCCCCGTCTGCAAATGCCCGATGCCTAGTGCCCAGTGCCTTCCCCCCCCATGACCTTCCTCCTCGAAACCATCCGCCTCGGCCTCGCCAACCTCTCCAGGCACAAGCTTCGTTCCGTCCTCACCGCCTTGGGCATCATCCTGGGTGTTGCCGCTGTCATCGCCATGGTCTCCATCGGCGAAGGGGCCAAGCGCCGCGCCCTTGATCAACTCGAACGCCTCGGCGCCCGCAACATCATCCTCCGCTCGCAGCGTCCACCCGAAACCCAGAGCCCGCAAGGCGGCCAACGCACCGGCTTCGTCAGCCGTCACGGCCTCGAACGCATCGACGTGCAACTTCTCCAGGAAGCCCTTCCGCTCGCTGAGTCCATCGTCCCGCTCAAGGAAGTCGGCAGCCAGGTCATCAAAGACGAACTCCGCCGCACCAGCCAGGCCTACGGCACCACGCCCGAGATGATGAAGGCCGCCAACCTCCGCGTCGATCGCGGCCGCTACCTCAGCGAAGCCGACATGGAGCAACGCGAGCCCGTCGCCGTCATCGGCAGCGAACTGGCCAAGGCCATGTTCCCCTTCGATGATCCCCTCGAACGCACCATCCGCATCGATGCCAAACCCATGCGCATCGTCGGCGTGCTCGCCCCCGTGGGCCTCTCGGGTGGTGCGGGCGCGGGCCTCGTTGGCCGCGACCTCAACTTCGACCTGCACATCCCCATCACCACCGCCGTCGAGGTCTTTGGCGACACGGTCATGCGCCGCACCTCCGGCTCGTTCCAGGGGAATGCCGTGCAGGTGTCGGAGGTCTACATCATCGCGCCCGATCGCGAGCAGGTGATGACCTACGCCGCGCTCGCCTGGCGCGTGGTCGAGACGCGCCATCAGAAGATGATCGACGTGAGCATGGTCGTGCCCTACGAACTCCTCGAAGGCGCCAAGAAAACCGCCGCCACCTACGGGGCCATCCTCTCCGCCATCGCCGCGATCTCGCTCCTCGTCGGCGGCATCGGCATCATGAACATCATGCTCGCCTCCGTCACCGAACGCACCCGTGAGATCGGCATCCGCCGCGCCCTCGGTGCCACGCGCAAGCACATCGTCTGGCAGTTCCTCGTCGAGACCGGCGTGCTCTCCTCCGCCGGGGGCATCGTGGGCGTCGCCCTGGGCATCAACGCCAGCCTGCTGCTCGGCTGGGGCGTGCCGCTGCTGCCCCGCGCGCCCTTCATCGGCCACATGGTGCCGCCCGATGCCGACCTGCCCACCACCATCACCATGTGGTCGATCGTGCTGGCCTTCTGCGTCGCCGCGGCGACGGGCCTGATCTTCGGCATCTACCCCGCGCTTCAAGCCGCGCGACAAGACCCCATCGTCGCCCTTCGGCACGATTGATCTCACCACCCCTCCCCGCTCCCAGCGGGGAGGGTGGCCGAGGCTCAGCGAGGCCGGGAGGGGTCCGGCGTGCGTCGCGATTGGCTAACCCCGCATAGATCAGTCAGCAACACGGATTCGCTTCCACGATCCCTACCTCGCCCCCCCGGGCACCCACAAAACATCTCCACCGCCACCCGTCGCCGCATTCACCGCCCGCGCCAGCACAAACAGCAGGTCACTCAACCGGTTCAGATACTTCACCGCCTCCGGATTCGTCTCGGCCTTCTGCTCGGCCGCCAGCGTCACCGTCCGCCGCTCCGCACGCCGCGCCACGGTGCGCGCGATGTGCAGCGCCGCCGCCAGTTCAGTGCCCCCCGGCAGCACAAACGAGTTGAGCGCCGGCAGCGGCTCGTTGTACTGATCGATCGCCGCTTCCAGCCGCGCCGTTTGCGCTGCCGTCACGCGCAGCCGCGACCCCGGCGCTTCGGGCTTGGTCGCGTCGATCGGACAGCACAGGTCCGCCCCGCAATCAAACAACTCGTTCTGAATCATCTTGAGCAGCGGCACCAGCCCCGCGCCAAGCGATCCCGCCGCCTCTCGCGCCGCCAGCACCACGCACCACCCCAGCGTCGCGTTCGCTTCGTCCACGGTCCCGTACGCCTCCACGCGCGCGTCATCCTTCGGCACGCGCTTGCCGTCGCCCAGCCCCGTGTCCCCGGCGTCACCCGTGCGCGTGTAAATCCGAGTCAAGCGAACCATGCGGCTATCCTGCAAAGAAGGCCCGTGGCGAAAGAGAACACCATTTCAACACGCACCACTAACGCGCGAGTGTACGGCTCCACCCACGCCCCGCCCGTCGCCGTGCCCATGACCGCCCCCGGCCACGACACTCCCCACTCCGAATGCCCCCAACGCGGCCTCACCCGCCGCTGGTCCTGGCGCGACGCCTCCACCGCCCCCCCCGACGCCACGCTCACCCAGCGCGTCCTCGCCGCCCGTGGCCTCATCGACCCTGCCGAAGCCGCGGCCTTCCTCGACCCCAAACTCACCCGCCTCCACGACCCCTCGCTCATCCCCGACCTCGACAAGGCCGCCGCGCGGCTCCTCGATGCCCTCGACGCCCGGCACCCCATCGTCATCTATGGCGATTACGACGCCGACGGCATCACCGCCACCGCCATCCTCTATCACACCCTCCGCGCCCTCGCCCCAGACGCCCCCGCGCACCTCATCAACACCTATGTACCCCACCGCCTCGACGAGGGCTACGGCCTCAACGTCGCCGCCATCGAGCAACTCGCCCGCGAAGGCGCACGCGTCATCGTCAGCGTCGATTGCGGCATCACCGCCATCGAGCCCGCCCGC
This sequence comes from uncultured Phycisphaeraceae bacterium, assembly GCA_964588585.1. Classification (GTDB taxonomy): domain Bacteria; phylum Planctomycetota; class Phycisphaerae; order Phycisphaerales; family UBA1924; genus JAEUIX01. Next base: position 55,483 of record CAZPPX010000020.1, read on the forward strand.
GCCGCCCGTGCCGCGGGCGTTGACCTCATCATTACCGATCACCACAACCCGCCCGCCACGATCGACGAACTACCCGCCGCCTTCGCGGTCGTCCACCCGCGCCGGCCTGATTCTCAGTACCCGTTCGGTGACCTTTGCGGCGCGGGCGTCGCCTTCAAACTCGCCTGGCGACTGGCCACCATGCGCGCCGGTACGCCGCGCGTTTCCCCCGAACTCCGCAGCGTGCTTGTTGAGATGCTGGCCTTCGCCGCCCTCGGCTCCATCGCCGATGTCGTGCCCCTCGCCGGCGAAAACCGCATCCTCACCCGGCACGGGCTCGAACGCATCAAGCACTCGCCCCTCGTCGGCCTCCGCGCCCTCGTCGAGGCCAGCGGCATGGCCGGTGAGAAAGTCCGCAGCACCGACGTGGGCTTCCGCCTCGCCCCGCGCCTCAACGCCTGCGGCCGCCTCGCCCACGCGCGCGAAGCCGTCGAACTCTTCACCACCGCCGACGCCGACCGCGCCGCCGTCATCGCCGCCCAACTCACCGCCCTCAACGACGAACGCCGGCGCACCGAGCGCGTCATCTTCGAGCAGGCCTGCGAAGCCGCCGAGCGCGCGGGCATGACGGGCCCCGAACGCCGCGCCATCCTCCTCGCCGACGAGCGTTGGCACGCTGGCGTCGTCGGCATCGTCTGCTCTCGCCTCGTCGAGCGCTACGGCAGGCCCGCCATCCTTCTGGCCGCGCTGCCGACCGAACGCGAAGCCCACGGCTCAGGCCGCTCCGTCGACGGCTTCAACCTGCACGGCGCGCTCACCACCTGCGCCGACCTCCTCACCCGCTTTGGCGGGCACGACATGGCCGCAGGCCTCCGCGTCCCGCTCGATCGCCTCCCCGAACTCGTCGAACGCTTCACCGCTGCCGTCAATGCCGGCCTGAGTGCCGATGACCTCATCCCCCGCATCCACCTCGATGCCGAAACCACCATCGACGAACTTACCCCCCGCACCATCAGCGAACTCGAAACCCTCGCCCCCTGCGGCCGCGGCAACCCCGAACCGCTCCTCGCGCTCCGCAACCTCGTGATCGAAAGCGCCGCCACGCCCATGGGGCAGCAAGGCCAGCACCTCGCGTTCACCGTCAAACACGACTCTTCGATCGTCCCCGCGCGGAAAGTCATGCGCCTCGTCGCCTGGAACTGGGGAGAGGGGGACCGCCGCACCGAACTCCGCAGGGGCCGCCGCCTCGATGCCGCCATCAGCCCACGCGTCTCCACCTGGAACGGTCGCACAAGCGTCGAGCCTGAAGTGAACGACGTCGCGCTCCTCGATTGACCGGGATCGAAGGTCAACCTGACCGGTGCCACATCACGAAGTCATGCCATCGAGCCGCACCTTGAGCGAAGCGACCTCGGCCTCCAGTGCCGAGACCCGGGACTGCAGCGCTGCGAGACCGACTTCCCCCGCAGGTCCGTCACTCATCGTGCGGGCCGCGTGTCCGCCACGTTCGTCGCCGGCCGGCCCGTCAATGGGATGCAGATCGGGACACAACATCTGCCCGAACCGCCTCGCCCTTCCTGAGGGTGACAACTCCCGCACCAGCGGCTCGGGTCGATTCACCAAACTCTCGATCACTGCCACGGCCTGCTCCAGCGACCCCAGCGGGGCCATGCGCTCGGCGCGGCCGCGCAACTCGCCCGGGCTCTGCGGCCCGCGCAGCAGCAACTCGACCAGGATCACCAGTTGCTCGGTCGTCACGCCCAGCGTTTCCCTCGCGTTGTGCCGATACTTCGCGACGCGGCTACCCGACAGAAACGCCTCGATCACCAGCCCCTTGGCCCGCAAGCCATCGAGTGCATCAAGCACGGCTTCCTCATCCAGGTTCAGGATCGGCTCGCGGTTGTTCCGCTGGTTGCTGCCCACGACGAGCCCGTTGAGCGTGAGCGGATACGCTGCGGGAACCGTAAAGGCTTTTTCGACGAGCACGCCGAGCACGCGACATTCGTTGGGCTTAAACGTGAGCATCACTGATCGTAGAGGCTCGTCCCCACCCTCCCCCGCTCCCAGCGAGGTAGGTGGCAAGCGCAGCGAAGCCGGTGGGGGTTCTCGTTGGATTCAGTTCGCGACACATTCACCCCACACGGAGCGCCCCTCCGTTTCTCGCCGAGCCCTGTGACACCTTCCCCGGTCGGACCGGGGGAGGGAGTGGAGTCACTTCGTCTTGTAGCCCTTCGGGTGCTTCTCAAACCACCGCCACGCGCTGGCGATGATCTCTTCCAAACTGGTCACCTGGGCCCGCCAATTCAGGTCCTTGGCAATGCGAGACGGGTCGGCGAAGATCTGCACCGCGTCGCCGGCCCGGCGTGGGCCCTCGACGACGCGGATCGGGCGGCCGGTCACGCGCCTAGCGGTTTCGATGATCTCGCGCACCGAGTAGCCGTGTCCGATACCCAGGTTGTACGCGGGCGTGCGTTCGGCGGGCGCGGTGGCCACGCCCGGGCGAAGCGATTCGAGCACGCGCAGGTGCGCGTCGGCGAGGTCGTCGACGTGTACATAGTCGCGGATGCAGGTGCCGTCGGGTGTCGGATAATCGGTGCCGAAGATCATGACGGACTCGCGCACGCCCAGGGCCGCTTGGAGCACCACGGGAATCAGGTGCGTTTCGGGCTCGTGATCCTCACCCAGCAGGCCCTGGCGATCACACCCTGCGACGTTGAAGTAGCGCAATCCCGCCCAGGCGAAGGGCTTGCTGTTACGCCGGCACGCCTCGGCAAAGTCACCCAGCACCTGCTCGCACTGGTGCTTGCTGCGCCCGTATGGGCTCACCTGCACGAGCGGTGCTTCCTCGCGCACGGGCACCTGGTCGGGCGTCAGGTCGCCATAGAGCGAGCACGACGAAGAGAAGAGCACGCGGCTGACGCCCATTGCCTGGCATGCTTCAAGCAGGGCGACGGTCGCGCCGGTGTTGTCGCGGTAATAGGAAAGGGGGTCGGTGACGGATTCACCCACATACGCGCGCGCGGCAAAGTGCATCACGCCGTCGACCGCGTGCGCTCGCATCAGGCGCTCCAGCATGGCGCGGTCGCCCACGTCGCCGCGCTCGAAGGTGAGTCGATCCGGGGCGATCGACCGCAGCAAGTCGATGGCTTCGAGGTGCCCGCGGAAGAGGTTGTCCACCCCGATCACGCGATGGCCCTGCCGCAGCAGGCGTGCCGAGGCGTGCGAACCGATGTACCCCGCCGCTCCGGTCACCAGCACGTTCATGCGGATCGACTCCTGCGCGCGAGCGTTCAGTGCGCGGCGCGAGTGACAGTATCGTCGCGCCGCACGCCCGCCGACGCGCCGTTCATCGAAAACGATGACGCAGGCGTGCCAACGCGTGTGGGCAAGCGGGCAGGACTTGCGCGAAGTGACGCGCGTTCGAGCAACCCCGCAACGCGATCGGGTGGCCCTGTCTCGGTGGTTTCCCGTGCGGGCCTGTCCGAGGCATCGATCGGTGACAAGACCTCGCCGATAACCCGGAACCGGCGGGCGGACCGGTTGCCAGGAGTTCACCATGAACCATTCCACACCGGCTTCGCGGATTCGTGCGTCGTTCGACGCGGTGGCCCCGCGGGGCGAGCATCTGATTGACCGTTTCTATGAACGGCTGTTCGAGGCCGCGCCAGCGGTGCGGAGCCTTTTCCCCGCCGACCTTGCCCGGCAGAAGGCGCACCTGCTCACCGCCCTCAAGCACGTGGTCCAGCACGCGGATAACTTCCGCGCGCTCGAACGTCCGCTTATGGACATGGGCATGCGCCAAGCCGGCTACGGGGCCAAGCCCGAGCACTACGGCGTCGTCCGCGAAGTTCTGCTGGCCACGTTCGCCGAGGTCGCTGGCCCGGCCTGGAACCAGCAGTTGCACGCCGATTGGACCGCCGCGCTCAATGCCGTCGCCAGCACGATGCTCCGCGGGGCGGAGTTGGTCAGCCAGCGCGCTGCCGCCTGATTGCGTGGTCTGAGAATGCGCGCTCCGCATCGCATTCGTCCCTGACTTTGGTGCTGGCGGTCGCCGAACCCCCTGAACGTTGCACAAATCACGCCAAATCAGTATCCCCGCGCGTGGTGGTTCCGCGCCCAACGGGAATCAAGCCCGTCATGCCCGTACGCAGCACGGGCGATACCACGCTCTCATCGTGCTTCGGGTGCGCCCGCGTGCGGCAGGCCCATCCGGCAGCGATTCTCGGGGCGCTGGTTCCATGAGCACCGACACGCTGGATCAGTCCGTGCGCGTCGAGATCGACAAGGACGCGCTGTGCGCCGCCGTGGTCATCACCGATCCGGCTTCGGGCCATCCGATCGATGACCCGACGCTGCGTGCCGCGCTCGGTGGCGCGGGCATTCTCATCACCCGCGAAGTAACCGACGCGATCGCGCTGGCGGTGGCCACGCTCGCAGCGCACACCGGCCCGGGGCCGGTTCGAATCGAACTCGCCAAGGGCGAGCCTGCCCGTCACGGCGAACCTGGCCGCTTTGATCTCGACCCCTCGTTGACGGCCGAGACGCCCGGTAAGCCCAAGGTGCCATTTCGCATCGTGCGCACCGGCGCGACACTGGGCGTACTGACACCCAACTCCCCGGGCCACGACGGTCGCGACGTGCACGGCAAGACCCTCTCCGCACGCGAAGGCCGATCCTTCCCGCTCACGCCTGATGATTCGGTGCGCATCGACCCGGCCACGGGCGTCGCGACCGCCACCCGCGACGGTGTGCTCGAGTTTGCGCCGCCCGTGCTCCGCGTGCGCGACGAACTGGCCATCGGTGGGCCGATCGATCTCTCCACCGGCAGCATCGATTTTCCTGGCCGCGTCGCTATCGGCGCGGGCGTGCGCGATGGGTTTGAAGTTCGCGCCACGCAGCGCCTGTCGATTGTCGGGCTCGTGGAGGCTTCCACGATCGCGGGCGGGCAGGACGTGGTGCTCGCCGGTGGCATGGCGGCGCGGAACGCGGGTGAACTGACCTCCGGCCGCGATGCCGCCGCGAAGTACCTCGACTCGGTGAAGGCCCGAGTCGGGCGCGACCTGCACATTGCTAAGGAGATCATCAGTTGCACGGTGGTGGTGGGCCGCGCGCTCAAGGCGGCGGACGCTTCGCTCATCGGTGGCGAAGTCGATGCCGGGGGCATCGTCGAACTGGACACGCTGGGCAGCGAGAGCGGCGTGGCCACCGTCCTTCGGGCCGGCTGGCTGGGGCGCATCGAGGCGGTGGCGAGTGATCTGGTCACCGCGATCCCCGCGCTCGAAGCCCGCTCTGCGAAGGCCCATGCCGCGCTCGATCAGATCAAGAACGTGCGGGGTAAGCCCACGGCCAGCCAGGCCGAGACCCTGACCGAGCGAGAGTTTGAAGCCGCCGCGGCCCGAGACCTGCTGAGCAAGGCGACCGGCGCGCTCGACCGCCTGCGGCAGTGCACTGCCGAGCGCACGGTTGTTGATGTCACGATCCGTTCGCGCGTCTACCCGGGCTCAAAGGTCATCGCGGGCAAAGCCGAGACAAGTTTGATCGCGCCATCCCCGGCCCTGTGAGAATCCGCCTTGGGCCCGATGGCAAGCCCCGCGTCACGCTGCCTGGCGACGACGAGAACGCACCGGCGTCACGCCACCGAGGGTTCAAGGTTTATCCGATTGATCGCCACGGGTTTGTGCCGCCCGGCCCGCCCGCGCCGCCTCCCATCGGCTATTGAATCTCCGCCCGATACGTCAGAGCACCATCACGGGCACCCGCCGAAGTACATCGCGATGTAGTCGCTCAGGTCATCGGGGTCGGTGTTGCCGTCGCCGTTGATGTCCGTGCCATCAAGTGGCGGCTGGGTGAAGTAGGCCGCGATGTAGTCGCTCAGGTCATCGGGGTTGGGGTCCCCATCGCGATTGAAGTCGCCCGGACATGGGGCGCACGCTACCAGCGGCGATTCGGGCGTCTCGCGCTCGGCACCGGTCGCGATGAGCGGTGAGGCTTCGCCAGCACTTGGCCACGTGACCAGTCGGCCGTCGGTGGTGCGCGCGGTGAAGACCAACGCGACCTCCGCCCCGCAGGGGAGCGCAGGCAAAGCCGCGTCGAACGCGTTGAGGCCGGTGCCGGGCGTCGGTGTGCCTTCCTGGAACGACCCGCTGCGACCCAGCCGCGTGTGCACGCGCACCGAGGCCGCGTCGAGCGTCTCGCCAGGCATCGGCCACACCGTGAAGGGCACAATCGCCGGCACACCCGCTTCGACCAGTGCCGGCATTGGCGGTGCAAACGAGAAGCGGATCGGCCGCGCGATCGCCGACGCCAGATCCAGCACCGCGTCCAGCGCTTCCTCGCCATTGGGCACAATCTGCTCGGGGGGGAGCAGGAAACCCGTCTGCCCGGTGTCGCGCACTTCCACACCCCACGACAACGCGCCGCGCGCGCCGAAGAACCAGTCGGTGGAGCCGCCGCTCACGGGGTAGATGTTCGTATACGTCGGCCCGGGGCGATAGACCATGCCGTAGCGCCGTGCAAACCCTGCGGCCAGCACGCCGTTCAGATCGGTGAAGAGTGCCGCGTTGGCGGGCAGGTCAGGCGTGTACCCGTTGGGCGACAGGATCAGTTGCGAGTACGCGTGCACGTCGAAGTGCGCCCGGATGAACGGCCTGGCGAGCGCGAAGTCGCGCAGCACCTGCGTCTCGGGTTCGCTGAACGCGGCGGTGCCGCGATAGGTGTCGCTTCCCTGGTTGCCGCTGGAGCCGTTTGTGAGTCCCCAGCCGACGCCCCAGTTGCGATTGGTATCGACGCCGCGGCTGCCGTTGGCGTTCATGCGCCGGTTCTTCCGCCACATGCGGTTGTTCACCCAGGAGTGGTTGTACCCGTCGGGGTTGCTCACCGGAATGATGAAAAACTGCAGCGACGCGAGCGCCTCGTCCACCGCCGGGTCGCTGCCAGCGGTGCGCAGCAGCCGGTCGGCGATGTACATCACCGTCGCGCCCGAGGCCCATTCGCGCGCGTGCTGCAGACCATGCAGGAACACCGCCGGTCGATCCGCCGGCGCGCCGGGCGCGGCAATGCGGATCGCGAAAATCTCCCGCCCGTCGAGCGACTGGCCCGCCGAGATGCGGCTGGCCATCGTCGGAAACTCCGCCACCAACTGATTGGTATAGGCGCTGATGTCGGCGAGATTCTTGTAGTCGTCAAACCACGCCGGAACGCCCGGGCCACCGCCTTCGAGCCGTGCCGCGCGCAGCCGCGCGTTCTCGGCATCGATGAGCGCCTGCACGTTCTCGATCAGCACGACAAACGGAATCCCCGACGCCACCAGATCTGCCATTCGTGCCGCAGACACGCGGTAATCCACCAGCCCCAACCCGGGTGTGCGGCAGGTCCAGGGGTCATCGCTGATCGCCGCCATCGTCAGCAGGTCCTCGCCTGCGCGAATGTTCACCCGCACCACGCGATCGCCATCGAATCGCGCCACCGTCGCATCGCCTTCCGCTGCGTCCGGCTGGGCGAGTGCCACCGGCGCGCCCGCAGTCAAGGCCAATCCCACCGCCACCGCCCCTGCCCACAGCACCCGATGCCTCATGTTCAGTTCCCTCAGCGCCTCAGCGCGTGAAATACGCCGCGATGTAATCAGACAAGTCGTCCGGATCGAGCGTCCCGTCGCCATTGAAATCCGCCCGCGGGTCGAATGTGAAGTAAAACGAGATGAAATCCGACAGGTCGTCCGGGTTCACGTCCCCGTCGGCGTTGATGTCCACCAGGTCGGCCTCGACGTGCGAGAGCCACACGCCGCTCAGGGCCTGCTCCGGAATACCGGGCCCAGCGATCGTGACGCGCAGGCCCGCGCCGAACCGCCGCTCGAAGAACTCGACCCGCAGCCCGTGAATGCCCGCCTGCAACCCCATCACGCCTTCGGTACGCGTCATCGCGTGCAGGCCGTCGTTGCGCACGATCTCCAGCCCGCTGACGGCCACCCGCGCGCCGTCGTCGCTCTCGACGCCGATCCGATACAGGCCATCCACCGGCACATGCAGCAGCCCCTGCGCCAGCGCCGCCACGTCATCGGTGCGGAACGAATCGGCAAAGTCGCCCTCGCTGCTCGCAAAGTCCAGTGCCGGCCAGATCGTGGTCGCAATGGGTGAAAGCCCCGCAAACGACGGCAACACCAGGGTCGGTTCGAGTAAGTCAAAGTACTTCACATCCAGCCCCGGCTGCCCGCCCGAACCGGGTCGGGGCGACGCCAGCGTTGGGGGAGCCACCGACACCACCACCTCGACCGGCCGCGACATCACGCCGTTGCTGACCACATAAGTGAATCCGTCGGTCCCCGATCCACCGGGCGAAAACACGAGCTCATCGCGCCCGCCCGGGCCGGTGCCTGCCGAGCGCGTCACGGTGCCGCCCAGCACCGCGCTGCCGGTGAAACTCTCGATGCTCAGCGGCCGCTCCGCCGGATCAAAGTCGTTGCCGAGCACATCAAGCGTGATCGGCATGCCGACGCCTGTCACCGCGCTGTCAGGCGTCGGAATCGGCGCATCGGGCCCGCGCGCCACCAGCGCCACCGACCGATACGCGTTCACGCGCCCCCGGCCATATACCACATCATCACCCGCGTCGCCCAGGTCGTTGCACCCCGCCAGCAGCGCCGTCTCCGCCTGTGAGGGCGAGAGGTCCGGGTCCGCCGACCAGATCAATCCCAGCACGCCCGCCACGATCGGCGTCGAAAACGACGTGCCATCGACCGGCGCGTAGCCGCCCGCCATGGTCGTCGTCAGAATGTCGCTCCCCGGCGCGACGCAATCCACGGCGTTCCCGAACCCTGAGAAGAGCAGGCTGACGTCATCCGGCCCGGTGCCCCCGACCACAATCACGTCCGGCCAATCGAACGCCGACCAGTTCTGCCCCCCGTTGCCAGCGGTCCACACGAGTAAGCCGCCCACGCTCTTGATGTGCGCGCCCGTCGCTTGCACCGTCGGGCTCTGCACCCCCGTGTACGACACCGACACCACCCGCGCCCCGTGCTCGGCCGCCCAGCGAGCCCCGGCATTGATCGTGCTGAGCGCCGCCGCGCCGTTGCTGAGGTTCGACGCCCGCACGGGCATCAGACTCAGCCCCCAGCCCATGCCCACCACGCCCACGCCGTTGCTGCCGGTGGCACCCGCCGCACCAGCCACCATGGTGCCGTGACCGACGATGTCATCGACCACGCCCCCATCAAGTTGCGCCAGGTTGCTGGCCGCGTTGAACCCGGGCACCAGCCGACCGACCAGATCGGGATGGGCCGCATTCGCGCCGGTATCCACCATGGCCACCACGATGCTGCTGCTGCCGGTCGTCAAATCCCACGCCAGCGTCGATTGCATCAGGCGGTGGTGATACTGCTCCCCGAACCGCGCATCACTCGGCACCGACGCCGGGTAGACCAGCCAATCCGGCTCTGCATACGCATACTCTCCCGTGGCCCACAGCATCGCGGCAAACACGCCGTCATCTTGCCCCGCGGGCACCTCCACCAGATATTCGTCGGTCTCCGCAAAGTGCCTCACCAGCCCCGCCGCGAGGCGCGCCCGTGCCAAAGCATCCTGCTGCGCCGCCGCGTTCGCATCCATCCCGCTGGCGATCAACTCCTGGATCGTGCGGGGCTTGGCCGTCACGCGCCCCGTGAACTCGCGCACGCCCGGGATGGGTGCCCACTCGCCTCGCGTCGGTGTGGGGGCGGCGGTCACCTCATCGCCCGCGAGCACACTCGCCACCGCGAGCCCGACCAACCCCGCCGCGGCCACCAGCGCGCAGCGCCACCGCGCTCCGCTTCGCGCGAAACTATCCGCCACCGCGTGCTCGCGCCCGGTTTGAGGCATCTGGTCGAATGCGCCTCCTCAGCAATCCCTGCCGTTCCCCAACGACCCCCTCTGATCGACTGCGGCCCTCACCACCTCACTAAGTGTGGACCACCAGCCCACTTCGGGCCACCGGTCTTCACAATCTTCTATTCGGCATTTGGGCGGGTCGGGTTGCCCCCATCCGTGGGTATTCCTTTCAACGGCCAGGTCGCCGCATGCCTCACGCGACCTCATAACCTCAAATGGACTTCCTCCACGCTCCCCTGACGAACGCCGGATCAATCATGCCCAATCGCCTGGCTCATTCCGCCAGCCCCTACCTGCAGCAGCACGCCCACAACCCTGTGGATTGGTGGCCCTGGGGCCCTGAAGCCCTCGCCGAGGCTCGCCGTCGCGACGTGCCCATCTTCCTCTCCGCCGGCTACTCCACCTGCTACTGGTGCCATGTGATGGAGCGCGAGAGTTTCGAGGACCAGGCCACCGCCGCGCTGATGAACGAGCGCTTCGTGTGCATCAAACTCGACCGCGAGGAGCGCCCCGAGATTGATCAGGCCTACATGGCCGCCATCCAGGTCCTCACCGGCCGAGGCGGCTGGCCCATGAGCATCTTCCTCGAACCGCTCGGCCTCCGCCCGTTCTGGGGCGGCACCTACTTCCCGCCGGAACCCCGCCACGGCCTGCCCAGTTTCCAACAGGTTCTCTCGGGTATGTCCGACTCCTGGTACACGCGCCGCGACGATGTTCTCAAGCAGGCCGCCGCGATCGCCGAGTCGGTCAGCGAGCATCTTCAGGCCCGTGCCGCGCCGGTGGCGGTCGGCCGCCCGCAAGTTGCCATGGCGATGCAGACCCTTCTGACCATCGCCGATCCCGTCCACGGCGGGTTCGGCGGCGCGCCCAAGTTTCCTCAGGCTGTCTACCTCGAACTCCTGCTCGACGCCCGCGCCAGGCTCGGGCCCGACCAGCGACCCGCCATCGACCACGTCCTGCGCCTCGCCCTCGACCGCATGGCCCTCGGCGGCATCCACGATCACCTCGGCGGCGGCTTCCACCGCTACAGCGTCGACGCCATGTGGATCGTCCCGCACTTTGAAAAGATGCTCTACGACCAGGCCCAGTTGCTCAGCGTCTATGCCCGCGCTACCGAGACCTTTCAGGATTCCCTCTACGCCCGCGTGGCACGCCGCGTCGCCGGGTACGTCGCCCGGGAACTCACTCACCCCTCCGGCGTCTTCTACACCGCACAGGATGCCGAGGTGAACGGCCGCGAGGGACTCAACTATCTCTGGCTGCCCGCCGACATCCGCGCGGCGTTGCCCGCCGATGACGCCACCTTCGCGATCGACCTCTTCGCCCTCGCCGACGGCCCCAACTTCAGCGACCCGCACCACCCGCACGAAGTCGCGCGCAACGTCCTCCGCCTGGCCGAGCGCCCCGACGCGCTGGCGGCACGAATGGGCGTCTCGGTCTCCAGCCTCCTCGAACGCATCGACCGCCTGAGCGACACCTTGCTCGCCGCGCGGGCGAAACGAGAAGGCCCCCGCCTCGATGACAAAGTCCTCACGTCCTGGAACGGCCTCATGATCGGCGCACTCGCCGACGCTGGCCGCCTCTTATGCGAGCCGGCGCTCGTGCAATCCGCCCAGAAAGCCGCCGACGCCCTGTGGGCCCGCCACGCTTCCGACGATGGCACGATCATCCACTCCTCGTCGATCCCGGCCACCCTCGAAGATTATGCGATGCTCGCGCACGGCCTGCTCGCCCTCGCTCGCGCCCTGCCGGCCGAAGCGTCCTTGCTCCACCGCCGCGCCGCCACGCTCCTCGCTCGCGCCGAGCAGGACTTTGGCGACACATCCGGTGGCTTCTTCGACACCCAAGCCGATCGCACCGACCTCTTCGTCCGCGCGCGCGCCACTTACGACGGCGCCATGCCCAGCGCCGCCTCGGTCATCACCCACGCCCTCATCGACTTGGCCGAGCAGACCGGGAGCGATGACCTCGCCCACGCCGCCGCCCGCGCCGTGGTGGCCGTGAGTGCCCCGATCGCCGAGTCGCCGATCTCGGCCGTGAACTCCACTCGTGCGCTGCTGCGCATGCTCGCGCTCGACGAACCCCTGCTCGTCTCTCTGCTCGCTGACGCGCCACTCCCCGCAGGCTCCAGCACATCCAGCGGCACGCCCGCCGTGCAGTTCTGGGCATCGGAAGAAGAACTCGAAATCGGCCCCGATCACCCCGCCGAGGTGCGCCTCCGCATCGAGATCGCGCCAGGGCATCACCTGCTCGCGCCCGTCTCCGCATCCACTGAGCCCGTGGAGGAAGCCATCCAACCGCTGGCCATTGCGCTCATCGGCGGCAGCGGCGTGTCAGTCTTCGCCGACTATCCCGAAGGCGTGCCGCTCGACCCGGCCACCCCCCCCAACCCCGCCAGCCCGCGCGTGTACCGCGACCGCGTCGAGTTCGATGTTGCCCTTGAATCGTCCGGCCCTTGGACCGGCACCCCACGACTGGCCGTGCGCTACCAGGCCTGCACCGATCGCGCGTGCCTGATGCCCGCCACGCACACGCTTGACGTGCGCATCGTGCAACACACTCCCTCGACCACCGCCTGAATCTGAATCTACTTCTTGGCTGGCGCTTCCGCAGCCGCCGCGGGCGCTTCGCCCGCAGGTCGCTGCGTCGGCACCCGGATATTCGTCCCGCAGTTGCGGCACCGCACCGTCTTGCCCCGTGCCGACGGCGGCACCGCGAGTACGCGGCGACACGTCAGGCTCGGACACATGATTCTGACGGTCTCCTCGGCCATAACGCGTCCTTCCAATCAGTCATCATCGTCCCCCCACGCCCCTCGCTTGACCCCCCAAGTCCCGGGACCGGGATTCTTCCCCCTTATCCGGGCTGATAGTCCGGGCTTATCGGCCTGCTGATAACCACCGAGGCACTGAGACACAGTGGAAAACCGAGATAGGCTGAATCAGTCCCCACTTGATGCCTCGTTGCCATGTGCCTCATGCCTTCCCCATTCCCGATCCCGCCTTGCCCCTCCCTCCTCGGTGCCACCTCGGTGTCTCGGCGGTTCTTCTCCGCTCGGCGGCTCTTCTTCGCTACCCTTCACCGGGCCTCGCGCCCCGGGAGCCCGCGATGTCCACCGCCAGTCCAACCCTCGTCTCGGCTTCGCCCGCTTCGCTCGTGAAGCCACCCGCCGCGCCACGCCGCGGCACCGTCGTCGTCGGCCTCCAATGGGGCGACGAAGGCAAGGGCAAAATCGTCCACATCCTCGCCGATCGCCACGACGCAGTCGTCCGTTTCAATGGCGGTGCCAATGCGGGCCACTCCGTTCAGTTCGGGGGCGAACGCTTCGCACTTCACCTCATCCCCTCCGGCCTCTTGCACAAGGGCAAAGCCTCCATCATCGGTAACGGCGTCGTCATCGATCCCGACCAACTGCTCAAAGAAATCACCGGCCTCGAGGCCCGTGGCGTGTCGTGCGACAACCTGCTGGTCTCCGACCGCGCCCACGTCGTCATGCCCTGGCACAAGGCCGAGGACGAGGCCCGCGAACGCTGGCTCTCCGACGGTGCCCTCCGCCCCATCGGCACCACCAAGCGCGGCATCGGGCCCTGCTACGCCGACAAGGTCCAGCGCGGCACCGCCGTTCGCATGGGCGACCTCCTCAACCTCGACAACCTCCGCGACCGCCTCCGCGTCATCTGCCCGATGAAAAACGCCATGCTCGCCGCGCTCAAGGGCGGCGTCGAGCCGCCCCGCTTCGAACTCGATGACACCCTCGCCCTCGTCGCCCTCTGGTCGTCCAAACTCAAGGGCCGCATCCGCGATACCACCGCCGCCCTCCACGACATGCTCGCCCTCGGGCAATCCATCCTCTTCGAAGGCGCTAACGCCACCCTGCTCGATGTCGACCACGGCACCTACCCCTTCGTCACCTCGTCCTCCTGCGCCGCCGCCGGCGCCGTGATCGGCTCGGGTGTGCCGATGAACGCCATCGGCGATGTGCTGGGCGTGATGAAGGCCTACTCCACCCGTGTCGGAGGCGGTGCCATGCCCACCGAACTGCTCGACGATCTGGGCGAGCGCATCCGCCAGCGTGGCCGCGAGTTCGGCACCACCACCGGCCGCCCGCGCCGCGTCGGATGGCTCGACCTCGTTGCCCTCCGCTACGCTGTGCGCCTCAACGGCTGCACGGGCCTCTCGATCATGCTGCTCGATGTGCTCTCCGACATCGACGAACTCAAGGTCTGCACCGCCTACGACGCCCCCGCAGGCCGCACCGATGCCTTCACCCCCGACGGTGCCTGGCTCGACCGTGTTCGCCCCGTGTACCAGACCGTCCGCGGCTTTTCGGGCGATTTGACCACGGCGCGCAAGTTGAGCGAACTCCCCGCCGGGGCCCGGGCGTACATCGATCTGATCGAGCAGTTCGTGGGCGTGCCCGTGCGGATCGTCTCCGTCGGCCCCGATCGCGCCCAGACCATCGAACGCGAGCCGTGAGCCGCGCCGGCGATCGCCGCGATTGCTCGCTGCCCCCGCGCGCCGCCGCACCGCCCTCGCTGATCGACACCACCATGCCCGCCTCCACACCGACTGCTCCTCACGCCCCCAGCACCACCGCGCCAGCCTCGCTGCCACTCTCGCCCGCCGGGCAGGCGGCTCTCGAATCGATGACGCGCCGCAACCCCAAGGCCCGCCCGCACCTGATCCTCCCCGATCTCTGCCCCTCGCGCATCCCCCGTCACGTCGCCATCATCATGGACGGCAACGGCCGCTGGGCCGCCAAGCAAGGCCTGCCCCGCATGCTCGGCCACCGCGCGGGGGCCAAGTCCGTCCGCGCCGTCGTCGAGGAAGCCGGATTTCTGGGCATCGATGTCGTCACGCTGTACTCCTTCTCGCTCGAAAACTGGAAGCGCCCGCGCGAAGAGGTCGAAGCCCTCATGGCCCTCTACCTCGAATACATGCAGTCCCAGCGCGAGGAGATGATGCGGGAGAACATCCGCTTCCGCCAGATCGGCCGCACCGAAGGCCTGCCACCCGCCGTGGTCGCCATGCGCGATGCCGTCACCGAGGAAACCAGCCGCAACACCGGCTGCACGCTGTGCCTGGCCGTCAACTACGGCAGCCGGGCCGAGATCACCGAGGCCGTTCGCGCGCTGGCCCGCCGCGCCGCCGAGGGCACACTCGATCCCGCCGCCATCACCGAATCCGACATCAATGCCGCCCTCGGCACCTCCGGCCTCCCCGATCCCGACCTCCTCATCCGCACCGCCGGCGAACTGCGCGTGAGCAACTTCCTGCTCTGGCAAATCTCCTACGCCGAGATTTTCGTGACGCCCACCTTCTGGCCCGAGTTCACGCGGGCGTCGCTGCACGAAGCCGTGCGCGATTACGCCAAGCGCTCGCGACGCTTCGGCGGACTGACCGAGCCCCCCGCGTCCGCGCCATCGGCCTGACCATCCAGAGTGGCCTGATTCGCGGCGCTTCCACAGATTCGTGCCGCTGCCACCTCAGTTCGCACAGAACTGTGGTTCTTCACGCGCGCCCTCGCCGCGCACGCGCCACACGCTTCGAGGATGCTCTTCCCCGCGCGAAACGTCTCGGGATCCCCGCGCAGTGCGAAGTCCTTCCCATTCACCTGCACCTCAACCGCGCGGGCCCGCGTGGCACCGCGTAACCCCGGCCAGAGCGCCGCACCGCTCAAACCGGGACCGCCAGCCGCGACGCCCGAAAGGGCACGCGGCGGCTTGCGCTCCGCCACACCGGCAGCCGCGTCGCCCAGTGTGACCACACCGCCACGCCCTGGAAAGTCCTCTTCACCCCCGACAGCACCCGCGTCGTGGCGACTTCTTGGGACCGCACCATCTCTATTTGGGATGCTCGCTCGGGCGTGCTCAAACGCCGCTTGACCGGTCACGCGGCACTCGTGACCGATGCCGCGTTCAGGGTGCGCGAGCCCGACATCCTCTGTTCCTCCAGCGCCGACGGCACCATCCGCCTCTGGGACCTCTCCGTCGAGTCGTCCACCCCCATCCTCACCCTCCGCCCGCCAGAGGGCCAGGCCTGGACCATCGACCTCTGCCCCACCCGCGCCGAGGTCGTCTGTACCGACTCGGCAGGCACCACGAGCCGCTTCCAATTGCGATGGTTCAATCAACACATCGAGGGCAACCTGGTCGCCCAATGGGAGAAGTACCGGAAAACCCTGAACGAAAAGATCGATGAAAGCGTGATCACGGGCCTGGGAACCCAGTTGCGCAAGGATGCGGACAGTTTGTCATCACCCAAATAAGTGACAAATGCAGGCACGACATGGTTATCGGTCGTTTACTGGGGTTGACCTTTTCAGCAAAATCGGCCTGGAAAGGTTGACGGGTTGTAGGGATGTGGTATCTTTCTGGCGGAGTGTCGTCTCGCTACTGCTACGCAGGGTGTGCGGACGGCGCGATTGTTTCGGCAGGAAGGCCGAATCAGGTCGCTGCTGTCACGTAAACGCACCTCTCTGTCGTCGGAGTAGCGACCTTCGTGGAGTTCGCTCCACGAGAGGGGAGGATCGCGTGAGCCTGAAGAATCGGATCATCGTGGGATCGGCAGCCGCGTTGCTCGCGATGGCGGGTACCGCTTCGGCGGCCCCCGAATTGCGAGACCTCGGCTTCGGCTGGCAAGTACTGCTGCCCGACGCCGATCTCATCGACATTGTCGTTGACGAAGCCGCCAGCAATAGCGGGCAACTCGTCATCGAGAAGTTCGCCACGTTCATGGACCTGAACGCCCTTGACCTGGTGTTCACCCAGACCGGCGCGAACGCGGCCCCTCGCATCATCATCACCGATGAGTTCATCGCGAACCAGACCGGCCAGAACTGGGTCGGGTTCACGAACTCGCTCATCAACGCTTCTTCGGGCACCACCGCGGCCTTCAACCCCGCCGCCTCCGCCGGGCTCAGCATCAGCCCCTTCACCACCGTCTCCTACAGCAGCGGCAACACCGTCATGGACTTCGGTGGTGGCACCGTGGTCAATGGTGCCTTCTGGTTCCCCGGGCTCGCGATGGGTGCACTGGTGGTCGATGTGGCCCTGAACCCGGGTGGAGGCTCGACTTTCACCCTGCGTGAGGTTCCTCAGGTCCCGACCCCGGGCACCATGGCTTTGACTCTGCTCGCGGGGCTTGTCGCCACGCGTCGCAAGCGGTAATCAATCCGCTTCGCACACGGGGAGGCTCGGTTTCACCGGGCTTCGTCCCTCCCGGCGTGCGAAGTGGAGGCTGAGAGAGGCCGGTCGCCAAGACCGCGGCAGGAGACAGGAACCTGCCGTTCGACAAGGACCCCCGCGTCGTAGGCCGACACAGAGAGGTTCGACGTTCCGGAAACGCTCGGCATGAGCGCGTCAGCAGGTTGGAAGCGGGAGCATTCAACCACCCGGCCGCAACGCATGGGGATGCACAAGGCCGGTTGACGCGGATAGACAGGCGGATCCTTTACGGGGAGATCAGGACGTGTCCAACATTTCTCGCAACATCGCCGGTGCCTTCTCGGTGGCCACTCTGCTGGCCGCGGCTGGCATCGCCTCCGCCGATCCCGTTATCCAGAACCTGGGCGGCGGCTGGCAGGTCACCATCTTCGATCCCGCCAACGTGGTGATCGAGGTCAACAACCCCGGCTCCATCTTCGCCGATGGGCAACTCGTCATCACCAAGCGGGCCACGGTCAGCCAGCTTACTGATGAAGGCGTGCCCACACCGATCGTGCTGATCTTCCAGCAGATCGCCGCCGACGCGGGAACCATCCCCCGCATCGCCATCACCGAAGAGGTCATCAACAACAACACCGGCCAACTCTGGACCGGCTACCGCCAGGTGCTCGCCCAGACCAGCCGGGCCACCTTCAACCAGGCCCTCTCCGCCAACTTCTCCATCAACCCCTTCGTCTTCTCCAGTTACAACGTCTTCAGCGACTCGGTCCTCTACTCCGGTGGCCCCGGCGTGCCCTCCGGCGGCACCTTCAACCCCGGCAACACCTCGGGTGAACTGGTCATCGACATCGATCTGTCGTCCAGCCCCGTTCTCTTCGCCCTCAAGGAAATCCCCATCCCGACGCCCGGCAGCATGGGCCTCCTGGCGCTCGCCGGCATCGCCGCGGCGCGCCGCCGTCGGTAATCGAAGTCGGACCTGATCCGTTTTTCCCCCAGCCGCCCGCGACGCTCGCGGGTGGCTGTCTTTTTGGTGGCGCGACCAGTTTGCGTTGTCGCGCAGTGTCGGCCTCGTGGGCTGATCTTGAGGCTGTCGTGCAACCGGGCCGCGATGGTGGGTTAGACCCAACGGGACCCGATTCGGAGAATCGGGCTACCCAAGACGTGGGGCTGGGCCTCGTGGGCCGATACTCTTGTAGACTCGTCATGCTGAGGCGAACCGCACCATCCCGTTCTGGCCCTACCCGTGGCTTCACGCTCATCGAGTTGCTCGTGAGTATCGCGATCATCGCGGTCCTTACCAGCATCGCGTTGCCTTCGCTGGCCGGGGCTCGATCGACCGCTCGCCGCCTGAAGTGCCTGACGCAACTCAAGGGCCTCGGCACCGCCTTTGAACTCTACATGAAGGACTCCAAGGGCTTGCTGCCCCGCGTTACACCCTTCTATGACGTGAACCTGCCCAGCAACCCCAACGATCCGCAGTTGCTCGATCTGCTCGAGCAATACACCGACGTGAAGGCGCCGTACTACGACGAACACAACACTCTCATCGTACATTCGCCGTATCTGTGCCCTGAGGACAACGATCCGGATGCGGGTCGCCAGACGGGGTTCAGTTATCAGTATTGGCCGGGCGTGCTGATGCTGGCGCGCGAGGTTTTCCGCGCCGATCCGAACCCGCCGGCCACCGTCACGCGTTTTTACGAAGACGTGCGCAACCGCGATTGGCCGGTGCTCTCTGACTGGCGCGACTGGCACCCGGGCAACCCGCTCACCAAGAAGAACGCGCTGCACTATGGCGATTGGCGGGCCGACTGGCTCATCATGGACCCGGAATCGGCGAGTCAGCCGCCGCCTTTGCCGGATATCCCGCCGGTACCTCCGCCGCAATGACCGCGCAACGAGCGTCCACCCTGAACGCTCCTGTTTCTTCCGATTCAACCCCTGCGAGTGACGCATGACCACCGAGCAGAATACGACTGAACTGGGTAAGGGCAGCCTGCTCACGGCCGACGACCTCGTTGCTCCGCCAGCACGCACGCGCCGCACGAGCGCTGGCGAGCGATTGCGCGGCTTCGGCGCGGGCCTGGCACGCGTCGGCGATCGGCCCTGGGTTCGCCGCGGGCTCGCGGCTGGGCTGGGCCTGGTGCTGGCGGGTGGCGCGTTTGGGGCGGTGGTGGCGATGTGGCCGCGGGCGGTGCCCGACTATGCCACGGGCGAGATTGAGGATGTGCTCGATTACACGCTCCTCTCGGCCGACTTCAACAACCTGCCCATCGACAAGCGGCTGGCGCTTATCAAAGACCTGGTCGCGCGGCTCAAGAGCATGTCGGCTGGCGATTCCGAGGCCATGGCGCTCTTCGCGGCGGGGATCACGGGCAAGGCCCGTGAACAGTTGCGGACCAATGCCGAGCGCCTGGCAGTGGACCTGTGGGACTCGTACGCCGACAAGTATGACGATGTGCCCAAGGAAGACCGCGAGAACTACCTGGACAACGCGTTCAACGAGTTCACGCACCTGATGGAAGACATCGCGGGCGTGGAAAATAAGAAGACCGACAAAGAACGATTGGGCGACGCCCGCGGCCAGGCCCAGCGCGACATGAAACGGGCCCGCGAGAACGATCGCCCCATGGACTCGCCCCGCATGGGCCGCTTCATGAAGATGGTCGACGAGCGCGGCGGCAAACTCAGCACGCCCCGCCAGCAGGCTCGCATGGCCCGATTCTCACGCGACATGGTGCGGAACCTGCGCGGGCAGGATATTGATTCGGGCAAGCCCAAGGAAGCCGCGCCGACCGAGCAGCCGGGCGAGCCTGAAGCGCCGGCGGGCGGGGGTTGAGTTCAAGTTGACGCGGTTGTCTACAGCATCCTTGTTCACCCCCGGTTCGTAGGGTATGGTGAACTCGGAGGGTTGTGTCA
>CAZPPX010000021.1:0-70207 GCA_964588585.1 uncultured Phycisphaeraceae bacterium
ACGCCGTCACGCACGATCCCGCTGCCGCCGAGGGCGGTTGTTCAGGAGTCCCGGGAGTCGATGTCTGGTTGTCGAAGGTGTAGGTGAGGTCGAACCCGTTGGAAACGCCGTTGAAGGAGACGGTCGGAGTCGTGCTGCCGTCCGAACAGGAGTAGGTGCAACTGCTGCACGTATTGGACGACGCGATCCAGAGCGGCCGCAACTGGGTGATGCCGCTGAAGTACTGATTGTCGATGATCGTCACGCCAAGGTCAGTGTCGATCAGTTGGAGGCGACCGCTGGAGTACGTCGCCGAGTACGTCGCTTGGCCGAGGGCGCCGGTGATGGGAACAACTGCGGCCGCCGACGCGGCGACACTCGCGATGAAGTTCCCCAATCGGTTGTGAAAGCGCATTCTGAATCTCCTTCTTGCGGGCATTTGGCGCCAAGGTACAAACTTCTCGAGCGACCGAGCGAGAGGCTCGCCATTGCGCGTCCACGTGGACATCCACACTTCTGTGCTTTCTGAAGCGTCGTGACCGGGAGAATTGGGTTCAACAAAAGGCGGCTGTAAAAAGCGCCTTTACATAGACCGATAACCCTAACAGACGACATCTCAAAGACCGGGAATTCACGCCCCCCCGCACATCGACCGATAGCCCATGGACCGGATTTCATCCGTGTGCACGGAGGCTACCCCATGAAACTCGCCCTCGATCGTCGCCAGTTGACCCGTGGCGGTGCGGATCGTCGTCAGCACACGCGGTTCACGCTGCCCGCCGGATACACGCCCATCCTGGTGCGCACGCTCGATCGTGAAGAATTCTCCATCGAGGGCTACGCCTACGACCTCAGCGAGGGCGGCGTGCGCTTCGAACTCGATGAGGCCGTGGCGCCCGGCACCGCCATCGCCATGCAGATCATGCTTCCCGGGCTGGCCCACACCACCATCGGCCCGGGCCGCGCGGTGTTTGTCTTTGCCAACGTGGTGTGGCTTGAGGACGAGGACGAGCCCGGCCCGGTGAAGATGGCCGCGGTCTTCTCGCGGTTTGCTCGCGCCGAAGACCAGGCCCGCCTGCGCGAGCAACTGGCCGGCCGTCGCTATCGCGCCGCGGCGTGATTTGCTTCCCTTCCCCGCTCCCAGCGGGGAGGTGCCGAGCGCAAGCGAGGCGGAGGGGGTTCTCGTTGGGGTCGACTCGACTGCCACGGAGCGCCCCCTCCGTCACTCGTCGAGCCTCGTGACACCTCCCCCGCTGGGGGGAGCGGGGGAGGGTGGTTGAAACGCGCGCTTTCGCGCGTTTTCACACGATTTCCCCCCGCGTCGCCTACGATCGGCCATGTTCGTTGATCGTGCGCTCATCACCGTTAAAGCCGGCAATGGCGGGCCGGGCTGTGTCTCCTTCCGTCGCGAGAAGTTCGAGCCCAAGGGCGGCCCCGATGGCGGCGATGGCGGCCGCGGGGGCGATGTCGTCTTTGTCGTGGACGAAGGGCTGAACACGCTCATCGATTTCCGTGGCCACCCCGACTGGGCCGCGCAGGACGGCGAAGCGGGCGGTCGCAAGCAGTGCTTCGGCAAGGATGGCCGCGAATGCGTCATCCGCGTGCCTCCGGGCACCCTCGTGTTCAACCACGAGACCGACGCCCTGATGGTCGACATGGCCGCGACGCCTCGGCACGTCATCGCCATCGGGGGCACCGGCGGCTTCGGCAACGAGCACTATAAATCGTCCACGAATCAGGCACCGACGCACGCGCACGCCGGGTTCCCGGGCCAAGGGTTCTCCGTCCGGCTCGATCTCAAACTCATCGCCGACGTCGGCCTCATCGGCATGCCCAACGCGGGCAAGAGCACGCTGCTCAAGGCGCTTACGCGGGCGAATCCGAAGATCGCCGACTATCCGTTCACTACGCTCGCGCCGCAACTGGGCGTGGCCGAACTGGGCCCGACCGACGCCGGAAACTCGGGCGGTGCTGGTCGCCGTCGCATCGTCATCGCTGACCTGCCCGGGTTGATCGAGGGTGCCGCGGGCGGCGCGGGCCTGGGGCACGATTTTCTGCGCCATGTTGAACGCACGCGCGTGCTCGTGCACGTGCTCGATGCGATGCCGCCCGACGGGAGCGAGCCAGCCGACAACTACCGCACGATTCGGCACGAACTCGCGGAATACTCGGAAGAACTCGCGCAGCGCGACGAGTTCATCGTGCTCAACAAACTGGACCTGTATCCCGACGACGCGGCCCGTACCGACGCGGTCAAGAAACTCCGCAGCAAACTGCGTCTCGGGCGCGACCAGGAAGTGCTGCCCCTCAGCGGTGCGACCCGCCTGGGCACGCGCGAGTTGCTCGAGCGATTGTGGGCGCTCCTGAAGCGCACGCCGCACGGCTGGCAGAACGTCGCGCCGGCTGCATCGGAACCCGCGACGGCTTCATCTCACGCGCCTGACCGCGATGGAGCGGTGGCCACGCTTGCACCAACCACGGTGGTCGTGGAGCCCAAGACCACGCTCCGCACGCCGCGCAAGGCCAAAGCCGCGGCCCCTGCCCCGACCAAGGCCAAGGCCGCGTCCAACATGGCACGGCCTCGCACCCGCACGAAGGCGAATCGCCAAGCGACTCGCAAAATCAAGCCCGCGCCCAAGGCGAGGGTCAGCAAGGCCAAGTCTGCGGCGAAACGTCCCTCGGCCTCGAAGAAGAAGGCCGCGAAGCGCGTCGTCGCCAAGCGCACGATCGCCAAGCGTGTCACCAAGAAGCCCGCCAAGCCGGTCGCGCGCCGCGCCCGTGCCAAGTCGAGCCGCGCGTGACCACGTCACCGTCCACCGGGCCAGCGTCAGGAACGTCAACGCCGCGCGGGCGCGACCCATCTGTGTTTCAGGAACGCCCGCTTGTGCTCCCTGAGGCCGTCGCGCCGCTTCCGCCCCCCGCGTGGTTCGAGCACGCCTGCGCCGAGTTGGGCGTGGAGTTTGAAGGCGACGACCTCCGCCGCCTGGGCCTGTTCCTCGCGCTCCTGCTGGAAGCCAACAAGTCCGTCAACCTCACGGCCATCCGCGCGCCCGACGACGCGTGGAAGCGCCACATCCTCGACGCGATGACGCTCGTGCCGCTCATTGCCTCCGTGCAGGCCGAGCGTGAAGACTCGACCTCACCGCTGCGCCTCGTCGACGTCGGCTCCGGCGGCGGCGTCCCCGCCATCCCCCTCGCCATCGTGATGCCCGACGTGCACTTCACGCTCGTTGAATCCACCGGCAAGAAGGCCCGCTTTCTTGAACACGCGGCGGCCCTGGTCGGAGCAACCAACGTCAAAGTGCTGAGCGAGCGCGCCGAGCGCTTGGGCCGTTGGGGCAATCGCGAGCACCGCGAGATCTACGACATCGCGACCGCCCGCGCCGTCGGCGCATTGGCCATCCTCGCCGAACTCCTCCTGCCCCTGGTGCGCGTCGGCGGCATCGCCCTCGCGGTGAAGGGCGAGAAAGCCGAGCAGGAACTCACCGACGCCGCGAAGGCCATCGCGCTCGTGGGTGGCGAGCCCGTCGAAATCAGCGAAACACCCACCGGCCGGATCGTCATCCTCTCCAAAGTCAGCCCCACCGCCCGGGATTACCCCCGTGCCGACGCCGCCAGCAAGCCCTTGGGCGTGCAAAAACCGAGAAATCGATAACCGAGACAGCGATATACCAACCCAGTTGTCGGCCTTTACCTATTGGTTTAGCGGTGTATCGGTTTGCGTCCTGCAAGGGGCTTGTTCCACGTGCCGATTTCGGCTAGGCTGGTGCCTAGACCCCTGGTCGTTCGTCGCGCTATTGATCCCGCTTTCACCCGAGGATTCCCCGTGAACCACCACGACGCCGTTTCCGGCCAATCCCGCCGCTCCTTCCTCACCACCGCCGCCGGAGGCCTGGCCGCGGCCGCCCTCGCCGGCGCGGCACGCCCCGCGAGCGCCGCTGTCTCCTTCCGCGATGACACCCCGCCGCCCAAGGCTGGTCGCCGCGCCGCGCTGAAGGAAGGCGAGCCGATCCGCATGGCCGTCATCGGCACCGGCGGCATGGGCACCGGCCACTGCGGTGCGTTCGCGAACCTGAACAAGTCCCGTGGCGGCAACGTGCAGATCGTCGCCGTCGCCGATCCCTGGGCCCGCAACATGAAGCGGGCCGCCGACAAACTCACCGGCGAGTGGCAAAAAGGCGTCGATGTAGCCCAGTACGCCGACTACAAGGAACTGCTCAAGCGCGAGGACATCCACGCCGTGCTCGTCGCTTCGCCTGAGCATTGGCACGCGCAGCACGCGATCGACGCCCTCGTCGCTGGCAAAGACGTGTACTGCGAGAAGCCCATGACCCTCGAACTCACCGAAGCGGTGAAGTTGCACAAGGTCGTGAAGGCCAACCCAGACATGATCCTGCAGGTCGGCACCCAGAAGATGGCCCTGCCCGCGTACCACAAGGCGCGGGAGATGATCAAGTCCGGCCTCATCGGCCAGCCGACGTGCAGCCAGACGAGTTACTGCCGCAACTCGCCCAAGGGCGAGTGGAACTACTACGAAGTCAACCCCAGTTGGCAGCCGGGCAAGGACGTGGACTGGGACAAGTGGTGCGGCCCCATCGGCAAACTGCCCTGGGATCCCAAGGTGCTGAACCGCTGGCGCCGCTACCGCAAGACCTCGACGGGCATCATCGGCGACCTGCTCGTGCACGTCATGACGCCCCTGATGATGGCGATGGAGCAGGGCTGGCCCGTTCGCGTCACCGCCAGCGGCGGGCACATTATCGACAAGGACATGGAGAACCACGACACGGTCAACATCCTCGTCGAGTTCGAGACCGGCCACCAGATGATCGTCATGGGCGCCACCAACAACGACACCGGCCTCACCCCGCTCATCCGCGGGCCCAAGGGCAACATCGAAGTCAACGACGGCTCGGTCCGCTTCACGCCCCAGAAGCCCTACGCCGAGGAAGCCGAGGAGCAGCGCCCGCAACTGGCCAACATCGGCGACGACCAGGACCAGCACCGCCTGAACTGGCTCAACTGCATCCGCACCCGCGAGCAGCCGGCCTCCAACGTCGACATGGGCCTGCACGTCATGGTCATCGTCGACCTCGCGACGCGCTCCATGTGGGAGAACGGGACGTGGCACTTTGATCCCAAGACGATGAGCGCCAAGCGGGCGTGAGTTTCGATGGTTCGGATGATCTGAAATCTGAAATTTCAGATCTGGTACTTATGCCGCCTTACAACGCTCCCGACTCCAGTCGGGGGCGTTTCATTTTCTGCGTACCTCCGCTCTCCGAGTCGATTCCCGTTCCCGTTCGCTCCGGCACTCGATGCCATGATGCCTCATGCCTCGATGCCTTCTTGTCTTCGCCTCTTCCCCGCCCCCCTTTCCCTCGCTTCTCCGCCTTCGTGTTCTCTTCGTTTTCGTCTTCTCTGTTTTCCTCTGCGCCTCAGTGTCTCGGTGGTGAGTCCCCGATCCCGTTCTGAAGGACGGCCTCCCACGCCTCGCGCACATGCCGCTCCTCGGTCCGCGTCCCGCCGATCGCCAAGCGGATGACGAACCTTGCCGTCCCCGGCATCATCGTGTGCGTCACAAACGCCCGTCCGCTGGCGTTCACACGCTCCATCACGGCCTTGGTCGCGCCGTCGCCGCCGGCCGCATCGCGCAATCGAAACCCCACCAGCCCCAGCCGCGCCGGGCTCGCCACCTCAAACCGCGCATCCGTCCGCACCAGCCCTTCGAAGACTTCGCCCAGCCGCGTGTATTCACGCACATGCGCCCGCAGGCCTTCAAGTCCGTATGTCCGCAGCACCATCCACAGTTTGAGCGACCGGAACCGGCGGCCCAGCGGCACCTGCCAATCCCGATAGTCCCACACCGCCCCCGCCTCGCTCGCCGCATTCCGCAGATACTCCGGCGTGATGGCCAGCGCGCTCGTGAGCGCTGCGCGGTCCGCCGTCCAGAACAGCGAACAGTCGAAGTTCGTCAGCAGCCCCTTGTGCGGGTTGAAGCCCAGCGAATCGACGTGCTCGAGCGCGGTGCCGGTTTGCCCGTGCAGCATCCACCGGTGCTCAGGGCAGATGCACGCCGCCCCGGCCATCGCGGCATCCACATGCAGCCACGCGCCGCGCGCACCGATCGTGCCCTGTTTCACCACCGGCCCGATCGCGTCCAGGTCATCAATCGCCATCGTGCCTGTCGTGCCGACAGTCGCCGCAACCATCAGGGGCACGATCCCCGCCGCCCGATCAACCTCGATCGCCTTGGCGAGCGCCGCCGCATCCATCCGTCCCTGCGCATCGACCGAAATCAGCCGCACCCCGCCAACGTCACCACTCGCGCCCACCAGCCCGTCGCGCTCGTCCGCTCCCGTCGCCTGCCCCGCGATCATCGCGGCTTTCACAATTGACGAGTGCGCCTGCGTCGACGTATACACCCGCCACGGCCCGCGCTCACCCCGTGCTCGGGACCGATGCCGCGCCGCGACCAGCGCCACCAGCGCCCCCTCGCTCGCCGTCCCCTGAATCACGCCGCCGCCGCTGGTCGTTGCGCCGCCGGCACCCGCCGACAACAACCGCCACGGCAACCCGATCGCCCGCCCCATCCAGTCCAGCATCCGCGTCTCGATCTCCGTGCACGCCGGCGACGTCGACCACAGCATCCCCTGCACCCCCAGCCCGGCCGAGAGCAGTTCGCCCAGCACCGAAGGGCCCGAGATGTTCGCCGGGAAGTAGCCGAAAAACGCGGGCGACTGCCAGTGTGTCAGCCCCGGCATCACCACCCGCTCGATATCCGCGAGCACGCTCGCCCACGCCTCAGGCTTCTCGGGCGCATCGATCGGCAGCATCGCCGCCGTCGCGCCCGGCTCGCGCGCCGACCGCACCGGCCACGCCGCGGCGTCCCCGGTGCGAGCCACGCGCTCCCAGTAGTCCGCGATCAGGTCCACCATCGCGTACCCGTGGCGCTTGAACTCTTCGCTGGACCAGTGCGAAGGACGTGAGTGGGGGGGTAAGGGCGGCATGGGTCAAGGGTACAGCGCGTAGCCGAGCCATCCGTGCCATTCGTGCCACTGACGTGACCGGCTCGGCGGTCTCGTCAGTGCGAAGGGCTCGACGAGCAGACCGCGCGTCGTTTTCAACTCATTTGCCGGATGCCGCCTGCCCGACCGGGCATGGAGATCGCCAAGCAAATCTCCATGGCACGGCGACGGCGACGGTGTGGATGTTACCGGTGCCGCAGGCTTACGCGAACAAGCCCATCTGTTCCACCGGTGCCACCTGCAAGGGCGCAAGCCGTTCGGCCAGGCACTCGCGCGACACGACGTACACATACTCCTTGTTCGTCAGGTGACTGACCTTGCCAACTTTCTCCCCTTGCGGGTTGTAGATGCCGATCTGCGCGCCAACGTACCGCTTGAAGTCATTCTCGATGGTCGTGACCTTGCCCTCGCCGTTCCAGAGTTCCGCGAGCATCGCTTCCATCTCGGCTTTGTCGAGATACCCCTCGTTGTTGAACGACACGACCAGCACGGGCGCACGCACCGCATTGAGCATCCGCCGCATCGCGCCCGCGAACTGCGGGCGGCTGTTGAAGATGCTCTGACGTTGCCGGACATCGACACGTTTGCAGGCGATGCCGTAGACCTCCGGCTTGTCCCAGCGCACCAGCGACTCCCAGGCGTGGTAGTTGCCGATGTACGAGTGCTGGTTGTACGGCGGGTCGATGTACGCCACATCCGCGTCGAGCAGTTTGGCCGCTTCCAGCGCATCGAGGCACGTCGCTTGTCCTTTGCCGTGCTTGGCACGCGGCAGCACGGCGGGGACGCGCAGTTCGATGTCGTTGTGGGCGCGTGCCGCCCACGTCTTCAAGTACGCCATTTGCAGGCCAGTCGTCGAATCCACCCGATCCGCCGCCTCCATGAGCGAAACGAGCATGACCGCTTCGAGTTCCGGTTCCAATCCCTTCACCGCGATGGCTTCACGGATTGCATCGACGCGCGCGCCGTTCTTGGGCTGGAAGAAGCGGGACTTGACGCAGAACGTCTCGGTGAAGTACCCTGGCTCGCCCTTGATCGCGTTGAACTCACGAACGAGTTTTTTGGCATCTTCCAGAACGTCTTCGGCGTCAGCTTGGACGTAGCATCGCCCGAGCGTGGCGGCATAGGCGTTATGGTCGTTCGACAGCACGCGGTAACCAGCGGCCTTCAGCGCGTGGCCGACGCGCGATGTGCCGGAGAACAGGTCAATGACCGAATGCGCGTTCGACGCCCGCCGCACCGCTTCAAGGATGACGGGAAGGAGCGTCCGCTTGGAACCGATGTACTTGATCAACGGATGCTCCCCGTCGTGCGCGGCGTGCCCTCAAACAGCCAGGACAGCAGCCCCGAGAGGAAGCGGGCATATTCACTTGCGGAACAGGCGTGCTCCATCGAGAACCACGAAAAGCTCGTAAGCCGATCCGCCTGGACGTGAAAGTTGACGTGGTATTTGTTGCGGTAGCGGATGAATGCCCCGTTCGCCATCACCATCAGGCTGCACTTGGTGTAGCGCGTCGCCACTTCAAGATACTGCATGATCTGGAAGGACAGCCGCTCGTGCGCGTTCCCGTCGATCTGTCGCCCGGTGCTCGACTTGGCCGACTTGTATTCCATCAAGATCTTCTCGCGGAGAACACCGCCGTCCACGAGAACAACCGTGTCGTCAAACTTCGTGGAAAGCCCGCTGTAGATCGTCGGGTACTGTGCCCCGGCATACGGGCCGGATTCTGGCGCATACTTGCGGACGGCCTCAGCCTCGGTCGGGAATGCCGCGATCAGGTCATTGACGCCAAAGACGACTTCCAACCAGCGTGATTGCTCGGCATTCGTGTTGGTCACGCCGTCCGATGCCGATGTGGGCACGAACATGGACCGCGTGCCGACAGTCAACTTGGCGTAGCGCCGTGTACCGACGCCCGCGACGACCGAAACCTGTGCCCCGCCTGCTTCCGCCACACGCTGGAACGAAAGCCAGAGCCGCGCGATCAAACGCTCGAAATCCTCACCCTCGCGCCGCGCGCCGGTGCCCGTATTCGCCACGCTTTCGGACGCCTCGAAGGCCTCCATGCTCGCGGCGAGCGCTTGAATCTCGGGATTCAGGGGCGGTATCGGCATCGGAACGAGTGTACGGCGAATGCCCTGCCCGTAATTCCTTTGGTGGACCGCTTTGGGTCCGCAACGCTGCGCGGTGGTCAATACCCCCTACGGCTCTCCCCTCGCCCCACGCCTCAATCGGAACGTCGCCTCCAGCCGCTTCTCGCGCCCGTCCGGGCCAGCCACCAAGAAATACGCCCGCAGCGTCGCCCACGGCTCTCTTGACCGCCCCTGTTCCAGCGCTTCCACCCACCCAGGCAACCCCACCAGTTCAACCTTGTATGTTCGCGTCACCCAGTCAAACGTCTCGGCGTTCTTGGCCGGGTCGGTCGCGTCGATGTTCCACACGCCCTCTTGTTGCTCCCCGCCACCCACCGCGCCCATCGGCCCCGTGCCTGCGGCTGTGGCCCCTTCCCCCGTCGCTTCGCCCGGCCGGTATAACTCCACCCGCACCCGACCCAGCCACTTGCACCCGTGCCCGAATCGGTCGAGCAGTTCCAGGTGGCACACCAGCCGCGTGCGCCCGCCCCCCGTGCCAGCACCCCCGGATTCGCGCTCCAACCTCGTCAGCGGGTGCACACGCAGCCGCGCCGGTTGCAGATTCTCCAGCACCGCCGCCGGCGCGGGCAGCGTCCCTACTCCCGCCGCACCAACCTCGCCCGGCTCGATCATCGCCCGATGCTCCGCATCACCACCGCACCCGCCCATCCCAACCGCCCCCACCAACACCATCGCGCCGAGGCACGACGCGGCGATCGGCCTGCGCTGCCCGCCCCGCGCGATCTGGCGTGCCGGGCCGATCATCCCTTCTTCGCCTTGAAGTAGTCGGTGTTGATCTGCACATATTTCTTCCACTCCCCGGGCAGGTCTTCCTCAGGGAAGATCGCCTTCACCGGGCACTCATCCACGCACAAACCGCAATCGATGCAGGTCGATGCGTCGATGAAGAGTTGGTTGGCGGTCCCGAAGTCTTTTTCCGACTTGGTCGGGTGGATGCAATCCACCGGACACACCTCGGTGCAGGCGGTGTCCTTGGTTCCAACGCACGGCTCGGCAATCACATGAGGCATGGACCCCGAGGATAGGCCGCCATCCCCAAATCGTGCCCAAAGTCGCGATTGGTTTACCCGGTTTGCGGGAAGAAACAAGAAGGAAACCCAAACATGGCCCTTCTCAGAAACTTGCCGCGTTCGAGGCCGTATCACTCGCTAGCCATGAGCACCACCCGACGCGTCCCGGCGTTCGTTCACTCGGCCCTCAACCGCTGGCTGCGACTCGCCATCGTCATCGTCGCGGCCATCGTCCTCGGGCCGCTCACGCCACGCGCCGCCCTGGCGCAAGCCCTCACGCCCTCGCAAAAAGCCCAGTTGCTCGAGAAAGCCGAGCAGATCGTTCGCGAGCGTGCCTTCGCCTCGGGCGTGGACTTCGACAAGCGCTGGCCCGAACTGCTCGAGAAATACAAGGCCCGCATCGACGGTGCCGAGGATGCCGGTGCCCTCTCTCGCGTCCTCAACCGCGCGCTGGGTGAACTGGGCATCTCGCACATCGAGTTCCTTACGCCCCGCGCCGCCGAGAGCACCCGCCGCTCCTCCATGGTCGGCATCGGCATCGTCAGCCAGCCTTCCAACGACGGCGTGCGCATCGCCGGCCTCGTCGATGACGCGCCTGCCAAGAAGGCCGGTCTGAAAGTCGGTGACCTCATCCTCGAAGTCGACGGCAAGGCCCTCGACAACGTCGAGCAGATCCGCGGGCCCGAAGGCTCCACTGTGTCGCTCAAGGTCCGTTCCGAGGAAGGCGACGAGCGCGTCGTCGAACTCAAGCGGGCCCGCTTCTCCACGCGCGAGCCGGCCACGCTGGAAACCCTCGCCGACGATGCGTTCGTGCTCACCCTGCCCACCTTCTCCACCGGCTACAACCGCGACGAGGTTGAAAAACTCATCGGCCGCGCCCGCAAGGCCCCCTACCTCATCCTCGACCTCCGCAACAACGGCGGGGGCGACTTCTCCAACATGATCCACTTCCTTTCCTGCTTCCTGCCCGCCGGCACGCAGATCGGTACGCAGGTGGGCCGGAACATGTCGGCCCGCTACGCCGAGGAAACCGGTGGAGATCCGGCCGACGCGGTCGCGGTCGCGGCCTGGTCGCAGCGCAAAGACCGCATCCGCCGCAACGCCACCGAGCCGTTCAAGGGCAAAATGGCCGTGCTCATCAACCGGGCCTCGGCATCAGCCAGCGAGATCGTCGCCGCGGCCCTCAGCGAGATCCGCAGCGCGCCCCTCGTGGGCTCCCGAACCGCCGGGGCCGTGCTGGTGTCCACCTACATGCCTGCGGGCGACGGCTTCCAGATGAAGGTGCCCATCAGCGAATGGGTGACCATCAAAGGCCGCCGCCTGGAAGGCAACCCGCTGGTGGCTGATATTGCCGTCGAGAGCCGCCGAGGCATGGCATCAGACGAAGCGGCCAAGGTAGCCCTGGAGCGGTTGCGGACGATGGAGTGAAGGCTCCCCGTTTCCCTGCCAAGCCTTGCAACTGACCATCCTCACGCCCCGTCAAGTTGACGCGCGGCCCCAACCCTCTAGAATCGCCCCTTCCACTGGGGTTAGCCGCCCGGTGGACCGATAGGTTTTGCCCCGGGGGCATAGCTCAGTTTTGGTAGAGCGCATCCATGGCATGGATGAGGTCAGGGGTTCGAGTCCCCTTGCCTCCATTACCGGGAAACGAAAAACGGCCTGCAAGGGCCGTTCTTCGCTTTTGCACGCGTTCCTTGGGCGAGGGTCGGAATTGACATACCGGGCTGGCGGTCAATCCCGCCGCAGCCGCAGCCAAGCGGCGGCGGCAAACAAAACACCGCCGATTCCGCCCAGAAGCCACCGTAGCCTGCTCGCCTGAACAGGCAAACCGGGTGTCACGATCCCAGCCACCGGCTCTTCGGTGCTGCGCACGATCCGCTCAACGGAGCCGTCTGGGGAAGTCGATCGGTCCCCGACCACATTTCCATTGGCATCGATCACGCGACCCGTGTGATGGTCACGCACGCGGCGTGCGACGCCCGTCCAGTCAAACAGAGCCGGTTCAACGCGTTCGGGCAACATCACCTGGTCAATCACGAATCGCGAGCCACCTGGCGCGAACTCATGCCTGGGCGAATCGGCCGATAGCGGCACCTCGCTTGTGGCGTCGCTCACCCGGCTCTGAACAGCCTTTGGGTGCCTCGCCGGGAAACGTGGCTCGTCGAACCAGCCTTCGGCCGCGATCGTCACGACCCTGTCCCCGGGCAGCGCGATTTCGATGGACTCGACCTCACCGGTTGATTCGCTGATCAACACGCGCACGCCCGCCTCGCGCGAGTACACCATCACCCGCCCGTGGCTCAAGTGCCGAACATCGAGCCCTTTCTCGCTTGCCTTGAGCGACCACAGCGCGTGCCGACACCTGTGAAGATATGAATCCGCAATCTGCCCCAGCATCAGATCGCTCCACGATCGATCCGGGCCCTTGTCCTTGGCTCCGGCAGGCCGTTGATCGGCCAGTAGCGCGACTTCCGCGCCGATCTCTGGAACCTCGATGATCCGCCATCCGTCGACAATGCGCACCCTGGTCGCACGTTCAGTCGGGCCGCCCATGTCGAACGAACGCAGTTCACGTCGCGCCCGTCCTTGGCCATCCACGACCACACGGATCGCCTCCGTAAAGTAGGTATCGGGCCTCGAATCCGGGTGAGGATCGCGGTCAAGTCTACCGCGCACGACCTCCAGTTCCGCAAGAGGCATGTTGCCACGCCACATCGCGGTTCGACCGTGAATCTCGATGGGCCGGTCGAGTTGGTACATCGCCAAGGCGCGCTCAACGAGCGCCTTTCCGTCACCTCCGGCATCGGCCAGCGCGGCAGCCGTAGTCATCAGCACGTTGATGACGGTGATCAGCCACGCCCTGGTCTTCGGCCCTGCCGCGCCGCGAGTGGTCACGTCAGGCTCCCGGATCGCTCGGACCGCCGCCACCATTCGGACAACCCGCGATGCACTGAATCACCGCGTTCTCAATGAAGAACTCATCGCCCGTGAGGTTCATGCACAAGCACGGCGTGATGCCGATGGCGCATGTTCCGTTTCGGCACGATATCCGAATCGGTGGCAGCACGCTTTGCGTGACCAAGCAATCGTTGCCCGGTTCCTCCCAGTACACCCGCGCCGAGCAACTCGTGCACGGGCCACTCGGCAAGGTGGAATCCGGCCCATTCGAGAACCCCGAGACGATCTTCACGCATTGACTCGTGGCGGTCGTGGACGACAACCCACACACGGTGGCAAACACCACAAGCGACGCGTACATCTTTCTCATGAGACGACTCCTTATGTGCTGGTCCCGATTGACTTCTTCACGAGCACCTGACACACTCTACCAGGGGGGGGCGCTTTGTCAAGGAGTACCATGCCACGATTCAGCCAGACGTCCAAGACATCGCCGTCGTCAATTGCTTCACGCGATTCCCTTGTCGCTCGTGGCTTCTCGCTCGTCGAACTGCTGGCTGTGCTGGGAATCTCGCTCGTGGTGATTTCTCTCCTTATGCCGGCCGCCAGCCGAGGACGCTCCGCAGCGCGGCAGGTCACGGCCCTGTCGCGATGTCGCGATCTGGCCGTGTTAGTCACGTTCTACGCTGGTGACTATCGCGATGCGCCACCCGTGCTTTTCAAGCCCGCATACACCTGGGGCCGCGACCAGCGCCAGGAGATTGTGCTGGATGGCCACACGATCCGCGGTCATTGGTTTAACAATGCCCAGTTTTTTCATCTTGCCCTGAATCCGCCCCCTCCAGCAGAAGCGATCCGCGATCCGGCCAATCCACGTCGCACTAGTTTCGAAGTTCACGGCGTCAACACCTCGGCCTTCAGCGACTTTTCGATTGCTGAGTGCTTCTACGCCGATCCCGCCTTCTATCAGCGTGCTACGCAAGTCGGCCCGCAGCAATGGGCGGCGCAGCGCCTTACTTCGGTTCAATTTCCTTCCCAGAAAGGGTTTCTGAAGCAGCAGACCGTCTACGACCGCCCAGGCGTCGTGGCTGGCTACCCGGCGTGCTGTTACGCCGGTGTCAGGAGTGCGGTCGTCTGGGCCGATCTCGCGGCCACAATCGAAGCCCAGGGCGAACTTAGGATTGGTGCACCAAACTTCTGGCACCACGGCCTGCCCGGCGCACTCCCCTTTTGGGCGCATGGAGCGCCCATCGACTCGACCATCGACGGCGTGCGCGGCACCGACCGCTGACCGTGCCGCAATGCCGCATACCGCATGCCCGAACCCGTCCTCCAAGCTGCCGCAAGCCTCTCGGACCATGCTTCACGCACCTCCACCCCCATTGAGCCCATCGGGGCGACCTGAGTTTCCTCGCCTTTCGGCGCGTTCTTGCGGCATTTCCTCGCCCAAATCGTTCGAATCGTGTACGCTCCACAGCACCGTTCGAGAGGCCCTTGAGTTCCGGAGCCCCCATGCTGTTCACCGCATTCGTTCGTCCCGCCCGTTCGCTCTCAATCGGGCTGGCGCGATGGATCGCCCCGATTGTGCTCGTCGCCGTCGCCTCGGCACCAGCCTCGGCCCAGTGTTCAAGGTTCAGCCTTGACCTCTCCGCCGGGGCGCTGATCGACCCCGGAACCACCGACCTCGGCAACCAATGCGACGACTGCACCACCCCCGTCGCTCTGCCCTTTCCGGTCACGCTTTACGGCACCGCCTACTCCTCGGCCATCGTCAGCAGCAATGGCGTCCTCCAGTTCACCACCAACAGCGGCGACTACGGCAACAACTGCCTGCCTGTGCCGGGCACGTTGGGGGTAGCCATCTGCGCGCATTGGGACGACTTGCTGACCGACGGCGCCGGCAACGGCATCTTCACCTCCGTCCGCGGCACCGCGCCCAACCGCGTCTTCAACATCGAGTGGCGCGCCCGCTATTACTCCGGTGGCGGCGCCCTCAACTTCCAAATCCGCCTCTTCGAGGACAACTCCCACTTCGAGGTCGTCTTCGGCCGGATCGACCAGACCGGCTCCGGCGCCACCGTCGGCGTGCAGCACACCTCGCTTCCCACCACGCAGTTCTCCTGCAACACCGCCGGCGTGCTTTCACCCGGCACCCGCCTCGCCTTCGCTTGCTACAACGGACCCACCGGCACGGCCTCGGCGTTCCCCAGCCCCGTGTACGCCTGCGGCACCGAGGGCGTTACGCTCCTCACCGTCAACGTCACCCCGGGCACGCTCCCCCCGAGCACAGGCCTCGCCGCCACCGCCGACCTCTCCAGCATCGGTGGCAGCGCCAGCCAGCCCTTCTTCAACAACGGCACCAACGGCGATGCCATCGCCGGCGACAACATCTGGAGTTTTCGAATCACCGTGCCCCCCAGTGTCACTCCGGGCGACAAGAGCGTCCCCTTCACCATCGCCGATGCGCAAGGTCGCTCCACCTCCGGCGTGCTCGGCCTCACCGTTAACCCCTGTGCGTCAACCGGCCCAGACGTCATCGTCCGCGGGCTCACCGACGTCAACTACTACGGCACCCTCGGTGCCATCTCGGCCTATGCCATCGGCACCGACGCCTGCAACATCGGTGACTTCCCGGCACTCTGGATTCAGGGCGGCACGCAGCACCCCGTCATCGCCCAGAACATCTACCGCCTCAAGGGCGGCCGATTCGAGCACATCGGCCAGTCCTTCCTGAAGAACGGCTTCCAGTCCCTCAACTCGCCCGGCTGCGGAACCTGCGTTCAGCCCCCCATGGGTGGCGCGCAACTCGGCGTCGGATGCTCCGATGTCTATGGCGCCGGCTACAACGGTGGGCAAGGGAACCTCAGCGCACGTTCCAGTTGCAACGCCACCACCGGTGTCTTCAGGTGGCCGCCTCCACCCGCCGCGACCACCGTCATTGGTCAGCGCCTCCAGGTCTTCACCAGCGATATCAATCCCTCGCTCAACGCAGGCGCGCAGTACTTTGGTGAAGCCCAGTATGTGACCGCTGACGATGCCCAGTGGACCCACGCCGGAGCCCCAGCCACCAACGGTCTGAACAACGCCTCCTGCCAGGCACTCGTCTTCTCCAGCGCCACCGCCGCGCCATCCCTGGTCGGCCCGGCCCGCCAGATGAGCCCCGCCATCGCCGCCTGGAAGGATGTTGATCCGGCCGTCACACTGGCGGTGGCTGATTATGTGGATACCGCGCTGGGTGCCCCGGGCATCGTCGCACGTTTCTGGGTGGCCGCCAAAGCCACGAGCAACGGCAATGGCACCTGGCACTACGAATACGCCGTCTTCAACCTGAACTCCGACCGCAGCGGCGGTTCATTCTCCGTGCCCGTCGCCCCGGGCGCGACCATCACCAACATCGGTTTCCACGGTGTCTTCGCCCACTCGGGCGAGCCTTACCCCAATACCGCCACCAACCCGGCCAACTGGACGGGCGTGGCCTCCTCCAACGCCGTCACATGGGCCTGCGGTCCCTTCGTGCCCCCCGCTGGCGATAGCGCCAACGCGCTCCGGTGGGGCACCTTGTACAACTTCCGCTTCGACGCCAACGTGCCCCCGGCGACCGGGGCCGCCACCATCGGCCTCTTCAAGCCCGGCACGCCCACAACGGTGACCGCCGCGGACATCCCCGTGGCGGGCACGCCGTGCGCAGGCGACTTCAACGCGGACGGCAACCTCGATCCTGACGATCTGGCCGACTTCATCGCCTGCTACTTCACCCAACCCTGTCCCCCGGCCGATTACAGCCGCGATGGCCAGATCGATCCCGACGATCTGAGCGATTACATCGCGGCATACTTCGACGGATGCGCCTGATGCTCACGGTGCCGGGCGGCAAATCTGCGCAACAGTCTTTCGTGTCCCCTTGTCCCGGGGCTGTAACGGTGTTAGTGTTTTGGACAGTCGACCCGCTCGGGTCGGCAGTCTGTTTGTCAGCGCTTCTCCTTCTGCATGGCTCAATCTCGCGGACAATCTGAAAGGTCGACGGCGAGGCGATGGATTCGCGCGGGCGGGTGTGTCTGTTCCGACCGGTCGCGGCTATGAATGCCGCTGCTGGTCAATCCGTGTACCTCATGCCGGACGCTGTGCGGGCTGATTTCTGGCCCAGGGCGACGGTTCAAGGTTGGTTTGTTGGCGAGCGCGAGGGCGTGTGCCCTTCCGCTCGCGGCTGATGGTTTTTTCCCAGGAGGTTGCTCATCACTCGCGCTCCCCGATTCGGTCCACCCCCCGGCGGCCCTCACCGCACCCGCGTCAATCACCACATCCGCATCACGCCGATCCGTGTGATCGGTGCCGATGGCGAGCAGGTGGGCGTGGTCGAAACCTCGCAGGCCCTCCGCATGGCGGAGGAAGCGGGGCTCGATCTCGTGGAGATCTCGCCCGACGCGCGCCCGCCGGTCTGCAAGATCATGGACTACGGGAAGTTCAAGTACGAGCAGTCCAAGAAGGACCAGAAGAACCGCTCGTCGAGCAAGGCGAGCGAGATGAAGGAAGTGCGGCTTGGCCGCTCGGTGAAGATCGACCCGCACGACGTGGAAATCCGAGTCAACCAGGCGCGTCGATTCCTGATGGACGGGCACAAGGTGCAGATCACGCAGAAGTTCAAGGGGCGCGAGATGGCGCACCGCGAACTGGGCATCAACCGCCTGCGGAACATCCGCGACGCGCTGGCGGATATCGCCAAGTGCGAGACCGAGCCGCGCTGGATGGGCCCGCAGGCGAGCATCATCCTGGCCCCGGAAAAGGCCAAGATCGAGGCCGCGCGGCGCGCCAAGAAGGGCAAGCCGCCGCTGGAGCCGAAGGCCCCGGCGGGGGAGAAGCCTGCGGACACCACGCCCGCGGCGGCACCGGCTCCCGCGCCCGCGAGCCCAGCACCCGTACCACCCGCGGCGGGCTGAGCGAGGAGAGATGGCGCAGGACAATCACGAGTATGTGTTGTTCGCCTCTGCGCCCTCGGAACTTGGCCGGATTGTGGCGCGTGGGTCATCCCTTCGCGTGACTGATAGGCCTTAGGCGCTTGGTACACGGCTTGGCGCGGTCCTGCTCATCGAGCCTATGCAGAAGAGTCGCCGTACGCGAGGTTATGGGAGGGGGTTTGAAACCGGTACAATCGGGCATGGCGTCGTCGAAGCGATCGAAACCAGCGAAGAGGGCACCTCGCACCGCAGATCTCAAGGCGACCCGGGCGGTGGCGAACGGTCGGCCCGGGGGCAAGCGGCTTGCACCCGACTTGACGCCTTGGACGCACGCCCATCTGCTTGGATTGCAAGGCCTGACGGCCGACGAGATGCGGCGTGTGCTGGCGCTGGCGCGGGACTATCAGCATGATGCCCCCGAAGCGCCGCAGCCTGACCGGCAGCCGCTGGCGGGCAAGGTGGTGGCGAATCTGTTTTTCGAGGATTCCACCCGCACGCGGATGAGTTTTTCGCTCGCGGCGCAGCGACTTGGGGCCCGCGTGGTGGACCTCACCAGCACCGATTCCTCGGTCAACAAGGGCGAAACGATCCGTGATACGGCGGCGAATGTCGCGGCCATGGGCGTGGATGCGATGGTAATCCGCCATCGGGCGAGTGGTGCAGCGGCCCTGGTTTCACGAGCCGTGGGGGGCGCGTGGGGCGTGTCGGTGGTGAACGCCGGCGATGGCCGGCACGAGCACCCGACGCAGGGCTTGCTCGACGCGTACACGGTGGCGGAGAGTTTTGGGCGCCTCGACACGTTTGATCTGCGCGGCCTGACGATGGCGATCGTGGGCGACGTGGCCAGTTCGCGCGTGGCTCGGTCGGATATCGCGGCGGTGACGGCTCTGGGTGGGCGGGTGATCTGCGTGGGGCCGCCGACGCTGGTGCCCGCGAGTCTGAAGGTGCTGGGGTGCGAGATTTGCAACGATCTGGATGAGGTGATCGAGCAGGTGGATGCGGTGAACGTGCTTCGGATTCAGTTTGAGCGGCACGGGGGATCGGGGAAGGCGGTGGCCTCGGGTGCTGCGCCGTCGGGAACTGCCGGGGCCCGTGTCGGCGGGGTAGTGCTGGCGTCGGGGAACGCGCCGGTCGCGAGCGTGCGTGAATACGCGGAGTTGTACGGGCTGTCGGTGCGGCGGGCGGACCGGATGAAGCCCGGCGCGATCATCCTGCATCCCGGGCCGATCAACCGCGGGGTCGAGATGACCGCGACGGTGGCCGACAGCGAGAAGAGCGTTGTGCTGCGGCAGGTGGGGCACGGGGTGGCGGTGCGGATGGCGGTTTTGGATTTGTGTTTGGGGGTGGGGAGGTAAAGGGCCAAAGGGCCAAAGGGCCAAAGGGCTAAAGGGCCGAAGTGGTCAAGTGCGGGTGTCGCGGTGGGTGGGGGTGAGGGTGGAGTGGTGTGGTGAGGGTGTTTGAACTCGATCAGAATGCGACTACGCGGCCGGTGCCTGAGGTGGTGGCGGCGGTGAACGATGCGCTCGTGCGCGCTTGGCACAATCCGTCGAGCGTGCATCGTGGGGGGCAGGATGCGCGCCGGGTGGTGGAACTGGCGCGCGCGGCGGTGGCGGAGTTGATCGGGGCGAGGCCGCGGGAGATCACGTTTACCAGTGGGGGGACCGAGGCGCTCGACCTGGCAATTCGGGGGTCGCTGAGGGTGATGGGGAAGCCGGGAGCACGGAACACAGACGGGACGCCTATGCCACCGGTTCTGGTGACGACGGGCGTGGAGCACGCGGCGGTGCGGTCGCTGGCGGAGCACCTGGAGCGAACGGGTACCGCGGAAGTGCGGCGCGTGGCGGTGAATCGAGAAGGCGTGGTGGAGATGGGGTCGCTCGAGAACATGCTGGATGCCCGCGTCGCGGCGGTGTGCATCCAGTGGGCCAACAACGAAACGGGTGGGGTGCAACCTGTGACGGAGATGGCGGCGTTGTGTCGGGCGCGCGGGGTGAGGTTCATCTGCGACGGAACGCAGTGGGTCGGGAAGATGCCGGTGCGTGTGGGCGCGGATGTGAATGAGGGGTTGGGTGCGGATGAACTGGGGCGGTTCGCGGGCGATGTGCTGACGTTTTCGCCGCACAAGTTTCATGGGCCCAAGGGCGTGGGTGTGGTGTACGCGCGAGGCGGCGGGAGTGGGGGGCATGGTGGCGGCGCGATTCCGGCCACGCTTCTGGGCACGCAGGAGCAGGGGCGGCGGGGCGGTACGGAGAATGTGCCGGGGATCGCCGGCGCGGGCGTGGCGGCGCGGCTGGCGGTGGAGTGGCTGGCGAAGCCTGACGAGATCGCGCGCGGCGGGAACACCCGCGACCGGTTCGAGGCGCTTGTGCTGGCGGGCGTTCAGGGCGCGCGGGTGAATGGGCCGGCGTCGAGCGATCCTTCGGGGCGGCTTTGGAACACCACGAACATCGCGTTTCCGCGATTGGAGGCGGAGGCGATTCTGTTGGCGCTGAGCGAGGGCGGCGTGCACGCGTCAGCGGGTGCGGCGTGCTCGTCGGGGGCGCTCGACCCGTCGCCGGTGCTGCTGGCGATGGGTGTGGAGCCGGCGTTGGCGCACGGGTCGGTGCGGTTTTCGATCAGCCGAGAGACGACGATGGAGGAAGTGGAAGCCGCGGCGGCGGTGGTGGTGGAGCGGGTGAAGCGGGTGGGACGGGCGATGCCGGGGGTGTAGGGGACCGGGAAGGGTGTAGAAGAGGAAGGCATCGAGGCACGGGGCATCGAGGCATCAAGCCGGACGTGTCGTGCGCTCAGCGTTTGGTGTTGAGGTCGCGTTCGGCGGCAAGCCAGTTGGACTCAGGGTCGCCGCCGAGGGATTGCCAGCGGAGGAACGCGGCTTTGGCGATCTCGTCGTGGGTGACGGGTGTGGGCGTGTTGGTGGAGGGCTTGGCTTCGAGCGTGCTGCCTTTGGCGGGCTGAGCCTGGATGGCAGGCTTGGCGGCGGGCGAGGCGTTTTTCTTTGCCATGGCGGAGGCCTCCGGGGCTGGTTGAGGATGGTACGCACGGCGTCGGGACCGGGGTGTGAAGAGTGGCGCGGGTGGACTGGGTGTGTGGATAGATCGTGTAAAGAGAACTTCACGCGATCAAGCAAGCGCGAAGAAACGGGTGTTTGTGATGTCAGGCGAAGGGGGTTTTGTGCGCGATCGGTTTGTGTAAAGGAATCTTCGCGGGCGCGATGCTATGAGATTCAGACGAAGCCCGGACAATCACCGCTTATGAGGAACGAACGTCGCCGCGGGTTCACGCTCGTCGAATTGCTTGTGGTCATCGCGATCATCGCTTTGCTCATGTCGATTCTGCTGCCTTCGCTCAGCGCGGCACGGGAATCGGGGCGGCGGGTGAAGTGCCTGACGGCGCAGAAGATGATCGCGATGGCCGCGACGCTGTATGCGGACCAGCACAAACTGGGCGTGTTCATCCCGACGATGAACGGCGGGGATGACGACCTGGCGTATCTGAGTTCGTTCATCGAGCGGCCCGACGCGGCGATCTGTCCGAGTACGCGGAACGTGGTCGATCCGATGGCGACGCTGGTGGCGAGCGATCCGAACAACAAGTACAACGGGGACGCGTTCATTCACCTGATCGACTGTGCCGACAACGCGGCCGACAACGTGGGGCCGATCAGTTTCCCGCAGTATCCGCGCGGGGGGCACAGTTTCGAGG
Organism: uncultured Phycisphaeraceae bacterium; assembly: GCA_964588585.1. Taxonomy (GTDB): domain Bacteria; phylum Planctomycetota; class Phycisphaerae; order Phycisphaerales; family UBA1924; genus JAEUIX01. Next base: position 21,721 of record CAZPPX010000021.1, read on the forward strand.
TGTGGGCGTGGATGTCGAGCGTGGAGGCGAACGCGCGGTGGATGTATCCCGATGGGTGGTACGACCGCTCGTGGGGGATGACGAGCCACTACATGCAGCGAGGGCTGAGGCCGGGCGACCCGGCGTGGCGGATCGAGGGCGCGTCGCAGATTCCGGATCAGGAAGACAACCCCGAGCCGGCGGCGGGGAACCGGTCGGTGCTCAAGTCGATCAAGACGGTGGAGTTGCCCTCGCGGATGCTGATCACGCTGGACTCGGACCAGGACCATCGCGACAACCGACCTGACACGCTGAACAACTGGCCGGAGAAGCACAACAACCACGGCAACGACGGCGTGCAGATGGCGTTCTTGGACGGGCACGCGGCGTTCGTGAAGAAAGGCCCCTGGCTGATCGAGGCGTACCTGCGGTCGAACACGACCGCGGCGACGGACGTGCGCACGAACATCACGCAGGGGCTGCGTCTGCACCCGGGCGTGGTGCAGCGGACGGTGCGGATCGACCGCAGCAACGCGGTGCAATGGTTCATTGAACAGCCAGTCAGCCCGTGAGGCGAGGCTGCGGCGCGACCCGTGCACGTTTGGGGGGCGGGGGTAGATCGAACAGAGATCGAGATCGCAGGACACTCTTACGGAGCGCACGAGATGAAGAACATGAAGCGATGGGCGGCGGCCCTGGCCTGTGTGGCCGGGGCGGCGAGCGCGGCGTGGGCGAACCCGGAGAACCGGGGGCGCGTGATCATTACCGAGATCTTCGCCAACCCGAACGACGGGGGCGCGGGGCAGATCAACCCGGCGGGCGCGGACATTCTCGAGTTCATCGAGATCTTCAACACCACCAACGAGCCGATCGATATCAGCGGCTGGTACATCGATGACGAGGACGCGAGCAGCGGGGTGCCGTTCCCGGCGGGGACCATCATCGGGCCGCGGCAGGCGCTGGCGATCATCGGATTCAACTTCGGCCTGCGACCGAACGATCCGGACAATCCCGGACAGTACCTGCCGCAGACGCCGATCTGGTCGACGGCGCTGTTCAACCAGTGCTGGGATCCGACGCCCGGCGATGGGAACGCGCCGGCGCGGAACGTGCTGATCATTCCCGGGAACATCACGATCGCGAACACCGCGACGGCGACCAACGAGGTGCCGTTCCTGGTGGACGTGGATGGCGACGTGGTGGATATCGCCAACTACGAGAGCGGGACAGCCGGCTGGCCCGCGACGGTGGCGGGGCAGTCGATCGTGCTGAGGCCGCAGTTCCTGAATCACATTGATAACGACCGCGGGTGTGCCTGGCAACTGGCGACCTTCGACGCGGCCACGCTCGTGAGCAACGAGACAATCTTTGACTATGACCCTGATGGTCCCGGCGGCGCGGGCCCGATCACGCGCGACCGGTTTGCCGACGCGGGCAACCGCGCCAGCCCGGGCATCGTCAACGACGTGCTGCCCCCCTTCACCGATTGCAACGGGAACGGGATCGACGACTTCATCGACACCTGCGACAGTTCGACGCCCGCGTTTGCCGACTGCAACGGGAACCTGGTGCCCGACTCATGCGAGCCGGATTGCAACGGCAACGGGGTGCCCGATGACTGTGACGCGTCGTTCAACCGCGAGTTTCAGGACTGTAACCTGAACGGCATTCCCGACGGGTGCGACATCAACGCCTCGGGTGGTTCGGGCGGCACGGGCGGCACGCTCGACACCAACGCCAACGGCGTGATCGATGGGTGTGAGGACACGGGCAAGGTGATCATCACGGAGATTCTGTCCGAGCCGTTCACATCGCCGCAGTTGGAGTGGGTCGAGATCAAGAACGTGAGCGCCGGCTCGGTGGATATCTCTGGCTATCGCCTGCTGGATATCGAGACGGGCGGCGATGGGTACACGCTGCCCGTGCCCGCGGGCACCACGCTCGCGGCTGGCGAAGTGGCGGTGCTGTGCGCCATCACGGGCATTCAGACGGCTGACGAGATGCGGCTGGTGTATGAATCAGTCTGGGGTACAACGACGCCGGGCGGGCAGCCGATCCGGTTCATCGCGCTGGGCCGCTGGGGGGCTCGTGCCGCGAACGCGACGCCGAACGCGGAAGTGCTGGCGCTGGTGCGCGGCGCGATCGTGGACGATGCGCTGGTGGCGACGGTCAATCCTTCGAGCACGTCAGGTCCGCACCCGACGCGGCGCAACGCCCCCGGCGGGGCGGCGTGGGTCACCGAAGGTGGATTCGTGGTCGATGTGGCCAACTTCTGCAATGCCAACTCCAACGGCGAGCCCCTGGCGGGTTGGCCCGGGACCGATGGGCACTCGTCGTTTGCCCTGAAGCCCGAGTTTGCGTCGGCGACGGCCAACAACAACGGCCCGAACTGGCAGTTGTCGATCGCGGGCCTGAACGGGGCGAGGATCAGCATCGACCTGACCGGTTCGCCCAACGCGCCGGTTGGCATCACGAGTCTGGGCGAGGACTTTGGTTCGCCCGGCTTTGTGCCCACGGGCGTGAGCCAGGTGCCGAGCGGGGACGTGATCATTTCGGAGATCGGCGCGACGACCAACAGCGTGTATCCGGGGTCGAACCCGGTCCCGCCGCAGGGCCAGACGGTGGCGGGCGGACGCGATGAGTTCGTGGAGATCGTGAACACGACGGCCAGTGCGATCGACCTCTCAGGCTGGTATCTGCAGGATGAAGATGGTCGCTCGCAGCCCTTCGCGGCGGGCACGGTGCTGCTGCCGGGCGAAGCGGCGGTGGTGATCGGCGTGGACACCTTTGTGCCTGGAGGAACCAACCAGCCCGGGCTGGTGTCGCTGGATGGCAAGGACTTTGTGGGCGAGTTCTATGGCGCGTGGGGCTGCGGCTACAAAGTGATCACGGTGACGGACTGGTACACCAGCAACCGCGCAAACGGTCTCGATCGATTGGCCGATGCCCCGTCGTTCCAGAACGAGATTCTGCGATTGATGAAGGCCGACGGCACGGTGGCCGACATCGTGAACTACGACGATGACGACATCCCCACGGCGGTGGCCTTCCCGCCGTTCGGCTGGCCGGGCGATGCGGTGGCGGGAATCGACGTGTTCTGGAGCGTGTACATCCTGCCCGGCGCGTATGACCAGGCCAGCAACAACGACGGGCGCAACTGGGCGGCGTCGCTGACGGGCTTCGAAGGTGGGCGCGAGAGCGTGCCGAACTCGGCCACGAATGGCAGCGGCTTCCCGGCGTGCCTCTACAACCGCGCGATGTTCGGCTCGCCCGGGTTTGTCGATGGTCTGACCACGGGCACCGTGATCGTTCCGCCCGGTGGTGATTGTGCGACCTGTGCGCCGGACCTGAACGGCGACGGCAACCTCGATCCGGATGACCTGTCGGACTACATCGCGTGCTACTTCACGGTGCCGCCCTGTCCGCAGGCGGACGTGAGCGGCGACGGCAACGTCGATCCGGACGACCTGGCGGATTACATCGCGGCGTACTTCGCGGGCTGCGATTGATGGCGAAGAGAGGTCGCGCGGATGGTCGCGCGGCTGAACTGAGATTGACGGGCGATCAGGCCGGCGGGAGTCATCCCGCCGGCCTTTTCATGAACGAGGAACGTGCCGCAACGCTGTGCTTTCGAGCGTGGAGTTGACCGCACGCCAGCACCGATGTCGCCGAGCCGACATCGGTGGCACGACGGAGAGGTAGTCAGTCGACGGAGTCGATCTCGTCGGCCTCGGGCTCATCCAGCAGGGCCTGCCACGCGGCGGCGGGTGCGGCCCCGCGCTCGCTGAAGGTGCCGCTCTGGGCCCGCTGGATGATGTTGCGGAGGTCTTCTTCGGAGAAGATCCAGGAGAGCCCGCCGTGGCCTGGGCCGCGGACGCGGGCGGCCTTGCGGATGGTGTCGAAGAAGCCCGGGGAAACGCCTGCGGCTTCGATCAGCACCGCCTTGGTGAAGGTGCGGCCCGGGGTTGGTACTCGACGAGTCTGGCCGCGGCGCATCAGAGCCCCTCCCCCCCTGCGGCGGCCGGCTCGGGTATGGCGGCAGTGCGTGTCAGGTTCTCGTGGCGCAACTGGCCGCACGCGGCAGCGATATCGCGCCCGCGCGAGGCCCGGATGTGCACGTTCACGCCACGGTCGCGGAGCAGGTTCTGAAACGCGAGCACATCGGCATCGAGGGGACGGCCGAACGGAAGCCCGGCGACTTCGTTGTAGCGGATGAGGTTGATGTTGGCGCGGAGAGATTGGGCGAGTTTGGCGAGAAGGGCCGCGTGCTCGGGGCGATCGTTGATCTTGTGGAGCAGGGTGTATTCGAGCGTGATCTCGCGGCCGGTCTTGTCGAACCACTTCTGGCACGCAGCGAGCAGGTCGGCGATGGTGGTGTATTCGGCCCAGGGGATGAGGCTGCGGCGGATCTCGTCGGTCGGTGCGTGCAGCGAGAGGGCGAGCGTGACTGGCAGGTCGAGCGTTTCGGCCAGGCGCTCGATAGCGGCGGGGAGGCCGACGGTGGAGATGGTGATCTTGCGGGCGGATATGCCCGTGGCCCAGAGGCCGTTGAGTGTGCGGATGGCGTCGCACACGCTACTCAGGTTGGCGAGGGGCTCACCCATGCCCATGAAGACGATATTGCTGATGCGGTTGACGTCTTTGAGGCGACCGAGTCGCCAGACCTGCTCGACGATGCGGCCGGCGGTGAGATTGCCATCAAGCCCGCCAAGGCCCGACGCGCAGAAGCGGCAGCCAACGGGGCACCCGATCTGCGACGAGATGCAGGCGGTGCGGCGATCCTCGCTGGGGATCATCACGCACTCGGTCTGGCGGCGGGGGTCGGAGGTGGCAGTGGGGGTGATGCCGGCAATTGGCAACGCGAGGGAAGGGGGTTCTGTCTCACCAACCTCTCCCGCCCCCGGCGGGGGAAGTGCCGAGCGCAGTTGGGGGGTCGAGGCGGTGGGGGGGGGCGAGGCTCCCGGTGCGGGCTTTTCGTGCCACTGGATGAGGAGTTTCTGGGTGCCGTCGGTGGCGGCTTGATGGGCGATGATGTCGCCGGTGAGAAAGACCATCTCCGCCGCGAGAAGGTCGCGGTCGCGTTTGGAGAGGTTGGTCATCGCGGCGGGATCGGGGATGCCGCGCTCGTAGACCCATTCGAGGATTTGCTTGGCGCGGAAGGCGGGCATGCCGCGTTGTGTGCACCAGATGGCGAGGGACTCGGGGGTGAACTCGAAGATGTGGTTGACGGGGGGGGTGAGCACTGGAAGTGATGGTAGGGGAAGCGAGTGAGAGGTGGGGGGGGTGAGGTGCGGAACGAGAGGAAAGCGTCAGTATGCTGTGAATCGGCCACTGATGCGAAGGGCGCGAAGTGACTTCGTGGCGGAGACTGAGCACAGAGAGATTCGGCGTGAAGCACATCGGCATACTTGGGCACAGTGCCGACGGGGCGGCGCTGTGCTTTCTGGAGGCGATTCGGGAAGCGGCTCGGATGGGGATGCGCACTTTCACCCGGAGATCACGCTGTCGATGCTGGAGATGGGCCCGACGCTGGCGTGGTATGAATCCGGCGACCTGGGCGCGGTGGGGCGTATCTGGCGCGATCGGTCGAACGGCTGGCGATGGTGGAGTGTGACTTCTTCGTGTGCCCGGACAACACGGCCCACCTGGCGCTGGAGGGCCGAGGCTTGGCGCTCGCGCTGCCGGGGCTGCATATTGCTGAGGTGGTGGCGGCCCAGGCCAAGCAAGAGGGGCGAAAGCGCGTGGGATTCTTGGGGACGCGGTGGACGATCACGGGCCCGGTGTATCCGGCGGCGTTTGGTCGCGCGGGCGTGGGAATGCGCGTATCCGACGCGACGCAGCAGACGCGGGTGAACACGGTAATCTTTGACGAGTTGTGCCAGGGCATGGTGAAGGCCGAGTCGAGGCGGGAGTTTGTGGACGTGATCGAGTCGCTCCGCGCGGCCGGCTGCGATGCGGTCGCGTTGTGCTGCACGGAGATACCACTGCTGGTGACGCCCGAGGTGTCGCCGCTGCCGACGCTGGACTCCACGCGGCTCTTGGCGCGGGCAGCGGTGGAAGTGGCGATGGGCAAGGTGTCGATGCCGACATGGCGCGGCGGGCCACTGACGCTGCCCGTGTGAGCGCGGGCAGAACGAGAGTGTGAAGACAGGAAACCGTCGCGCAGAGGTGCGAGGTTGTGCTCGAAGCGGCCAAACCGCATTCACCGCTTGGCGGAGCGGTGCCGGAGGTCTAAACTCGGTCCTCTCAGGCCCGGGCCCAAGCCCGCAGCCGACCCTGGAGAGGTGTCCGAGAGGCTGAAGGAACGCGACTGGAAATCGCGTAAACGGGTAACCGTTTCGGGGGTTCGAATCCCCCCCTCTCCGCTTCCCTTCCCCGGGGCCGATTGGCCTCGGGGTTTTTGTTTGTACCCTTCGCGTGCGTTACGCCTGCGCGAGTCCCTCGCGGATCGCAAAGCGCATCAGGTCGGCTCGCGCAGCGATGCCCAGTTTCTTCATCATGCGGTCCTGGTGGCCGTCGATGGTCTTGACGCTCCGGAAGAGTTGCGCCGCGATCTGCACGCGGGGCAGGCCCTTGCCGATGAGGCGGAGGATTTCGACCTCGCGCGGGGTGAGCGAGCCGAGCAGGGTCATCGGGCCGTCGGCGGCGTGCGGGTCGAGGGGGCGGTGGGCGCTGGCGGTGCTGAAGGCGGTCAATGTGCCGGCGGGGTTGAGGCGACAGCGGCCGCGGACCTTGGGGCCGAGTACGAAAGTGCGGCCGCGGCTGCGCATCACCTCGTGGATGCCCGCGACGATGTCTTCGAGATCGTCGGACTTGGCGAAGTAGGCCGAGGCCCCGGCGGCAAAGGAGGCGGAGATGAACCCGTCGCGGATGTGCGCGGTCAGGATGATGACGCGGACGCCCGGGTGGCTGTTTTTGAGGCGGTCGGCCATTTCGAAGGCGTCGGGGCCGGGCATCTCGATATCGAGGAGCACCATGTGTGGATGGAGTCGCTCAACCTCTTCGAGGAGGCGCTCGGCGGACGCGAGGCGCCCGACCACTTCGATCTGACCATCGATGCCGAACTGGGCCTTGAGCCCTTCGACGAGCACGGCATGATCGTCGACGCAGAGAACGCGGATGGCGTGAGAGGCGGTGGGTGGGCGTGCGGCCCGCGTGGGGTGGCGGACCTCTACGGTCGAACTGGCACGGGCGGCGCGAGGAGGCGTGCTCATGGCTGGTTCTCCTGGGCGGGGGGCGTCCATTTCGCGATCACCCGATTGAGACTCTCGCGGATGGCCTCGAAGTCGTCGGGCGGGATGATGATCGTGGCGTTGAGCGTTCCCCAGGCTTCGCGCGCGGACTTGGGTGGCGCGCCCACCACGATCAGGACGCGCTCGGGGTGGCCCTTTCGCCAGCGCTTGGCAACGGAAAGGGCGGCGCGGGTCGGGCGAGTGACCCAGAGATCGGCCTGGCCGGGATGGGTGCCGGCCGAGGATCGAACGCGCGTGCCCGAGGCCGCCAGAGCCTGGGCGACGAGCGCCGCGGTGCGATGGTCGGTGAACGAGACGGCTGCGCAGTGGGTGGAGCGCGGTGAGGCTGGTTGGGCACCCTGGCCGCGCGGTCGAGTGGCGGTGGGCAGGATGAGGTCAACGGTCGTGCCTTTGCCCGGGGTGGACCTGATCTGAACGTCGCCCCCGGCGCGATGGGCCACGCGACGCGCGAGCGGGAGGCCGAGCCCGGTGCCGATGCCGCGCGACTTGGTGGTGAAGAAGAGGTCGAAGGCGCGGCGCTGGATGCCCACGGACATGCCGCGGCCGTTGTCGGCGACGCTAAGGCGGACGGTTTCGCCGTTGGGCCTGGCGGTGGCGAAGAGGCGGATGCGTCCCGTGTGCCGGCCCGGGGCGACCGATTCGCCGGCGTTGACCAGGAGGTTGAGCACGGCCTGGGTCAGCCAGTGGGGCGCGATGTGCACCTGGGGCAGGCTGGAAGCCAGCGACGCGTGGATTTTGACGTGGGACGGGACAGCCTTGCGGAGCAGCCCACCCATCTGCGACCACCACTGGGCGAGGTCCGTGGTCCCCTCGGCGTCGGCCGCGATTCCCGGACCATCCGGGTCGAGCGCGAGGAAGTGCAGCCCGTCGCTGAGGTGCTGGAGGTAGGCGACGGAGCGGCGCACGGCGGTGATGTGGGCCTGGGCGGCCGGGCTCACCCCGCTGTGTTCGAGGGCGTTGAGGCGAGCGCGGACCGGGAGCAGGACGTTGTTCATATCGTGACCGAGGCCGGCGGCGAGGGTGCCGAGGGAGGCGAGGCGGTCGGCGAGATGAAGGCGGAGGCTGGCGGTGGCGAGGGCGCGGGTCTGGGCGGTGATGAGTTTCTGAAGGCGCGAGCGTTCGGCGGGGTTGTCGGCGCTGACATCGATCTCGTGGGTGATGTCGCGGATGATGCCGATGAAGAAGGGGGAGGCGCTGGCAGGAAGATCGGCGCGGGACATGGAGAGTTCGATGCGGATCATCTTGCCGTCCTTGCGGACGGCGTCGAAATGGCGCATGCGGGTGAGCGGCCTGGCGCGATCGGCGAATCGGTAGCGGTCGAGGTAGCGGTCGAGTGCGGAGCGGCGTGGCTCGGGGATGAGCACCTTGACGTTGCGGCCGAAGAGTTCGGTGGGGGTCCAACCGAAGACCTCTTCCACCGAATCGCTGGCGGATTGAATGATGCCCGCCGAGTTCATGGTGATGATCGGGTCGAGCGTCGGTGGGTGCCGGGGCGACTGGGCTGAGTTCCGCGGCACCGACGCCCTGTTCACACCGGGCCTTTGGGCGCGGGAGACGGCGGGCATGGGTGATGATAAGCCGAGGCGGCTGGGACTTTGGCGATCGGCGCGGCGTGCGGAAGCGATAGGGGAAATGTCCGTGCGGCGATGCTGGCGCGATGGCGGCATGATGGAGAGCCTGCGGCGTGCGTGTGGCACGCGGCGCGGTGTGCTCCGAGGAGCCATTCATCCGACCCATGCGACCCATGACGTTTCATCTCGGGGTTCGGCGCGACGAGTCGGCACAGATGCGGCTGCTGGTGGCGGCGATCGAGCGTGATCTGCTGCGCGTGTATGGTCGGGGCGGCGTGGTGAGCCGCGAGGATGTTGTGCGGCATCTGCGCGTGCGCATGGCCGGTGCGGATCGACGAGCGCCCCGCGCCGGGCGGAGAAGCCGCGAGGCGGGCGCGGCGCGGGGGGCAGATGACGAGGGGTGATCGCGCGGACGTGCGCGCGAGTGTCGGCGCGAACGGGGAATGTTCCGTGTGGTGCGGCGTGGCGCAATGGGCGATGATGGGGCTTCGGGTGCACGCGGCGCGGGGGCCGTGGCACACGCGATTGACTGACGAGGAGCCGAGATGCCCGCCCGCAAACAGCCGGTGTTGAAATCGAGTCCCGCGCTTCTTGAGGCGTCGCGGGTTGCTGCGCATGCGCTGGGCGTTGATCCCGATCGGCCCGGCACCAAGCGGCTGGCGGCGGCGCTGGACCGGGTGCCCGACCTGGGACCAATGGCGCAAGGGCTGTACGCCGAGGCGATGGCGTATCAGGCGAGTGATCTGCCGGTGGTGGTGGTGACGGCTCGGGCCGAGGGCGTGCCCGCAGTGGCGAGCGCGGTTCATGAACGGACAGGAGGTGCAGCGATGGTGCCGCCGGTCCCGGTGCCGGTGACGTCGTGGGAGAACGAGGGCGGTGCGACGCGCGCGGCGACCAGGCCCGTTCTGGAGATTGAGGGGAGCAATGTTCCCTCAACAGACGGGCAATCGCCTCGGGGCGATGGACTCGGCGCGCCCGGGTTGTAGGGTGCATCCGATGGTGGCGGGCGCGTGCCAGCCATCCACACACATTCTTCAGAACGGACCACAATGACCATGGCTGGAACTGCGAACAACACGCTGAGCATCAATGGCATGACCGGCGATGCCTGCGTCGAGAAGGTGAAGACGGCGCTCAAGGGCTGCCCGGGCGTCACCACGCAATCGGTGAACGTCGGTTCGGCGACGATCAACGCCGATCCGGCCGGGTGCACGGCGGCGTGCGCGGCGATCAAGAGCGCCGGTTTCGAGGCGAAGCAGACGTTCGCGTCGCAGGGCGGGCAATCGGGCAAGGCTGGTGCGACCGGGGATCAGCCCAGCGACAAGGCCCGCGACGGAGCGAGTTCGCCGGTCGGCGCGCCCGAGGCCAAACTCTCGACATCGGCACCTGCGCCCGACAAGGCCGCGGCTCCCGCACGCTGATTGGTTTGCCGTGCGATGGGCTGCGCGAACACAAGCGGCATGGACACCCGGGCCGGTGGGCTCAAAGGAGTTTCACGATGCAACTTCAACGGATCGTTGGCTTAGCGTTGCTGGCGGTGGGTGCCGTGCTGCTGTTCATGGGGATTCGGGCGTCGGACTCCATCGCGTCGCAGTTCTCGAAGTTTTTCACCAATGAACCGACCGAACGGGCCCTGTGGCTGATGGTCGGCGGGGTGGCGCTGATCGCGGCGGGCGGCGCGGCGGCGCTGCTTCCGCGGTGGGGACGGTCGCGCTGAGTTGTGCGGACGCCGATGGGTGAAGTTTCCCCGGTTGCCCGGGGCGGCGTGCGGGCGATGATGATGCGTCGGGGATTCAAAGGAGCCCGTCAATGGGTTTGCTTCTTCTGATTGTGCTGGTGCTGCTCATTCTCGGCGTGCTGCCGCGCTGGAACCACAGCAAGCGATGGGGCTGGGGCCCGTCCGGCGGCGCGGGGATCTTGCTGGTGATCCTGATCGTGCTCCTGGTGATGAATGTCATTCCCCGGGGCTTCTAGCCCCGCACGGCACGCGCGAGCCGGCGTGACCGAATTGTGAAGAGATCGCTCGCGGGCGATTGACGCCGAAGAGGGGAGACGGCGTCAATCGCTCCGAGTCTTTCGAGACGACGGGTCAGCGTCACGCCTCTCGGTCGCCAACCGCCAACCCACACCCATCCAAGTGAGAGAATATGAATCGCCTTTTCTGTGCTGGCCTTGTTCTTGCCGCTTGTGGTCTGGTCTCGTGCGCCACGGCACCCGCGACGGATACGGGGAAGGTTGAACTGCGCACGCAGGCCGAGGTCGCGCTGGCCAAGGCGCAGGCCAACGACCCGAGCCTGATTCCCGTGCTGCGCGAAGCCCGTGCGTATGCGGTGTTCCCCAGCATCGGCAAGGGCGCGATCGGGATCGGCGGCGCGTATGGCAACGGCGTGCTGTATGAAGGCGGGAACTTCAGCGGCTACTGCGATATCTCGCAGGCCACGATCGGGTTCCAACTGGGAGGCCAGGCGTACACCGAGATCATCGCGTTCAGCACGCCGGAAGCCGTCGAGAAGTTCAAGACCGGCAACTTTGCGTTTGATGCGCAGGCGACGGCGGTAGCGGTGAAGTCTGGGGCCGGCGCGAATGCCAAGTACTCCAGCGGTGTGGCCGTGTTCACGATGGATGAGGCGGGCCTGATGTACGAGGCCTCGATCGGCGGGCAGAAGTTCAGTTACCAGGCCAAGTAGAAGGAGCGCGCCGCAGCCATGCGTGCCCGGCGTCAGAGGAGGATTCCGATGCTTCGCTGGTCGCTGACGTTCTTGGTCTTGGCGCTGATCGCGGGCTTGCTGGGCTTTACCGGGCTCGCGGGCGATGCGATGTACATCGCCAAGGTGCTGTTCTACATCTTCATCATCATCTTCGTGGTGTCGCTGCTGTACAACGTGGTGACGGGTCGCCGGGGCGGGGTGCTGTAGCACGGTTGCGCTATTGCGGCGCGCATGCGGTCGCCGTCTGTGGCTGGCGCATGGGTGCCGAATGCGTCGGCTATTCTCAGGCATGAACGCGGCCCGCGTCCTCATTCTGGCGGCCTTTGCGCTGGTGCTGATCGTGCCCTGGTGGGTGCGGCAGTCGTTTCAGGCTGCGCACGGTGAGGGGAGTGGTGGGGGTGGGGGGGGAATGGCCAAGGAAGAGATTCCGGCCGAGCGCGTGCTGGTCGCGGTGACACCCCATGTCGAGCAGATTCGCACCGAGTTCGGCGCGGCCTTCGGCGCGTGGCACGCACGGGTGTATGGCGCGCCAGCCCGGATCGACTTTCGCACCCCCGGCGGCACGACCGAGATTCGCCGTCTGCTCGAGACGCAAGTGCGGTCGGTGCTGTCGCGGACGGGCGGGTTTGAGGTTGTGCCCGCATCGAAGTTGAAGGCCCCGGCACGGGGCGAGGAACCGCTGCCGGAGGTCATCATTCAGCCCGGCGGGGTCGAGGCGGACGTATTTTTCGGGGGCGGTTCGTTCGAGCACACGCAGGTGAAGGGCGGCCTTGTCGCGACGGTTCCCGTGGCGGGCGTTTCGACGCGCGTGCGGGTGCGGATCACGGCTCCGCCGCGAAGCCACGACGGGCGCGAGCAGCCCTTCGAGCAATCCACGCTCGACGAGGTCTACGGCGAGAACAAAGTCGGGATCGAGCGGTTGTATGACCCGGACCAATACTGGTTCGGCTCGGCGCTCTCAGGTTTTGGGATTGTCTACAACCGCGATGTGCTCAACCGGCTGGGGTTGCCCGAGCCGCGGGGGTTTGGCGATCTGGGCGACCCGCGGTATTTCGGCCTGGTGGCGATGGCCGACCCGCGGCAATCGGGGAGCGTGGCGACGTTGTACGACGCGATCCTGAACAAGGAAGGGTGGGAGGGCGGGTGGAGGGTGTTGCGGGAGATGTGCGCCAACGCGCGGTACTTCGCGGCGTCATCGACGACGCCGCCGACGGATGTGAGCCAGGGCGAGGCGGCGGCGGGGGTGTCGATTGATTTCTACGGGCGCGGGCAGGCGCAGGCGATTCTGGCGCCGGGTGAGGACCCGGCGACGAGCCGGGTGGGATATGTCGATCCGCCCGGTGCGACCTATGTGGATGCCGACCCGGTGTCGATCGTGAACGGTGGCCGCAACCCGGAACTGGCACGGCGGTTCGTGGAGTTCTGCATGACCGACGAGGCGCAGGCGCTGTGGCAGTTTGTGCCGCGGATGCGACCGGAAGCGGCGCAGAGCCCGAAGGGACCGAGCGGCGAGCCGATGGGCCCGGCCCGCGAGCGGTTGCGGCGGATGCCCGTGAAGCGGACGTTTTACGCGCAGTATCTGGAGCATTTCACCGACCGCACGAATCCGTTCGAGATCGCGTCCAACTTTCCGCGGCGCGGGTGGCGCGATGCGCTGGGGCCGGTGATGGGTGCGATGGGGATTGACACTGGCGAGGAATTGCGCGAAGCGTGGCGGGCGCTGAACGCGGCACGCGGGAACACGGTCTTTCCGCCCGAGCGACTTGCCGAGATGGAGCGGCTGTTCTACGCGTTGCCCGAGCACGAGATGGTGGGAGAGGATGGCGTGGTGAAGAAGTTGCCGCTGACTCCCGAGAACTATGCGGCGATCAGCCAGGACACGAGCCGGTGGCGCGATCCGGTGAAGGGGACGCGGGCGCGGATCGCGTATGCGAAGTTCTTTGTGGGGAACTATCGGCGGGTGGTGGAGTTGGCGGAGCCGTGAGAAGTGCCCAATGGGAACCCTCGCGCGTTGCATGGTCGATGCACCTCGGGAGGCCCTCGCCGCGCATTCGAATGTCGCTGTGGTTCCGTTCAACGTTCAACCGAGTTGTCGATCCTTACCCCGCCGCCGCCCCCACCAGCACCGCGTTGGTCGGAAACCGCTTCAGCGCGCCCAGCAACTGCTCCACCTGCATGTGCGGCGGCGTCGCCAGCAGGCGCCGCCGCAGCGCCGTCACCGTCTTCAGTTCCTGCTCGCCCATCAGCAGGTGTTCCTTCCGCGTGCCGCTCGCGGCCAGGTTGATCGCAGGGAAGTGGCGGCGCTCGGCGATTTTGCGGTCGAGGATCAGTTCCATGTTCCCGCTGCCCTTGAACTCCTCGAAGATCACCTGGTCCATCGCGCTGCCGGTGTCCACCAGGCATGTCGCGATGATCGTCAGGCTCCCCGCGTCCTCGGTGTTGCGGGCCGAGCCGAAGATCTGCCGCGGCATCTCCATCGCCTTGGCGTCGATGCCGCCGGTCATGGTGCGGCCTGAACTGGCGAACCGCCGCGTGTTGTTGAACGCGCGGGCGAGCCGCGTGATGGAATCGAGCACGACGACGACATGCCGCCCGCGCTCCACGGCCCGCTTGGTTTCGTCGAGGGTTTGGAGCGAGACCTGCACGTGCTTCTCGGTGCCGTGGTCGTTGCTGGAGGCGATGACGCGGGCCCCGGTGCCGAGTTTCTCATAGAACCGGCGGAAGTCGGTGACTTCCTCCGGGCGCTCGTCGACCAGGAGCGCGATCAGATCCATTTCGGGATGGTTGCGAGCGATCGCGCCGGAGATGTCCTTGAGCAGCGTCGTCTTGCCCGCCTTCGGCGGCGACACGATCAGCGACCGCTGCCCGCGCCCGATCGGGCAGAACAGATCAATCAACCGGCACGATTCGGGGCAACCGGGATATTCGAGCGTCAGCCGCGGCGCGGGGTCGACGACCGTCAGATCCTCAAACCGCTTCGGCCCGGGTTGGGCCGACTGGGGGGGGGGCCGATGCGGCGGCATGCCGTGCTGGTTTCCGCCACCCCCGCCTCCATATCCGCCCTGGCCCTGATATGGCGCTTGCTGCTGGCGATACGGCTGCTGCTGCTGATAGGGGGGCTGCTGTTGTTGCTGGTTCGTCTGATACTGGGGCGGCTGCTGCTGATAAGACTGGTTCTGTTGGTACGACTGCTGTTGGTGCTGTTGGTGCTGTTGGTGCTGTTGGTGTTGCCGGTGCTGGTGTTGCTGCTGCGCCGGAGGCTGTTGCTGATACCCATACCCACCTCGCGCGTCGCGCTCGTTCGCGCCGTGCCCGGGTTCATTCCCTTGCCCTGGTCCGCCGTGCGGCGCGGGTGTCCCATTCCTCGACCCTTGGTCATACCTGCGTCCGGCATTCGGTGCAGGTGCTAGAGACTGGGGCGATGGCGTTGGTGGTGGGGGGGCGACTGGAGGGGGAGTAGGAGTCGCTCGCGGTGCCGAGGCAGGCGAACGGGACGTCTGACTCGGCGGCGGAGGTTGGGCCGACGCCGGTGCGGGTGGCGGAGGTGGTGGATCGGCCATCGGAGCCGTCGCCGCGCCGGTCGCCTTGGAAGAACCGCGCGGGCCGCGGGCGCTCCGGCGTTGAGGTCGTCGTTTCCCCACGGTGTCGTTCTCCCTATGCCAAAGGTCGAAGGGCAACCGCCCTTCGCACCGTCCTGCCGCGATCCTGTTCGATCCTGTCAGGCTGGCGCGAATGGCACCGAGCCTTGCGTCAGGCCGATCGCCTGCCGCTGCGTTCATCGTTCGATTCCAGCCGCCGCGATCCGCCCCCGATCGCGGCCTGTGTCCCCCGCCGCACCATACTAGGCCCCTTTCATCGTGCTTCGTTGACGCACGACTCGCACCGCCGCCGATTCGCCCCGGTTCAGCACCACTCGCCACAGCGCCCCCTCCCGCCGGGGCCGCTCCTTCACGCCCGTCCACTCGACCGCCGCGCCGTCGAACGGATCGCGCAACCAGAACTCACCCGCGTGCTCGGCCCGCAACCCAACCTGCTCTGTCCGGCCGCCGCGCCGCGTGGCACTCACCCGCAACCCGCCTTGCGCACACAGATCGCGGAACGACACGTCCGCCCACCTGGCGCTCACGGCCGGAAACACCCGCACGATCGGCTTCCCTTCAGCAGGCCACGACTGGATCAGCATCTCGTGCACCGCCTGCATGGTCAGGAAGTTGCCTTCGAGCGTGAACGGGCGATAGGTGAAGTCAGAAAGGCCCGACTTGGTCTGATCGCCATTGAGGTGAAAGCCGTTGGGCCCGGTGAACGCGAGATAGTTGGTCAGATAGTCCAGCGCCCGCTCGCTCTGACCGGCGCGGGCGCACATCGCGCTCATCCAGGCGAAGGAATAGCCGCACCACGCCTTGGTGCCCAGGCGGTGCAGGTCGTCGATGGTCGCGGCGATCGTCCGCCGATCCGCTTGGCTCCCTTCCACATGCAGCGTGCCGAGCGGATAGATCGCCATCGCGTGGCTGAAGTGGCGGTGGCTGGCGTCAAACGGCGTGCCTCGCGCCAGCATGAGCGCGCCGGTACGCGGGTCGGTCTCCGGCGGTTCGAGCCGGGCAAGCACGCCGCGCCAGCGCGAGGCATCGTCGCGGCGCTCCAGTGCATCGGCCATCTTGGCCAGCGTGCCGAAGAGGTAGCGCATCAGCGAAGCGTCGTAGGTGCTGTTGGGCGGCATCCACGCGGCAAACGAGTTGTCATGCACCTCAGGCGACGACGACAGCGGCAGGCGCATCCAGCGCTTGCCGGTAGTGTCGGTGTGTGTGGGGGGGGACTCCTCCAACAACGCCGCGAGGGCCTCGCCCGCGCCAGCGCACCACGGATACGCGCACCCAGCCAGAAACTCCTGGCTGCCCGTGTAGCGCCAGTGCAGGTCGAACGTCTGGGCCAGCCACGCCGTGTGCGTGGGCGAGAGTGAATACTGCCCCCACCCGCCCAGCGGCGCACCGTCCAGCCCCATCACGCCCGGCACCACCAGCGGCGGAAACCGCCCGGGTTTCGCCTCCAGCCCATAGAACTCGCGCGCAAACCGCTCGAACCGTGGTCGCAGATTCCACAACTGCTCGATGAACGACAACCCCTGCTCGCGCAACCCTGCGTCGTGATACGCCAGGTACGTCATCTGCGTGTTCAGGTCATGGTGATAATCGCCCTTCCAGGGCGGCAAGCCCCCTTCATCGGCCGTCCACAAGCCCTGTAAGGGCATCGGCGGGGCGCCCCGCCGCGATCCTGCGGCATAGAGGAACCGGCACAGGTCGTAGTGCCGTTGGTGGCGAGCGTCGGGAATCGTGACGCCCGATGACGACCAGTAGTTCTCCCAGCGCGCCGGTCCACTCGATAGGTTCAACGCACGCGCGAACTGATCGAAGAATTCTTTCGGAAACCATGTGCTGGGTTGGACCGGCGGCGGGTCGACGTCCTGCTTAGCGAGCACCGCCGGGTCTGTGCCGTCGTCGCGAGCCTCGATCGTGAAATCGACCCGTGCGCCGCCTTCCATCGGCCCCAACCCGGCCGCCACGCAATACACCAAGCCGTTCGCGGCGGGCTGCGTCATCATGACCGCCCGCGCGCTCCGCTCGATTTTCGCTGGCGCGTAGCCGAGCGCGTCAAGGCCCTTGGGCCGCACGATGTCCACCCTCGGCACCGGGCCCTGCACCAGCGCTATCCCATGTTCATCCCACGGAGGCATGATGAACACGGACACGCTCCCGTGCGAGTGCCGAACGACGGCGACACCCTGCGCGAGATGATGCTCGAACGCCTCGATCCGCACGTCGTCAGGAAACGTGAGTTCGATCCGCCCCCCCGGCAGTTTCGTCGGATACGGCACTGTGTCATACGGCACATCGAAGAGTTCGCGATGCCGCGCGTGGAACGCGCCACCTTTGCCACCCGGCACAGCATCACCGGCGCGCTTCAGCCGCAGCATCTCGGCATACGTCCAATCCGGGCGTGCCAACGTTTCCGGCACCCGGCAATCCCAAAGGTCGCCTCGATCGAGCGAAATCCGCACGACGTTGCCCTCACCCCATACGAGCGCGCCGAGCAGCCCGTTGCCGAGCGGCAGGCCCTCGTCCCAGCGGGTGATCGGCCCTGTGCGAACAACGGGCGGGGGGCCCGAGGGCGTCGGGTTTGCCCGAGCTGTTCTTTCAGCAGCATCACCGGGCGGGTTGCCTGCGTTGTGACAGCCGCTGAGCCAGCCCATGGCCATGGTCGCGCCCAACGCCAGACTCACCAGGCACGCGACAGCAGAGCGTTTCATTCAGTCACCTTCCCGCCGAGCGTCTCGCCAGAAACGGCGCGTGTCGGCACGACGCGCCGGTCTGCATTCGCAAACCGGCACCGCCGCACGCCCACATACACGAGGCACTCGAACCAGACCAGCCCGACCCCAAAGCCCACCGCCAGACCGACCAGCACGCTGATTGGACCCAGCGCGCTCGACATGCCCAGCGCCGCAGCCATTACCGGCACCCCCAGCACCACCGTGCCAATGATTGATCCGGCTACCCACCCTGCTGCGGCGTGCGCGCATACCGCATCGGCCACCTGGGGCGTTACCCGCCAGCCCCGAGTCCGCCCGAAGAACTGGATGCCCAGGTACTCGATGTGCGTCAGTACCTGCAACATCACAACCCACGCCCCAGCTGCGAACGGCGTGCCGATGACCGTGACGGCCACGATCCAGGTCAGCGAAGCAACAGCGCCGGTTGAGCGTGTCCACAAGAGGATCATGGCCGCCCCGGTGATGACGACCGGGGTAAGGGCAATCAACGCTGTCAAGCCGCATGCTTTCGTGCGGAGTTCTCGAACATCTTGTCCTGCTCGGGCGTGATCGATCCGCACAATTCCAAACGCCGCGCGTGGCGATCGCAGGACCGCCCAAAAGGTGCGCCACGCATTCCGCATCGTGCGAGATCCCTGCCAAGCCGATCCCTCGCGCCGCTCCGGCAGCGATTCTTCGATCGACTTGCCGCACTCCGGGCAGATGCCCGCCTCGTCGAGCCCGTGCACCACATACCCGCACGACTCGCACAACATCGTGGCGGATGACGATGGCGAGGGTGGCACGTCGGTCGGCTCCTCGTCGGCTGGCTCAAACTCGTAGGGGTTCCGATCGGCCAGGCCTGGAACCCTGCGCGTGAAGTTATTATGACGGCGCAACTCGGTTGACACTCGCCGTTTCATGAACTGCTCCGAGTGTCACACCAAAGCACTTTCGACCACTCGAAAACGCCAGACGGATGACACTCAAGGCTCCGAGCGCCCGCACGCCGAGGCCCTCGTCACTAACGAAACGCGACCGTCAGCAAGCGTTCGCGCGCATTCTCTCGCGCGAGGGTCCTTCCTCAATCGGAACTTGCGACAATCGCGAACTACTCTCCCTCGCGTTTTCGACCAAGCGGCGGTCTCCGAAAAACCATCGCCTTCGAGGCATCGACCGCGTGAGCCCGTGCTTGAGTTATTGTGCTTGAGTTATTCATGAAGCCGGCCCGAGTTCTTCACCGCACGAAGATATCCGCCGTCTCGTTCTGAAACTGTGGCCTTTGCGTCGGCAGATAGATGTTGTCCACCCGAGTGCCCGGGTTGCCGTCGATGCCCGCCGAGTACACATAGGGCCTGTTGGCGATGCACCGGCCTTCGTCGGCCGTGCCGATGCCCGTGAACGTTACCGTGTTCACGCTCCGCAGCAGCGGCACCCCGTTCGCGCCCCCCGAGGGCCGGGTCGGCGTCACCGGTGCGTTGATCCCGATCGTCGGTCGATTCTGCACTTCACCATCGCCGCCGTTGTCCTTTACCCACGGGCCGCTGCCGCCATGGAAGGCCGGGTGCACCAGCCGCACCGGGCGGCCATAGCCATCGACAATCGACGGCGCCTGCATCGGAATCAGCGAGGGGGCCGTGCTCGCGCCGAACCAGCCCGTCGCCAGCACGAACTCCTGTCGAATGAACTCGCCGTCGATCGCCTCGATCATCTTCTGGCACGAGGGCACCTTCGCGGCTTCCAGCAGGAACAAACTCAACGACGGCTGCGGCAGGCCGTTCACCAGCCCGTCGGCCAGCGGGAACGAATCGCCAGAAGGCGACGTGTAAAACGCCGGGATCTTCCCGCCCGTGCTGGCGGCGTACTCCGTGATGATCGAATCCACCGCCCGCAGCACATGCTCGGTGGCGCGGTGCCGACCGCCCGCAAGAACGCGCGACGACACGGTGAGGCTCACGCCCATGAGGATCGAGATGACGATGATGACCACCAGCGCCTCGATGAGGGTGAAGCCGCGCCGATTCCCGCTGGCCCGGCGCGTCGCACGTTGCACATCAGTCGCCATGTGTTCCTCCACCCTGTGAAGCATCGGCGCGCGGGTGGCCGATGCTCAAGGTCGTTTCATCCCCGCCCCGCGCCCACGAACAACCGAACAATAGCGGCACCGCCGCAAACGCCCCGGTCAGCCCCATTCCCCTCCAACCCCCTTCGATACGCCCTTTGTATGGGTGCGGTTCCACGCCCGCCGTTGCCCAAAGTTGAACTCGCCCATCACCCTCTGGGCGCGACGCCGAACCGGATCGGCTCGGTCACGCTATGTTTCGTGGACTCGATGCTCAACATGCCCCCTCGCCTCGGCCAAACCCGACTCGCACGAACCTGCCCCGCTGCGGCGCTGGGATTGGCTATTGCCGCCCTGGGAGGCTGCTTTGCCGCTGGCGACCCGTGGATCAGCCCCGCCGCACCCTTCGCTGAATCCACCGAACGGCCACCCGACGCCACAGCGCCATCGCCCACCCCCAGCACGACAGGTGACGCTGCGGGCCGCTGGCGCCGCGCCGACGCCTGGCCGCCACGCTGGGGCGCGACACCCGGCGCTCCACCCGCACGCAACAGCAACGCTTCACCGGCACCATCCGGCCCGCCCGTCGTGGGCGGTGGTCCTGGTGCCCGCCCCACCGACCCCCGTGCGCTGGGCGTCGTCGAACAACTCCCCGGGCCCATCATGGCCCTCCGCCAATACGAAGACCAGAAACGCGAAGTCGAGCAGGAGATGCTCCGCGATATCAGCACGCTGATGAACGCGCGTGGCCGGGGTTGGTTCCGTCGCGCGCCCACCGTCACCATCAGCGGCGAGGGCCGCGGCGCGTTCGTCTTCACACCCGATACCACCGCCGAGCCTGATCGCGTCAAAGCCGCCACCGAACCCACCCTGTACTTCAAGTTCATCTCGGGCAGCCGCGACGAAACGTGGGAGCGCGTCCGCATCCAGCGCACATGGTTCGCCTATTACGAGCCCGTGGGTTACGGCCCCTTCGACCAGCGCGCGCCCCTGCCGCCCAAGGGCCTTGTCGTCCTCCTGCCCGGGCTCTTTGGCACGCCCGTGCCCTCGGTGTTGCAGATCGTCCATGTGCTTCGCGACCGCGGCTTTGCGGTCCTGCGGATGCTCTCGCACCCCTCGCGCTTCACCGAAGAGGCCTCCTGGGTGTTGGGCGACGACGCGGATATCGACCCCCTCGCCGCGTCCATCGCGTTGGAACTGGGCGACCGCGCCGCCGAGTGCGCGTACGCCGTCGATGCCGTGATCGCCACGCTGGAACAGGAACGCCCCATGCTCAAGGGCGCGGGCCGCTTCGGCGTGGGCCTCTCGGGCGGGGCGATGGTGCTGCCCACCGTCGTCGCGCGAAACCCCACAACCTGGATAGCCGCGGTCTTCATCGGCGGGGGCGTCGATTTCCTCGATATCGGCCTCCGCAGCAACTACACCAACTGGATCGACGCCCTCCGCTTCCGCCGTAGCGATGGCCAGCCGCTCGACGCCAACCAATCCGCCCGGCTGGTCGCCGCCTATCGCGCCCAGGCCTCGCTCGATTCCTATCACACGATCGACGCCCTCGCCGGCAAGCCCATGCTCATGATCCACGGCACCGGCGACATGGCCGTGCCTGCCGACCTCGGTGACCTGCTCTGGACCCGCGCGGGCAAGCCCGAGCGCTGGTCGTTCAACGCGGGACACGAACTGCTCTTCCTCGCCCTGCCGCTGCACATGAACCGCCTCGCGGCGTGGGTGGAATCGACCGCCAACGCCGCCGCAAACACCATGCCCACTCCGCCCTCACCGGTGCCCGCGCCTGTGCCATCCTCCGCCCCGGGCGACGCGCCGTGACGCGTTCGCTCCTCCTCGCCGTCAGCCCCTATCACCTCACCACGCGCGACCCGGCGGCCCTTGCCGCGTGCCTGCTCGCCGATCGACTCGTCACGCTTCTGCCCGTGCCCCCGGGCGACCTCGACCGCGACACCGTCCGTGCCGCCTTCCGCGCCTCGCCGCCCTACGCACGCCTATTGGAATCCTGGCGCTGGGTCGCACCCCTCTTCGAGTCCGGCATCGCCTGTTCCTCCCTCGGCACCGACGATGCCACGAGCGACGCCCTCGCCACACGCGCCCGCCTCGACACCGAACCCGCGTGGCACCGCCTCCGCGGCCTTATGCACGCCGAGCCGCTCGTCGGCCCCGTCGAATCGCTCGATCGACTCGCGTCGGACCTGCTCAAGGGCGGCCCCGACCCGGGCCTGAGCCTGCCCATCGTCGCCGGACTCGATGCGTTCGCTGTTTCGCACCACGCTATCGTCGTCCGCGCCGGCGGCGACGCCGAAGCGCCTTCCCGTCGCGCCGCCTCCGCCGCCTGGCGCGGCTCGGCCGCCCAGCGACTCGAAGCCGCAATCGCGCAACGCCTCTTCACCATCGGCATCCCGTTCTTCCGCCAGGCCGACGGCCAGACCCTGCTCTGGGCCCGCGACACACTGCACCCCACGCTTACGGCGCTCCGTACGGCGCTGCGAGACGCCCTCGCACCCGCGCCCTCACCTGCGCCCCCCGCCAGCACATCCGCCGCGCTCTCCGCCGCCAGCCGCGACTTCGCCCGAGCCTTCGCCGCCGCCCTCGCGGCACGCGGCCCCGGCCGCGATGGCCCCCAGGGCGAACAAGTCCTCGACGGCTTCGTCCGCCTCACCGGCGTTCGCCTGCCCGCCGATGCCGCCCTCCGCGCAGGCGAAGCCGCCGCCGGACGGCTCGCCGCCTCCGGCGCATCTCAGCGCGCACCCTCGCGGCCAACCGCTTCGGGCTCGCCACCCGTGCCCCGCACGCTCGCGGCCCTGGTCATCGAGCCCCTGGCCATCCGGCCACGCGAATAGCAGCCCGACATGGAAGGGATTTTCCTTGTTCTCCTGTTCGGATCGTTCCTGGTGCACAGGTGAACCCTGCGACGGCGGCTCCGTGCCGCGCGGAATCGCTGGCGCTGCCAGTGCTGCAGCTACCCGCTCATCGGGCTTCCCGCGACCGACGCGCCGGTGTGCCCGGAGGGCGGTTCGCGCGGACGGAAGATTCCGAGCGAGCGCCGATGGGGAGCCGGTGTTTCCCCGTGCGATTCCCTCGTGCTTGGGAGATCGCGGTGCATCTATCGCCTACGAATTGCGCGCTTCGCGGTAAACGCCATTACCGCCCAATACAGCCACCCTACGCGGCAACCTCCGACCCCCCCAGGCACATGCTCCGGACGCACTGGAGCCATCGTGGCGCAAGTCATACGTCGCGTGCAATCGGCTTGCACTAACATGGAATATGGAATCTGCAACTTGTCATAGCGCATTCTCGCGAACGGCCGGGTCAGCCGAGGGAGCGAACTCCAGCTGATGATCAGCCACGTCCAGCCCGCTCGCTCACTATCCTCATATCCATGAATCAGCCATCCCCCGGTGCAAACCTCCGCGTGCTCCTGAAAGCCCGCTGCGTCGCCATGCCCGGCTCGTTCAACGGCCTGTGCGCGCGCGCCGTTCGCCAGGCCGGCTTTGCGGCCACCTATGTCTCCGGTGCCGCGACGAGCGTGTGCGCGGGTGTGCCCGATATCGGGCTGCTCACGATGGAGCACTTCTGCCGCGTGATTCGCGAGGTGGCCGACGGGTCTGGCCTGCCGGTCCTGGCCGATGCGGACACGGGCTTTGGTGAGGCCGAGATGGTGCGCCGCACCGTCATCGAATACGCCCGAGCCGGCGCGGCCGGCCTGCACCTTGAAGACCAGCAGTTTCCCAAGCGGTGCGGCCATCTCGACGGCAAAGCGCTTGTTTCCACAGACCACATGGTGGAGAAGGTTGAATGGGCCGCCAAAGCCGCGTGCGAGGCGACCGGCCCGGGCAACTTCATCATCTGCGCCCGCACCGACGCGCGGGGCGTTGAAGGCTTTGATGCGGGCATCGCGCGGGCCAAGGCGTATGTGGCAGCGGGTGCCGACATGATCTTTCCCGAAGGGCTCACCACCGAGGCCGAGTTCGAAGGGTTCGCCAAAGCGCTGCATGGGCCCGGCGGAGGCCCGTTCCTGCTGGCCAACATGACCGAATTCGGCAAGACCCCGATCATCCCGCTTTCGCGCTTTGCCGCGATGGGGTATCATTGCGTGATCTTCCCGGTCAGCCTGCTGCGCGTCGCGATGGGGGCCGTGACGGCGGCGCTGGCGGAGTTGAAGTCCACCGGCAGTGTCGCACCGTTCATCGACCGGATGCAGACGCGCCAGGAGTTGTACGGGCTTGTGAACTACACACCCGGGAAGCCGTGGGAAGCACCGACGGGCCGGTGATGTGACTGAAAGCACCAACCGTGCAGAGCCATGGTTGGTGGTACGCCCGAGGCGGCGGCTGACTCAGTACGTTCGCTGGTACTTGACCTCACACGCCTTGCATTTGAGCGCGTTCTGCACGATCACGCCGGTGTCCGAGCCGCTGGGCCACAGGTTGTCCTTGATCTTCTGCCCGAAGCCCGAGTAGAACGGCGCGATCTCAACGTGCTCGAGGCACACGGCACGACCGCAAAACATGCACACACCCCGCGCTTCCGCCTCGCATTCGTGGCACTTCACGGCCATTCCCTTCGTCTTGGCGCACATTGACAGCAGAACCGGCGCATGCGCGGTGTGTGATCAGCACGCCGGCGCCACCGGCAGCGGCCCGCCGGCGACCAGTTTCTTCTGGCGCGAATCCACCCGCAGGTTCAAACCTTCCAGCGATCGCGCACCCAGCAGCTGCAGATCACCCGGCTGGGCAAAGACCACTTCGTCGGTGGTGATGACTCCCTGCACGCGGAGCACGCCGAAGCCCACGCGACGAGTGATGGTTTGGCCGTTGGCCATGAGGAACGCAAGATCCTTCTTCTCGGGCTTGATGCCGAGCCGTTTGAGAACGCTCTCGTCGATCCAGGTGTACTCGCTGCCCGTGTCCACCAAGAGATCTGGCAGCCGCGCCCACGCGGCACGATTGGCATGGCTCGAAAGTTCGGCGCTGACACGAAACGTACCCATGGTCGCATCCTCTACCGATTCTTGGCCCCGTCCTTCGCACCCGCCGACACCGTCAGCGCCACGCCGCCGTAGCCCTCCTCGGTGATCGTCCAGTTCCCGACCCGGATCTTTCGCCCGTCGGGGTCGATTCCCTTCTCGCGCATGAGCCGCTTGAGCGTGGCGGGCAGGCCGAACTCGGTGTCTTCGTTCACGATGTCGCGCTGCTCGATCTGCCCGCCGTAACGCTTGAGGAGCGTGCGGCAGATCTCCGCCACAAGATCCTCCGGCGCGCTCGCGCCCGCCGTCAGCAGCATGATCGCGTCGCGCCCATCGCCCGGCGTGCCCATAAACCACTCGTCGCGCAGTTCGGTTACGTCGTCGAGCAGATACGCCTTTACGCCCACGTTCTGGCTGATCTCCGTGAGCCGGAGCGAGTTGCTCGAGTTCTTGGAGCCCACCACCAGCACCAGGTCGCACTCGGGCGCGATCTGGCGCACCGCCATCTGGCGATTCGTCGTGGCATAGCAGATATCGCTGCTGGGCGGCTCCTTGATGTTCGGAAATGCCCGCCGCAGGGCCCTGATGATGATCTCCGCATCATCGGTCGAGAGGGTCGTCTGTGTCAGATACACCAACTTGTCCGGGTCGCGGATATCCAGGCTCGGGATGTCCTCCGGGCATTCCACCACCTGGATCGCATCGGGTGCCTCGCCCCGTGTGCCCACCACTTCCTGATGATCGGCATGGCCGATGAGCAGAATCTGGTAGCCCTGTCGTGCGTATCGGATGGCTTCCGAGTGCACCTTGGTGACGAGCGGGCAGGTCGCATCGACGGCGGTCAGGTTGCGGGCCTTGGCAATCTCGCGGGTCGCGGGCGAGATGCCGTGTGCGGAAAAGACCACGATCTGCCCCGGCGGCACATCGGCCAGGTCTTCCACAAAGATCGCCCCCCGATCGACGAACCGCCCCACGACGTGCTTGTTGTGCACGATCTCGTGATAGACGTACACGGGCACGTCGGGGCAGAGTTCGAGCAACTGGTCAACGACGTCGACAGCCATGTGCACGCCCGCGCAGAAGCCACGGGGATTGGCGAGAATGATCCGCATGCGATATGGTACGTCGAGCGAGGGGGAGACGGTGTACGTGCGTCGCTGGAATGCGAGACCCAACCCGGGCCTTCGCGGACTCAGGCCCGGCGACCAGCAAGTCCATCGCTCGTGGGCGCGTCTATCGTCTCCCATGGCTGAATCGAAACTGCCCGTACCCAGCGCGGTCGCGTTTCTTGCGTGCCTGGACCTCACCGAGGATCCACAGACCAAGCAGATTTCACTGCATCGCTTGGTGAAAGGGGTAGTTGCCAAGCGGTTTCCGGTGACCGTGGCCAAACTCTTTTTCTTTCTGGAACTCCGGGGCGGTCGGGGCGTGACGCCCCTGACACTTCGCCTGGTCGATGCCGACGCGGCCAGGCCGCCGATCGTGAACCATGAATCCGACTTCGACATGCAGAACCCGTTGACGACCACGGAACTCTTTATGAGTGCGGAGCGGATCGTGTTCCCCGAAGCCGGGGAATACTGCCTGCAACTGCTGGTGTCGGACACGCTGGTGGCCGAGCGGCGGTTGGCGGTGATGCAGGGGTAAGTGCCCTTTTCTGAAGGCTCTCGCGGGTCGTCGGCGCTATCCTCTCGCCCAGTTTGAGGAACTGACGCCCGCTCAACCCCCACCCCGTTTCCGACGAGATTCTTCGATGCATACCCGCCCGCCCGCCGACTCGGTTGTTTCTCTTCCCGCCGACTCCAACCAGGCCCTGGGCATCGCCCAGTTTGCGCTGGATTTCATGTCTGACCAGCGCGGCCGCCGGGGCGAACCGGACGCGGCCGTGCTGGAGCGGACGAATCAGTTTCACGTCGATTCGGTGATCTGCGGCCTGTCGGCACTCGCGCTGGGAACCAATGCGCCGACCATTCTGCGGAACGAAGCGCTGCGCTATCCGGCTCAGCCGGGCGGGCTGGGCTCGATGAGCCATGTCGCCGGCCCGTACGCACGAACGAGTGGGGCCACGGTGTTCGGCTCGGCGTTCCGGTGTGTGCCCGAGAAGGCCATTGTCGCCAACTGTGCGGCGGTGCGCGAGTGGGATTCCAACGGCACCAATTTCGGCTACAACCCCACGCTCGGACACACCGCTGGCGAGTTCGGGCATAACGACTTCTATCCCGTCGCGGTGGCAGCCGCGCAGTTGCGTGGCGAGGACGGCGCGTTTGCTCTGAAGGGCATGATGCTGCTCGATGAAATCCGTGGGCGGCTGGCCGAGGTGTTCAGCCTGAAGACCTACAAGATCGATCATGTGCTGCACGGCGCGATCGCGTCGGCCGCGACGTACGGCGCCATGCTGGGCGCGACGGCGGAGCAGATTGAGCACGCCATCGGCATGGTGGTCGCCCACTACGTGCCCTTCCGGGCGATCCGGGCGGGCAAGCAGTTGTCGGATTCGAAGGGGGCGAGTGCCGCGATCAGCACGGAGGCGGCGATCCTGTCGATGCAGCGAGCCATGGCCGGGTTCATCGGTCCCAAGGACATCTTCCGGAATCCAGAGGCGGTCTTCTGCCTGTTCCAGAAGCCGGCGAATAAGGGCGAGAGTCCGTTCAACCTGATGCTCAGCCGGTCGGGTTCGGACTTCTCGGTGATGGGCATGCACTTCAAACTGGGGCTGTACGAGCACCAGTCCGCCGGGGCGCTGCAGGCCCTGCTGAACCTGCTTGCCCACAACCCGGGCCTGCTCGAAGATGGCGACGGCGGTCGCATCAAGGCGATCAAGATCGTCGCCTATGAGCCCGCCTTCGGCATCATCGGCGACCCGGCCAAGCGCGACCCCAAGACGCGGCAATCCGCCGATCACTCGATGGTCTACATCGTCGCGACGCTGCTGCACAAGGCCCTGAAGCACCAGACGGCGGACTGGGCGACCCTCATGCTCGGGCCGCATGATTATAACGCCGACGCGATCTTCAACCCGCTCACGCGCCGCCTGATGGACAAGATCAGTTTCGAGCACGGCGGGATCGAGTACGACCGCAAGTATCCCGAGGGCATCCCCACCAGCGTCGTCATCACCGACGACATGGGCAACGCGCACGACAGTGGCCTCGTCATGTTCCCCACCGGCCACGCCCGGAACACCACGGCGGACCTGAAGGCGCTGCTGACGCACAAGTTCCATCTGCTGGGGGCGCTGGCGGTGAAGGACCCCGGCGCGCTGGTCGCACGGCTGGATGGGCTGGAGAAGAAGTCCGCCGAGCAGATGGCCTCGCTGTACGCGGGCGACATTGTTTTTCGCGGGCGGTTCGAGTAGCGTGTTCCACCGAACCGCGACTCGTGTCGAAGCCCACGCTTACAGCGTGAGCCGTGCTCCGACGCGTACGCTTAGCGCGGTGAGCAACGCGGCGCATCAACTTGGTCGTCACGAAGAAAGCCCCTTGCTCTCCGTGCGCGATCTGTGCACACATTTTCCGATTCGGGCTGGCTTGCTGCAGCGGACGGTGGGCGTCGCGAAAGCCGTGGACGGGGTGTCGTTTGTCTTGGATCGGGGCGAGTGCCTCGGCCTCGTCGGTGAGTCCGGCTGCGGCAAAACCACCGTGGGCCGCTCGATTCTGCGGCTGATCCCGCCCACTTCGGGCGCGGTGACGTTTGACGGGATCGACGTGCTTGCGGCACGGGGCGAGCCGCTGCGGCGTCTGCGGCGACGGATGCAGATCGTCTTCCAGGATCCGGGCGGCTCGCTCAACCCCCGCATGCGCGTGGGCGCGATCATTGGTGAGCCCATTGAGGTGCACGGCCTGGTGACGGGCCGGGCGGCGATCCGGGCCCGCGTCGGCAGCGTGCTGGAACGTTGCGGCATGCCCGCCGCTGCGGCGGAGCGCTATCCGCACGAGTTCTCCGGTGGACAGCGGCAACGCATCGCCATCGCGCGGGCCCTGGCCCTCGAACCCACGTTCATTGTGTGCGATGAGCCGACGAGCGCGCTGGATGTCTCGGTGCAGGCGCAGATTCTCAATCTGCTTGCCGACCTGCAACGCGACCTGGGGCTGTCGTATCTGTTCATCAGTCACGACATCGCGGTGGTGCGGCACATGTGCGCCCGGATCGCGGTGATGCTGGGCGGGAAGATCGTGGAGACAGGCCCACGGGAACAGGTGATCGGGCATCCGCAACACCCGTACACGCAGCGGCTGCTGAGCGCGGTGCCCGAGCCGGATCCGAGAGGGCGGGGCAGAAGCCGAAACTGCGTGAAGCAAACCGATACAGCGATAAACCGATACACCGATAAATGAACGCGTGCTGAGGATGGAATTATCGGTGTATCGGTTTGTTTCTGCATGACCACCGCCACGCGCTATCTCGCGATCGACTTGGGCGACCAGCGCACGGGGCTGGCGCTGGGCGATAGCGTGATGCGGATCGCGTCGCCACTCGAGGTGATCGAGGTGCCGCGGGCGCGGGGGGAGGGCGAGGCCTTGCTGGTGGCGATCGTCGGCGCGGCCAAGAGCAGCGGGGCCACGGCCCTGGTCGTGGGCCTCCCGCTCAACATGGACGGAAGCGAGGGCCAACGGTCGGTGATTGCGAGGGCGATGGCGACTCGCCTGGGCGCGGCCACGGGCCTACTCGTGCACTTTCAGGATGAGCGCCTGTCAACGGCACGGGCCGATTGGCAGATGGCCCGGTCGGGCATGACGCGGGGTAAAAAAAAATCGCGACGCGACGCGCTGGCTGCGGCGGGGATACTGCAGGATTTTCTGGAGGGTCTCGGCAAACACTGAACGGTTCTCCCGCGTCGGACGTGCCATCGACCGACTTCGGTGGCACGGCGCTCAAAAAGCACACCGATCGTCAAGCACGATCGGTGGCACGGGAAATCACGAGTTTGGCCGAGGCGTGATTCAGCCTGCTTCGGCGCGAGGGTGGGCCTGGTCGTAGGCTTGCTTGAGCCGCGCGGCGGTGAGGTGGGTGTAGACCTGGGTGGTGCTGAGGCTCTGGTGGCCCAGGAGTTCCTGCACGCTGCGGAGGTCGGCGCCGTTTTCGAGCAGGTGGGTGGCGAAACTGTGCCGCAGGGTGTGCGGGCTGATGGTGGGGTCGAGGCCCGCTTCCTTCAGGTATTTATCGAGTTTGCGGCGAACCGAACGGCTGGAGAGACGCCCGCCGTGCTTGTTCATGAACAGCGGCTTGCCGGCACCCCCGCCAGCCCAGAGGGGGGCGTAGCGCGGGTCGCCCTGCACGAGGGTGACGAACTTCTTGACCGCGCCGAGGGCGTGGCTGCCCAGCGGCACGATGCGCTCGCGCTTGCCCTTGCCGCGGACGCGCATGGCTTCGCCGGTCTCGTCGAGGTCGTCGGCGTTGAGGTCGACCAGTTCGCTCACGCGGATGCCCGTCGAGTAGAGCGTTTCGAGCATGGCGCGGTCGCGCATGCCCAGGACGTCTTTTTCATTGGGCGTGATGAGCAGTTTCTCGATCTGCTCGATGCTCACGGCCTTGGGCAGCCGCTTGCCCTGCTTGGGCGTGCGGATGGCGATCATGGGGTTGGTGGGAGCCAGGCCGCGGCGCTCGGCCCACTTGTAGAAACTGCGGAGCGTGGCGATCTTGCGGGCCATGGTGGCGGCGGAATAACTCAGTTCGCCCAGTTTGGCCAGGAAGGCGCGGATGCCGTCGGCGCTGTTGTCGAGCATGGAGGTGGTCAGGCTGCGGGGCCCGACGATGCCGACGACCGAGGGCGCATCGGGCTTGCCGGCGCGGGCGAGGCGGGCGTCGAAGGCCTGCTTCTCGCCGGATTCGTTGATGGGCCCGCCGCCGGCCTGGTCCTGAAGGAACTCGACGTATTGGCGGAGGTCCGCGCCGTAGCAGCGGGCGGTGTAGGCGGAGAAGTGCCGCTCATCGGTGAGGTAGGCGATGAACCCCGCGACCGCCGGCAACGTCGGTGCGGCGGGCGGGATGTTCTGATGATGAGGCTGGTTGTGGGTTGACATGGTGCGCTCCGTCGTATCGCCGTCCATCCCGTGCGACGCACGGGCGAAGGGGTCCTTCCCTTCCCGCCGCGGCCGGGGCCGACGAATCGGCTACCGGGCGGCACTGGTTCTTGCGACCGTCGGCCGGGGTGACGCGAGCCGCTCTTCCTGCAGCAGCCGGTACACCGACCAATACGCCGCGAACTCCGTGTACAGTTCCATGCTTGCTGTGTATTGCCGCCAGCCGAGGGCGGTTTTGGGGTCGTGCCGACCCTCGGCATAGCGCCGGAGATTGATGAGCACTTCGTGGTTGTGGGCGTCAAGGTGCTCGCTGATGACCACTCTGGGCGCATCGGGATCGAAACCCGCGTGGCGCGAGGCCGTGGCGTCCGAGCCTTGCTTCTGGAGGGCGGTGGCGTCGAGGCCGGCGCTCCCGCTGAAGCCGGAGGAGTAAACGCCCAGCATCAGGCCGATGGTGGGGGGGTCGTAGGGGTCATAGGCGGTGATGGAGCCGACCACGATGGCATCGGCACCGAGCGCGGCAGCCAGTTGGCGGGCATCGCCCGCCGAGCGCACCGCGTTCATCCGCAGGGCCCGCATCGCCCCGAGCGTGCGGTTGAGGGGAAGCACGGCCAGGCCGCGTGCCTCGGCGGCGCGGGCGATGATGGCATCGGTCACCATCAGCGAATCGACGGCGGAGGTGCCCGATTCGTTAGCCAAGGGGGCGACGGCCCAGACCTGGGGTCTGGCGGAGCCGGCGCTGGGAGAAACGAGCACTTCCGGCGCGACCAGGTCAGGTTTGCCGGCGCAGCCAGCAAGAATGACCGAGGCCGCCGCAAGCGCTGCCGTCAGGAGCCGCATCATGTTCATGACGGGCCTGAACGCAACGCGCGTGCCACCGGGGAGTGCACGAGAACGTGCATGGAACTGTGCACTTGTCATGGCATCCTGCCTGGCGTCGGGGCTCCACCCCGGACGGAGTTCGCGGGACCGGGCAACAGGCCCGATCTCGCTTCAAATCGCTCGCCGGACGGTCAGGTCCGAAGGAGCGTGGCTTGTCGCGCCGCCGGGCTTATTCGCCCGCCGGCGCTGCCGCGGTTTCCGCAGCGTGTGATTCATCCGTTGCCTTGGCGTGCGTCGAAGTCGGAGGGACCGAGTGTGAAGCGGTGTTCTTGCCAGCGTTCGCGCCCGCCGCAGCCAGGGCCTTGGACGCGCCGATCGACCACACCTGGTCCGAGCCGTTGCGGTCGGAGACGAAGTAGATCCGACCGTCGCTGCCCCAGGTGGGCATGAGGTTGCTGAACTTGCCGCCCGTGAGGTTCACGCGACCGCTGCCGTCAACGGCGGTGATCCACAAATCCGCCCCGGGCTTGGCGTTGGGGCCCGTGCCCACGGTGGCGTAGACGATCCACTGGCCATCGGGGCTCCACGACGCGCTGATCGCGGCGGAGGCGCGGGTGGAGACGATCTCGGTGGGGTTGCCGGCCGAGCCGGGGGTGTAATCGATGGTCCAGAGCGAGAAGGCGCGATCCCCTCGGTCGCGGCCACGCTGGAACAGGATCTGATCCTGCTTGGCGGCATTCACCGCGCCGGGCGCGCCGGTGCCGGCGGTGGGGCACCACTGGGGGAACAGGCCGTAGCCGATGAACTCGGCGACCTGGGGGCGGGAAACGTCCATGACCCAGAGTTCCCAGCGGCCGCTGTTCTGGCCCAGGCGAGAAAAGACCAGGTGGGTGCCGTCGGGCGACCAGGAGGGGTGAAGGTCATGCGTGGAGCCGGTCGAGAGTTGGACGGCTTGCCCGCCCGAGGTGCTCATCACATACAGGTTCCACCAGCCATTGCGGTTGGAGCAGAACGCGATGCGGGAAGAGTCGGGGCTGAGCGCGGGCATCACGTCGCTGGATGGATCGGCGGTGAGTTGCGTAACCGTGCGGCTGCCCACGGGCTTGATGTAGATGTCCGGCGTGGGACGGTGCTGGGTGCTGGCATAGACCAGCCAGTGGCCGTCGCGCGACACGCAGGGATCAAAGTCCGCCCCTTCGGAGGCGAACGTGAGTTGGGCGAGGCCTTCGAGGCCATCAACCATCATGGCGTCGGGGTTCTCAGCGGGAATGTTGGACGCGAAAGCGTCGGACTCGTGGTGCTGGGGGGCGGGGTGCACGCCCTCGCCTGCGCGATACATCGCGACGGCGCTGGCCGCGGCGGAGTTCATCCAGACAGGGCCAGGAGGCGGGGCGGCGTGGGCGTTCGCGGGTGCGTGGCCGTGCGAGTCGTTTGCGTGAGACGCGGAAGCATGAGTGTTGTTCGACGCGGCATGCGCGATGGGCTGCTCTTCGCCGCCATTTGTGCAGGGCTCGGGCTGCGCCGGGTGCTCACGCGAAGCGACGGGTGTGGAGGACGAGCAACCCGTGCCCAGGAATCCCATGGTTGAGCCGGTGGCCAGCGCCAGGCCCAGCATGGCGCTGGGATTCAGGCGGGCGCGGTGGCAATGAGGGGGGTGGGAGTGGGGCATGACGGGCTCCGTCGCCGCTTGACACGAACCGGGAAAGAGAAGTGGTCCGTGGCAACCGGGATTATCGGACTCCGCCAGCCCCTCGCTTGAGACGCCGCGGCGTTCCGCTTCCGGTCAAGATCGGACGTGCCGGGGAGTCAGATAAGTGCCGGTTGCAGAAATTGGGACGGTGCCGAGCCCGAGAAGGGGCCAGAATCCACCCGTTCAGGCTGCGGATTCGAGGCCCATGAGCGCCGGCGTCTCGGCGGTCCGCACCCAGACCGCTTCGCGGCCGCGAGGCTTGGCTGCGGCTTCCAGGTGGCGGAGATACTGCGCGAGGGCGGGATCGCTGAAGCGGGCCAGCCACTCGGGCGTGGCGGTGGGGTTGATGTGGACGATCCCGTCGATCAGGCGGCCGCGCTCCGAGAGCACGGCTTCGCCCAGTTCGGGAACCCGTTTCGCCTCGGCCCGATCGGCCTCGATGAACTGCGCGAAAAGGGATTCACTCGGAGCCAGTACACCCGTAGAGACCATGGCACACCTCGCGGCGGCATGACCTCCGGTCTTGCCTTATAAAGTGACGGCCGCATCCATGGCCGGTGGGATTCAGTTGCGAGCACAGACGTATCGGCGGGTGAGGCCGGATAACCTCAGAATTGGAGGGGCGAGACGCGAGTTTCGAGTGCGAGGCTTCACCCGGATCCGGACCTTCGCGGACTCAGGTCCGGCGTCTGCTGGACCTTCGCGGCGCATCCTCTCTCGCGACTTCCCCTTACCCCCTCAGCGCCAGCAGCAACCGAACCTCGCTGACCGGTGCACCGGTGACGCGGGCGATCTCGTCAGGCTCGTGACCAGCGGCGGCGAGTTCATAGACACGGGCGGTGCGGTCATCGAGGGGTTCTATCACGGCGGCCTGAGCCGGTGCCTGCGCAGCCGACGCGGTCGGCCCGGTCGACGTCAGACGGCGGAGCGCGGCGATCCGCTCATCGGCGGCGATGATCAGGCGGCGGAGTTCTTCGGTCTGCGTGATGGCACCGGGAGTCGCCGAAACGCTCGGCTCGGAAGGGCGCGGCGGCGGGGACGGCGAGAGGGGCGTTGTGCCAGCGATGCTCTCGTGCGTCGGTCGCAGGGCGGAGGTCTCGGCCGCGCGCATCGCGGCCCAGGCCTTTTGCGGGTTGGACATAAAGGCCTCGTCGGCCGAGCGCGAGCGAGCCATGCGCCGGGAATGGCGAATGATCGAAAAGACCAGGAACCCGACGCCCACCAGGCCCACCGCCCAGAGCGTCCAAGGAGGGACCGCGGGTGTTGTCGTGGTGGGCGCGGTCGAGGGCGAGGTGAGCGGGCTGCTTCCGACCTGCGCGAGATAGAGCGGGGACGCGGGCATCACGAGGCCTCCCAGTGATCTCTGCGGCACGGACCAGCCGGCTAAGCGAGTTCTCGTCCGCGCTAGGCTAGGAGCATGATTCGCGGGCGACCGCAAGGCGAGTTGGAAGCGGAGCCGAAGCGGGGGGTCGGAGGGGGAGACCGTGCCGCACGAGGAGGCACTCGGGACTCACGCGGGACGCCTGTGCCACCCGGAACCGAAGGCTCGCTGAGCGTACCGGATCGTCGCGATCGAGCGGTGGCGTGCATCATTCGTGCCTGGCGGCAACTGTCCGGGCAGGCGGGCTCGGTTCGGCGTGACCGAGGGGCGGCTGGCCTTACGCTCGTCGCGTGCAGCGGGGGGGCGGATTCGTGCGCATTGGTGCTGGCGCTGCGGGCCGCGACGGATCGGCTGATCGTGGCCCATGTGGTGCACGACCAGCGGCCGCGCGCGGAGGCGATGGCGGACTGCGACGCGGTGGCGCGGCTGGCGAGGGTGCTCGGGCTCGCGTTCGTGCACGGCGAAGCCACGGGCGGCGCACCCGGTATCAAGGGCAATGTCGAAGCGAACCTCCGGCGGGCGCGGTACGCGGAACTGACGCGCCTGGCCCACGCGCACGGTGCGCGGTGGGTGGCGACAGCGCATCACGCGACCGACCAGGCCGAGAGCGTATTGATGGCGCTGCTGCGTGGCAGCGGGCCGGCGGGGTTGTCGGGCATCGCGCCGTCGCGCCGGCTCGCGGGGTCGGCACGGGCCGATGACCGCATCATGCTCATCCGTCCGATGCTGGGCATCGATCCGGCCCACGCCAGGCGGATCTGCACCGAAGCGGGCTGGGCGTGGCACGAAGACCCGACCAACCGCGATGAATCGCGTCTGCGGGCCCGGCTCCGCAAGCGGGTGATTCCTGAACTGATCGCGGCCCGCCCCGCGGCGCTGCGCACCATTGCCCAAGCGGCGGTCGTGCAACGGCGCGTCGATGTACACCTTCGGCGAGCCTCGGCGGCGCTGCTGGCGCGCGCCGAGCGCGCGCTTGATGCGCGGGGGCGACTCGTGGCGTTGGCCTGGCGGGTGGACGACCTGCGCGGCGCGGGCATAGCGCTCGCGGGAAGCGTGCTCCGGGACGCCTTTGGTGCCGTCCGTTTGGCGTCGGGGCGGGGGCGCGCCGCCGATCGGCTGAGCGCGCGCCAGATCGAGGCCGCGCTGCGAATGCTGGGGGTGTTTGCGCGGGGTCCATGCCAATCCGCTGGCGGGCACAAGGTGGCACGATGGGCGGGAGTGGACGTCCGCCGCCTCGGTGAGACCGTCGAGGTCCGTCGTGCAGCGGGTGCGTCTGAAAACGAGCGTGGCGAGATTTCATGACGGGCGGGCGGCGCGTGCGCATCTATCCCATCGTCCGGGCGATCGTGGCCTGGGCAGGCGACTCTCTGGGGTGGAGGGCTGCTCATGAACGGTGCGCGTTGCCTAGTTGCCGCTGGCTTTGGCGTGAGCGCGATGTGTGCTGTGGCGCACGGCCAGCCGCGGTATTCGCTGACGGAAATCGGGGGGCGCCCATTTTCGCTGTATCAGGCGTACGACATCGGCCCGGAAGGGCAGGTCGTGGGCCGGTCGTACAACCTGAACACCACGCCCGTGCAATCGCGGGCCTGTGTCTGGCGCGAGGGGGTGATGACGACCCTCGACGGGCCGGGTGGCGAAACGGTGACCGAGGCGCGATGCATCGACGACCGGGGCGTGATCTACGGCGGCTTTGCCGACCGGCGATTCCCGCTCAATCAACTCCGAATGAATCCGGTGCGATGGGTGCCTCCTGAGCCGCCGAACACGGGCGAGCCCTCGCCGCTGGCATACGACAACAACGCGGGAATCAACTCCGCGACCATCTTCGCCTGTGCCCCGACGGCGGGCACCGCGGTGGGATGGGCCAAGCCCTTCGTGCCCGGCGCGCCGGGCTGGCGGGGTGAGTTTGGCTACGCGAATGAACTCGACTTTGGGGCGGGCGATCCGGTGCGGGCGTTCCGGTGGTCAGAGGCCGCGGGCTCGACCGGCACCACAGTCGCCAAGTTCTTCAGCGCTCACGACGACAAGGCCGCCGCGATCAACGACGCGGGGCAGATCGCGCTGCAACTGGGCGGTTTCGAGCGGGGTGGGCCGGCCATCCTTGATCCGCGATTCGGCGTGGCGCGGCTACCCGTACTCGGGGGCGTGCTCCCCCAAGACCCGCTGGGTGGGTTCGTGATGGCCATCAACGAGGCCGGGACCATTGCCGGTCGAGCCCTGGCTCCAGCGGCGGGGGGTGCCGTCGATCGCCCGGTGATCTGGCGCGAGGGCCGTTGCATCGATCTCGGCCTGCTCCCAGGCTTTGTCGAGGGCGCGGCCTTGGACATCGCCGCCGACGGCACCGTCGTCGGTGGACTCTCCAACACCCGATTCGAGTTCGGCGTGCGCAACACGGCGGGGTTCATCGTCTTGGAGGGCACGATGTACAACCTGAACAACTTGGTGCCCGCGCCCAACGGCTTTGTCATTCACGAGGCCGTCGCCATCAGTAGTGGTGGCCAGATTCTGGTGGTGATGAACCCGCCGCCCAACTCGCCCTCGCGATACGCCGTGCTCACGCCCAGCCGCTGACGCGCGAAGCCCGCGAGATCGTGGTTCGCCTCCTCCTTCCTTCATCCGCCACCACGCTCGATTGGAGATATTCATGGCTGCTCCGCACTCTTGTTACGTTCCCGGGCGTGCGGGCCTCCGCCTGGCGCTGGCCGGGTTGGCCATCGCGGCGTCGGCCCGCGCCACGCTCGGGCAGGCCTACACCATCGAACCGGTGGACCTCGACCCGGCGATTGAATCCAGCCGGGCCGCGGGCGTGACCGGTGACGGGCACGTCTTCGGCGCGATGGTGCTCGAAGGCGGGCGTCGCACCCAAGGGTTTATCTGGCGCGATGGGCTCATCGCGCAGCGCGTGGTCCCGCAAGATGGCAACTTCGCCGTGTTCCCACGCAGCCTCGACATTCATCATCATGTCGAGGTGACGGCGATGACCAGCGGCGGCGATTATGCCGGCGTCGGCTCGAACGTGAACTTCGGCCATTCCTCGCAACCCTTCTTCGCGTGGATTCCC
Source organism: uncultured Phycisphaeraceae bacterium (assembly GCA_964588585.1). Lineage (GTDB taxonomy): Bacteria > Planctomycetota > Phycisphaerae > Phycisphaerales > UBA1924 > JAEUIX01. The sequence goes on from CAZPPX010000021.1 coordinate 59,550, forward strand.
ACGAGCGACCCGTTCCCCGCGCAGTTTCTCGCCGCCGATGAGGTCGGCAACGCCCTCATGTTCGGGATCGCGCCGACCTCGCCGTTCATCACCGCCGTGGGTACCGGCACGTTTCTCGTGGGCACGTCAACGTACGTGCGCAAGGGCTTCATTTCACGGCTCTCTCGCGCCAGCGACGTGGGCGACCCCGCCCGCATGACCGTCATCAACGGCCTCGGTGGCAACACCAGCCCTTCAGCGGCGCTGGCGGTGAATGCCGCTGGCGAAGTGGTGGGCTACGTCTGCACATCCACCGGCGCACGCCGCGCGTTCGTACGTTCGGTGGCGGGCATTCTCACCGACCTCGGGACTTTGGGCGGGCCGACCGCCGTGGCTAACGCCATCAGCGATACGGGTCATGTGGTCGGGCAAGCCGACCTGGCGTCGGGTCAGCCCCGCGCCTTCCTGCGCCGCGCGGGTACCAGCGTCACGATCGACCTGGGCACCCTTGGCGGGGGTAGCAGCGAAGCCCTGGCCGTGAACAACCTCGGGCATGTCGTGGGTTCGAGTTGGACCGCCGAAGGCGGTGTCCGTGCCTTCCTGTGGCGCGACGGGGAGATGCTCGACCTGCGCGGGTTCCTGCCTCGGGCCACTCCCTGGAGCATGACCGCCGCGTCGGGCATCAATGACGCGGGCGTCATCGTCGGCACGGGCCTGTACCAGGGCCGCTCGCTGGCTTTCGTGATGCGGCCCATCGTGTGCCGACCGGACCTGAATGGCGACGGCAACCTCGATCCGGACGATCTGGCCGATTTCATTGCCTGCTACTTTGCCGAGGCTGCCGCGCCCGGCGCGTGTGCCGCGGCGGACTACAACGGCATTGCGCCCGCGGATCCTGACGATCTGGCGGATTACATCGCCGCGTACTTCGGGGGTTGCTCGTGACCATTCTCGCGGTCAGCGCCTGGGCGTGCGGGCGTGCCCGCGTTTGGGCTTCTCGTCGTTCATCGATGATTGGTCGCGCACGATCCGGGTCGCGTGCCAGCCCTTGTCGGTGCGCTCGGCGTCGTAGACCACCATCGCGCCATCCTTGAGCACGCGAAAGCCCTCGCCTTCGATGCGCGAGAAGTGCGCGAAGATGTCCTGGCCGTCCGGACCGACGATAAAGCCGAACCCCTTCTTGGGGGCGAACCACTTGACCTGCCCCTCGGCATTCACGATCCGTGCGTTGTTGTCCAACGACATGCGGAGAACCCGGTGTCGGCGGCTACGCCCCCTACGCGCCGCATGACGTTCCGGTACCGCGTTTTTCGGGGAGCGGTTGCAACGGCGCGAAAAAGTTGCCCGGATACCCGGAAGGGTGGGGGGAATGAGACGCGCGCGAATTGAAAAACCCCGACACTCGGAGTGTCGGGGCTTTAAATTCTGAGGAAAAGGATGAGCTGACAGGGGTTAGGACTTAGTGGAAGTCCACGCTGGCTCCGCCGCCGCCCTGGTAGCCGCCGTCGGAGGGGCCGGGTCCGCCGCTGGGGCCGTTGCCACCGCCGCCACCGCCGCCACCGCCGCCACCCTGGTAACCACCGCCGCTGCCACCACCTTGGTAGCCGCCACCGCTTGGGCCGCCCGGGCCGGGGCCGCGATCGCCGCCGTAACCACCACCACCGCCACCGCCGGCGTGACCACCACGACCGCCACGGTCACCGCCACGACCGCCACCGCCGCCGCCTCGACCACCACGGTCGCCACCGCGGCCACCGCGATCGCCACCACCGCCGCGGCCGCCGCGATCTCCGCCGCCGCCGTAACCACCACCACCGCCGCCGCCACCACCATAACCGCCGCCTTCAGCACCCTGGGGCGCTGCGGCTGCTGCGGCCATCGCGGCCTCGGCTTCTTCGGGGGTCATGGCCTGCTTGACGGAGAGTTTGATGCGGCCCTGGTCGTCTACCAGGATCACCTTCACCTTCACGGTGTCGCCGATCTTCACCACATCGTGCACGGCCCGGACGTAGCCCATCGCCAGTTCGGAGATGTGGCACATGCCGTCGGTGCCCGGGGCGAGTTCGATGAACGCGCCAAAGTCCTTGGTGCTGACGACCTTGCCGTGATAGATCGTGCCGACCTTGATTTCTTCGGTGAGGGCCTCGATCTCGGTGCGGCAGGCAGCGATGGAGTCGCCATTGGGGGCCGCGATCATGACGGTGCCGTCGTCTTCGACCTCGATGGTGACGCCGTGCTTGTCCTGCATGCCGCGGATGGTCTTGCCGCCGGGGCCGATGACCTTGCCGATCTTCTCGGGGTTGATGTGGATGGTGATGAGGCGTGGGGCGTAGTTGCTGATCTCGGCGCGGGGCTTGGCGATGCAGCGTTCCATGGTCTCGATGATGTTGATGCGGCCTTCGCGTGCCTGGGCGAAGATCACCTCAACCTCGGCGAGCGACAAGCCGCGGGCCTTGAGGTCGAGTTGGATGCCGGTGATGCCCTCGCGGGTGCCGGAGACCTTGAAGTCCATATCGCCGAAGAAGTCTTCTTCGCCGATGATGTCGGTGACGTAGATGAGGTTTTTGCCGTCGTCATCGGTGAAACGACCGACGGAGATGCCGGCGCAGGTGGCCTTGATGGGAACGCCGGCGTCCATGAGGGCGAGGCAGCCGCCGCAGACCGAGGCCATCGACGACGAGCCGTTGGACTCGGTGATGTCGGAAACGATGCGGATGGTGTAGGGGAACTCATCGGGCCCGGGGAGGATGCCCATGAGGGAGCGCTCGGCCAGGGCACCGTGGCCGATCTCTCGGCGGCCGGGGCCCATGACGCGTTTCACTTCGCCCGTGCAGAAGGGGGGGAAGTTGTAGTGCAGCATGAACTTCTTGCTGTACTCGGGGAGCAGGCCGTCGACGATCTGCTCGTCGCGGCCGGTGCCCAGGGAGCAGGAAACGACCGACTGCGTCTCGCCGCGCTGAAAGAAGGCCGAGCCGTGCGTGCGGGCGAAGATGCCGACCTCGCAGGTGATAGGGCGGATTTCCTTCGGACCGCGGCCATCGGCGCGGGTCTTCTGCTCAACGATCAGGCGGCGCGTGATCTTCTCTTCGAGGCGCTTGAAGGCGTCCTTGGCCATTAGGCGGCGCTTCACGCTCTCCTGGTGCTGGGCAACGGTGCCGGTGGCGTTCTCGGCGTAGTGCGTGTCGAGGAACGTCTTGCGGAGCGCATCGATCTTGGTGTTGCGCTCCGTCTTGCTCTTGATCTTGCGGAAGGTGATCATGTCCTTCTCGCAGACCTTGGCGGCATGGGCCGTGATCTCTTCGGTGGGCAGGAAGCGCTCACCGGCGACCTTGGGCTTGCCGGCCTTGGCGGTGAGTTCGGTGATCAGGGCGATGGTCTGGCGGACCTGCTCGTACCCGAAGGTGATGGCGTCCATCACGCCGGCCTCGGGCACCTCGGCGGCGCCGACCTCGATCATGTTCACGCCGTCGGCATGGCCCGAGAGGACCAGGTCGAGGTCGCTGTATTCCATCTGCGAGACGGTGGGATTGATGACGAACTGGGGGCCGCTATCGGTGTGGATGCGACCGACGCGGACGGTGGCGATGGGCCCCTCGAAGGGCACTTCGGACATCGCGAGCGCCGCCGACGCGGCGGTGCCGGCGAGGATGTCGGAGTGGTTCTCGCCATCGTGGCTCATGACCCAGCACTGCACGAGGATCTCGTCATACAGGCCATCCGGGAACAGGGGGCGGATGGGGCGGTCGATGAGGCGCATAGTGAGGATTTCGTTCTCACTGGGTGCGCCCTCGCGCTTGCGGAAGCCGCCGGGGAACTTGCCCGCGGCCGAGAGTTTTTCGCGATAGTCAACCGCGAGTCCGAGGAAATCGGTATTGGGGCGGGGCGCGCCGCGGGTGACGGTGGCGAGCACCGTGGTCTGGCCATAGGTCGCGAGCACCGCGGCATGGCAGAGTTTGGCCACCTTGCCGGTCTCGAGCGTGAGGGTGCGTCCGCCGATGTCCTTCTGAACGATCACATGAGTCATGCCGAGTACGTCCTTTTCTTCCGCGGCGAGCCCAATGCACGCCGCACCGCGCTGAAATCGGGTGGCCGATGGGCCACCACCGATAGCCGCCACGAGCCCAAAGGGGGATCGGGGCAAACGTTCGAGTTAAGTGGGCAGGGGCGCTTCAACGCCCGAATGCAGACAGGCCCAAACCAACGGCGTGCCGTCGGTGCGGTCCAGAGAGCCCAGGGTGACCGGGCCAAATAGCCATACGCCGGAGGGGATTCGAAGTGACTCGATCCGCCGCGGGCGAGTGGCCCTTTGGTCAACCAGCCCCGAACACTCCGAGCCGCGCCGCGAAGACACGCGCGCAGGTCTCGAACGTACAAACAAACAGGCCCGCGGGTTTCATCCCGCGGGCCAGGGAAAAGACGCTTACTTGCGGAGGCCGAGCCGCGCGATCAGGGCTGTGTACCGGTCGTGGTGCGACCGGGAGAGGTAGCGGAGCAGGCGATTGCGCTTGGCGGCCATGAGCACGAGGCCGCGGCGGCTGTGCGTGTCCTTCTTATGGGCCTTCAGGTGCTCGGTCAGGTCGTTGATCCGCTCGGTGAGCAGCGCGACCTGAACCTCGGGCGAACCCGTGTCGCCAGCGACAATCGCGTAGTCCTTCACCAACTTGAGACGATGCGGGGCAGACGTTGGCATGCTTGCTCAATCCTTGATCCGACCGGCGCGGAACGGCACCTGTCAGGCAATCGTAGCGCGGGGGAGCGGGGAATCAAACCTTGGTCAACGAAGGGAGGGAAGGAAGGGAAGTTTAAGGAGGGGGACGGGGAGGGGGGTAGGGGAGGTGAAGGGGGAATCCGCTGTACACTGGGGTGGTGAACCGGTATCGGGTGATGTCCGTGGTGTGGTTGTGCCTGCTGCTGGGGCTGCTGGCGAACACCGTTTTATCGAGTTGGCTGCTTTCGCGGTGGCCTTCGAATCGGGCACCGATGGGGGGAACGCCGAGTAGCGAGAAGGCAGGAGGTGCGTGGCCGGTGCCGCCGCCGGGTGAGTGGGTTACGCCCTGGCCATCGCCGACGAGTTGGTCAGAGTGGCAGGGGGTTGGTCTTCAGGGGGTCGATGCGCGAAAGACTGAGGACAGGCAGTCGAAGTTCAGCATGGCCGTGCTGCTGTCCGGCTGGCTCTTGGCGACGCACTACTCGCAGCAGATATGGTGGCCCGGAGACGACCCGGCATTCGCGTACGCCGGGCCGACGGAAATCAAGTGCCGAGTGCTGCCACGCGGGATGATCGGCAACACGCTGATCTTCGCCTTCGCGGCGTGGGCCATGCTCTTCGCGGTGCCCGGGACCATTCGCGGGTACATCCGCCACGCGCGATCGGCACGGCGACTGTGCCTGCACTGCGCGTATCCGATCGGGGAGTCGCCGGTGTGCACCGAGTGCGGGCGCGCGGTGCTGCCTGCAGGTGCGACGAAGTAGTTCGATTAGAACTCCCTCTGTCACTCGCCAAACCTCGTGAAATCTCGCTGTGGTGAGACCGGGTGAGAGTGGTTGTACCTCGTTGGCCACGTCTTTCCTTCCCTGCCTTCCCTCCCTTCGTTGACAAACTCCCCCTCTACGCTCCCGCATGACGACGTATCGCTGGCAACTCCTCCGCGCGGGTTCGTTTCGGCTCGATGGCGGCTCCATGTTCGGGCTCATCCCGCGCTCGGTCTGGTCGCGTGCGTGCCCAACCGACGAGCGCGGTCGCATCTCGGTTCAGCACAACTGCCTGCTGCTGGAGCGTCAAGGTGACGTGCCCGTCGGGTGGAAGGGCCTCGCGCCGCGGCTCGTGCTGCTCGAATCCGGCACAGGCGACAAACTCGACGCCAAGAACCGCGACATCTTCGCGCTCGAGGATCGATCGATCCTCGACGCGCTGCACGAGGCGAACTGTCGGCCCGAGGATATTGATGCCGCGATCGTCACGCACCTGCACTTTGACCACGCTGGCGGGCTGACGCGAGCGTGCCGAGCGGGAGAAACAGCTGATTGGACGGGTCCGGGCTCCAGTTTCGCGGGCTCGGCCGGCGAGAAGGGCGTGAAGCGGTCGTTTCCCAACGCGAAGATCATCGTGCAGCAGCGCGAGTGGGAAGATGCGATCGTCAACCGCTCGGTAATGACGCGCACCTACTTTGCCGACCACCTGGAACCGATCCGCGTACAACTGCACCTCGTCGATTCGCTGGCACCCTTCGCGGCGGGCGCGGTGGTTGATCGCGAGGCGACGCCGCCGATTGCGCTGCCGTTTCGCGAGACGGAGGTCGCGCCGGGGCTGTTCGTGTTCCGCGTGCCCGGGCACACCTGGGGTCAGCAGGCGATGCGGTTCACCGATCCGACCGGTCGCACGATCGTGTTCACGCCCGACGTGATGCCCACGGCGTGGCACGTCGGTCAGGCCTATTCGCTGGCGTACGACGTTGAGCCGTACACGAGCATGGTGAGCCGCGGGTGGTTCCTGGGCGAGGCCGCCGCGCGCGGCTGGACGCTGTGCCTGGACCACGAGCCGGGAAACCCGATTCGCACGGTGCGGCGAGGCGAAGGGCCGCGCGGGTGGTATGAACTGGATGAGGCGGCGGTGGGGGGGTGAGCGGGCGCTGTTCGGATCGCATGCGATGTTCGTGCCCGCACCCTCGCGAGAAGAAGTTGCTCGGCACAGCAATGTTTGTCACGTTCCCGTCGGGTAGACTCCCCCGTGGCTCTGATATTGATCGGCATCGACGAAGCCGGCTATGGCCCCCTGCTGGGGCCGTTGTGCATTGGCATGGCGGCGGTGCGAGTGGAAGATTGGTCGCCGGGGGACCGCGCACCCGACCTGTGGGCCAAACTTTCGTCCTCGGTGTGTCGGGGCAAGGGCCGATTGCCCGATGCGCGCGGGCGAATCGCCGTCGACGACAGCAAACGACTCAAAGGTGCCAACAGCGGCGCTCGGCACCCGCTGACCCACCTTGACCGGGGTGTGCACGCGTTTCTCCGGGCGCTCGGTCGGCGGCCAACCACAGACTTGGCACTGATGGAATCGCTGGGCGTGCAACTTGAACCGCACGCCTGGTACGCGGGCCCGCCGCTGGCCGCCCCCGCTTCGGCCGACCCAGCCGCAATGGACATTGCCGCCAACATTCTTCAGGGCGGGTTGGAGAACGCTGGCGTGAGCGTTCTTGAAGTGGCGTGCGCGGTGGTGGGTGAAAGCGCGTTCAACCGGGCCGTGCGAGCGCACCGGACCAAGGCCGCTGCCAGCGCCATCGGGCTGAGTGCCCACTTCCGCGATGCGTGGGATCGCTGGGGATCGCTGGGGGTGGCGGCGGAAGGCTCCGCGTCCGGATCGGCCACCGATGGCGTTCGCATCGTCTGCGACAGGCAGGGCGGGCGCATCGACTACGAGCCCACGCTCATGAGCCTCATCCCCGGGGCCGCCGTGCGCGTGCTGGAGCAGCGCCCCGAGCGCGGGCGCTATGAACTCAGCGCGCCGGGCAAGGCCGCAACCGTGATCTTTCAGCCCGAGGCCGAGCAGGCGTGCCTGCCGGTGGCGCTCGCGAGCATGACTGCCAAACTCGTCCGTGAAACGCTGATGGCCCGCTTCAACCGCTTCTGGGCTTCACGCATTCCTGAAATCAAGCCCACCGCGGGCTACACCGAAGACGCACGCCGCTGGCTCCGCGATGCCAGAAGCGTGCTCACGCCCGCCGACCGCGAAGCCCTCATCCGCATTGCCTGAAACGCTTGATTGACTATGACCAACATCTCCCCTTCATCGCCCGCGTTCACGCTCAGCCTTGAAGAGGTCGCGCGCCTCGAAGAAACTCGCCAGGCCCGCGGGCTCGAAGAGATCACCGACGAGCACATCACCATCGCCGGTGGCGTCGCCTCGCGCGGCGAGCCGGGGCTCTCGGTCAACAACTCCAACGCCCTTGGCCTGCAGGGCCCCGTCACGCCCGATGACATCGCGCGTCTCTGCGCTTTTCACGAAGAGCGTGGCAGCGAGCCCCGCACCGAAGCCTGCCCATTCGCCGATCCCTCACTGCTCGCCGCGCTCGAAACCCACTGCTTTGTGCATCGCGGGTGGGAACTCACGTTCTTCCGCGAACTCCACGCCGCACACCCGGCCGCTTCGCCCTTCCCCGCGCCCGCTGGCCTGACTATGCGCGTGGTTGATCCCGCCGACGCCTGCGACGTGCGCCGCTATTCGGAAGTCGTCATGTCCGGGTTCTTTCCCGAGGGCGAATCGCCCTCCGAAGACGATTTCGCCCTCTCCGCACGCGTGGTAGCCCACCCGCGCACCGTCTGCCTGGCGGCCTACCTCGACGGCCAGATGGTCGGCGGCGGTGGCATGGGTGTATCGGGAAAGATTGCGGGTCTCTTCGGGCTCACCGTTCTCCCCGCCTTCCGCAAGCAAGGCATCCAACTTGCCCTCATGGCGGCGCGACTGAACGAAGCCGCCCGCCGAGGGGTGATCGTCGCCACGATCGCCTCCCGACCGGGCATCGGCACCGAACGCAACGCCCGAAGGCTGGGCTTTCAACTGGCCTATTCGAAAGCCATCATGTGCAGGCCGGGGCCGGGATTGATCGCGGCAAGGGGGTGAAGAGAGACGTCAGACTTCAGGACTTCAGGACTTCAGGACTTCAGGGCTTCAGGACTTCAGGACTTCAGGACTTCAGGACGGACTCATGTCTGACTTCTGGGCGCTCGCCCGCATGTTGACGCAGCGCCGCGGCCTGTTCGCCGCCGCGGTCTTCTTTGCCGTGCTGTCGGCGATCGGCCTTGGCGCGGGAATCCTGGGTGTGGCCCCCGTGCTGGATGCCGTGCTCGGACAGGGCCAAGACCTGCCCACGCTTGCCCGCAAGGCCGCGCTCAAACTGCCCGAGTGGCTTCGCCCGGGTGAATCCCTCTATACGTCGCTCCCGACCGATCGCTTCACGGGCGTGCTGCTCATCGTCATCGGGCTGGGTGTGCTCACGCTGCTGGGCTCGGTCGCCAACTTCCTGCACCAGTACCTGGCGCTCACCATCGTCGCCGAAGCGATCGGCCGTCTGCGTGCCCGCGCGTTCGCGCATGTTGTTCACCTGCCTCTGCGCACGCTGCTCGCAGGCAGCATCGATGCCGCTGCGGCACCGGGCATTGTCGGCGCGGTGCCCGTCGCCACGCGCGGCCCGGGCGTGGGTGCCGATGCCGTGAGCCGGATCATCACCGATGCCTTCACGCTCGGGCAGGGCTTCTCGGCGTTGCTCTCCAAGGCCCTCGCCCAGGTCTTCAAGGGGGCTGCGGCCCTCGCGGCGGCCATCGTCCTGAACTGGAAAGTCGCAATCGTGGCCCTGCTCGTCGCGCCGATCCTCGCCACGATCATCCGCAAACTCGGCACCCGCATCCGGCGTGCAACGCGTGCCGCGCTCGCCGGCCAGGCGGGGCTCTATCAGACGGCTACGGAAGTTATCGGCGGCCTGCGCGTCGTCAAGGTCCATACCAGCGAGCAGATCGAAGCCGCCCGCTTCGAGTCCAAGTCGAACGATGTCGTGCGCCAGGAGATGAAGGTCCGCTCGTCTCGCGCCCTGTCCGCGCCGCTCGTCGAGACCGTTGCCATCTTCGTGCTCGGGGGCCTGGTTATGGTCGCCACCAAGGCCATCCTCGATGGCCAACTGCGCCCCCGCGATTTCATCCTCGTGCTGGGCGCGCTGGGGGTCGCCGGCGGTTCGCTCAAGCCCCTCACGACCTTCTGGACTGATCTTCAGCAAGCCAGCGCCGCCGCACAGCGTTACCGTCGGCTGCTATCACTGCCTATTGAAGAGCCGGTCGCCACCGGCGCATCCCCCAAACCCAGCCTGCCGCGTCACGCCAAGAGCCTCACCTTCGAGCGCGTCACCTTCACCTATCCGGCTTCGGCCATTCCCGCGGTGCGCGAGGTTTCGCTCTCCGTCCCGCACGGCGCAACCGTCGCCTTCGTCGGCCCCAACGGCAGCGGCAAAACCTCGCTCCTCGCACTCGTGCCCCGCCTGTTCGAGCCCGATTCCGGTCGGATTCTCGTGGACGGCACCGACCTCGCGTCGATCAACCTCCGCTCTCTGCGCGACCAGATCGGCGTGGTCACGCAAGACACCATCCTTTTCCGTGGCTCCATCCGCGAGAACATCGCCTACGGCATCACGAACGCTACCGACGCCGCCATTCGCGCCGCCGCGCGAAAGGCCCACGCCGAGGAGTTCATCCTCGCCAAGCCCGGGCAATACGACCACGAACTGGGCGATGGTGGCGCGGGCCTCTCGGGCGGCCAGCGCCAGCGCATCGCCATCGCCCGCGCGATCCTCCGCGACCCAGCCATCCTGATCCTCGACGAAGCGACGAGCATGATCGATGCCGAGAGCGAGCATCACATCAACGCCGCGATCGATGAGTTCGTGACGCACAAGGACACGCCTGCGGGCTCGTCAGGAAGCCGAACGTGCCTCATCGTCGCCCACCGCCTGAGCACCGTTCGCAACGCGGACCTGATCGTGGTGATGGACGCCGGGCAGGTGCGCGACTCGGGCACGCACGATGAACTGCTGGCACGATGCGACTTGTACCGGACGCTGGTGCAAAGACAACTGGGGGGTGGGATGAGTCCTGAAGTCCTGAAGTCCTGAAGTCCTGAAGTCCTGAAGTCCTGAAGTCCT
>CAZPPX010000022.1:0-68881 GCA_964588585.1 uncultured Phycisphaeraceae bacterium
CACGCCGTCACGCACGATCCCGCTGCCGCCGAGGGCGGTTGTTCAGGAGTCCCAATAAAGCCCCGACACGAGATGTGTCGGGGCTTTGAATGACCATCGATCCCGCAGAAGGTTTGCGGTCCCATCCGCACGGTCCGTTCCGATTACTTCTTCGCCGCCTGGAACTTCTTCAGCGCCGCCTCAAGATCCGCCTTCATCGTGCCATCAGCCTTGGCCACCGCCTTGGTTTCGATCTCGATGGCCTTGTCGATCTCCCCCTTCTCGAAGTGCACATGGGCGAGCGTGTCGAGAATCGCCGCGTTCTCGTGCTTGGTCAAGTCCGCCGCCTTGCTCGCGGCCTTCATCGCCAGGGCCAGGTCCTTGTCCTTCACCTTGGTGTCGGGATCGACGATGGTCCAGGCGATCTGGTTCAGCGCCTCGGAGTTCTCGCCGAACGCGGCCAACAACGCGTCGCTCAGTTTGTACGCCTCGGCCGTCTCGCCCTTCTCCATCGCGCGCATGAACTTCGACATTGTCGCGCGGCCTTCGTTGGCCTTCTTGGCCAGTTCGGCTTCCTTCTTCGGATCAAACGTGCCCGCCACGATCTCCTTCAGCGGGCGATCCATCTGCATCGGGTGGCCGATCCAGGCGATCTTGCCTTCCTTATCGACGATGAACGTGGAGGGGATGCCGCTGCGGCCCGCCGCCGTCATCCACAACTTGGCCATCGCGCCGTCGTCGCCCTTCTTGCCCGCGGGCACCATGTCCATCGCGACGGTGTAGGCCATCTTGTCGCCCTGGTCCTTCACGAAGGGCTCAACCTTGCCCTGGTCGCTCTCCCAGACGCTGACGCCGAGCATGCGGACGCCCTTGTCCTTGTATTCCTTCTGCAGTTTGGTGACGTGGGGAATGGCCTGGATGCACGGGCCGCACCAGGTCGCCCAGAACTCGATGACGTAGACCTGGCCCTTTTCGAACGAGGTGATGGGCTCGCCCTTGACGAACTTGCTGACCTCGATGGCGGGGGCCTTGTCGCCAATGCCCAACGTGATCGCGGGTTTGGCGGGTTTGGCGGGTGCCTCTTCCTTCTTGGGCTCGTCCTTCTTCGCACCGTCCTGCTTACCTTCCTGCGCCAGCGCCACGGCCGCGGGGGCAAACGTGGTGATGGGCTCGGCGCTCGCGCTCTTCTTCGGGGCCTTCTTCATCGCGTCGGCAAGCGGGCCGTCCATCTCGCTGGGGTGACCGATCCAGGCGACCTTGCCCTCGTGGCTCACGATGAACGTGCACGGGATGCCCTTCTGGCCCGCAGCCTGCATCCAGTCCTTGCTCATCGAGCGGTCTTCGTCAAAGGCCACGCGATACGCCATCTTGCTGCCCTGTTCCTTCACGAAACTCTCAACCTTCTTCAGGCGATCGTCCTTGCCGTCCTTGCCGGGCTGCTCGCTGGCGGCGATGCCCATGACGACGGCGTTCTTGTGCTCTTTCTGCAGTTTGGTCAGGTGGGGAATGCTCTCGATGCAGGGCGGGCACCAGGTGGCCCAGAACTCGACGACGTAGACCTTGCCCTTCTCGAACCCGTCAACCTTCTCGCCCTTCACCCACTTCTCGACGGACAACGCCGGCGCGTTCGAGCCGACCTTGAGCGAGGCGGCTTCCTTGCTGCCTTCCTTTGGGCGTCCGATCTGTGCAGACGCGACGCCCGCCCCCAAGAGGAGCGAGGCAACAGTGGTGAAGGCGACGAGGGTCCTGCGCATGGTCAACTCCTGAGGGTGCGGGGGGGCTGGATCGGTTGTGGGTTCACTGAGCGGATCGATCCGTCGGCTCCGCCTCCCTGCCCGGCACGGGAAGGGAATAAGGGGGAACCCGAGAAATGATAGATGCGCCAAACAGCCGCGGGGTGTCGGGCAAAACGGGCTGATGCTTCGCTTCCTTGTTCCCACTCGATGCCACGATGCCTCATGCCTGAATGCCTTCTTGTTCAGTCACCATCTTCTCCTTCTCCGCGTCCCCTCCGCTCTCAGCGTTCACCGCCCCTGTCTTTCTCGGTGCATCCTCTGTGTCTCGGTGCCTCGGTGGTGACTCCCCGTCCCCGACTTACTTCCGCGCGGTTTCGTACTTCGCAAGGGTGTCTTTCAGCCGCGTGGCCAATGCTCCGGGCGTTGGCCCTGCACGCTCAATCGCCCTTTTTTGCAGCCGAACGGCCTCCTCAACTTCGCCCCGATCAAACCGAATCCGCGCCAGCGTATCGAGAATCCGTGGGTCTTCCCCTTCCGCCAGTTCATTCGCCTGCACCGCCAGTTCCAACGCGACATCACGGCTGGGGGCGTGATCGACGAGTGCCCAGGCCAGCGCGTCGAGGGCCGTCGCGTCCTCGCGGAGTCGGCCGGCGAGCATTTCACGGGCAAACTCCACCGCGGCGCGGGCATCGCGCCGGCCATCCAGAAGCGCCCGCAGTTTGAGGGCCGCGAGGCGGCCGTAGCGCTGGTCGTCAAGCCGCAGCAGGTGATCGACTGTCGCGATGACGCCTTCGTAGTCATCGGCGCGCACGGCATCACGCAACTTGCCCTGCAACTCGGCTCCGGCTTCTTCGGCCGCACCGCGGCGGGCGCGTTCGGCTGCCGCCACGCTGATGGCCTTGGGGAAGTCGAAGGTGCCGGAGACGAGTTCGTTCACCACGCGTTCGAGCGCCCGGGCCGAGCCGACCGGGTCGCCGATCCAGGCGATGCGGCCATCGGGGGAGACGACAAACGCCGTGGGGATGCGGGCGATGCGGGCCGCGCCGAGCCACGCGGCGCGGGTGGTGGCGGCGTCGTCGAAGCCGACGGCATAGGCGATCTGATCGCGCCGCTTCTCGACGTAGGTTTTCACGCGATCAAGCGATTCGCCTTGCGCGTCTTCCCCGGCGATGCCGAGCACGCGAAGTTTGCCCTCGTGCTGCTTGGCGAGGGCCGACAGCACGGGCACGCTGCGCCGGCAGGGGACGCACCAGGTCGCCCAGAACTCGACGACCACGACGCGAGGCGGGTCATCGGGTTTGGCGGGTTCGCCAGCGATCCAGGTGCCGATGCTGATTGTCGGCGCGGCATCGCCTATGCCCAGCACTGGCACGCGGGCCGCGGGTTCGCTGGTGGCTGGTGGTGGCGTCGCGTCGGGCGCGGGTGCAAGTGGCGGGGCTGGCGGCTGCTGGGCCAGCGCGGCACCGGCCGTGAGCGCAGCCATCAACGTACCGGTGATCGTGCACCAGCCCCGGGCAGAAACGACTCTTCGATTGGCACAATCCGGCATGACAGGCCCTCGCTCCCCCCCCGACCCTACGAGCCCCGATCCGGTTCCGGGAATCCTATCATCATCGGTGAGGCGATTTGCCCAGGCTCGCGTGCTCTCGTGGTCGCTGGTGGCCAGTGTGTTTCTGCATGTCGGCGGCGCGGTCAGCACGGTCTATCTCGCGCCTGTGGGTTCGTCGCTGCCTGCCGACCCGGCGGGCGACGCGCCGATGCTGTGGCTGACGCCGGAGCAGGAGGCGCCAGCCCCCACGCCGCCACCTCAACCTCCACGCGAGCAGCCCAAGCCGGAGCCGGTGCAGCCGCCTCCACCCCCTCCACCGCCCGATTCCAAGCGCCTCGGCGTGACCGGTGGCGACGCGGCTAGTGAAAACTGGATCGCGTCCAAACAACAAGGCGAGCACGCGGGCAAAGAGAGCGAAGTCGAGCAGCCGCTGCTGCGTCGGAGTGAGGGGCAAGCCGCGTCGCCGCCGCCGAGTCCCGCGGCCACACCTCCAGCCCCAGCCGCGCCAGCGGCGCAGCCCACGCCGTCCGCTCAGCCAGCGCTCAAGCCAACCCCAGCCGAGGCACCGGCGACGGAGCCGAAGCCCGAACCGGTTGCTGAAACCAAGCCAGCCGAAACCAAGCCCGAGCCGAAGCCCGAGCCAGAGCCGAAGCGCGAGCCGCCGCGCGAAGAGGCACCCAGGACCGATCCCAAGCCGTTGCCAGAGACCGAAAAGCCTGCCGAGAATCCAACCGAAAAGCCCAGCGACAAACCGGCAGAGAAACCAAGCGACAAGGCGTCGGATAAGCCATCCGACCCTTCGACCGACACGCACGCGAAGCCCGACGCGCCAGTCACGGAGCCGCCCGCAAAGCCAGCCGAGGATGGGCAGAAGGAACCGCTACCCCAGCCGGTGCCTCAACCTGCCTCCGCTGAGCCGCCCCCCCCCGCCACCACGCCACCGCCTCCGACGCCTGTGTCGCCACCGACCGCAGCGTCGCCATCACCCCAGCCAGTCGAATCGCGCGAGACGTTCCTCGACCTCGTCCGCCCGGCGCAGCCCGCGCCGAATCCCGTGCTGCCCAAGCCTTCGCCGCCCGCGATTCGCCTGTCGGTGGCGCAGGCCGATGCGGCATGGGCTTCGGAGAAGGACTCCGACCCCACGTCGGTGCGTCGGCGTGGCGAGTATCGCTTTGGTGCCGTCGCGGCGGGCCGGGGCGTGGAAATCTACCGCATCGTGCGTCCGCAGTTCACCAACCTCACACGCATGATGGGCATCCAGCGCAACCCCACGTTTGACATCGTGTTCAACAAGCGTGGCGAGGTCGTCAAGGTCCACCGCACGCGACCGAGTGGGAACGAGTCGCTCGACGACAACTTCGTCAGTGCGATTCACTTCTGGCGCGCCCGCGGCGACGACTTCGACGCGTTGCCCGATGCGTCCGACGCCACCGTGACCATTCGAATGACGTTCCTGCTCGGCTCGTGAGACGGCCATCGCGCCGGAATAAACGGCCGGCGGAGGGCTGAATCATGTCCCGTCGTGGCGTCGGTACGCCAATGAGTTGGTAACGCACCTCCTGGTTCCTGCCTCGTGGCGGGTCCGGAAACTCAGGGTCACATCATGACTTACGCACGATCTGCTTTCGCGATAGTTCTGGCCGCGGCGACCTGCCTTCCGCTGATGGCGCAGCCCCCGGCCGCGCCGCGCGAAGACGCGCCCGGTTGGCGCGGCGGGCCCGACGCACGCGACCCGTCGGAACGCCCGGATCGCCCCGATCGGGCCCTGCGTGCCGATCGCCCGCAACGCGGCGACCGACGCGAAGGCGAGGCGGAAGGACGCGGCCGAATCCCTGATCGCGAGACGCTCCATCGCGAGTTCATGGCCTTTCTGAAGGACCGTGGCTACGACCTTCCTGCGCCGGGCGGGCGATTCGAAAACAGGCCCGACGCGGGCAGCGCCGATCACCCCCGCGGCAGCGCGCTCGGCGAAGGTGGCCCGCGTGGCCACGGCGCGCGGATGCGCGACGACGGCCCCGGTACGCAAGGAGGAGGTCGCCGTGCCCGTGGCGACGAGCCGCGTGCACAGTGGGGGCCCGGTCACATTCGTCCGCCCGGCCCCACGGGCCCGCCCCTCGCTGGCGGCGGATTCGGGCTGCGGGGCGGCCGCGCTGGACCCGGTCAAGTTGGCGATCGCGGTCAGTTAGATAGCCCAGGCCCGCGCGGCGGCCCGATGGGTGGCGGTCCCCGGTTTGCACCGCGAGAACACCGTGCCGAAGGACCGATGGCGGGCCCGCGTGGAGGGCCCGGGCAGTTTGGTCCGCGTCAAGGTGCACCACATGGAATGAGCCGCAGCGGACGCGACATTGAACGTCACGGGCCGGGTGGGCCAGCCAGTCCCGGCGGCCCGCGGATGAACGACCGGGGCAGAATGGGCCGTGGCTTCGGCCCGCCGCCTCCGATGCGCCAAGGCCAACGCTTCAAGCGTGATGGCGGCGGCCCGCCTCCACACGCACCGCGTATGGATGACAACCGTCACGGCGAGCGCCACGAACGCGGCCCGCGCGGCGAGTGAGCACATTCACCGTGCCACTGCTGTGCCCGGCCCCCCAACTCGGCGGGTTCGTCAGTTCCGGTTGGGACTATGAGCGCACCGATCCACCGCAGCACATGGCGACGCGTTCAAAGCACCGCGACGCAGTGGCACGTCAGGGTTGGGCATGATTTCGTGTCCAACCCGGGCCATCGCGGACTCGGGCGCGGCGGCCCGGGGTTGCAGGGGCGGTTCTTCCTACACATCGTCCGTACCCTTGCCCATGCCAACTTCCGCTTCTCCTGAGGCTCGTCCCTACACCCCCGTCCGCGCCCCGCGCGGCTCCACCAAAACCTGCGCCACCTGGGCTGCCGAGGCGGCCATGCGCATGCTCATGAACAACCTCGATCCAGAGGTTGCCGAGCGGCCCGAGGCGCTGGTCGTCTACGGCGGGCGCGGCAAGGCGGCTCGCTCGTGGGCCGCGTTTGACGCCATCGTGAAGTGCCTGAAAAACCTCGAGCCCGACGAAACGCTGCTGGTGCAAAGCGGCAAGCCCGTCGGCATCGTGAAGACGCATGCCGACGCGCCGCGGGTGCTGATTGCCAACTCGAATCTTGTGCCCGCGTGGGGCACGCAGGCGCACTTTGATGAACTGGAACGCCGCGGGCTGATGATGTATGGGCAGATGACCGCGGGCTCGTGGATCTACATCGGCACGCAGGGGATTCTGCAGGGCACGCACGAGACGTTTGCCGAGTGCGGGCGGCTGCACTTCGGGGGCGATCTGGCCGGTCGGTTGTGCGTCACGGGCGGTTGCGGGGGCATGGGCGGTGCCCAGCCGCTGGCCATCACGCTGGCCAAGGGAACCTGCCTGATCGCGGACGTGGATCGCACGCGGCTCGATCGACGGGCAGCGGATCGATATCTGGACGAGGTGATCGATGGGCCGGAGAGCCACGCGGCCACGACCGACCGGGCAATCGACCGCGCGGTGGAACACGCGCAGGCGCGGCGAGCGATCTCGGTGGGCGTGTGCTGCAACATCGTGGAACTGCTCGAGCGGCTGATCGCGCGGAACACGCGTGTGGACGTGCTGACCGACCAGACGTCCGCGCATGATCCGCTCGTGGGGTATGTGCCGATGGGCATGATTTTTGCCCAGGCGGCTGCCGCGCGGGCGGCGGACCCGGCTGGGTATCAGCAGCAAACGCTCGCGACCATGGCCCGGCACGTTCGCGCGATGCTCGAACTGCAGAAGCGCGGGGCCAACACCTTCGACTACGGCAACAACCTCCGCCAGCGCGCCAAGGACAACGGTGTGTCCAACGCCTTCGATTTCCCGGGCTTTGTCCCGGCGTTCATCAGGCCGCAGTTCTGCGTCGGGCGCGGGCCGTTTCGGTGGGCCGCGCTCTCGGGTGAGGCACGCGACATCTTCGTGACCGATCACGAGATCCTCAAGATGTTCCCCGCGAACGCCAGCGAGTACAACGCGCGCCTGCACCGGTGGATTCTGGGTTGTCATGCTGATTCGCAGGCGCTGCTGGCGGGTGATTTCGATCGCTGCCAAGCGCGGTTCGCGTTCCAGGGTCTGCCCGCGCGCATCTGCTGGCTCGGCTACGGCGAGCGCGACCGCGCAGGCGAACTCTTCAACCGCCTCGTCGCGGAAGGACGGGTGCGCGCGCCCATCGTGATCGGGCGCGATCATCTCGATTGCGGCAGCGTGGCCAGCCCGAATCGCGAGACCGAGGCGATGAAGGACGGCACCGACGCCGTCAGCGACTGGGCGATCCTCAACGCGCTCGTCAATGTCGCCAGCGGCGCGAGTTGGGTCAGTTTCCACCACGGCGGCGGCGTGGGCATCGGTTACAGCCAGCACGCCGGCCAGGTGGTGGTGGCCGACGGGACACCCGAAGCCGCGGCCCGCGTGAAGCGGGTGCTGACCAACGACCCGCTCATGGGCGTGATCCGGCATGTGGACGCGGGATACGAAGAGGCGCGCTCCTGTGCGAGGGCGACGGGCGTGCGGATTCCGATGGGTTGAACGAGGACGCGTCGAGCGTGGAGATGGTCGAGGTGCTATCGTCCGCCGATGAGCGTCATTGCCTCCATCCGGGAAGCCCTGCGGGCGTATCGCCAGGCTCGAAAAGT
This sequence comes from uncultured Phycisphaeraceae bacterium, assembly GCA_964588585.1. GTDB lineage: Bacteria > Planctomycetota > Phycisphaerae > Phycisphaerales > UBA1924 > JAEUIX01. The sequence goes on from CAZPPX010000022.1 coordinate 7,925, forward strand.
TCGGCGCTGGGAGCGCGACGGCAAGCCCATCCCGATGCCGAGCGCGGCCAAGCGACGCACACTTCGCGGGTATGCCGAGAAGTATCGCCTAGCCGTGTTCATCGAAACCGGTACGCACCGCGGCGACACGATCGCGGCCCTGCGCGGCGCGTGTGGGCGGATCGTTTCGATCGAACTCGAGCCGTCGAAGGTAGTTGCCGCGCGGGCGCGGTTTGCCAGCGTGCCGGGCGTGGAGATTCTGGAGGGCGATTCGGGCGTGGTGTTGCCGGGCGTGCTCGCGGCACTCGATCGTCCGGCCCTCTTCTGGCTCGATGCCCATTACATGGGCGCGGGATCGGGGCGGGTGGACGATCAGACGCCGATTTCTGGCGAACTGGCCGCGGTTTTGGCGCACCCGGTGAAGGGCCATGTGATCGTGGTGGACGACGCGCGGCTCTTCACGGGCCGCGACGGCTATCCAACGCTGGAGGCCGTGCGGCAGGCGATTGCCAAAGCGCGACCTGATGTGGAGTGGGCCGTGGAGTTTGATTTAATCAGGCTTACGCCGAGGGGGAGCGGGGGGGGGTAGGCGAAGGCGATGGGAATGAGTCGTCGTCGCCGGGATTCGTATTCGCGAATGCCGAGATGGTAACCTGCACGCTCGCCGCGAGCAGCGATGTAAACACGATGAACCCCGCGACCGCGAGCACGGCACGGAGGGCCTGGCCCAAGGGTGCGGTCCACGCGCTCAGATGCCCGGTGTACGCGAGCGCGGCGAGGGCGACGACGGGCGCGCCGAGCGCGAGGCCCAACAGTGCTCGGGGGATCGTTTGTGCTCGATTGGGCCCAAGTGCCGTCCACGCGGCGGCGAGGGCGAAGAGCGCCGCGATGCCGAGGCGCGCGAAAAGCAACGGTCGCAGCGGCACACCCCGGATGGTGCGTGTCTGGCCAGCGCCGACGTAGCCGAGCACCGACGCCGCGAAGACGGCACCGGCTATGCACAGCAGCGAGAGGGCGAGCGCCTCGGCACCCTGGCCACGCCGCGCGGCGCGTATGCCGAAGACCGCAGCGAGCAAGATAATCGCTTCAAACAGGACCGTGAACCACGCCGCCGGCACGTTGGTCGCGGCACCGACCGCGCCGGCGACCGCCGAGACCCCAAGGAGCAGCGCGAGCGCGAAGAGTGGGCGACCGAGGATCATGCGAGGTTGGTGAGGGTACGCGAACGGGGGATTCGGATGCTTTGTCTGGGGTTTATCGGTCGGCGCAAGGGCGTTCACGATCCCGAAGTGGCGAAGGAATGACTATGAAGAAGGCACCGAGGCACACGGCATCGAGGCATCCAGCGGAGGGGCTTTCAAGCATCGGGCGCGTCTGTACGGTCGATGTTCGCTCTCCAGATTGAGCCCCAACCCCATTCGGACCGATGAAGTACCACACGGGGGCGGTCCGCGCGCGGGCGCACCAGCCCGGTCATCGGGGTACAGGGCACGGGGCCCGGTCGGTTCGTTTCGCGGGAGATTCGCATGAGCGGCATCACCAGCAGCGTCGGGCTCTTCAGCGGCATCGACACCAGTTCCATCATCGACCAGTTGCTGGCGCTCGAATCTCGCCCCAAGACCCAGGGCCAGCAGCGCGTGGTGCAGTTTCAGACCCTCCAGACCGCGATCCTCGATATCAACACGCGCCTCGGCGCGCTCAAGTCGGCCTCGACCAAGTTCAACCTGCAGCGCGTGTTCGAATCCGCCCGGGCCTCCAGCAGCAACGAAGCGGTGGTGCGGGCAACCGCTGCGCCGGGTGCAGCAGCGGGCTCGTATTCGTTTGTCGTCGATCGACTCGTCACGACGCAGCAGTTGCTCTCGCGCGGGTTTGCCGACAGCACGGCCACAGGCGTGGGGGCCACGACCATTTCCGTCGAGCCTGCCGCGGGGCGGCTGGATACCGATACCAAACTCTCGTCGCTCAACGGCGGCGCGGGCATCACGCGTGGCAGCGTGCGCGTCACGGATTCATCGGGCACCGCCACCGTGGTCGACCTCAGCCGGGCAGCCAGCGTGAACGATGTTGTTCGCGCGTTCAACAGCGCCCTCGGCTCGCGCGGCAGCCTCACGGTCGATGGCGACCGGCTCGTGCTCACCGATAGCGCTGGCGGCATCGGCACGCTCGCCGTGACCGATGCACCGGGCTCGACGGGTGTGGCCGCCAGTTTGGGCCTGAATGTCGCCGCCACCGGCCCCGGGTCGGGCGAGGCGGTCTTCGGCAGCCAGATCAACACCCTGGGCAGCGGCACCACGCTCCGCACGCTCAACGACGGCCTGGGCGTGTTCGTCAACTCCACAGCCGGCACCGCCGCGACGCCCGACTTTGTCATCACCACCCGCGATGGCACCGCCGTGCAGATTGATATTGGTGAACTCTTTGATTCCCAGGGCGCGCGCACCGCCACCGCCGTCTCCACGCTGGGTGGCGTCGTCGAACGCATCAACAGCCAGTCCGCCGGCAAGGTCACCGCCTCCATCGATACCACCAGCAAGACCGGCCTGCGGCTCGTGGACAACACGACCGGCGCAACGGCCTTCTCGGTCGCCGAGTTCACCTCAGGCACCGTCACCGGCACCACCGCCGCCGACCTGGGCATCAAGACCACCGCCACCGCCGGCGCGGGCACCATCACCGGCACCCGCCTGGTCGCCAAACTCAACTCGACGCTTGCCAAAAATGTGCGAGGTGGGCTGGGCCTTCCTTCCGGTCAGTTCAACGTCACCGCACGCGATGGCAGCATCCTGAACTTCACCGTTTCCGCCACCGGCTCGATCTCCGACATCATCTCTGAAGTCGGCACGCTCTCTGGCGGTAAACTGTCGCTGGAACTCTCGACCAGTGGCCGCGGGTTCATCCTGCGCGACCGCACCAATGGCACTGGCCCGCTCACCGTCGATGGCCTGGGCGCGCTCGCCCTGGGCCTTCAAGCCGACGCGGCTTCCACAGCGACTGTCACCGGCAACAGCGCCCAGCACAAGTTCATCGGCTCCGCCACACTCCTCTCGTCGCTCAACGGCGGCCGCGGCATCGGCTCGGGTTCCATCGAACTCACCGATTCCTACGGCGTCAAACGCACCATCAACATCGGTTCCAGCGCGACGACGGTGGGCGATGTGCTCTCCGCCTTCAACTCCAGTTCCGGCTCGCCCAACGTCCGCGCCCGCATCAATGACAATGGCGATGGCATCCTCCTCGAAGAGGTCGCCGCCTCCGGCGGGCCGGGCGCACGCGAAATCTCCGTCCGTGACATCAGCGGCGGCGTCGCCCGCGGCCTGAACCTCGCCAAGATCGCCTCCGGCACCGGCACCGCCAACCGCATCGACGGCACCTTCGAGCGCTCCGTCACCTTTGCCGCCACCGACACCCTCCAACAGGTCTCCGACAAGATCAACCAGGCCGGCATCGATGTGATCGCCGGCGTCATCGCCGACGGCAGTTCGTCGGCACCCTTCCGCCTCTCGCTCACGAGCCGCAGCAGCGGCGAACTGGGCCGCTTCACCATCGATTCCGGCACGCTCGACCTCGGCCTCACCACGCTTGCCGAGGGTTCCAACGCCCGCATCTTCTACGGCTCCGCCGATGCCGCCCAGGCTGTGCTGCTCACCAGTAGCACCAACTCGTTCTCGAATCTCGTCCCGGGCCTGACGGTTGACGCGCAATCCACGAGCGCCAACGCCGTCACCGTCAGCGTGAGCGCCGATCAGGAGTCAATCGAGAAAGCCGTGGCCGATTTCGTCAAGGCCTACAACGACGTCTCCGCGCGCATCACGAATCTCTCCAAGTACGATTCCTCCACCAATCGCCGCGGCGTGCTGCTGGGTGAATCCACCACCCAACTGGTGCGCGGCGAACTCGTGACCACGCTGCTCTCCGAAGGCCTCGGCCTCACCGGTCGCTTCCGCACGCTCACCCAAGTCGGCCTGGGCTTTGACCGCGACGGCACCCTCACCGTCGATGCCGAAAAACTCCGCAGTGCCATCAACGAAGACCCCCGCGGCGTCCGCGACCTCTTCGCCGCCAAGGCCCAGGGTGAAACCACCAACCGCCAGCAGGTTGGCGACGTGACGGGCGTATTCGTCACCGTGGCGACCTCCGGCGCGTTCAGCCAACTGGGCGTGGCCGAGAAACTGGCCCAGACCATCGACAAGTACATCAAGCCCATCGACGGCGTGCTCACCCGGCGCAACCGCACGCTCGACGATCAGATCCGCGCCCAGAACCAGCGCATCACCCAGGTCGATAGCCGCCTGGCCTCACGCCGCACGATCCTTGAACGCCAGTTCCTTTCGATGGAGCAGAGCATCGGCCGCCTGCAGGGGCAGCAGCGCTCGATCAGCAGCCTGGCGTCCCTCATCCGCTAATCCCCTTGCCTCCCACCGGGACCCGGACCGGCACTGAATCCCACCGCCCGAAGGGCCGATATCTCCTCACCATGCCCAGCGAGAACCCGAACGCCGCCGCGTATCTTCAAACCAAGGTCATGAGCGCCTCCCCCGAGGAGTTGCGCCTCATGCTCCTCGACGGCGCGATCAAGTTCTGCCGCCAGGGGCGCGACGGGCTCGCCGCCAAGAACTTTGAGGCCTGCCACAACGGGTTTTCCCGATGCCGCGCGATTCTCGTGGAACTCATCAGTTCCATGCGCACCGAGATCGACCCCGCCTTGTGCGAGCGTCTCACGGCCCTCTACGTCTTCATGATCAACCAGTTGATCGAGGCCAGCCACACCAAGACCACCGGCCCAGCCGACAAGGTCATCGAACTGCTCGAATACGACCGCGAAACCTGGGTGCAACTGATGGCGCGACTGGCTGAGGATCAGACGGCCGAGGCCCGTGCTCGCGCTTCGGCCGCGCCGCACGCCGAGCAAGCCCATGAGGCGATGCCCTCGCTGAGTGTCAGCGGCTAAAACCGAACCGATCCAGCCAGGTCCTCGGCACAGTCCAGCGTGTGTACCATCGGCCCCATGTCCGAGCCGGTCGTCGTCCGTCGCCTTCGCCCCACCGATTCCCTTGCCGAACTCACCGGCCTCTTGCACCGCGCCTATGCCAAGCAGGTGGCGATGGGCCTACACGCGATGGCGAGCCATCAATCGCCGGAGGTCACGCGCAAGCGCGTAAGCAAAGGCGAGTGCTTTGTCGCAGAAATGGCCGGACCCCCACCGGCGGTCGCGGGCGGCGAGTCGGCGCCGTCGTCCGTGTCGCGCCTGGTTGGCACCATTATGTTCCAGGAACCGGCCTGGGGTGGCGGGAGCGGCGACAGCAGCGGCGGAGGCATAGCCGCGTCCGGCCCGCGCTGGTTTCGGCGGCCTGACGTCTCCAACTTCTCGCAGTTTGCCGTCGAGCCGACCCTGCAAGGAAAGGGCATCGGCCTGATGCTGCTGAACACCGTCGAAGCCCGCGCCCGCGAACTCGGCATGGCCGAACTCGCCCTCTCCACCGCCGAGCCCGACACCGACCTCGTGACGTTCTACCGCCGCCGCGGCTTTCGCGATGTCGAACGCTTCGACTGGGGCGTGACCAACTACACCAGCCTCATCATGAGTAAGACGCTGCGGTAGAGGCTGATTGGGGGCACGCCACAAGGCATTACGTTGGCGCTTCATTGGCCTTTCCGCACTCCGGGCACACGGATTCCGCGCGGAGGCCGTCGCGAGAGTACCCGCAATGGATGCACGTCTTGGCCGGGTCGGGTGGCGGCCGAAAGGGAAACGCGGCTGCCCACAGCATGAGCAGGCCGCCGGCGATGGCGTGCCAGCCGATGAGGATGACGAATGGGTCGAGGAGTGGGCCCGGGACTCGTCCTATTTGGCCCACCGACGCGGCCAGCGCGGTGGCGAGGAACCACAGGCCGATAGGGACGGGTGATCGGATCACCAGGCACATGCTCGTCAGCAGCACGATTGCAAGAACGATGGTCGCGAGAACCAGGACAAACGCCGGGCCAGCTGGCGCGAGCACGCCTATGGCGATCGCGCAGCCCATGAGCACGATGACGCTGAGCCAGAGCGTTCGAAGCGAGGGGCGCAGGGCGGGGCAGCGGCGGAAACGAAGCCATGCCGCGAGGGAAATGCACGCGGCATAGGGCAGCAGGATCAGGCCGAGGAAGGCGACGACGCCGAGCATAGCGAGAGACTATCGGGGCTGAACGAAGCCTGAGCGTAAGCGAGGCTGTACAGGCTCCCGGCTCGGAGCCGTCGGTTGGCGGCCGTGGTTCATCGTCCACAGGCAGTCTGGCCACGGAGGCGCTCCCTCACGGTCGCGTTTCGTTGGCGGCCTGCCCGCATTCCGGGCACACCGCGCCTCTCGGCAAACCTGCAAGCGGGTAACCGCACTTCTGGCACCCGCCAGCGAGCGGCGGTCGCCAGCGCCACGCACAGACCAGCAGGCCCCCCGCCCGCCACGACGTTCCAGATGACCGCGATCGCCAGCACCACGAGCAGGAAGGAGAGATCCTTGACCTGTTTGAGAACCGGCACCCACAGGGCTCCGGCCGCAATCGCGATCAGCACGAGCCCGAACGGCACGGCGGACTTGAACGCGACACACGCCGCCACCAGCACGCCGACGGTTGCCGGAATGCACAGCGTCGGAACTGTCTCGTCGCTAAAGGCGCCGATCACGCTCAAGCCGGTGCAAATCCACAATCCGGCGATCGACAGTTTCACGCGGTCTTGGGCTTGACGAAAGTAAATGCGGAGCGCCAAACTGACCACGATCGCGTAGGGCAACACAAGCAAAAATGTCGCCGGAACGGCCAGCAAGGAAGAGAATGCCCACGGGTTGCCCGATCCGAAGACCATCGATGAGAATCCTGGCGTTCTCGCGCAGTACCAGCGCGAATCGCCCAAATGTCTTCTCCCCGACGGTCGCGTGCTTTACGCCACCCGCTTCGCCACATCCCCCTCGTGCCCGATCTGCATGCCGTAAAACGAGCGCCAGACGAAGAACATGGAGATCGCGAAGAACACGGCGGTCAGGCCGATGGTCAGGGCGCTGTGGATGCTGCCCTGGTCCTTCATGCTCACCGCGAGTTCCACGGCCAGCAGGCCGAAGAGCGTGGTGAACTTGATGACCGGGTTGAGCGCGACCGACGACGTGTCCTTGAACGGGTCGCCGACAGTATCGCCCACCACGCAGGCGTCGTGCAGGGGGGTGCCCTTCATCTTCAGTTCCACTTCCACGATCTTCTTGGCATTGTCCCACGCGCCGCCGGCGTTGGCCATGAAGATGGCCTGGTACAGCCCGAAGATGGCGATGGAGATGAGGTAGCCGATGAAGAAGTACGACTCGAAGAACGCGAACGCGAGGGTCGCGAAGAAGATGCCCAGGAAGATGTTGAACATGCCCTTCTGCGCGTATTGCGTGCAGATGGTCACGACCTTCTGGCTGTCTTCCACGCTCGCCTTGGTCGAGCCGGCGAGGTTGATGTTGGCCTTGATGAACTCCACGGCGCGATATGCGCCGGTGGACACGGCCTGCGTCGACGCGCCCGTGAACCAGTAGATGATCGCGCCGCCGGTGATCAGCCCCAGCAGGAACGGCGGGTGCAGGATCGACAGGAACGCGACGTACTGCGCTTCCAGCCCGTGCGTGAGGGCCACGATGATCGAGAAGATCATGGTCGTCGCGCCGACGACGGCGGTGCCGATGAGCACGGGCTTGGCGGTGGCCTTGAAGGTGTTGCCGGCGCCGTCGTTTTCTTCGAGGAAGTGCTTGGCTTTCTCGAAGTTGGGCGAGAAGCCGTAGGACTTCTGGATCTCGTCCTTGATCCCCGGGATGCTCTCGATGGTCGAGAGTTCGAAGACGGATTGGGCATTGTCGGTGACGGGGCCGTAGGAATCGACGGCAATCGTGACCGGGCCCATGCCTAGGAAGCCGAAGGCCACCAGGCCGAAGGCGAAGACCGCGGGGGCCATCATGATGGTGCCGGTGGTGAAGCCCGGCGCGTGCGGGAAGAAGAGACTCACGGCATAGGACAGGCCCATCAGGGCGACGATGGCCATGCCGAGCCAGTACGCCGAGAAGTTGCCCGCCACGAGGCCCGAAAGAATGTTGAGCGACGCGCCGCCCTGTTCAGACGAGGTGACGACCTCGCGGACGTGGCGTGATTCGGTGGACGTGAAGATCTTCACCAGTTCGGGAATGATCGCGCCCGCGGCGGTGCCGCAGGTGATGATCAGCGACAGTTGCCACCACCAATCGGTGCTGCCGGCGATGGTGGGGATGAGCAGGTACGACGCGGCAAACGTCAGGATGACCGAAACAACCGAGGTGAGAATCACGAGGCCCGTGAGGGGCTTCTCGAAGTTCATGTGGTCAGCGTTTTCGTAGCGGGTCTTGGCGATGGCCTCGTTGATGAAGTAGGACAGGGCCGAAGCGACGACCATGATGATGCGCATGGCAAACAGCCACACGAGCAGTTGCACCTGGACGGATTCGTAGCCCGCGCCGGCGGTCTTCTCGTTGATGGCCAGCAGCACGAAGGAGATGAGGGCGACACCGGTGACGCCGTAGGTCTCGAACCCGTCGGCGGAGGGGCCGACCGAGTCACCGGCGTTGTCGCCCACGCAGTCGGCGATTACGCCCGGGTTGCGGGCGTCGTCTTCCTTGATCTTGAAGACGATCTTCATGAGGTCCGAGCCGATGTCGGCGATCTTGGTGAAGATGCCGCCGGCGATGCGGAGTGCCGAGGCACCGAGCGATTCGCCGATGGCAAAGCCGATGAGGCACGGGCCGGAGAGGTCGCCCGGGACAAACAGCAGAATGCCCAGCATGATGAGCAGTTCGACGCTGATGAGGGCCATGCCGATCGACATGCCCGCCTTCAGCGGAATGGCGTAGCAGGGGAAGGGCTTCCCGCGGAGGGCGGCAAAGGCGGCCCGGGAGTTGGCAAAGGTGTTCACGCGGATGCCGAACCAGGCGACGCCGTAGGAGCCGGCTATGCCGACGAGGCTGAACGCGAGGATGATCGCGACCTTGGCGGGAGGCATGCCGTGCCCGCCCGCGGCGTTGGGAATCAGGAAGCCAAAGTACCATCCCACGGCAATCGCGATAAAGGCCCACAGCAGGATGAGGAACTTGCCCTGCTGGATCATGTACGACTTGCAGGTGACGTAGATCAGTTCGGAGATTTCGAGCATGCTCCGGTGCACGGGCATGTTCTTGAGTTGCGAATAGATCATCAGGCCGAAGGCCATGCCCAGGGCGCTGATGACGAGCCCGGCATACAGCAGCGTGTCGCCCGGGATGCCCATGAACTTCTCGGTACCCACGCGGGGGAGCACGAGGTTCACTTCGCCGCCCGCCGCGTGCCCGCTGGCGGCTTTCTTGACCGCGCCCGCAGCGCTGTCGAGCGCCGCCTTCACTTCACTCGGGGGCGTGTTCTGCGCCCGGGCCGAAGCGGTACTCAGGGTCAACACCGCGACCGCCACGATGGGCAGGAGCGCAGCGAGCATTCGTTTGGCAACCGCACGGGCGACGAGCAGGTGGGACAAGGGAAACCTCCGAATACGCGAGGCCGAAACAGGGATAAAGGGGAAGGGAGCCTACCGAATCGTCGTGCCCAGCACGAATGCCCACAATCCGAAAGCCCCCTCCCAGAGGGAGGGGGGGGGTAGGGTGACGCCTTGAAACGTCACCGTTCCCCAAGAAAAGACAGGTCAACAGCCACGCGGCGGACAAGCGTCATGCCGGTGAGATGCGGACTTGAATCTGAAACTCAGCCGCGGGCGGCGCGGGGATTCTTGACCGGGCCGATACCCAGTTCACGCGCTCGGCGGGCGATGGACTTGCGGACGTCGCGACGGCGACGCTCCGAGGGCTTCTCGTAGTATTCCTTGCGCTTCACGTCCTTGTTCAAGCCCTCTTTCTCGCAGAGTTTCTTGAACCGGCGCATCATCTGCTCGGACGTCTCGCCGCCGCGTGCCTTCACTCGAATCGCCATGTGTTCCTCTCGTGCCGAAGACCGAACTCCGCCTGATCGAAAACCGAACGGCGTTTGGGGGTCGTGGGGGGTAAGTAAACACGGCTGACCCGTCCGGATCAAGTCCGGCACAGTTCTTCAAGTGCTCCAAGCCCCCTCCCTCTGTTGTGGGGAGCGGGCTCGATCTTTCGATCACACCTTCCTCAAAAGCGTCACCCGCCCGATCGGCACCCATTCTGCCACCAGGATGTCGCCGTTCTTCAGGAAGATCGCCGTGTGCGGGTGGATGAACGTGCCCGGCACGAACTTCTCCCGCGGCTGTCCGCGCAGGGCCGATGGGTGCCCGTCGCCAAGGTGCACGATGGGCTTGTCGTTTTTGTCCAGAAGCGTGATCACGCTTTCAAGATCGGGCACGAGGAGCACATCGCCACGGGTCTTGAAGTGGCAGGGCATGCGGATGCCCTCGGTGGCGAAGCCCTGGTGCTGGCCATCAAGCGTGAAGTACTGGACGCGGCGGTTGCCGCGATCGGCGACGGCAAGCCTGGGCGTGCCGGTTCGGGTGTCCACCCACAAGCCGTGCGGGCAGTTGACCTGGCCGGGGGCCTTGCCGGGCGTGATGACGGTTTTCACAAACTTACCCGCGGCGTGGTAACGGTGAATATACGACGAGCCGTAGCCGTCGCCGACGAGCAGGTCACCATCGGGCAGGAAGGCGACGTTGGTGGGGCAGTATGTGTTGGGTGTGTCGTATGCCGGGCATTCTTTGGGTGCGCCAGCTTCCCAGACGGTTTCACCCTTGAGATCGGTCTTCACCACCAGCCGGCGATTGGTGTCGCAGTGATAGAGAAACTCGCCGTCTTTTTCGGTGCGAACGTCGAGGCCGTGGGCGCCGCCTCGGAATGCCGCGCCCCAGGCGGTCAGGAAGGCGCCCGATTCGTCAAACACAACGATCGCGTCGGGTTTGCTGCTGGAGGCGTGAACGGTGTGGGCGACGTAGATACGCCCGGCGGCATCCTGCGCCAGCCCGTGGGTGTCGCCCCAGGCGAGCCCGGCGGGCGGCCTGAGCCAGTCGTGGATGCACTCGTAGCGGTGGTCGCCTTTGCCCAAGATGAGCGGGTCGCGGCCCGGCTTGCCTTGGGTGTGAATGCGGGCACCGAAAACGGTTGCAAGCGGCGCGGCGGCAGCGGTTACCCCAAGGGCCAACATCGAGCGACGGGAGAACGGCATAGTGGTCATGCGCGCAGTCTACCGGCGGGTCGCACAAGCGTTCTACGGCGCCGCTTTCACGAGGGGCAGATTGGCCCGTCGCCATTCTTCGATGCCACCCATGAAGACGCCGACGTTTTCGTAGCCGACGCCGAGCATGCGCTTGGCGAGGGCGCGGGGACCGGCGCTGCCTCGGTCGTGGCCATAGATGACGATCGTGTCGAAACGGTCGAAACGCTTGTCGGTTTGCCCCCTCTTATCGGGGATGGCTGTCAGTTGCATGTTGCGCGCATCGGGCAGGTGGCCCTCGGCGAAGTCCTTGGGGCTGCGGGCATCGATGAGCAGCAGGAGGGGCTTGCCCCTGGCGGCGGCTTGCTGATCGATGGATTTCTGGAGCGAGACCAGCGGGACGTCCTGGATGTCGTTGTCGGAGATGTTGGGGGCACAGCCGCCCAGTTGCGAGGCCAGCGTAGCCAGGAGCGCCACGAACGCGATTCGGAGCGTCAGAACGAACCCATTGGGCAATGAGCCGATAAGCATGTCCTAGCATACGTCCTGCGGCTTGCGGCCGATTCACCGCTGGTTTGTTGGGGGGTGTCCGAGGTGAACGGCTGTTGGGGATGGATCCCTGCATGAAACGAGCATTGTTCACCGCAGCGTTGGCGATACTGGGCTTGAGTGGCGCGGCAGCGTCAGGGGAAACCCGCGCGGCGGCTGTCCCAACCGTGCCGGTGTCGGAGCCTGACCTTGTGAAACCCCGAGTGCTGTGGCTGCCACCGGCGACCATCGGCCCGGCGACCAAGGGCACGATCGCGGTGGAGTTGGTGATCGAGAAGGGGTGGCACATCTATTGGCCCGGGCAGAACGACAGCGGGTCGCCACTCACGATCGATCTGAAACTGCCCAAAGGGTGGAACGCAGGCCCGGTGCAGTGGCCCGCCCCCATGCGGCACAAAGCCGACGGGGACCTGCTGGACCATGTGCTGGAAGGCAGAGCGGTGCTGCTGGTCGATATCGACGTGGCCACCCAGGACCGGCTGGAGGCCATCGGACCGCCGCTGAAGATCGGGGCGTCGCTGAACTGGATGGTGTGCAAAGACGCCTGCACGGTGGGAAGCGCAGAGGTTGAGATCGCGGCCAGCATGAATGTGGCTGAGCGGAAGGAAGAAGCCAAGGTGGTCGCGGCGGCCCGCGCGGCGCTCCCCAAACCCTTGCCGGCGGTGGGTGATGTGCTGGTGACCTGGATCAAGGGACCGCCCGGGAGCGAGGACGACTTCGGCACGCTCAAGATTCGCGCCCCGCGGGCAACAAGCATCGAGTTCTATCCGCACGCCGATTCGATACCCGCGGCGGAGGTGCTGAAGGGGTGCGCCACGAAGAGCGACGGAATGACGATCAAACTGGGCCGGCCGATCGGCGAGGCGAAGGGCCCGCGGCCCGTGAAGGGCGTGCTGAAGGTGGTGCGGCCCGGGAACGAGTCGAACCCTGCCGAGAGAGACAAGGCCCCGAAACAGGCCGTCGAGTATTTTGCGATTGACCTGCCGGCAACAGCGACGCCCGAGCCCGGGCCGGGGCGCGTGCCGGAGTTTGAAACACCCAGAAGGTGAAGCAAGCCTCATCATCGCGGGGTGTCCCCGCGTGTTCGAGTTGTATCGAAGACCCACTCAGGAGTTACGGATGAAGACCAAGTATCTGCTGGCGGCGACGTTGACGGCGGCTCTGGCATTCTCGGGCTCGGCCCTCGCGCAAGAGAAGAAGGACGAGAAGAAGCCCGAGCAGAAGCAGGAGCACAAAGAGGATCACAAGGACCACAAAGATCACAAGCACGACAAGAAGGACGAGAAGAAGGTCGAAGCCAAGAGCGAAGGTGCCAAGATCGGGGCGGTGGCTCCTGACTTCAAGTTGACCGACACCTCGGGCAAGGCCGTCAGCCTCGCCGATTACAAGGGCAAGGTCGTGGTGCTCGAGTGGTTCAATCCCGGCTGCCCGGTGGTCGTGATGCACTACAAGGCGGGGACCTCCGCAGGCCTGGTGAAGGAGTTCGCCTCCAAGGGCGTGGTGTTCCTCTGCATCAACTCCGGCGCGCCCGGCAACCAGGGCCACGGCACCGAGGCCAACAGCAACGCCAAGAAGGACTGGAAGATGGAGCAGTCCATCCTGCTCGATGAGTCGGGCACGGTGGGCAAGGCCTACGGTGCGAAGACCACGCCGCACTGCTATGTGATCGACAAGGATGGCAAGTTGGTCTACAACGGCGCGATCGACAACGGGAATGGCGGCAAGGTCGGCGACAAGAACCACGTGCGCGAAGCGCTCACTGCGGTCCTCGCAGGCAAGCCCGTCGCGACGGCCGAGACGAAGCCCTACGGCTGCAGCGTGAAGTACGGCAAGTAAGCCTGTTTGAGGCTTGATGTGGATGATTCTGCAAGGCCCGCCGGTGTAACCGGCGGGCCTTTTGTTTGAAATCTACACCAGCAGCGCTTCAACCGGCTTCCCCTTCCCGTCGCGCGTCACATACACCGGCCTCCCCTCGACCAGGTTTGCGTGGTCAGGCGGGATGCCCAGCGCGTGATAGATCGTCGCGTGCGCGTCGATCAGGTTCACCGGATTCTCGACCGCCACCATCGGGTGGCGATCCGCGGTCTTCCCGTGGGCGTAGCCACGTTTGAAGCCGCCGCCGAAGAAGACCATGGTGTTGCACGAGCTGAAGTGCCCGTGGAAGCCGAACATCTTCTCGTTCTCGATGACCAGATCCTCGCCCGTGTGCGATTCGCTCGAGCCCTCCGGCTCGGTCCCTGCGGCGGGCTTGCTCGCGATCGTGCGGCCAAACTCCGTGGCCAGCACCACCAGCGTGCGGTCGAGCAGCCCACGCTCGTTCAGGTCGCGGATGAGTTTGGCGATCGGGCCGTCGATCTGCTTCTTCATCTCCGCCATGCGGTCGCGGCCTGATTCGTGCATGTCAAAGCCCTTGAACGGGCCGTACTGATACTCCACCTGCACAAACCGCGCCCCGCGCTCCACCAGCCTCCGCGCCAGCAGCAGCCCGTGCCCGAAACGACGGCCAAAGTGGTAACTTTTGTCCAGCAGCGAGTCGGCACCGATCGCCGGCTCATACGCCGCGATGGTGTCGGGAGTTTCGTCGGTTGCGTAGTCGAAGACGCGCTTCACGGGCGAATCCATCATCGCCCGGGCGTCCTCCATCATCTTCAGGTACCGCTCTGCCGCCTCCGCCCCAACCAGGCTCGCATCGCCCGCTGCGGTGATGGCCTTGAACAACGCCTGGCGTCGGTCGTGGCGTTCGCGCGTCATGCCCGCCGCTGCGCTCAGCGTCGCCAGCCCCTGCGTGGGGTCAGGAATCATGAAGGGCGACGCGCGCGTGCCCAGGAAACCCGAACCAAGATACTCGGCGATGAACATGTTCTCGGAGTCGCTCGTGCCGATGTCGCGCCCGATGTAGATGTACTCCGGCACGCCCGGATCGCGCCGGCCCTTGGCCGCGGCTACCAGCGCGCCGATGCTCGGGGCCTTGAACCCCGCCGGGTGGACGTAGCCCGTCATCGCGTAGTGCTGTGCCCGCAGATGCACGGCCCCAAACATGATGTCGCTCGAAAGCGACCGCAGAATGCACCCGCGATCCATCACGCCCGCGATCTGCTCCAGCCCCGACCCGATCCGCACGCCATCCGCGGCAGTGGGGATCGATTCGCAGGTGCCCAGCACCTCGCTGCCCTTCATACCCTGGCGAAAGGGCGTGTGCGTCTTCGGATCCCAGGTGTCGGCCTGCGCGACCCCGCCGGGGAGCCAGATCCAGATGCACGAATCGGCGCGGGGAGCGAGCGAGGCGATGGCCGCGCGGGTAGGTGCGGGAAGGGCGAGGGCGGCGCGAGCCTGCGGCGAGAGTGCGAGCCCCGCGCCCGTGACCAGCCCGGCGCGGAGAAGTTCGCGCCGCGAGAGGGTCGCGCGGGTACTCCGATTCTCCGAATCGGGCCAACCAGGGCCCAACACTCGACTCGGAGAGTCGAGGTACCCAGGAGCAGACACCCGATTCGGAGAATCGGGGTATCCAAACCTGCGCGAATCGTGTTGGAATGGGCCGCTACCGCACATACGCAAACTCCGGCGAAGCAAACAGCGCCCACAGCACGTCAGCCACGGCTTCGGGTTCGCCGGAACCCAGCGCTTTGGTCACGAGGGTCAGTTCCGGGCCCGTGGGTTCACGCGAGAGCACCGACACATACGCCACCCGCGCGGCTTCGCCCGGATCGCGCTTGGCTAGGTCTTGAATCCGCCCTGTCAAGTCGCCAGCCGCCGCGAGTTTGGAAAACTCTTCCCCGTTGAGCATTTCCAGGCCCGTAATCACCGCCGTGTCATCGGCGCGGCCTGTGCTCACGTCGTTCCGCACCGCCGGCCGCCCCAGCGCGCGAGTGAGCGCACTCGATCCGTTCTGCCGGAAGAGCCGCTTGGCCGGGTCGAGGCGTTGCGTGGTCGCGACCGCCACGCTGTCGATCACCTGCTCAGCGGTCAGTCGCCGCAACATCGGCGAGCGCCAGGCGCGGGGCGCGTTGGGGTCGTCCACATCGAAGTGATCGACCAGCGATGCATCGTGTCGGGCCGCGTACACGTCGCTGGTAAGAATCAACCGGATGGTGCGCTTCACGTCGTAGCCGTGACGCATGAAGTCGTCGGCCAGCCAGTCGAGCAGGTCGGGATGAGTGGGGGGGGAATCCTCGCGAAAATCATCGACCGGCTCGAAAAGCCCCAGGCCCAGGTATCGCTTCCACAACCGGTTCACGATGGCTTTGGCGAAGCGCGGATTGAGCGGATCGGTCAGCATCGTCGCGGCGTAGTGCAGCCGCGCGTTCAGGTTGCCCGCCGGTGGAGGCGGTGGCACAGGCGTCCCGCCTGTGTTCCCATTGGGCGCACTTGCCAACGTGCTATCCAACCCCGCCACCTCAAACGGAAACGCCGCCGGCACCCGCTCCCCGGTCCGCTTCTCGCACCGGATGATCTCCAGGTCGTCCTTGGAAAACAGGCCCGCGAACGCCGTTACGCGCTTCTGCGACCACTCGCGGTTCTCGAAGTGGTTGTGGCAACTGGCGCACTTCATCGCGGTACCCATGAAGACCTGCGCGACCACCGCCGCAGTGCGGAGCGTGTCGTCGTGCGAGTCATTGAGCACGATGTGCACGCGCCGGGGCGCGCCGTTGTCGCTGCCCATCGCCGCCTTTTTGTGCCGGGGCAGACTCGGATCGAGCAACTCCGCCGCGAACAGATCGAACGGCCGATTGGTGCGGAAGGCTTCGTGCACCCAGCCCGAGTAGTCGCCGTGGCTGGCCATGCCCCCGGTGACGCCAGCGCGGGAACTGACGAGTGCGTCCTCCCAGAAGGGCGTCCAGTGGTCGGCGTAATCACTCGCGCGGGCGAGCAGTTCATCGACCAGTTTGGCCCGCTTGTCGGCGTCTCGCGATTCAGTGAACCGGGTCCATTCCTCCACCGTGGGGATCACGCCGATGACATCCAGATACACGCGCCGAACGAACGTCGAGTCGGTGCACGCCCCGGATTCGGGAGCATTGCCGATGGTCGCTCGCGCCATCTCAATGAACAGATCGATGGGGTTATGTGGGCCTTCCTCGGAAGTCAGCGGCACACTCAGCGGAGGGGGCAGCGCCGCCAGTCTTGTTTCGCGCCGCGCGATGAATGCCCGCTCGGCCTCAGGCCATTGAACTTCTTGAACAGCCAGCGTGTCGTCGGCGACACTCGGCACGCCAGTCGCCAGCACGCACGCCGCCCCGACCACGCCGCACGCGACCCAGACCCATCCCATGTGTTTGGACGCCATTCGGTTCACGCGACCAGCATACCACATGAGCCGGTAATGCCCTATACCCGCTTCGCGCCATCCCCACGCCAAGGGCTTATACTTCTCCGGGCCCACCCACGGGCCCGAAAAAGGGGTATCCCGTGGAAGCATTCGACAAGATCAAGAGCCTCGTCGCCTCCGCTGAAGAAGACCTCGCCAAGGCCAAGGGTGGCAATAAGGCCGCCGGCGTCCGCGTCCGCGGCCTCATGCAAGAGATCAAGGAAGCCGCCCAGGACGTTCGCCAGGGCATCCTTGAACTCCGCGCCCCGGGCGAACCCGAAAAGCCCAAGGCCTGAGCCTTCGCTGCCCATCGTGGTTCGTTTCCACACGCCTCGCAAGGTGCGAATTTGATGTCCGTGGCTGAGATCAACCCGCCCTCCGAACCCGCCAAGCCTGTGGGTGGTGGCGCGCGGTTCCTCTTCGATTTCTCCACGGTCGACCTGACCAACCAGGCTATCGGCCGGTCACAGATCGAGCGGCTCAACCCCCACCGCCACGAGATGGCCTTCCTCGACTACATCGCCTGGCACTCCGCCGATTTCACACAGGGGGTGGCGGTAAAACACGTCCGAGCCGACGAGTTCTGGGTGAGGGGCCACTTCCCGGGACGCCCCATGTTGCCGGGTGTTCTGATGCTCGAAGCCGCGGCCCAGTTGTGCGTCTTCCTCTACAACTCGCGCTTCCCCGTTCCTAAGACCGCCGCGTTCACGCACATCGATGAGTGCGGCTTCCGCAACGCCGTCGTCCCGGGCGACACGCTCTATCTGCTCGCTTCGCAGATCCGCGTCACCGACCGCCGCTTTCAAAGCCACATCCAGGGCGTCGTCAACGGCAAGGTCGCCTTCGACGCCCGCATCGCCGGCATGGCCATCGACAAGGCCTGAGCCGTGAACCCCGCGCCGGTGAACGCGAGGGCGCTGCTGCCCATCGTGCTGGCCGGCGGCAAGAGTTCACGTTTCGGCCGCAACAAACTGTTTGAGCCATGCCCATCGGGCGAGCCGCTGATCGCCCGACCCATCGCGGCCCTGCGCGACGCCTTCGGCCCGCGCGTGCTGCTGGCGGGTGCCACCGACCCTTCACTCTTGGCGCTGGGTGATGGCGTGATCCCTGACGATGTGCCCGACCTCGGCCCCATCGGCGCGATCGCTTCCGCCCTTCGCCGCGCGGCGACGGCCGGGCTCACGGGAATCTTCGTGCTCGCGGGCGACATGCCGGCGTTCGGCGCGTCAGGCGTCCGCATGATCCTCACGACGGCGGACCACTCGCCCGACGCCCTCGCCGTGCTGGGTTGCGAAGTCACCGTTTCCGCCGAGCCCCTTGATCCCAGTCGCATCCTGCCCTGCACGGGCATCTATCGATCCGCAGCGCTACCGCTTCTCAAAAGCGCCATCGCGCGCGGGCACCTGCGTCTCCGAGACGTGCTCCCACTCGTGCGAATATGCCTCGTGCCCGTGAGCCCCCGCGCAGCCCACAACGTCAACCGCCCGCAAGACCTTGCGGCATCGCCAGGACCAGCCTTGGAGTGACGCGGCCCGCGCCGCCCCCCTCCCCCTCAGTTCACCCGGTTGATCCACGCCCCGTGCGACTGGAACTCGCGCACGATCCGCACCACTTCTTCCGCCACCGCCAACTGCGCCTGGTCCGTGCTCGCGCCGATGTGGTGCGTGCCCGCAAAGTGCCCGGGCGGTAGGTCCGCCAGCGGGCTCTTCCACACCGCGTTCCCGCCCGACGGCTCGCCCGCGAAAACGTCCGCCCCCACACGCAGCCCCTTGGCCTTTACGGCGGCAATCAGCGCCGCCTCATCCACCACGCTCCCCCGGCTTGTGTTGATGAACGTCGCGCCGCTCTTCATGGCCGCGAAGAACGCCTCATCGCACATCTGCTCGCTTTCCTTATTGGCCGCGACCATCACCGACACCACATCGCACCGCGGCAGCATCGCCAGCATGTCCGCGCGTGAACTGCCGCCAAACTCGACGCCCAGATCCGCCGCGCGGTCCTTGGTCATGTTCAGGGAGTGCGCGATGCACCGCATCCCAAACGCCTTGGCCCGCGCGATCACCTCGCGCCCGATGTTTCCCACCCCGATCAGCCCAAGCGTCTGGCCCTTGATCCCCTTCGCCTTGCTGTATTCCTTCTTGTTCCACGTCCCGGCCCGCAACTCATTGGTCCCCTCCACCACGCGCCGGTCGAGCGCGAGCAGCAGCGCAAACGCCAGTTCCGCCACCGCCGCCGCGTTCATCCCCGGGCAGTTGCACACCACCACGCCCTTGGCCGTCGACGCGGGCAGATCGATGTTGTCAAACCCCGCGCCCGCGCGGATGATCGCCTTCAAACTCTTCCCGGCATCGATCGCCGCCTTCGGCGTCTTGCTCCCCCGCACCACCAGCACCTGCGGATCATGCTCCGCCACCGCCCCCGCCATGTTCGTCGCCCCAGCATCCGGCTGATACGTCACCGTGCACGGCACATCCGCCAACCCCGTCAACCCCGCCTGCTCAAACTTGTCCGCCACCAGCACTCGAAGCGCCATGTTTGTCTCCTGTGTCACCTGCATTCAGGGCCGCAAGCGTATGGATGAAAGCCCCCTCCCAGAGAGGGAGGGGGTTGGGGGAGGGCGGCGAAAGCCTTACGGCAAACAGAGTGCAATGGCTGAAGTGCAGCCGACGTCCATCTCCGCAAACTCTGCGTCGTTCCGAATCCGTCTCGATCACGACCACCCATAAAACTGCCACGGCCCCTCCCCGCACTTCCCCGGCGGCACCTCGATAAACCCGTCACTCGTTCCCGCCGCCACCACATCGCCCGACCCGCGCCCGCCCACCACCCACGCGGCTCCCTCGCCCTCCAATCGCACCAGCCTGTGCCACCACAGGTCGAGCGTGGACGAGTCCGGCTTCTCGATTCGCACCCGAGGCACCGCTTCATCACCTTCCCCTCTGCCAAGCCCCGCCATAGGCATCAGCGAAGGCAGCGCGATCCGCCGCGCCGTCACCAGCACCGACACCGGATTGCCGGGCAGCCCAAACACCGCGCAGGACGCACCTCGAGCCGAGCCGTTCACTTTTCCGCCCTCGCACACACCCGCCAGCATCGGCTTCCCCGGCCTCTGCGGCAGTTTATGAAACAGCACCCGCACACCCGCCGCTTCAAGCACCCGAGGCACGAAATCCCGATGCCCCATCGAGACCCCGCCCGTCAAAAACACCGCATCCGCCGTCGCCATCGCGTGCGTCACGGCCTTCAGCAACGCTTCGGGATCATCCGGCGCATGAACCGGGGCATGCACATCCAACCACGACCTTGCCCTTAGCAACGCCGCTAGCGCCGGGCCGTTGCTGTCGCGGATCTGCCAGTCGGGAATCGATTGTGTCTCCGGCGCTGCCTCGCTGTTCGCAGCGCAGGCAGCCGCCACCAACTCATCCCCCGTGGTGATGATCGCCACCCGCACCCGCCGATGCACGCGCACCTCGCGGGCCCCAAACGCCGCCGCCGCGCCGATCTGCGGCCCGCCCATCAAACAGCCCGCGTACAGAACCGTTTCGCCGGCCCGCACATTCTCCCCGCGCCGCCGAATCGCACTCCCGGCCACAGGCACCATCGACGCCACCAGCCGAACCAGCCTCTCATCCCCAATCACCGGCTGCGTGTCCTCCACGCGCACCACCGCGTCCGCACCGATCGGCACCGGTGCCCCCGTCACGATCCGCATCACCCCGGGCTGATCGGGCATCCGCGCAGGAGCCGCGCCGATCGCGCACTCGCCCACCACCGGCAGCCCACGCGACGCCATGACGCCAAGGTCCGCCACCCGCACCGCAAACCCGTCCATTGCGCTCACATCCAGCGGCGGGCTGTCGCGATCGGCTGGCACATCGGCCGCCAGCACGCGACCCCGCGCTCCCCCACCTGATAGCGACGCCACCTCAACCCCCACCGGCACCAGTGCCTCCTGCATCGCCCGCACCGCTTCCGCGGGTGATGAGTATCGATACGCACCTTGGCCGGTCGAGCCCATGCCCAACCATACGATCCGCCATGACCGTGCGCGTCCGCTTCTTCGGCCCCCTCGCCCTCGACCTCGGCACCGACAACGCCGAAGTCATCGTGCCCGACGACGCCCGCCCCGGCACACTCGGCCTCGCCCTTGCCCAGCGCTTCCCGACCCGCGCCGCCCTCCTCCGCACCGCCCGCCTCGCCATCAACGGCCGCTTCGCCACGCCCGACCAACCCATCGCCTCCACCGACGAGATTGTCGTCATCGAACTGGTGGGTGGCGGATGACCACTTCGAGCGCCACCTCGCCCCGCGTAAGCGTCACGTTTATCGACGGCCCGCTTTCGATCGCGCCCTCGCCAAGCAACAGCAGTGGGGGAGGTCTCACCGGCGTCACCGGCGCATCGCTCTCCTTCGAGGGCCTTGTTCGTCGCGACGAAGCCGGTCGTGCCATCGCCGCGCTTCGCTACGAGGCCTATCAGCCCATGGCCTCGCGTTTGATGTCCGAACTCGCCGCCGACATCGCGACTCGACACGCCCTTCACGCTATCGCGGTCGAGCACAGCGTCGGACTCGTCCCCGTCGGCGCACTCTCCTTCCGCCTCACCATGCACTCCGCTCATCGCCGCGAGGCCCTGGCCGCGATGGACGAGTTCATCACCCGCATGAAGCAGGACGTGCCGATCTGGAAGATGCCGGTTTTCGAATCCATGGGGAGCACTGGCGACGCGGTCAGCCCACCGCGACGCCAGTGGCACCGGGAGCCCCCACCCACCCCCTCCCCCACCCCCTCCCCCGCTCCCACCCTTCGCATCGCCGAGACCTTCGTCAGCATCCAGGGCGAAGGCCGCTGGACGGGCGTCCCCAGCGCCTTTATCCGCGTCAGCGGCTGCAATCTCCGGTGCGCTTGGTGCGACACCCCCTACGCCAGCTGGAACCCGGAAGGCCCGACTCGTCCCATCGATGAACTGGCCGCCTGGGCGGCGACGCAGAAGGGCGTGCGCGACGTGGTCTTCACCGGTGGCGAGCCGATGTTGTTCGACGCGATCGAGCCACTCGCCCGCGCCATCCGCGCCGCCGGGCTCCGCATCACGATCGAAACTGCCGGCACCATTCACCGCGCGCCAGCGACCGGTGCCGCATCGTCTGGCCTGGCCTGCGACCTCCTCAGCATCAGCCCCAAACTCGCCAACTCCGCGCCCACGGATGACCCCCGTGACCCCACCGGCACCTGGGCCAAACGCCACGAGGCTGATCGGCTCAACATCCCCACGCTGCAACGCCTGCTCAACGACTACTCCAACCGCCAACTCAAGTTCGTCGTCGCCGGGCCCGACGATCTCGCCGAGATCGATGCCCTCCTCGCCCAACTCCACGGCTGGGCACCCCGCGACATTCTTCTCATGCCCGAAGGCGTCACCCTCGCCCCACCCGGCACGCACGCTTGGATCGTCGAAACGTGCATCGGACGCGGCTGGATCTTTTGCCCGCGCCTCCACATCCAACTCTTCGGCAACCGCCGCGGCACCTGACCCAATGCCTATGCATACACCCCCACTTCAGACTGGCGACCCCGCGCCCGACTTCGAGCGCCCAGACCACCTCGGCCACCCGTTCCGCCTTTCCGCGCTTCGCGGCAAGCCTGTCGTGCTCTTCTTCTATCCCAAGGACTTCACCCCCGCGTGCACCGCGCAGGCCTGCTCGTTTCGTGATGCGTACGAAAACTTCGCCCGCGCCGGTGCCGAGGTCGTCGGGATCAGCACCGGCTCCACCGGCACCCACGCCTCCTTCGCCCAGCGCCTCGCGCTCCCCTTCCGCCTCATCGTCGACGACGGCTCTATCCGCGCCCTCTTCCGCGTCCCCCGTTCCCTGGGCCTCTTCCCAGGCCGCGTCACCTACGTCCTCGACTATGCCGGCATCATCAGGCTGATCTTCAACAGCCAATGGCGCATCCAGTCGCACATCCAAGAAGCCCTGACCATCATCAAATCACTCGCCACAGCACGCGCGCCTGAGTGATTGTCCACACGTCGCGCATCAACCCCCCGCGCTCCCCTCGCCGCCGGGCAGCGTCATGCTCCACGGGTTGAGCGCCTCATCCAGCATCTTCGCCGTCACTGCTCGGCCATCAAGACCCGCCTGGCCTACCACCGTTTCCATCGCCAGTTGACGAACGGTCTTGCCCTGTTTGAAGGCTTCCTTCGCCAGCGCGGCCGAGCGGTCGTAGCCGATCACCGGCACCAAACTGGTGCACATCGCCAGCGAGCCTTCGATGAGCGCGGCGCACCGGGCCTTGTCCGGCTGCAGGCCCTTCAGCAGGTTCTCGCGGAACATGTCGCAACCCTTGGCCAGCAGCGCGATCGACTCCAGCAGATTCCGCGCGATCAGCGGCATCGCGACGTTCAGATCCAGCGTCGAGTTCAGCGCCCCGAGGTTGCCAAACGTCACCGCTGCGTCGTTGCCGATCACCTGCCCGCACACCATGATGAGCGCTTCGCAGATCACCGGGTTCACTTTCCCGGGCATGATCGATGAACCCGGCTGCACGGCAGGAATGATCAGTTCGCCGATGCCGCAACGCGGGCCCATGCCCATGAGACGGATGTCGCCGGCGATCTTGGTCAGACTCGTCGCGATGGTCTTGAGTTGCCCGCTCGCCTCGACGCACGCGTCCTTGGCGTGCTGGGCCTCGAAGTGATTGGTCGCTGCGCGGAAGGGAACACCCGTCGCCTTGGCCAGTTTGCCGCACACGAGACGGTCAAAATCCTCGTGCGCGTTGATCCCCGTGCCCACCGCGGTACCGCCGATCGGCAACTCGCACAACGCCTTGAGCGCGTCGGCCAAGCGACGCCGCCCGTGCGCCATCTGGGCCGCGAACCCGCTGAACTCCTGCCCCAGGCGGATCGGCGTCGCGTCCTGGAGGTGCGTACGGCCGATCTTCACGATCGAATCCCACGCCTTGGCCTGGCCTGCCAGCGTCTTCTCCATCGCCTCCAGCGCGGGGGCCAGGTCGCGTGTGATCGCCAGTGCCGCCGCGATGTGGATCGCACTCGGGAACGTGTCGTTGCTCGACTGCCCCATGTTCACATGGTCATTCGGGTGCACGCCGCCACTCTTGAGATACGCCGCGTCCTTGGACGACCCGATGGGCATCCCCCGCGCCAGGCACACGAGGTTGGCGATCACCTCGTTGGCGTTCATGTTCGTGCTGGTGCCGCTGCCGGTCTGGAAGACGTCGATGGGGAAGTGCGTCGCCCATCCGCCCTGGTCCACCAGCCCCCCGGCGATCTGCTCGCACGCCGCCGCGATCAGACCGGTGCGCGACTTGTCCAGCCGCTTGAGGTCGAAGTTCACCTGCGCGCACGCCTTCTTCAGAATCGCGTACGCCTCGATCACCCCCCACGGCACCGGCTGCCCCGACACCGGAAAATTCAGCACCGCCCGCTGCGTCGACGCGCCGTATAGCACGCTGGCCGGCACGGCCATCTCGCCCATGGTGTCTTTTTCGATGCGGGTGCTTTTCGGGGCCGCGCCGGTAATCGCTGACGCGTGTCCGTTGCGGACGGCGCGGCTGGCTGCAGGCTCGGAACGAGTCTTTTGTGCTGCTTTTCGAGGCATCAATCGTCTCCGATGGCGCGGCCTGCGCCGACCGGACGAGGATAGACGCCGAGTTTCGCTTGGGCACTTTTTGATGGCGTGGCGTGCTCGTTCCCGACGCGCGCCAGAATCGGCCGTGTGGTCCGATCCCAGTCCCCGAGCACGCGCGAATCGATCACGCGAAGGTTGCCGCTTACGAGGGCGTGATCGAGTCGTTTCCGGAGCACCCATCGCAACACGCCGATTCGAGGCCAGGTCGTGCCCCGACGCCATCCAGCGATCGCCTGCGCATCCACAAGCCCCTGCGCGAGTAGGTGCGGGGGCTTTCGGAGCGTTCTAAGGTCGTTGGGCACTGCGTGGGCATATTCTGCGACTGACGCGGCTGATGCTTGATACGCTCGTGCGTGACATCGCTCTTTGCCTCCAGTGATGCTAAGGGCAAGCCGCCGGGTGAGCGCGAACGGGGTGGTTGTCGCTTTGCGCTGGTGGCGGTGGAGCGCGGGATTGAGCGCGTGCCGGTGAAGCGGCAGGGCCGTCCGGGCCTTGAAGCGCCGTCGAGCGAAGGCAACACGGCGTCACCAAAGTCAACAACCTCGCCATCAGCCGAACCAACTCCCCCCGCCGAAGTTGACGGCACATTGGCGTACCGAGCCGAAGACCCCGCGCTCGCGCTGGGTGATCGCGTCCGCGTGCCGCTGGGGCGAGCCAACAAGCCTGCTGAAGGCATCGTCATTCGTCTCGGCGGTGCCGAGCTGCTCGACGGCCTCGACCCTAACCGCGTGAAAGGGATCATCAGTCGCACCGGGGTGGCGATCGCGCCTGACCTGCTCGACCTGGCCGCGTGGATGGCCAAGTACTACGTCTGCCCGCTGGGCATGGTGCTCGCGTCCATGATGCCCGCTGCCGTGAAACGCGGGGCTGGTGTCCGCAAGGTGGAGGTTGTTTCGCCCGTTTCGCCCGAGCAGGCCCGGTCCGTTCTCGAAGGGCCGAGTTCGCCCAAACTCTCGCCCGCGCTTCGCCGCGCGTGGGACGCGATCGCGGCGCGGCCTGTATCGGATTTTCCACAGACGCCTCGCGCGCTCGAAACGGCGATGCGGGAAGCCCACGAGGAGGATGCGACCAAACCCAAGGTCACGCGTGCGGCGATCGCGCGGCTGGTGGCGGCTGGCCTGCTCATCGCGACCACGCAGACTGTTCTGCCCGGCAGCCCTGCCGACGCGCCGTCACTCGAATCCGATGCGGGCAGGTCTGTGCCGCAGCCCACGTCCGAGCAGCAAGCCGTGATCGACGGCATCATCGGCACGCTTGGCCGATTTGCCGTGCACCTGATCCAGGGCGTCACGGGCTCAGGCAAGACGGAGGTCTACCTGCGCGCCATTGCCGAGTGCCTGCGACGGGGCCAGCGCGCCATCGTGCTGGTTCCGGAGATCGCCCTCACGCCCCAGACCAGCGGGCGATTCATCGAGCGCTTTGCACGAGGCGGCGCAGGCAGTAGCGGCACGGTGGCGGTGCTGCATTCGGGCCTCACCGCCAACCAGCGGCACGCCCAGTGGGCCGCGTGTGCCGCCGGGCATGTCCGTGTCGTGGTCGGTGCGCGCTCGGCCGTTTTCGCGCCCCTTGCCGAGCTGGGCTTGATCGTCGTGGATGAGGAGCACGACGGGTCGTATAAGCAGGACCAGTTGCCCCGTTACCACGCGCGCGATGTCGCGATCAAGCGGGCGAGCCTCAACGGTGGCTGCCCGGTGGTCCTGGGCTCAGCGACGCCCTCGCTGGAGAGTTACGCGAACGCGCGGGGGGTGGCGTCAAGAACTGATGGCTCCGATTCCCCAGGAACTCAAGGTGGTTCGGTCGCCGCTGGCGCGTCGAACACAGGCGGGACGCGTGTGCCACCCAAGACCGGTGCGTCGCCAGCCAAGTTCACGTTGTGGACGCTTGCCCGTCGCGTGGGCGGTGCGGCGCTGCCGCGGGTCGAGATCGTGGACATGGTGGAAGAACGCCGGGCCCGAACGGCCGGCGGCGGCTGGCGCGACCACCATCTGCACTTGCTGGGCCCGAAACTTGAGGCCGCGCTCGATCGCACGCTTGCCGAGGGCGGCCAGGCGATTCTGCTCCTCAACAAGCGTGGCTACGCCAACCACATCTGCTGCCCCGACCCGCGCTGCGGCTGGGTCATGCACTGCGATCAGTGCGATGTCACGATGGTCTTTCACCTCGCGCAGCGCTTCGACGGCTCGGCCGGCGTGCAGCGATCATCCAGTCCGCGTGGCGTCGGCCAGCGCCGCCCGGGCTATGTCCGCTGCCACCACTGCCAGGCCGAGCAGATGCTGCCCAAGTCCTGCCCGCAGTGCGATCGGAACATCAACACCTTTGGCCAGGGCACGCAGCGCGTGGAGGAAGAACTCGAACGGAAGTTCGCGCTCACGAGGAATCTCCGCACGGGGGACACGATGCTCCGCGTGGATGCCGACACCATGCGTTCCGCCGCCGACTACTTTGATGCGCTCGACCGCTTTGCCAGGGGCGATGTGCGCGTGCTGCTGGGCACGCAGATGATTGCCAAGGGGCTCGACTTCCCCAACGTGCGTCTCGTGGGCGTGGTGAATGCCGACACCGCGCTGGCGCTGCCCGATTTCCGCGCCAGCGAACGCACGTTTCAACTTGTGAGCCAGGTGGCTGGCCGCGCGGGCCGGGGCAAAGAGCCCGGGCTCGTCATCGTACAGACCCTTAGCCCGCGTGCCCCGGCGATCGTCCGGGCAAGCCGGCACGATTTCGAGGGCTTCGCACGGGAGGAACTTGCGCTGCGAGCCCGTGTCGGCTTGCCGCCAGCAGGCCGAATGGCGCGCGTCGTCTGCCGACATGAGGACCACACCAAGGCCCTTGCGGCCGCTTTGGCGGTGCACGCGGCGCTGGCCGAAGCGATCGCAGCCCTGGGCACAAGCGCTGGCCACACGCGCCTCAGGCCGCCGGTGCCCTGCGCCATTTCACGCATCGCAGGCCAACATCGATTCGCGATCGAGCTGCTCGCCCAGACGCGTGGGGTGATCCAGGCCGTGCTGGCGCGGGTTCGCGGCGAGGGTCTGCTGAAGAGCGATGCGCGAACCGCAGTCGACGTCGATCCCCTCGCGCTGCTGTGAGCGCGTGCTGGTCTGGCCACCCTCCCCCGCTCCCAGGGGGAGGTGCCGAGCGAAGCGGTGGGGGCCACCGCGAAGGTCACACCCCTTCAGCCCGCTCAACCACCCGCCCGCCGACATCCTTGGCCAGTTGCACGATCACCTTGCGCGCTGATTCTTCAACGCTCTTCACCGAGCGCCGCCACGCCGACCACAGCGCCCAGGGCACGAATGGTGCGGTCATCGGGATGTACCAGTACCAGGTGTATTGCCACGCGCTCGATGTGGAGAAGGTCGACGCGATGAGCGATTCGGTCAGCACCACCCCTGGCCACACCGTCAGCACCATGATGGCCGCGGCGATCCAGAACATTGTGGGCCTCACCTGCGGCTCAAAACGCAGACGCGTTTCACCCGGCGTGCTACCGGGTACGACCGCCGCGATCACGATGCCCTCAAAGGGCGAACCGATGGCTGTGGCACTGAACGCGCCTTCACCGCCACCATTTCCACCTAACGCGAACCCAGCCAACCGGCCCTTGCGCGCGACCGCATCCAGCGTCGCGATCAGCCGTTCGCCAGGCACGGGCACAATCGCATCAGGCAGCGTGGTCATGTCGGTGTTCAGCGCATGTGGTAACGCAGGAACCGCGCAACCCTCACCCGAAGGCGCTGACGGCGCTTCCTCCTCCCCCACGGCGGCGGACTGCACGGCGCTCATGACCATCCTCCTTACGCTATCGACTCCTCAGGGTTGCGGTCCCGCATTCGGGGCGTGAAATGATTGTGCAAATCAGGCTCTCACCCGTGTTCAGACGGCCCCAGACGCCCCAGAACCGTCCGGATCCGATCCGGCTCTCAACCGGTCCCACTCAACTTTGTGGGCCTCTTTGCCCATTGTGGCGCACCCGGCCGCCTGGCACGCCGTATGCCCTTATGCTCGTTCGACCGCCCGATGCACTTCCAACGGCCTCCAGATCGATCCAAAGACCGCCCGGTGTTGAGACTCGTCAACACTAGCGGTGCCGCCGCGCGTCGCGCGTCTCCGACAGGCAACACATCTCACCCTGCCCCCGCCCCGGCACACCCGCATCAGGCCAACGGGTCGGTTGCCGCCCGACGTGAATCCGTTCTCCGCGCCGCTCCGGCCAGCCGCGCCCAGAAAGATCGCGAGGCCGAGGCCCGTCATCGCATCGGCGTCGCCCGCGAAACCACCCTGGCTTCAGGCATGAGCGCCGGCGACGCCCGCTGGGTGCTGGCGCGTCGCGTCGCTGAGCAACTCGAAGGCGGCACCGCCGCCATCCTGACCCCCGAACGCCGCTCCCGTCTGCTCGCGACGGCACGCCGCGTGGGCCTTCGCGATTTCGACGCCAACCTGGTCATTGCGCTCGTGCAAGACGGCCGCCGCACAGGCCGCGGCGCATTGAACCCGAACGTGGAGCGGGCCCTCACGCTCATCCGGCCGGCTGATGGGAATCCAGAAGATCGCTCCCTGCTCAGAATGCTGATCGCTGCCAGTGCGCTCGGTGCCATGATGGCGGTCGTGCTCGCGCGGTGGCTCTAACGAGCCTGTGGGAGTGCTCCGCGGTGGCTGCATCGAGAATCGGGTCACCTTGCGACGCTCGCCGAACACATCACTTTGGCGAATCGAGCGGCGCAGGGTTCTCGGGCAGAGGCGCAGAAGCATTTAATGGAACCGGCACCGGCGCCTCCGCCTTCACCAGTTCCTCTCGCGCCGGGCGAATCTTGGCCAAACTGTCGGCGGAGATGACGTAGTACCAATCGGCAAATCGCCTGCCCAGTGTGTCGGCCCGCTTTTTGCCGTTGTCGAGTTTCGACTTCCATCCCGCGACCGCAGACTCATGCTGTTGACGCAACGCCAGCAGTTCGGTCGATTCCTTGGGTGGTTCGGGCTTCGCCGCCGCGTCGGGTGGAGTCGCATCGGTGGGCTTCGCTAGGATCGCGACTTCCCCCTCGGCGGGCGGCGCGGCCGGAGTTGGGGAGGCCGCGGGAGTGGCTGGCCCTTCCGGCGCGGCCTCACTTGGCTTCGCCGCTTCGAACGCCGCCTTCGCCGCGGCGAACGCTTCCTCCGCCTTCACGAGCGCTTCGGGCTTCTTGGGTTCAGGAACCAGCGTGGGCTCGTGCGCCACGGTGATCATCAGGTACCGCGCGTTGCTGGGCGATCTGGCAGACGAATCCTCGGCGCTTGCAGGGTTGCCAGTCGCGCTTTCGCCACCCACTTGCCCGCCGCTCGCGGCATCTTCGCCATCGGGCACCACCTCGCCGAACCAGAGCGAGTAGACCACGCCGTCGTTGCAGCGCACGGCCATCTGGCCCTCGTTGGCGAGCAGGCGGCCGTTCTGGGCCAGATAAAACCCGCGCGATCCGAGGCTGATCTGGTCGGGCACAGTCAGTTTGGCCTCTGCCGAAGAGCCCGAGAGCGCCTTGGCGAGGTTAGCAGGCTTGGGCCGAACGCCCACGATCCGCAGGCCGGTGAGGCCCGCGATGGCTTCGTCCACGCGTGGCTGATTGATGACTTCGCCCGGCCCCGGTCCCCCGCCCGGCTGGGCGGTCAACTGCCAGGTCACGGGCGTGTCAGCGGGATTCGGGGGGGGTGTGCCGGGTGTCGGTACCGGTGGCGGTGGCGCTTCGGGGCGAGTGAGCGTCACCGAGCGCGGCTCATCGGTCATGCCACGGGCTTCGTCCACGCGATAGCGATCGATGTCGATGCCGGCAATCTGGTCGCCCGTGGCCTGCAGAAGGTCGGCCTGCACCCAGTCGATGAACTTGGTGCTGAAACCGGTAGCCAGTGTGGTGATGTAGACGCGGTTGCTCCCCGCCTCGCGCACATAGCGCTTGTTCGAGGGGCCGCTGTCGAACGGGCTGCCCGAATCGACCTTGGTGGGGGCCTTGCCGATGATGAGGTCGGCGACGGGCTGACCGCTGGCATCACGAAGCGTGACGCGGGTGCCGAAGCCGCTGCTGGCCGCCGCGAGACTCGATTCCTCGCCCGCGGGTTCGAGCACACCCAGGTTCGCGTGCGCGTTCTTGTCGTCGGTGACGACGCGCTCTTTCACAAGGCCCGCGAACGCGGAGGCGGAGGCCGCGACTTTGTCCGCGGCATCGGCCGGATAGCCCGAGTGCGAGGGAATCACCCAGCGCTTGCCGTCAAAGGCCACTTTGAACGCGCGCCGTTTCGCGGCCTGCGCGTCGAAGGAGATCACTTCCAGGCTCTTCACCGCCAGCGGGTCAGTCAACCTGGGCGTCAGGGGCTGGCCCTGGTCAGAGATCAGCGCGGGTGTGCCCGCGACCGGGCGCGTGAAATACACCACGCCCGCCAGTGCGCCCGCTGCCGCGACAAGCCCGAGTGTTTTCGTGAAGTCGTTCATAGTCGTCATCCGTCGGTTCAAACCGCCATCAGAAATCGTCGTCAATCCACTCGTTCACTTGGTCATCGACTCATCACGCCGCGCGCGGTGCCGTGGCCTGGGCCCGACGCCGCAGGAACACGACGGCCCCGATCGCCAGCGCCGGCACCGGCGGCAAGCCCACCGCCGCGAGGCGGATCGACATCTGAATCCGCTCGATTTCCTTCTGGGTTTTCAGGCGCTCGTCGTCGATGCGGGCGAGTTTCTGGTCCTCGATCTCGCGGGACGCCGCGTCGAGTTTGCGCTGCTCGGCCTGCCGCACCGACTCGGCCTGAATCCGCTTGGTCGTCTCGTCGAGTTCCGGGTTCTCTTCGATCGCCTTCACCGAGGCTTCGAACCGCGCGCGGGCCGCCGCCAGACGCGACTCGGCCTCCATGTTCGCGGCCTCGATCGACGCCAGCGTCTGGGCCGCTTCTTCCGCACGCCGCGCCTCGATCCGCTCCAGGGTGCGGAACGCCCGACGCCGCTTCCGCAGTTCCACCAGCGATTCGTCCGACGCCAGCGCGTCGATCGCGTTGAGAATCAGCGTGACGTTGTCGAACTCCAGGTTCATCGCGCCGGCTTCGCGGATGCTCCAGAACGTCTCGCTGAAGGCGTCGAGGTCGGCGATCAGCACCACGTTCAGTTTGTGCTGCCCGCCGGTGATGCGGGCCGCGAGCGTTTGTTCGCGCGCCTCGCCTGCGGGCTTGCGATTCGGGTTCAACCCACCGAACCCGAAGGGCGACCGCTGCATGATGCCCGCGTACGCCACATTCCGGCTGCTGGGTGGGCTCTTGACGAGACTCACAAACTCCGGCGCGGCCCCCACCGGCTCCTGCCGATCAATCCGCCCCGGGAACAGCAGCACGCACTCCTGCAAGCCCGAGGAGATCGGGGACGCCTCGTTGAACGGCTCATAATTGCGCCGCTTCGCCCCCCCGCTGCTGCGGGCCGCCCAGATGAACTCCGGCGGGGTCTCGCCCAGGTTCGGGTGCGGGTTGCTCAAATCCCACACGATCGACTCCCCACCAACCCGCGCCCCAAGCAAGGCCCACAGAGGCTGCAGATTCGCCTTGTTTTCCGAGGGCATTTGCTGCCCGAACTGCTGCTTGGGAGGCAGTTTGGGTTCGGCCGTCGCCAGTTCAGGTTTCACCAGTGGCAGCGGGTCTTCCAGAATCAGCGCGGGCCGGCCCGCCATCAGATACTCGATCAGCGTCACGAGCCCGGCGTCGCCCAGCGCCGAGGGCTGACCAACCACCAGCGCATCAACATTCGGCGGAACCTCCGCACCGGGCGAGATCTTCATCACGTCGAACTGCTTGCGCAGTTCGCCCACGATCGGCCAGTCGCGCCCGGGCTGGAAGGTCTGAAAGTTGAAACTGCCGAAGATCTCCGCAGGGGTATCCAGAATCGCGATCCGCTTGCGCGAAGGCGACGCGGTGGCGCGGATGGCGCGCGTCAACTCGTACTCTGCCGACAACCCGCGGCCCAGGAACTCCGTCACCGCTTGCTGCTGCCCGCTGCCCCCGGTCACCGCGAAGCCCAGGAACACCGTCTCCGCCGCGCCGGGCGTCGTTTCGCTGGGCAGTTGGCGGGGCTTGATGCCGTACGCGCGATCGGCTTCCCGCGCCTCGGCGGAGTTGGGCTCCACCGACACAACCTTGGTCTGCACCCGCCCGCCCGAGGCAGACCCGACCTCGCGCAGCAGGCCCAGCAGTGTTTCGCGCTGCTGCACCAGGCTTTCGGGCACCTTGGGCGAGACGAACGCCGTGACCGCGACGGCACGATCCGCCGGGATGGCCTCCAGCACCTCGCGCGTGCGGGGCGAGAGCGACCAGAGCCGCTCGGCCGTGGCGTCGGCCCGCAGGGCCGTGCGATCCAGCAGCACCACCGCGCACGCGAGCATGACGATGAGCGCCGCGCCGCGCACCGGCATGTGCACAAGCGCCAGCGTGCCACGCTGCGCCCCAGCGAGTCGCCGGGCTCGGATCACGAGCACGCACAGCCACACCGAGAGGGCCGCGATGCCCGCGAAATACGCCAGATCGGCGGGGTCGATGATTCCTCGGTTGAGCGATTCGAGGCGGCGCGGCAGCGAGATCGATGCCGCCCATTCCGCGAGCCGAGAGCCGGGCATGGCCCGCTCGAACCACCCCACCGCCACAAACGCGCCGCACGCCAGCGCGCTGGTGATGTACGCGATGGTCGCCGAGCGCGACAGGCTGCTCGCCGCAAGGCCCACGCCGCAGAGCGCGGCACCCGACACCAGGTACCCCAGATACGTCGCCACCATCAGCCCCAGATCAGGCCGCCCGGGCGACGCGAGGTAATACAGAATGAGCACATGCGAGCCCGCAAAGAGCAGGCACACCGCGTAGATCGCCGCGGCACCCAGGTACTTGCCCATCACCAAATCCATGTCGCTGGCGGGCAGGGTCATCAGCAGTTCGTCGGTGCCCTGCTTGCGCTCCTCCGCCCACGACGCCATCGTGATCGCCGGCACCAGCATCATCAGCAGCACCCCAAACCAGGCATTGAGCGTGTCGAGGTTGGCCAGGTTGCGCTCAAAGAACGCGGGCGTCCAGAACGCCGCGATGCCCGAGAGAAAGACAAAGAGTGTGATGAAGACGTACCCTGTCGGGTTGGCGAAATAGCCCGCGAGTTCCTTGCGAAACAGCGATCGAATGACGTGCATCTGCATGGTGTTGATCCGGTCGAAGCCGCACGGTGCTGCGCGGCACATGCTGTCCTGAAAATCCTCGCCCCCCCCCGAACTCCTCCCCTCGCCTCACGCCGCCTTCGTCGCCCCGCGTGTCAGCGCCCGGAAGCGGTCCTCCATCGCCTGTTCGTCGCTGCCCAGTGAGCCCGCCGCGCCATCGTGCACAAGGGTGCCGCGGGAGATGAGCAGGATGCGATCGGCCAAGGCCCGCACCTCGCTCAGGATGTGGGTGCTGAGCAGAACCGTTCGTTTCTTGGCGAGGTTTCGCAAGAGCGTGCGCACCTGCTCGATCTGGTTCGGGTCCAGGCCCGCAGTGGGCTCGTCGAGGATCAGCACCGCCGGGTCGTGCAGCAAGGCCGCCGCCATGCCCACGCGCTGGCGGAAGCCCTTGCTCAAGTTGCCAATGGGCCTCCCGGCGACATCCGCGAGCGCACACTGATCGACCACAACGCTAATCCGCTCGCGCACCCCGCTCCCGCTGAGCCCCCTCGCCTTTCCCAGAAAGGTAAGGAGTGAAACCGGTGTCATGTCGGAATAGAGCGGGCCGTTTTCAGGTAGGTAGCCAATCTGCCGGGATGCGGCCACGCGGTCAACCTGAACATCCACCCCGTGGATCACCGCCCGGCCGGCGGTGGGAGCCATGAATCCCGTCAGCATCCGCATGGTGGTCGATTTGCCAGCCCCGTTTGGGCCGAGAAAGGCCACAAGTTGGCCGACGGGCACCCGAAACGACAGGTTGTCCACCGCCTTGAACGGCCCGAAGTGTTTGGAGAGTCCCTCGGCAGCGATGGCCGTCACCCCTGACTCACCAGTCGGCTCACCCTTGGGCTTCACATCACGCTTGGACATTGGGCATTCCTGGAAAGATGCAGAGCGTACGCCGTTTCAGGCTCGCGCGTTCGCGAACACTCTTCACTCTATCCGGGTGGTTCTGCAAGGCCACTCCACACCCGCACCAACCCGTCTTTACAAAGGCTTCGCGTCCGCAGGCTTGGAGGTTTACAAACCGCCCAATACCGTTTCTCCGACATCGAGATGCCCGGCCGCGAGGCTTCCGGCTCGATGGTACGACAGACCTCCTTAGGAGAAACCATGAAGACGACGCATCTCGGTTTGATGGCGGGGGCTTGGGTGGCGATGGCGGCGGCGGTTGCTCCCGCGCAGGAACGCATCGTGAAGGTTGACGGCTCCAGCACCGTCGCCCCCATCTCCGAAGCCGCAGCGGAGTCCTTCCAGCAGAAGAACAAGGGCACCCGTGTCACCGTCGGCACCTCCGGCACCGGTGGCGGGTTCAAGAAGTTCGTCCGCGGCGAGACCGACATCTCCAACGCCTCCCGGCCCATCTCCAAGTCCGAGATGGAAGAAGCCAAGAAGAACGGGATCGAGTACATCGAAGTCCCCATCGCCTATGACGCCCTCACCGTCGTCATCAACAAGGCCAACACCTGGGCGACCACGATGACCGTCGACGAACTCAAGAAACTCTGGGAGCCCGCCGCCCAGGAGAAGATCACCAAGTGGAACCAGATCCGCCCCGAGTGGCCGGATGCCGCGATCAAACTGTTCGGCGCTGGTGCTGACTCGGGCACCTTCGACTACTTCACCGAGGCGGTCGTGGGCAAGGCCAAGTCCAGCCGCGGCGACTTCACCGGCTCCGAAGACGACAACGTGCTGGTCAAGGGCGTCGAAGGCAACAAAAACGCCCTGGGCTACTTCGGCATGGCCTACTACGAGGCCCACAAGGCCAAACTCCAGTCCGTCAAGATCGACTGGATCAAGGACGGCAAGTCCGTCACCGGCGGCCCCATCGAGCCCTCCATGGCCAACGTGCTCGCGGGCAAGTACAACCCCCTCTCTCGTCCTCTCTTCATCTATGTGAACAAGAAGTCGGCCGAGACCAAGCCCGATGTCAAGGCGTTCGTGGACTTCTACGTCAACAACGCCGAGAAACTCGCCGCCGAGGTCAAGTACGTCCCCTTCCCCTCGGAACTCTACTCGGTCATCAAGGCCCGCTGGGGCAAGATGATCACGGGCACCGTGTTCCACGGCGAATCCGCGGTGGGCGCCAAGATCGATGAAGTTCTCAAGAAGGAACAGGGTAAGTAATGGTTTCAGCCCGCGTTCGAGCCCTTGACGGGGCATGATGTGGTATCCTCACGAGAGAGCGCCGCGCGGCGCTCTCTCGCTTTTCCGGACTCCTCGTTTTCCCGCCCGGAGCACCTTTGAGCCAGGCCTTGGCCAGCGCCGCCGCCCTCGATCGAAACGACGAGGCGTCGCGCGCCCTGCGGGCCAGGCCCTTCGAGCGTGGCATCGAGTGGACCATGCTCCTCTCGGCCCTCTTCTCCATCTTCATCACGACCGGCATCGTCTATGTGCTCGTTTCCGAGGCCGTGCCGTTCTTCCGCCATGTGTCGTTCGTCAGTTTCCTGACCGACACGCAATGGACGCCCCTTTACGCCGACAAGCACTTCGGAATCCTCCCGCTCCTGTGCGGCACCTTCGTCACCACCGGCATCGCGCTCATCGTCGCGCTGCCCATGGGCACGATCATCGCCATCTGGCTCAGCGAGTTCGCCTCGGCGCGCGTGCGCGAAGCGGTGAAGCCCGTGCTGGAACTGCTCAGTGCCGTGCCCACGGTGGTGTTCGGCTACTTCGCGGTTCAACTCGTCGCGCCAGCCCTGCAGGCCATCATCCCGAATCTCGACCTGTTCAACATGCTCTCGGCCGGGCTGGTCATGGGCATCATGATCGTGCCCTATGTCACCTCGCTCTCTGAAGACGCGATGCGGGCGGTCCCCATGCTCCTCCGCGAGGGCTCCTACGGCATGGGCGCGGGCAAGGTCACCACCGCCATCCGCGTGGTCTTCCCCGCCGCCCTCTCGGGCATTGGCGCCGCCTACACGCTCGCCATTTCCCGCGCCGTCGGCGAAACCATGATCGTCGCTATCGCCGCGGGCAACCAGCCCACCTTCACCGCCAATCCCCTCAACGGTGCCTCTACCGTCACCGCCTACATCGTGCAGGTCAGCATGGGCGACCTGCCCCATGGCTCGCTCGAATACCAGACCATCTTTGCCGCCGGGATCACGCTGTTCGTTCTGACGCTGGGCTTCAACCTGCTCAGCGTCGTACTCCGCGCCCGATTCCGCCAGGTGTATTGACCGCCAGCCGCCCCCCTCCCGCTGTTCCCATGGACGCCATCGAATACTCCATCCTGAAGCAGCAGCGCCGCGACCGCGTCTTTCACGTCGTCGGCATCGCGTGCTCAACGATCTGTTTGATCGCCCTCGCGGCACTCCTCGGCGGGCTGCTCTACAACGGCATGAGCCGCCTGGGCTGGTCGTTCCTCTCTTCCTTCCCCTCCCCGCGCAGCGCCGAAAAGGCCGGCGTGCTCTCGTCGCTCGTCGGCTCGCTCCTGGTGATGATCATCACCGCCAGCACCGCCATTCCGCTGGGTGTGGCTGCGGGCGTCTACCTCGAGGAATACGCCCGCAAAAACTGGTTCACGTCGATCATCGAGATCAACATCTCCAACCTCGCCGCCGTCCCCTCCATCATCTATGGCCTCATGGCCCTGGGCCTGCTGGTCTACCAGTTCCATCTCGGTCAATCGATCCTTACCGGCGGCCTCACGCTGGCGTTCCTGATCCTCCCCATCGTCATCGTCGCGACACGCGAAGCCCTGCGCGCCATCCCCCAGCACATCCGCGAAGCCGCGTATGCCCTGGGGGCCTCGCGCTGGCAGGTCATCAAGGACCACCTGCTGCCCTACGCCTCCGGCGGCATTTCGACAGGCATCATCATCGCGCTCTCCCGCGCCATCGGGGAAACCGCGCCGCTCGTCACCATCGGCGCGATCTCCTATATCGCGTTCCTGCCC
The DNA here is from genome assembly GCA_964588585.1 of uncultured Phycisphaeraceae bacterium. Classification (GTDB taxonomy): domain Bacteria; phylum Planctomycetota; class Phycisphaerae; order Phycisphaerales; family UBA1924; genus JAEUIX01. The sequence goes on from CAZPPX010000022.1 coordinate 45,645, forward strand.
CCCGCGCCATTCACCGAACGCCCCTGGATCTCCGCCAACAACTCCCACGTCGCCATCGCCTCTGCGGGCACCGACGCCCCGCTCCCCATCGGCGGCACGCTCACCTTCCATGTGCGCGACAGCGAGACCTTGGCCCCTCGCCCGGAACTGACCGTCACCATGCAGCCCGGCGAGCCCGCCGAGGCGCTGCGTTCCCGAATCGACGCGCTCGACCTCTTCACCGCCACCTTCACCAGCAGCGGCTACCTCGCGATCTCGTGCGACTACGGCCTGGAGTTTCGCGTCTCCGACACCGGCGGCCTGGCGCAGGCCATCGCCCTCGACCTGGGCGGCGGACGCTACGGGCCCACCGAATGGGTCTGGTCGTCGTTCACGGTTCTGCCCATCCAGATGTTCAACTGGGTCTCGCGGCCCGATGCCGAGTTCGCCGCGAATGCGGCGGCCGCCGGGGCCGTGCTCATCATCGTCACACTCGGGCTGAACGCCGGGGCCATCGTGCTCCGGGCCCGCATGCGCCGGAGGATCGCCTGGTGAGCCACCCAATCGCCACACGCCGGCCTGTTGTCGTCGATGCCCACGCGGCATCGTCCGCCTCATCGGCCTCGTCCGCCCTGGATACACCTCCAACCGCCCACCCCTCGGCTACCGTTCCGGCCATCGCCACCTCGCCACCCCCATCGCGCGACTTCGTGCAACAACCCCTGCACATCGATGCCCCCCTCAAGGCGGAGGTGCGCGGGCTCAGTTTCTTCTACGGCACCCACCAGGCCGTGAAGAACGTCACGCTTCCCATCCCCGAACGCAGCGTCACCGCCCTGATCGGCCCCTCAGGCTGCGGTAAGACCACACTCCTCCGATGCTTCAATCGGATGCACGACCTCTACCCGGGCAACCGCTACGAGGGCCAAATCATCCTGCACCCGTGGAAACTCAACATCGTCGATGCCGCCACCAGCGCCCTCGAAATGCGCATGCGCATCAGCATGGTGTTCCAAAAGCCCAACCCGTTTCCCAAGTCGATCTTTGAGAACGTCGCCTACGGCCTGCGCCTCCGCGGCCGCCGCTCCAACAGCGAGATGCAGGCCAAGGTCGAGGCCGCCCTCCGCGGTGCCGCGCTTTGGGACGAAGTGAAAGACCGCCTGAATCGACCCGCCACGGCGCTCTCCGGCGGTCAGCAACAGCGTCTCTGCATCGCCCGCGCCCTGGCGATCGATCCGGAGATCGTTCTCTTCGACGAGCCCACCTCGGCGCTCGACCCCATCGCCACAGGCAAGATCGAGGACCTCATTCATGAACTGAAGGCCCGCGTCACCATCCTTATCGTGACGCATAACATGCAGCAGGCAACCCGCGTGTCGGACTTCACCGGCTTCATGTACCTGGGCAATCTCGCCGAACACGACCGCACCGCCAAAATCTTCCAGAACCCCTCAAACCCCCTCACCGAGCAGTATGTGACGGGCCGGTTCGGATAAGGCGGGAAAAGAACGCAGAGGTCGCGGAGAAAGCCCCCGAGGCACGCAGAGATCAAGACTGGGTAAGAAGCCGGATTATGCGGCAATGGGCCGGTTGTACTCTTCCGCTTCTCCATTCCTTTCACCCAATCCCCTTCCCACTCCGCGTTCCTCGGGGTCTCCCTCCGCGCCGCGTTCCTGTCTTCCGCGATCACCCCACCTTCCTCGCGGCGACATACATCATCGATCCGCCCAGCGATGTGCTCGCGCTGAGCGAAAACCACGCCCGCGCCATGGCTACGCGCAGAGGCCACCACCGATACGCGCGGTTCATCTCGCGGCCCAGTTCTGCGTTCAGTGAAAAGCACGCGCCTGGGTCCGCGGGCCCCTTGAACATCGCCAGCCAGCCGCGCACCGCGTTCTCCCAGGCCGTGTAACTCAGCGTCCGCTCCACCTTCAGCCCGGGCGTAGCGTTCAAGCATCGGATCAGCGTCGTGGGGGTGAAGTCGCTCACGTGCGAGTGCGGGATCCACTTGGCAAACCGCGGGCCCAGCCGCCTGACCGCCGCCGAGTCGAAGTTGTCGGTGTTGACGATCACCCACCCACCCGGTCGGCAATGCCGGGCCATGGAGGCAACCAGCGCCCGCGGATCGGGCGCGTGCTCGATCACCTCGAAGCAGGCGACCACATCGAACGACGCCTCGGGTAGCCCGGCTTCGTCAAGGAATCCGTCCGCGATCGACACCCGCAGGTTCTCGCGCCCCCACGCCCCTTCCTTCACGCTCGGCTCGCACCCGCGCGCCTCCACGCCGCCTTCGCGCAGGCGCGAGAGCAGAAAGCCGTAGCCCGTGCCCACATCCAGAAACGTCCGCGGCACCTGCGCCGACCCCGCCCCCCCCACCCGCGTATCCCCCTTCACGCGCCGAGGCTTCAGGTCGATCAGCCGCCGCAACGCCGCGATGTTCACGAAACTGTTGAGTTCCTGGCCCTTGCGGTGCCAGTCGCTGGCGAACACCTCGCGGTAGTACCGCTTCATCCCCTCGGGCGTCATCGTCCACGCGGGCCAGATAAAACCGCAATCGCCACAGCGCAGCACCGGAATGTCAGGGAAGTCGATGTGCACCGCCGACCGGCTTCGCGGCTCCCCGCACAGCGGGCAGGCGTGCCGATGCGCAAAGCCCTCGGGGGGCGTCCGCTCATCAAGCACCGCAGCACTCACCGGATGCCCGCCAACTTGCGCACGGTCATGTCAAACGACTTGGTCATCGCCGCCCGAATCATGTACACCGCGCCCACCAGCACGCCGCCAGACAGCAGCGACCCCATCGCCAGGCCCACCCGCGCTGAGGCCAACTTGTCTTCCACGATGGTCTTGGCCAGGCCGTTCTCGGGGTTGATGCACGCGAACACCGTGGACGCCGGGCTGAGCGCCGCGAAGAGCGGGCCCGCCACCGGAATCTCTTCGCCCGCCTTCCACCCACACAGGCCCAGTGACCCGGCCACCACCGCGACCAGGCCGACCGTCGCCATCACCGCACCGATCGTGCCCTTGCTCGCCAGCGAGCGCTGCATGCCGATGATCACGCACAAGGCCGCGAACGGCACGGTGACGATCGTCGCCACCAGCCCCGCCTCGGGCAGCACCACCGGAATCGGCACCGCCGTCGTGGCACCCGGGGGCATGAAGTTCACTTCCACACCGCCCACTCGGCCCAGGCCACCGAGGGACACATACATCCCGATCAGCAGCAGCGTGCCCAGCGGCACCGCCAGCAGCGGCAGCAGATACGCGACAATACCGGCGAGTTTCCCTTGCAGATACTGGCCCGGGCTGATGGGCGTGGTGAGCAGGAGGTCGAGCGTGCCGTCCTCACGCTCGCGGCTCACTGCGGTCGCCGACATGTTCACCGCGACCAGCGTAATGACCGCCAGTTCGCCCATGATGGTATAGAGCAGAATCTGCCGGAAGTTGTCGTGCCCGGCCGGTCCGGCCCCCCACGCCCCGGCGTGATAGCCCCACAGGATGCCGATCGCCCACGCCGCGCCCATCGCGATGAACGACCAGCGGGCTGCGATGCGACCCATCGTCGCGTTTCGTGCGGCCGCCTCGCGCCAGGCGATCGGGTTGTGCCACACCGCCCGCGCGGGCCGAAGGTCTGAGCCCGCCGCGCCCAGCCCCACCATCTTGCGATACCAGGGCACGGTCTGCGTCGAGCGCGAGCCGCCCGTTACGGCGACAAACCCGCCGATCCGTACCGTGACGCAGGATGCCGCCATCAGCAGCACACTGAGGCCCGACGACAGCACGCACCAGGTGGTGCCGGGCGATTCCATGAACCACGCCCGCGCTCCGGTAAACGAGCCCGGCTTGGCGCGGGGGTAGCCCGTCGGATCAAGAAACGCGTGGAGCGTCAGGAACGGGTTGATCGCGGTCATCCACGAGACCGCCCCGCCGCCGAAGTACACGCGGTCCACCGCCCAGGTCACCGCCAGGTACGAAATCACCGCGACGTAAAACGCAAACACGGCCCGCCGACCGACCAGGCGGCTCACCGAGAGCGCGATCGCCGCCGAGCCCACCAGCAACGCCGCGCACGCAGCGATCAGGTAACTGGCAAAGATCGAGCCGCCCGGCACGCCGCCGTAATACTGCGTCACCGCAAACAGCGGCAGCGAGCAGAACAGCAGCGCCAGGATGAAAAACAGACGCCCGAACAGGTTCCCGAGCACGATCTGCGGCGCCGAGAGCGGCGTGGTCAGCAGAATGTCCCAGGTTTTCGGATCCGCCTCCTGCGCGATCGCCCCCGCCATGAAGACCGGGGCCAAGATGCAGATGAGCAGAATCTGCAAGTAGGCGATGAATTTGAACGAGTTGGACCCGGCTTTGGCCAGATCGCTGAACGAGGCCGCGCCGGACGGAGCGAGGGCGATCAACGCCCACAACAGCACGATGATCAGCACACCCAAGTAAGCGGCCCGCACATACATGTGCCGCGTGCGGCGCGAGCCGTTCTGGACCAGGCGCACTGTGATCGGGTTGGTCGGCCCAAGTCGCAGCAGCCATCGGAGAATCACGGGCATATACCGATGGTACCCGCTGGGGGCGAAGCGTGTGAACGCAGGCCGGTTCCATGCGGTACTCGCCCAATCAAAAGGGCCCGCGAGCGTTTGCCCGCGGGCCCTGTGAGTTCTGAATCAGGCGATCAGGCCATTGCTGGCCGATCGATTAGGCCCGGCGACGACGAGCCGTCGCGAGGACGCCCAGGCCCAGGAGCGCCGCGGCGCCGGGGGTCGGGACGATGGTGAGCACGAAGTTGCCGCTGTTGGTGCCGGCGGCGACAGTCCAGTCGGCACCGAAGGTCGAGTTGAACGTGCTGAGGGCGAGGTAGTAGCGGCCCGCGGGGAGCGAGGCCACGTTGGTGCCCAGGCCGGTGCCGCCCGCGGCTTCGCCGTTCACGTCCGTGCCCGAGCCAGCGCCGACGGTGATGCGGCTGGCGAAGTCGCCGAAGCCCGTCACGCCGCCGATGTCGTCGTTGGTGGCCACGAGGCCGCCAGTCGCGTTGTAGAGGCCCAGTTCGGTGTCCAGGCCGCCCGCCGCGCCACCCGTGCCCACGCCGCCGTGGGTGAAGATGTCGAGGGGGTTGGTGCCCGCGGCCACATCAAAGGAGTACCAGATGGTCTGGCCCGAAGCGATCGCACCGGTCTGCACGGCGGGATAGTTGCCGTTGCTGATGGTGCCCAAGTGCGTGGAGACGGGGGGGGTGGGGGGCACGAAAGCGTTGAACGTGATGGAAAGCGCATCCCACTCGGCATCGATCGAGGAGGTGCCGCCGTCGTTGAACGACTCAAAGAACCGGAAGGCGAAGGTCTGGCCCTGGGGGTTGAACGGGATACCGGTGAAGCCGGTCATGCCAAACGTACGCGTGCCCGTGACGACGCTGGTGGTCGGGGTGAACAGGTTGGACGTGAACAACTGCGCGTCCGGGGCAGCCGAACCGCCATTGAGTGCCGAGGTGACCACGACGCGGGCTTCGCTGGAGAAGGTGCCGGCGTTCACGCGACGGAGCGTGCCGCTCATCGTGATGTTGCCGCCCCACATGAAACTGTTCGCAAACGTGTAGTTCAGGATCGCGTTCTGCAGCGAACCCAGCGCGCCAGTGCGGGCGCCTTCGGAGCGGATGGGCACGCCGCCGTTAAGGGCGACGAAATCGATCGTCTCCTGGGCGCTGACGGCAGCGGTCATGGACGCTGCCAGACCAGCCGCCACGATGAGACCAAGGTGCTTCTTCATACTCTCTCTCCTGATTTGAACTCACTGAAGCCGTAGACGATCGCCACATGGCGAATCCACTACGCGTGGAAGTCTGCGGAAAAGGAACACATCAAACGAACCGGGCTGTAAAGGGAACTCTCTCTACTCGGCACTCTCTACCTCGAACGACCTCCGGGCTTTCGCCCTAGGGGCTCATTCAGCATGGAGTCTACCAGATCGTTCCCGACCCCGCAAGCGAAAAGCCCGCGAAATTCCACCCTCTAAGCAAAATTCTGAGCGGTTTTTGGGAACCCGCGCGAACCCATTTCTGAGTGCTTGCCCAGGTTGACAGCCATGCCAAGTGGTCGCCCTGACGCCGGGTCTGAGTCCGCGAAGACCCGGGTTTTCTCAAATCCAAAAACAAAGAGAGCCCTGTGAAATCAATCACAAGGCCCCTGGAGGAGAGAGTACAAAGTTGGAAGCGCTGCGTTCACGATGAGCGAACACCGGGCGAACCCGAAGGCCGATCATCCGCAACACTCACGATCAGTATACATCGGCCAGCCCGCCCGACAAGCACAGTCGAAAAAAACAACCCCGTCTGCCAATCGGTGGATAAATCGGCACCGTTCTCGGGCACCTAAACACCTGATAATGCTCGTTTTACGTCGAATCGGCTCAATAGCCCTGAGCAAGCCGCTGGCGGAAGTCAGCTTCCGGGAAGCGGCGACCAGGGTCATTGACCGGCGCAATGTCGGAGTGCAGAAGCACCCGTTCGCGGGGGATATTGTGCTCGCGGCACAGCGCATTAACCAGTTCCGCCACGCGACCCATCTGGCGAGCGGTCGGGGCGGAGCGATCACCATTGCCCACCAGGCAGATGGAAATGGCTTTCTGGTTGTAGAAGTCCGCCTTGGGGCCTGACGCGTGCGCGCCGGGGAATTGGTCGAGCCAGCGGAAGCCAACGTGTACCTCGCCATCGTCCATCCCGGCACCGTTGCCAATGACGAAATGGTGGCCCAGGCCTTTGAGTCGCAACTTGCGGTGCTGGGCCTCGATGCTGGCGGGGCTGCCAAAGTGCTCGCCCGACTGGTGGATGACGATGTACTCCCAACCCTTGCCTTCGCGCGCGCGGTTAGTCTTAATGGCTGATTCGATGCTGGTGACACGCTCCTGCGCCATCAGGACGGGAACCGAGAGCCCGTCGCTGCGGGGCGCCTGGTTATCGAGGGCGAGCAGCACGCCGCCGAGGCCGGTCAGGGCACCGACGAGCGCGACCCACACCACCTTCGCGCGAGGCGATACACCTGCACGAGCGCGACGGGCACCATTTCGACGAGCACGACGGGCCATAGTGAAGTGTCCGTTCCTTGGACAAGCGGGCGAGACCACGGACCCACCCAGTTTATTCTGCCATCGGGTGAAAAACCCATCGCGCTTGCGGATTTCCGCCATTTCGTTATCGCGGACGCATTTTCGCGTCCGTGTAACTCATCCGTTCGCATCTCGTGCGGTGTTTCCCGTCCGCGGCTAAACTCCTTCCCCAATGAATGCACGCATTCTCCTCTGTCCCGGTCAAGGTGCTCAGGCCGTCGCCATGGGCAGGCCTTGGTACGACGCCTCACCCGAAGCCCGCGCGGTGTTTGACGAAGCCGACAAACTGCTCGCGGGCCGCTTGCCTGGCGGCGCGAAACTCACCGACCTTTGCTTTGCTGGCCCGGCGGAAGTGCTCAACCGCACGGACGTAAGCCAGCCCGCGATCTACGTCTGCTCGGTCGCCTGCTGGCGTGGCCTGATGGCCCGGTGGGGCGCGCGCGACCTGGTGCACGCGGGCATCATGGCGACTGCCGGCCTTTCACTGGGCGAATACACGGCCTTGCACATCGCGGGGGCGTTCAGTTTCCGCGACGGGCTGGAACTGGTGGCCCTGCGCGGGCAGGCGATGCAGCAAGCGGCCGAGGCGGTTCCCAGCGGCATGGTGGCGCTGATCGGTGCAACCGAAGAGCAGGCCCTCGAAGTGTGCAAGCAGACCCTGGCGGGCACGGGGGGGTCGGGAGAGGTGCTTGTCGTGGCCAACCTGAACGCGCCCGGGCAGGTCGTGATCTCCGGTCACACCTCGGCCTGTCAGCGGGCGTGTGCTGATGGTGGGCCAGTGTCGCAGTTGGGCCTCCGGGCAACCGTCCTGCCTGTAGCCGGGGCCTTTCACAGCCCGCTCATGGCCCCTGCCGCCCGTCGCCTGGGCGACGCGCTCGCCAAGGTCACGGTGAACCAACCCCATGCGGTGGTCGTCTCCAACGTCACGGCTCACCCCTATCCGCCACAATCCGCGAACACCGCGGAACAAATCCGGGCCCGGCTCGTCGAACAGTTAACCTCCCCGGTCCGCTGGTCAGCCTCCTGCACATGGCTCGCGCAGGGGGTGTGGGGTGGCGGCACCTTCATGGCTGGCCAACCCGGTGGGGGCGGAGCGGAGTATCACGAACTCGCCCCGGGCAAAACGCTCGCCGGCCTCATGCGCCGCATCGACAAATCCATCAAGGTGCACATCCACGAAACCCCGGCAGACTGAACCCCGTATCACCTCAGCCCTCACCCCCCGGCCCCCCGGCCCCACGCCCGCGCCTCAAACCTCTCCTCGGGCTACCTTTGCCCGACTTTCCTGGAGCCAGTCATGGAATCGACCCCTCGTTCATCATCAGCCGGCGTGCGGCGCTTTGTGCGTCGTGCCGCCCGCGTCGCGCTGTTCAGCCTGGCGGTCATCACGATCGCGGCCTGCTCCAAGAAGAAGCCCCCCGCACCGCCGCCGCCCCCGCCCGAGCCGCCGCCGCCCCCGCCTGCCGTGTCGTTTGACTCGGTGAAGCAGGAGATCAAGGGCGACGCGCGCCTGCAGTTCAGCGATTCGCTCTCGGTGGCCGACGAATCGTTCGTGCGCGCGGCGGTGAAGTTCGCCGATGCGTTCATCAAGGCCGACACCGTCGCCCTCAAGCCCATGCTGGGCCGGCGCGGTGCCGAGGTCGTCAGCACACTGGAAGATCGTGGCGACTTCGGCTCCACCGCCAAGGCCATCGAGCAGTTGCGCGTGACCGTCGCGGCCCCCGTGCCGGCGGACATGGCCCTGGAATCGGGCTTCCCGCCGGACGACCCAACGATCGCCGAGGCCAAGGAAATCCTGAAGACCTGGAAGACGGTGCTGAGCCAATATCAGACGCCCGACGATCGCCGTCGCGTTCAGGCAATGGTCGAGAAGCAACTGCGTGAGTTTGCGCAGAAACTCAAGGCCCAAGGACGCGAATCGGAGTATCGGCAGATCGACCAGTACCTCATCCGCCTGCTGAACATGCCGGCGCTGAAGCCCAGCAATATCTTCCGGCCGGCATCGACGATGACGCTGCTGTTTGCCGTGCAGGAGCCTGCGGGCTCGTACCTCGTCGGCTGGCAGGCCAGCAAGGATGGCGAAAACTGGCTGTTCGACCCCGCGTCCACTTCTGACGAACTGAAGGCTCGCGCCACGGATTGGGACGCGGTGGGCATGAACGGCTTTGCGCTCGTCGCGACGGTGGACACCGCAGGCAAGGCCGAAGCGATCAACCCTAACGCGAAGCCCGATGAGAAGAAGCCCGCGGCTCCGCCCGCTGCGCCGACGCCCGCCGGTGGGCCGTCGGGGGGCTGAGTTCACCCCACCCCCCACCCACGAATCGAACTTGAACGAACACCTGAGCCCCGCCGGTTGGACCGGCGGGGCTTTGGCGTTACCCGATGGATGGCACGATCTGGTGCTGCCGCACGAGAATCACGAGGGCCAGAATGTCGTAGATCGCGTGAGCCGCGACGACAATTCCCAGCCCGCGAGCGAGATAGATCACGCCAAAGTACGCACCCGCGGCGGTGTAGAAGGCCAGCGCGCCCCACTGTTCCGGCGAGGGCACGCCTGAGACATCGTGGTAGAGCGCAAAGAGCACCGCCGTGCCGACGATGGCGACGGTTCGCGCCACCAGTTCGGTGCTCTGGAGCAAGTCCTTCACCACGAGGTGAATGAGCGTGATGCCCAGCAGGCGAAAGAGCATTTCTTCGTAGATGCCCGCGCCGATGGCGATGGTGGCGCGGGCTTGCCAGGAGAGCGCCATGAGGCTCGTGCCATCAGCGGCCGCAAGCGGCATCGCACACGCGAGCACATCGAGGTTGCTCCCGCCAACGGCTTCTGGACCCAGCGCCCACGCCGCAGCCGCACGCCGAAAGATCGTGCCAAAGACCAGGATCGGCAGCGCCCACAGGCAGGCTTCCATGAGCATACCCGCCAGCACCATGGGCTTGATCGACCACGGGTCACGCCGCAGCATGTGCCAGGTGAGCAGAAAGGCGAGCATGGCGAGTCCAGTCGCCATGAACCCGGCGACGCCGAAGTTCTGAAAGAACACGTCGAGCAGGCGCTTGGCCCGAACGGTGTGCATCACGCCAGCCTGCTCGGCACGCAGATAGAAAATCGAGCCGAGTTCGTATGCCGCAACGAACGCCGCGAGCAGCACGGCACCGTGAAGCGGGCGCGTGGACAGCGACCAGTAATCGTCGCGTGGACGAATCAAACCGCGGCCGGCGCTGGACGTTCGCGCGCTGGTCATGGCGGGTCAGACCGATTCAGGAAACTCAGGCCTTCTTGCCGCCGAGAACCTTGGCCTTGAGACGGGCGTTGAGCCGGCTCTTGCGCCGCGCAGCCTGATTCTTGTGGATCACGCCCTTCTGGGCCGTGCGGTCGATCACCTTCGACGCGGCACGGAACGAGGTCTTGGCGTCGTCCACCGAGCCGTGCAGGATCTTCTCGACACAGTCCTTGATGGCCTCCCGCATCTGCGTCTTCCGCCACCGATTGCGCGCGTTGAGGGACTCGGTCTGACGGATGCGCTTGTTGGCGGAAAGGGAGTGAGCCATGGGTCGAGGTCATCCAGCGTGAGAAAACCAGTGCCCGCAGGTCGGGTGGGGACCAAGCCCCGAACGCCCGAACCACAGGGGGTGGGAGGAAGTTTACACCCTTGCCCAGCCCAAGGCGAGCCTTCACCCCTTGGCTTCACGAGCCCACTCGCATATCCTTCGGCCCTGATACGAAACGGGTGGCCCTGTGGCCGGTCAAGTCGGGCGTGTTTCGCCCCCCCGCGAGTGCAGTCTGGAGTTTCCCATGTACGCGATCATTGCCGAAGGCGGCGGCCAGCGACTGGTTCGCAAAGACGACGTCATCCTCATCGACCTCATCGAAGATGGCCAGGCGGCTGCGGGCAAGGCCATCACCTTCGACCGCGTTCTGTGCGTGGGCAGCGGCGACGGCAAATCCGTTGCCAAGGTCGGGGCCCCCTACGTCAGCGGCGCGTCGGTCACGGCCGAGGTGATCGAAGGCCTGTCGATGGGCGACAAGTTGTTCATCATCAAGTTCCGCCGCCGCAAGCGCTACAGCCGCCGCACCGGCCACCGCCAGCAATACACCAAGGTGAAGATCACGGGCATCAAGGGCTGAGTGCGGCTCGCTTGAACTTTACAACCGCTCGATTAGAAGCCCAGCCGTCGAGGCTGGTTTTTTTCGCGCCACGGTGGGTCACTCAAACGCCCGCACCACCAGCGCATCGTTCTGCCCGCCGAACCCGTAGTTCGGGCTCAGGCACACCCGTACCCGCGAGCGTCCCTGTTCATCCAGGTACGACCGCGACTTGCCCGGCACATAGTCCAGGTCCAGGTTCGCGTCCGGCACCGCGTAGTTCATCGTCCCCGGCACCCAGCCCGTGCGGATCGCCTGCACGCAGGTGATCAGTTCCACCACGCCCGCCGCGGCGATCAGGTGCCCCATCATGCTCTTGATCGATGACACCGGAATCTGCGGCGCGAGCGTGCCGAAGACCTGCTTGATCGCGTGCGTCTCGATCTTGTCGTTTTCCTTGGTGCCCGTGCCGTGGGCGCAGATGTAGTGGATCGGCGGCCGCCCGTCCGGCCCGGGCTCGCGGGGGTTGATCCCCGCCTGCTTGAGCGCGCTCACGATCGCCGACTGCGGGCCCTTGCCCTCGGGGTGCATGTCGGTGATGCGGAAGGCGTCGGCCGATGAGCCGTAGCCGGTGATCTCGGCCAGGGGCGCCGCGCCGCGGGCCTTGGCGTGGTCGAGCGTTTCCAGCACGAGCATGCCCGCGCCCTCGCCCATGACAAACCCGTCGCGGGTCTGGTCGAACGGGCGCGACGCGTGCACCGGGTCGTCGCGGCGTGATGAGAGTGCCGTCAGGCGAATGAAACCCGTCACGCCCAGCGGATGGATCATGGTGTGGGCACCGCCCGCGAGCATCGCGTCGGCGTCGCCTCGGCGCAGCATCTCGAAAGCCTCGCCGATGGCCTGCGTACTCGCGGCACACGCCGTCAGGCAGTTCACCGCCGGCCCCCGTGCCCCGAACGCCCAGGCCACATGGCTGAGCGTCATGTTGGGCTCCTGCTCGATCTCGCGCGTCGGGCTCAGCGTCGCCATGCCCGCGGCGGCCCATGCCGGGTCGTGAATCGCCCGCTTCTCGTCGCTCCAGCCGGAGATGTGCGCCCGGGCGTAGTTGTCAAAGTCGAGCGTTCCCTCGCCCGAGCCCAGATACACGCCGAAGCGCCGCCGGTTGAGCCCGCTGTGGTTGGCCAGACCGGCCTGGCGCACAGCCTGGGCCGCCGCGCCCAGCGCAAAGCGCGTGTTGAGCCCCGCGTCGGTGTGGGCCGCGGCTTCGGGCAGGTCGCGGGCGAGGTCGTAGTTCTTCACCTCGGCGGCAAAGTCGGTCTTGAAAGTAGACGCGTCGAAGCGCGTGATCTTGCCCATCCCCGCGCGGCCATCGACCAGCGCCGACCAGGCAGTGGGCACATCATGCCCGAGGGGCGTCACCCAACCCATGCCCGTGATCACGACGCGTGGCGCTGTCATACGGCGGAAGAGTAGGGGGGAAGAACCCGCGCGTCGGTGGTGCGCCGCGCGGCGTAGTCGCCGTGCCTACGGGGATTGCTGGAACGAATCGGCGCGGAGTGCAGACGAGTTTCGCGCTTCGCGGTAAACGCCATTACAGCCCAATACAGCCACCCTCCGCGGCAACCTCCGAGACCCCCCCGGGCACATCGTCCGGACGCGGTATACGCGAACGGAAGGTTCTGCGCGCAATCTGCTTGCACTACATGAAGAAATGGCCCAAATGCCAGATCTACGGAACCTGCTCGATGGGTGCGCGTCCCCGTCCCAGGTGCTGCTTGGCGCGCAGCGTGAACCACGCGCCGAGCACCAGAATCATCAGGATCCCCACGCCGATCGCGACCCGTCGTGCCCGCCGACGCCACGGGGGATCGTCGGCTGCGGCCGCTTCGGGCACCCACCGGAGGAGCACCGACTCGATCGGGCGTGATGCCGGGTCGGCTTCGTCGATGGACTCGACGTGCATTCCGCGTTGTCGAACGAGCACACCGGCTTCCGTCCATGTGGGCGCATCGACCCACCATTCCCGGGTCTGGTTGTGGTAGACATCGCGGCCTGTGCAACGAAACGTCGGCATGTCTTCCCACAACCCTTGGCTTACGCGCGCTTGGCCCGCAGGAGCGACTTGAGTCGCTCCACGAGCGTGAACTGATCGATATCGCGCAACTCGCCCGCGTCGAGGAGCATCCCGTGGCAGGTCGGGCACTCATCGATGATGACGTGCGATTGCTCGGGGTGGCGTTTGGGCGCGAGGGGCGTCAGGTCGCGCGGGCAGACGACCTCGCCCAGCGACTGCCCGCGTGCTTCGGGGCCGGAGCGGCCAATATCGGCCTCGAGCACCGACTTCGTGCAGGCGAGAAGGCGGGCGAGTTCGCCCGGATCGAGCCAGATTGCGCCGCAGCCGGCGCAGCGGTCGAGCGTGACGCCAGCGATGCTGGTGCGTTCCATGATCTGCGCGTCGCGGGGGCAGCGGAGGCGAGAGTCAGGTGGCGGTGGGTTTGGGGGGCACATGAGGAAATCAGTGTACGACGATGCGGCGCGCACCAGCCTCCCCCGCTCCCAACCAGGGGAGGTGTCGTTGGGGGGGCGAGGCTCGGCGAGTGACGGAGGGGGGCCGTGGAGGCCGATGCGTTGTGGAAATTGAGCCGCAACGAGAACCCCTCCGCCTCGCTGCGCTCGGCACCTCCCCCGCTGGTGGGAGCGGGGGAGGGTGGTGTGGGTGCACGACTAGTTCGGCCACTTGGGTGAACCGACGACCTCGCTCACCCACATCTGGCTGCTGGGGCGGGCTTCGTCGTCGCGCTTTGGGCCGCGCTGGCTGGTCCAGATGAGGAGGCGGCCGTCGCGGGAGAAGGCGGGCAAGCCGTCGAAGCCCGGGGCGTGGGTGATACGTGCCTTGCGTGGCGGCGTGCTCGTGCTGGACGGCTTCGACGGGTCGAGTTCGACCGCGAAGACCTCGTAGTTCTGGTGGCCGACCTCGCTGGTGGCATAGAGCAGGTACTTGCCCGAGGGGTGGAAGAAGGGGCACCAACTCACGGCCTGGTCCTTCTCGGCCTGGCCGGGTGCGGGGAAGGTCAGTTGAATCTCGCGCTGTATGCCGATGATGGCGTCGGTGTCGCCGTCGTCGCCTCGTGCCAGTTCGGCCACGAAGAGTTGCAGGATGTTGTTGCCCAGCCGATCGGAGCGGTAACAGATCCACTGGCCGTCGGGGGAAAAGAACGGCCCGCCGTCGTAGCCCTTGGCCGTGACGATGGGGGTATGGCGATCGCGCTTGGAGTCATACACCCACAGGTTTGGGTCGCTGGTGGTCGGGTCGACGTGGGTGTAGAGCAGGAAGCGGCCATCGGGCGAGACCGAACACTCGGCGTCGTAGCCCGGGCGCTCGAAGAGCGCGTGCGGCCCGCACAGGCCGCCCATCTTCGTGGCGGCGGCACGGGCTGATTCATCGGCGCGGGGGTCATCGGCGAGCATGGCGCGCACGCCCACGGAGACGACTTGCATCTCGGGTGGAAACTGCCACGCGTAGCGCTGGCGATCGCGCGAGTAGCCGGGCGCATCGGTCGCGACCGGCGGCACGAGGGTGGAGCCGAAGATCACGCTGCCGACCTCGGTGGGGTGGAACCAGCCGCAGGTGTTGGCGGAGCCTTCGGGGCTGACGCGGATGGGCGCGTCGATGCCGGTGATGCGGGAGGCGTTGTCGTAGCGCAGTCTGGCGACGAACATCGAGTAGTGCGGGGAAGGCTCCGCGGGTTTCGTGCCATCGGGCGGTGGCGCGGGGCGCTCGATAGCCTGGAAGACGACCCAGCGGGGCGGCGTGTGGTGATCGAAATACTGCTCGCCGGCGCGCGTGAAACGGTCGGGGAAGGTCAGTTGCACGGGTCGCGAGATAAACGGGGCTTCGGCGGCCTTCCAATCGGTCGAGGGAGCACCGGCGGGCTGGGCGAAGACGGCGGCGTGGAGGGTCAGCGTCAGGGCGAGCGAGATCATGGGCAAGGTTAGCGACGGTCGCTGGGTCTCGCGGCGAAAACAGGCGGGACGCCTGTGCCACCAGGCAATAGGCCATACGGCGGCTCACGGCCCCGGTGCTGAAGGCACGTCGTCGTTGGTGCCGGGGTTGCCGTCCGGGCCGTTGCAGATGAACCGGAAGGACTGGCGATCGGTGGAGACGACGTAGCGATAGGCGTTGCCCCACGGATCGATCAGGGGCAGTTTGGCTTCGGCCGCAATGAGCACGTCGATCGATGCGGGCAACTCGCCTATCGCGCGCAACGTGCCGGCGACAGCCGTGCGGAGTTCTTCGAGATCGGCGCGGGCTTTGTCGAGCAGAGGTGAGGGCGGCGGTGGTGCGGGTGGCGCGGGCGCGGCGGGCTTGAGGTTGGCGGGCGTGATGGTTCCGGCGGGGGGCGGTGCCGGGGCGGGTGCTGGAGTTGGTGTGGCTGCGCCCGAGAGCCCGAACGCGCGGGCCATGCGGGCCGGGCCGTAGTAGAGGGTGGCGGCGACGATCACGACGATGGGGACGATGATGATGATCGCCGCGATATGGGTGAGGTTGATGGTGGGGGCGGATTGGGGGCGTTGGGATTGAGGTGAGTGTTTCACGAGGAATAGACCCCATGTGGCGCGTTGCGGGTGAGCACATGTACGGCTCGAAACGCCCGATTCGGTGAATCGGGGAAGCCGGGGCATCGTACACTCGGGCCGTGGCTGCGCGATCCCATCTTGTTTCGCCTGTGAAGGTGTCCGTGGACGGCGGCGCGGCCTCGCTCGACGCGCGGGTGCGTGAGGCGGTGCTGAAATACTGGGGCTTTGACACGCTCCGCCCGTTGCAGCGCGAGGCGATCGCGACGGCCTTGGCGGGGCGCGACTCGCTGACGGTGATGCCCACGGGCGGGGGCAAGTCGCTGTGCTACCAGGTGCCGCCGCTGGTAACGGGTGCGCTGACGGTGGTGGTGTCGCCGCTGATCGCGCTGATGAAGGACCAGGTGGATGGGTTGCGCGTCGCGGGGTACCCGGTGGCGGCGATCCACTCGCACCTCGAAGATGCGGAGCGGCGGGAGATCTTCGCCTCGGCGGCAGAGGGCGAGTTGCGTCTGCTGCTGGTGGCACCAGAGCGGCTGCTGACGCCGAGTTTCTTGAGTTGGCTGCGGGAGCGGTCGCCCGGCGCGTTTGCGATTGACGAGGCGCACTGCATCAGCCAGTGGGGGCACGATTTCCGACCCGAGTATCGGCGGCTGGCGGAGTTGCGGGGGCTCTTTCCGGGCGTGCCGATCAATGCCTACACCGCGACGGCGACGCCACGCGTGCGCGAGGACATTGTCAATCAGTTGGGCCTGCAGCGTGCGGCGGTAATGATCGGCACGTTTGATCGCCCGAACCTGACGTATCGCGTGCTGCCCCGGGTGGATCGCACGCGGCAGGTGATCGAGGCGGTGAAGCGGCACGCGGGGGCGGCGGCGATCGTGTACTGCATCTCGCGGCGTGACACCGAGGCGCTGGCGGAAGAACTGCGCGGCGCGGGGATCGATGCGCGGGCGTATCACGCCGGGATGCAGCCCGGGCCGCGCTCGCGCGTGAGCGAGGATTTTCGGGCCGAGCGCCTTGAAGTGGTGGTGGCGACGGTGGCCTTCGGCATGGGCATCGATCGAGGTGACGTGCGGCTGGTCGTGCACGCGGCCATGCCCAAGAGCGTGGAGCATTACCAGCAGGAAACAGGCCGCGCGGGCCGCGACGGGCTTCCGGCCGAGTGTCTGCTGCTCTATTCGGCGTCGGACGCGGCCAAGTGGCGGTCGATCATGGAGCGGTCGGCGGAAGAGAGCGGAGCCGCGCCGGAGTTTCTGGACGCGCAGATCGCGCTGATGGATCACATGCAGCGTCTGTCGGCCGGGGCGCGGTGCCGGCATCAGGCGATCAGCGAGTACTTTGGGCAGACGTATGTGGTGGGGGGTAACGAATCCCCCCCTCCGCCATCGCTTCGCTCGGCACCTCCCCCGCTAGGAGCGGGGGAGGGTGGTGGGGGTGGCTGCGGGGCGTGCGACTACTGCCTGAAAGAGATGGAAGCGATTCCCGACGCGCACGCGACGGCCCAGAAGATTCTGTCGGCGGTGGCGCGGTGCGGGCAGACGTTCGGGGCCAGGCACATTGCCGATGTGCTGATGGGAAGCCGCGCGGCGAAGATCGTGCAGCGCGGGCATCACCAACTACCCACGCACGGGCTGCTCTCGCACCTCTCGGCGTCGCAGGTGATGGGCTACATCGACCAGTTGATCGACGCGGGCGACCTGGAACGCACCACCGACCAGTTTCCGGTGCTGCGGCTGACGCACACATCGGTGCAGGTGCTGCGGAGCGAGCGGCAAGGTGTGCTGGTGGAAGCGCGGTCGGCGCTGGAGGCGGCGGGTGCTGGGGCGGTGCGCGGTGGTGGGGGGGGTGGCGGCGGGGTTCGGCGCGACAAGCGTGCGGTCTCAGCGCGGCCATTGACGCCCGAGGAACAGGGTCTGTTCGAAGCGATGCGGGCGCTGCGGCGGAGCATCGCCCAGGAGATGGCGGTGCCGCCGTTTGTGATTCTGAGCGATGTGACGCTGGAGGAACTGGCGCGGGTGCGGCCAAGCAGCCGTGACGTGCTGGCGACGGTGCGAGGGTTTGGCGCGAAGAAACTGGAGGCGTTCGGGCACCGCTTTCTGGCGGTGATCAGCGAGCGTGGGCGGCTGGCGGGATTGGCGCTGGATGCCGAGGGCGGATCGAAGTCAGGGCGCGCGGTGGTGGGCGATGAGGGTGGTGGGGGTGCAGGAGTGGGGGGGTACTTGAGCACGGGTGCCCGCGAGCCGCGCGTGGAGACGATGGACGCCAAGCGGCTGGCGGCGAGTTTGTTCGCGCGAGGAATGCCGGTGGAAGACGTGGCCCCGCAGATCGGTCGGAGCGTGAGTACGACCATGGACTACCTCGCGGCGTATGTCGAGTCCGAGCGGCCCGTGAGCATTTTAGCGTGGGTCTCGGCGGGGGAGTATGAGCGTGTGGCCGGTGCGCTGGCGAGCAGCGAGGATGGGCGTTTGAAGCCGGTGTTCGAGGCGTTGGGGGGCGAGGTGCCGTACAACAAGATCAGGCTGGTGGCGGGGCACCTGAAGGCGCGGAGTGGGCAAGTAGGGTGAGCGTGATGACGCGCGCCTCGAGCACGGAGGTCGCCCCAGAGCGGGTGGCCTCAGTGGCACGAGTGGCACGCGCGCGGTGTTCGCACGCCTAACGGCGCTTGGGTGTCCGCTTCGGTTTCGAGGCCTTTGGCTTCGAAGGTGAGTCGCCGTGAGACTTGTTTCCGTTCGCCGGGGCTTCGCCAGCGTTGGGTGCCCAGGTGTTGGCCGCCGCGGCGGGGTGCTCGAACATCGACGCGGCCTGGATGGCTGGGGCGATGCGGGTGGGCATGCCGTTGAGTTTCATTTCGCCGCTGAGAAGGCGGGGGAAGTGCTCGCCCTGCCAACTGGCGGGGTACTTCTCGTCGTCGAGTTGTAATGCGGCCTTGGTGGGGAAGAGGGGCCGGAAGGTGTCGCACATGACGGCGAGTTCGCCGGTGTGAGTGGCACCGAGGGAGGCTTCGATGGTGCCTGGGTGCGGGCCGTGGGGGATGCCTTGGGGGTGGAGCGTGAGGGAACCGATCTCGATGCCCTTGCGGCTGCCGAAGTTGCCCTCGACGTAGTAGAGGACTTCGTCGGAGTCGATGTTGGAGTGGTTGTAGGGTACCTTGATGGCCTGGGGGTGCCAATCGAGCATGCGGGGGCAGAAGGAGCAGATAACGAAGTTGTGGGCCTCGAAGGTCTGGTGGATGGGCGGGGGCATGTGCAACTTGCCCGTGATGGGGGCGAAGTCGTCGACGCTGAACGCGAAGGGGTAGTAGCAGCCGTCCCAGCCCACGACGTCGAGGGGGTGGTAATGGAAGTGGTAGGCGTGCATGCAGTCGCGGGCCTTGACGCGGACTTCGTAGCCGCCGCCGGCGTCGTCGTGCTCGTTCCAGGTCATGGGCATTTCGGGGACGCGGATGTCGCGCTCGCAATAGGGCGAGTGCTCCAGGAACTGGCCGGTGGCCTTGCTGACGTAACGGGGCGGCGGGCCGATGTGGCTGCCGTTGGCGGTCTCGATGAGGAGCATCTTGGCGAAGGGAACCTGCTCGCGGGTGGGCTCGCCATCGCGTGGCGTGCGCTGGTCAAAGATGAACTGATAGATGACGCCCTTGGGGATGACGACGTAGTCGCGCGGGCCGAACTTGATGGTGCCCAGCATGGTGTGGCAGACGCCCGAGCCGAAGTGGATGAAGTAGCACTCGTCGCCCTGGCCGTTTTTGTAGTGGTAGGCCATCTGCTCGGCGGGATTGATCACGGCCATCTCGACGTCGCTGTTGCCAAAGAGGACCACGCGGCCGGAGATCGCGTCGCCGTGTGGTTTGACGGGCGCGGATTTGACGTGCCGCATCCGCATGGTGTCGGTTTCGACGTACTCGACCTTGGTGGAGTAGAGGGTCTTCCACCCGTAGACCTGGGTGGGGGGGTTGATGTGGTACATGGTCGTCGTGGGGCCGACGAAGCCCTCGGTGCCGAAAACCTGTTCGGAGTAGAGGATGCCGTCGGGCCGACGGAACTGCACATGGCGTTTGCGGGGGAGTTCGCCGAGTCGGGTGTAGAAGGGCATGGGGAAGGGTAGTGCTGAAAGGGAGTGGGAGGGAAGTGGTCGAGAGGCCAGGTGGTCAAGTGGTCAAGTGGCTTGTGGGCGACTTTGTGCTGTTGGCGGTGGGGTGGGCAATGCGAGGGAACGGTCCTCTGCCGGGCGTGTGAATACCCTTGTGCGTGACGCGCCCCGCTGTGTATCTCGAGACCTTTGGCTGCCAGATGAACGTGCTCGATTCGGACCTGGTGACCGGGTCGATGCGGGCCCTGGGCTATCGGTTTGTGGCGACCCCGGCCGAGGCGCAGGTGGTGCTGTACAACACCTGCTCGGTTCGCGAGCGGGCCGAGCAAAAAGTCTGGAGCCGTCTTGGCGAGCTGGCGTTGCGCAAGCAGCGCGAGCCGGGGCTGGTGGTGGGGGTGCTGGGGTGCATGGCGGAGCGTGAGGGGGAGGCGCTGATCAAGCGCATGCCGGTGGTGGATGTGCTGGTTGGTCCGGGGGAACTGGACAAGGTGCCGGCACTGATCGACAACGCGGTGCGCACGCGGGCGGCGATGGTGGATACGGGTGCGGCGTTTGGTGCCGAGGGGCGGTTGAAGTCGGCGTCGCAGGCGGCGCTGCAAGGGAACGCGAATCGGCGCTCATCGACGCTGGCGGCGGCGGTGGATTCGCTGGAGGTGCTGGACCTGTCGCGGGCGTTGTCGGCGGAGGAAGCGGTCGAGCGCGGGCGCTCGGCGTATGTGCGGATCACGCGCGGGTGCAACAAGTTCTGCTCCTACTGCGTGGTGCCCGGCACGCGCGGGGCCGAGGTGCACAGGCCGCCGCAGGCCATTGTGGATGAGTGCAAGCGGCTGGCCGACGCGGGCGTGATCGAGGTGACGCTGCTGGGGCAGACGGTGAACAACTATCGCTTCGAGCACGGGGCGGCGGTCACGGTGGGGGGGATTGTGCAGCCGCAGAAGGGGCGGCCATATGTGATCCGCGATGGGGTGTATGAGGACCCGTACAAGGATGCGGGCGCGAATGGCCAGCGTGTGACGACGTTTGCGGACCTGTTGGCGATGATCCACGAGGCGGTGCCGGGGATCCGGCGGCTGCGGTTTGTGACGAGTTTCCCGCGGTCGTTTGGGGATGATGTGCTGCGGGTGATGCGCGACCATCCCCGGATTTGCCGGTATCTGCATGTGCCGGCGCAGAGCGGGAGCAACCGGATTCTGCGGCTGATGAACCGCGGGTACACGGTGGAGGAGTACCTGGATTTTCTGGCCCGAGCCCGGGCGTTTCTGCACCAACCGGAGATCGGCAGGCCCCTCACACTGGCGGGCGACATCATCGTGGGCTTTCCGACCGAGACCGATGAGGACTATGCCGCGACGGCCGAGTTGCTGCGGAAGGCGCGGTACAAGAACTGCTTTATCTTCAAGTACTCTCCTCGGCCGGGGACGATCGCGATCGACAAGTTTGAAGACGACGTGCCCGAAAGCGTGAAGCGGAAACGGAACAACGACCTGCTGGCGGTGCAGTCGGCCATCAGCGAGGAGGTCGGGCGAGAGTTTGTGGGGATGACGCTGCCGGTGATGGTCGAGGGGGTGTCGAAACGGGAGGCGCGGGCGCGAGAGGGTGTCGCGGCGCGCGCGGCCATGGGTGCGAGCGCTGCGCATTCGCACGCGGGCGCTGGGGTTTCGCTCACCATCGGCGGGCGACCTGCTCATGGTAACGAGGGGCGCGAAGGGGAGAGCACTGGACACGCGTGCGCCGATGGCGCGTGTCACGAGGGCGAGGGCGATGGTGATGACGACGGGTGCGGCAGCGGCCCGCACGTCGAAGGCGTTTCGGCTGGGGAAGAGGCCGTGGCGGGCGAGGTGACGGGGCTCGTGCAGTTGTCGGCCCGCACCGAGGGCGACCTGATCGTGTTCTTCGAGCGCCCCGCGCAGCACGCGGCGGGGCTGGTGGGGTCCATCGTGAACGTGCGCGTCGAGCAGGCGCGGACGCTGGCGCTGCATGGCACACTCGTCGAGTGAGCAGCGCCGGAAGGGACTCGATGGCGACGCGCGGGGCGGGGCGCGGTACCTGATCTGAGACGGTGCGCCGGCGCGGCGCAAGCGGGGCTCGGGCCCAGAGTGTGACCGAGAGACTGAACCCGAATCCCCTCTAGGACAGAGCCCTGAGTCCCCTAGGAATCAACCCAATTCCAACGCTGATTTGTAAATGTGCGTGAGTGTGCGGATCGGATCGGGTATGGTGGCCTTCCATGCCCGACCTGAAGATCATCGCTGCCGACGAAGGCCTTCGCATCCGTATGCCGGGCGGGGATCAGACCCTGATCAAACTCGCCGCGGCGGACACGGGGGATCGGTTTTCGCTCTCGACGTTTGAGATCGGTCCGAGCGTGACCACGCCGCTGCATGTGCACACGCACGAGGACGAGGCGTTTTATGTGCTCGACGGGGTGCTGGATTTCTGGATCGGACGGCGCGAGGACGGGCGGCGGCTGATTGCGACGCGGGGGATGACGGTGTATCTGCCGCGAGGCGTGCCGCATTGCTATCGCAATCTGAGCGGAGCCGATGTGCGCACGCTCCTGGTGGTGTCACCAGCGGCGAACTTCGAGGCTTTTTATGCGAAGGTCGCGATCCGCCTGCACGAAGACGCACGCGAGGGCGAATCGGTGTCGATCCTGAAGATCATGAAGCACGCGCCGGAGCACGGGCTGGAGATCCTGGGGCCGAATCCGCTGGATTGATGGCGAGGGGGAAACGTTACCGAGTCGACAGTTTTCGCAGGCAGGGCTATTCCCGCAGGTAGAAGCCCAGGTGGAGTTCGGCGTGGCGCAGATTGACCAGCATCCATTGCTCGGCGGTTACCAGGCCGAAAATGGGATCGGGGATAGGCGGGTTGCCTGAAGCGAGGCGATGCGCGGCGGCTTCGAGCATGGTCAGGCCCATCGCGGTTGAGCGATGCGGGATGCCGTAGGTGCCGTCGGGCGCGCCGGGGAGGCGCTCGCCCGGTTCCATGGGGTCGTGCATGATGGCGTGGAACCTGGCGCGGGCCCGGACTTTGACCTCCTCCGGGAAATCGAGGCCTGTTGGGTAGCCCAGGTAGGGGTAGTCGATCCACGCGGCAATGTGCGCAAGCGCCGTGCCGAGGGGCCAGTTGCCCAGTTGGCGGAGCGATCGCGCTGCCGCGCAGGCCCGCGCGTCGGCAAGCATCGCGTCGAGTGAATCGAAGCGAAGGATCCGGCGGTGCTGGATGGTGGTGGTGTCGATCACGGGTGGGACGGGAACGGGGAGTTCACCACCGAGACACAGAGGCACAGAGAAGAAGAGAACGGGGAGGCGGAAGGAGACGAACGCAGAGGTCGCGGAGGCGGACGCCGAGGTGATGCGTCCCCCGCGCCGTCTGGGCGCGCGATAATGGGACTTGGCACCCCCTC
>CAZPPX010000023.1:0-56288 GCA_964588585.1 uncultured Phycisphaeraceae bacterium
ACCACTTGATCACTTCCTCATTTGGCCATTTGACCATTTCGCGTCACCGCGCCGCCCGCACATCCAGACGCCACTGCGTCGCCTCTTTCACGATCGCGTGGGCCCCCAGTTGCACCTGTCGGCGTGACGGGAGCGTGACGGTCCGCCAGCCGCTCTCGCCCACTTGCCGACCCTGCGCGTCGTACCAGGTGAACTGCGTCTGCACCGTCATATCGGTGTCAGACTGCGACCGCAAAGGCACGCGCACATTCAGCGGCGAGTCCGCCATCGGCTGATCCGCGATGATGCGCGGATAGTCGACCGCGACAAAGTTCTGCAAAGCCCCATCCACCGTGATGGCGGGGTAGATGTTCTGGGTCACCGGGTCGGGCATCGCGCCAGCCGGCGGACGCGGGCCGCTGCACCCCGCGCTCGCACCCAGGATCGCCGAAGCCGTTGCCACCGCCATCATGCTGCACGCGCTGAACTTCATGCGAATCTCCCCGTCGGTCTTTTGTTTCTGTGAACTGTGAACTGTGAACTGTGCAATCTGAAACTTGAAATTTGAACTACGCCCTGTCTTCGCCCCCTCGCCCCGCCAGATTCAGCGCTTTCGCGCCTGCATATCCCGTGCCATCTCCCTCACCCGCGCCGACCGTGGCACATACGCCGGGTGATCCTGCCCCATCAGCCGCGCGAATCCTGTGCTGCCCGCCCGCGGCGTATACAACCAGTTGCCGCCTTCAAGTATGTGCCGCCCGATCTCGCCGCTGGTTGAGAGCCCCGCGATCTCGATGCCTTCCTGGCGATAGAGGTCGATCAGGTCATCCAGCGAAAGCCCCTTCAGGTGCCCCGCACGCTGATACGCCGCCAGCACCGCATACGTCGGCGTGCGGATGCACCGGCCACCCAATATCCACGGCAACTCCGCGCCAACCTCTTCCGCACGACCCGTTTCGTCGTTCGAATACGCCACCCGCCCGCTCGTCGCCCACGCGCCCGCCCCACGCGCTGGCAGCCGCACGGCATGCATCGCCACCGTGCCCGCCACCGGCACCGGGACGCCCGCCAGTACCAGCCGTGATTCCGGCCGGCCATCAACCGCCAGTTCGACGGTGCGGCGATCCCCATTCGATCCGGCCAGCATCACCGGCACCACATACACCCGCTGCGGAAACACCTCCACATACCGCGTATCCGCCCCCGCCGTCGCCTTCGTCAGCGCGCCGGCCAAAATCATCGCCAATCCGGCAATCTGCAGTTCCTTCTTGTCACTCGCCGTGGCCAGCACGGCACCGCCGATGAGCAGGCCCGAGCCGATCGTCGATTTCGCGCGCCGCAGGTCTTCCAGGCTGTTCCATCGCAAGTCGCGGGCCAGGCGGTTCAGGTCGGTCGTCACGGGCACCGACGCCGCGCTGATGCCGTCCACGCGGGCCGAGAGCATCGCATTGGAACTTGCGGTGATCGCGCGGAACGACGCGATGGCCCCATCGGGCCCCGTCGCGATCTTCTCGGCCGCCAGGCCATATTCCACCACTAACACCGCGTTGTATTGGCCGTCGCGGATGGTCTGGGCCAGCGATTGCAGGCGGGGCGCAACCTGCTGAAGGCTTGCCAGCGATTCTTCCAACTCGCCCAGCCGCAGTTGCCTGGCCGCCAGCGCCTTGAGCACATAGCCCAACTCAAAGTCCGACGCCGCCAACGTGAACGAGCCCTTCAGATCTTCCGACCCAGCCCGCGCCAGCACGGCTTCGCGCTGCGTCACGGCGTCGTCGGTCGGGTCGGTGTGCCGCACGCGCTGGCGGGCACCCTCGCCACCCGTTTCCAGAACTCGCCCGAAATCGCGCACTTGAAAGAGCGCCGTGCTCGCCGAGGCCCGCACGTTGCCCCAATCGCCCATCACCCCATCCAGCACGGCAATCGTCGAAAGCGTCATCGCCTGCTCGAAGGGCTCGCCCTTCCATATCCGCGCGTTGCCTTCGCCGAAGAGGAACGACGCCACGCCGGTTTCCGCGTTCACATCCTGCGTGCGAAGGAAGTCATACAACCGATCCGCCACGGGCTCGGCGGCCTCGGGCACGCCATCGGCCATCGCCAGCGACAGCGCCTTCACCCGGTCGAGCATGTACGACCGGTCGCCCGGATCGCGCGTCATGCTCCCTGCGAGCGTACTGCGGGCCCGGCCGAACTCCCCACGCTCGCACAGGCTCATCAGGTGCGGATCGCGACGGGGCGCGTTGCAACCCGCCGAGACGGCCAACACACTCAAAGTGGCGCCGACAAGCAGCACGCGCCGCCGTGTTGTACCGACGTGGCCGAGCGTGCTCCGGAATGGACGTGCGGGTGCGAGCATGAGGCTTAGTCGATCAGCGATCCGTGCGCGACCCGCGCGATGGTCGATTCTCCGCTCCACTCCACGCGCCGGCTTTCCACCTCGACGATCGTGTACTCCACCAGAAACACGTCCTTGCGTTCCTGGCCGCTTCCACCCTGGCGCGCGCCGCCCGCCGTGGCCCGCGAGAGCGACCGCAGGGTCGCGGTGAAGAGGTGCGTGGGGACGACCTGGGCCTTGGGCTCGCTCACGCTGACGCCCGCCCGCGCCAGCCTCGTCGACTCAAACGCGGGCATCTGCAGCGTGACGTTCTTGGATTCCAGCAGGCCGAGCATGTTGGGCGACAGCACGACCTTCGACATCGCCGCCCACTGGTCGCCCGGCGATAAGCGATTATCTGACAGATTCACCATGGTCTGCGGCTGCAACACCGCCTCGGGCGAGTCCTTCGTCCGCGCCATCATGAACGAACTCATCGCCAGGCTCTGCACCGCTTCGCCGCTCGCCGCCTCGATGTCCGCCGCGCGGAACAGGGTGGTTCGCAACTCCGGCCTGCTTGCGCAGCCAAACCCCGCGCCGCCCGCTGATGCGAATAGCGCCATCAGCGCCAACGACGCGACTCTCGCGCTCGTGGCCCCCCTCGCGCCCACCATGAACCCGCGCGGCACCGGCACGCGTCAATATCCCTGCTTCGGCGTGATCTGCCGGGCAAACACGATCTTCCGGCTCGCCGCATTCGTCAGCGTGAAATCAAACACAAACGTGCTGTTCCGCCCGCCGCCGCGCGAAAGTTCGCTGAACGTGCCCTGAAGGAAGTACGTCTGCTCCGCCGGGTAACGCGCCGTCTGGTGCGTGGGCTTGCCCTGGGCGTCCACGGGTGCCGAGGGTGCGACGCGGGCCGCGTCGGCATCCATGCGATCAACATCCTCCACCACGTCCGCCACGTTCTGGGCAAAGTCGCTATTCACGAGCGTGAGGAACACCCGCCGCTGGATGGCCGCGAAGTCGCCGCTGGGAGTTCTGGTCTTGTTTTGGATGCTGCCGAGTTCAATCAGGGCCTTGCTCGGGGCATTGCGAATCTCCCCGATCCGCCCCAGTTGGACCGCCAGTTCCTGCCCCACCTGGTCAGAGAACTCCAGCAGGGTGACCACGTCGGCCTCGGGCGAGTTTGCATCCACCCGCGTGCGGTTGTAGGGGTCGATCGTGCCACCGGTGTCGCCGCGCGGGCCTTGGTTGCAGCCACTTGCCGCCAAGACACCCATCAGCCCGAGCCCGAATGCCACCCGCCCCAAGCGACCATTTAACGTGCGCATCAATCCTCCAGTTTCGTGGCTTCCTTTGTTGTCCCAACACTATTCGCGTTCCCTCCCCCTTTCGATTCACTTTGGAGACCGTTCCTGAGAGCCTTGACTTAGGGGTGTGGGGGGGGGTATCATCAATGCCATGGTGATCGGGTCCAGAATCCGGCATCGCGCCTTCTCCATCGTGGAGATGGTCGTGTCATTAGGTGTCATCATGGTTCTCGCTGGCCTGATTCTCCCCGCAATCAGCTCGGCCCGAGCGACCGGGAAAATCAACGCACAGGTCAGCCACATCCGGCAGATCGCCACCTTGGTAAGCGGGTATGCGAATGACCAGCGTGATCGGTATCCCGCGCACGGACGGCACGCCAGTGATGGCATGCTCCAGTGGTATCGCCCGATGATCGCCACTGGGCATTTTGGCCAAGTCGAGGATGTTGACCCGGAAGGTCTAGTCGTCTGCAATGACGTGACCTTCGCACTCTCGGGATGCTTGGTGAGTGAACCCGCGTTGTTTCAGCGCGGACACACACTCCCCATTGATCTGACGCCGCTCAGAGGTGCAAGCCAATCCGATGTTTCGTTTCCAAGTGACAAGGGTCTGATGGTAAAGTGGCTGCACATCATGAACGGCGAGCATGTCTTCTGGACATATGAACCATGGATCAGGCCGCTTGGCCCGGTCGCGATGGCTGACGGAAGTGCTGCGGCGGCGCGCTGTACGGACTTTGTTTCGGTCGAGGATGCCTATCTCGAGCACTGGGTGGGACACCCGGTTCTTTCAACATGGGGTGGGTTTCACGGTCGGGATCGCTAACCCAAAGGAGGTCGCATGAACACGCGTCGGCTGGCTGCATTCCTTGCCGCTGCGCTGCTCGCTGGCGCGGCAGGCGCACAAACGTGCTACTGGCTCAAGCGTACCGGCTGCGGCACCGGCAGCGGTTTCTGCGTTGCCAACCTGCGAGTATGCGATGAAGGATACGAGGCTGCGCCATCAGGACACGCGGGCAAGTTGGGGCCCGTCAATAGCGGCCCTGTCGCTCGCAAGTGCTATGTGATCAAGTCCACCTCGACGGTTCCATGCAACGAGAAGCCCATTCCATCAGGCTACGAGACCGTGGGATGTCGTGATGGCAACATCTGCTGCATCGCCAAGACGATAACCCAGGATGGAGCCGGCCCTGCTGGTGATATGCACACGCCAGCCGGCGGATCCTGTGTCGCACCATGAACCCGCGCATTTACGCTCTCGGTGCCGCTAGCGCGTGTGCGTTTCATGCAGCCGCCGAACCTCCGGGCCCTTCAGCGGAGTTGCCGCGGGCCGCCGCCTCGCTTCGGAACCAACTCGTCGAACAGTGGCCAACGCGGGGCAGCGTGCATGTCGTGGTGCGCAATCCCAAGGCACCATCCAGCGAAGGCCTGTATTATGCCGGGTACAACTTTGCCAACGGCGCGTGGTACTACATTGATACCGACGCCGAGAAAGTTCTCGGCACGGATACATCGGGGAGTACCTATTCAGGCAAAGCGAACATCGATGGCGTGAGCACGGTCAATGAACCCCATCCGGAATGGAAGGACTCTTTCTTAGATTCCTTTTTTCCGGGAATCTATCTGCGTGGTGCCCTCGGCCGCGTTGACGGACTGCGCTCCATTCAGAAGGTACCGACGGGTTGGCAGTTGACGTTTGCCTTTCCCCGGGGCTTGCGCGATTGGCGAATCGAGCACTTACCCGCTGTCGATATCGAGCGGCTCGGCGGCGCTGCGGCGGCACACTTTGAGCATCGCCTACTCGTCGATAACAACCTTCTCGTGACATCCTTTGAAGATGTTCATGGCGGAACCAAGCGAGCCTTTGATCAGGCTTCAGGCTCACCGCCCGGGTTCCAAGTCTTGACCGGCGCGTACTCAAACATGGACGGGCTCATCCTCGAATCTGTTCGTTGGCTGCCCGCCGGGGATGAAGCAGCCTTTGAACCGAAGTCTGTCCTTGACAAAGCCATCAGCGACCGGGTAAATCGTCGCCCAGTTCGCCAGTTCGCAACGAACGCAGATGGTACGCCCATTGGCGATCGCCCAATCGGTGTTCGAGGTTCGGCAACAGAGTCCCCCGTCCTTGGTTCTCGCGCGATGTTCATCGCTGGTGCCGTGTTGGTCACACTCGGCATCGCCGCGTGGTGGCGCAACCGATCGGCGCGAGTTCACCCGTGATCCGCGCTGCTCTGGCCTCAACCGTCGTTCTCTTCGCAGCCACTTGGCTTCTGGCAACGGGCACTCACAAGCTGCTCGACCTCAGCGAGTTTGCGCGCGTTGTCGAAAGCCACCGCCTCGTCCCAACGTCTTGGATTCCATCGCTTGCGCTATTGGTCTCACTCGGCGAGATACTCGTGAGCGTCGCGGCGATCTGGCTCGTGGCGGCGCTGAAACGGAACAGCCTCGCTTCTCTTTTGCTCGGTTGCGTCTTCGCAGCCCTGGCCCTGTATCTTGTCCCCATTGCGATGGCACCTCCGACAGGTGCGTCCTGCGGCTGTGGACTTGGGCGTGAACCGGTACATTCGTGGTGGAGTCTGGTCGCCCGAAACGCTTTGATCGGGGCGGGACTGCTGGCAATCGCGTGCGCCTGCTCTTCTCGCCTTCGTTGACCCTCCTACGCTTGGCCCTCGCACCTCGGGTGGGGGGCCGGCCATGTCAAGCCGGCCCTGGACCCCGGAGACTTGCCCAATGGCGACTGCCACCGCTGAGCGTTCCAACAAGGTCGAAATCTCCACCGTCAACGCGACCCGCCGGAAGATCCGGATCGAAGTCCCCCGCGAAACGGTGGATGAAGCCCTCGGCACCTCCCTTGACACCCTCCTGCTCGAAGCCGAACTCCCCGGCTTCCGCAAAGGCCGCGCCCCCAAGCGCCTGATCGAGAAACGCTTCGGATCGGTGATGAAGCAGCAGACCAAGGACCAGTTGGTCGCCTCCGCCTACCAAAAGGCCGTCGAGGAGTCCAAACTCCGCGTCGTGGGCGAGCCCACCAGCGAGTCCATCGCCAAGGTCGAAGTCGAAGCCGGCAAGCCCCTCGTCTTCGAGGTTGAAGTCGAAGTCATCCCCGAGTTTGAACTGCCGGGCCTCGACGCCATCGCCATCAAGAAGCCCACCATCGAAGTCACCGACGACATGGTCGGCAAGGAAGTCGACAAACTCTGCATCCAGGAAGGCTCGCTCGAAGAGCGCGAGAAAGCCGAGCCCGGCGACTACCTCACCGGCTCCGCCAAGATGGCCGGGAAGGACAAAGACGGCAAGGACACCACCTTCTTCGAGTCCGACGGCATCGTCGTCCAGATTCCCACCGCCGACAAGAACGGCAAGGGCATGATCGTCGGCCTCAGCGTCGATGACCTGGCCAAACAGATCGGCCTGCCCAAGCCCGGGGATGTCGTCACCATCCGCACCAAGGGCCCCGAGAACCACGAGCGCGAGGAACTCCGCGGCGTTGACCTCACCATCACCTACACCGCCGCCCGCTGCGACCGCATCATCCCCGCCCCCGCCGCCGAACTCGCCGCCCGATTCGGCTTCGATGGCGAGCCCGGCCTGCGCGACGCCATGAAGCAGCGTCTCAACCAGCGCGTGCTCATCGATCAGCAGTCGGTCATGCGTCAGCAACTCGCCAAGTTCCTGATGGAAAAGACCAAGATGGACCTGCCCCAGCGCACTACCGCGCAGCAGGCCGAGCGCACCTTCCAGCGCCGCCGCCTCGAACTGATGTACCGCGGCGTCGATCCGATGAAGATCGAAGAGAACATCGCCGAACTCCGCCGCCAGTCGGCCGCGAGCGCCGCGGGCGAACTGAAGGTCTTCTTCATCCTCGACAAGGCCGCCGAGCAACTGGGGATCAAGGTCACCGAACAGGAGATCAACGGCCGCATCGCGCAGATCGCGATGGAACGCAACATGCGTCCCGAGCAGTTGCGCCAGCAGATGATCCAGTCCAACCAGGTCGGCGGGGTCTTCACGCAGATCCGCGAGCACAAGACCATGGACGCGATCCTGGCCAAAGCCGCCGTGACCGAGGTTCCCGCCGATCAGTTCGCCAAGGAAATGGGCGCCGCCGCCGGAGCGTGATTCGCCCGTTCTGTCGCGCGTTCCTCCCCCTCCGCCTCGTGTGCCGCCACGCCTCTCGATCCTGATTCCCAGGCGCGGCGAGCACGCTCTTCCCTCTCTCCCGGGCACCCGCGCCCGATCTGCCAGGAGCACCCAATGCGCATCGACATCATCGGCAAGCACATGGACGTCACCGACGCCATCCGCGCCTACGCCGACCAGAAGGCCGCCAAACTCCCCAAGCACTACGACGGCGTCCAACTCGTCACCCTTCGTCTCGAGCCCGACCCCCGCAACAAAGGCTTCCGGGCAGAAGTGATCGCCGACGTGCAGCACCACGACGACTTTGTCGCCGATGTGCACCACGCCGACCTCTACGCCGCGATCGACGAGGCCATCGACAAGGTCGCCCGCCAGTTGACGACCTTTAAAGAGAAACTCAAGCAGAACAAGCGCGGCGGCGAACCAGCCGGCGGCGCCGGTGGAGTCTAAGGACACGCCCGGCGCGATCGGCTCACCGCCGGTCGCGCCCACGGGAACACGCCATGCGACTCAGCGAGATCGTGCCAGAAGGTGCCGTCATTGCTCGGCTCAACGCGACCGAGCGCGAGGCGGTGGTTCGCGAACTGATGGACGCCCTCATCGCTGCGGGGGCCGCCGACACCCAGTATCGCGAGGACCTGATCGGCCGCGTGCTCGAACGCGAGAAACGCGGCTCCACCGGCTTCGGCAAGGGCGTGGCCGTGCCACATGTGAAGCACCCATCGGTCAAACGCATGGCCGCGGCCGTCGGCCTCTCGGGCCCGGGCGTCGATTTCGTCTCGCTCGACCGCCAACCCGTGTTCACCGTGTTCCTGCTCCTTTCGCCCGAGGCCCAGCCCGAGCAACACCTGCAGGCGATGAACGTGATCTTCACCAACCTGAGCAAGGAAACCTTCCGCCGCTTCCTCCGCCAGGCCGGCAGCATCGAGGAAGTCCGCTCCCTGCTCGAAGAAGCCGACGGTGCCGGCAACCTCTGAAGAACTCACCGTGTCCGAACGCGCCTCCGCCATTGTGACGATCGTGAACCGCCTGGGCCTGCACGCGCGCCCCGCGATGTGCTTCGTCGATGCCGCGATGGCCCACGCCTGCTCCGTAACGGTGAAGCGCGGCGACCAATCGGTCGACGGCAAGTCCATCATGATGATGATGCTCCTCGCTGCCACCCAGGGCACGCAACTGGAAGTGATCGCGGAGGGACCGGGCGCGCAGGCGGCGGTGGATGACCTCGCCAAACTGGTGGCGAGCGGCTTCGGCGAGGACTGACGCACTCACGCACTTCTCGCGGCATAAGGCGGCATTCGTAGGGGTCGGTCCGCAGTTACATGGACCCGAGTGCATACGAATTCATGCTTCGCGTATAAGCCCATTACAGCCCGGCTAAGGCCCATCGCGCGGCGACCCACCGACCCCCCCACCCACATGCTCCGGAGGGCGTATACGCGAAGGGAAGGTTTTGCGCGCAATGTTTGGTAGATGGGCCACGAATTCTTGCTGAAAACAGCCTGTTGGCACGCCGTGTGCAGATCGTGGGCGGGTGCCGTGGTGGACCGCTTTGGGTCCGCCATGATCATGATGGGCACCTGAAACCTGCGCCGACCATGAAAGGCTTCTGTGCGGCGCGGCCGCCCCTCGGGAACCCTCCCTGACGGTCGGGCTGCATGTACGATCCGCTGTGCATTCTCTGCCCACTGTGTCTGACATCGCTGACGTGCCGGTTGATCGCCTTCCCCCGGCGATCCTGATTCCACCGCTCCGCGCGCCCTTCGACGTGACCATCACGCCGCCGGGGAGCAAGTCGATCACCAACCGCGCGTTGCTGCTGGCGGCGCTGGCGAAGGGCACCAGCACGCTGCGGGGCGCGCTGGCGGATGCGGATGATGCGCAGGTCATGCTTCGCGCGATCGAAACGCTGGGGGCGCCGGTTCGCGTCGAGCGCACAACCAACGATCAAGCCTTCGGGAACGCCACGCTGCACATCACGGGTGTGAACGGTTGCTGGAAGCCTCGGGTGGCGCAGCCGACGCTTGATTTGCACAATGCGGGGACGGCAACGCGTTTTCTCGCGGCGGCGGCGGTACTCGGCGAACGTGAGAGCGGGCCGATCACGATCGACGGGAACCTGCGGATGCGCGCCCGGCCGATCCGGGAACTGGCCGATGCACTTGGGCACATGGGTGTGCGCGTCGAGCACACGCATGCCGAGGGCTACCCGCCGATGCGGGTGTGGCCGCTGGAAGGCGGTCGGGTGGTTTCGCCTCTGAACATTCCGACGACGTCATCGAGCCAGTTCATCTCGGCCCTCATGCTGATCGCGCCGTTTCTTGAAGGCGGGCTGGCGCTGCGATTCACGGGGGCGATCACCAGCGCGCCGTATGTGCACATGACGCGCTTTGTGCTTGAGGCGTGGGGCGTGTCAATCGACGCGGACCTCGGGCGCGCCGCGCCCACGCTCTTTATCGGTGGCCAATCGATCAAGTCGCGGACGTATGCGATCGAGCCGGATGCGAGCGGGGCCGTGCCGTTCTGGGGGGCGGCGGCGCTGGCATCGGGGAGCACGGTACGGGTGCCGGGCGTCAACGGCTCGTCGATTCAGGGTGACGCCGGATTTGCGCAGCTGCTCGCTCGGGCGGGCGCGACGATGAACGCGACCGTCTCGGGCACCAGCATCACCGGGACGCCTCGGCTCGGGTTGGGCAAGATCGACCTTTCGGGCATGCCTGATACGGCGATGGTTGCCGCCGTGCTGGCGTGCTTCAGTGACGGGCCCACGACCCTTCGCGGTCTGCGGACCCTTCGCGTGAAGGAAACCGACCGACTCGCGGCGTTGCAGACCGAACTGACCAAAATCGGCGCGCGGGTCGAGATCGAGACGATGCGCGACGACGAGGGGCTGCGGATCTGGCCCCCGGCTGAACTGGCCGGGTCGCTCGTGTGCGTGGAGGAACGTGCGACGGGCCGGAAGCCGGCGATCGTGGAGTTTGATACCTATGACGACCACCGCATGGCGATGGCGCTCGCGCTGGTGGGCCTGCGGCGCGGGAACGTGGTGATCCGCGACCCGGCGTGCGTGCGGAAGACGTATCCGACGTTCTGGCGTGACTTCGCGTCGCTGTATTCGCGTTCGTGAAGAACGAAGGCGGAACGCAGAGGCCGCGGAGGGAGGAATGGGCTGAACGGGAACGGGATCGTGGAGTGTCTCTGTGTTCGCCTTTCGGATCGAGATCATTCAGACGGTCTCAACCTCATCCGGATCGATTGCCGCGGAGAAACTCAGGCCCGTGTGCTGAAGCAGCCGTGCCAGCGTGAGGGCGTCGAAGACGTCGAACGCGTTGACCTCGTGGCTGTCGATATCGAGCACGGCCCAGGCCGAGCCGTCGGGGTTCAGGAGCGGCACTACCACCTCCGACCGGTCGCGCGGGTCGCAGGCGATGTAGCCTCTTCCCAGGTTGGCGACATCCGTCACGACCAGCGGCTTACACGATTTCAGCGCCCGTCCGCACGCGCCGTGCAGGCCAATGGGCGAGCAGGCGGGCTTGTCGCGGCGTGGGCCGAGCGTCATTTCGTCGGGTTTCCGCGATGACCAGGTGTAGAACCCGACCCACGAGACGCCGTCGGCGTTGAACGCTTCCCAGAGCGCATCGACCACCCGCGCCATGACCACCTCTGGCTCGGCGGGTGCCGAGCCCGGGCCGGGAAGGCGATCGAGCAGGGGTGTGTAATCGCGGCCGGGCATGGGAGCCGGTTCGGGCGAAAGGTCAACTGAAGATTGGCATTACAGCGTCGCGGAGGTGTAGGGCAGCAGGCCCATGAACCGGGCCCGCTTCACGGCCTGGGAAATCATGCGCTGCTCAGCCGCGGAGGCCTGCAGGCGCTTGCGGCCGTAGATCTTCCCGTTGGGCGACATCATGCGGCGGAGTTTTTCGATGTCCTTGTAATCGACCCACATCTCGCCGTCGGCGGTCTTTTTGGCGACTTTGACCTTCTGCATCGGCGTGAAGCGATTGAACTGCGACATCGAGCGCGACTCCACAAACCCACCGTCCTGGACCTCTGGCCCGGGCCGAGGCCGCACGCGCGGCCGCCCGGACGACGGTTGGTCGTGATTATAGACCAACCAAAGTCCTACTTCCCGTCGTACCAGTTGGCCGCGACCGACGACTCGACCTTCAGCGGCACGGACAGTTTCAGGGCCCCTTCCATGCGGCTGATGATGACCGCCCGGGCGGCCTGGGCCTGCTCGGCCGGGCATTCGAACACCAGTTCGTCGTGAATCTGCAAGAGCATTTGGGAGCCCCACAGGGGGTGGCCCGGCTGGGCGTCGCGCGTGCGGGCGTAGAGGTCGATCATGGTGAGTTTGATGAGATCGGCCGCGGAGCCTTGGACCACGCTGTTGATGGCCGTGCGCTCGCCGAAGGCGCGGCGTGCGGACACGGGGCTCTCGATCTCCGGAATCGGACGGCGGCGGCCGAGAATCGTTTCGACATAGCCGTGACGGCGTGCTTGCTCGACGCATTCCTGAAGGAACGTCGTGATACCCGCGAAGCGGCGCTTGTAGGCGTTGATGATCTCCGCGGCTTCGTCGTTGGGAATGCCCAGGCGGCGGGCGAGGCCGAAGGCGGTGATGCCGTAGACGATGCCGAAGTTCACCATCTTGGCACCGTCGCGCTGCGACTTGGTGACGGCCATGGGCGCGATCTTGTTGATCTGGGCCGCGACGGCGGTGTGGATGTCCTCGTCGCGGCTGAAGGCCTCGATGAGCGCCGGGTCGCGCGAGAGGTGCGCGAGCAGCCGTAACTCGATCTGCGAGTAGTCCGCCGAGACGAAGACGCGCCCTTCGGGGGCGACAAACGCGCGACGAATCTCCTTGCCCACGTCCGACCGGATCGGGATGTTCTGCAGGTTCGGATCGCTTGACGCCAGGCGACCCGTCACCGCTACGGTCTGATTGAAACTCGCGTGGATGCGGCCGGTGGAGGGCTCGATCGCGTCCTTGAGCGCCACCAGATACGTCGAGACGAGTTTGGTCAGTTGCCGGTAGTCCACGATCAGCGAGGGGATCGGGGTGCTGATCGTCACGTCCTCGGCGAGTTTTTCGAGGACTTCGATATCGGTCGATGGGCCGGTCTTGGTGCGTTTCACCACGCGCAGGCCCAGGCCCGGTTCCTCGGCATTTTTTTTGCCGAAGAGGGCCGCCGCGAGTTGCTTGGGGGAATCGGGGTTGAACGTGCGCCCGAGCGCGGCCATGGCGGCGTCGTCGATGGAGTCCTTGAGCACCTTGATGCGCTCGGCGAGGCGGGCGCGCTGGCGGTCGAGTTCGGCCGGGTCAACCTGGATGCCGTTCCATTCGAGTTCGGCGAGCACGGGCACGAGGGGCATCTCGACATCGTCGAAGAGGCCGATGAGGCTCTTGGCCTGCAAATCCTGGTGCATCGCGGCCCGCAGCCGGAGGGCGATATCGGCGTCCGCGCCGGCATATCGCGCGGCCAGCGCGAGCGGCGCGTGGATGAACGACCGGTCGTGGCCGCCGCCAGCCCCGGGACCGCCCGCGCGGCCCGGCGTGCCGATCAGCACGTCATCAAGCGTCAGCATGTGCTCGTTCAGAATCGCCTGCGCCAGAGAATCAAGCCCATGCGACGAGCGCGACGCGTCGAGCACATACGACGCGACCATGCTGTCGAACGCGACGCCGCGGAGGTGGACGCCCGCTGCGCGGAGGACGAGCATGTCGAACTTCAGGTTGTGCCCGCACTTAGGCCGCGGGGCGTCTTCGAGCAGCGGCTTGAGTGCGGCGAGCACGGCGGGCTCATCCAAGTGCGTTTCTGGCTCGGGCGAGCGCACCGGCACATACCACGCCGCGCCGGGCGCGACGGCAAACGAAAGCCCGCAGAGTTTGGCCTGACGCGGGTTGAGGCCGGTGGTCTCGGTGTCGATGGCGAAGAGCCTGGCGTCGCGCAGGATGGCGACGAGCGCGGCGAGTTCGTCGCGCGTGCGGACGAGGCGATAGTCGCCGCGGACGCCAGCCCCACTGGCGCTGCCAGCGCGGAAGCCGTCGCCGACTCCTTCCCCTCCTGGTGCCGCGTCATCGCTCGCGCGGCCCTCCCCCTCGCCACCACCTCCGCCGAACAGACTCGCCGTCTCGTGATCGTCATCGCGCCGCTTGCGGCGGACCGCCGGGGCTGCGGCTGTCTGTGGCGCAGTAAACAGACCTTCTGACGACCGGCCGCTCGCGGATGAGTCCGTCAGAACTTCGGCAACCTCGCCCCGTGTCGCCATCAGCGCCCGCACATCATCCTGGTAGCGGTTGAACCCGACTTCACGCAGAATCGGAATGAGGGCCGCGAGTTTCAGTTCGTTCACGTCGGCCCGCGACAGGTCCAGATTCACCGGCGCGTCGTGCCGCAGTGCCACCAGTTCCACGTTCCTGGGCAACCGATCCAGCGAAGCCCGCAGTGCTTCGCCCCGCTTGCCCTTCACCTCGTCGGCGCGCTTCATCAGTTCGTCAAGGCTGCCGAACTGGCCGATCAACTCGGCCGCGGTCTTCGGGCCGATGCCTTCGACGCCTTTCACATTGTCCACCGTGTCGCCCATCAGGGCGAGCATGTCGATCACCTGCCGCGGCTCAAGGCCCGTCTCGGCCTTCAGATTGGCCGCGTCGATCACGATGTCGGTGTGCACGTCGAACATCTCGACCCGCCCGGGCACGAGCAACTGCTTGAGGTCCTTGTCCTTGCTCACGATGCGGATGCGCAGGTCAGGCCGCTCGGCACGCAACCGCGTGACCACGGTGGCGATCGCGTCATCGGCCTCGAAGCCCGCGATGCCCACCGTCGGCACGCCGATCGCTTCCAGCAGCGCCAGACAGCGATCCACCTGCGGAAACAGGTCCGGGGGCGGCGGCGGGCGATTGGCCTTGTACTCCGGGTCGATCACCGATCGAAACGTCTCGGTGTCGCCGCTCACGTCGAGCGCGACCGCGAGGTACGCTGGCGGCCCGCCCATGTTTCCTTCGCCCCGAAGGAGTTTGAGCAACATGCCCACGAACCCAAACGTCATGTTTGTTGGCTCGCGTGTGACGGGCGACGACATGGGCGTGCGGATGGCGTGATAGGCGCGGAAGAACTGCGCGTACCCGTCGATCAGGTAGAGCGTGGGCGGGAGATCGGTGGGCGCGGTAGGGGGAGGGCCAGCCATGCGGGCAAGCCTAGTGCCGAGCCGTGCCACTGAGGTCGCCTGCTCGGAGGCGACCTCAGTGCGTCTCGCCGCGTGCGCCGCCCGCGTCGCGCTCGCGCCCAGGCCACACCACGCTCAACACCGTCGCCGCCGCCAGCACGCCCACCACCACCGCGAGCGACAGGGTCGTATCGATCTTGATGGCCGACTGGGCCTGCAGCCCCACCAACGGCAGATAGGGCGGCACGCTCAACAACAGCAACTTCACGCCCACAAACGCCAGGATCAGGATCAGCGCCGGCTTCAGGAACCGGAACTTGGCGATCAGGGCCGCCAGGCAGAAGTAGAGCGCCCGCAGCCCCAGAATCGCGAACACATTACTCGTGAACACAATGAACGGGTCGGGGGTGATCGCAAAGATCGCCGGGATCGAGTCCACCGCGAACACCAGGTCGGTGATCTCCACCAGCATCAGGGCCAGAAACAGCGGCGTGATCGCACGGCGACCAAGCGTGCCCAGAGGGGCCGCGTCCATCACCATCTTGCTGCTGGAAGGCTCGGCGGAATACGTCGGTGGAACGGTGCGGCGGGTGATGAACTTCTGCCCGTCGTAGAAGTCCACCATCGGGATAAACCGCTTGCACAGCCGCACGGCCACATTCTGGCTCGGATCATCGTTGCCCTTGATGATCGCCATCTTGAGGGCCGTGAGCACGAGGAACGCGCCGAAGATGATCAGCACCCACTGGTAGCGCATGATCAGTTCACCGCCGATCAGGATCATGCCGCCCCGCATGACCAGCGCACCCAGAATGCCCCAGAACAGCACGCGATGCTGGTATTTCCCGGGCACGGCGAAGAACGAGAAGATCAGCGCGATGACAAAGATGTTGTCCATCGCCAGGGACTTCTCGACGACATAACCCACCAGGTATTGCTTGGCCGCCTCGAGCCCTGTGACTTCGCCCAGCACGATCAGCGGCTGCTCGGGCACCTTGCCCGCCAGTTCGTGCAGGTTGTATTGGGGCGTCTGCAAGCCCAATCCCAGCCAGTGCGCGTCATACGCCCACCACACAAAGCCCGCGAAGGCCAGGCCGCAGGTGAGCCACACGATTGACCACCCCATCGCTTCCTTGAAGTGCACCTCGTGCGCCTCGCGGTGGAAGACGCCCAGGTCGAGCGCCAGGAACACCAGCACCAGGCCCACGAAGGCGACATAGGCCCAGGCCTTCATGTCGGCCGGCTGGTCAGCAGCGATGGTCGCCAGATTCAACGCCCAGGGCACACAATTGAGC
Organism: uncultured Phycisphaeraceae bacterium; assembly: GCA_964588585.1. Taxonomy (GTDB): domain Bacteria; phylum Planctomycetota; class Phycisphaerae; order Phycisphaerales; family UBA1924; genus JAEUIX01. The sequence goes on from CAZPPX010000023.1 coordinate 16,209, forward strand.
ACATCATGCACGGCAAGGCTCCGCACAGTTGGCAAGCCGCCCACGGCTGCGCAGCCGTGGGTTCCCGCCGATGTGGTCTTGCGCGCTGCTTGTCGCAGGTTCCGTACCGGAGCGGCAAAGCCGCCCGTGCTGACGATCCGGAACGCTCCCCTCGCGAGAGGCCGCGAGGGGAGAGGCTACTCCCCACTGGGTTGAGCCGAAGGATATGCGGTCAGACATCAGACATCAACATCAGATCATCCGCTCTTCAACTCGGTGCTGCTCGGTGCCTCGGCGTCTCGGTGGTGATTCCCCGTTCCCGTTCCCGTTCCGGCACTGCCCGGCCTCGACCCCGGCCCTTTTCGCGTCGCGTAGATAAACCGGTTCAGCCTCGGGCCGAGATCCATCCCAGCGGTGCGGATGACCCAGGCCAGGAACGGAAACGACAGGCCGAAGCAGGTGCAGTTGTAGAACAGCGTGAGCCCGGCATTGGGCGAGTAGATCACCATGATCGACCAGAATCCGTAGTACGCCAGAATGATGGGCATGAGCACCCACTTGGGGAAACTCGCGCCGACCTTGTCCCCCTGCTCGGCCAGTTGCAGGCTCTTCTCGGTGAAGATCTTGAGCAACTTCTTGGCCCAGACAAACTCGCTGGCCAGAATCACCAGCCCCATCGGGATCAGCACCGTCGGCCCGGGACCGGGAAGCGGTGCAATCGCGATTCCCGCGATGATGACTGCGGTGCCGGCAATCAGAATCCAGATCTTCCAGACGTTCTTGCGGGCCAGTTTCGCCGCTTCGCCGAGGTCTTCGAGGGGTGTCGGTCGCGCCGATTCTGCCCGTGCCGCGCCGGCGCGGCGGTGATACGCATACGAAGCCAGCAGGCCGAATCCCAACGTTCCCACAATCACCGCGAGGGTGATGGAGGTGCCCAGGTGGTCGTACCACTCGCCTCGACCCAGGGCGACCTTCCACGCCAGGAACAGGAAGATCGCGACCAGGCTCACCTTCATGAACCGGAACCGCGCGATGTAGGGCGCGACGGCGAAGTAGATCGAACGCAGCGAGAGAATCGCCAAGGCGTTAGCGGTAAACGCGATGAACGGGTCGCGTGTGACGGCAAACGCTGCGGGGAGCGAATCAATCGCGAAACTGAGGTCTCCCACCACCGCGGCCACAAACACGGTCATCAGCGGCGTCATCGCCCACCGACCGCTGGCATGGGTGATCAGCTTTTGCCCGTCGGCCGCCGCCGTCGTCGGCAGGCGATTCACCACCCGCATGAGGATTCGCCGGCCGATCTGCGCCTCCTGATCCGGTAGCCACAGTTCGCGCACACTGGCGATCAACAGCAGCACGCCGAACACAGCGGCCGTCCAGGGCCACCGCATCAGTTCAGCCCCGCCAAAGATAAGGCCCGCCCGCAGCACCAAGCACACCACCATCAGATAGAACAGCACACGGGGCCGGAGCGCCTCGGGCACGCGGAAGTGCGCGAAGATGATCGCCAGCACCGCGACGTTGTCGATGCTCATCGCCAGTTCGGTGGCGTAGGCCCCCACGAACTGGATCCACGCGACATCAGGCGACAGCGCGTGCCCGAGGCCGGTGGCCAGGCCCAGGGTGTTGGTCGCGTACAGCCGCGCGAGCATGAACGAGAAGACGGTGGCGGTGAGAATCCAGAGCGCGACCGAAACCCCCGCTTCGGCCGCCGTCACCGCGCGGGGGCGGCGCGTGAGCACCCCAAGGTCCAGCGCCGCCAGACCCGCTACGAACGCCGCGAAGATGACCCACAACCACACGACCATGTGCTCTGCTTACGCGCGATCCTTGCCCACGGTTCTCGTCTGATCTTTCGCCCACTCCCAGCGACTGCCAAGGGACATGGATCGCCGTCGATCCCCACCGGTCTACATCGACCGCGAATCGCGCGGCTTCGTCGGGCCCCTGCCCCCGGTGCCACCGCCCCCACTTCCTCCTCCTCCTCCGGAAATCTCCCCCACCAGTTTCGCCAGCGCGGCTACGTCACCTGCATCAGCAATCGCCTCGACCCGCGCAGCAGCCACGCCCGCCTTGGCCAGCGCGGCCCGCGCTCGCGTCCACAGTTTCGCCGACGCCTTGCCTGTCGGGCCACCCTCCACCACCGCGAGGTCCGAGACCAGTTCCGCCAGTTTCGTCACCAACTGCGCGTCGGCGTGCTCATAAAAACGCCGCACGATGCCCTGCTGATAGTGCGAAAGATACTGCCCTTTGGCCATGAATCGAGCCTCCCGCGGCGCCTCGCGCCGACGTGCCCAAGCCTAGCCGCACGCGCCCCTGCGGCAACCTTGGTTGGGCCCCTCACGCTCTCACCCCTCACTCGGCGGCGTCGCGCCTTCGACATGCATCGGCCACCCCAGTTCCAGTGTCAGTTCGCGCGGCGCGCCGATATCGGCGATCAGCACCTCGCCCAGAAACTCGTGCGCTTCCGGTGCCGCGAACCCCACCTTCCAACCGACAAACGTCACGGTCAGATCAGCCCGCACCGCCGTCGAGGTGCCGTCGGGCTGCCGCACCAGCGGTCTGCCCGAATCGCAATCCAGCCCCGAGGGCACATCCACCGAAACAACCTGACAACCCCCGCTCCGCACCCCATCTCCCCCCGGCCCGCGCGCCGAGTTGATCGCCGATACGAGATGCGCCAGCACCGCGCCGGGCTCCACGATCGTTTCCAATCCCGTGCCCACGAGCGCATCGATGATGATCGCCGGTCGCCCGATCGCCGTCGCGGCCCGATCGAACGCGCCGCGGATGTCGCCGGGCGTGGCCACCTCCATGGGCAAGCCCATGCGCAGGGCCGCGTCCGCGTGAATCCGCGTGTCGCCCACGTGGTCCCACGCCTCAGCGCTCAGCAGCAGCGAAACGGGCACTCCCGCGTTGTGCAGATGCCGTGCCGCTGCGAGACCATCGCCACCGTTGTGCCCCTTGCCGCAGCAGATCAGCACGCCCGCGTCGGGCTCGCGCTTGGGCCCCATGCGGTCGAGCACCGCCGCCACCAGGTGCAAGGCCGCGTTCTCCATGAGCACGATCGACGGCAGCCCGAAGCGCTGCACCGCCAGGCGGTCCACCTCGCGAACGGCGGCACGATCAAAGACCAGCAACTCGCCCATAGGGAACTCTCTCGGGCTGCCCCGTCGCACGTGATTTCACACCGGCAGCCTCGCTTCGGTGGCCGGCTGCACCACTGTGCCGCACACCCGGCACGTCCTTCTCTCCACCGGCCCGCCCCAGAACGCGTGCATGATCCGCGTCAGGTCCACATCGATGCTCGCCAGCGACCACTGCTCCTCATACACGAGCGTCGAGCACTTCGCGCAGTAGAACCGCAGCGCGTCCTTCTGCCCGGGCGGGCGCCGATACTCGATCACCAGCCCCAGCGTGCCCGGCGGCCGCTGCGGCGAATGCGGTATCCACGACGGGATGTAGAACATCTCCCCCTCGCGGATGATCACGTCGCGCGACTTCCCATCCTCAATGATCTTGACGTACACGTCGCCCTTGATCTGGAAAAAAAACTCCCCCGTGGGGTTCACGTGATAGTCGTTCCGCGTGTTCGGCCCGCCCGACACAAAGCAGATGAAATCCTCGTTCTCCCAGATCGTCTTGGCCCCCACCGGCGGCTTGAACGACTCCCGATTCGCGTTGATCCAGTTCAGGAGGTTCAGCGGCCCGCGCACTACGCCCGTGGGCATCGGCAGCGGCGTCGGCAGGTCGGAAGGGGGAGGTGTGGCCATGCCTGAGCATACCCGATCACCCACCCGCTCGGCCACGCTCCGCCGGTGTCGGCGTCCACAATACCCTCACTCTCCGATGCTCAAGTCGAACCCCGGTCACAGCCCGCGCCGATACCTGTGGGCCGTCGCTGCGCTCACGCTGGGGTTGCTGGTGTCGCGCTGGCTGTATCTCGCGCTCTGGTGCCCATATGGCTTGGTCGAAGACGAGGCCCAGTATTGGGAATGGTCCAAGCACCTGGCCCTTTCCTACTACACCAAGGGTCCGGGCATTGCGTGGACCATCGCGCTGGTCACCGCCGTTCTGGGTGATACCGAGTTTGCGGTGCGGGCCGCGGCACCGCTTTACGGGGCCGTCATGGTGGCGGCGGTGGCGTGGCTTGTGGTGGACGCCCGCCAGCGCGAGGGGCTGACCCCTACGGCCGCGCTTCGCGATGGGCTCTATGCCGCGATCGCCCTGGCGGTCGCGCCGATTGTGCTGGCGACGTCGATGCTGGGCACGATCGACGGCCCGTACTGCGCGTGCTGGGCGCTCGCTTGTGTGAGCGCGTGGCGGCTCGGGTTTGTGTCGTCGCCTGGGGGTCGCGCCACGCTTGCGGCTGCTGCTGGACTCGCGCTCGGCGCGGGTTTTCTCTACAAATACACGATTGTGCTGCTGGTCCCCGGACTTGTACTGTTTCGACTTCTCGCGGCGCGACACCCGTCGCCTGCCCGCCGTCGTGCCGGGATGGGACTCATCCTTCTCGGCACGCTCGTCGGCTTCGCGGCGGCTTCGCCTGTGCTCATCTGGAACCACCAGCACGGCTGGCCAACGGTTGCGCATTTGCTCGGGCACTTGGGGTTTGCGGAAGGCACGGCGACGGCCTTATCCGCGCGGGCATCTTCGCCTCGCGAGTGGTCCCCATTCTGGATCCTCACGTTCGTCGGGTCGCAGATCGGCCTCGCCGGGCCCGGCCTTGGGCTCGCTTTGATCGGTGTCGTGCGCGCGTTCCGCTTCCGGCATTCGTGCAGCCGGGTTGAACTGTTCCTTGCGTGCGCCGGCGTGCCAATTCTGGGTTTCTACTTCGCCGTCAGCCTGTTTGCCGAGCCTGAGGGCAACTGGCCGATGGCCGCGTATGTCACGCTTCTGCCCCTTGGCGGGCTGGTGGCGGCACGGGCCATTTCGCGGTGGCGCGAAGACGTCCTCGCGTGGCGAGCCCTCCGCGATCCTCGGCCAAAGCGTGGCTTCTTGCGGCGCAAACCAGAAACCCTGCCTCAGTTTCTGTGGCACTTCTCGCTGGGCATCGGCCTCGTCGGCGGCGTGCTCATGCTCCGCGCTGATCTGCTCGCCCATGTGCCGGGCCTGCAGGGCGTCATCCCACGCGAGCGTCTTGCGCAGGGTCCGGCGCTGGCGGCGGGAGTGGAAACCTTGCGCGCCAGGGCCCTGGAATCGCTCGCTGGTGCCGAACCATTCATCGTCGCGCACCATTACGGTCGGGCCAGCCACCTGGCGTTCTATTTGCCTGACCGCCCGATCGTGCGCTGCGCATCCAGCGCGCTGGGCGGACGCCCGACGCCGCACGATTACTGGCCCAGCCACGACCTGCGCGCCCCCGAACTGCGCGGCCAGCCCGCGCTGCTTATCGGAGGCACCCTGACCGCGTGGCGCGACTGGTTCGAATCGATCGAATCGCTCGGCCTCGTGCCCGGCGTCGAGCGTAAAGGCGTCGAGGCGTTCCTGGGGCGCGGGTACAAAGGGCCGCCATCGAAGTAGGCCGGCGCGACGACTTAGGGCTCGCGACCGCGTGCCGCCTGCTGCGCTGCCACCTGCATCATCCCCTGCATGTACCGCTGAAAATCGTCGTGCATGATCTTCATGCTGGGCGAGTCCATCATCACCTGGAACGAACGCTCTACCGCGATCTCCCGCATCCGCCGCTCCCACGACAGGAAGTAGTCATCGGGAATCTGGCCGTGCCGGTGCCCGAACCAGACGATTTCGTACACCGACAACTGCATGAGGTTGAAGAAGTACTCCCGCACGTCGCGCTCGTTCCGCGCGTGCTTCACGTCGTGCGAGTAGACCTCGGCCAGCGAGGGGTCGCTCACCCGCATCTCGCGCAGGTGCATCTGCAACTCGACGAGTTTCGAGAAGTTGGCAAAGTGCTGGGCCCGGCGGTAACTGCGGAACTGCACCGCCGTGAACAGCAGCCCGCCCGCGATGGCGAGCGATGAGAGCGACTGGGCAATGACCTGCACTTCCTGGAGCGTCACGGCCTCACCCCCAGCCCCGCCCGCCGCTCCCCGATCTCCGCCGCAATCCCTTCCACAAACTTCGCCAGCGGCATCGCGCCCGCGTCCTTCTCTTCGCCGCGCACACGGACGCTGACCGCGTTCTGCTCCGCGTCCCGCGGGCCCACGATGAGCAGATACGGCACCTTCATCTCCGCCGCGACCTTGATCTTGCCCTGCACGCGGTCGTTGCCGTCGTCGACGCTGACGCGCACGCCGGCCGCCTTCAACTCGGCCTCTACCTTCGCCGCGTATTCGTTGCTCTTTTCGCTGATCGGCAGCACCCGCACCTGCTCGGGGCTCAGCCAGGTCGGGAAGGCACCCGCGAAGTGCTCGATGAGCACGCCGCAGAAGCGCTCCATGCTGCCGAACGGCGCGCGGTGGATCACCACCGGCCGGTGCGGCTTGTTGTCCGGGCCGATATAAGACAGGTCGAAGCGGTTACCCATCTGGTAATCGACCTGCACGGTGCCGAGTTGCCACTCGCGCCCGATGACGTCCTTCACCACGAAGTCGATCTTCGGCCCGTAGAACGCCGCCTCGCCGGACTCTTTGCTGAAGGACACACCCAGCGACTGCGCCGCCGCGATGCACGCGGCCTCGGCCTTGTCCCAACTCTCGGGTGAGCCGGTGAACTTGCTCGAATCCTTGTCGCGCAGGCCCACACGCACGCGATAGTCCTTCATGCCGAGGGTCGCGAAGATCGTCTTCACGAGCGACAGGCACCCCTGGATTTCCGCGGGAATCTGGTCTTCGGTGCAGAAGAGGTGGGCGTCGTCCTGGGTGAAGCCGCGAACGCGGGTCAGGCCGTTGAGTTCGCCCGACTGTTCCCAGCGATAGACGGTGCCGAACTCGGCGAGCCGCACAGGCATGTCGCGATATGAGTGCGGCGCGCTGGAGAAAATCTTGGCGTGGTGCGGGCAGTTCATGGGCCTGAGCATGAAGCCGCGGAGCAGTTTGCTCTCGTCGCGTTCGATGCGATCTTCCGCGATGGTGGTAGCGCGGGTGCGCTCGTTGATGCCGTCGGCGAGTCGGCCGGGCACTTTTTCCACGCGGTTGACCATCTCCGCGCAGGAGCAGCCGCTCGCGCAGAGTTGGTCGAGCACATCGCGCTCCACGATCGGCGCGAACTGCGAGTCCTTGTAATATGGGAAGTGCCCCGAGGTCTTGTACAACTCCAGCGAGCCGATATGAGGCGTGAACACCTCGGTGTATCCCTGCTTGCGCAGTTCGCTGCCGATGAACGCCTGCAACTCCTTCCGCATGATCGAGCCGGCGGGGGTCCACAGGATGAGCCCCTGCCCGACGGTCTCATCGATGTGGAACAGCCGCAGGTTCTTGCCGATCACGCGATGGTCGCGGGCCTTGGCCTCTTCCTGCTGCTTCAGATACGCGTCGAGTTCGGCCTGAGTGGGGAAGGCGGTGCCGTAGACGCGGGTGAGGCGGTCGGAGTTCTCATCCCCATGCCAGAACGACGACGCCAGCGACATGACCTTGATTGCGCCGATGCGGCCGGTGGAGGGGACATGGGGGCCTCTACACAGGTCCTCCCACGCTTTGCCTGGTTCCCCGGTGGCGTAGAAACTCAAGCGATCAGACCCGGAACTTCGCGGAGCCTCAGTTCCGGCGTCCACGAATGCGGATTTCGCGCCGTTGTACACCGAAGATGGAAGCCCAAGGGCTCGCTCGGCATTGTCGATCTTGTACTTGTTCGCTTCGGTGCGGAGTTTGGCAATCCCCTCGCCCGAGCCCACCTCATACCGACAAAACCGCCGATCCTCCCCCACAATCTCCGCCATCCGCTTGTCGATCGCGGCAAACAGATCGCTCGACAATTTCTTCCCCTCCGGCACAAACATGTCATAGAAAAACCCGGTGTCGGTCGCCGGGCCGTACGCCAACTGCACGTCCTTGCCGACCACATCCTGAATCGCCTCGGCCATCACGTGCGCCGCCGAGTGCCGGATCAACGCCAGCGCCTCGGCACTCGCCGGCTGGCCGGGCTTGGGCATGGTGATGAGCGCCACCTTCGCGTCGCGGGTGATCTCGAACGACAGGTCCTTGGTCTCGCCATCCACCTTCACCGCCAGCGCGGCCTTGGCCAGCCCCACGCCGATCGACGCGGCAACCTCCAACCCCGTTACGGAGGGCTTGTCAAAGGACTTGGTCTTGCCGTCGGGAAGAGTAATAGTGATGGGCATGGGGGGGGTCCAAACTGCCAAATACCAAATGGCCAAATCAAGACGAACGATTCGACGCAAGGCAGAACTACACACTCGGCGCATACAGCCGCAGCGCCTCGCACTCCGGGCAGCGATAGGCCACGACCTTCAGGCCTTCTTTCCGCTGGGCCGACTTGGCCTCGCCCGAAAGCCAACTCGCCTGCGGCTCACCGGGCGACCACCGCGGCAACTTCACATGGTTGCCATCCGCCAGTTCGGTAATGAAGCCCTTCTCCATCACTTTCTGACAGACCAGACACGTCGGTTCCTTGGCCATCGGTCACTCCCAACAAAAAACCCGGCTCGTCGCCGGGTCAGATCAGTCGATAGGCGGACCCGGCTTACCCGCGGATGCGTCGAGGATACATGTTCGTAGTCGTCGTTGCCGGTCGGTTGAACATGGGCAAAGCATACGCCGCGCACACCCGCAACGAAGCCCGAGCGCCAGCGCGAGGCCTCGTAGCCGCAGCAGTCCACAGGCCCGAAGGGCCGCGATTTCGTAGCCGGGGGTGCAGCGACGAGTCCGCGAGGAGCGGAACCCCCGGATAGCGGCCGGTTCCGGCGAGCCCTGTAAGGGCGACATTGGAGTTGCGTTGACAGGAAATGCCGCCCCTCGCGGGGCTCGCTCGGAAACGCCCGTTCTCAGAATCCCACCCTATTCGCACCCTTCACGAATCCACCCGCTTGACTCCGCCGAACACGCGGCAACACTTGCCCCCACTTTCACCGAGACTCCCATGCGTGCCTGCGCCAAGCACAATCCGGCCCTCGTCCCCTCCGACTCGTTGAGTCGCGTGGCGATCGAGCGCCCTGTCGCCGCTGGCTGATTCGCAGCCTGCGTAACCGCTCCTCCCGTTTTCCTCAACTTTGATTTCCCCACGGCCCGGTCGCCATCGACCTGGGCCGGTCCGGTTCTCCGCTCGCTCACGCGCGCAGCACCGGGCATTCACGCGGGCGCTCGTGCGCCCGAGGTTGGTGCATCATGGTCCTCGAAAAACAGCACGAAGCGCCCATCCAGACCGTCCGCGCCATCGCGCCCGAAGACCTCCGTCCCGGCGATGTCGTCGCCATTTTGCACGAGTTCGACCAGATTCTCGGCCGGGTTTGTGGCACGGGCGAAATGCCCGGCACGCTTCCCGAGTTTCGGGCCGTGCGCGTGCGGTCGATGGGCTCGTACCCCGCCGTGCCGCGGGTGATTGACGTGGCGCTGCCGTTTGTGCTGGTGGAAGACACCAGCGGCTGCGAGAGCCTGATCGACGTGCGTGTGAAGGACCCGGGCAAACTGCCCGAATCCTTCGGCGTGCGGGCGATGAAGGAACTCGACGAGCGTCGAACGAGCGAAGCGGCCGAGAAGGCCGATGCGAATCGTGGCGTGAATCCCCAATGCGGGCAGGTGATCACCCGCGAAGGTTCCGACTGAGCGCGAGGGCGCGCAAGCGATCGCCCAGTCAGATGAAGGCGAGCCCGTGCCGACCGGGGCGTGTTGTGCCACGCGAGATGACCAACTCATCTCGCGTTGGGCATTCACCGCTCCATCGGCACGGGCTTCAGCCCGAGTTCGCGGGCCGGGTCTTTGAAGTGCGTGACGCCAAAGGCCGGGCGCTCTCCGCGGGCAAGGGCCTCGAGTACCCAGCGTTTGGCCCAGTCGTGGAAGGGCACCCCGTCGGCAGTCGCCCAGGGCGAGGTGCCGCTGTAGAGCACGATGCGCTCACCGGCACACTCGGCGGGATCGACCACTTTGTCTTTGAAAGTGTGGGCCTCACGGGCATACCAGGTGGTGCGGATCGTGCCGAACCGCTTGAGCCATGGTTGCTCGCGCGAGGGAGTGGCCTCGATGTACACGGCGATCCCGCGTGCGGCCAGTCCCTTCATGAAGTCGCCCAGGGCGGAGTCTTCGGCCGTGCTGGCGCTGGCGTCGATGCCGATGCCCTGAAAACCGGCGTCGAGAAAGGGCTTGGCCCCATTCCACAACATCTCCAGGGCGCGGGCACGCCCATCCGGCCCCCCGGCCACGCGCCGATACTCCGCGTCAAAGTCGGGATTCCCCAGGTACGCCATCACGTGCACGCCGGGCTGGCTCGTCAGCCGCTTCCACGACTCGACAAAGTTCCGCCGCCACGGCGAGCGCTCGTCCTGACGCTCGGCACCAAAGAACGTGAACTGCGGCTTGCCCTCTCGATCCGTGTCCTTCCCGTGCGGCGAATCGACATAAAACCGCCGAAACCCACGCCGATAGAGCGGCAGCACCTGCTCCTCCACCATCCGCGGCAAGCCCTTCTTCACCCAGTAGGGCTCGCTCCACCGATCGGCCGGGTTGTTCGCGCTGGCACAGCCGACGAAGACATAAACGTCGGCGAGCGAAGGCTGCGCAATCGTGGCGGGCTGCTTGGCTGGCGCTGGCAGCGGCAGCGTCGGCACCGGATTGGCGGGTGGCACCGCCGGCGGCGTCCGACCAGCCACTCGAGGCGTCGAAGGTTTTTCGACGGGCACCGTCTCATTATGCCTTCGATCAGGTACTTTCGGCGCGTCATCCTGTGCGAGGGTTTCTGGGGGAGTCGGCACGGTGGCGGGCGCACACCCCGCCGCGGCCGCGAGCCAGAACGGAACCAAGGCCAGGGCCAGGGCGATTGCCGCGCCGGTCATCATGCTTCGACCTCCGATGGACTTGCCGACCGGTGCCCCGCCCTAGCCCAGCCCCCGCGCCCGGGCTCACCAGCCCGCCTCACAGAGGAGGACAGACGCTGGGTGGACAGCGTCATCCGCACATCCCCGCGCTTTCCCATCGCGAGAGGTGTACTGGTCCTCCTCTGTGAAGCGGGACAGCCCGCCACAGGTTCATTCCAGTGTACCAGAATCGGCCCGAAACGCCACCCGGCTCAGGTCGAAGGCAAGTTGTCGTCGGGCGGACGAGATGCCTCAGAACTCAATGCCACCCGCTTGTTTGGACCCCTTCCCGGGTCAGCATGGCGGATTGAAGTATGCCGCGATGAAGTCTGAGATGTCGTCGGGTCGATCCAGGCGTTGAAGTTGGCGTCTGGGCAGGGTGGTGAGGGGACAGGCGGAGCGGAATCCGGCCTGCGGCCTGCGCCATGCTTGCGCGAACGGCATATTTACCACCGCCAGGCATTGCGGGGATTTGGTTCCAACGTGACGGGGTTGGATCAGATTGTGTGTCGTCATCATGACGCTGATGACGACCCCGAGACCAGCCTCCCCGAGCGCGAAGACGGGTTGGCATCCATTCTGGGTTGAGGGCGCAGGCTGGCGCGGGGCGATCGACCTGGCGCACGGAGACATACTCGTCACGCCCAAGGGATCAGCGGCAACAGTCGTCAGCATCACCATCGAGCAGCGGCGTAGGCGACACGTTCAACCTCACCGTCGCCAACGTGCATACCTTCTTCGTGCTGGCGGGCGGGCAGACGGTGCTCGTTCACAATGGTGGGCCGGTGCCCGTGCCTGGTAGGGGTGGTGTGCAGAGTCCACACGGTATTCGGTTTACGCACGATAGCATCAGTCCCACATTTCAGGACGGACGAAGTGTCAGTGACCTTGCGAGGGATCTCAAGTCGGGCAAAATCAATCCTGGAAGCGTGGAGCGGAGACCGGCTCCACTTCGTCCCGCGTGCCACCGTTGACCGGATCATGGCCGAGGCTCCCGATGCCGAGTGGAGTGCCCTCATCGCGTTGTGCGGGTATGGGGGCCTGCGTTGCCCGAGCGAGCACCGGGAACTGACGTGGGGTGACGTGGATTTTGCTGCCGGGCGCGTGAGCGTTCGCGCCGTGAAGTCCGAGGGTGAAGCGGGCGGCGGCTGGCGCGTGGTGCCGATGTTCCCCGAACTCCGCTGCACTGGATGAACTCTTCCACTCCGCTCCTGAAGGGAGCGTGCATCTGTTCCCCATGCTCCGTACGGGGTGCACAACCTCGCACTCAGTTTCGGCGCATCCTGAAGCGTGCCGGGGTGGCGCAGCGGCTTGGCTGGGGCACTCGGTCGAAGTGGCCCGCGAGCACTACCTCAGCATCCTTCCCGAGCACTTCGCTCTGGCGACCGGCGCACCGGCGCAAAATCCGGCGCAGCATGGCACGGAACAGCCGCGCACCGACGCGAAGGGTGAAAACACCGACCGTCAAAACGTATCGAGAAATCCTGAGCGTGCGCTCGTGTGCGCGTCGGCTCCGGACTTCGGACTGGCCCCGCCGGGACTCGAACCCGGGACCGAGCGATTATGAGTCGCCTGCTCTAACCGCTGAGCTACAGGGCCGAACGGGGGCAGTTTAGTCGCTCACCGGCCCTGCCTGCGCCGCGTCCGCCGGGGCCCCGAGCCGCACCGCCTGCCACGCCACGATCCAGCCGATCGCGGCCATCGCGGCACACATCAGAAACGACGCGCCTTCGACCCATCCACCCGTGCCGGGATTCACGCCGGTGATGGCCCATCCCAGCACCTGCCCCCCCACCAGGGGGCCGAAGATTCCGGCGACACTGTTCAGGCTCGCGAGGGCCCCCTGCACAGCGCCTTGCTCGGTGGCGCCGGCGGCGCGGGTGATGAGGGCGTTGCAGGCCGGCTGCGAAATCCCGCCGATGGAGCCGACGGCGATGATCACATAGATCATCCACCCCGACGGCGCAAGCCCGTAACCGGCATAGGCGCACACCCCTATCGCCAGGCCGATCAAAAGGCTGCGTCGTTCGCCCAGCATGGGGATCAGTCGTCGCGCCAGGCCGCCCTGCACCACTGCGGCGCACAGGCCGACGGTCATCAGGCTGGTGCCCACCTGCCAGGGCTCCCAGCGATACCGGTGCGCGACATAGAGCGCCCAAGTGGAATGCAGCGCAAACTGGGCCAGGTTGAACAAGAACAACGATCCCGCCATGAAGATGATGAACGGCTGCTTGGTCAGATGCACGAAGGCACCGACCGGATTCGCTCGCGCCACACGAAAGGGCGCACGCCGCTCGGGCGGCAGGGATTCAGGCAGAACAAACATCCCGTACAGCCAGTTCACCAGGGTGAGCCCGGAGGCGACGAAGAACGGGAGGCGCAGGTCATATTGCCCCAGCACCCCACCCAGCACCGGGCCGATGACAAACCCGATCCCGAACGCGGCCCCGATCAGGCCAAACGCTGCGGCCCGTTTTTCGGGCGCGGTCACGTCCGCGACATAGGCCGTGGCGACGCCGAAACTCGCGCCGGTGACGCCGTTGATCGCCCGGGTGATGAAGAGCCACGTCAGGCTCGGCGCCAGCGCCTGGGCCATGAAATCCAGCCCTGAACCCAGCAGCGTGAGCAGGATCACGGGCCGCCGCCCGAAGCGATCCGACAGCACGCCCAGCAGCGGCGCGCACAGGAACATCATGGTGTAGAACGTGGACGAGAGCAGCGCGAACACCGGTGCCGCCTCGGCCTCGCTCCCCCCCGCGCCATCGTGCAGCAGACTCTGCACCAGTTTCGGCCCCACCGGGATCAACAGGCCGAAGCCCAGCACGTCCAGCGCCAGCGTCACCAGGATGAAACCGATCGCCGGTTTGCGGACATTCACGCGCGCCTCCATCGCCCGGGGCGACTGGGCCCGCGTGCGATGACAGCGTACGCCTTCACGTCCGCGTGGGTGCGCGGTACACTCCCGCCATGGCACGACGACTACGAAAGTCTTCGACCCACCGCATGCTCTTTGGCGTCTGCGGCGGCCTCGCCGAGTGGCTCGATTGGGATCCCACCATCGTCCGCGTGGGCTACGTCCTGCTGAGCCTGGCCAGTGCCGCCTTCCCGGGCGTACTGGTGTACCTGATCCTGTGGCTCATCATGCCGAATGACGATGACGAGTAAGGGGTTTCGCCTTGAACAGGCGTAGGACTGACTGGTTGTATCGTGGCACTCGTCGCCCTCCCCTCGCTCCGAGGAGAACCTGAGGGCACCCACGCGTATTCACTTCTTCGCCGACTTCTCAAAGAACGCCCGGATCGCACCTCGGCCGGCATCCGTGTGCCGCAGGCGGTTCAGTTCCGTGCGTTCGACCTTGAGCGCCGCTTCCCAGCCTTCGCTGATTCCCGCCTGCACGGCTTTCAGCACCGCTTCTGCCGCGCCCGTGGTCAGCGTGCCTTCGCCTTTCACCGCGAGCAGTGCCGCGCTCACGCGGCTGGCGCGATCGGGGCGGCCGATCCAGTGCAGCGGGCGGCCATCGCGGCGTGCACCCGGGCACAGGCGGTTGGCGGTCAGCCAGCGTGCCGCGGTGTCGATCAGCGAGGCCGAGTCGTGCGTGGGGGCGAGGCGATCGATGAGTTGCATCCGCACCGCATCATCCAGCGTCATCGGCTGCCCGGCGGCGGTGCGGCGGATGGCGTCGGCGGGGTCCATGCGAGCTGGCAGCAGATTGGTGCCTCCCCAGCCCGGGCAGATGGAGAGGCCGGCTTCGGGCAGGCCGATGGGGTAGGGCCGACCGGGCTGGCCGTCTTTGGGTGGGGGCGGCGCGGCGACGAGGCCATCGCAATGCATGGCGAGTTCGAGCCCGCCGCCGAGTGCCGCGCCGTTGATGGCGGCCACGCTGGGAATCGGCAGATTCGGGAACATGCCGAAGACACGCTGGCCATAGGCGAGATACGCCTCCAGCGCGGGCATATCGAGGCCTTCGATCTGCTTGAGGTCGGCCCCCGCGACGAACACGCGGGGCGAGGCGGAGGCGAGGATGAGGCCCGCCGCGTTCCTTGGCACGGCCTTGAGCGAGGCCTCGATCCGCTGGATCAGCACGAGATCAAGCACCACCATCGGGCCCTGGTTCGGCTCGAGCGTGAGCGTGAAGATGCCCGGGTGATTCGGAACCTCGGCGAAAGCGAACGGCTGCGCGGTGGTCATTCCCGAGTGTAGAGCAGGCTCTGCGGGCGCGCCGAATGTCAGGGCAACGGCGTGAGCCAGTGCGGCGCGATCTCTCGATGAGGAGACGCCGAGCCGTCGTACATCGCCGCCTGGAAGCCAACGCCGATCGGGTGCACGCGACCGAGGCGCCCGGCGACATGATCGGCGTTGCGCAGGTCGAGGACGCTGGCGGTGCGGGTCGGGGGCGGCTGGCCCGGGCCGGGCGTGGCCGGGGCCGAATCCACCAGCGCGGGCGTGCGCGAGGGCTCGGGCACGAGGTCGAAGCGCACGGTGGCCGGGGGGGCGGGTAGCGGGGCGTCGAAGTTGGCGCGATCGCCCGGCGCGCCGGCCAGGCCCGTCGCATTGATGGCGTAGGTGCGAGTCATCTCCGGGCCGTACCGGCCTGACGCGCTGGCACAGACCAGCGACGATCCGGTGGTGTAGAGATCGGCCGGGCCGGAGCCCAGCCGACCCGATGAGGCTTGGATCACCAAGGCCCAGTTTGGCAGCGCGGCATAGGGCTCGCCGAGCGCCGGGCCGTAGCCCTTGTGGTCGTCGGCATACGCCCGCAGGAGTAAGAAGTTCTGCCGGTGATTGCTGAGGCACCCGGCGGCCCGCCCGCTTTCACGCGCGTGCGCCAGCACGGGGAGAAGGATGCCCACCAGCACCGCGATGATCGCGATGACGACCAGCAGTTCGATCAGCGTAAACGCCGCGCGGGATGGGGCGAATCGCGATCGATTCACGAGCCTCCCGCGGGCACGAGGCGAATCACGCGATCCGGCCCGTTCAGCACGACATAGATCGCGCCTTCGGGGCCGGTCACCACGTCGCGGACTCGGCCCTTGCCGAAGAGAATCTCCTCGCACTCGACCAGTTCGGTGGTGCCGTCGGGCGAGACTTTCACCCGAAGCCGATCAACATTCGCACCCGAAAGCCCCCCGGCAACGAGGTCACCTTTCCACTTCGGAAAGGCGTCGCCCTTGACCACATCGAGCCCGCAGGCACCGATCGAGGGCATCCAGCGATACGTGGGCATGACAATCGGACCGCCTTCAGCAGACTTGGATGCATCGGCCCAAGGCGTGCGGAACGGCGCGCCGCTGTAGTCGATGCCGAAGGAGACCGTCGGCCAGCCATAGGTGCGGCCTTTCAGCACGAGGTTGAGTTCATCGCCGCCGCGCGGGCCGTGCTCGGTGTCCCACAGGTTGCCGCTCAGGTCGAAGACCAGCCCCTGCGGATTGCGGTGCCCAAACGACCAGATCGAGGCATACACGCCGTCGCGCTTGGCGAAGGGGTTGTCAGCGGGAATGTCGCCCTCGATGGAGACACGATGCACCTTGCCATTGGGGCGGGAAAGGTCGGGCGCGTGCTGGCTGAGCCCGCGCTCGCCGATGGCGAAGTACAGAATGCTCGAATCCTTCGGATCAATGACGATCCGGCAGCCAAAGTGCAGGTCGGTGTTGACGTAGTGCTCTTGCTTGGCTTCCCAGATGGTTTTCTGCTTCACCCACAACCACGGCTTGCCTTCCTCGCGGCGTTCCAGCGAACCCCGCACGATCTTGGTCATTCCCGCTCCCCGGCGTTCGGTGCCGACATCCGAATACGCCAGGAAGATGTGCCCGTTCTTCGCGAAGTCCGGGTGCACCGCCACATCCATCAGGCCGCCCTGACCGCGGTTCCGCACCGTCGGCGTGCCCTCCACCGCGGCAGACAACTTACCGTCCTTGAACACCCGCACCCCGCCCGGTCGCTCCGTCACCAGCATCTCGCCGGTAGGCAGAAAGTCCACTGCCCAGGGTGTATCCAGGCCCTTCGTGATGAGCGTATCGAGGCGGTACTGGTGATGCTTCGACGTGAACACGCCCTTGGCGTCAACCTCGGGCGCACCGCCATTCTCGCGATAGTCGCGGGCCTGCAGTTCCCGCAGATAGACGACCAGGCCCCACATCTGGGCTTCGGTCATGGTCGCCGCGAACCCCGGCATGCCGCCGGTGGGCACCCCGTCTTTGATGGCGTCAAAGTACGGCCGGTCGTGTTTCTGATCGCGGTGCGCAAGCGTGAGCATCGTGCGCGTGCCCGCGCCGCCGCCTTCGCCTCGACGGCCGTGACAACTGGCACAGTTGGTGTTCCACAGTTGCTCGACACCCTGGGCAAGGGTCGAGCGAGTCAGGGCGAGAAGGGTGAGGAGAAAGGGGAGAGCGAATCGCGCGGAAGTCGGCATAAAAGGATGGTACGAGGCAACGGGCCCGGGGGGGGGGTTTAGCCCGTCAAGGGATGCACATGCTTCGTGCGTTCGATGACGAGGTTCGCCTTCGACGCCAATCACTCCCACCCATCTCTGGGAGGTGGCTCTTAATCCCTGTTGTTGCGGGCGTTGCGCTCGTTCTGATCGCCGATCACCGCGCCGCCCACGGCACCGCTGACGGCACCGATGGCCGCGCCTGCGCCGGCACTGCCCGTCAGACTGCCGATGGCCAGCCCGCCCAGCGCACCGATCGCCGCACCCGACAAGGCCCCCTCGCCCGCGTTGTTGCAGCCGGAAGCCGTTATGGCCGCAGCGAGCACCGCGAGGCCAGCCACGCGGCTGAGAGACGTGCGAGAACGAAGGGGGGCGTGTGCGTGTGTCATGGGTTTCACCTGCTCAAACTCGAACGGGTGCATGCTCTGGTCAGATGCCGAGGCGCGATCGAGTGGTCACTCTAGCATTCGACCAAACGGCAGTGGGCGATTCAGCCGGGCTGGTCCATCCCTCGTTATGGGTACGGAACAGTCCGAATCAGTTCCAAGAAACCCCTCGGGGGAGGTCGCTCTTCTTCTGAAGTACGGCCCGGCTCAGCAGGCTGTTCAGACTGCCCAGTTCGCGCTCGATCAAGGCCGCCCGACGCACCGGGTCACCTTCGGCCAGAAGCGAGTAATGCAGTTCCGGGTAATAGCGCGTTTCGGAGTCACGCAGAATGGTCACCGTCAGCAGTTCCATGATGGCGGTGGTCGGGAACTGGTCGTTGCGGAGGTGTTCGACAACTCTCGCCGCATTGCGAAGGTCGCTGAGCCGGGTGTCGGCGAGCATCTCGGCAAACCGCGCGCGGTAGGGATCGAGTTCGTCCTCGTCGAACTCGGAAATGCCCACGGGCTCGAGCAGCGCCAGGCGATAGGGTAGTTCCTCCTCTGGCTGCAGGGCTGAAGATGGCGTGAGTTCTTCCAGGATGCGGGCGCGGCATACGCCGTGGAGCGCGATGTTGTAGCGGTCGCCTTCGGTGCGCTGATGCTCCACGATCTGGCCCACACACACGGCGGGCCGCACCGGCGGGCGGCCTTCATAATCGGCGCGCCACGCGGTGCCCTCAAAGATCGCGATGGCGAACTGGCCGGGGCCGTCGAGCACGTCGGCGATCATGCGACGGTACCGCGGCTCAAAGATCTGCATCGGCAGCACCGCGTGGGGCATCAGGGCCACCTGGGCCAGCGGGAATATGGGCATCGGCTTCCCGAAGTTCACGCGGATTTCCATCTCCTCGCTCATGGGGCAATCGTAGGAACGACCACCACGAAAAACGCCCCGGGAAGGCCCGGGGCGCGGAGAAACGTGGCATCGCCCGACGCCGATCAGGTCGCGGGCACGCCCGAGGGCTTGGTGGGCGCGGGCGAGGGCTCGACCGGCGCGGGGCGCACGTCAAAGTAGAGGTGTTCCTCTTCCTTGCCTTCGGTCGCCTCGCGGCGGGTGACGGCGATGGTGGTGCCGCTCTTCAGGTCGCCCGAGAGCAGCATCTCGGAGAGCGGGTCTTCGAGGTACTGGCCCACGGCACGACGCAGCGGCCGGGCGCCGAAGTCGGGGTTGTAGCCCTTGTCGATGAGGAAGTCCTTGGCTTTCTGATCGAGTTCGAGCGTGATGAACTGTGCCCGCACGCGCTCGGCGACCTTGGCCACTTCGAGATCGACGATGTTGGTGAGGTTGTCCTTGGTCAGCGGGCGGAAGACCACGACGTCATCGAGGCGGTTGATGAACTCGGGGCGGAAGAACCGCTCGATCTCCTTCATCAGGATGGCCTTGATCTGGTCGAAGTCGCCGGCCTCGGTGCGCTTGCCGAAGCCGAAGCCACCGCCGCCCTTGATCAGGTCCGCACCGATGTTGCTGGTCATGATCAGGATGACGTTGCGGAAATCGACGTTGCGGCCGAACGAGTCGGTGAGGCGGCCTTCCTCCATGATCTGGAGGAGCATGTTGAAGACATCGGGGTGGGCCTTCTCGACTTCGTCGAGGAGGATGACGCTATAGGGGCGACGGCGCACGCGCTCGGTAAGTTGCCCGCCCTCTTCGTAGCCGACGTAGCCCGGGGGCGCGCCGACCAGGCGGGACACGTTGTGCTTCTCCATGTACTCGGACATGTCGAGCGTGATGAGGGCTTCCTCGTCGCCGAACATGAAGTCGGCGAGGGCCTTGGCGACGAGGGTCTTGCCCACGCCCGAGGGGCCGCAGAAGATGAACGAGCCCATCGGACGCTTGGGGTCCTTCAGGCCCGCGCGGGCGCGGCGGATGCTCTTGGCGATCGCCTTGATCGCGTCGTCCTGGCTGATGATCTTCTTGTGCAGTTCCTTCTCGAGGTCGAGCAGGCGCTCGGCTTCTTCCTTCTTGAGGCGCTTGAGGGGCACGCCGGTCATCTTGCTGATGACCTCGGCGATGACTTCCTCATCGACCGTGCCGGCGGCGGCGACGGACTTCTCACGCCACTCGCGCTGCATCTGCTCCTTCTTCTTCCGCAGTTGCTCGGCGCGGTCGCGCAGTTCGGCGGCCTTCTCGTAGTCCGCGGCCTTCACGGCCTCGTCTTTCTCGATGCCGAGTTTCTCGATGTCGCCCTCGACCTCCGCCAGGTTCGGCGGCTTGGTCATGCTCTTGATGCGCACGCGGGCGCCCGCCTCGTCGATCGCGTCGATCGACTTATCCGGCTGCACGCGGCCGGTGATGTAGCGGCCCGACAGATCGACGGCGGCCTTGAGCGCGTCGTCGGTGATCTTCACCTTGTGGTGCTGCTCGTACTTCTCGCGCAAGCCCTTGAGGATCTCGAAACTCTGCTCGTTGTTGGGCGGATCGACGGGGATGGGCTGGAAACGGCGGGCCAGGGCCGCGTCCTTCTCGATGTACTTGCGGTACTCGTCGAAGGTCGTGGCACCGATGCACTGGATCTCGCCGCGGGCCAGCGCTGGCTTGAGCACGTTGGACGCATCGATCGCGCCCTCCGCGCCGCCCGCGCCGACGAGCGTGTGGAGTTCGTCGATGAACAGGATGACGTTCTTGGCGCGGCGGACCTCGTTCATGACCGCTTTGATGCGCTCCTCGAACTGGCCGCGGTACTTGGTGCCCGCGACCATCATGGCGAGGTCGAGGACAACGAGGCGACGGTCGTGCAGGATGTCGGGGACTTCGCCGCTGATGATGCGCTGGGCCAGGCCCTCGACGATCGCGGTTTTGCCCACGCCGGCCTCGCCCAGGAGGACGGGGTTGTTCTTGGTGCGACGGCAGAGGACCTGCACGAGGCGCTCGATCTCGTTGATGCGACCGATGACCGGGTCGAGCGTGTTTTCCTTGGCGAGTTCGGTGAGGTCGCGTCCGAAGGAATCGAGCGCGGGGGTCTTGCTCTTGCCACGGGCCGGGCCACCCTCGGGGCTGCTGGATGAGCCCCCGCCCGAGGCCGAGCCGCCAGCGCTGGGCTCTTTGGTGCCACCGCCGCCGCCGGTGTTTTCTTCCTGTTCCGCGCCCGCGCCGAGCAGGTTGAGCACTTCCTCGCGAACCTGCTCGAGTTTGAGCCCGAGGTTCATCAGCACCTGCGCGGCGACGCCGTCGTGCTCGCGGAGGAGGCCGAGCAGCAGGTGTTCGGTGCCGACGTAGTTGTGGTTGAGGTTGCGGGCCTCTTCGATGGCGTACTCGATGACCTTCTTGGCGCGGGGGGTCTGGGGCAGTTTGCCCATGGTGACCATCTCGGGCCCGGCCTTCACGAGTTTCTCGACTTCGAGGCGGACCTTGCGCAGGTCGACATCGAGGTTCTTGAGGACGTTGGCACCGACGCCGGAGCCTTCTTTGACGAGGCCGAGCAGAACGTGCTCGGTCCCGATGTATTCGTGGTTGAAGCGCTGGGCCTCCTGGTTGGCCAGGGCCATCACCTTGCGGGCGCGATCGGTGAAGCGTTCGAACATGGCGTGCTCCTCGGTCTGTGTCCGGCGGGGCCTTGGCTCAGCCGGTTGGTCTGACTAGATCGGTCGGATCGGGCTTCGGAATCGTGCGGCGTGCTGGGTCAGTCTCTCGGAATCAGCCTACCAGCGGGAGTTCCCCCCACTTTCACTCTTGACAGGCGTTTGTGCCGTTTCTGAACGTCGGTTTCGGGAGGGGTTTGCTTGGTACCTCTGTACGTCCGGGAACCCACCGGGTTCTTGGGGCGGAGCGTAGTCAGGCTTCTGGTTGGGTCAAGGTCGCTGGCGAGGAGAGCATTGCATCGGCCGTGCCGGTTCACGAGGGCGATTCCAGCCTCGCAGGGGCGACAGGGACCGATTGCCGCGTGCCCATACTCCGACCGAAGTGCCGATTTGGCAGACGACTTCGGAGTCCCGCACCACCATCGAAGACCATCTTCGTTTCGCAGTCTTGCCTGCCTCCCATTCGGCAATCGCTGCCTTGAGGCATCCCGAGCATCCCACAAACCCGGGACAATCGCGCGACGCTTTTGTGTGCTTCGGAGGTGTGAATCACACATCAACTCGGACCCAAGGGGGCGCTTTGTAGCGATACGGCTGGCTGTCCACCGTCTCCAAATTTTCTTCATATTAGCACAATGAGCGGACTGGCAAATCACACCGAAGTCAACAACCCGCGAGCCGTTATGCTCGCAAAGGAGGCTGACACATGATTGGATTCGCACGTCGAATCGCTCGAAACGCGGTCGGAATTGGGATGGCGATCGGGATTCTGATGGCTCCGCAAGTAACCAATGCAGCTCGCACGCATCTCGAGTTTGCCACCAGCGCCGCAGCGACTCATGGGACCGCAGCAAGGGCTACACCGGCACTCCCGGACTATGTCACTATCCAAAAAACAATCCGGGAAGCGATCTTTGCAGGCGCACCGGATGCGTCCGCATACTACTTCCTCGATTCCCTCCCTGTAGATGATGCCAACTGGACGATCGGCGGCTCGGCCTATGGCGGCGTGCGTTTCCAACTCGATGTCTTGTCTGCGCAGGAGTTGAGCAATGTCTCGAACAACCCTGCATAGCTCGCCAGCGGTGGCCGAGTTTCATATGTGCTTGCCGTCATGCGCAACATGGCGGGAGATCAAGTTGACATCGCCGGATTTGTCTTCAAGCTGCCGGACGCCACCGGCAACAGCCGGAACTTCCTGCTCCCGATGGCCACTTTGGGAACACAAGTACGAACGGAGTTTTCCTCACGCATCCTGCGATTCTCGACGCCAGGCAGCATCGTCGCCGGGCGTCCCGATGGCGCGCGCGTTCCAGGATCGGACCCGAACTGCGCCCAGACGACAACGGACCAAGAGAAGTGCATTTGCCTCGCCCAACTCGGGTATGACGAGTGTATCCGCGCTGCGAAAGCGAACAATTCGATTTGCCTCGCAGAGTGCGCTGGCGTTCTAGCAATCGCACTCGCTGCCTGCTTGCTGCCAGCCGTCATTCCAGGCATCGGATGGGTCGTGAGCGGAGGTTGCCTCGCTGCGGCGGTTGCGGTTGCCGCAATCTGCGTCAACGCTTGCACCCTGATGTACCTGGTCAATGGCATTGCCAATTGCCGCGAACAGTTCCGCATCGCGCTGGTGGGATGCGGCATCTACTGGTGAGCCCTATCCTGCCCGCGCATGCCTGACGACCCTCGCCCATGGATGCGCGTCGGCCTCGCGTACACGTTTGCACTCGGGCTGGTCTCACCGTTTCTCGTCGGTGCCATTCCGTGGGCATGGCCTTGGAAACTCGCTGGGATGGGCTTCGCGCTCGTCCCAGCGATTTTCTTTGTTGGGTTGGCGTGGTGGAAGGCCCTCGCCCTCAGCCGCTGGGTGCATGAACGTGGCGACCGCGTGTGCCCGTCCTGCTATCACGACCTCAATGGAATTGGTCGATCGGGAAAGTGCCCGGAATGCGGGCTGAACTTCGACCGGGCGAGTCTGAAAGAAGCCTGGGCGCGCCCGCTCAGGGGCGTGATTGGCGGGCGAGCCAAGAAATGATCGGTCTCTCCTACTTCTCCGTGAGCACAATCGACCCATCGAACGCCGTCGCGTAGTCCGGCCGTCCCCGCCACTCCGCGATCGCGGCTTCGTACAACTCCGCGAGTTTCTCGTCGCCGAAGCGGCGGCCCAGCACAGCGAACTTCTTCAGGCAATCATCAAACCGACCCGCGGCGTAGTCATCCACGGCGGAGGATGTCAGGTCGATCCAGTCGTCGGTGGCCGGGCCGTGCGGATTGAGCGGCCCGATCAGTTCGTACAACTGGTCGGCTTCTTTTTTGCCTTTGACGAAGACCTTGCCGACGGGTCGCCAGCGGATGTCGGGCCCGGCCTGATCTTTCACGCGCTGGGTGCCCAGGATGCGCGTGCCGAAGAACTTGTTGGCCCCTTCCAGCCGCGCGGCAAAGTTGGCCGTGTCGCCCAGCAAGGTGTAGTTGGAGTTTCGGGGCGGATTGCCGAAGTCGCCCACCATGCAGGGGCCGGTGCACAGGCCGATTCGCACCTTGAGGCGACCGGCTTCCTCGAACGCGCCGGAGTCGTTGAGTTCTTCGAGCCGCCCGATCATCTGCACGGCGGTCTGACAGGCGTGGCGCGCGTGCTCGCCATCGTCAAGGGGGGCGTTCCAGAAGCACATGATGCCGTCGCCCAGGTACTTGTCGAGGGTGCCGCGGTTCTTCTGGAGGATCTCGGTCATCTCCTTGAGGTACTTCGACAGGCATTTGGCGAGCAGTTCGGGCCCGAGGCGCTCGGAGGTGGTGGTGAAGTCGGCGACGTCGCTGAACATGACGCTCATGTCGCGCATCCCGGGCTTCATGGTCGAGAGGGCGGGGTTGTTGACGAGAATGTCAACGACGGCGGGTGACACATAACTCTTGAAGCGCTCCTCGGTGACCTTGCGGTCGCGCTGCTCGACGAGGAGGCGGTGGAGGAGGACGGCGAGCCAGCCGCCGGCGCAGGCGACGGCGGTGCCGGAGACGGTCGCGTAAACCTGGTTCAGGTCCCAAAGAAGGATGCCGTTGAAGGCGAACCACGAGCACAGGACCGCGACCACGGCGATAGGCGCGGTGAGCACGTTGGCCCGCACACCGATCCACGATCCGATGAACCCGAGGAAGGCCAGAACGCCCAGGTTCGCCCACCATAACCAGTCGCGTTTCCACGCGCCGGTCTGCACAGCGTTGGCGATGGCGGCGTGGACGTGCACGCCGGGCGTGCGCGGGTGGATGGAGGTGGCCACAAAGTCGGCGGTCTGGCCGGTGGCCGTCCAGCCGAAGAAGACGATTTTGCCCTTCAGGCGCGCCTTCAGTTCAGCGCGAATGGTGCGGATGGACTTCTCGGCCAGGTCGATCTCGCTCCAGATCACCGCGCTCAGGTTGCTGGCATCGAGCAGCGCGACCATCTTGTCGTAGGTTTCCGTATACGCCTCTTCGCCTGGCTTCAGGCCGGAGGTTTCCAGGAGGGCCTTGACGTCGGCGTGCGTGATGTCAGCCATCTTGGCGCGCTTCAGTGCCTCGGGCGTGTCGTCGCGGCGGAACTCGCCCCCGATCACGTTGTCGGCCTCCGCCTGCGCGGCCAGCGACATCCAGTGCAGTTTCTCCCGATACTCCTGCCATTCGGGCGAATCAACATCGACCTCATTGGCCAGTAGCCAGCGGGCCGCGGCACGGAACTCGTCGCGGCGGGTGTCGGTGACGTACTCGCGCGCGAAGGCAATCTCGAAACTGCGGCTGAGCGATTCGATGTTCTTTTTGAGCCGCTCGCCTTGCATGGTCGGTTCATACAGGCGGCCGGCTCGCACTTCCGCGCGTTGCCGGGCACCGAGGTCGTAGAACTGGAACTCCCAGCCCGAGACTTCCGTCTCGGCTTCGACCGATGCGGGCGCGGTTGAGCCGTCGATGCCGGGCGTGGCCGCGGAAGGAACGCTGGGGCCAAGCCCCTGACCGGTGCGTTCTTCAGCCGCTCGGTGCAGGGTGGAGTCTTTTCCGAGCGTGCCGCGGGGCCACGGAATCGCCACGAGGCCATCGACGGCGCGGCGTTGAAGCACGGCCCGCGATAGTTGGATGCGCCGCTCCGACCCGCGCAGATCGACCACCAGTTCATCGCCATCAAGCCGCAGGCTCTCGGCACTGGCTCCCCAGTAGGCGAGCACGGCCGCCAGGCCAAGCGAGGGCCAGAGGCGGTCCCTGTGCTGCACGAGAATGGGGATGCGGCGGGTGAGGCCGTCGGGGTCGTAACTGTCGAACGACACGTTGGCCAGGAGCGCGGCGGAGTTGGCCAGCCTGGGCACCGGGGCCCGCGGCTCGAAAGACCGCGCCCATTGCTTTATGGTCACGGGGGCCTTGATCGACGAGCGTTCCGAGGCTCGGAGCAGGGTGCGGGCGGCCCGGAACTTCCGCTGCACTTCCTTGAACTCCGGCCCTTCGGTCGAGTCGCGCCCGATCAGTTGGCGGAGGATGCCCCGCACAGCATCTTCCTCCGCGGCACGGTCGAAGAGGTCAACGTCCATGAGTGTCTTCTGGGCTTCCAGAAGCGTGAACATCGCTTCCAGCGACATGCGGAACTGCTGATCGCGGTTGGCCGCCTCGCGCGATGCGTCCTCATCGGCCTTCTCGCCGAACTGGAAGTTGGCCGCGACGACGATGTTGCCGTGGGCCTCGATGGCTTCGGCCAGCAGACGGTCGCCATCGACTTCTTTGACGCGATCGCCCTTGGGCGCTGTCGAACCGAACTCCCACGCGGCAGGGTCGGGGATGCGCACCAGGATGGGGTCTTCGGGATCATCAAGAAGCAAGTCGAGCGCCGCGACGGCGACTTCGGCCCGCACAAACTCATCAAGCACCGCGGCCAGCCGCGATCGCGGCCAGGGCCAGCGACCGATCGAGTCGATCGAGGCATCGTCGAGCGCCACGATGGCGATGTTTGAACTCGGCGGCTCGTTGAACCGCCAGAACCAGCGCGTCCGCCAGTCAAACGTCTGACGCTCAAGAAAGTCGAGGCCACCCACCCACCACACGATCGCCACCAGCACCGTCGCCATCGCGCCAAGGAACCACTGCCGCCGCTCCATGACGACCACGCGGCTGCTGCGTTTGCGTCGGCGAAAGAAGGGGAGTTTCATGGTGACCCATCAGTGGTGGCAGAGGCGTCCCGCCTGTGCGAGTACGTCACAACGCGGTTGCTGCGATCAGCATATCGGCGCATCTCTTCTGTTTCAGGAACCCCGCCTTGCCTGTGCGCTGGTCGCCGCGAGGCGCGGCGATCACAGGCGGGACGCCCGTGCCACGTTCCATCTGCTCACCCCACCGCCGCGCACACCTTCTTCGCCGCATCCGAAAGGTCCGTCGCTGCCTGCAGCGTCGGCAGTTTCGCCTTCGCGTCGGCCAGCAGTTCGCGTCCCGCGTCCACGTTGGTCCCTTCCAGCCGCACCACCAGCGGCACCTTGAAGCCCAGCGTGCCGTCGGGGTTCTTGTGCTTGGTCGCCGCGTTCACGATGCCCTGCGCGATGATGTCGCACTTCATGATCCCGCCGAAGATGTTGACCATCACGCCTTTGACGCGGGCATCGCCCAGGATGATCGAGAAGGCCTCGGTCACAGCCTCCTCGCTGGCGCTCCCGCCCACGTCCAGGAAGTTGGCCGGCTCACCGCCGTGCAGTTTGATGATGTCCATCGTCGCCATGGCCAGGCCCGCGCCGTTCACCAGGCAGCCGATCGACCCGTCCAGCGCGATGTAGGAGAGCCCGAACCGCTTGGCCCGCAGTTCCGCCGGGTTTTCTTCGGTCGGGTCGAACATCGCCTCCAGATCGGTGTGCCGGAACAAGCCGTTGTCGTCGAAGTTGAACTTGGCATCGATCGCCATGAGTTGTCCCTGCGGGAACGAACTTGATGGCGGCGTGATGATGAGCGGGTTGATCTCCGCCAGCGCGCAATCCTTCTCGACGAACAACTTCGCCAGGCGCGTCATGATGTGCACCGCCTGCGGCACCTGCTTGCCGGTCAGGCCCATCGCATACGCCGCGTCGCGGGCCTGGTAGCCCTGCAGGCCCAGCAGCGGGTGCAGGGGAACCTTTAGGATCGCCTCGGGCCGGTCGTGGGCGACCTGCTCGATCTCGACGCCGCCCTCGCGCGAGGCGATCAGCACGTTCCGCCGCGTGGCGCGGTCGGTGGTCACGGCGAGATAGAACTCTTCGGTGCCGCCGCCCTTTCGCGGCGCGATGTCCGCCGCCTGCGCCACGAGCAACTTCTTGACCTCCAGCCCTTCCGGCGGCGTCTGGGGCGAGATCATCCGGTTGGTCAGCATGAACCGCGCCGCCGTCTCGGCGTCGGCCGCGGTCTTCACGAGTTTCACGAAGCCGGCCTTGCCTCGTCCGCCGGCGTGCACCTGGGCCTTCACCACCGCCAGCGGCGAGGCCATGCCCGAGGTCGCGGCTTTGAACGCGGGTGCCGCGGCCTCGATGCTCTCCACCAGGTGCCCGGAGGGCACGGGGATGTCAAACGACGCGAGCAACTGCCGGGCCTGATACTCGTGGATCTTCATAGGGGCGGATCATATCGGCAGCGCGGCCACGCCGACGGCCCTTCACCATCCTGATTCGCCTTCCAGCGGGAGGGGCCGAGCAGCGTGAGGGGGCGAGGTGGAGGGGTTCGCGCTGTGCAGGCGTTTCGGGCTCGGACTTGGCAGGCGTCAGCGCGACGCGCGAGGCGATTCCAGCGCCGCTGGCACACGTTCGGCGCTCGGCGTCGGGGCCAAGCGCTGGCGATAGGTGCCCGCGTCCTTGGCTTTGGTCATCAGCCCGCCGCCGAGGAACGCCAGCACGATGACGCACGCGGCCGAGATCAGGCCCGCGACGATGCGCCCCATGAAGGGTGTGAGGCGAGGCGGGACTGTGCCGGGCGAAGCGTCAGGGACATCCAGCCACGCGGCCCGCGCCAGGCCGAGGTAGTAGTACGCCGCGATCGCGGAGTTGATGGCAAGGATCAACAGCAGCACGGTTTCGCCGCTCGCGAGTGCGGCGGTGAAGAGCGGCAACTTGGCCCAGAAGCCGAGCGTCAGGGGCAGGCCCAGCAGGCCCAGTGACGACAAGACCAGTGTGTAACCGAGGAGTGGACGGCTGCGGCAGAGGCCCTTCAGGTCGTCGATGGAATCGATCTCGTCGGGTTTGCCATCGCGGCCTGTGCGTTCGAGGCTGGCGATGACGGCAAACGCGCCGAGGTTCACGACGCCGTAACTGATGAGGTAGAACAGAATGGCCGCGAGCCCGCTGGAGGCGAAGCCATCGCCCGGGCCTGCCACCAAGCCCACCAGCATGTAGCCGCTGTGCGCGATCGACGAATAGGCCAGCAGGCGCTTCACGTTCTTCTGGATTACCGCTAGCACGTTGCCCACCGTCATCGTGAGCGCGGCCATGATCCAGATGGTTTCGTGCAGCGGGCTGGGGAGGCTGCCGTAGGTGTCGCCCGGGCTGGCGAGCGCGCCCCACCCCACGGCGGAGCACAAGAGGATCAGCGTGATGAACCCGGCGGTCTTCGGGACGAAGGCCAGGAAGGCGGCGACCGAAGAGGACGCGCCCTGATAGACATCGGGCGTGTAGAAGTGCATCGGTACGGCGGCGATCTTGAAGCCGACGCCGATCACCGCCAGCACCAGGCCAGCCATCGCGATGGGGTTGATCCCCATCGGGGTGCCCGCCGCGGCGGCCTGCTCGGCCAGCACACGATGAATCTGCCCGAGGTCGGTGGAGCCCGTGCCGCCATAGATCAGCGTGAACCCGTACAGGAAAATCGCGGCCCCCAGCGCCCCCAGGAAGAAATACTTCACGCCCGCTTCCATCGAGCGCCCATGGCGCGTGGAGAGCGTGACCATGATGTAGGTCGGCAGGCTGGTGAGTTCGAGCGCCAGGAAGAGCCAGATCAGATCATCGGCACCGGCGCAGAGCATCAGGCCGGTGATGGAGAACAGGAAGAAGGCGTAGAACTCGGCGCGGTTGGCGCGGAGCGGGTCGTAGCGCTCGCTGCCGCGGGCGATGGCGGCTTCGTACTCGCGATCGGCCGTGCCCGAGAGCAGGATGAGCAGCAAGCCACCCACCAGCGCCGCCAGCACTTTGCCGAACGCGGGCAGGCCCGCGAGGGGGAGCGTCGAATCGGGCGTGGTCTTCCACGCCAGAATGCCCGCGATGGCGAGGGCCGCCAGGCACAGCGGGAGGCACAGGTTGCGGATTCTCGCGTCGCGCGACAAACCTACCACCATCACCACGCACGCCGCGGCGAAGAGCACTATTTCCGGCCACAGGGCCGGGAGTTTTTCGGTGATCGACATGGCCAGGAGGGCGGTGTTCACGGCTGCACCCCCTTGACTTCGACAGCGCCGGCACGCTCAGCCGATGCGCGAGGAAGGACGCCGGGCTTGGCGGGCACGGGGTCGGCGTAGCGCGTCCGCGCGACATCGATCTGTTTCGTCGTGGCCGCCACCGAGGCTTCCAGAGCGGCGGTGAGCGGCTTGGGATAAAAGCCGAAGCCGAGGCAGAGTGCCGCGAGTGGCGCGAGCACGGCAATCTCCCTCGCGGTCAGGTCGGTTGGCAGGGTGGGCTCGGGGTGATCCGTCGCGGCTGCACCGGGCGAGCCGCCGTGGGCGTGCGAGTGCGAATGGGGCTCGACCAGCGGCCCCCAGACGACCTTGCCCACCATATAGAGCAGGTACATCGCGGCGATGATCATGCCCACGCCCGCGACGGCCGCGAACCAGAAGCCATAGTTGCCGGGCAGGCCTGCGACATGCCCGGGCGCCATGGTGCCCCACGGGCCAGCCTGGAATGCGCCGAGAAGGCAGAGGAACTCGCTGATAAATCCGTTGGTGCCGGGGAGACCGACCGAGGCCATGGTGAAGAACACCATGAACGTGGCCCATACGGGCATACGGGCCGCGAGGCCGCCGAGTTCCTTCATCGAGCGGGTGTGGTAGCGCTCATAGATCATGCCGATGCACAGGAAGAGCGCGCCGGTGGAGAGGCCGTGGTTGATCATGTAGAGAATCGCGCCCTGCAAACCGAGCGGGTTGAACGCGAACAGCCCCAGCACGCAGAAGCCCAGGTGGGCCACCGACGAATACGCGACGAGTTTCTTCACGTCCGTCTGCACCCAGCAGATCAGGCCCGCGGCAAGGATGCCGGTGACGGCGAGCACGCCGATGAACACCTGCGCATCGATCGCGGCCCGCGGGCAGAAGGGAATCGCGAACACGAGCATGCCATAGGTGCCCAGTTTCAGCAGCACGCCCGCCAGCACCACCGAGCCCGCCGTCGGGGCCTCGGTGTGGGCCAAGGGCAGCCAGGTGTGAAGCGGGAAGAGGGGCACCTTGACGGCAAACCCCAGCATCAGGCCCAGGAAGACCCACTTCTGCTGCGCCAGGGGCATGGCGCTGGCGGCCAGTTGCATGCTCACAAGGTCGAAGGACCAAATGCCCGCGCCGGCGAACGTGCCCGGCGCGATGCGTGTGGCCTTCCACCAAGCGACGTAGGCCAGGGCCGCGAGGGCGATCACCGAGCCCGTGAACGTATAGAGAAAGAACTTGATGGCCGCGGCCCGACGATTCGTCGAGCCGAAGAGGCTGATGAGCACGAACATCGGCACCAGCGTGATCTCGAAGAAGATGTAGAACAGGATCACGTCCTGGGCGATGAACACGCCCGACATCGCCGACTGCAGCATCAGCAACCAGAAGTAGTATGTCCGCACGCGCTTGGTGATCGCGGTGAACGAGGCCAACACGCAGATCGGACCGAGCAGCACCGTGAGCGCCAGCAGCAGCGCCCCGACGGGCGTCACGCCCACGCGAAGAGAAATGCCCAGTTCGGGCAGCCATGCCCACGCCGCTTCCATCTGGGGCGAGGCGCTCGACCAGTTCATGGCCCGCAGCATCATCACCGCGGGAATCGCGGGCAGCAGCGTGCCGATGGCGGCAAGACGGCGCGTCCACGCCCGACCAAACGCGGAGATCGCGACGGCAAACAGCAGCGGGATGAAGACCAGGGAAAGGAGCATTAGTAGAGCACCATCACGCCAATAAGCACCAGGAGTGCCACGCCCGCGAGCATGCTCGCGGCATAGCCGTGCAACTCACCCGATTGCGAAGGCCGCAGACTCCACCCGCCCGCCCGCGGCGCGGCACCCGCCGTGTCCACCAGCCCATCGATGAGCAACTTGTCGATCAGGTGCAGCGCGTGGGCCAGCACCCAGAGGGGAATGCGGATGATCGCGTCGTACAACTCGTCCACATACCACTTGTTCTGCGCCCAGCGGGCGATGGGGCCCATCGCGGGGAGCAGCGCGTCGGCCCTGCTCGTGGCGGCCGTCGTACGGCCGAGGTAGTGGAGGAAGAAGGCGACGAGGATGCCCGCCGTGCCGATGACGGCCGAGACGTAGTACATGACGGCGTGGGGGTCCATGCCGAGGAACGTGCCATGCGCGTGTGCACCACCGGCCGCGTTCGCGCCGCCAGCGTGGCCTGCCGCTGCGGCTAGCCCCGGGCTGCCGTGCGCCATGATCCCGGGGACCCACTTGCTGAAGTACGGGAAGATCGCCACAAAGCACGCGATCGAGAGGACCGCGAGCACCGTGTTGATGGCCCAGCCCGGCGGATGGGGGTGGAAATTCCCCTGCCCATGCGTGTGCCCGTGGGCATCACCATGACCATGCCCGGCGTGAGCGCCAGGACTCGAAGACTCGTCGTGGGCGTGGTCTGAGTGCGTGGTGTGTGCTGTGTGTGGCGTGCTGTGGTCGTCGTGCGCGTGCACTTCATCGCCCGGCTCATAGTGCGTGGGGCCGACAAACACCCGGAAGAACACGCGGAAGGTGTAGTACGCCGTGAGGCCAGCGGTCACCAGCAGAATCCACCCGACCACATGCATGTGCGGATTCACGAACGCCTCGGCCAGGATCATGTCCTTGCTGAAGAACCCGGCTGTGATCAGCGGCACACCGGCGAGGTTCAGGCAGCCCACCAGCATCCCCAGCCCGACAATCCGCCAACCGGGCATGTAGAGCACGCCCGAGAGTTTGCGCAGATCGAGTTGCCCGCCGAAGCCGTGCATCACGGCACCACACGAGAGGAACAGCAGGGCTTTGAAGAACGCGTGGGTGAAGACGTGATACGGCCCCGCGGCAATCGCGGCCGGGTCGCTCGATGCCGCCGTGACTACGCCCAGGCCCGCGAACATGTAGCCCAGTTGGCTCACGGTCGAATAGGCCATGATGCGTTTGATGTCGAACTGCGCCATGCCGATGGTCGCCGAGACGAGCGCCGTGAGGGCCCCGACCCAGGCCACGATCGGCAGCGCGATCTCGCTGCACACGAAGAAGGGCAGCATCCGGGCGACGAGGTACACGCCCGCCGTGACCATGGTTGCCGCGTGGATCAGGGCTGAGACGGGGGTTGGTCCTTCCATCGCGTCGGGCAGCCACACATACAGCGGCAACTGGGCGGACTTGCCGAACGCGCCGACCATCAGCAGCAGCGGAATCGTCCTGACCGCCCAGGGAATCTCGCTGAAGTTCCCGGTGCGGGCCATCTCCACATAGGGCCCGATCTTCTCAAACAGCGTGGCATATTCCACCGTGCCGAAGTGCACGAAGGTCAGCCACACGCCAAGGGCCAGCCCCAGGTCGCCGATGCGGTTGACGATGAACGCCTTTTTCGCTGCCGCGACCGCCGAGGGTTTCTTGTAGAAGTACCCGATCAGCAGATACGAGCACAGGCCGACGCCTTCCCAGCCCAAGTACAGCAGCACGAGGTTGTCGGCCATCACCAGGCACGACATCGAAAACACAAACAGTGTGAACGCCGCGAAGAACCGGCAGTACCCCATGCCCACGTCGTGGCTCATGTATTCGCTGGCGTAGAGCGCAATCAGCGTCGCCAGGCCCGTGACAAAGAGCATCCACAGGAGCGTGAGCGAATCGATGTAGAACGAGAAGTTGGCGATGAATCGCTGGCCTGGGCCATCGCCCCAGGCGAGATTGAACCACTCAAACCCGTGCGCCACGGCCGCACCGCCCGAGGGGTCACGATCGAGATAGGTATACAGAATCGCGACAAACGACGCGCCGATGAGCCCGACCGACGCGAACGCGGGCAGTTTGTTCTTGTTCTTCGTGATGGCGAAGAGGCCGCAGAGCACCGACGCGAGCGCGGTGAGCGCGGGCACCAGCAACGTGGCCATAGCCCCTTCAACGGGTGCGGCGGCGAGCATCGAGATGGTGGGGAAGTTTGTCACAGAAGAAGGTATCAAGGCGCACGGCATCAAGGCATCGAGCAAGAAATCGGATCAGCCTTTCATCTCGTTCCAGGCCGAGCCGTCGAGGGTTTCTTTGCGGCGGAACAGCAGCACAACCAGCGCCAGGGCCAGCGCGGCCTCTGCCGCCGCGACCGTGAGCACGAAGATCACGAACGCCTCGCCCGTGTGATTCATGTGGAAGCGGCCGAACGCCACGAGCGCGATCCCCGCCGCCTGAAACATCAGTTCCGTGCACAGGAACATGATGATGAGGTTCCGCCGCGTCACAAAGCCGATCAGCCCGAGGATGAACATCACCGTCGAGACCACAAGATAGTGGTACAGCGTCACGCCCCCCATCGCGGTAGGGAGCGGGCCCTGTGCAAGCATGAAGGCGAATGCGTTCACGCGCTACCTCCCCCCGCACCAACGGCCACTGCGGCTGCGGGCTTCGCCTCCATGGCCCCGATCATCCCCACGCCAGACGACTTTCGTGCCGCCTCATCCAACTCAACCTTCTTCCTCGCCAGCACCACCGCCCCCAGCATCGCCATCAGCAGAATCACCCCGGCAATCTCGATCGCACCGGGCTTGTCGCCAATAAACGTGAACGCCAGCCCTTCCGTGTTCTCCACGGCAATCGTCGCGGGCCACTTGGCCTGTGGAATGTCGCGCCGCTCGCCCTTCGCATTCTCAACGGTCAGATACCCGGTCCCATCCGCGCGGGCAAAGATCGAGGGCCGCCCGTCCTTCTGCGAGAGTTTCTCGCCCTCATTCAGCAGCGGTACCCACTTCACACGATCAGGGTCACCTTCCACCGGATCGGGCGCGGTCAGTGTCGCCGTCTCCAGCGCTTTCTGCACCTTTGAAGGCATCACCGCCAGCATCGCCTCGCGCGGAAACGCCAGTGCCGGATCGGCCTTCAGACGGCCCGCCCCATCAGCCAGTACGGTCGTGAGGGCTGCCAACAGCGCAAACCCCGCCAGCGTGGCCGTCACCGGCTCGCGGCTGAACCGGTCGTACTCCGCCAGCGCATCCACCGCGTCGTTGCTCGGCGCTTCGGTTGCCAGCATGATCACGAACAAGTAGGTAATCAGAATCGCCCCGGCATACACGATGATCAGGGCAAACGCCATGAACTCCGCCGACAGGATCAGATAGAGCCCGCAACTGGCGAGAATGGTCAGAATGAAAAACAGGGCCGAGTACACCGGCCGGGGGTGGCTGATGACCTTGATCGCGCCGAACAGGGCTAACCCTGAGAATAGGTAGAAGTGCAGATTGGGGATTTGCCCAGGTGCCGCTATGGCCAATCCGATGAGCAATGCCCCCAACGCCGCCGCCGCCACCAGCCCACCAATAAGGAAGGGGTTGGCCCGCTTGGTCGGCAAGGCCAGCATGACACCCACCGCTCCCAATGCGCACGCGCCGTACAACAGGATCGGGGGAAGGATGTGGTCCACGCGTGAAAGAAAAACCAACCTGCTCGCGCCACCCGGCCCCAGTCGTCGTTCTGGCGGTCCGGCGGCTCGTCTCTGACAGGGCGGGAGGATAGAGCAACGCCCCGCCGCTGGCAAATATCCCGACCAATCTAGAGACTCGCCAGAATCTGCGCCATCCGGTGATTCAGCGCATGCCCCGACCTCGCGGCGTTGATCCGCGCGAAGATCGGCCGACCCGCCAGTGCCAGGTCGCCGATCACATCCAGCACTTTGTGCCGCGCCGGCTCGTTGCGAAACCGCAATTCCGTCCCGATCGGTCCTTCCGGCCCCAGGACCACCACATCCCCCGGCGCCAAGTGCCCGAACAAGCCCGCCGCCCGCAACTGCTCCGCCTCGGCCTTGGTCGCAAAGGTCCGGGCTGGCGCGATATCCCGCGCATACGCCTGGGCGTCGGGTGCCGAGTAATCATGCCGGTAGTACCCCGACTGCGGCGTCATCGGTGCCCCGGGCCCATAGTCCAGGTCATACGTCACGTCCAGGAACGGCCCGCTCGCCGGAAGCGCCACGATCCGGGCCTCACCCTCCACCACCTCGATCGGCGTCGTCACCTCGATGGGCACGAGCGGCGATGCGTTCAGTGCCCCCTCGCCCCCCACACTTGATACGACGCCCGCCCCCAAAATCGCCGCGACAAACGCGGCACTCGACCCATCGGCCAGCGGAATCTCCGGCCCGTCAACCTCAATCAGCGCATCGGTACACCCCGTGCCCACGAGTGCCGAGAGGATGTGCTCCACGGTCTGCACCGACGGCCCGCCACCCCCACTTTGGCCCGGAAGCGCCAGCACGGTTTGCCGCGGGCGGGCACGAACGTTGGCCGCTAAGGCCGGAATGGCCGGGCTGCCCGCGCACGCACCATCCACACGCACAAACCGCACGCCCTCACCCGCACAGGCCGGGTTGATCACCACCTTGCACCGCTGCGCGCAAAAGAGCCCCGGTCCAGAAACCTCCGCCCGCGCCGCAACCGTCCGGTTTTGAAGCATCACCTTCGACATACCCGCGAAGGTAGGACTTTCGATCACCGCCCCGCAACCCGATACTTCAAACGATGTCCATCCCGGACGCCGCGACCTGAGGCTTGGCGAAGGTCCGGGTTTCGGATCTCTCGCTTCCATGTTTGGTTGGCCCGCTCACCCGAGGCTTCGTCGAAGACTCCTCAGCCTCGGCGTCCACTGGCAAGCACATCATCATCAAAACCGAAACTCCACCGCCAACCCCACATACGGCGTCGGCTTCGTTTCGATCTCCGACTGCTCCACACCGTTGCGGTCGTCGATCTGAAACTCCTGCCACACGGTCGCACCGCCGCGCAGTTCGATCCGAACGCGCTCGCACGGCTTCCACCGCACCACCGCGCCGATGGGAATCCGCCGATCCCGCACGACACCCTCGGGCAAGACATTGTCGTCGCCCAGGCGGAAGACGCGCAGGTCGTAGCGGGCTTCGAACGCGATCGACCACTGGTCGTTGAGCCGCATCGCCAGTTCCCCGCCCAGGGCGCGGGTCGCGAAGCGCACGTCGGGCGTGATCTGCCATTCGATCCCGACGAGCGGGATCACCAGCACATCATCCTCAAGTTGCGACTTGGCCGCGATGCCCAGCGAGATGGCGAAGGTCTCGCTGCACGCGTGCCGAACGGCCGCAAACCCGCCGCCGGTGAACGTCTCGCCGATATCCGCGTCCCCCTCGCCGGCAAACTCAAGAAACGCGCCGCCGGTCACCGACCAGCGGTTGTCAATCCTGTAGCCAACCGTGGGCGTCAGGCGGATGATGGCCACATCGTCAAAAGGGTCAGCCGTGCCCGCAATTAGCGTGGTGGCGTTCTTGAAGTCGTACGACGAAAACTCGGCATCCAGTCCCACACCCACGCTCCACTGTGGCGAGAGCGCGGCCCCGATCTCCAGCGCCGCACCGCCTCGGTACACCTTCACCGAGCCCGGGCCGTCCTTCAAGTCACCCTGAAAATCCACCTGCCCGCGGGGCGTGAGTGAAATCTGCCATACCGGGAACTTCGGCTCTGGATTCGAGGCCGCGGCGGGAACGGCAGCCGGTGGCGCCGCCGAATTGCTGGCTGACGCGCCGGATTGCGCGCTCGCCGCGGTCGAGAGGCCCAGCGCCATTATCGCGACTAAGGGAGTTGTGGACTTGGCGAGTTTCATCGTGAGCATCTCCGAAGTACGGGCGAGCGAGGACAATAGCCGATCCGAGTGCAGCCCCCACCACCCTCCCCCGCTCCCAATGGGGGCGCGGGGGAGGAGCCGAGCGGAGCGAGGCGGAGAGGGGTTCCGTGACGCTCCATCACATGCATCGCCGCCTATGACCCCGCCAACCCCATCCAACCCTTCCCGCATCTACCTCTTCGCCGGCGGCGGCACCGGCGGCCACCTCTACCCAGGCCTCGCCATCGCTGAACAACTGCAGGCGCGCGCATCAGCCCAAAGCCAATCCATCGAGTGCCGCTTCATCTGCTCCGACCGCGCCATCGATCGCACCATCCTTGAATGCGAGGGCGCGATCTTCGAACCCTCGCCCGCCAAGCCGGTCGGCCTGCGTCCCAAGGCTCTGGCCCGCTTCCTTTGGAACTGGGGCCCCGCCGTGCGCCACGGCCGCCAAGTCATCAAGCAGGCCGGCTCGCGCGCGGGTCAATCAAACGTTCACGTCATCGCCATGGGCGGCTTTGTCGCGGCCCCGATCGCCCAGGCCGCGCGGGCCGAGCGATGTCCGGTGACACTCGTGAATCTCGACGCCGCCCCGGGCAAGGCCAATCGGTGGATCGCCACCCGCGCGG
This sequence comes from uncultured Phycisphaeraceae bacterium, assembly GCA_964588585.1. Lineage (GTDB taxonomy): Bacteria > Planctomycetota > Phycisphaerae > Phycisphaerales > UBA1924 > JAEUIX01. The sequence goes on from CAZPPX010000023.1 coordinate 54,087, forward strand.
ATCGCGCGTTCACCACCTTCCCCGTGGCCGCGCCATACGCGCGCGCGTGGACACGCATCGCCCCCATTGTCCGCTCCGCCGCCCTCGACCCCCGAACGCCTCAGCAAGCCCGCGCGTCCCTCGGCCTCCACCCCGACCGCCCAACCCTCATGATCACCGGCGGCAGCCAGGGTGCGGGTTCCATCAACCGCTTCCTCATCGCCTTTGCTGATGCCCACCCCGACGCGCTCCGCCCGTGGCAGGTGCTGCATCAGACCGGCGAAACCGACAACTCCGCGCTCACCGCCGCGTATGCCCGCGCGGGCGTGCCCGCGATTATCGAGCGCTTCGCCCACCCGATCGGTCCTTGGTGGCGCGCGGCTGACCTCGCCATCGCCCGCGCCGGCGCGGGGAGTGTGGCCGAAGCATGGGCCGCCGCTGTGCCCACGCTTTTCCTCCCATACCCCTGGCACCGCGACCAGCACCAGCGACTCAACGCGCAGCCACTCGCGGAGGCCGACGCGGCGACGCTGGCCGTCGATCGAATCGACCCGGCAACCAACCTCGGCGACTCAGGCCCGGGGCCGATCTTGCTCGCCCTCCTTCGGGAACCCCAACGGCTTCACGCCCAGCGCCAGGCCCTGGCGGCGCTGGGACCAGCCGATGGTGCCTGTACCATCGCGACGGCACTTTGGGCAACCTGAGTTCGATATCCCCCTACTCTAAATGGAAGCCCCCGTCTAGGTTTTCGCGGTCGATCCGCAGCCATGTGGTAAACTCTGGGTGAAGCCCATGGCCGCGACGCCACCGCATCCTGACCGGGCAGGTTCACCTACCTCGCCCAGTTCCTCTGAAACGCCGACCCCCGCAGGTTCACCTACCGCGGATTCGGTATGCGTTCTGTGGCATCCACCCGCACAGGCCGCACCGGTCGCCCTCGTCGAGAGTTTGCGCCGACACGGAGCCGAACTGCGATTCGTGGACAACGCGTACAGCGCGCTCGCACGGGTCTGCCTGGCGGCAGCAACCGATGCACGGCGACCCCGAGCCGTTCTAATTCTGCTGGTAAACCCTGCCTCATTGCGCGAACCCGTGGCGTTCGTGCGCACCGTCCGCCGCTACGCCCCCCGATCGGCCTGCTGGTGGTACGACGATTCGTCGTCCCCGGCTTTCCGGGCCGTTACGCCGGAGGACCTCGCCCGATGGGAAGCACCAGCCGACGTCGCGTCGTCAAGCGTCGGCGGCCCGCCCAACGGGCGACAGAGCAGCGATCAAACCCGCCACGAGGAACGTACCAAGGGGGGTTCAATGAGCGAAGCCCCTCGGCTTCGGCTCACACCTTCAGAGCCGGGCGAGCCCGAGCCCAAGCCCGTGGTCGTCGTGCCGTCTCGGATCGAAAGGCCACCCTCGCTTTCGAGTGCTGGTGGCCCGTTGCCGCCCGTTGCGCCGACGGCCCCGCTGCTGACCGCCGACGAGTTGGCCATGCTGCTCGGCGAAGGTGACGTTTCCGACTCGCCGACACACCCGCCCATTCCCCCGTCTCCACCCTCGATCGGCCGCCCATGAGTTCGTCAGCCGCGCAACCCGGGAGCCATGACCCGCGCGGGGATGTCCCGCCCGAGCCGGTGGTGCGCGCCATTCTGGTGGGGCGGACGGGGCTCGATGCGTCGCTTCGGCGTGATGCGCAGATCGAACTGGCGCGGTGTCGCACGCCTTTGGAGGCCATCGGGGAACTGGCGCAGGCACCGGTAACGGACGCGAACGGGTCCGAATCGCTTTCGCCGCGCGAGGCGGTGATCTTCGCGGCCGAGGCGCTGCCCGACGACCCCAACGCGTTTGCGGAAGCCGCGCGGCTGCTGCGAGGGGATGCGGCGATTTTTCTGGCCCGCGACCCGGCACACGAACTGCCCAGCTCGGGTGCCGAGCCGCCCGACGCGCCGGCAGGCTTCGATGGCACACTGCCGCCGATCGCTTCGCCGGATGATTTTCACGATGCGCTGGCGCGGGTGGCGTTGCGGCGGAGCGGGTGGTTGGATGAGGAAGCGTCTGCGGCGAGAGCGGATGCCCCGAGCCTGAGCGAGGCGACGGCGCGCCCCGTCGCTTCGGTCCGTACGCCCCCCCCCTCCGGCGGGCGGGGCGCGGCCCCCCCCCCCCCCCCCCCACCCGGGGCGCGGGGCGGGGGGGATTCAACAAAAAACACACCCCCCCCGACCGGAAAGCAGG
>CAZPPX010000023.1:56298-68689 GCA_964588585.1 uncultured Phycisphaeraceae bacterium
CCCCCTCCGCCTCGCTGCGCTCGGCACCTCCCCCGCCCCACCAACTGGGAGCGGGGGAGGGTGGTAAGGCATACTCAAACGCACCGCTCGTCTCGTACATGCTGGATTCCTCGCTCGTACAGTCGCTGCTCGCCGGGCGCGACTTGATTCTGCCCGCTATCACGATCATCCGTGAGCGTCTGGGATTGTCGGACGTTTTGTTCGTACCCGCGCCTGATGCGGGCGATGGCGCGGCCGTTTCTACCACATCTGCCGCCACTTCCGGGGCACCACCCGGCACGCGCCGCGTGCCCGTGCAGCATGGCGGGCACCTGTGGGGCTTTTTGCAATCGGCTGTCGCGACCGCCGACGCACTCGAGCCGCACGGGCGGTGGCTTTCGCCCTGGCTGGCGCTGCAACATCAGCAGCAGGCGCTGCAGCACGCCGCGATGGTTGACGACCTGACCGGCGCGTTCAACCGCCGCTACTTCGACCGCTTCATGAACGCGGCCATCGTGCAGGCCAAGCGCGATCGGCACGCGCTCACGCTCATGGTGTTCGACCTCGACGACTTCAAGTCGTACAACGACCGCTGGGGGCACCCCGCCGGCGACGACATTCTGCGTGAAACCGTGCGTCTGCTGCGCTCGGTGATCCGGCCTTCCGATCGAGTCTGCCGCATCGGCGGCGACGAGTTCGCCGTGGTCTTCTATGAACCCACCGGCCCGCGCGACCCGGGCAGCCGCCCGCCCGATGACCCGCACCGCATCGCCCAGCGCTTCCAGCACCAGATCCGCGAGCACCGCTTCCCCAAACTCGGCGGCTGCGCCCCGGGCACGCTCACGGTGTCGGCGGGCATCGCCACCTACCCCTGGGACGGCCGCAGCGCCGCCGAACTGCTCGAACGCGCCGACCAACTGGCGCTGGAATCCAAGCGGGCCGGCAAGAACGCCATCACGATGGGGCCGACTGCGGAACCCGGCACAAAGCCGTGCCCACCGTAGCGTTATCTTTGCGCAATCTGCACACGCGAACGCCCGGGTTTACGCAGGCTTCGCGTACGGTTCGGGCATCATGTTCACCGCCCAGATCGTCACGCCCGATTCGATCGATGCCGCTGAAGGAACAATCGTGCTGAAACTGGCCGGCGAGGCCGGGTTTGCCGGGATGCCAGACCTGGAACGAGCCACGGCCATCCTCGCGGCGCAGCGTCCGAGCCTGGTGGTGATCGATTGCCACGGCCTCACGTTCATGGCCAGCTTGGCGATGGGCTCGCTGGTGGCGCTGCAGGGCGCGCTGAAGCGGTCGGGCAGCCGCGTAGTGATCGCCTCGCCCCCCAAGCCGATCCTCGACCTGATCCAACGCGCGCGGCTGGATAGCGTGTTTCCGATCTATGAATCGGTGGAGACGGCCCTGACGGCGTTCGCGGGCGCGGGATCGTGATCTGACCGGTTTTATCCCTCCCCTTTCCAAGACAAACCAGGAGCTGAACGCAACCCCAATCCCGAGGTTGCACTCCTCAGTCAAATCTAGTATACTTTCCGTACCGGACCGCTCGTACGCCGGATGGAGTATCACCATGCACGCGTCGCTCGCTTTCGCTCTCACGGCTGCCGCCGCACTCGCCCTCGCGGGCACTTCTCAGCCGGCCGCCGCTCCCAAGCCAATCGCGCCAGCGGGTGAATCTGCACCTGCCAAGGCCGAGCCCGCGAAATCCCCAGGCGTCAAGGCCACCCTTGAAGCCCTCGCCTTCCTCCGCGGCACCTGGACCGGCACTATGGGCACCGACCGCGTCGAGGAAACCTGGTCGGCCCCCGCGGGCGGCTCCATCGTCGGCATGTTCCGCTGGATGAAGGACACCAAGGCCACCACCATGTTTGAACTGCTCGCCATCACCCACGCCGACGGCGTGCCGACGCTCCGCCTCCGCCACTTCGGCGAGACCTTCGAGCCCTGGAAGGGCGAGTGCGAAGGCGTAGCCGCCATGCGGGCCTCGGTCATCGAAGCCTCGCGCGTCGTGTTCACAAACGAAGGCGGCCCCGGCGGCCTCGCGGCGTGCGAATACCACTGCCCCGATGCCAACACACTCCGCATCGTCGTCTCGTTCAAAGATGCGTCACGACCGGCACTGAAGTTTGAGTTGAAGAAGGCGGGCTGAGGGGTACCACACCGAAGGGCTAGTTCACGCGTATGCGAATACACTGAAGCGGTGGCGTAGAACGTCTCGCCGGTTGTTCACGCGTTCGTCTCCTTCGCTCGTCATTTCTTCCCGCTTGCAGGTGGTAGTCAATCCGCATGGTGCACGGGGGCATCCGGTGGCGGGGGCGGCGAGGCCGGGACGCCCAGGTACGACAGCGCGCGTTCCATGATGCGCCGCACGACCGGGCCGGCGGTGGACGCGCCGTAGTGCCGGCGCTCCCGCACCAGTTGGGGGCCCGGATCGTCAATCACGACCAGGCAGATAAGCCGGGGATTATCGACCGGCCCGCCAGCGACAAAACTGGTGTTGTATTGGCCGCTGAAGTACCCGTCAGAGCCCTTCGGGCGTTTCTTTCCCGGCGGGGGCTTTGAGAGCGGGATTTCCGCCGTGCCGGACTTGCCGAACAGTTCGTACTTCCAGCCGATTTCAGGTGGGTTCTTCGCGGCCAGTTTGCGATCAAGGTTCGCGGTGACGCCGCGGAGGGTCTGGCGAACGCGCTGGGCAACCGGGGCTGGCAGAACGCGCTTGGTGACTTCCACGCCCGTGATCTCTGGGTCGGCTGCGGTAATGCGAATCGGCGGCAGCGTGCCCGCCCGATCGCCGGTGCGGGCAAAAGCGCTGAACGCCCGGACCATCTGCACCGGCGTAATGGCCACTTCATACCCCGTCGCGACCGACGTATGGGTGTACTTGCTCCAATCCTTCAAGGACGTGACCAGGCCGGTCGCCTCGCCGGGCAAGCCGAGCCCGGTGCGGCGGCCGAAGCCGAACTTTATCACGGCATCGCGCATCTGCTTGGGCGTCAGGCGCATCGTGCCCAGGATCATGCCGATGTTCGACGAGTTGACAAGAACCTCCGACCACGATTGCATGTCTTTCTTGACGACATCGGAAATCGCCCGGCCATAAGGCGTGGACCACCTGCCCCCGAAGGTGTCGAACACCTCCGACGGCAACGCCAGCCCGAGTTCGGTGACGGCGGCCCACATGAAGGGCTTGAACGTCGAGCCGGGCTCGTACACGTCCTCCACGCACCGATTGCGGGCCAGTTCGGGATAGCGGAGCGCGGCCGGCGCGTAACTGATGGTGACGTAGCGGGTGCCGTGGAGGCTGTTGTCTTTGGGAATAACGCGCGTGAAGTCGTACACGACCGCTTCGGCCACCGGGCGGATGATGTCCGCCATCGCAAGGATTTCGCCTGAATCAGGATCGAGAATCACGCACCGCCCGCCCTGCGCGTCGGCTTCCTCGACGCCTCGGGTCAGTTCCTCGATCGCGATGCGCTGCAACTGCAGATCGACCGACATGCGGACGTCTTCGCCACGCTGCGGGGGCTGGTAGCCACCCGGCTCGACCCACAGGGCCCGGCCGCGAGCATCGCGCACATAGCGGAGGCTGCCGTCAACGGGTTCGAGGCGTTGGTCAAGGAGTTTCTCGGCGCCCATCAGCCCGCTGTTCTCGAAACCGACTTTGCCGAGCAGGGATGACACAAGATCATCGGCGACCACGTCGCGAACCGAGCGGGTTTCGAGGTGGATGCCCGGGATGGCGAGCCGTCGCAGCGAATCGACACGCCAGTCTTCGAGCACGCCCCCCAGGGCAACGTAACGAATCTCGGGGCGCGCGTCGGCATCGCCCGCAGCCTTGGCTTCCGCGCGGCGCTGGTTTTCATCCAGGGCCGCTGCGAGACGTTGCCCAACCTCTTCGGGCTTCAGGCCCAGGGCCTGGGCGAGGCTAATGACGTCAGCGTCGATGGGCAGCCGCAGCCGCGCAGGGTCGGCAAAGCACCTCGCACCGAAGTGCGTGAGCGCCAGCACACGCCCCCGGCGATCAATGATGTCGCCCCGGCGGGCCGGCTCAGACACCTCGCTCTGCCGCTCGCCCATATGGGCAGCCAGTTCCGGGGTCGGCGCGACCTGCAACTGCACCACGCGACCCAGCATCACCAGAAAGCCCAGCGCCAGGACGACGAACAGACCGATCGCGGTGCGACCGACGGGAGCGGGCGTGCTGAGGGGGCGGGCAGGATGAGCCGCGAGGGTGGGCATCAGTGGTCCTGATCGTGAATGGGCGCACCCGGGCCTACGCCCGCCACCGCATTGCGCGTGGTGGGCTTGGCGGGCCGAGTGCCAGGCTTGACTGGCGAGCGCGCGGGCTCGTCGGGGCCAATCGGCAACATCTCGGGTGCATCGACCCCCAGCGGCGTCAGCGGGCCGAACTGCTGGGCCATCTGCTCCACCCGCTCGGGCGTGATGCGCTCGGCGATCTCCGCCCGGATGCGGAACAGGTCGCGATCCCGCGCGTTCATGCGCAACTGCGCCTTGGCCAGTTCGTGCACCGCCTGCAGTCGCGCCTGCCGCAGGTGCAGGAGCACACCGGCAGAGATGCCCAGCGACACGATGAGCACGCAGAGTTTGGCGAGCATGACCGTTCTCTTCCCGCGTGTTCGACGAACGGGTTACTTGGCGGGCAACTTCAGCACCATGCCAACCTTGAGATCAGACGGCGAAACATCGTTCAGGTCAGCGATCTCCCGCCAGCGGCCCGCAGACCCCAGGGTTGCCGAGGCGATGTGACCCAGCGTGTCCTTTTCCTTGACGACATAGGTCGGCGTCGCCGCTTTGATAATCTTGGCGGTGTTTGACTGGGGCTTGCTCTCACGCGGCAAGGGCGATGTGCGTGGCAAGTCCTTGGCAATGTCCTTCGACGTCGCGGGCTTGGGCTTCACGCCCGGCTTGGGCGTCGGACCCAATGGCGTCGCCGCCTCGCGAATGCCCCACTCGCCCCCGCGCGGGATGTTGATCTTCATCCCCTCGCGGATCATGTCGCCACCCTTGAGCGTGGCCCGGTTGTACTCGGCCAGTTGGCCAGCCAGTTTCGGGTCGCCCAGCACCCGCAACGCGATCTTGTACAGGCTGTCGCCTGCCTTTACGGTGTAAATCTCATCGGGCAGCGCATTCGGATTCCCCGGCCTGACCGTCTCGTCACCCGGAAGCGTCTCGTCGCTCACCAGCCCACGCTGGCCGCCCATGATGATGTCGTCAGCACCCGGGGGAGTGGGCGTCATCCCTGTTTCGATGATCGTTGGCCGCACCGGCGGCACCACCGGTTGCACATGCGTCGTCCGACCCCCCTCGGCCAGCGGCCGCTCCATCGGATCCACCGGCGTGGGCACAGGCTCCGCAGGCAGGTTGAACCCGCCCTGAGCAAGTCCCGGGTCCACCTTGGCCATGCGGGCCTTGGAGAAATAGTCGCCGACGAGCACGCCGACGACCAGGAAGACGGAGAAACCGATGATCAAAGCCAGTTTGTGTTCGCGCGTCACCGCTGGTCTTCCTTGCTGTTGTGCCGGCATCCCGTGGACCGCGCAGAACCTGCCGAAGCGAGTCTGCCGAGCCAATGTTGGGGGGGTGGGGATGCCCCGTCCTTGCGTGAACAGGATATCGGTTATCGCGCGCTCAGTCGATTGAAGATCGTGGTGTGGACCGACGTCCGCGCCTCAGCCGACGCCGCCCGCGCCGAGCGTGGCGGGAGGGAAAGCCGGGGGGCCAGCCGCCCGGTCTGCCCAGCCCGCACCGTCGGCATCCTGACGTATTCGGGGTACCTTTTCCCGGTCCGCTAAGCCTTTCCCCACTCTTTACCTCACCATGGAAAAGGCCCTCGACGATCTCCGCCGAGGGCCTGCTGGTGAGGTGCGATTGGAGCGCGATCGGTTACGGGCAGCCCGTAAAGAATGCCGCGATGTAGTCGGACAGATCATCCGGGTCGATGCTCTGGTCCCCATTCATGTCCGCCTGGGCACAGGGCGGCGTGCTGAAGTAGCAGGCGATGTAGTCCGACAGGTCATCCGGGTCGAGCGAGCCATCGCCATTGAAATCGCTGAGGCAGAACACGACATCAACCCGGTTGTTGAAGTACTCGACACGGAAGCCGCCCTGCGGCACCGCCGGAAACTGCACATTGGCAAAGGTGCCAGTGCGACTCGCGCACGTCAGCACCGTGTACCGCCGATTCGCATCCAGCGGCACGTCGCTATTGACAATGAGCGTGCCGTTGAGCGCCGCCGACGCCCCACACGCCAGCCGCGTGGTCGTGTCCGAGTCCAGGAACCGAACCTCCAGCCGCCCGCCGGCGGCTTGTGCATACGGCTGATTGATGGCCGTGTTGTTGGCCCCGAGCCGCGTTTCGCAGCGGATTCGTCCCGCCGACTGCACCTGGGCACTCAGGGTGCTCAGCGTACCCGGCCCCGTTACGACACCCGCGGACTGGATCGACAAGCCGTTGACGCAAACCAGCGCACGGCTCGTCAGCGCCACATTGCCTCCGATCGACGCGCCGTTGGAATCCAGGGCCGTCAGGTTGCCGCCGACCAGTTCGATATCGCCATTGAGCACCGCGCCCGTGGTGCTCGCGTTCGAGCCCAGCGTAAGCCCGCCGGTGGCGCTGATGAGTGAACCACTCTCGGCGGTCACCGGTGCCGCGATCGTTCCCGCGCCGGTAAAGCCACCGGTCCCGGCGAACGTGATCCGTGTTCCGCCGATAGTGGTCAGGTTGGGATTGGTCAGCAGGGCAAAGAAGGTCAACCCGACACCCGTCGCGTTGATCACCCCCGCGCCCGGGTTGTAGTCACACAAAACAGACCCATTCCCGGAAAGGTTGGTGGATCGCGCTTCGTGGGTTGATCCCAGCGTGCCGCCACCCAGCGTGATCGGTCCAGCCGTGGCGATGTTCGCATCGCGAAACCGGAGGTTGTGCGAACCCACAGCGAAGGAGGACGTCGTTGCCACGCCCGCCGTCGAATCGGCATCGCCCATGAAGAGCGCCCCGGTGAGGGTGTACGGTCCGTTGCCACTGATTCGTGCGTTGATGTGCCCGTGGCCTGTGAATGTGCCGGGCGCGACAACCTGGAACAGATCGGCCTCGATGATGGAGTTGGGCGAAACCATCGCGCCGGACACCGTGATGTCGTCAACAGCCGTCACGGTCGAGGAGGTCACACTCAGCGTCTGCCCGACCCGCAACACCATGTCGCCCCCCGAGGCAAGCGTCGAGTCATCCGTCAGCGTGGCCGACGCCGACCCACCGGCACCCGCCGCCGACCCGCCGATGAACACGCCGCCGGTACCCACACCCACCCGGCCGCCATTGTCGATGGTCAGCGTTGACGCACTCCCGGCATTCACCGCCATGTTGAGCGTGCCCACGCGCAGTTCGCCCCCGAAATCCACATCAATGAGCGATGTGCCGCTCACCCCGGCATCGAGCACGCCGCGAAGGTCGATGAGCCCGGCATTGCTGACGAAGATGCTGCCCTCGCCCGTCGCCCCTTGGCCAAGGCGGTGCGGCCCGCCCGTGCCCAGCAGCACCACGTTGGTATCCGAGAGGGCCGAGAGCACGCCCCCACTGGTGGCGCCGCATTGCAGCGTCCCGAGCATCTGGGTGCTGCCGCTCGAGAACTGCATGTGGAACGAGCCCGCTGGCGACGCCGCGTTGAGCGTCAGGTCAGCAAAGTTGGGCGTGAACACACCGCCGATCCGCAGCGCGCCATTGAGCAGGTTGAGCGTCGCGTGATTCGTCACCATGCCCAGCCCACCGGCCGCGATGAAAATCCCGCCGTTGATCGAGATCGTGGCGTCCCCGCCATTCGAGTCACCCATGATGGTGCTGCCCAGCACCCGGAGCGTTCCCGCGGTGACCGAGATGATCGCTTCGCCCGCCGCGGCCGCACCCGGCCTGCTGGCCATACTCAGGTTGCCGGCGATCTCCGAGGGCGTGCTCTGACCCGCGAAGTTGATCCTTCCGAGGCTCCCGGGTTGCAGGCCCATGCCGACGTTCCCGTCGATATCCAGGCGCCCCAGGTTGCTGACGTTGAGGAAGCCCCTGCCCGCATCGCCGATGGTGACGTTTCCGCTGGGCGTGGTGGTTTCGAGTTTCGAGAATCGAGAGGGAATGTTCGGGCTGACGCCGTTGATATGGATAGCCGCTGACGACGTGCTCAGGTCGCCGATGATCACCGGCCCGTCGCAGCGCAGCACGCTGCCCGAAGCCACAAACACGTCGCCCGCTCCGCCCCGGCCCACGGTGAACAGACTGCTTGTGCCGTTAACAGAGAACTCGACATCGGGCTCTTCCAGCCGCAGGATGCCGTGCCCGCCGCTGACGCTGCCCAGCGTGCTCGTCGCGTTCACCGCGAGCGTGCCATTCCGCAGGTTGAGCGTCGCGTCGTTGGTCGTATTGCCGATGATCATGCCGTCGCTGACGACATGAAGCCCCGGCACATCCACGTTCACCGTGTTCCGCCGATAGGTGTGAAAACTCGACACGTTGCTCGCCGTGTCGAACGTGATGAAACTCGCCACCGCCCGATCGAACACCAGGTGGTCAAACGTCGTGGGCGCGCCCGTCGGGCTCCACGCCAGGTTCGCCTGCCACGACGAGTTCACCGGGCTGATGTAGTTCTTCAGATCGGCCCGCGCCGTCGCCGAGACGCAGGCCGTGACGCCCGCGACCGACAGCAGGAGGTGAATCGCGCGGCGAGTGCGTGGCGTGGCGTGGCTCGTCATGGTGTCCTTCTTTCTGATCGAGTGGGCTTGTGCGTGGGGGGAGTGGGCGTACAAACAGACTCGCCTCCTCAGGCGCATGTCAGATTCAGGCAGCCGACAACGGTCTTCCCTATCCCCTGCCTCCGGCCTCGTTGAAGCCTGGCGCCAGAGACGTGGGGTCACATGTCGCCACCGCAGCCGAGCATTGCACCCGGCTGCGGGTTCATGCGACGCCCGGCACCCACCCGGGCCACAATCTCACCAGATTTCCGCCAGCCTCGTCCCCTATCCCCCTCGCCCCCGCCGACCTCAATCCCCCCCACCGCCACAGCCACCCCCGCCACAGCCTGAACTGGCACCACCGCCCGAATCCGAGCCGCCGCCACTGCTGCTCCCGCTGCCGTCGCTAGCGCTGCCCGTGGAATCCGAAGCGCCACCGCTGCTGCTCGATCCGCCACCCACGCTGGGCGATTCGTGCCCTGTTCCGTGCGGATGCCCGTGGGTCATTCCCGATCCTGCCCCCCCACCTCCACCACCCGAGCCCATCCCGCCCAGGAACCAGAATCCGCCCGCGCCGCAACCCGTTGAGCCCCCATCGCTCGTCGCGCGGTTGGGTTCCCTTGATCGCTTTCCGCTCGTTTGCACCTCGCGCTCCCCCCGCTGCGACCACATCCACCCACCCACCAGCGCCAGCACCGAAACCACCGCCACCGCGCCGAAGATCAGCAGCACTGCCGGGCCCGAGTTCCCTTGCCAGGTAGAAGCGCACCCCGCCAGCACCACCCCCGTCACCACCACCAGCGCCGTCGCGACCGCCGAGGGCAGGATTCGCCGCCACACGCTCGACGGCACTCGCCGCGCCGTCACCTCGCTCGTCGGCCCATGATCTGCACCCTTCGCCACCGGCTTCTGATCATGCCGCGCTGGCCAGATATCCCCCGGGGGCATCACCCCAAACGCCTTCGCATACGCCACCTTCGTCCGCCCGTACCAATCCACAAACTTCGCATCCTCCGCCGCCCCGCCTTGCGTCGGATCATGGTGCAATGGCTTCCCCAGCACCTGCCCGCACATCCGATCCCAGTACGACCGCGTATACGTCAGGTGCAGATGCCACACTTCGTCGACCACTGGCGAGGGCGTCACCGGGTGGCCCGCTGTCATCGCCAGGTACACAAACCGGCGATACTCCTCGATCGCCCTCGCCGCAAACGCATTCGTCCAACCCTGCTCCTTCGCCAGCCGAGCCGCGAAGCCGAAAGCGGGCTGGGCGAGATCAAACTGAAACTCCCGCAACCGCGCCCACAGTGCCGTGGCCTCCGGCCCGCGCGCCCCGCCGATCTCAACGATTCCGTCGATCCGGCCCCCCCGACCCTCCTGGCTCACGGTCGTCGTCATCGAAGTCGTTGTCGTCGTCGTGGTCATGCGTCGCTCCTTGAAAGGTGTGTTCCGCAAGGCCCGCGCTGAGTACTCACTTGTCGGCTTCAGCGTACCTCACGCGCACCGGCCCGATTTTCAGGCCCCCAAGCGGTGGTACCGAATCTGTGAAGACCGCGCGAAGACGGTCCGGACCACAACCGGTGGTGTGCCACTTGCCCCTCAGTCGCCCTTTCTCGCCTCCCCGGTCGCCCCGATCCAGCCTTCTTTAGCCGGTCCGCCTGCCCTCACGCTCCTTCTCTTATCCAGCCCAGGAGACCGCACATGCGCTACCCCACCTCCACCCCCCTCTCACGAACCTCCGCCACGCTGGCCATCGCTGCCCTGCTCGGCTCCGCCGGCGCAGCCCTTGCACAAAACGTCTACCGCCTGGGCATCCCCGATTTCGACCAGCGCCGCGCAGGCCTGCTGGCCGATGGCAGCGTCCACTGCGTGCCCACCTCCATGATCAACCTCTTCGCCTACGCCGGGAACCACGGCGTGCTCTTCTCCACCAACCCCTACTTCGGCAACCGCAACTGGCAACTCCCCGCCAACTACGCCCCGGCCACCGATCTCATCAGTGATCTGGGCGTCATGATGTCCACCTCGACCCCCGGCGGCACCAACAGCACCGGCGGCCAGAACGGCCTCACCCAATACATCTTCGAGCGCACGCTCAACTCGTTTACCCGTACCCGCATCGGCATCTCCCCTTCGGGCCTCGGGCCTTCGCCCTTCACCATGTCGCTGGCCATGCTCAACGGCGGCCTGGTCGCCGTCTGCTACGGGCGCTACACGCAGGATGGCAACGGACGCTGGTCGCGCGACGGCGGCCACTGCATGACGCTCTCCGCCGTGCAGAACGGCAACACCATCTATGTCCGCGACCCCGCCGCCGACGAAGGCGACGTCTTCGGTCGCCTCAACAACCAATCGCCCTTCCGCACCGAGAAGTTCACGCTCGCCCCGGTCACCGCCCAGTTCAACACCTCCGAAGGCGTGAAGACGCGAACGGTCTATCACCTCACCGAACGCGGCCCCGGGCGCTTCTTCGACAGCATGTACATCCTGTGGCCGCAGGTCGCCATGACCCATGTGACCATCGGCAACATCCCGACCGTCGTCTACGTCACCCCCAACTCGCTCGCGAACTTCCCAATTCCTACCGAGCAACCCGTCGTGCCCGCGGGCGTCCAGTCGATTACCGACGTGGCTCTGGGCGTCGACCAGGCCCACGGCTTCTTCACGGGGAACACCTCGCGCACCGAGGGCTGGCTGTTCCACCACGATCGTACCTCCAACGCCGTGCGCCAACTCATTCCTCTCGGAAGCCCGGGCAAACTCGTCGTTGACCGCTTCGGCAAGATCTGGTGCGGCGACGGCTCGGTGCTGAAGATCGTCACCGACAACGGCCTGCTGCTGCCCGCCGTGCAGACCGTCGTGCTGCCTGAAGGCTGCCAGCCCAACGGCATCTTCTACGACGACGTGCTCGATGAAATGCACGTTCTCTCGACCGCGAACGACCGCCTGGTCATCGCCATCGCCGACGGCTCAGTTCGCGCCAACCTGCGCCTGCCCCCGGGCATCGACCTCCAGGGCGACGGCTCGGTCTGCCCCGCGCCGACTCCCGGCCAGATTTTCCTTGGCCACATGGGCGACGGCTCGGTACGGATCGTCCGCCCCTCGGGTGCCGCGCCCGTCCTCGAACTGCTCGGCACCTTCACTCTGCCCGGCGTCACTTCGATCCGGTCCATGCAACTCGACGATCGCGGGCACCTGTTCATCGGCAACGGCACCGACATGCACGAGTTCATGCAGGAAGCCGCCAGCGGCCGCTGGGTCGCCGTCCCCAACTCGCCTTGGTCGGGCCGCCTGTCCCGAGGCAAGGTCGATGTCGCCCGCAGCCGCAGCAGTTTCGTTCCCGGCCTCGAGCCCGGCGACTTCATCATCCCCAACGGCGAGACCGGTAGTGGCGGTAGCGTCCTCGATTGCGTCATCGACTTCAACCTCGACGGCAACAACGACCCCGATGACCTCAGCGACTACATCGCCGGCTACTTCTCGATCATTCCGGGCGACCGATTCTTCGACAGCCGCCTGGATATGAACCAGGATGGCCGCGTCGACCCCGACGACCTGAGCGACTACATCGCCGTGTACTTCGGCGGAGAATGCTGAGAAGTCGCGAGTGACGAGAGGGACTCCTGAACAACCGCCCTCGGCGGCAGCGGGATCGTGCGTGACGGCGTGA
>CAZPPX010000024.1:0-56571 GCA_964588585.1 uncultured Phycisphaeraceae bacterium
TCCGCGTCACCACGTTGCATTCGACGGAGGTAACCCCCGCCATCCCGCCCACGGCCTTGCGCAGCACCTGCTCCTCGGCGGCGCAGTCGAGTTCCTTGACGGCGATGGTGGTCGTCGCCGCGCCGGGCTTGGCAAAGGGTGTGGGCGTCGTTGCAGGGGTCGTGGGCATGGTCTTTTCCTTCGCGGTGCGCGGCGCCGCGACCGTCCGAATCACATGGACACCCGTCCGCTTCGCCCGGACGTTCGTCCGGGCACGTCGCACGCCCGTGCGGGTCGGCGGGGTGGTCGTCCGGCATGCTCGACCGACCGTCCGGGTGGGTGGGACGGTCGTCCGGTTCAGTCGGACGGTCGTCCCGATGAGCCGGACGGGGGGCCGGGCCGGTCGGACGAGCGGGCGGGCCCCCCGTCCGGTGGCGGCTTCGCGCGCCTCCGGCTCCGCCGCCAGAGCATCCAGCCGTAGATCGAAAGTGCGGTCAGCCCGAGGGCCACCACAACGAGCCAGACATCAATATGGAGGTGCCCGGAGCGGCGGAACTCGCCCAGCATCCCCGCGCTGACGGCCCAGTCGGTCACCAAGGCCAGCGCGGAGATGACGGTGATGAACACCAGCAGCGAGCGCGGGGACTTGCCCCGCGCCCGCCGCTGCGGAGGCGATCCGGACGGGCCAGCATGCGACCGCTGGGTGTGTCGGCCCTTACTTCTTGGGCGCGGGCTTGGCATGGTCGTGCCCGTCGCCTTCCTTGTGGCCATCGTCCTTGTGACCCTTGGCCGCGCACTCCTTGCACTCGCCGTGGGCGACGACGCGGATGGATGTGCCCTCGCGCACCCACAGGTGGGCGCCCTCGCCGTCGGGCGTGACAAAGTACTGCGGCTCGGACTTCACCGGCTGGCTTGCACCCTGGCCCATCATGAGGGCGGCGAGGGCGGTCAGGCCGACACCGGCGGCGAGGCCGACAAGCAAGGACTTGGAACGCGGAGTGGACTGGTTCATCGAAAGGCTCCATTCTGAAAAGAGAACACGGACTCGACCGCCGGGCACTCGCGGGGCACACGCCCGCGAGATCGGCGATCAGGAGGTGGGACCGGGCTTGATATCCGCCGAGGGCGGGGTGGTGGGTGGCGGCGTGGGTGGTGAAGGCGGCATGGGCGATGGCGCGGATGCCGGGCCGGGGGTCGGAGCGTTGTGGTCCGCACGGACCTTGCTATCACTCGCGTGCGCTGTGGAGACGGCTTCGCCGCCCGCAAGCGCGGGAGTCGGTTCATCCTTCTCCCACACCTCGGGCCTCGGTCCAGGCAGGCCGTCCTTGCTCGTGCCGGTGAAGATGCGGTAGAGGGCCGGGAGCACGATGAGCGTGAGCAGCGTGCTGGAGATCAGGCCGCCGATGACGACGGTGGCGAGGGGCCGCTGCACCTCCGAGCCCGTGCCGCGGGCCAGGGCCATGGGCACGAAGCCGAGCGACGCGACCAGCGCGGTCATGAGCACGGGACGCAAGCGTGTGATCGACCCGTGAATGATCGCATCCTCCAAGCGTTCGCCCTTCTCCCGCAACTGGTTGATGAAGATGATCATCACCAAGCCGTTCAGAACCGCGACGCCCGAGAGGGCGATGAAGCCCACCGCCGCCGAGATCGAGAAGGGCATGCCGCGAATCCAGAGCGCGATGACGCCGCCCGTGAGGCCCAGCGGCACCGCCGCGAAGACCAGGAGCGAGTACTTGAAACTCTTGAACGTGGCAAAGAGCAGGAGCAGGATCAGGACAAAGCAGATGGGCACGACGATGGTGAGGCGCTCCTTGGCGGCGACGAGGTTCTCGTACTGCCCGCCCCAGACCAGCCATTGCCCGGCGGGGAGATCGACCTGTGCCATCTTGAGTTGCGCCTCGTTCACGAACGAGCCAAGGTCACGCCCTCGCACGTTGCACTGCACGACGATGCGCCGCTTGCCGTTCTCACGGCTGATCTGGTTGACGCCCTCGGCGGTCTCGACCTTCGCCACAACGCCCAACGGTACAAAGCCCATCTCGTCCTGCCCTTGCAGGAGGCCGGTGCCGCCGTCGATGCTGGCGGTCTGGATGACCCCCTTGGGCTCACGCGCCCCGCGCGGGAGCGGGATTGGCAGCCGCTCCAGCATGTCGATTTTGCCGCGCAGATCGTCGGGCAGGCGCACGACGAGGTCGAAGCGGCGGTCGCCCTCGAAGACCAGGCCCGCCTCACGGCCGCCCATCGCCACCGCGACGACTTCCTGCACGTCCGAGACGTTCAGCCCGTAGCGTGCCAGGGCGGCGCGATCCGGCTCGACGGTCGTGACGGGCAGGCCCTCGGTCTGCTCGACCTTGGCATCCGCTGCGCCGGGGACGGATTGCAGCGTGGCGAGGACGGCGGCGGCGGTCTTCTGCATCGACGCGAAGTCGTCGCCGTAGACCTTGACCGCGACGTCGCCGCGCACGCCGGAGATCAGTTCGTTGAATCGCATCTGGATGGGCTGCGTGAACTCGTAGTTCTGACCCGGCTGTGCAGCGGAGATCGCCTGAATTAGATCCAGCAACGCGCCTTTGTGTCCCACAAAGCTTGGCCCTTCCTCATTCTCATCTTCTCCATCCGGGTGCCCCCCAAGTCCCGCGCGCTCATTCTCTTCTCGCATGTCGGCGGCAAGGCGGCGGAGTGCCTCTTCGCTCCGCCACTCGGACCTTGGCTTGAAAATCACGAAGGTGTCTGAGATGTTTGGGGGCATCGGGTCGGCTGCCAGTTCCGCAGTACCCGTCTTGGAGAAGATGAACGCCACTTCAGGAAGCGTGGAGATGGCCTTCTCGAGGCTCTGCTGCATCGCATGGGACTGCGAGAGCGACGTACTCGGCATGCGCAGGGCCTGCAAGGCTAGATCCTTTTCGTCGAGCGTGGGGACGAACTCCTGCCCCAGCCGCGTGAAGAGGGCGAGCGAGCCAACGAACGCGACCACCGCGCCGACAACTACGGCGTAGCGGAGTTTGACGGCCCACCGGACGACCGGTTCGTAGAGGGCCTTGGCCCAGCGGATCAGGAACATGTCCTTCTCGGTCACCTTGCCGGTGATGCACAGGGCCACCATCGCGGGGATGAAGGTCAGCGAGAGGATGAACGCCGCGATGAGGGCGAGGATGACGGTCAGGGCCATCGGGTGGAACATCTTGCCCTCGACGCCCGACAGGGCGAGGATGGGGAAGTACACGGTGATGATGATCGCCTCGCCGAAGGCCGTGGCCTTTCGGACTTCCTTGCTGGCGTCGAAGACGATGTGCAGGCGTTCCTGGAGCGTGAGCAGCCGTCCCTTGTGGTGCTGCTCCTCGGCCAATCGTCGCAGGCAGTTTTCCACGATGATGACCGCGCCGTCCACGATCAGGCCGAAGTCGATCGCGCCCAGCGACATCAGGTTCCCGCTGACCTTGGTCTGCACCATGCCGGTGGCGGTCATGAGCATCGACAGGGGGATCGCCATCGAGCAGATGAGCGCGGCCCGCCAGTTTCCCAGCAGCAGCAGGAGGATCACGATCACGAGGATCGCACCCTCCAGAAGGTTCTTCTGCACCGTCTTGATCGTCGCGTCCACAAGTTTGGTGCGGTTCAGCACCGTCTTGGCCTTGATCCCCTCGGGGAGCGATCGCTGGATGGTCGTGATTTTGGCGTCCACGGCGGCGGAGACGGTGCGGCTGTTGGCCCCGATGAGCATGATGGCCGTGCCCACCACCACGTCCTCGCCGTTCTCGCTGGCCGAGCCGGTGCGGAGTTCGCGTCCGATGCCCACGCCCCCGGGCCGGACCACGTCGCGCACATACACGGGCACGCCGTTGCGCGTGCCCAGAACGATGCTCTCGATCTCCGCGATGGATTGGATGCGCCCCGTGGCGCGGACGAGGTAACTTTCGCCCTTGTGCTCGACATACCCGGCGCCGGTGGAGATGTTGTTTCGCTCCATCGCCTCGATCACGTTGCCGAAGGTCAGCCCGTACGACACGAGTTTCATCGGGTCGGGCTGAACGTGGTACTGCTTGACGTACCCGCCGATGGCGTCCACGCCCGCCACGTCCTTCACGCCCTTGAGTTGCGGGCGGATGATCCAATCCTGCACCTCGCGCAGATACGAGGCGAGTTCCACATCCGTCGCCAGGCGCTTGCCCTCGGGCGAGAGGTAGGAACCGTCGGACTGCCACCCGATCTTGCCGTCCTCGATCTTCGCGCCCTTGCCGCGCGGGTGCTCGTACTCGACGGTGTACATGTAGACCTCGCCCAACCCGGTGGCGATCGGCCCCATGACGGTTTCAACGCCCGGCGGGAGCGCGCCCGAGGCCCCGCGGAGCCGCTCGCCCACCTGCTGGCGGGCGAAGTAGATGTCCACGCCGTCCTCGAAGACGACGGTCACCTGCGAGAACCCGTTGCGCGAGAGCGAGCGGGTGTACTGCAGGCCGGGGATGCCGGCCATCGCCGTCTCCATGATGAACGTCACCTGCTGCTCGACCTCGAAGGGCGAGAGGCTCGGCGCGACGGCGTTCACCTGTACCTGGTTGTTGGTGATGTCGGGGACGGCGTCGATGGGGAGTTTCTTGAGCGAGAAGACGCCGACGGCGGCGACGACCGCCGTGAGGATCACGACGAGCCATCGGTTCTTGATCGAGAAGTGAAGAAGTGCTTCCAGCATGGGGGAGGCTCCTGTGCGGCGTGGGGTTTAGTGCTCGTGCGCCGCGGAGCCCTTGCCGAGCTCTGCCTTGAGGATGAACGTGCCGGCGATGACGAACCGCTCGCCCTCGACCAAACCGGCGTAGATGGGGACCAGCCCACCGATGGGCTTGCCGATGGTGACCGCGCGCTTGGCGTAGGTGTTGGGTTCGTTGGCCACGGGCACAAAGACCGCCGGCCCGCCCTCGACGGTCTGGATCGCTTCATCGGGCACGGCGACCACGGGCGCGGGGTCGGCACCCCCGGGCATCGAGGCCACGATCTCAGCCTGTGCGAACATGCCGGGCTTGAGCGTCAGCCCGTTCTCGAGCGAGGCGGGCACGTCGATCCGCACCTGGGCGGTGCGGGTCGTCGGGTCCACGAGCGGGGCGATGAACGAGACGGTGCCCTCGAACTTCGGCGCGGCGGCGCTCTCGCCCCGGCCCGTCGTCGAGCCGATGGTGATCCACGCCTTCGCCCCCACGGCGATGCCTGCGAGCTTGGCCTCGGGCACATCGGCGAGCACCCAGAGCAGCCGCGTGTCCGCCAAGACCATCAGTGACTCGCGGTCAGGTCCAACAAGTTCACCGAGCGTGATCTCGCGCTGTACGACTTGGCCATCGATCGCGGCCTTGATCGCGTGGCGGGGAGTGATTTCGCTGGTTGCGGCGAGTGCGGCGACTGTGTCCTGCTTCATGCCGAGCAGGTGCAGGCGGTTCTCGGAGGCCATCGCGGCGGCCTCGGCGGCCTTGACGTTGGCGATCGCGGCCTTGTACTCGGCCTCGCGGCGCTGAACCTCGGTGAGCGAGATGCCCTGCGACTGTTCGTACAGCCCCTTGGCCCGCTCCCAGGCGATCTTGCTCAGATCAACCGCTGGTCCGGCCGTGAGCACGGCGGTCTTCTTCTGGAGAAAGTCGGCCTGCGCTTCGCCGAGTTCCGGGCTTTCGATGATGACCAGTTCCTGCCCGGCCTTGACCGTGTCGCCGAGGCGGACCTTCACCTCAATGGCTCGACCGCGGAGCGGCGAACCGACATGGGCCATCGCTTCAGTGTTGAAGGCGACACGAGCGGGCGTGAGCGCCGTGGGCTTGAGCACCCACATCTGCGCGGCCTCGTCCTTGATGCCGTAGCGAGCGATGGCGTCCGCAGTGAGCTTGACCTCGTCCGTGTGACCTTCAGAGCCGCCACCTTCCGGCCCGTGGTCGTGACCCGCGTGCTCATCGGCCTTTGCCGGTGGTTTGGACCCGTGATCGTGCCCATCACCCTCGGTGTGCTTTTTACACCCGGCGAGCAGGGTCAAAGTTATGATTGCGGTGGCAATCGTCGGGAGATGGAGTCGAGTCAGAAGTGGACGAATCGTTCTAACGTTGTTCATGGGTGATCTCATAGCTGGAGTGCTTTGTGGGGTATACTGCGGGCGGTATTAGCGGTTCGACACCGTGGGCAGGGCTGAGAGTGGCGAAGCACTCGTGCGTCCAGCCGCCGCGTCGGATTGGGTTGGGGTGGCTGCGGTGGGAGCGGCCATCAGCGGCGACGCAACGCCAGGTCCGCCGACGGCTCGCTGCAGGCGAACGAACGCAGTTACGGCCTGCCGCTCGACCTCGATGGCTTTGGCCTGGGTAAGCCGAAGGTCCTGTTCGGCTAGGAACAGGGCGGTGACGTCGCTCTGTCCCGCTCGGTACGCATCCTCGGCGAGGGTCCGGCGCTGCTGCTGGAGCGGGATCAACTCGTCGCGGATGCGTGCGAGGTTGGCGTTACTCGCGGTCATCGTCTGGTAGGCGACGCGAACGTCCTCCACGACCTTCCGACGCGTCAGCGTCAGTTCGTGCCTCGCTTCCAACACCTCGGCGGTGACTCGTGCTCTCTTGGCCTGGCCCATATCGAAGATGGGGAGCGGTGTGGATACCGACGGTCCTGCGAACCACTCGTTGTCGCGCTGAGCATTGACGCCGACACTCGCCCTCTCCCACGGAAGTAGACGGACAATCGCTTCATCATCACCGAGCGCCCGGAGCTTCCATGCGACCGCCTGAATCTCCGGACGGCGTAACAGCGCCGCGTCAACCCAGCGAGATTCCGGCTGAAGGTCGTTGCCCGGCGCGGCCCATGCGTCGAGTGTCCACGATGCGGCCGAAGAAGGCTCGCCGATGAGGCGTGCCAGACGGAGGCGTTCCTCCCGCTCAGAAAGCACCGCCTGGTCGATCTCCACCTGCAGTTCGACCCGCTGAGATTGGAGGGTGACGAGGTCGCTGCGCGTCCCCTCGCCCGCATCGAGCCTGGACTTGGCAACTGCCGCCAATCGCTCGAGGAGCGCCATGCGGTCGCGGAGCAAGGGCACGACCTCAGCCGACGCCTGCGCCGTCGCGTAACGCTCTTGTACCTCGCTCGCAACGTCGATCGCCACTGTCACTGCGTCCGCTGCGGCCCGCCGCAGCCGGTTGTCGGCCGCGCTGGAACGTCGAGGAATCTGCAGCGCTTGCACAAAGTCCTGCGCCAACGACGCTTCAATCTGTGGCTTTCCAGGTCCCCAACGGAGTACCACGTTCAGCACGGGATTCGGGAGCAGCCTGGACTGGTCCGCGTCGGCGAGGGCGATGCGGACTCTTGCCATCGCCGCCTGCAGTCCGGGATCGGTGGTGACGGCCCGTCGTAGGGCATCGGCCAACGTGAGCACGGCTCCCGCCGCGTCAGGTTCGTCGAGAGGGCCGCCGTCGGGTCCAACGGCGATGAACTCGATCTGGGCAGGGAGTCCGGTGGCCTCACCTGCACTCCGAGCAGCATCAACGTCTGCTCGGGGCGTGGACTGACAACCAGTAAACACCGCGAGAGTGATCACCAGTCCCAAGGGAGTGGCAACGCGGCAAACGGATGACGATGGGATTCGCAAGGGCTTTGGGTTCATGCTTGGACCTCGGGTTACTGCTGGATGGACCGGGAACGCCCTCGCCCGCAGGCGTCCGCGTCGCGTTTGGAATCGCTGCGATTCCGAGCGTGGCCTGACCGCTTGGGTCACGAGAACTGGATTGGCAAAATTTGGTGGCGATGCGGATGAGCGCGTCACGCGGTACCAGGGCCGCTTGGGCCGGTGCGCAACGACAACACGATCACCATCACGCTTGAAGCGTTGTGAGGCGATCGATCCGAAACACAGCTACACGATGAGGATCACAGACCGCAATCGCGTCAGTGAGTCCGGCGGTCGATCCCGATCCAGCGCAGGCCGAGCGCACCGCACGGGCAATTCGACCGCATAGGACCACTGATCCCAGAAGAACGCTACCGCGATAGCAGCAAAGACCGGTTCAAGTGCCCCATTCGAGGGGATCACTCTCGCGGCCGACAACTGCGAACCGAGAGGTTCGTCTTCGCACGGCGTCGGGGTCGTTGGATCCCCTTCGTGGTCTTCATTGGTCGCATGCACACCGGGTTCGGTGCATGGGGTCAGACACTCGCCTTGGGAAGACTTGATGCAGGCGTACTCAATTCGGGTGTCGCCCGAAGCGTCCGTGCACCGAACACCCATCGACGCGAACACCGTCTGCCCGAGGCCGAAGGCCACGAGACACAGGAATGCAATCAGGCGTTGGATCGATGGTTGGGTCATGGAGGGACGTCGGAGTGTATACGGGCAGGACGCCCGAGAGTTCACTGTGTGAATATCGGTCGTTTTTGGACCTCGCTGAATGCCCCCAACCCGGTCTGAACCGACAACTGGCCGAATTGCAGAAAGCATGTCGGCATCTGGCAATCAACCCGTCGAACGGCGGGCGGCCGCGAACCACGAGCAGCAGAAACAACGATTCTCGCCCTGCGACTCTTCACTAAGCCGACGCGAGTGCGGCGGTTTACGATCATGCCTGCATGACCCAGGACCTGACCAACGCGATCGAATCCCTCCTCCGGCGTATCCCCGATCGGTGGCAGTCGATGGACCTTGACCAGCTCTCAGTGACCGAACAGCGGGCGATCTTGATGCTTGTGGGAGCAGGACTTGTGGAGCGCCGAAGCTCCATCCGTCTGGGAATGGCGGGCCAGGATGAGGCTATCGAAGCGACGGTCGCGGTGACCGGGGAGGCCGGACTCCTTCAGGCGATCGAGCCCTTGCTGGCGGAGTCCTGGAGCCGGTGGTCCGCAGCGATCGACCAATGGCGTCGGGGATCCGGGAGATCCGTCCGGCCGTTCAGAGTGACGAAAGTCGGTGGCGACGAATGGCGGCTCACCGAGCACGGCCTGCTCGCGAGGGCGGATCTGGGCGTGCCGCTGGACACGAAGTTGACCCGGGACCACGCGGCACTCATTGGCAGCCGTGAGCGGGTCATCGACTTTGTGATGAAGGCCGGGAGTCTTGAGGATCGGCCGCCGGTTCACGGTACCGGGACGCTCGTCGCACTGCGCGGGGTTGCTGCGGAACCAGGCGGCGCTTCGAAGACGACCGGTCCGATACAGGTGTTCCTGACGAACGCCGCCGACATCGCCGCGGCGTTCCGGGACGCGATCTTGCCGATGGTCGAGGCCATCGTGAGCGGTTCGGCTCGCGAGAGCAGCGGCGGCAGCGCGAAGGCATCGCAAGCCGACACCATGACCTGGCAGGAAGCCATGAGCCTGGCCGAGGCACACGTCAAGAAGCACGGCGGGTTCTTCCCCGGCCGGAACGAACTTGCCCCCCCACAGAATCGTCGGTTGCGCAGCATCCTTTCCGCCGAACAGGCCGCTTGTCGCGTGCGCCGATCCAGTTGTCGCGTTTGACGGCTCGCCCGTCGCTCGCGACGGCTGGCCTGTCGCGCCCGCCGATTCGGCTGTCGCGTGCGATGTGTTGATTGTCGCGTCCGCCGAGTGAAGTGTCGCGGCTGACGGGCCGATGATCGCGTTTGACGACCGACTCGTCCCGATGGCGATTTCGCGGCCTGGGCGAACCATTACTACGACGCGGTGGAGAAGTGGTGGTCGGTCAACGGGTTCGACGACTCCGAGTTGAAGCCGCTCAAGGATGCTCTGGCGTTGTGGGCCGCCGCGTACCCCGCGCACGTCGCGGCCCAACAGCGTGCCGAAGGCGCTCGGCAGGCCAAGGACGCCGCGAGGGCCGCGCTGGAGAAGCAGGTGCGGCCCGTGACCAACTTCGTGCAGGGGTACCCCAAGACCACCAACGCCGACCGCGCCGAGATGGGGATCACGGTGCGGGACACTTCGCCGTCGCCCGCCCCCGCGACGTCGTCGCGCCCGCTCGCGCTGGTGGAGAGCGGGCAGAGATTGACGCACCAACTGCGGCTGGTGGATGAGTCCACGCCGACCCGCCGCGCCCGGCCCGCGGGCGTGCTCGGGGCCGAGGTGTGGGTGAAACTGGTCGATGCGGACACGCCCGCGCCGACCGACCCCGCCGCGCTCACGTTCCTGACCATGACCACGAAACCGAGTTTCCGCGCCGAGTTCAAGGTGGGCGAAGGCGGCAAAACCGCCGTCTACATGGCCCGCTGGATCAACACACGCGGCGAAAAGGGGCCGTGGTCGGAAGTCACGACGGCGACAGTGGCGGCGTGATGCGATTTGCACCGATTGCGAGGCAAGGCCCGCTCACTTGCCGCGTGCCAACCCTATCGTCTTGACGTGAGCACCAGACGCGTGGCCATGAAGTTCATGACGTGGGGCGGCCCGATGGTGGCGTTGGCTCTAGTTGTGGCGTGGTGGTTCAGCGGCACGACGTGGATCACATACGTGGGCTCGGGCGACTGGCGGGCATCGGCGGCTGCTGGCCTCGTCGGCGTCAGCCACGAGCCGGGCTTGATCGCCCAGACCGAACAAATGACCGGAGTTCCCGTGCCCCGGGGGTTGCAAACGATGAACGTCCCGCGGAACATGGCTTGGTGGTTTCGTCTGACCTGGGAGCCGGCGCGAAAGTCCTTCGCGGTGCCGTTTTGGTTTCCGTTTGGCATCGTGGTCGGCCTGAGCGCAGCCGCCTGGCACCGCGACATCGCGGCCCGCCGCCGCGCTCGCGTTGGCCACTGCCCTCAGTGCTACTACGACCGCAAGGGTCTCGCGGCAGCGGTTCCGTGCCCCGAGTGCGGCGCGCTCGCAACAACGCCGACAAAGCAGTAGCCCGCGCCGCCGCCCGGCGACTCCTACAAGTTCCTCTCCGTGAGTTCACGCGGCAACCTGCAAACGGACTTCCCCAGCGCCGAAGCGGGCAAGACGGCGTACTACGCCCTGCGGTGGGTGAGCACGCGCGGCGAAAAGGGGCCGTGGTCGGAGGTGTGCGCGGCGACGGTGGCGGCATAGGACTTTGCTTCACGGGACACCAAGACGCAGCCCGACCGTGCTCGTGTCGCGCACGAACCGGCCTTCCCGCCCCACCCGGGCGCCTCAACTTCCGAACGTCACTGTTCCCGGCCGGGCGGCGCCGCGCCCCCAGTTCCGAGTTATTCCGGCTTCTTGACCGGCGGGTTCGCGGGCGGACCGAGGAATGGTGGCCGCTTGATCTCCACCTTCTTGATGGACTGCAGGTACTCAAGCACCGGCTCGGCGGGCGTGCCACCGACGCTCGCGTGGAAGTGGAGCGTGAAGCCGTGCGGACCCCGGGTGTCGATCAGGTTCGGCTGGAGCGTGAGGAACGCCCTGACCGCCTCAAGCTGGCCCATCATCGCGGCGCAGAAGATGTCGATCCGGGCCTTTCTTTCCAGGAGGAACTCGACGATGTCGCGCCGGCCCATGTGAGACGCGCCGCCCAGGGCCGTCTCCCAGTCCCCGCCGCCCCAGTCCACCATCGCGTTGATGAGCCCCGGCTCCCGGTCCAGCAACTTCTTGACCATGTCCAGGTCGGAATGGGCGAAGATGACGAAGTCCTGAACCAGCAGGCGGTTGATCTGCTGCTTCTTCCACCCCGGCGTGAAGCCCGGCGGCGGGTAGTCCCGCTCGAACGCGGCCTCGACCGGCCCGGCCGGGGCGGGCGGTGGGGCGGGGGGCGTGAGCGGCTCTGCCGCCGGTTGACCACGGGATGACTGCGCGCAGCCTGCTGCACTGGCCGCGAGTCCCGCAGCCAGAATAGTAAACGAACGACGGGAAATCGGGCTGGACATCCGGAAATCTCCTGATCGGAATGCAGGGTGCACGCCCGGTTACTTCTTCGCCGGGTTCTTCTCGACGCGGAGGTTCGCCAGCGTGAGCGTGGATTCGGTCTTGACTTCCCCTTCGGTGATCGCCGTGCGGTACCGGGTGGGGAACCAGTACCCGTCGACCTGGCTCCAGTCTTCCCGGTTGTGACGCCAGCGCGTGACCTTGCTGGCGCCCTCGCCGGTCACGATCTTCGCTAGAAGTTCTTTGGGCACGGTCTTGCCGAGTTCGGCGATCCACGCCACCTGTTCCACGTTCACTTCGGTCTCGAAACCGGGAGCGCCCGTGTGGTTCTGGACGATGAACCCATCCTTGACCGTGAAGTCCCTGAAGACGGGGTGCCCGGTCATGGTGATGACCGTTCCCCCGTGCCGGCCGGGACCCGCGAGGGCGAAGGTGGTCTTGGCGAACGACTCGTCGAAGTTGGTGGGCCGGGCGTGCACGATCGAGATGCCCACCGCTTCGCGCACATAGGACTCGAGCGCGGGGTCGTCTCCGGTGACCTGGATGTCCAGTCTCGGGGTGTCCAGTTTGACCGTGACGGTGCCCGTGGTGGACTTGCCGTTCAGTTCGAGCGTGACGTCGGCGCTGAAGCCTTGCAGGTCCCTGTCCCAGCGGTAGCGGCGGCCCGACGCCTCACGGAAGAGTTCCCGGGCCGCGGGGTCGTCCTTGATCGTTGTGGCCGCTTCATTGGTCGTTGTGGCCGCTTGGTTTGCCAAGGCGACCGAAAGGGTCATGACCCCCGCCCCAGCGAAAAGCACCATCCCGATGGCACTGCGTTTCATGCGTTACCTCATTCTCGTTTATGTGGAATGCCTTGACCGATGAGACCAAACTCCCTGCCACCGCCAGAAGCGCTTCTGGTGCTCGGTCGCACACGATACGCGGACAGCCGCGTCTTTGTTCGGACACTACGCCGACGGCCCCGCCATCCCGTCGTTCAACCTGCGGCGCGGCAACCGTTGCAGTGCCAACATAGGGGTTCAGTGGATTTCTTGGACTGCGTGCGGTGGGCGTCCTTCCAGGCAGGCGGGAGTGCCGGGGGAAGGCGGCCAGCCCTCCCCGGCATGAGCCGCGCATCCACCTAAAAAGGACCGGCGCGACTCCGACGCACCGGGGAGCCGAAAAATATTCGCCGGGGGCTGGCGAAGTGGTGCGAACTCCTTGCCGACAAAAAGGACAGTGTCCTCCGCGCGCCGATTGACGGCTTGGGTAGCGGCTGGACGTGTTCACGAGCGAGCCGCCGAATCCAACTGTAAAGGTAGAAGAACATGGCTGACTACATCCCCGGTCCCGATGCGTCGTTTCGGCTTGGCAATCCAACTTCGTGACCTATGCCAACGCCAATCTCGCCGCGCTCGGCCTCACCGCCGCCGACATGACCCCGATCACCGCCGCGCAGACGCCGTGGCAGACCGGGTTCACCGCCCACATCGCCGCCGTCAACGCGGCCAAGGCCGCCAAGCAGACCAAAGACGAGGCCCGCTCGGCGTATGTCGCCGCGATTCGGCCCCTCGTGCGCCGCTTGCAGGCGTCGAACGTCGTGAGCGATGCCGAGAAGGCTTCGCTGGGGATCACCGTCGCGCAGACCCCCGGCCCCATCGGCCCGCCGACCACCGCGCCCATCTGCTCGATCGAGTGCGGGATGCGTTTGCAGCAGACACTGCGCTTCGTGGACTCGGCCACGCCGACCCGCAAGGCCAAGCCGCCGGGCGCGCTGGGCGTCGAAATCTGGAACAAGGTCGGCACGACGCCGCCGGCGGGCGAGGCGGACCTGCGCTTCGTCGCGGTCGATACCAACGCGCCGTACGTGATGAACTTCGACTCCGCCGACGGCGGCAAGACCAACTTCGTGTGGATGCGCTGGGTGTCGCCGACGGGCGAGCGCGGGCCGTGGGGCGAGCAGGCGCAGGCGACGATTGCCGCGTAATGCGCTGAATCGCGACACCTCGAATGGAACCACCGACGGCCCCGGCACACGCTGGGGCCGTTGTCATTGGGGGTGGTGCGGCGAGAACGAGCACTGGGCCTGCCCCGGCAAGGACCGCGGCTGCAGCGCCACGCTCAAGGTTGGGGGGGCGGCGTGTTCTCTGTGTTCTCGATCAACGCCCCGCCCTTCGAGGACGGGCGCGGGTACTCGCTCTTCGCCGTGTACTCGCTGCTCAAGCACGACGGCGACTTCGTGGCGGCCGCCCGGGCGCTGCGGCGCGAGGGATTTGGTGCGGAACCTGCCTCCGGCGATGTCGATCTGTCCGCCTTCAAGGTCACATCCCCGCAGGCCGAGCCGCCGCCGTCCACGCCGATCGATCCAGGCCCTGTGCCGCCGGCGCTCTTGCGTGTTCCCGGCTTCATCGACGAAGTCATTGACTACACGCTCGCCAACGCGCCCTACCCCGAGCCGGTGCTGGCGTTCTGCGGCGCGGTGGCGCTGCAGGCCGCGCTGGCGGGCCGAAAGGTCCGCGATCCGCAGGACAACCGCACCGCGATCTATCTCCTGGGCCTGGCCACCCCCCGCACCGGCACGGGCAAAGACTTCCCGCGCAAGGTCCACCAGCGGATCCTCGCGAGCGCGGGCATGGCCGGACATACACATCACGCCGCCACCGTCGGTCCTGCGGACGGCGTCTGGCCGCCACGGGGGAACGACCATGCACCTCATGCGGCCACCGTGGCGGCGGCGACCTCGCTCCACGGCCCGGGGACGCCGCGGGTGCTGACCCAGCGGAGCAGGTAGACCGCGCTCTTGCCGCGGGCTTCGAGCGGGAACTCAGTGTCGTGGTGCGCGCGGGTGGCGGTGCCGAGGTAGGTGAAGGTCGAGGGGTCGCTGAGGAAGGGGTCGATGAGCGGAGCGTTTTCGTTTGACACCTCGCCGCCGTCGCTGGGGAGCGGCGTGACGCGGCCATCACCCGAGGGCAGCGTCTCGGAATAGTCCACGAGTTTCATCCACACCTCGCAGCCGCGCACGCCGCGGGGCTTGGCGAGTTTCAGGGGCGTGTCAGCGTCCACGATCCGCAGCGTGTGCTTGAGGCGGTCGCCGAGTTTGATCGAGACCGAGGGCGACGTGCTCGGCTGTGGCACAGGCGTCCCGCCTGTGTCTTTCACCGTGATGCCGATGGTGGCGCGGTCGGCGTCGGTGGTCTTGAAGTAGGTCTGGATGAACGCGGAGACGGGGCGGATCGCCGACTCGAACTGTGCCCGGGCGTGGCGTTTGGCTTCGAGGGCCGCGTTGTACGCGGCCTCGGCCTGCACGTACTTGGTGAAGGCCGCGGCCCACGCGGCCTGGCCGGTTTCGAGCGGCTTGAGGTCGTTGTCGTCGAGGCCCTGCACGGACCAGAACTTCTTGACCGACTCGACGTACTGCGCCGCCCACGCGGTGAAGTCGCCGTCGGGCCTGGGGATGCGCTGCTCGGGCATGGGAAGACTCCAGGAAAGGATTTACTACAGAGACACCGAGGCACGGAGAAAGACAGGAGAAGCGGGATTCATCCGATCGGTTCCGAACACGACGTTCTCGCTTCCACGCAGTGTCCGCGTGCTTCAGTGGTCCGGGTATTCCATCGCGGGCACGCGCCGCAAGGCCGCGGACATGGGCCGCGCCCTCGCGGACACAATCCGCTCCGGCACGAACACGAACGACTCCATCGCGGAGCCGATCCACTCCATCGCGGGCGCCGGCCACTCCAGCACCCGCGCTGCCGGGCCGAACACACCATCGGCCCGAACGCCCGGCCGCTTTACTGGCCCGAGCATCCAAGCACAAAGAATGTCCGCCCGCCCACCACGCCCGCCCGTCCGCCCACGGCGGACGAACACCCCGGCACGAGGGATGGGCGCGCCCGCAGGGCGGGTGGTCCACTCTTTCGTATCGGCGGGGCCGCTCTTCGCCCCGGAGGGGCGCTGGGGTGTAGCCACGGGTTGCGCTCCGCCCGGCGGCAGCCGGGCGGAGCGCAACCCGTGGGAGGCGGATCGGTTCTCTTTCTTCCGCCCCGGAGGGGCGGAGGAGGCGTTCGTGTCGAGGGCGTGCGCGGAGGCGCGGATGATTCCTCCGCCCCGCCGGGGCGGGGAGAAGAAAGACGCGACCGCCTTCCACGGGTTGCGCTCGCTCGCGGACTCGCTCGCTCCACCCGTGGCTACAGCCCCGCGCCCCTCCGGGGCGAAGACAAGGCACGCCGGGGCGTTGTGCGCGGATCACGCGCCGGGGAGCGCGTCCACGCCGTAGAGGGCGAGGACGGCTTTGTTGATGGCGGCCTCGTGGGCTTCGATGCTCGCGTCGAGTTGGTTCTTCTCGCGGTCGCTGAGTTTGGGCCGGCGGAGGGCGGCCTTGGCGGCCATGATGGCGCGGACACCCAGGGCGATCCGCTCGGCGAGTTTCTTGTCGGCGGCGGTCGTGGGGAGCTTGATGGGGATCTGTTCCATGAACTGCGGGAAAGGCCGGTACCACCCGCCGCGCAGCGGCGTCGATACGGCTTTGAGGTAGTCGCCGATCGGCGCGCTGTTCAAGAGTCCCAAGACGAAGAGCATGTGCGAGCGATGCTTTGGCTGAAGGGTGATGGCGTAACCGCTCACGAAAGCGAAGCGGCCCTTGTCATCGAGCGAGAACGACGGGTACTCCACGATATCCGGCACCAATATCTTCGCGCTACCCATGACTTCGAGGTTTTTCGGGTAGACGTAGCCGTACCACTCAGGGCCATCAACTTTGCCGTCTTCCCGTCCGCGAAGTACCTTCTCGCACTCCTTCAAGTAGGCCCACGTCGCCGGATACTTTCCCTCGATCTCCTTCGCCGCAAGCAGGTCGCCCGTATTCGTACCCGTTGTTGCGTACGGAACAAGCACGACCTTGGGTGTCGGTGCGACTTCATAGCGGCGCATGTGTTCCGCACCGAGAAACGGCAAGAGAAGATCGGGTTCCAACTCGACTTCGCGGCCCAAGTGCTCCGAGACATAGCGTGTCCGCTGTTTACCGACTCGATCGAGCACATAGACCGTGTTCGCGCTCGTCCGAATCCCTTGGGCCATGCGTTCGGTGATGTCGGCGAGGCGTGTTTCGGTCGCCTTCTCCAACGCTCGCATGGCCCCGCCGAGCGTGGGCGGAACAATCAACCAAGGGCCGGTGCCGGTTGGATGATCGGCTTGAAAGATTTGCACGCCGGGGACCGCTGTTCCGCGCTCGGCAGCGGCAATCTGCGAGGGACCGTCAGACAGTTCGTCGATGCGCTCGACACTGAACTTGCCGCTCTTGTCTGGCTTGTTGGAAAGGACGTGAATAGCCGTGTAGATTGCGGCGTTGGTGAAGACCATCGTGTGCGTGAAGTCCACGACCGCCTTGAGGTGCTTCCCGTCGGCGATCAACTTCCGCAGGCCCGCGCCGTACTGGGCCTGCCAGAACTTGTGCGGCATGATGAACCCCAGCAACCCCTCCGGGGCCAGCAGGCTCAGCGCCCGCTCCGTGAACACCACGTAGATGTCGTAACTGCCCTTGGCCGCCGCCTTGTACTTCCACTTGTAGAACGCGCACTCCTCCGGCGCCCACTTGTTGAGTTCCTGCACGCGGATGTAGGGCGGGTTGCCGATGATGGCGTCAAACACAGGGAACCGGTCGGTCTCATGGGTACCCCCACGCTCCGCGTGGGGCGTTTGCGATTGTCCCGAAGACCCCTCTCGGAGAGAGGGGGTACCCAAGTCCAGCAACCGCCCGAACCCGCGCGTGCGGCTGGCCCAGTCGAAGCGGTTGATGCGGAAGGCCGTGTCCTTGTCCTCGCCGAAGAGTTGCCGCCGGTGGAAGGAGGCGAAGGCGTCGTACCCCTCGTGGTCGATGAGCGAGTTGCCGCACTGGATGTTGTTGTCCAAAGACGGCAGCAACTGGCGCTCGACCCAGAGCGTCGCCCAGTGCTCGGGCAGCTTGGACTCGAGCATCTTGAGGTACAAGGACATGACCGTGACCTCCACGGCCTGTTGGTCGATGTCCACGCCGTGGATGCAGTGGGTCAGGAGGGCGGCGCGGAAGTCGGGGGCGAGGTACCACCTTCCTTCCTTATCCTGGAAGGCGATCTCGCTCTTCTTCTTGCGCTTCTGGGTACCCCCACGCTCCGCGTGGGGCGAACCCGGCTTCGCCGCACTCCCCTCTCGGAGAGAGGGGGTACCCAAAGGCGCCTTGGCGAGCGTCGGGTCTTTGTTCACGGCGGCGAGGCAGTAGTCAAAGAGGTACTGGAGCGCGGCGACGAGGAACGAGCCGGAGCCGCAGGCGGGGTCCAGAATCTTCACGTCCAAGACTTCGGCGGGCGTCTTGCCCTGCACCTTCGGCCCGATGACGCGGCGGATGATCGAATCGACCACGAAGCGCGGCGTGTAGTAGACGCCCCCCGCGTGGCGGACCTCCATCTTCTCCTCGACCGACGCCTGCCCGCGCTTGACGACGATGGTGTTGCCCAGGAACCGCTCGTAGACCGTGCCCAGGATGTCGTCGCCGATGGCCGCGAAGTCCCACGGGCCGTCGGGGGGGTAGAGGTCGCGCACAAGGTCCGCAAGCACGCTCCCATCGACGTGGATGTCTTCAAGAGGCCACGTCTTGAAGAGGTAACCGTTGTACTTGGCGTCCCACTCTCGGAACTCGGCTTTGAGCGCCTCGTAGAACTCGCCGCCTTCGGTCCCGATGCGCTGGAGCGTTTCCCGCAACTGCCCGAAGGGCACGATGCCGCGGTCCTCGCAGACGCGCATGAACACCAGGCGGTCCATGATGCGCTGGACGGCCTCGGTGAGTCTGGCCGCACCGTGCAACGTGTCGGCCTCGGGGAAGGCCGGTTTGTTCGCCCGGTAGATCGCGGCGGCGAAGTGCTTGCGGTGGGCGTCAAGGAGCGAGAGGAACGCCTGATCGACCGGCTCGCCGCCCTTCAGGTCGATCAGCATCCGGTCCACGGTGCGGATGCGCCTCCCGGCCTTGATCTTCTTGACGGACGCGAGCAGTCGTTCGAGCGAGCCGCCTTCGACGGCGGTCCTCCCGAACGTGTCGGTAAACACGTCCCACTGCGATTCGTACTTGTCGTAGTCGAGGGCGAACTCCTTGACCAGGCCGCGGCGCGGGTCGTTGAACACCGGCTTGAGCGTGGTGTCGTAGAGGCGGAACGACTCGAAGTCGGTCAGCACGGCGAAGGGGATCGTGCTGTTCCAGGCGTACTGCTTGGTCTGGAAGATCGCGTCCAGGTCGGCGTCGATGTCGATGGCGGGCTTCTTGGCCTCGACGATGAAGCGGGGAAAGCCGCCCAGGCGGAACAGGTAGTCGGGGCGGCGGCTGCGCAGCCCGCCCGCCTCCGCCGTCTCGACGTTCTTCTCGATGATGACCTCGGACTCCGCCGGGCCGACGCCCTTGGTGTCGCCCACGTCCCACCCCAGTGCCCGCCAGAAGGGGTCGATGAACTGCTGGCGGACCTCGGCCTCCTTGGTGTCCTTGGACTTGTACGCCTTGATGTGGGCGCGGAAGTTGGCGACGAGATCGGCGATATTCACGCGGCGGTCGGGCATGAAGGCTCCGGGGGAAGCCGTAGGGTAGGGGGTGAGAGCCGCAAGTGCCGGGGGCGTTGATGCGCCGTCCGCGGGACCCGCCCCCTCCACCCCTGCTCGAAACGCTCGGCCTCCGCGCCCGCTCGCGCGGGGCGTGGTTCGTGCCGCGGCGCGGGCCGGAGCGGCCTTCGCTTGGAGCGCGATCGCTCAGGCCGCGCTGGCGCGGGCGAGCCGCAGACTGTTGAGCACCACGCTCACGCTGCTGAACGCCATCGCCGCGCTGGCGATGATGGGCGAGAGCAGCCAGCCGGTGAACGGGAAGAGCACGCCCGCCGCGATGGGGATGCCGATGACGTTGTAGATGAACGCCCAGAAGAGGTTCTGCCTGATGGTGCGCATGCTGGCGTGCGAGAGGGCGATGGCCTGGGGCACGGCCCGCAGGTCGCCGCGCATGAGCGTGATGTCCGCGGACTCCATCGCCACATCGGTGCCGGTGCCGACCGCGAGGCCCACGTCGGCCTGCGCGAGCGCGGGGGCGTCGTTGATCCCGTCACCAACCATTCCCACGACGTGACCCTCGGCTTGAAGGGCTTTGACCTTGTCCGCCTTGTCCTTCGGCAGGACTTCGGCGAAGACCACATCAACGCCGACTTGCGAGGCGACCGCCTCGGCCGTTCGTTGGTTGTCGCCGGTCATCATGACCACGCGCAGCCCCAGCGCGTGCATCGTGGCGATGGCCTCCTTCGACTCGGGCCGCACCGTGTCGGCGACCGAAATGATCCCCGCTTCGCGGCCGTCCACGGCGACAAACATGGGCGTGCGCCCCATCGCCGCCAGACCCGCGGCCTTCTCCGCCAGCGCGGACTGGATGCTGCGCTGAGCCAGCAGCGCGGCCTTGCCGACCAACACGGCGCGGGTATCAACCGTGGCCTCAACGCCGTGCCCGACCACGGCTTGGAAGCCAATTGGCTCCGTAAGCGCTAGTCCGCGTGCCGCGGCCTCACGCACGATCGCCGCCGCGAGCGGGTGTTCGCTGTGCTGCTCGGCTGAAGCGGCCAATCGCAGCAACTCGCGTTCATCGAGCGTCCCCCCCACACCCCCGGGAGCCGTGACGATGTCGGTCACGGCAGGCTTGCCGTGCGTGATGGTGCCCGTCTTGTCGAGCACGATGGCGGTGAGCTTGTGGGCAGTCTCCAGGGCCTCGCCGCCCTTGATGAGAATGCCCTTCTCCGCGCCACGCCCCGTGCCCACCATGATCGCCGTCGGCGTTGCCAGTCCTAAGGCGCATGGGCACGCGATGATGAGCACGGAAACGGCGGTGACAAGCGCCATGCTGAGCCGCGAGTCTACCGGCGATGCGAACCACCAGACCACGAACGTCACGAGAGCAATGGCGATGACGATGGGAACGAACACGCCGCTGATCGTGTCGGCCAGGCGGGCGATCGGGGCCTTGCTGCCCTGGGCCTCCTGTACGAGCCGCACGATCTGCTGGAGGGCCGAGTCGGCCCCGACCTTGGTCGCCACCAGCCGCAGGGCGCCGGTCGTGTTCATCGTCGCGCCAAAGACTCTGTCGCCGGCGGCTTTCTCGACCGGCACGCTCTCGCCGGTGAGCATGGACTCATCCACCGCGGACTGGCCGCTCTCGACGTTCCCGTCGACGGGGATCTTCTCGCCCGGGCGCACCAGCACGCGGTCGCCCACGATCACGGATTCGATCGGCACATCCCGCTCGGAGCCGTTGCGCATCACGCGCGCGGTCCTGGCCTGCATCCCGATGAGCCGCTTGATGGCCGCGCTGGTCCGCCCCGTGGCACGGGCCTCGAAGTACTTGCCCAGCAGGATCAGGACGATGATGACCGCCGCGGCCTCGTAGTACACGGGGACCATGACCATGCCGCCCATCGTGCCCTCGGTGTGCGCGGCATGGGCCGCGGCTCCGCTTACCCCCGCAAAGAAGCCAGGCCAGATCGTCGCCGCGAGCGAGTAGAGGTACGCCGCGCCGGTGCCCATCGCCACGAGCGTGTCCATGTTGGCGCTGAAGTGCCGCAGGCCCTTCCAGGCGGAACGGAAGAACTGCCATCCGCACCAGAACATCACCGGCGTCGTGAGCGCGAGCTGGAGCCAGTTAATCCAAGGCACGTTCAGCGCCTCGATCTTCCCGTGCGACATCGTGATGACCACCACCGGCACCGAGAGCAGCGCGCCGACGATCGTCTTGGTGAGCAGCCGCCGCGTCTCGGCTTCGCCCACGTTCATGTGGGCCGAGTGATCCTCAACGCCCGCGCCGCCGCCCATCGCGTGCCCGGCGTGTGATCCGGCTCCCTGCCCCGCGAGCATCGCCACATGGTCGTGGCCCGCGTGACCATGCGCGGGATTCACCCCGCCCGGCCTCACCGGGGGCACGATCGCCTTGTACCCGATGTCGTCCACCGCCCTGGCGAGTTTCTCCGGCCCGGTCGCCGCCGGGTCGTACTTCACCGTCGCCACCTTGGTGGCGAAGTTCACGCTCGCGGAAGTGACGCCGGGCTGCTTGCTCAGCCGCTTCTCGATCCGATTCGCGCACGAAGCGCAGGTCATCCCCTCGATCGGCAGGTCGGCCCGCTCGATCGTCTTCGCCGCGGCTGCTTCGGGCACTGCTGCCGAGCCGTGGGCATCATGGCTCGACGCAGTTCTCGATGGAAGACCTGCACCGTTCTGGTGGTCGTCGGAGTGATTCATGGGCATCCTTTCCTTCGCGTCGCCAACTCACGGCCGGGCCGCCGCACTCGTCTGTTTGGCATCCGGGCCATTCGCCGCCTGGTCCTTCTCACGGCTCTTGAGCACCGCCCCGGCGATGAGCACCCCTGCCACCACCAAGCCCACGATCACGGGCACGAACCTCCGCCACCCCGTCGCCGGGGTCTTGTCGTCATGGCATCCGCAGTTGCAACTCATGGTGTACCTCGCCCTCGCTCTCGCTCACACCAGCACGCGGCTGACGGCCTCGACCGCTTTGAGCCCCGTGCCGAACCGGGCCATCGACTCGCGGTTCCTTTCGAGTTCGCCGTAGGGCAGGAAACGCACCGAAAGGTCGGCCACGCGCCGGAACACGGGCCGCGCCAGTTGCTGACGCACATCGTCCTCCCGCGCATCGGGCGCGACGAGGAAGAGTTTCACGCCCGCGTGGTCGGGCACGCCCAGCGCCAGGTCCAGCATCCGCACGATGCCCGAGTAGATGCTCGTGGTGTGCTCGACCTCGAACGCGGCCATCACTCGTCCTTCAGTCGAGCCGTTGCTTCCGGCTCGCTCCAGCCAGAGCACGTCGATCAGCCGAATCGCCTCCGCGCCCGTCGAGGCCTCCACAGTCGTAGGGAGGGTGTCGATGCACCCATCGCACAAACGGCCTCCGACGACGGCCCGGTTGCGGTCGTTGGACGCGACCCACACGTCAAACCCCAGCGACCGGCCCAGGTCGCGGAGCCAGCCCTGCACCTGCGCGTGGGAGCGATCCTCCTGCTCGGCGGTCTTCTGGGCCTTGACGGCGGCGGTCGACTCATCGCGGACTTTCTTCAGGTCCGCTTCCCACGCGGCGAGCGCCTCGGCGTCGTCCTCGCGCGGCGGCGCCGTGTATCGACCGCTCCCGATGTCGAAGAGCAATCCCGCAATCGCCCCGAGGTCGTTGCTCAGCACCGGCCGGTGCTCGGCGTTGATCCGCAGCACGCCCTCGCGCATGGCGAGGTATTCCGCCCACGACCCGAGTTTCACTTTCGAGCCGGTGAGCGCGTTGTAGCCCTTGACAATCGCCGTGTTGAACGGCGGCACCAGCGTCGGGTGGAGGAAGTAAAGCATGTTCGCCGCGGCGGGTCCGAGACCCTTGATGCCACGCTCGGCGAGCTCACGGATCGCCCGTACCACACCGTCTTCGGTGTCGCAGCACGAGCAGGCGTGCAGGAACCGCCCGAAGGCCCGCTGGTTCTCTGCGCTCTCGTAGATGTCCGGGATGCGGAGTTTGGGCTTCCACAAAAAGGCGTGGTCTGCACCCTTGAAGATCTGCCGCTGCTCGGCGATCGAGTGGACGACCGTCTCCAGCGATGAACCCTTGTAGACGTTGCCGAACGTGCCCGCATCGATCTCGCGCACGACCTCGGCGATCCCGGCCCGGATGGAGCGGAAGTTCTTGATCCGCTGCTCCCACAGGAACCACGAGCGGTAAGTTCCGCCCGCATCGTCCTTCCACCGCGCGATGAGTTGTGCGAGTGCGCTGTTCATGTCGTCATCGTTCCGCTCCGCGTGCAGGCACGCTCAGCGCGCCACCTTCGCGACCAACTCCAGAAGTTCTTCGATCATGTCGTCCCGCTTGTCCCCATCCTGGCTCATCGCGGCCACGGCGCAGTGCGTCAGGTGGTTGCGCAGCAGGTTCTTGGCCACCGAGCGCAGCGACTCTTGCACCGCCGCGGCCTGCTGGATGATGTCGGCGCAGTAGCGGTCCTCCTCGATCATCTGGGCGATGCCGCGGACCTGCCCCTCGATCCGCGTGAGGTGCTTCAAGTTCGCGGCCTTGATGGCCGCATCGACGCCGACCGCGTGCGCACCCGGTCCAACACCGTCGCGGGTCTGGCCCGGGATAGGACCGGCCCCGACATTGCACCCGCACGCCGCGCCGTTCATCGCAGAACGTGCTGCACGCTCGGCTCCGCTCGTGCTCACCTTGCTCTTGGCCATCGTCATCGCTCCTTCGTTGATCGCTCGCACACACACTCACCCGCAGCAGCCGCCGGAGCTTCTCGCGCCGGGCTGGCCGTTCGTCGTCGCCGCTTTCGCCCCGCCGCAGCAACTCCCGCCACTCTTGGCCGGCATCGGCGCGGCGGACCCTGCTGAGTCACCCATCGCCTTTGCGGGATACCCTGACTCTTCAAGTGCGGCGACGGCCTTACCCATCGTCCAGCCGTCCGCCGTCTCGATCACCGCCAGTCCCACCGCCACCGACTTCACCGTGACTCCGGGCACGCCGGAGAGGGCCTTCGTCACGGCCTGCACGCAGTGCCCGCAACTCATCCCATCGATGGCGAGCGTGGTCGTCTTGATCGTCTGAGCCGTCGAATCCATGCGAAACTCCTTCGTGGAAGTATACTCCCCCGGAGTATGTACGTCTACCGGGGCCGCCCGGTTCACCGCGGCCTTGCCGGGGGTGAACGGCGGCATGGCGTGGGCGATCGCCGCGACCGTGCGGCCTCTCAGGACGCCCGTCCCGGTCAGTGGGACGACCGTCCCGATGAGTGGGACGGACGTGCAAGGCAACGGGACGGGCGTTCGGGCGGCTCGCGCGGGCGTCCCTGCGGGGTGGACGGGCGTGCCTGCAAAGCGGACTGGCGCGCAGGTAACGCGTCCGATCGTCCGAGCCGAAAGGACGAGCGTCCCTCGACGCAGCACGGTCGTGCCAGCGCTTCGCATCCTCGTGGAATGCGTGCCCAAGCCAGCGGTACGCATGGGCCCGACTCCCTGGTGGAAGCAATCAGTCCGCCCGGCTTCCGCCGAGCGAACCGCGTTGGTTCAGTGCTTGGCCATCTTCCGGCACGAGTCGGCGCACGCCTTGCACGCGGCGGCGCAGGTCTTGGTCGGCGCGTCCTCGAGCCCCAGTTCGGCACAGCACGCGGCGCAGGCTTCGCACACCGTGGCGCACGCGGCGCAGGCCGCGGCATGGTGCGGCGAGCCGCGGTGCAGGAAGCTGTGGGCCGCCGCGCAGATCTCGGCGCAGTCCATCAGCGTGCCGATGTGCTCGGGGTCGGCGGGCTGGCCGGTCTTGACGCAGTGGGCCAGGCAGTGCGGGATGAGGGCCAGGCACGCGTCCATGCACTGGTGGCAGGTTTCGGCGCAAGCGGAATGAGCGGACATGATCGACTCCTTCTGTGTCTCCGCGACGGTCGTCGACGGCGGACGGTTTGAACGGTGGCCCGGGCAGCACCCCGCCGGGCCTCGGGGAACGTTCGAGTGTGGATGCCGAGTGAGCTGCGGCACCGGCAGGGCTCAGGGCTTCTCGGACACGGCGCCCGGCGGTTGCGCAGTGGCGCGAGGCGTGGCCGGCACCGGTGAGCGGCAAGCTCCCCGCTCGACTGCCTCTGGCCGAAGCACGGGGGCAACGTTGCGCCCGCCGTCGGCTTGTACCTCGATTCTGACGAACGGGCCGCTGGACGGACCGCCAGCGTGGAAGTGCTCGCTCTCCAGCCCCGCGGCGACGATGGTTACATCGTCGGTGGGAGGAGTCTCGCCGGTATGCGCCGCGAGCGCCTCCCGGAGCGCGGCGAGGAGCGTCGCGACGCCCAGCGGGGAACTCGCCAGGGCGGCTTCGAGCCGGTGCCGGCCGAACTGCTTGTTGTGCCGGTCGAACGCCTCGGTCACACCGTCGCTTACCAAGAGCAGCCGATCACCGGGGTGGAGCGTCAGCCGCCGGGTCTCCCAGTGCCAGTGCTCCTCGGCCTGCCCGATGCCAAGTAGCATGCCCGTCGGCGGGAGGGGAACGATGCGCGGGCCGTCGTCCGCTGCGGCGCGGAGGAGGTACCCGGGGTCGTGGCCAGCGCTCGCGTATTCCAGCACGCTCGCGCCGGGCCGGAGCACGGCGACGAACATCGAGGCAAAATCCTCTTCGAGGCTCACCTGCGTGAAGCGCTGGTTTACGCCCGTGAGAATCTCCGCGGGGTCGGCGCTTTTCTCGCAAGCACCCAGCAGCAGAACCTTGAGCATCGCCGCCCCCATCGCCGCCGGGACGCCGTGCCCGGTGACATCCGCGATACAGACCAGGAACGAACCGTCGGATAACGGGATCGCGTCAAAGTAGTCCCCTGCGACGTTGTCAGCGGGCAGATGCACGGCGGCGAGTTCCAGGCCGGGGATGCCCGCAGAAGCGGGGCTGAGGTGCTCCTGGAGACGGCGGGCCTTGGCGAGCTGCTTCCGCCGGTCCTTCTCGTCGGTGGCGAGCGTTGCGCTCATGTGCCCGATCTCCTCGGAGAGGAACTCGAACTCAGCGGTGGCGAACCGCTCGGACGGCAGGCCCAGTTGGCCTGCCGCGATCTTCCTCACAGACGCGACCAGTTGGTTCAGAGGACGGTTGACCAAGCGGACGATGACGAGGTTGGCGAGCAGCGCGATGACCAGGGCCCCGGCAGAGACGAACGCGAGCCGCTCCAGCGCGAGCCGTCGGACATTCTGCGTCACCACCGTCGCGGACTTGGAGACCTCGACGGTGATCGCGCCGGAAGCGGCCCGCCCGACCAGCGGCGCACCGATCGGGCGGCTTGGCGGTTCGCCCGGGCCGCCGCTGACCCCGATCGTGTGCCGGTCCGCTCCGTCGCCGTGACCGTGCGCGGCGTGCGATACCGACTCGTACACGCGGCCGTCCGGCCCCGCGACGCGGACGACAATGTGGTGGCCGGGCGAATCCGCGTGCTGCATCGACGCGCACACCTCATCGATGGACGATTGGACCGCCTCAGGCCGGGCGATCTGGAGCGGCGCCAAGAGGGGCGCCAGTGTCCGGGCCTCGTTGGTGAGCGCGGCGCGAGCGTCGGCGAGCCGCTCGGCCAACTCGCGGCGATAGTCCACCGTCAACCACCCGGCCACGCCGATGAGCGCGACCGCGTTCACGCTCATAAGCAGATGCACGCGGAGCGAGCGTCTGCTTGGTGTGCTGCGGGGGGGTGCGGCGGTGGTGGCGGTGGTCGTGGGGGGATGGTTGGTCATTGGCTGGCTTGCGTTGGTCCGTCGCTACGGGCCGGGTGGGGTGGTCGATGGTCGGCCGCGGCCCCGTCAGGTTGTAGAACGCGGCGAGCGTCGCGCCGATCAACCATCCGAAGACAAAGACGCAGAACGTTCCCGTGAGGGTCTGCGCCCATGTCTTGTCCCACGTCAGGATGGGGCCGAAGTCGATGCCGTGGACGAGCGCGTTGGCGAAGTGCAGGGCGGCGTCTCTCGGCACGAGAGCCATGACGACGGCGCAGGCGAGGTGAAGCACGGCGAGCGTCGCGCCCAGGGCGAAGCCCAAGCGACGGGGATCAATGATGTGCATGGCTGCTCCCTCCTTCGGGCCGGGCCGGGTCGGTTGGTCGTGCAGCGTCGTGGTCGGATCCGCCGCGGCGCCAGGAGAACGTGGCGGCGAGGAGATGGCACGCCAGCATGGCGGCCAGGGCGATCGGGATGACCCAGCCCTCGCGCACCCCGACGAGCGGGAGCACGAAGATCAGGAGCAGGGGCCCGAGGCAGCCCAGCAGCATCAGCCACGAGTGTTTGTGTCCTGGTCCGCAGCACATGGTGTGGTCCTTTCTGGGTCCGGCAACAGTGATCAGGGAGCAACTCAACCCTCCACGGGCTCGGCGACGGTGCCCGGCGGGTGCGCGTACCAGCCGGGGTCCTTCCCGTCTTCCAACGCGGCTCGCACCTTGACGAGCGTGAACATCCCGCCGGCGTCGATCTCGTCGAAGGGGCCCTCGGCGGCGCTGCCGATCGTGTTCGGCGGGCGGCCCATCTCCATCATGCCGGTCATGCTCGCGGGCATGGGCATGTAGCCGGGGATCCGGCGAGCGAGGCGGGCCGCAGGCCCGGCCTGATCGACTCCGAGCAGTTGCGGCAGGTTGTGCCCCATGCCGTTCATCAGGTGGTGGACCTTGTGGCAGTGGAAGGCCCAGTCGCCTTCCGCGTCGGCGACGAACTCGATGTCGCGCGCCGAGCCGGTCGGCACGTTCACCGTGACCTCGGGCCACTGGCCCGCCTCGGGGATCGGGCCCCCGTCGGTGCCGGTGACCGTGAACGAGAACCCGTGCAGGTGGATCGGGTGCGCGTTGGTCGTGCTC
Source organism: uncultured Phycisphaeraceae bacterium (assembly GCA_964588585.1). Taxonomy (GTDB): domain Bacteria; phylum Planctomycetota; class Phycisphaerae; order Phycisphaerales; family UBA1924; genus JAEUIX01. Next base: position 28,107 of record CAZPPX010000024.1, read on the forward strand.
AGGTTGCCGATGCGGATCCGGACCCGCTCGCCGAGCCGGGCGAGCATCGGCGAGGTGCCGGGGAACATCCGCCCGTTGAACGTAAACAAGTTGAAGTTGGTCATCTCCGTCGGATCGGGCGTGGCCGAGCCGGGCCGCACGAGCCACTCGTTGAGGAGGATCGCGTAGTCGCGGTCGACGGGCCGCACCGAGCGGTCGCGCGGGTGCACCACGAACAGTCCCATGAGCCCGAGGCCCATCTGGAACATCTCGTCGAAGTGCGGGTGGTACATGTACGTGCCGTGCTGACGGAGCGTGAACTCGTACCGGAACGTCTGGCCCTCGCGGATGTGCCGCTGCGTGAGCCCGCCCACCCCGTCCATGCCGTTGGGCAGGAGGATGCCGTGCCAGTGCACGGTGGTGTGGATGCCCTTGGGTAGCTTGTTGGTCACGAGGATGCGGACGCGGTCGCCCTCGACAGCCTCGATCATCGGGCCGGGCGATTGCCCGTTGTATCCCCAGCAGTTGACCACCACGCCGGGCGAGAACTCCCGCTGGACCGGCTCGGCCACGAGCCTGAAGACCTTCACGCCGTTGTCGATCTCGTAGGGAAGGGTCGGCGTGTCGAGAGCGATCGCGGGGCGGTACCCGAGGGTGCCGTTGGCGGGCGCGGCGGTAGGGGTTGCGGGCGAGCGTGGCGGAGGCGCGGGTGTGGACGGGGTGTGGCCCTCGTGCTGCGGCTGCATCGCCGCGAGCAGAGGGGCGGCGGCGAAGGCGCCCGCGGTCGCGGTGAGCACTTGTCGGCGTGTCATGGGCTGGCTCATGGATAAGGACTCCGGTCGATTGGCTTGCTGGTCGTGTGCGCTTGAGTCAGGGGTGCTTCATGCCCGGCATGTCGGGCATCGCCGTTGGAGGTGGCTGGGAAGGGACGCTGGCGGGGGGAGCGGCGACGGACTCCGCGTGCTCGGGGACGCGAATGCCCATCGCACGCTCAAGCTCGGCGCGGGCGGTCCAGTAGTCCTGCTCGGCTCGCGCCGCGTCGATGGCCGAGCGGGCCTCGGCGCTCTTGGCGGCGAGCAGTTCGGGGTAGCCCGTGATCATGGCGTTGTGTTCAGCGAGCGCGAGCTGGCCGACCTTCCGCCGCTCGGGGAGGATCACGCGCTCATAGCGGGCGAGTGAACGACGGGCCAACGCCATCCGCTCGGCCGCGGTGCGCACCTCGGCACGGGCCGTGCCTCGGCGGGACTGCAACCGTTCCTCCGCCTGGCGGATGAGTGCCTCGCGCCGGGCGTACACCGCCTGGTGCTGATGGAAGATGGGGAGTTCCACGCTGAAGTGCGGGCCGGTGCCCTGGATTCCATCACTGCTGCGTTCGGTCTCGACGCCGACGCTCCCCTTGGCGAGGAACCACTTGCGGTCGAGCTCCAGCCCGAGCCGCTGCTGCTGCACCTCGCGGGCGAGCAGGGCCAGGTCGAGCCGGCGATCCAACGCCGTGGCCACCATTCCTTCGACATCAGGATCGGCTGATGGGACCGGATCGTCGTTCGCGGCGATAGACCAGGGCGTGAAGCCGTCGGTCAGGTCCAGGAGCCTCCCGAGCTCCTCTCGGCTGACCCGGGCGGCCGACTCGGCCTGGTCCAGGGCGATGGCCGCCTGCTCCGCGGCAAGACGTTCCCGGGCCAGTTCGATCTCCGGGATGTGGCCGAGCGGGAACTGCTGCTCCGCGATGTCCCGAGCGGCCGCGGCAAAGTCCACGAGGGCGCGCTGGTGCTCCACCACGCGCTGATCCGCGGCGAGCCGGTGCCAGGCGACGCGGACGCGTGTCGCCTTGTCGAGCACCGCGTCCGTGACGCGCAGCAGCGCGGCGTCGAGGTCGTTGCCCGCGATGCGCTTGCGCAGGGGCACCAGGAAGACGTCCAGCCAGAGGTCCAGGCCCACGTTCCAGTTGACGCCGCTGGGCCCGCGGTCGGGGATGCGGAAGAAGCCGGCGAGGTCGGGATTGCGGAGGAGCCCCGCGTGGACGAGGTCGGCCTGGGCCACGCCGAGGTCCTCGTACACGGCTTGCAGCTCGCGCGATCTGAGCAGGGCGACCTGCACCGCGGCGTCGGCCGTGAGAGGCTGTACGAGCAGACCGGACACGAACGCGTCGGCGTCCGCGTCTTCGGGCCCACCCAGTCGCCAATGCACGCGCGACGCCGCCGGCCCGAGCCGCTCGATGGTGGCGGACCGCACGTCGCCGAAGCGTTCGTCGGGCCGGACGGACACGCACCCGGCCAACGTGAAGATGCACATTGACGAGAATGCCACGAGTGATGAGCGACTGAGGATCATGGAGAGGGCTCCGCGGCTGGAATGACAGGGGCGTGGTGACTACCGGTTGTCGCCTTGCGGAGTTCGAAGGCGATGGACAGACTGAGGACGGTGCGGATCACGATCACTCCCGCGAGCAGGCCCATGCCCTCGAGCGTCGGGGTGGTCACGGTCTTGAGGATGTCCGCTGCGATGAGGAACTCCAGGGACAGCACCAGCCGTTCCGCGAGCCGCAGACGCGTCTGCGTCACCCTTGAGACGAGATCGCGCCGGACGATCGCCGCGGCAATGTCAACCACGCCACCGAGGACCGACGCCGCGATCATGAGCACGGCGACGGCCTCGATAGCGCTGACGGTGGAGCTGACAAGCGGTGCGAGCACGCAAACATCTCCGGGATCACCTTGCGCGCCGGTCGGTCAGCGGGGCGGAACAACCGACGAGGGCACGCAGAGGTCGCAGGCAACGCCCGAGGGCGCACACTTAGCGCACTTCACCTTGGTGACCCCTCCTTCCGTGTAGACCGACATCTCAGTGCGGCACGAGGCGCACTGGTGAACCGCGTGGAGCTGGTCGTACCCGCTGTTCCAGCGCGAGCCGGAGGTGTGCCGAACCTTCTGGATCTGGTCGTAGCACTCCTGGCAGACCACGGTTGTGCCGGGCTTCTGGGCCACCATCGTGTGCTTATCCCCTGCGCAGGCGCCGAGAGCGAGCGAGACGGCAGCCATCGTGAAGAGAGCGAGTGACCGAGCTGGGCATGCGTTCATGAGCGGACTCCTTGGGTTCGCAGGACCGGAAAAACCAGTCCTGCATTCGCGATCGGGATGAAGACGAGAGTCAATGGTGCTTGTACCAACCGACCCCCTTGATGTCGTTCCACGAGTTGGTCTTGTGGCAGAGGTAGCACTGGCTCACGTCCGCGCTCTCGATCCGGGCGACCTTCATCGACACCATCGAGAAGTGCTCCATGTAGTGGCTGGGCGGCGCCTGATGGCACTGCGCGCAGTCGGTCGAGAGCGAGGACGGGTGGTGGAACTCGCGGATCGCCCACCCGCCGTTGGCCGCGCTAGTGGCGTGGCAGGAGGCGCAGCCGCTGCCCATGAGCCCCCGGTGCGGGTCCTGATTGGCGTGGCACGCGTTGCAGTCGAGCGCCGCCTCTCGCGGGGTGATCCGGGGGTGCGGTGCCGGCCGCGATGAGGCCACGCCGAGGGCCGCCAGGATGGAGCGGGTGTCTGCCTCGGTGAGCGAGCCGCTGGACGCCGACTTCTGGGCGTGGTCGACGAGGGCGGCGTGCACCATGTCGATCGGGCGGCGCTCGCGCCCGAGATGCTCAACATGACACTCCGAGCACGTCCCGATGTCGGCGTGGAACCGCGTGCTCTGCTTGGCGAGAAGGCCCTCGGTCGCCGGGCCCGATGCGTGGCACGCCACGCACTTGTCAGTCGTCGGCCCCTGGTGCGGAGTGTGGCACGCCTCGCAGCGGTCGGCGAGGAACTCGTGCTTCAGGGAGAGCCGGCCCGGGTTCACGAACTCGCCCCACCCGGGCGCCGCGGACGTGCCCCCACGGTGTGACATCAGCGGCAGCGCCGCGGCCGCACCCAGAGCGACGAGCGTCACGACCGCGTAGATGATCTCGATCCTCTTCATGGGAGCCACCTGATCCCGAAGTACCACGCCGACCAGACATGGATGGCCAGGAGCGCGTAGAGCACGATGGCGATGACGATGTGGCACGCGAGCCACCGGCCGAACGCGTCCTTGACGACCTCGTGGGACTTGATGGCGTACTCGAGATCGGCCATCGACTCCGACAGCCGAATCGCTCGTTCGCGCACGCCGGGTGGGCGGCCAGCGCCCGCGGCGGGATCGGCCACAAAGAAGGGGGCGGCCAGCCGCGAGAAGAACCCCGCGAACGGCCGCAGGGCCGCGGCGGCCTCGGGCTCCTTGGCCAGTTCGCCGGCCGTCCGCTCGTACGCGACGCGCATTCCGGCGAGCATCTGCTGCTGCTCGCGCGTGTTGGCGCTCAGACGGCCCATGAGGTAGCGTCCGACGAAGCCGCTCACGGCGACGATGAGCATCATCGCGGTCAGCGCGATCCCCAGCGGGCTCTCGAAGCGGTGCCCGCTGTGCAGCACGCCGAGGATCGGCCCGAGCACGCCCGCGTAGATGTGGACGGCCAGCAGAGTGCGCATCGACACCACACGCGTCACCGGTCCTTTGAGGAATGGGAGCCGTTTGACCACGAGGTATGCCAGCGGCACGAGCATCAGCGCGGCCGCGGAGATCCCCAGCACGCCGCCCGCGAGGCTGCCCGGGAAACGCGGGTCGCGGTGGACGGAGAACCCGAGCGCTAGCACCAGAAGGAGCAGCAGCAATCCAGTCACGATGGCCCGTTCGCGTTCCTGCATCGGTCAGGCCTCCACCTCGAGGTTGGTCGTCGCCTGGGCCTGGCACGCGAGCACGATGCCGTTCGCCTTCTCTTCAGGCGACAGCGCGTCCTCGACGGCCATCGTCACCGATCCCTTCCTGAGCCTGACCTTGCATTGACCGCAGGTTCCCGCTCGGCACGAGTTGTCGATGGCCACGCCCACGTGCTCGGCGGCCTCGAGCACGCTCGTCCCCGCCGGTAACGGCGCCGATCGGTTGGAGATGGTGAATGCCACCACGGGCGTCGCTGGCGAAGGCTCGACCATCGCGGCCTGGACCGTCGCCTGCCGGTCGCCCTTGCTGCCCGCCGGGCCGAAGGCCTCGGTGCGGATCTGCTCGCCGGGGACGCCGAGCTCCAGCAGCATCGCGCGCGTGGCGTCCATCATGGCTGCCGGGCCGCAGAGGTGGACCCTTCGACGCGTGATCTCCGGCACGGACTGAGTGATGAGCTCCTTGGTCATGCGACCCTTCGGACCCATCCACGCGGTGCCGTCGGCGCGGGACATGGTCGCAACGACGTGCAGGTTCGGGTGACGCTTCTGCAGGCGTTCGAGTTCTTCCCGAAACACGAAGTCCGCCGAGGTGCGGCAGGCAAAGAGCAGGAAGATGTCCTTGTCCCAACCCCTGTCCGTGAGCGATCGCACCACGCTCATCAGGGGAGTGATGCCCACGCCACCGCCGATCAGCACGATCCCGTCCGCCTCGGCGCCCGTGAACGTGAAGCGGCCTTGCGGCGCGGCGACCTGCAGCAGGTCGCCCGGCGCGACGCGGTCGTGCAGGTACCGCGAGACCACACCCTTCTCCTCGCGCTTGACCGTGATCTCCACGTATCCCCGCTGCTCGGCGGACGACGCGATCGTGTACGAACGCTTGGTGGTGCTGCCCGCCTGGGATACAGCAAGCGTCAGGAACTGGCCTGGGAGGAACTCGAAGGGCACCGGCCCGCCCGTGGGATTGACGAGCCTGAAGGTCTTGATCCCCGGCGTCTCGTCGAAAACGCTGGCGACGCGGAGCGAGCCGCTCCAAGTGCCTGGCGACTGCTGCGCGCGATCGGACACGGAGGCCGCGGGTGGAGCGGACTGCGGCTCGACGCCGGATGACCTTGTGACAGGCGGGGTGGTTGACGGTACGGCGACCACGGCGCCCGGCGGCGGTTCCGTCAAGCGTGTCAGAAGTATGGCAGCCCGCCTCATCTTGACGACGTACATCAGCACCATCACGACCGCGAACCCAATCAACAGGACCATGACCGTCCAGTGCCACAGGGACCAGCCCAGCCACCCGTGCGTCATGGGGGGCGCGGGTGTTGGTAGGTTCAGTTCTCTCTTGAACCACTCGAGCGCGATCTGCTGGGGCTGTATGCCCTCGGCGGCGGCCCGGTGCGCCGAGAGGCCGCTGTCGAACCGGGCGATGCCCTCCCGCATTCGTCCCACCGCGTCCTGCATTGCGGTGTAGTCGTTTCGGGCAGCGGCTTCCTGAAGCACCTGGAGCGCGTCCGACACGGCTCGCGTCCCGGACTCCATGCGCGCATGTGCATCGCGCTGCAGCTCGACGAGTTGTTCCGGAGTGAGTACGGGGAGCCCGATGAGCCGCGGGTACAGCTCCTTCGGCGGTGCTATACCCATGCCCTTCATCATGTCTGCCATGCCCGACATCGCGCCCGTGCCGGCGGAAGTTGCTGGTGGCGACTGCGGCGATCCTGCGGCCGCGGGATGGTGCTTGGCGTGCTCCTCGGGACTGACCTGCGCGGCCACAGAGAGTGGCAGGCAGAGCGCGACGCCGAGGCCGAGCAACAAAGCAGGTCGCCCGCGTCTCATGCGTTGACCTCTTTGAGCGCGGGTGTGCCTTCTGACTCGACGATGTCGCTGGCAGCGGCATGCCCGACGACCGCGCGCAGCGCCGCGAATGCCGTGGCGTCGATCTTGCTGCCGCTCAGCGCGGACATCGCCGCGATCGCTGTGTTGGTGTCCGCAGGCGTGTGGTAGGGCCTCGGCTCGGCGAGTGCCGCGTAGACGTCCGCGACGCGCAGGATGCTGGCGGCAGGGTCGACCGCATCGGCCCGCAGCCCGCGCGGATAGCCGCTGCCGTCCGGGCACTCGTGATGCTGCGACACGATCCTCGCGATGGCGTCGGTACCCGGGATGGCTCGGAGCATGGAAACGGCGAGGTCGACGTGACTCCGCATCACGACCGTCTGCTCCTCCGAGAGGCGCCCGACCTTGAAGAGAATGTCGTCTGGCACACCGGCCTTGCCGATGTCGTGCACGAGCCCCGCGAGGCGCAGGTCGGAGACCGCCCCGCGGTCCAGGCCCATGTGCTCACCAACTCGCACGGCGATCGCCGCAACCCGGCGAGAGTGCGCGAGCGTGGCGGCGTCCCTTACGCCAAGAGTCGTGAGGAGGCCGGTGAGGCCTTGCACCATCTCGGTACGCTGAGACTTGCTGATCACCTCGTCCCGCTGCCACTTCCGGTAGTTGGCGGTGTGCACAAGCTGTCCCGCGGTGAGTCCGACCACGACGTATACCACGGGCCACGCGAACTGGTCGGGATTGGACATGGGCGAGTTCCGCCAGTTGAGCAGGAGATGCAGCAGGTAGATCCCGCTGATCGTCGCGGCGGCGGCGAGCGCGCCGCGCCGCTCCATCGCCACCGCCGCAATGATGACGGGCACCATGAACAGGCCTGCCAGCGCGATGTGCAGTCCGTGGACGGCGTGCGTTCGCGTGCCGAGCGCAAAGTGCACCGCAGTGAGGACGACGGTCCACACGACGGCGCTATGAAGCTGGCTGGCCTTCTCGGGATCCATGCGGAGCACTCACAGCCTCTGGCCGAGGGCCAGCGTCGCACCTGCGGACGGTTCCTCGACGATCAGCACACGGTTCATGGTGCCGTGCTCGTTGGGGACGCAGCCCGGGCAGCCATGGAACGCCTTGTCGCATCCGGGCTCGCAGCACCACTGTCCGTCCACGACGAACTTGAACTCGTAGGTTCCGGGCGCCAGATCGAGATCGAGCACCCAGTGACCGTCACGGGTCGTCCTCTTCATGGGATGGGCCGTGGTGCTCCAGTTGTTGAACGTTCCGGCGACGAAAATCTGCTTCGCGTCGGGGGCCTTGATCGACAGGACCGTGCCTTCCGGCTTGCAGTGGGGGTCTCGCTTGCTCATGGTGTGTTCTCCTGGTAGGTCGCCAATCAGGGACGCTGGTTCACATGTCGCTCATGCCGCCGCCGCCACCCATGCCGGGCATGGCAGCTGGCTGGTTCGCCGGCGCTGGAGCAGGCGGCACCATGCCCGTGAGCTGCTTGCGCTGCTCGTCGGTGAGCACGGCGGCGGCCTTGCCCACGTCGCGGATGAACTCGATCCGCTGCTCGCTCTTGATCTGCTCGATCTCGCGCGCCTTGGCCTCGATCTTGGACGAGTCCGGCGCGTCGCTCCCGGTCAAATCCCACAGCTCCTGCTCGGCCTGGTCGATCTTCCGCTGGAGCGTCGCCTGGTTGAGCAGCGACTGCTCCTTGATCTCACCGAGCTGCTTCTGCTGCTCGACGGTTAGCGTGATGTGCGAGCCGTGGTCGAGGAAGAAGCCGGTCGCTCCGAGGTGGTAGATGTGCGAGGCGCCCGGGAATCCAGGGAGCGCAGACGCCATCCCGCCGGTGCTCATGCCGCCGCCCATGCGCGACATGCCCATGCTCATCATCTGGTCCATCATCCCCGTCATGCCCCCCCCGCCCCCACCACCCCCACCAGGCATGCCGGGCGCGCCACCGGATCCGCCTCCCATCCCGCCCATCATGTTGTCCATCATGTTGTCCATCATGCCCATGCCGCCCCCGCCACCTCCGCTCGGCATGCCCCCGCCACCGCCAGCCATCCCGGGCATGCCCGACATCCCGCCGCCAGCGGGAGGCATCGACCCGCTCCCCATCCGCTTCATCCCCATGCCGGGGCCCATCGGCACGCGGCCCGAAGGCATGGCTGGCTGCATGCCGCCTGCTGCCTGCGGGGCACCTCCAGACGCCTGCCCCTTCGCAAGAGCGGCCTGGAGCTGTGCGATCTGCGCGCGGAGCTCGGCCAGTTGCTTGACGAGCTCGGTTTTGTCGACAGGCTGGGCCGCGGGTGGCACGTGCGCGCCAGCCCCTTGGGCGACATGAGCGGCGTGGGTGGCTGGGTCGACACCGGCGGGCGGCTGGCCGGAAGACGCGGGCTGCGACTGGGCGAGGACGGATGCCGCCAGCGCGGTGCCGGCAGTCAAGGCGAGGACGATGATGCGTGCACGGTTCATCAGCGATCTCCTTTTCGAGAGGCGACAGGTTGAGCAGAGGCCGACGCGGTAGCCGCGTCAAACATCCAAAGCATATCCTCTTTGGAGTATACCGTCAAGACGTCCCGGAAGTTCGCGCCCTGGAACTGGGAACGGCGACGGTCCTTGCGACACGTGCGGGACGCGGAAGCGCCGCCACGCGCAGAAACCACCGACAGGACGCCGGTACGATGACCCCGTCGTACTCGAACCCGCCGCGAACCCCCAGCAGCCGTAAGGCCCATCAGGAATTCCCGATGCTCACCCGACAGGTTGGAGTTGCCGCGACCTGTCTGGGGCTCATCGCCCGGGCCGGAGAAGGCAAGCTTCAGATCCCGCGGATCGCCGAGCGAACCGGGATCTCCAAGCCGACGTTGGCCAAGGTGATCTATGCGCTGGCCCGCAAGAAGCTCGTCAAGACCCGGCGCGGGGTCGGGGGCGGAGTCGAACTCGCCAAGCCGGCGTCGAGCATCACGATGTACGACCTGTGCGTGCTCCTGGACGATCCGGTGGTTGACTGCCGCTGCATGTTCGGGTTCGGCCACTGCGCCGCGGACGGGGCGTGCCCGCCCGGGTGCCCGTGCATGGCGATGCACCACAAGCAGATCGAGTTCCTCAAGGGCACGACGATGGCGGACGTCTCGTCGCTGATGCTCTCGCACCTGTGTCACGACGGAGAGACGAGAGGGAGCACTCCGAAGGGTCGCTCCGCGCGAGCACGTCGAGCGACGAAGTGAATTGCCGATGCTGGCTGGCTTTGCGTGATGCGGGCGCAGCGTGATCACCGGCCACCACCTTCGACTGGATGCGCAGACACCTCGCGACCTTCAGTTTCTGAGAGCCGGCCGCCGACCAGGTATTCGAGTTCGACCCGTGCAAGCGCCGCATTCTGCTCCAGTTCGTTGAGGCGGGTCCGCGCCTCGATGACGCCGCGCTGCGCTTCGAGGAGCACCGTCACATCGTCCTGGCCCGCCGCCACCGACCTGGACGCCAGCTGAAGGTTGGTCTCGGCGAGCGCGATCAGGTCGCGGCGGAACTCCGCCGCGATCGCCTCGGTGCTCTGGGCTTCGACGAAGGCGACACGGGCGGCTGCGACGGCGCGTTGGGCGGTGTCCTCGAAGGCGGCCAGGGACGCCCGCGCGAGCGAGCCCGCCTTCGCGATCTGGGCCTGGTTCAGGTCGAAGATGGGGATCGCGACCTCGATGTCCGGGCCGACAAACCGCGCCTTGCCCTCGGTCTGCTCGAACGCCACGCCGAGGCCAAAGTTCTTGATGCGGCTCCGTTCCTGTTCGCTCAGCTCCGCAGATCGGGCTTCCACGACCGCGCGAGCGGCGGCCACGTCAAGCCGCTGGCTCGTCGCCAGTACCACGACGGCCGATTCGTTGAGCCCCGTCGGCAACTGCGGCCGATGGACCGGATGGTCGTCGTGGTGCTCTTCCGACGCCGTCCACGCCGCATCATCGCCCGCGTGCCCGATGAGCAGCAGCAGCCTTCGCCTCTCCTTGGCCAGTTCCCGCTCCTGCAACGCCAGATCAGCTCGCAGCGACAGGAGCTGCTGCCGCGCTCGGTTCGGGTCCAGGGGCGTGCCCTCTCCGCCCCGCACACGGTCTTGGAGCGCCACAACCGAGCGCTCGACCATCGCGATGCTCTCCCGCGTGAGCGCCACCGCCCGCTGGCCGAAGACTACCCGCGCGTGCGATGCCTTCACATCGGCCACCAGACGCAGCGCCGAGTCCGACACCGACAGCACGGTCTGGTTGAGCCGTGCATCCGCGGCACGGATTCGGCTGGGACGGAGCCACAGGGAGACCAAGTCCTGCACGACGGTCGCGCCGACCTGGGAGTAGCCCACGACGGGATCCACCGGGAACCGAAGCGCCAACGCGAGGACCGGATTGGGCAGGAGCCCGGCCTGAACGAGATCCGCTCTCCCCGCAGCGATCTGCTCGACCTGGGATCGAAGAGCCCGGTTGTTCATCAGCGCGGTGGTCGCCGCCTGCTCCATCGAAAGGGGCGACTTGCCGTCCCACGGCGGGTTCCGATCCGCCCACGGCACCGTCCAGTCCACGGGCAGGCCGGACCGATCCCCGACGACCCCGCCCGCCCGCCGCAGATCAGGCGAGGGGTCGAGCGAGGCGCAGCCGCCCGCGAGCGCGACCAGTGTGAGCGTCGCGGTGGCGAATCCGCGAGAGAAGCGAGGGGTGACAGACAGAGCATGGCTGGTCATGAACGAAATCTCCGAGGGTGCGGCGGAAGAGCAGCGGGGCGGGAGCACTCACTTGGCGGTGCGCGGCACGCACCGGTCGCAGTCAACACCCTCGGGTGCGCACGACGCGCAGCGCACCTTGAGCACACCGCCCTGCTCGTAGATGCTCATGTCGCTCTTGCATTCGTCGCACCGGTGCGTCTTGATGACGCGGTCGCCGGTGTACCCAGTCTTCGTGTGGTAGGAGCCACGAACCTTCTTGATCTCGTCATAGCACTTGGTGCAGACCGAGACCTGCCCCGACTGGGCCGGCGTCATGGCGTGCTTGTCGCTGGCGCAGCCTCCCGCGAAGAACACAGCGGTAAGGGAGAGAATGGAGGCGAGAACGACGGGACGTGCGGACATCATGGGACAATCTCCTGAAAGAACTCAGCCCCGGCCCACCGAACGCTTCGGTGAGCCTTGGCTCGTGCAGTCGTCCCGCGCCGCGTCGGCGGAGCGGGACGGTGGTTGTGATTACTTGTGCTCGTGGCCGCCGCTCGAACCATGCGGGGCATCCGGCTTCGCCGTGGCATCGGCGGCGGGCTTCTTCTCGGCCCGGCTCGACCAGTGCAGGTGCGCGATCTTGGGCGTGCCGCCGTCGTCCACCACGACATAGGTTACAGCGGCCAGGTACTTCCTAGGCGAGTCGGGGTGGTTCGGGTCGGGCACGGTGAACGAGCCGATCTGCCGCACGATCGAGGTCGTGCCGAAGGTCTGCACGTCTTCCTTCGCCACGGTCATGACGAAGCCGGGGCTCTCCTTGAGTTCCGGCATCAAGTGATGATCCCGGTAGGTCTCCCACGTCCCCTCATCGCCCGCGTTCTCGCTCACGGTTGCGCGGCCCTTGTCGAGGAACAACGCGTTGAGCGCTTCGACATCGGCTTTGCCGCACGCGGTGAGGTAATCGCGGGCGACCTTCAGGGCCGGGTTGCTCGCCGCGTTGATCGCCGCGACGGCTTCAGGAGCGGCCTTGGTCAAGAGCGCCAACTTCGCCTCGTCGGACTTGCGGTCCCACTTGCGGTCGCAGCCGGGGCAGCAGAAGCCGATGGTGACGCCCTTGAACTGCCGCGTGGGCGCTTCCGCGTCCACCTCGTTCTCCATGATCGGGCAGAGCTTGTTGATGGGCTTGGGCGTGGGTTGGGCCTGCGCCGTCGCGGCGGGCGGCTGGGGTTGCGCCGCCCAAGCGGCGGCACTGACGATGCCAGCGCCGAGCACGAGCGCGGCGAGTGAACGAATGAACACGGTGGGGGCTTTCTTCATGGGATGGACTCCGGAGAACTCGGAATGGAACAGTTGAACAGATGACGGACAGCCCATCGGTGTGGGCACACGGGATGCCACCGCGCCGGCTCTCGCGCAGCGCGGCGGCGACGATCACTTCTTCACGTACTCGCTCGGATCGAGAACCTCTTTCGGCGAGGTCTTGGCGAGCAGCACGTACTCGTCGATGCAGGGAGGGCAGCAGAACTCGTAGGTCTTGCCGCCGATGATCCAGGTGAACTTGGGGTTCGCCTTGGTCATCGTGATCGGGCAGACCTTGTCCCCGGCCTTGGGCTTCATGTCGTGCTTGGCCATCTTGCCCTTGTACTTGTCGCCCGCGGTCATCGAGCCGTTGGCCTTGATGTCGGCCTCGGTGTAGACGCCGCCGGGCGTCAGGTAGAGCGCCCGCTCATCGTCTGCGCTCACGCCCGTAGGCATGGTGTCGTCGCCGTCATGCCCGCCCTTGGCGGACGAGGCCGCGATCGCCGCGACAAACTTGCTCATGCGGTCGGTGTCGCTCAACTTGTCCCAGGTGGCGGCGGAGGCCGCGTCATGGAACGCGACGGCCTGGCCCTTGAAGTCGCGGGTGATCTTGGCATCCGCCGCATCGGCGGTAATGGGGCAGACGGCGTTGGCCGGGGCCGCGCCGTGCTTCTCCCCGTGGCCGCCCGCCCCGCTCTTCTCGACGGTGAACGTGAAGGGCACGGTCAAGACCTGCTCCTTCTCGGCGGTGCCGACGTTGAACTGGCCCCACGCCTTGTAGGTTCCCGGTTCCTTGAAGTGGGCCTCGAAGTCCACCTTGGGCCCGCCAACCTGCGCGGCAGCCTTCGGTGCTGCGCCACCATGCCCCGCCCCCCCCGCGTGATCATCCTTCTTCGCATCGGCACCGTGTCCGCCATGCCCGCCGTGAGCATCATGTCCTCCCTCGCCGTGCTCGCCCCCTTCATGCGGGTGCGCGTGGACGAACTGCGTGCCGTCCTGGCTGATGATGACCAGGTGCCCCATCGCGCCCAGGTACGGGCGGAGCGTGGTCACGGGCTTGCCGTCCTTGGTGATCGTGAAGGACATGTGGGCCTTGCCACCGGCCGTGATCGCCCCCTCAGTGTCGAGCGCGACCGTGAAGCCGTCGATGGTCTTGGGCTTGTCGGCATCGACCGTCAGCGACACGGCGGCCTTTGGCGTGCCGCTCGCCGTCACCTTCACCGGCACCACCTGCTGCGGCGTGCCCTTGGGCGTGAAGTCGAAGTAGAGCGTGTACTCGCCACCCGCCGGGAAGGTCATGGGCATCGTGAACGCGCCGTCGGCGCGGCGCGTGGGATGCTCGTGCGCGAACCACGAGAGGTCCTTGCTCACCGCCAGCAGGTGCAGCACCTTTTCGTGAACCGTGTCCAGATCCTTGACGGGCACGCCCTTGGCGTCCTTGAGCGTGAAGACCATCGTTGCGGCCTTGCCCGCCTCGATGGCCTTGCCGCCCTCGGCAGCAACCGTGACGGTGTGCGTGACCGGGGCCGCCTCCGCGCCGTGGCCGTGATCGTGGCCGTCCGCCATCGCCGGGGCCAGCGCCGCGACCTTGGCCGCCGCCGCCTTCACGGGCGCGAACGCCGCCTTGCTCTTGGCGAGATCACGGGCATCGGCGATGTTGTGCAGGTTGTCCGCCGCCTCGGCGAGTTCCTTGCTGGCGAGGTTGATGTCCTTCACCTTCTCGCGCGGCACGCCGCTGTCCTTGGCGAGCGCGAGCGCCCCCAGCGTCTTGGCGAGCGTGGCGACGGCGTTGGCCTTGTCCGAGACCCCCGCGATGGAGCCACCGGCAAGCGCAGTATCCATCGCCTTCACATCCGCGGCGATGCGCTGGGCCGCGTCGGCGAACGACCCGGCCTTGGCGACCTCGCCGTGGGCGTGGTCGTCGTCCTTGTGGCCGGGCTGACCGGCCCCGTGGCTGTGCTGCGCGAGGGCCGGGGCGGTTGCCGAGAGCGCGAGGCCCGCGGCCAGAGAGAGGAACAGGATGGAACGCTTCGTGCTCTTCATGTCAGAACTCCTTGAGATGATGAATGGAACGGTCGGATGGACGACGCTCGCGGCGGTCAACGTGAACGCGCGGGCGGTGGACTGGCCGCGAACGCCGCGGCCGGGTGGTTACTCGGTGGGATGCGTCGGCGCCTCCTTCCCCGCCCGCGCGGGGAACTCCACGACCGGCTCGGGCCGTGTCGCGGCGTTGCCGCCCGATGTGGCCGGGTGCGTGAGGTCCTCGAAGATATCGTGCACGCCCCGGAAGGCGTCCACGGCGACCGCGACGATCAGGTCGCACTCGGAGGCGGGCAGGGTCAGGATGTCGAGCGCGGCCTTGAAGTACGACCAGCGCTCCCGCTGGTGCTCGCCGTGGGGCTCGAAGTACTCGGTGCCGGAACCGGGCCCTCCCGTCGCCGGCAGGTCCAGGGCCTTCCGCACCGCCGGGGCGATGAAGCGTCCGCCGTTGGTCGAACCCTCCAGCACGTAGAACGTGCCCAGGAGCGCGACCGCGTCGTCCTCCGCGAGGCCGCTGATCCGCCCGCAGAACAAACCGGTCGCCGCCAGCGGCGGATGGCCCTCCGCGTGCTCGCCCAGGGCCGCCAGGTCCGCCCGGATCGCCGGCTCGTGCAGGTACTGCTCGCGCACCACCACGGCCAGGGCTCCGTGCTTCTGGGCCCCGGCCCGCAGCGCGGCGTCGAGGGTGCCGTGGACGTGCCGCATCTGCCCGAGGTAGCGGGCGTACATCGCCCGGTCGATCCGGCCCGAGACCATCGCGGCCATGAGCGGGTGCGTCTCGGCGCGGCGGTGCTCGTCGCGGGTCTCGGCCTTGAGGCGCTCGGAGAGCGGCCTTGGAACGCGGTCGGGAGCGTGGGACGTGCGGTGGTTGATCATGGCGGATGCTCCAGCGTGCGGCGGACGGGGTGAACGGTGAGCGGGGAAACGCGCGGGTCATCTAGCCCGGGCCTTGGCGAGCAGTTCCTCGGCCTCGGCGACGTAGTACTCGGTGGCGGCGACATCGAACTTGGAGAACGCGCCCTTGGCGTTCGCGCCAGCGATCTTGTCGTGCAGGGCCTTGACGTGCTCCAGGTGCCGACGGGCCGCGGCCTCGCCGCGGTCCTTGGCGAACTCGAGATCGCGCTGGGCCTCGAAGCGGCGCAGCGACCAGAGGTACGAGTGCTCGACGGTCTGATGCGCGATCGGAGAGCCGTCGGCAAGGTCGTGCAGGAACTTGCAGGCCTTCTCGGCGGCGGCCAGCCGCGCCGCGGCGCTCGGCGGCTCGGCCCCGGGTGCGGGCGCGGACGGCTGGCCCCCCGCCTGCCCCATCGCGATGGCGGCAACGGCGGCGAGCAACACCACGGCGGCGGATCGGGTGACGATGGTCATGTCAGGACTCCTTGGAAAGATGGACGGACGGACAAACGTCATTCGCGCAGCGACCGGCGACACACCGGCCCGCGCGGGGCTGACGGACGGGGACACGGGCATTCACCACAGAGGCACGCAGACGCAGAGCGGGGCCGAGGGCATGAACGCGGGGAGCGCGGGGGTGCGCGCCGGGACCGTGCGGTTGGCTGGGACGAACGTCCCACCACGCGGGACGAGCGTCCGGGTGATCGGGACGGGCGTCCCGTTCAGTGGGACGACGGTCCGTGCCGGTTGTACGGGCGTACGAGAAAGTTGTGCGGGTGTGCGGGTGAAGTGGCCGGTCGTTCCGGTCGATGGAACGGGCGTCCGATTGCTTCGCACGGGCGTGCGAACGGTGCGGACGCACGCGGAGACGTTCCCCATGCCCGAGCAGCGCATCCCGAGAGCCGACGGCGACTTTGCCGCGTACGCGAATCACTACTACGAGGCCGTGGAGAAGTTCTGGTCCGTGCAGGGCCTGGACGATTCCGACCTGAAGCCGCTCAAGGAAGCCCTCGCGGTGTGGAACGCGGCGTACCCCAAGCACGTCGCCGCGCAGAACGCCGCCGAGGCCGCGCGGCAGAGCAAGGACGCCGCCAAGCGCGAACTGGAGCGGCAGATCCGGCCCGTCTCCGCCTTCGTGCAGAGTTACCCCAAGACCACCGACGCCGACCGCGCGGCCATCGGCATCAGCGTGCGAGACACCGGCGGCCCTCCCACGCCCGCGCCAACCTCGCGCCCGCTCCTGCTCATCGACAGCGGCAACCGCCTCACGCACCGCCTGCGCCTGGTGGACGAGTCCACGCCGACCCGCAGCGCCCGTCCGCGCGGCACGCTCGGCGCGGAGGTCTACGTTGCGCTCGTCGCCCCACGAGAAACCCCGCCCGCCGACATGAGTCGTTACACATTCGTCCGCACCGTCACCCGCGGCGGCGCCGAGGTCGCCTTCCCCGGCGAAGAGGGCGGCAAGACCGCGGCCTACCTCGTCCGCTGGGTCTCCGCCACCGGCGAGCCGGGGCCGTGGGGGGAGACGGTCACGGCGACGGTCGCGGCATAGCACGTCCGCGCCAGCCTTCTCCGCGAACATGCTCGGCGGTTTCTGGCCGCTCAGCCGTGGCCCACCGCTCGGGCGATGCCGAAGGCCGCGGCGGCGGCGATGCCGCCGATGACCGCCGTCTGCAGCCCGCCCTTGATCGGGTTGATCCCCGTGAGCCGCGCCTTGACGGCCCCGAAGACCAACAGCGCGGCCAGCGTGACCACGACGGAGATCAGCACCGCGCGGTTCATCTCCGTGACCAGCATGTACGGCACCAGCGGCACCAGTCCGCCCGCGGCGTAGGACCCCGCGATGGTCAGCGCGCTCTTGAGGGCGCGCTTGGGGTCGGGCCTTTCCAGACCCAGCTCGAAGCGCATCATGAACTCGACCCAGCGATCGGGGTTGCGCCGCAGCGCGGTCACGATCGGCTCGGCCTCTTCCGCAGTAAGCCCAAATCCCGTGAGCACCTGACGCACCTCCCGAGCCTCGTCCTCGGGCTTGGAGCGCACTTCCTCGTGCTCGCGGGCCAGTTCGCTCGCGTAGTGGTGCTCGTCGGTGCGGGCCGCGAGGAAACCGCCCAGGCCCATGGCGATGGCGCCCGCGGCGGTTTCGGCCAGGCCCGCCGTGACGATCAATCCGGTGGCCGCGATCGCCCCCGACAAGCCCGCCGCCAGCGCGAATGGCACGGTCAGGCCGTCGGACATGCCGATGACGACGTCGCGGACGGACTCCGAGGCGTTGAAGTGCTTCTCGGTGTGGGGCGTGGTTGGCACGGGGTGATCGTAGGTGCCGCACGCAAACCGCCCACAGCATCGCGACGATCAATTCAACGAACCGCTCGATCCATGATGGCTTGATGACAGGGATGCTGCGCCCGTCGGGTTCACGGAAGGCGCCGCGGCGCTCGCCCCAAGACGCGCTCGAACCCCGATCTCGTGGACAAGCCGCCCGCCTTGATGCGCCGTGTTCGCCACCACCAGCGCCCCGGCCCCGTTCGCGATCAGGAAGACCAACCCCACACCCAGCACCACCCGACGCGATATCTTCTCTCGCCATTTCCAGAACGCGACTGTCCCGATGACCAGCGCCGCCGCCAGAGCCGTGGCAAAGTTCCTCGACGCGTCGCCGAGTTCCTCGTGCGCTTCCAGAACAGTCTCGGCCCCCGGCACGTTCCGGGCGAACTCCGCCGCCGCCGAGCCCGTGCTCGTCGCCACCCACGCCCCGGCCGCAGCCAGCGCCATGATCAGCGACCCCGCAACCAGCAGCGCCCCCGTCTGCTTCTTCCACACAAGCGCGAGCAGCACCACGAGCGGCGACACAAAGATCAAGGCGATGGGAAAGTGAATGACCAGCGGGTGCAGGCCGTCCCAAGGAGGCAGCGGCGGGAAGGAAAACATGATGTACTCCTTTGACTAAGGGTATTGCTCCTCGCTCCGTTGGGTTCTTCATGCCGACGAACGCGAGCAAGCGGTTGAGCAAAGCCCGGCGACGATCGCGGCTTGCGTGTTTCTTCTCACACGAACAATCCGTCAAGCCCCGGTTTCGATCGGGGCTTTTCATTGGTGGGTGCGGGATGTTCATGCTGCGCCCTCCGGCTTCTTCCCGTCGGCTTGTCCGTCCGTGGCAGTCAGCGGGATGACGGCTGGCGCGGGGCTTGGGGCGGTCGGCATCGCGGCGGTGTTCGTCGGCGTCGCTGCCTTGTCACCGTCCGACTTGCTTTCCCCCGTGCCCTCTGTCTCTCTGTGGTGAACCGTCTTCTCTTCGCCCGCCGCGTGGGGGTGCTTCTCGACGTGCTCTTTCGCCAAGCGCTCGGCGGCGGACTTGCCGAAGCGGTAGAAGACCGCCGGGGTCACGAAGAAGTCCAGCAAGGTGCTTGTGATAAGCCCGCCGAGGATGACGACGGCGACCGGGTACAGGATCTCCTTGCCCGGCTCGCCCTTGGTCAGCACCAGGGGGATCAGGCCCAGCCCCGCCGTGACGGCGGTCATGAGCACGGGCGCGACGCGCTCCTGGCTGCCGCGGATGATGAGTTCCTTGCTCCAGGTCTGCCGCTCCTCGGTCATCAGATGGATGTAGTGGCTGACCATCAGCACGCCGTTGCGGGTGGCGATGCCGGTGAGGCTGATGAACCCCACCAGCGAAGCGACGCTGAACGGCTCGCGGGTGATCGCCATCGCCGTCACGCTGCCGATGAGCGCGAAGGGGACGTTGAGCATGATCTGGGCCGCGACCATGCCCGAGCGGTAGTGCGTGAAAAGAATGACGAAGATCGCGATGAGCGAGCCCGCGCCCAGGGCGAGCAGCAGGCGGGTCGATTCCTGCTGGGCCTCGTACAAGCCTCCGTACTGGATCGTGTACCCCTGCGGGAGTTGGACATCCATCGCCACCGACTTCTTGATCTCTTCGACCGTCGAGCCCAGATCGCGGCCCCGCACGTTGGCCGAGACGACAATGCGGCGGCGGAGGCTCTCACGCTGGACCTCGTTGGGGCCGAGCTTCTCGACGATCTCGGCCACGTCCTGCACGAGCACGATCGCGCCGGTTGGGGAGACCAGGCGCACCAGGCCCAGCGCGGTCGGGTCGGTGCGGTGGTGGTCGTCCAAGGTCAGCGTGATGTCGAAGACCTTGAGGCCGTCGAGCACCTGGCCCACGACCTTGCCCTTGGTCGCGGTCTCCATCGCGTCGGTGAGCGATGCGGGCGTGAAGCCGACGCGGGCCGCGGCCGCGCGGTTGACGCTGATGTGCAGTTGCGGGATCAGCACCTGTTGCTCGACCTGCAGGTCGGCGACGCCGGGGATGCCTTCCATCGCCGCCTTGGTCTGCTCGGCGAGCGTCCGGAGCGTGCCGAGGTCGTCGCCGAAGACTTTGATGGCGACCTGGGCGCGGACGCCCGACAGGAGGTGCTCGATGCGGTGGCTGATGGGCTGGCCGATGCCCGTAGCGACGCCGGGGAAGGCCGCGAGTTTTTCCATGATCATCGAGAAGACCTGCTCGCGCGGCAGGATGTCCTTGACCGGAGGCGGCCTGCGGCCCGCGGGCGTCGCGTGTTTGTCAGGGTTCTTAGCCTCCTCCTTGGTCCAGAAGTCCACCTCGATCTCGCTGGCGTTCACGCCCAGGGCGTGCTCGTCCTGCTCAGCGCGGCCGGTCCGGCGAGCCGTGCTCTTGACCTGAGGGATCGAGAGGATCATCTCCTCGGCCTTGGTGCCGAGCTTGTTGGATTCCTCGAGCGAGATGCCCGGCTGCTGCATGAACGAGACCACGGCCGTGCCCTCGTTGAAGGGCGGGAGGAACTCCGAGCCCAGACGTGTGACGACAAAGAGAGCGACCGCCACCAGCACGCCGAGCGTGCCGAGCACCGCGACCGGACGCGGCATGGAGATCGAGTACGACTTGAGCGCCAGCCACTTGCAGGCCCGCAGCAAGGGGCCGTCCTTGCCGTGCTCCATGCGTTTGATGCCCGGGAGCAGGTAGTACGCCAGCACCGGCGTGACCGTGAGCGCCACCAGCAACGACGCGAAGATGCTCACGATGTACGCGGTCGCCAGCGGGGCGAAGAGCCGCCCCTCGATGCCCGGGAGGAAGAACGTCGGCAGGAAGACGAGGTTGACGATGATCGTGCCCAGGATGATCGGGTTGCGGATCTCGCTGGACGCGTCGAAGACCACCTGCGCGATCGGCTTGGGACTCGCCGCACGGCGGTTCTCGCCCAGCCGGCGGTACACGTTCTCGACATCGACCACCGCGTCGTCCACGAGTTCACCGATGGCGACCGCGAGCCCGCCCAGCGTCATGGTGTTGACGCTCATGCCGAGCCAGTGGAAGACCAGGAACGTCGTGATGATCGACAAGGGAAGGGCCGTGAGCGTGACGATCGTTGTCCGCACGTTCATGAGGAACAGGATGAGCACGATGACCACGAG
Organism: uncultured Phycisphaeraceae bacterium; assembly: GCA_964588585.1. Classification (GTDB taxonomy): domain Bacteria; phylum Planctomycetota; class Phycisphaerae; order Phycisphaerales; family UBA1924; genus JAEUIX01. Next base: position 48,996 of record CAZPPX010000024.1, read on the forward strand.
AATCGCGCCATCGCGGAGGGCGTGGATCACGTTCGTGATCGCGGAATCGATGAAGTGCTCCTGTCGGAACACGTCGGCGTTGATCTCGATCCCCTTGGGGAGCGTGGGCCTGAGCTGCTCCAGCGTCTGGTCGAGCGCCCGCGTGAGCGTGATCGTGTCCGCGCCCGGCTGCTTCTGGATCGCCATGATGACGGCGGGCGAGGCGTTGTCCGAACCGTCGCCGCGCTTGATCGTGGGGCCAGCCTCGATGACCGTCGCGACGTCTCGGACCAGCACGGCCCTCGGGGGGCTGGCGTGATCGCCGGGTTTGGTCGCCACGAGGGAGAGCGCGATGTCGTCCGCGGTCTGGACTCGGCCGATGTTCCGAACGACCAGTTCCTGCGCACCGCTGACGACAAAGCCGCCGCCGGTGTTCTGGTTGGCGGCGGCGAGCGCCTTCTCGACATCCTCGATGGTCAGATCGAAGAGGCGGAGCTTGTCGGGATCGACCTGCACGCGGAACTGCTTGAGGTCGCCGCCCATCGCCGTGACCTGGGCGATGCCGGGAATCGAGAGGATCGCGGGGCGCAGCGTGAACTCGGCCACGGTGCGCACGTCCATCGGCGTGAGCGTCTTGCTGGAGACGCTGATCAGGGCGATCTCACCCATGATGCTCGTCGCGGGAGTCATCACCGGCACGACGCCGGGGGGCAGCTTCGCAGTAATGGTCCCCATCCGCTCGGTGACGACCTGGCGGTTGTACTTGAGGTCCGTGCCCCACTGGAACTCGACGAAGACGATCGAGAGGCCCAGCGACGAGACGCTCCGAACACGTTCGACGCCTGGCGAGCCGTTGACGGCGGTTTCGATGTTGTACGTGACCTGGGCCTCGACCTCCTCGGGCGCCAGGCCGGGGGCTTCGGTCATGATGGTCACAACGGGGCGGTTGAGATCGGGCAGCACGTCCGTCGGCGTGCGGAGCGTGACGTACAGCCCGTAGACGGAGACGAGCAGGGCCGCGATCAGCACCAGCACGCGGTTGTTCAAGGATGATCGGATGATCCAGTTGAGCACGGGGAGTTCCTCGGATGGCGGTCGGGCTTGTGGCTTGAAAGGGCGTGTTCAGTGCGAGTGGCCGTGACCGTCGCCGGACTTGGCGGGCTCAGCGACGGGTTCGGGAGCGCCGGGAACGAACCCGCGGAGCTGCGACAGGCTGAACGCGCCGCCGACCGCGACGACATCACCGGGCACGAGCCCGCTGAGGATCTCAACGATGCGGTCGTCACGGGTGCCGATGGCCACGTCGCGCTTCTTGAAGACCACGTTCTCGCCCTTGCCCTCGCGCACAAAGACGTACTGAACCGGGCCCTCCTTGACAACGGCCGAGGCGGGCACCACCACGGCGCTGTCGTTGCTCGAGATCACCACACTCAGGTCCACGAACTGGCCTTGCCGCAGCAGCCCCTTCGGGTTGTCCACGTCGACGATTACGTGCGCGGTGCGTTTGGACGCGTCGATCAACGGGCTGAGGAACCGCACGGCCCCTTCCGCCACGACATCGCTCGACGCGGCCACGCCGCGCCGTACCCGCACCTTCGCATTCGGTGCTCCCTCCACGCGGGAGAGAAGACCTTCAGGAAGTTCTCCTTCGATCTGCACCCGCGAGAAGTCGCCGATGGTCACGATGGGGCTTCCAGCGGCGACACCCTCGCCGATGACGCCAGGGCGGCTCACCACCACGCCGTCCAGCGGAGCGACAAGACGGATCATGCTCGCGGACGTGCTGGAAAAATCTGCTGGGAGGGTTCCGCGCAGGGCTTCGGCCGACGCCTTGGTGGCTTCCATCTGTCGTCGGAGGGATTCGGCCTCGGTCCTGGCCTGTTCGAGCGCGACCCGCCGAAGGCCGGCCTCCGTCCGTGACCGGATCGCTTCCGCGCGTCGCTGCGCGAGCAGATTGGCCGATACGCTCTCGCCCGCGCTGGTCAACCTCGCGACCTCAGCCTCGGCGAGCGCGGCGCCCTGCTCGGATGCCGGCGACTCGATCTCCAACGCCGCGATCTGGGAGCTGGCCCGCTTCGCCTCGGACGCGAGCCGCTCGGCTTCGGCCTCTAGCCGCTTCACCTCGAATGCCGCACGGGCAAGCTCTGGCGACTCGATCTCCGCGACGACATCGCCCGCACGCACGGAGTCACCCGGCTGTACTGTGATGGAGCGGATGACGCCCGCATAGGTCGCCGACACGCTGGCCAGGGAGCCAGGGCTGGCCCGGACCATACCGGTCAGCCGGACCACATCTTCGACGTGCCCGAAGTCCACCTCCGCAGTCTTGAGACCGATGGCGAGTGCGGTCGCCTCGCTGACCTTCTTCGGCGCGTTGGGGTCGAACGTCGCGCCGGTCGGTTTTCCGTGACCTTCGTGCGCGTAGACAGGAATCAGGATGGCCGCGGTTGCGAGCGCCAATGCGCCCGCAGCCAGGGCCGCGCGTGAGCGGACCATGAGCGATCTCCAGGGAAGGAACTGGGATGGACACTGGATGTGAGGAGGTTGGCCGATCGCGGCGGCGATCAGGCTCGATGCGCCGCAACGCTCGCCCAACACGGGGGAGACTCCCCGAGGTGGCAAGCGTTGATGGGCGTAAAGGCTAAACGATCAGCGCGCAATGCAGGAGCAGCAGGCTGGTCGGAGGTCTGGCGGAGGCCCATACCTCGCCGTTCGAGAACGGACGGGACGGCTCCGCAGCCGAAGACGGCATCGCAACCCAGTCGAGGATCGCGACCAGAACGACGGTCGGCAACTCGATGGTCGGCTTCTCGGCTGACAGCATCTTCGCTTCGTGCTTGCCGCACGTGCAGTCCTGGTGATCCCCATCCGAAGGCGCGTCATGATGATGGCGGGTTTCCGAGTCTGAGCGCTCGCCGCTTTCGTCAGCGCCTTCGTGGTCGTTGTGCGCATGCCCGTTCGCGGCCGCTGCGTGGCCATCATGGCCCGAAGAGGCAGGGACGCACGCCTCGCAGGCGGTCAGAAGCGATTGGAAGTTGCAGCAGCAGAACGGCACCACGACCGCCAAGAGCAGGCTGAGGCAGGTCCGGAAATGGCTGTTGCGGGAGAACATACTGCGGGGGAGTATACGACCTGGTGGATGCTACGTCAACGCTTCGGCTTTGGTTCGAAAGGAATGGAGACTGGCACCGATGTTGGCCTGGCAGCGCTGTGTTCCAGGGTCATTTCGCCACTTCAACTGGCGAGTCTGGAGCTTTTTGCCCATCTGGCGTCCCAACGAATGCGGTTTCCGCCTGCCCAGGTTAACGACCCGTGCAGATCACACATCCATCCGGCCACCCCGAGAGTGGTCGGCCAACCCTCCGAAGCGGTCTTGTACAGGGAGTTCTGAACGGCTCCGCCTTTGGCGGAGCCGTTCTGGTTGACGGGTGGGCCGGTTTGGCCCGCTGCGGCCACTTGGCCCGAACCCCCGCAGAATCCGCGTCGTTTGGCGATTTGGCTCTCGGGCGGCTGCGCTCTCGGTTCGAGGCCGCTTCCGAGGAATGAAGTCCCGACTTCATGTGTTCCGGGACGACCGCGGCCAAAACCTCTCAAACTCTCGGATTCTCTGGTGGACCGCGCTGAGGGTTAACGGGCATGGCTGGCGAAACTTGGGCGTTCGCAGCACGCTCGCTGGACCGAGCGGCAGTTCGATCAACTGCGCGGCTGCCACAGTGCTGAGGCTCGGAGCACTTTGGCATCAATGCCCGTGCCAGGCACTGAAAATCCTGGCGGCTCGCAGGCTTACGGCACACCCCACAGAGTGACAGTCGGCGTGTTACCGTTCACGCCCGGGCGCACCCTGGCCCTTCAGGCGTGCCTGCTTGCCTACGCAGCCGGAGAGCTGCTGGAGATCGCCCAGGTGTTCGATTCCGTCTACGACGCAGCCAAGAGCAAGTGGAGCGATCATCTGCGGTACTCCGGGGGGAGCCGAATGGATAGGGAATTCATGTTCAAGGTGGCTCCCCAGTTGTCACCAGTGCTTGAAGAGGATATCCGCAATCATCCGGAGGAGAAATGATGGCATCATCAAAGGACACGCCTGTCACCCGCTTTGCACGCACTTCACGCACCCTTCGCAACAAGATCGAAGGGCTATTGAAAGAGGCCACGGAGTTGACACGCGTCGCGGATGGGGACCGGTTCGCAGCCGGGGCAGCTGTCGCATCTGAAGCCGTCGAGTGGAGCGCTCTCGTTCAGAAGTGCGGCGAGGAGTTCGCACTCCTCTCTCGCACCGCCGATCAAGTGCGAAGTGCAGCGGCAGAAGGGTTCATCGATCTGCTCCGGCGGGCGCTGCGGGCTGGTGGTCACGAGGTCTATGGGGAGAGCGCACTTCTTATCGTTGACGGCACGGTGCATGTCGAACTGGACCTCACCGAGGCCCGCACGAAGATTAACGGTACTCCGCACGAGGACATGTCCCACAAGGGGCTCGTCGATGCAGTCGAGTCCCAAGTGGCGTTGCTCGCCCGTCTGGCGACACCTGTTGAGCTGTGCCTTGTGCATTTGCTCCGCGCATACGAAGGAGTGATCGCTCGCACCGGGCAGAAGTTCGGGTCTCAGGTGACGACGATGGAGCTGCTTCCACTTGTCGCCTTGCAGAGGCAATCCCTGAAGTTCCTCGCCGATCCCGTGAGCAGCGCCTTTGCGAGCTATCCCCTCAGCTGCTTTCGCGCTGATCTGCTGGGGGTCATGCGCGCCGAACGGCCGCAAGCTTTCTCAAGGACGAATTGACGAGGCTCAACACCCCTGTGCCGGCTGACAAATCACTGGCACCGACAGCCTGGGCCGGGCTACCTGAGACTACACCCGAAAGAGCAATGTGAACGACTTCAAGGAAGTGACCCGCTACCGCCTGACCGGCACGGGCGTCTTCGAGAAGGTCGGCCCGGACGGCGAACTCAAGCAGGCCGGGCTGTCCGAGCGGGCGTACACGAACAAGGTCGAAACCTTCGGCCGCATGATCGCCCTGACGCGGCCGATGATGATCAACGACGACCTCGGGGCGTTTCTCCAGATCCCCCGCATCATCGGCCGCATGTCCGCGCTCAAGCGTGAGGAGGCGGTGTTCGAGTTGCTCCTGTCGAACCCGGCGACGTTCTTCAGCGTCGGCAACAAGAACTTCATCTCGGGCGCGGCTACCAACCTCGGCATCGACGCCCTCACGCAGGGCGAGCAGTTGTTCCTCGACCAGACCGACTCGGACGGGAAGCCCATCCTGCTCTCGCCCGCCGTGCTGCTGGTGCCGTCGGCCCTCAAGGTCACGGCCCAGGTGCTGATGACCGAGACGCGGATCAACGAGACGACCACCGCGACAAAGGCAAGCCACCATCGGCAAGACCGAGTTTGAGCAGGCCGACGACGCTGGGTTGAACCCCTCGGCGGAGCTGGCGTTCATCGTGCTCGGCACCGACGACGCTATCGCCGCACGCGACGCCCTTGAGGATGAGTCCGACGACACCTTCGCGGGGCTGCCCCGCCAGAACCTGTCGATCGAGCCCCTCGGCCCGGAACTCTGGGACGGGACAGTGCGCTACGGGCAAAGCCAGGGCAGCGCCCAGCCCGGCACGGAGTCCATCTTCTCGTTCGACACCGGCGGAGGCACGCAGCACATCACCCAGTCGCTGGCGACCGTGCATCGGTATCCGGCCCCGGGCGTCGGCGCTGCTCCCGACTTCAAGGGTGCGATCGGCGTCAGCGCCGACGGTGTCGAAGGCGTGGACATCACCGTCCCCGTGTTCAACTTCACCGAGACGCATTACAAGTCCGACGATGAGATGACCCAGTCGTACCGCGCGGTGCTCTTTGAACTCACGGGCAAGGTGAACAGCGATTCATTCAAGGACTTTCAGCCCGGCGAGGTGCTCTTCCTCGGGGCGTCGGGGTCGAAGCGAGTGCAACTCGGCGAGGATGCGGACTGGGAGATCACCTACCGGTTCGCCGGGAGCCCCAACGTCTCGGGCCTCTCCATCGGCCCCATCACCGGCATCGCCAAGAAAGGGTGGGAGTACTTGTGGGTGCGATACGCCGACCAGGAGGACACGGCAGCGAAGGCGATTGTGAAGCGGCCCATCGCCGCGTATATCGAGCGCGTGTACGACGACGGCGGCTTTGCCGCACTGGACCTTGAGTGATGGGAGACGACCTCCGCAAAGTCCGGCCCGGCGATCCGCTCCGGGTCCCCGCGCGGGCGTACAACGCCTTCGTCGATGCGGCGCTCGACCTCAAGCGTCGCCAACAGGATCGGTTCTCCGGCGAACTGCGCGACGGCGCTCGGCAGCACGGCGTGGTGCCCGTGCGGAATGACACCGGTTCCGACCTAGATCGCTACCACGTCATGGCCATCGATGGGCCGCTCTTCCCGCCCGGGGACGAGGGGCCGGAGAAGACCTTCCAGAACCGCATGGCGCTGAAAGGCATTGAGCCCGACCAGGAGACGCCTCCCGGCAAGTTCGTCGTGGCCCGCGAGCCCATCGTCGCGGGCGAGATGGGTCTATGCGTCATCCACGGCGTGACGCCCGTTCGCCTGTACGTCGAGGAGGAAGAGCACACCTTCGCGGACATCAAGGCCGGCGAATATGTCCTCGTCTCCGGTGGCTCTGGCGGCACCGCCATCCTTTGGAAGGAGGACGGCGTCGGCGAGAAGTGGGCCGTCGTGGACATTGGCCGCCCGCGTTCAGACAAGATCGTGGCCATCCTCGGCGAGGCGACGGAGATCCAGGGCGAGCGGTTCCGTTGGCGCTACCCGTGGGATGAGCGTCGGAATGTGCCGCGTCGAGGGCGGACGCCGCGTCGGCGATGTGCTCGTAGTCGCATTGACGGCCACCCCGACTCATGGCGTCCTGGAGTATCGCTCGTCCCGCATCGTCATGCGCTGCATGGATCAGCAGCGTCGTGAGGTTCGTGTCGGTCAGGTGGATAACCGCCGCAACGCGCAACACAAGGTCCATCACGACCTCTCTGCCCAGCACAAACCCGCCAAGCGAGAGCGGCAGATAGGGCCAGCCGACGGAACACTGGCGGTAGACCTCATCCCAGGTCTTCGCCCAGTCGGTGACTGCCGCGGCAAGCACGGCCCGAATCGATGTGTGGCCGGAGTCGGGCGGAAGCGCCGTGTCCGCCAGGAACCCGGCTTCGATTAGTGCAGATGCGACTTGCCCCGCCGCACGATCGCGGACGTCGTCGCTCGTGGGGTCTTCGCCGTGAAAGTAGCGCCGCTCGCTTCGTTGCGCCGCGGAGCTGCCGACGAGCGCGGTCTCCGGAGAGTCGGCCCCATCCTGCATGAGGCGGAAGGCGTGGACGACAGCCCGGAGCAGCGGGCCAGAGGTGGGGCAGATCAGTTTCGGCTCGGTCATTTCAAAGGCGGGCATGTGGAAGCTCCGTGCAGGAACACCTCAATAGTCTGCGCGAGGCTCGTCTGAGAGGTGACGCACACTGGCCAAAGGTGTGCGGGAACCGGGAGCGGTTGCCGGCTCAAAGGAGCGGGATTGACTGGAGTGAACCGTCTACAGGGATCTCTGAACAACCTGCGCGCAACCTCTGGCGATCGGATAGCGTA
>CAZPPX010000025.1:0-54715 GCA_964588585.1 uncultured Phycisphaeraceae bacterium
GGGGGGGGTGCTCCGGGTGCTGCGCCCGGGGGTCATCGGGCCTGTGGCGCTGGCCGAGGCCTTGAACGTGCCGGTCGATCGCATCGCGCTAGGCCCTGCGCCAAACGAAGTGCTGAGCGCGACAAACGAGCCGCTCGCCAGCCCGGGATTGCTGGCTTCGCACTACGCCCCGCGGGCGCGGGCGGTGCTGTTTCGGCGAGAGCAGTGGGGGGAGTTGGTCGCTTGGGAGCAGGCCCAAGCGAGTCCGCGAAGCGGCGGTCCGATCGCGGTGCTGTCTCGTGGCCCGTGGCCGAGCGCGATGCCGAATCTCGGTGGTGCCGGGCGTGTGATCGCGCTGCCGATGGACGCGGAGGGCTACGCGCGAGGCCTGTACGCGGCGCTGCGCGAACTGGACGAAACGAACCCCACCCTGATCGCGATCGAGGCGCCGCCGATGCCGGGCGAGGGCGCGGACGAGTTGTGGGCGGCAATCGCTGATCGGCTCGCCCGCGCGTCCAAGCCGTGGGTTGCTTAGTGCCGATGCCATCAGCGCCGCCCATGCCACCACACGATCAGCGTCGGCACCAGCCAGCCCACCAGCGCCCCGCCGAGCAGGTCGCTCACATAGTGCTGACCTGTCCACGCGCGCGTAAGCGCGCAGCCGATGGCTGCGGGCAGCATCACGATCGCGGTGGGGGGGTGGAGTCTGGCGAGGGCGAACGCCGCCCCGAAGGCGACCGCCGCGTGGCTTGAAGGGATGCCCAGTTCCGAGGAGTCAAAGGGGCCCTCGCTCAAGGGCACCCAGAGGTACCCATCGGGCGGCGCACCCGCCGGGCGACCGCGCCGGATCAGCAACTTCAGCCCTTCCGCCAGCAGCCCCGCACCCGCGGCTGAAGCGAAAAGAAACGGTCCTCGCAACCAGATCGGGGCCACCCCGATCTCGTCGGCGATGCGCCGCCTCGCATCCACCAGCATCAACACCAGCGCGACGCCCACCCAGGTCGGGGCATACCCCAGCACGCGCAGCAGCCGGTAAGAGTCGCGGCTTTCGAGCAATCCCTGCTCAGCCGATTGCAGGACCGGCACGGCTCGATGATCGATCAGCATCGCGACGAGCGTCAGCACCAGCAGGCCCGCGCCCGCAGCCAGCCACTCGCCCGAAATGGTTCGGCTGCTGGATGTCACGCGATCAGCCTCGCTATCTGCGCGCGAATCTGGTCGTGCAGCGCTTCGCCATCCGCATGCTCGCCTTCCTGCTCGCGGGTGACGAAGACCACCATCGCGGTGGCGAGGTCGGCGATGGTGTCGCCGTGCACCTTGGCGAGCACCAGAAGGTCGAACTTGCTGGGCGACGTGCCGTTGGTCGCATCCGCCGCCTGTTTCCCAGCGGCACGCGTGAGGGCCGAATAGATCATGCTGCCGAGCGCCTCGGGCTGGTGCCGCCGCTCGACGTGTGCGAGGAGCAGGTCGGCCAGCACGCGCGCGGCCTCTGCCGCGCCGGGGTCGGCGTCGCGCAGACCATCGCGGATAGTCGCTTTGCTGGGATACTGAATCCAACCCATGCTGCACGAAGATACGCCGACGATGGGCGACATGATCCGGTGGCCCCTGGGGCACGCTGGTCGGTCCTGCACGGAACAGGCGGTCAGCGCGGCTCGCCCGCCTTCACCCACTGCGCCATCATCAGGTGATCCGTAAACACGCCGTCGTCGCCCCGGAAGTGGGCTCGTTGCAGGCCGTCGTCAACGAATCCCAGTCGCCGATAGAGATCGACGGCCACGCGGTTCTCGGGAATCACGCCCAGCGCCACCTTCAGAATGCCCGGCTGGGCGCGGGCCCAGTCGATCAGTGTTTCCATGATCGCCCGCCCGAGCCCGCGGCCTCGCCAGACTTCCGCCAGGCCGATGCCGAGATCCACCACATGGTTGAGCCGCTCGCGCCCGGGGCTGGTGAGGGCCGCGAGGGCCACAATTTTGCCCCCACCCACAGGCCCGTTGACCCTGGTGTTTCCTGACGGAGCCTCGTCCACCGCCATCACCAGCAGTTCACGATCGCGCTCACGAACCTGCCGGATCCGCTCCACCTGCACCAGCGGGTCGAGCGGCACCTCGTGCGGCGAGGTCGCGATGTAGGGCGACGTGCACGCCGACGCGCGCCGAAACTCCAGCGTCGCCGCGGCGTCCGCTTCCTCGGGCGAGCGCAGCACCACGCGCGCGCCGTCGCGAAGCGTGATTGTTCTGGGCACCAGCACCGCCATCAGCGCAGTCCTCCACTCGCAACGCCCGAGCCATTCGCCCCCGGGGCCAGGGCCATGAGCCGCGTGATCCCTTCCCGCAGCGTCTCGGGCTTCTTGCAGAACGCGAAGCGCACAAGGTTTTTTCCCAACTCCGGTCGGTCGTAAAACACGCTGGGCGGGATTGCCGCGACGCCGAAGCGCTCCACCAGCACTCGGCACAGGTCCACATCGCTCGTGACGCCCAGCCGCGCCGACACGGCACGATGATCCGCCAGAATGAAGTATGTGCCATCCGGCTCGTGCACGCCAAAGCCGATGGTGCGAAGGGCCCCGCCCAGCGCGTCACGCCCCGCGCGCAGGTCCGCGAGCAGCGAGAGCACATACTCCTCTTCGCGCTTGAGCGCCTCAACCGCGCCCCATTGCAAGGGCGTCGCGACGGCAAACGTCAGGAACTGGTGCGCCGCCCGCACTGCCGCGGTGAGCGCTGCCGGTGCGACGGCCCAACCGATTTTCCAACCCGTCAGACTAAATGTCTTGCCCAGGCTCGAAAGCGTGATGGTGCGGTCAGCCATACCCGGGAACGTCGCCAGGTGCCTGTGTGGCCGGCGTGCCGGGTCGAACACCAGACGCTCGTATACCTCGTCCACCACCGCCAGCACATTGTGCTTCACACAGCACTCGGCGATCAACGCCAGTTCCGATTCGTCGAACACTTTGCCCGTCGGGTTGTGCGGCGTGTTCACCAGGATCATCCGCGTCCGCGGCGTGAACGCCGAGCGCAGCACATCGGCACCAAACACAAACGCAGCCTGACCACCCGCCCCTGTTCCCGCCTCCCCCGGCTTCAGCGCCACAAATCGCGCCGTCGCCCCCGCCATCGCCACACACGCGCGATACGAGTCATAAAACGGCTCAAACAGAACCGCTTCATCGCCCGGGTTGCACAGGCCCATGATGCACGCCGCGATCGCTTCCGTGCACCCCGCGGTGACCGTCACTTCGGTCTCGGCATCCACCGAACGCCCGAAGCCACGCGCCGCCCGCTTGGCGATCGCTTGGCGCAGCGCGGGCAGACCGGGCATCGGGGCATATTGGTTGTGCTCGCGCCGCATCGCGTCCGCCGCAGCGTCCTTCACAAACGCCGGTCCCTCGAAATCCGGAAACCCCTGCGCCAGGTTCACGGCGCCGTGCTGCACCGCCAGTCGCGACATCGTCGCGAAAATCGTCGTTCCAAAGGGCTGCAAGGCGCGGGCAACAACAGACATGCGCGCAGTGTACCGAGCGACGCGTGCCCCTGGCGTCGCCGGAGGGGTGGTGCTCTGACCGCGTCGCCAGTGCTTCCCCAACATGCCCCTGCCCTCACTCAAATGTGCGCCAGCATTGACGGCCATACTCCTGTTGACTCGCGCCTTCACTCCGCGCTTCCTCGACGTCCGCTTCCGCGCCCTCCGGGTTCCTGCCCCGCTCCCGCCTCCTTCGCGTAGGCGAATAGAGTCCCCCATGCGCGCCACCACTTCTCGCCTTGCGCTCTGCACGCTCGCCGCCTCGGCCCTCTGGTTCACCCCCGGCTGTGGCACCGGCACCTCCTCCAAGCCTGCCGATCCCTTCGCCCGCGTGCGTGATGAAAACCTCGACGTGCGCTCGCGTGTCGATGCGGTCAATGACCTGTGGGCCACCAGCGGCGAAGGGCACGCGCGCCGCGAAGCCGTGAAACGCATCGCGTGGCAGGCCGGCCTCACCGCGCCCGCCCGGATTCGCGCACTCGAACTGCTCGAGACCGACCCGAACGACGAGAACGCCGCTGACACCCGCAGCATGATGCGGCTGATGCTCGCGGTGGAGCCCGATACCGGCGTGGGCGGCTACATCGCGGGCCGCGCGGGTGCGAATCGCTGGCAAGAGTTTGCGCCGGCCCTGGTGCGGAGTTGGGCCCGCTTGCGCGCTGGCACGCCTGATACGGAGCGCCCTGAGCGTGCAGCGCTCCTCGCCATTGCGCCCAACCAGCCCGTTGAGTCGACCGTGTTTGTGGTGTTCGAGTCGCCGCTGCCCGCGAACCTCAGCGGACCTGAACAAGATCGCGCCGACAAGGCCCGCCGCGCCGCGTGGGAAGTGCTTTCGCGTCTTGACGCAAGCGGTTCGCGCCGCGCAGTTCTGCTCGCTGCATCCTCATCCGGCGTGACCGACGATCCCCTCGTCGCCGACCTTCGCGCCAGCGCGACCGATCTGAAAGCCGTCCCCCTCACCGCCTCGCAACTCGAATGGGTCTCGTCGCTCCGTCGCGATGCGGCGTGGTGGGCCGAGGCCCGCGCAGTTGTCGCCTCGCTTCCCGCCGATCGCCTTGATGGCTGGGCGCTCCGACATGTAGAACCGGTGCGCTGGGCGTCGACCAATCGCCCCGCGTGGCTCGCCCTCGATCGTGCCGCACTTCTGGCCCAACTCCGCGCGTCGTTCCAAGGCCGCTCGATCTTCACCCGAGGCGAGCGGGCCGGGGGTGAAACGCTGGCCGACTGGGCCGATCGCCTGACCTGGGGCGACCTGCTCACGCTCGCCGCGATCGATGAGGCCGTGCGCTGGCCGGGTTTGGGCATCGCTTTGGCCGAGCACATCGATCGTGATCGCCGCGACACCTCCACCGAATACGGCGGCATCCTGCAATGGCAATCGCGCCGACCGGGCAGCGCCGCGGCGGGGACAACCGACACCGGTTCCGGCACGTTTGTGCCCGTGATCTATCCGCCGCGCCCGACGCAGCGCCAGGGTGATCGGCGGTTTGTCGCGTCGAGCGACATGCTGACCGCTGGCGCTTCGGCCCTCGCACACTTCCACTTCCACGCGCAGCGCGACGACAACGCTGATTACGCCGGCCCCAGCGGCGGCGACATGGATTACGCCCAGGACCAGGGCCGCGCGTGCGTGGTCTTCACCACCGTGCGGGCGGGCGTGGTGAACGCCGACTATTACCAGCCCGGCGGCATCACGGTTGATCTAGGCGAAGTCCGGACGAAGTAAACGATCTCGCGCGTCCCCCTGTCTTTGTGCTGACTTACGCCCGCACTTGACCACTCGACCACTTCTGCACTCACTCGACCACTTCCGCCCCGTGATCGCCATCCTCACCATCCTGAGTTTCGCGGTACTCATCCTGCGGGATTCGGGTGCTGCGGGATCGGGCCCGCCGCTGACGCCCTGGCTGCATCCGGGCGAGATCGCGCTCCTCACGCTCCTGCCACTCGCGATGCTCGCGATCGCCGTCGATATCAGCGTGCGGCTTCTGATGACACGATTCGAGCGCACGGGCGACCACGCCGCGGCCGTGTGGATTGATCGTGTCGTCGCGGCAGGTCGCTGGGGTGCCCTGCTCTGGCATGCCGTCAGCGTTCTCGGCCTGGGCTGGCTTGATGTCGTGCGCGACCATCTGCCCGCCGACGGCCTCATCGTCGCCGATGAACTACTCACCGCGGCACCGGTGCTGCTGGTCGTCATCGCCGGCTGGTGGTCGTCGTATCCCCTCGAGCGGCGTATGCACGAAGCCATGCTCATGCGCAAACTCGACGAGGGTCGCCCGGTTCACAATCTGCCTCTACGCGGCGCGTTTGTCCTGATGCAGATTCGCCACCAGATGTTCCTCACGCTCGTACCCATGCTCGCGCTCACGGCATGGTCGCAGGCGACCACCTGGGGTCTCGCGGCCCTTCGCGATTCACCGACCGCCGCTGGAGTGCTCGACCGCTGGAAGCCCGAACTGGTCCGCGCCGCCGCGCAACTGATCGGCCTCGTCACCGTGTTCGCGTTCATGCCGCTGGTGCTGCGATTTGTGTGGAAGACGACCCCGCTGCGTGCCGGTCCGATGCGCGAAGCGCTCGCCGCGATGTGCCTGCGCCACAAAGTGGGCGTGCGCGATCTGCTCGTCTGGCAGACCGGCGGCACCATGCTCAACGGCGCCGTGATCGGCCTCGCCTCGCCCCTTCGCTACGTCCTCGTAACCGATTCGCTGCTCGAGAACCTTCCCGCCGAGCAGGTCGAGGCGGTCCTCGCCCACGAAGTGGCCCACGCACACCACCATCACGCGCCCTGGCTTGCGGCGAGCCTGCTGGCGGCCCTTGGCGCGGCCAGCGTCGCCGCCGATGCCGCGACCCGCGCCATCGCGCCGATCGTGCCAGGGCCGTGGACGTTCGCCCTCACGCAACTGGTTCTCGCCACGGCTGGGCTGGCCCTCGCGCTCGTCGCGTTCGGATTCATCAGCCGCCGCTTCGAGTGGCAGGCCGATGCGTTTGCCGTCGCCCACCTCAGCCCCCGCGCTGGCCCGATCGCCCCCGAAGCCATCGCAGCGATGTCCGACGCGCTCGAAACCGTCGCCCGGCTCAACGGCATGGCCACCGACAAGTTTTCCTGGCGGCACGGTTCAATCAACCGGCGGATTGCACTACTCAAAGCGCTTCAGGGCTCATCCGCGGGGCGAGTGCGGCAAGATCAGCAAGCCAATCGGCTGAAACTTGCTGTTTCGGTTGCCATTCTCATTCTGATTGGTTTGGCGATGTATCAATAAAATTGCGCTGATGGCGTATCGAATGGCCGAGGTGCGTCGCGCGATGGGTGGCGTGGGAAGCGCGGTCGAAGCCGCAGCAGGCCCGGGCAATGTGCCCCCGGCTTCGGCACGCGTGCTGATCGAACTCTGGGGCCCGGGCGGCACGCTCCGCCGGTGGATGCATCGCATCGGCTGGCCCTGCCTCTTGGCCAGCGTGGGCGCGCTGATGGCGGCAGCAATCCTGTGGAATCAAGGCCGAGGCATCGACATCTGGTGGCCCTGGGCGATGTGCTTCCTCTGCCTGGCCATCGGTGGCGTGGTGCATCTGTTCACGGGCCGGAGCATCGGTCGCGCGGCGGCGGCGCTGCGTGATGGTTTGGAAATGCGGCGCATGGCTGCGGAGGAGATTCGCCGTGGGTAAGCACGCTGCGCACTTCGCCGTCATCTGCGCCATGGTGCACTCGCTGGCCGCCACTGGCGCGTGGCCCCATCACTTGTCGCGAAGCGCGACGAACACAGGCGGGACGCCCGTGCCACGTCCTGCTCAGCAGGCTGCGGCAGCCCCGCGCGACTTCACGCTGCCCAATGGCCTGCGCGTGCTCATCGTGCCCGTCGATGGCGTGAAGTCGGTCGCGGTGCAGGCGATCCACCCGGTGGGCTTCGTGGATGATCCGAAGGGTGTGCCGCAGGGCGCGCACCTGATCGAGCACCTGCTGTGCCGGGGTGCGACCGCGAGTTACAAAGTGAACGAATCGATGGAGAGGCTGATGAGCGGTGGGGGAGCGAGGGGCGCGGGCATCGTCAATGCCGAGACGCTCGCGGATTGGACGCACTACGACTTCGTCCTCCCCGCGGCCGATCTGGAACTCGCGCTCACGGTGCACGCCGAGCGGCTCACGAGTCTGCGGATCGATCCCGCGATCATCGAGCAAGAGGGCGTGCCCGCAGGGCGCGAGTTGCGTTCAGTGGAATCATCGCCGGTCGCGCCGGTCTTCAAGTTTGCCGTGATGGCCGCGCATCAGGGCTGGCGCTTTGGAATTGAAGACTTGAGACTTGTCGAGGGGCTCGAAGCAACCAAGCCCGAGGCGCTCCAGGCGCTGTATGACTCACGCTACGGGACCGCCGGGGCGCTCATCGTCATCGCCGGCGCGGTCGAGATTGACGCGACCGAGACGCTCGCCCGTCGCGTGCTGGGCGCGAGTGCGCTGCGCGAAAATGGACAGCACAACCACGCCAATCCCCCCATCGCGCCCGCGCGCCCAGCCCTCAACTGGGCCGACATCCCCGCGACCCGCACCATGACGTGGGACTCCACCGTCGCGTCGGTTGTACTCGCGTTCGAGCCGCCGGCTAATTCCGCCGCCGCCGCGGCACTCAGCCTGTGGTGCGAAGTGCTCCTGGGCCGTGTCGCTACCGATGCGGCACTCGCGAAGGTCTCACGCATGACCTTCGGCACCAACACCATGTGGCCAGCGCGGCGCGACGGCCTGCCCGTGTTCTTCAGCATCAGCGTGCGCGAGGGCACCGACCCGGCGCACGCGGCGGAGGTGCTGCGCGAGCGCGTGCTGGCGCTGGCGCACGAGGTGAGCGGGGGGCCCAAGGGCGAAGGCGGCGCGGGCACGCTCGGCATCGTGCGCGGCGGCATCGAGGCCCTCGCGCAGCCGCCAGACATGGTGATCAGCCTCATGAAAAAGCAACTCGAAGCCGGCGGCGTCGCCCCGATGGGCATGAACCCCGAGCACCTCCTGCTGGGCAACGCTGCCTTGCAGATCGGTTTCCGCGCGAGCTTGATAGGGCCGGATGCGAAAGACTGGGCCATGCGCGTGAGTGCCGCAGCGAAGAACCTGCCTGCGGTGGTGAACGAGACGTTCCGCGCAGAGCGGGCGAGGGCGGTGGTGCTCACACCGAAGAAGTGAAATCGCGCCGACGGCGACGACCCGCCGCCATTCCACCGAGCGCGAGAAGTCCAATCGAAGCAGGGGTCGGCACGATGTGAAAAGTCGCGCCCGAGTTGCTGAACGCTTCTTCAAGGCCTGGCGAAAAGTTGTAGAAGAAATACTCTGTGTACGCAAAGACCGAAAGGCGATACACACCCGGGTTCATGTTGCCGGTGAAGGCAAAGGGTTCTGGACCAAACTGGGAACACTGTGCAATGGCCATGCACAGGCACGACAAGTCAAGCCTACGGCAATTCCCGGGATCGGCAAGGTCCAAGCGGCCGCTTTCTTACGCATGGTGCTGCGAGCCGCCCCGCACTCGCCTCTTGGCTCGCGCTGTCCACACCTCATCCCCGTGGACAACCCCCCGCCGTAAGATGGACGTCTGGCGCTTCCGCCCCATGCCCGGGTAGCTCAGTTGGATAGAGCAGCGCTTTCCTAAAGCGCAGGTCGTGCGTTCGATCCGCACCCCGGGTACTTCCCCCGCCCCCCATTCCCGTTTCTCCCCTCGGCCTTGCCCGAGCACCTTGATGCCGTCCGGCGGGGACCGCCGGACCACCCAAGTACACCCTCTCACCTCTCACCACCTCCGCCTGTCGCCAACCACGCGGGTGGCCTGTTGACCACCTGTCGGCTGCGCGCGGCGTGAGTCGCTTCGCTCGTTCGCGCCGCCACACACGCCGCGCCGTACACCGTCCGCGCTCCGCTCGACTACAAGGTCTGGTGCACTTAGGGTTGCTCTCGCACCAGACACTCGCACGCCACGCCCGCCCATGCGCGCGCCGCCGACAGCGAGCAACCCCACCGACAGCCTGCTCACGTCGAATCCAGATCGCTCCGCCCACGCGCGAATCGCGACATTTGCCGTGGTGTTTGACCATGGGCGAGGCCGCCGTCCACAATCCGACAGCACTCTGTTCTACTACTCTTGGTTCTCTATCTCTCTATATACATAGAGAAGGAACCCTCGCACTCCAGCCCGCACCCCTCGATGCCACTCCGCACACCACCCGGTCCATCGCACATCGATTCACACTATCCCCAACCTCCCACAACCTGCCAGCCCATTCCTTCGCCAATCGTCCATGCCATTCGCTGATAGGGGTATGTGTAGCCGTCACCTGCTTCTTTCCGCACCGATTGTCCTCACCGCCACCAGCGTGGCCACCGCCCAGCCCGTGGCGATCCCCGTCGCCAACCCCGGCTTCGAGGCCAACTTCGCGGCCCCCAACTCCTTTCCTGTGCTCGTCCCCACCGGCTGGCAGCGGTATGACCCCGGGAACATCCTGGACTTCAACCGAGACGCCCTGGGCGTGCTGAACCCTACCGGGTCTACCTTTTTCCCCGGCGGGGCACCTGAGGGCACCAACGTCGCCCTGGTGTATCTGGAGGGCGACCGCGGCACCACGCCCGTTGGGTTCTTTCAGATCGTGCCAGCCCAGATACAGTCCCAGACCCGCTACCGCCTGACCGTCGAGGTTGGCAACATCGCCAGCGGTGCTGGCGCGCCGCCGTTTGACGACTTCTTTGATCTGTCGGGTTTTCCGGGATACGCGGTGCAAATCCTGGCGGGAACGTCGCTTCAGGATGCCGCGGTGGTGGCGGAGGATTTCAACTTGCTCCACACAGGAGGGCTGGACATCCCCGAGGGCGAGTTCCGCCTCAGCACCGTCGTTTTCGATGTCGCCGAGTCGCACGCTCGGCTCGGGCAAGGCCTCGCCATCCGCCTCATCAACCTCAATCAAATCGACAGCCCCGCCAGCCCTGGCATCGAGGTCGATTTCGACGACGTGCGCTTCACCGCCGAGCCGTTGCCAGTGACCCCGACCTGCCCGCCCGACCTGAACGGCGACGCCAACCTCGACCCCGACGACCTCGCTGACTTCATCGCCTGCTACTTCGGCGCGGCATGCCCGCTGGCCGACTACAACGGCAACGGGGCCACCGACCCCGACGACCTTGCCGACTACATCGCGGCGTACTTCGGCGGGTGTGGGTGACGGTAAGGCACTGTTCTCTACCGCTTCAGTCCACCCTCAACTCCCTGATGAACTCATCCCGCTCGCGCATCTTCGCCTCGGTCTCCACCATCTTGTCCTTGTGCTTCTGGCGGAGCGCCTTGAGCGAGGCGTTCAAGTCCTTCAGTTCCTTCATGTAGTCGGCATACACGTCGCTGTTCTGGGGCAGACGCTCCATGGTCGTGCTGATGCGCGTCTGCTCGGCGGTGTTCACGTCCACCTGCTGCTTGGCCTGGTTGACCTCAGACTGCAGACGGTTCACGGCGGACTGTAAGGCCGCGAGTTGCTGCATCGATTTCACCACCGCGGGCGAGGCCTTGCCGGCTTTGCCATAGGCCTCGATGGTGGGCAGGTCGATGCTCGTGATCTCCAGCCGGTGCGATTGCACCTGCTCCTGCGTGACGGTGAGCGTGCCGCTTTTGCCCGCCTCGGCCACCACCTCGAAGCGGTACAGATCCTGCGTCTGCTCGATCGCCTTGGCTGGGGCGACCAGGTCCCAGCCTTGGTTCTTGGCGTGCTCGACGATGATGGTGCGGCTGCGCTTCAGGTCCTTGTTGTCAAAGGTGTAGGTCAGACTGTCGCGATTCTTCACGGTCTGCTCGATGAGGCCGTCGACGATGCGAATCTTGGTCACGTCGCCCGAGCCTTCGGGCTTGGTGTTGATGACGACGTCGAGGTCGAGGGCGTAGGCCAGCAGGCGCTTGTCGCCGGGCGAGACCTGGTTGATCGTGGCGTCGCCGGCATAGGCGGTGCCGTCAAAGACCGCCAGCGGTCCGGGGAGCAGTTGCATGCCCGAGGTGTTGGTGAGTTGCAGGCCCCGCATGGGGTGATCGGCGCGATCAGACAGGTTGCAGATGCTCACGCGGCGTCCCTCAACGTTGGACGTGAGGAACGGGATCATGGCCGAGCGTTGCCGCTCGATGGTGACGGGGTTCTGAACCTCGAAGAAGAAGACCTCGCCGACCTCGCCGGCGCGGGCTTGCGCGGCAGGGCCGTAGCGGAGGAGGTCGTCGGCGGAGATGTCCATCATCTTGTCCATCGAGTACATGGCCAGGCCATCAGCCTTGGCCGTCGCTTCACCCATTTCGCCGCGCGCCCTGCCCCCGGGTCCGGCCGGTCCGCGACCCGGCATGGGCGACGCCGGTGGCTGACCTGCCGACATCGGCCTCCCCGCGACCGGCGGCGCGCCAGCTTTATCCATGCCACTCCGCGGGTCGTTGCCCCCCGTGCCTGCCGCGAAGTTCCTGGGCAGCACGCCTGGGATCGTCGGCACCGGAATCTCCGGCCGGCCCAGATACAGCGGCTCGGAAAGGTCCATCTGGAAACTCACGGGCCGGCCAGACACCAGCGACAGGCGCACGTCCTTCCAGTCGTTGTCGGTCGTGTTTTCGACGATCGCCCACCCTTGCAGGCTGAGCGTGTCGGGGACTTTGGCGCCTTTGTCATCGCCGCCCAGTTTCTGTTCCGGCGCATCGCTCAGCACCAGGCGGTAACTCGTCTTCCACACCGGCGTCTCGTGCACATAACGCACCACCACGCGGCGGTTGCCCGCGCCCGAGAGCGACAGGTCCACCGCCTTGATGCGGTCCGCCCGCGCCTCGGCCACCGCCGCCAGGGCCCGGTTCATCTCGTCGGCCAGTTGCTTGTCCTGCAACTGCATGGTCGCGATCGAGTCAATCGCCACCGCGCGGATGCCCGTGCCCGTCACGAGCGTCACATAGGGCATATCCACCGCGCCGCCACCGTTGGGCCCGCCGATGGGCACTTTGCGGGTCTCGACGTTCAGAATCGTGCCGGTGACGCTGCTGCCTTCGATGGTTTTCACGTCGATGGCCGAGCCGCGGAGGCGGCCCAGCAGCGTGGGCAGATTGGGGCTGTCGGCGATGGGCACGCTGAAACTCGACAGGCGGCGTGCCAGCGGGTCTTTGCTGGCGTAACTCACGCTGTCGATCCGCCCGCCGTCGAGGTCGAGCAGTTGCAGACTCTTGAGGATGTCGTTGATCTGCCCGACATCAAAGCGCAGTTGCACCCGCGCGTTCTCGGCGATCGCCCCCTGCCGCTCAAACGCGCCCACGCCCGAGCGATAGAGCGTGATTTTCCGCACGGGCAGGGCCTCGGCACCCAGCGGATCCGGCGCATTCCTCGCGGCATCCACGGCGAGGGGCATATCCGGGCTGGCCGAGGATGCCGTGGCCTTCGGCGAAGCGACCGCGGTTCCGGCGATGGCCAGAAGGCACAGCACGCGGGCGAGTGTGGTCGTGCGATTCAAGCGAGCGGCGGAGGCAGCGAGAGTCATTGGCGGTTCCTTTCCGAGCGCGGCCACACCCGTGGGGAGGGGGGGAGGCGCGCACGCACAGTTCTCGGCACAGCCACGAGGGGCCGTGCCGCACCAGTCTAGAGGGTGCGCCGGGCACGGTTGGTTCACTCCAAACGTGAGATTCATCCAACCACCCTCCCCCGCTCCCAGCGGGGGAGGTGTCACGAGGCTCGACGAGTGACGGAGGGGGCGCTCCGTGGCGGTTGGCTTGCCGAAGCGAATTTTGCGTAACGTGAACCCCACCCCCGCGCTACGCTCGGGACTTCCCCCCGCTGGAAGCAGGGGAGGGTGGTTCAAGTCGTCGCAGCGGGTCGTGATTCCGGCAGCACCGCCACAAACGTCGTCCCCTGCCCCGGCGTGCTCTCCGCCCGGATGCTGCCTCCCAGCAACTCGCACAGTTTCTTGCACAGCGAAAGGCCCAGGCCGGTGCCGCCGTATTTGCGGGTGGTGCTGACGTCGGCTTGCTGGAAGGGTTGGAACAGGCGGCCCAGTTGCTCGGGGGTCATGCCGATGCCGGTGTCGCGGATGCGGAACTCGATGGAGGGTGCGGCGTCTGCTTGGTCGCGACCGAGGCGGCGTGCCGAGAGCGTGATCTGACCCTTTCTGGTGAACTTGCATGCATTCGAGAGCAGGTTGAGCAAAATCTGTCTCGCCTTGGTGAGGTCGGTCGAGAGGTGCCCGAGGGGTTCAGGGGGCAGATCAATCACCAGCCGGTTGCCGTTCTTCGCCGCGAGGGGCTTGGCGGTGTCGGCGACTTCCGCGACCAGCGCCGCCAAATCCACCGACTCGATGTACGCCTCCATCTTGCCCGCTTCGACCTTCGACAGATCAAGCACCGTATTGATCAGCCCCAGCAGGTGCGACGACGCGGCACGGATCTTGGCGATGTCCGACTTCACCTGCTCCAGCCCGCGATCGTCGGCTTCGTCGTGGATCAGGTCGCTGTAGAGAATGATCGCGTTCAGCGGCGTGCGCAGTTCGTGGCTCATGTTGGCCAGGAAGGCGCTCTTGGCGTCATTCGCGGCTCTCTCCGCTTCCGCGGCGCGGGCCCGGGCCTCGGCGAGTTCGGCCAGCGCCCGCTGCAGTTTGACATCAGCCTCATGGCGGAGGGCGGCGTTGTTGGCCTGCTGCTGCGCGGCCTGACGGCGCTGGGCGGCCGTGCCGGTGCGCGTGATGAGCAAAATCGCGGGTGCAGTGCTACCGGGCACAGCGGGTCGCAACGCGGTGGCTTCGAGCGCGAGTTCGTGGCCCTGCTGATCGGGCTGAGTCCAGGGGTCGCTATTGAGCACGCCCGGCGCGGCCGCGTCACGCTCGGCCCCCCCTCCCCCCCAGAGCGCCTCGGCATCAGGCAGGAACACGGCCAGGAAGGGGAATGTGCCCAGGAGTGTGTCGGCGTCGATGACCGATGCGGCAACAGAGATGCCCGCGTGGCCGGCCCACTCTGGCACAGGGGATACCACGCGCCAAGGCGCGGCGGGATCAACCCGCGCAAGCACGAGCGCCCCCAGCGCGGCCCAGGCCTGCGCGAGCGCGCCATCGCGAGAATCGGCTGGCTGATCGGGCATCGGCTGAGCGTAGGAAGTCGCGCGTCGCGAATAGATAACCACCCTTGCCTGTCAGGGTGGTCATCTAAGTCATCGGTTGAACGAAGCGAACCGAGAGTGGCAACGCGAACTTTGCACCACGCTTTTCTCGGTGTCTCCGTGCCTCGGTGGTGAGCCTTTGCTTCCGGCCCTCTACTATCGAAGCCCGTCTGAAGCACGGGCCAGAACAGGGAGTTTCGCATGGCGTGGTTGAAGGTGGTTGAAGCGCTCAAGGCCCCGGTGGGGACAGCGGTGACGGTAAAAGGATGGCTGCGAACCCGCCGCGACAGCAAGGCCGAGGGCGGGCTGTCGTTCCTGAACGTGCACGACGGCACCTGCTTTGACCCCATCCAAGTGGTGGCGACCGGGGCGCTCTCGAACTACGCAACCGAGGTGGCAAAACTGACCACGCACTGCGCGCTCGAATGCGATGGCGAGATCGTCGAGACACCCAAGGGCGGGCGCGAGATCAAGGCGAGTGCCGTACGAGTGGTGGGATGGGTGGATGATCCGGATCACTATCCGATTCAGCCCAAGCCGCACTCGATGGAGTTTTTGCGTGAAAACGCCCACCTGCGGGCCCGGACCAACACCTTCGGCGCGGTGGCGCGGGTGCGGCACACGCTCTCGATGGCGATGCACCGGTTCTTTGACCAGCGCGGGTTTTTCTATGTGCACACGCCGATCATCACCGCCAGCGATTGCGAGGGCGCGGGGCAGATGTTCCGCGTGAGTACGCTCGACATGCTCAACTGCAAGCGTTCGCCCGACGGCAAGCACCCGGAGTTTGCCGAGGACTTCTTCGGGAAGGAAGCCCACCTGACGGTGAGCGGCCAGTTGAACGTGGAAACCTACTGCACGGCCCTCTCGCGCGTCTACACCTTCGGGCCCACGTTCCGAGCGGAGAACAGCAACACCAGCCGCCACCTGGCCGAGTTCTGGATGATCGAGCCCGAGATCGCCTTTGCGACGCTTGAAGACGACGCACGGCTGGCCGAAGACTTCATCAAGTTCCTGATCCAGACCTGCCTGACCGACCGTGCCGATGACATGAAGTTCTTCGACGAGCGCATCGAAAAGGGCCTGCTTGCGCGGCTCAAGGACGTGCTCGACAAGCCCTTCCGCCACTTGCCCTACACCGATGGCGTGAAGATCCTGAAGGAGGCTGCGGCCAGCGGCAAGGCGAAGTTCGAGTATCAAATCGAGTGGGGCAGGGACCTGCAGAGCGAGCACGAGCGGTATCTGACCGAGCAGCACTTCAAGCAGCCGGTGGTGCTGATGAACTACCCCAAGCAGATCAAGGCGTTTTACATGCGCGAAAACCCGCCCGGGACCGACGGCGCGCCGGGGCCGACGGTGGCGGCGATGGACGTGCTGGTGCCGGCGGTGGGCGAGATCATCGGTGGCAGCCAGCGCGAGGAGCGCCTGGACCACCTCGACGCCCGCATCAACGAGATGGGCCTGCCGATCAAGGAATACTGGTGGTACCGCGACCTTCGGCGGTACGGCACCGTGCCGCACGCGGGCTTCGGGCTGGGCTTCGAGCGGGCGATGATGTTCATCACGGGGATGCCCAACGTGCGGGATGTGATCCCGTTCCCGCGGGCACCCAAGCAGGCGGAGTTTTGAGTATCGGCCGTCTCACTCCTGGAGATCGCGTGCCCGACCGCGAACGGCCACCAGGATGAGCGTCGGCGGATCGTCGTCGAAACCCGTGAACACGGTCACGATCTCAACGCCTTCGTGAACCTGCGAGTGATACGACGCAAGGTATTGGCCGAGCAGTGCGACCTCGGGTTCAGCACGACGAAGAAACTCGGCGGGCGCGTCAGCGAGTTTGGACAGGAACTCGATCAGTTCCTCGCGGAGTGCCGGTTCCATGGTCGCGACCGCATGACGGACCGAATGCTCGACCTGGATCGCCCAGCCCATCGACTGATTCCTTGCCGCTCAAGCCTTCGGCGCGCGCCACATTGAAATCGCCTCATCGAGCGGCATGGTCGCGCCCGCGCGGGCGCTGGCGAGCGCATTGGCAAAGGCCGCGCTGGTTGTGCCCAGCCTGTGGCACTCGGTTTCATGGAGCCCATGGAAAAAAGAGGCCATGCTCGTGTCGCTGATGATGGCTTTGCTTGCTGACCCTTCCGGAGTGCGACCGCGGGCCGATTGCCAAGGGGCTTCGCTGTGTGTCATTTCGCGCAACCGCCACGCCGAGTAGCGTCCGTATCGACGCCACACGGTTTCGACAAACGCGCGGTCTTCATCAGTGATCCCGGCATCGCGCGCCTCGTGTGGCGCAATGGGCGATGAGTCGTAGTCGGCGAAGACTGGATAGACGCTCGGCACCACGGGGCCATGCACCCAGGCTTGAATGGGCTCGTCGAAAAGTCGCTGGCCGCGAGATGCGAGCGACCACCCCTGGGCATAGTACAGCAATTTATGCAAATGCATCTGTGTGAGCGGCGTGGGCTCGCCGCTTACGGCCAACCACAAGAAGTACCGCCCGATGGCTTCCGCTGTCGCCATGGCTTTGTGCTCCTATCCAAACAATACTCAAACAAACAGGACTCAGCAACTCCGAACGCCAATAATCCGCGTCTGCTCCGGGGCTCGTTTCGGATTTACGGGGGCTGGGTGGTCGGGTGACCGCTCGTGCCGCGGCACTTTTGACCTTCCCCATGCCTCATCGATACCGTAGACCCCCGATGCCTGCCGCCCGCCGGACGACTTCGCTTGCTTCCCACGCTCTCCGGTCGCTCGCGCTCGTCACGCTCGCGGGCACAGTGCTTCACCTTGGTTGTTCGTCGCCGCTCGATCGCACGCACGACGATCTGAAGCAGTCGCTGCTGGAATCCATCCGACGCGAAGCGGCCGAGCCGCTGCGGTATCCGCAGACGCGCGAGACCACGCGGACCGACCGCACAGGAGCCCTGGAACTCAAGTCGTCGATCCTGAAGGAACTCGACGCGACCAGCGGGCCGAACTCCTATCCCAGCGTCACGGGCCGTGATCTGAGGGAACCTTCGCTGCTGGGGGTGCCGCAGAATGCCGTGACGATCAGCCTGGAGCGTGTCATTGCGACGGCGGTGGTGAACAACCTGAACGTGCAGTTTGCCCGGCTCGCCGTCGCGGGCGACGAGGCCCGGCTGCTCGCGGCTCAGGCGGCGTTCGACTGGGTGTTCTTCACCAACTTCCAGTGGTCGAGCCTGGACCAGGAACGCATCGCGATCCAGCAGTTTGTGCCGCCGACGCAGCGCTTGTTTGATCAGCGTCAAGTGGTGGATTCGCAGGCCGGCCTGCGCCGCCGCCTGACCTCCGGCGGGCTCTTCACCATCCAGCAGTCGCTCACCTACACCGACAACAGCACGGGCGGCCTCTTCGCCCGGCCCAACTCGGCCAACGACGCCAGTCTCACCCTGCAGGTTGACCAGCCGCTGCTGCGGAACTTTGGCAGCGATGTGGCACTGCAGGAGGTGCGGATCGCGGCCAATGCCGAGCGCGACCAGATCCAGCAACTCAAGGGCGAGATGATCCAGACCGTCAGCCAGGCCGAGCAGGCCTACTGGCAACTGGTGCAGTCGGCGGGCGAACTGCAGATCTCGCGGCGTCTGCTCGAGCGCGGCATCAAGGTCCGCGACATCGTCGAGATTCGCGTCGAGATGGACGCCAACCCGGCCCAGCGGGCCAATGCCGTCGCGTCGGTCGAGTCGCGCCGGGGCGATGTGATCCAGGCCGAAAGCAACCTGCGAACCGCCAGCGACCGGCTCAAGCAGTTGATGAACGACCCAGAGTTGACGATCGGCTCGGAGGTGCTGCTGCTGCCGGCGGATTCGCCGCAGGACCTGCCGATGAAGTTCAGCCTGATCGACTCGATCACCACGGCGATCGGGCGTCGCCCCGAGATTCAGCGGGCCCT
Source organism: uncultured Phycisphaeraceae bacterium (assembly GCA_964588585.1). Taxonomy (GTDB): domain Bacteria; phylum Planctomycetota; class Phycisphaerae; order Phycisphaerales; family UBA1924; genus JAEUIX01. The sequence goes on from CAZPPX010000025.1 coordinate 18,509, forward strand.
GCTGGCGATCGATGATGCGACCATCCGCCGCAAAGTGGCGGAAAACCAGATTCTGCCGCAACTGGACGTTCGGGCCCAGGCGCGCCTCTCGGCACTGGCGAAGGGTGCCGACAGCGCCATCAGCCGCGAGGCCGAGGCGAGTCTGGTGGATTATCTCATCGGCTTGACGTTCGAGCAACCCATCGGCAACCGCGAAGCCGAGGCCCAGGCCCGGCTTCGCCGGCTGGAACAGCAGCAGTCGGTCATCACCTATCGCGACGTGGTCGGCCGCATCGTGGTGGAAGTGAAGGCGGGGCTGCGGGATGTGTACAGCAACTACACCCTGATCGCCCAGCGTCGCACCGCGCGGATTGCCGCCGCGGAAGACCTCCGCACCACCGAGGTGCGCGAGGCCACGCTTCAGGGCCTGACCCCCGAGCAACTGGACCTGAAACTGCGCAAGCAGGAGACCCTGGCCGCCCGCGAGGCCCAGGAGATCTCCGCCCTCGCCGGCTACAACGCGGCCATCGCCCGGCTCTACCAATCCATGGGCACCGCCCTCGAACGCAACCGCATCCGCTTCGAAGTGCCCAGCGGCATCAGCGATCAGCAAATGGGTAAGCCGATACCGACGACCGATCCGATCTTCGGGCTTGATGCGCCGGCCCCCCTGAAATAACGCCTTTCCCCGCCCGGTGTCCGCCTCTGCGCGGCTCCGCCCCCACCCGAGGCAAATTCGGATACGCTCCCACCGTTGCTGAGCGCCCGCGCGGCTTCTCCGCGCGCGAGCCCTGGGTTGACTGGAGCGCACATGTCTGAACAGCCCATCGCGTCGGGGACATCAAGCGGCACCATCCCCCAACTGACCCCCGAACAACTCGCCACGATGACGCCCGAGCAGAAGGACGCCTGGTGGTTCAAGAACGTGTACCAGGGCGACCGGATGCCGCAACTGACCTGGCGCGCGGTGCTCATGGGTGGCCTGCTGGGCATGGCGATGGCCGCGTCCAACCTCTACACCACGCTGGCCATCGGCTGGGCCTTCGGTGTCGCCATCACCGCGTGCGTCATGTCGTATGTGATCTGGAATGGATTCCGTGCCCTCACGGGCAACTCCGTCAGCCAGATGTCCATCCTCGAAAATAACTGCATGCAGTCCACCGCTTCCGCGGCGGGCTACTCGACGGGTTCCACCCTCGCCACCATGTTCGGCGCGATGCTCCTGCTCGCCGAGCCCGGGGCCGGGCAGACCAACGCGGACGTCAAGAACTGGGACATCCAGCCCATCTGGGTTGTCGTCACCTTCACGTTTCTCACCGGCCTGCTGGGGGTGTTCCTGGCCATCCCGCTCAAGCGGCAGATGATCAACCACGAACAACTCCGCTTCCCCAGCGGCATGGCCAGTGCCGAAACGCTCACGAGCCTCTACAGCGCGTCGGCCGAATCGCTCAAGAAGGCGTATGTCCTGCTCTGGGGCATCGGCGCGGGGGCCGTCATTGGCATTCTCAACACCGGCGAAGGGACACTCAAGTTCCTCGACCGCGGGTTCGAGTTCGTCAAGAACACCCTGGGCTTCGGCATCCGATTGCCGGAGATGGTTCCCCACGACGGCTTCGCCAAGTACCACGGCGTAGCCCCCGCGGCGTTCGGCTTTGAATCCAGCGTCCTCCTCGTTGCCGCAGGAATCATCACCCGCCTGCGCGTCTGCCTCTCCATGTTCGCCGGGTCTGCGCTCCTCTACTGGGTCGTTGGCCCGTGGCTGCTGAATCAAGATGTGGTCGTCGCTGGCACCGGCTGGGTGATGAAGGACGGCGCGTATGTCTACGACAAGGCCACGCGCTTGCCCGACGTCGTCCGCAATATCGACCTCAATAACGCTGGCACCGTCCTTCGCCTCACCGTGTGGTCGCTCTGGGGAGGCACGGCGGTCATGGTCTTTGCCAGCCTCACCGCCATCGCCCTGAGTTGGAAGACCGTCATCCGCGCCTTCACCGGGCTGGGCAAGGGCGGGCAACGGTCCCCGGAAGCCGACCAACTCGCGGCCATTGAAGTGCCCGCCAAGTGGATGGTGATCGGCCTGATCCCCATCACCATCGGCCTGGTCTTCGTGCAGGTCGTCGCGTTCAACATCTCGTGGTGGGCGGGCCTGATTGCCGTGGCGCTCTCGTTCTTCCTCTCGCTTGTGGCCTGTCGCGCGACGGGTGAGACCGACACCACGCCCATCGGCGCGATGGGCAAGGTCATGCAGTTGCTGTTTGCCGTGCTGCACCCGGGCCAGATCATCCCCAACCTCGCCTCCGCGGGTGTCGCGGCCAACAGCGCCAGTTCAGCCGCCGATCTGCTCACCGACCTCAAGAGCGGCTATCTGCTCGGTGCCAACCCGCGCCGCCAGTTCCTCGCCCAGTTCTTTGGCGTGTTCTTCGGCACGCTGGTCGTCGTGCCCTTCTGGTTCCTCATGGTGCCGACCAAGGAAGCCCTTGAGAAGTTCGCCGCGCCCGGCACCCGCCAGTGGGAAGCCGTCGCCCGCGTCCTCACCAAGGGCATCGACCAACTCCCCGACTCGGCCAAGTGGGCCATTCTCATCGGTGCCGCCGTCGGCATCATCCTGCCGATCGTCGAGCGCCTGTCGCCCCCAGCGGTTCGCAAGTATCTCCCCTCGGCCATGGGTCTGGGCCTGTCGTGGGTCATCCCGTTCAGCAGCGCGTTCGGCTTTGTCGTCGGCGCGATCATTGGCTGGCTCTGGGAAACCGTGGACCGCAAGCGTGCCGTGCTCTACGGCGTGGCGCTCGCCTCGGGCTTGATCGCGGGCGAATCGCTCATCAAGGCCGTGATCGCCATGCTCGCGACGGCGATCGGACTGCTGAGCGGGAACCCGTAAGCCGGTACGCAAAAGGAGCGACCACGAAGGTGAAGACCCGGACGAGTTGGTTGTTGCATCAACCACCGTCCTCGTCTTCACTCTGCGTTCCTCGGCGTCCGCCTTCGCGCCCTCTGCGTTCGTGCATTTCTCTTCGTTCCATTCGCGCTGACCTCAACTCACCCCCGAATCCAGCCGAGTCACTCTCCCGGGCAAGCCCCGCAGTGCGGCACCGAGGTTCTCGGACCCATCCACGCTTCCGGCAGCCCCTGGAGCGTCTCGTGGACACGCGCGCCGACACCGATGCCCGTTTGCTGATCGCCGAGGCCCGCGCAGCGAACTCCGCCGAACTTGGTCGCGTCCTCGATGAATCGATCAAGCGCTCCGCCGAGGCCCGCGAGAAGCGCGAGGCCGTCGAAGCCGAGCGGCGCGAAGAGGAAGCCCGCGACGCGCGACGGCGTGAAGAAGCCCGCCTGGAGCGTGAAGCCGCGGCGGCATTGGCCGAGCGATACGCGTGGGTAGCCCGATTCGCGAAAGAAGACGCACTGAGGCCCGCGCCAGCGCGCCGAATCGTTGAGCTGCGCGAAATGCTCGACCTCGCGGGGTGAACATGGCCACCTCGGTGGGGGCTGGCGGTCGGGCTGCATGTTGTGGGGCGCGAAATCTTCGGCGCAACTAGCCACGAAGCGCAGGTATGTCGCACTGATCTAGGCCCATTCACTTCCGCCCGCGCCACACACGGCCGCGGGCCAGGCCATAAAGGACCATCCCATGACTCGCTCCCCATTGCGTTTGTCGCTCGTGCTGTCTGCCGCGCTCGCCCCGGTCGGGGCTGTTCAGGCGGTCGATCGCCGCATCACCGGGTGCAACGAGTTCGTGCCAACAGCCCGAGGAGGATGCTGACGCCCGAGTTGCTGTTGGCGCGGCACTCGGTGACGACGCAGCCCTACCACCAGCATCGATGCTGGTGTTGCCGCTGACGCAGATATCCGAGACGCGCGCATTGGCGGTGGAGTCGATGTCGATATCCTTCCACGAGAGCCCCCCGCTTCCGGACCCGGCGGCTACGCCTTCCCCATCGTGTGCGACTGGCCCAACTTCGCCGGATTCGATCCCGACGACCTCAGCGATTACATCGCCTGTTCTTTGGCACCTGCCCATAGCGGGGACGCTGATCTGATGACTCGGTTCAAGTAGTGGTCAACGCCAACGATGGTCATGTGACGCGCCTGCTTGGCGGTCGCCGAGCCGACTACCACGGCACCCACCGGGGCTCACCCCGCCGCCGAGCGCAGCCGCGGCGGATACTCATCCGCCAGCGAATCCTCGAACCCCTCCGACGAACCCGCGCTCCGGAAGAACCGGCTGGGCCGCTCGTCGTTGATCTGGGCGTTGAGTTTCCGCAGGGCCTCGTCGGCGATCTGCCGCACCCGCTCGCGCGAGATGCCGATCTCGGTGGCGATCTGCTTGAGGGTCAGTGGTTCCTGCCCGTCGAAGCCGAATCGCATCCGCAAGATGCGGGCCTCGCGCTCGTCGATCGCATCGAGCAGGCGCCTGATCGTCGAGAGTTCGTCACCCTTCACCATCGTCTCGCTCGGGCAGCCCGCCTTGTGGTCGGGCAGCATCTCGGCGAAACTCATCACCTCGCCACGCTCGTCGGTCGGCGCCTGGGCCGGGCTGCGCACCGCCTTGATGGCGCGCTTGATGATCCGCAGTTTCTTGAGGGGCAACTGCAACTCTTCGGCCAGTTCCTGCAGGGTGGGCGGGCGGCCCAGCCGCGCTTCGAGTTTGCGCGAGCCCTGCTTCCACTTGGCGATCAGTTCCACCATGTACGCCGGCACGTGGATCGGCTGCACCGCGTTGATGAGGGCCCGCTTGATGGCCTGCTTGATCCACCAACTGGCATAGGTGCTGAACCGCGCGCCCTGAGCCGGGTCAAAGCCTTCGACGGCCCGCAAAAGGCCGACGTTTCCTTCCTCGATCAGGTCCTGAAGGGTGAGCCCACGATTGGCGTAGTTCTTGGCGATCGACACCACCAGGCGCAGGTTCGCGCGGATCATCCGCTCGCGGGCCGCAGGGCAGTTGTCGTTGATGATCGCCCAGCCGAGGTGTTTCTCGTCGTCGGCGGTGAGGAGCGCCGTTTCGTTGATCTGGCGCAGGTACAACTGCAATCCTGATTGCAGTTCACCGAACACTGGTGCGCGCGTGGACTTCCCGGTGGCCAACTTCGGAACCCACTTTCTCGGCGTCGATCGGGCAGAAGCCGTCCCGAAGAACTCGGGGGCGTGGGCTGCCACCAGACCGTACGACCGTTGCTCGGCCGCGGATGCATCGACCGTCGATCCACCGCGCTTGAGATGGGAATCTCTCTGCAGGGCGCCAATCGCCCCCAAATCTCCCTGTCCGCCTCATCTTATCGGATACTGACCCGCACTGAAAGAACTAAACCCGCGCTTCCAACGGCATTCGTATAGTCTTGTCACAGCGTCTGTCCGCGGGGACCGGCCAGATTTGCATTTCACCCCTATTTGCAGCCCCATCCCACACTCCCCACCTATGGGTACGGATATTTCCTCACTTCTCCGCGACTGGCCCTTCGAGCCCGGCAAGATCAACGTCCGCTTCATCGAAGGCGACGACGGCGAGCCCCGCATCCAGATGCGGCTCGACCTGGGAATCTTGCAGTTGCACACCGAAGGCCGCCCCGACGGCCAGCGGCCGCGGGGCTTCGAATCCCTCCTCGAATACCACGAAGCCAAACTCGATGACCACCAGGCCCAGCACGGCTCGGCATCAGGGTTTGTGCTTACGGCGGAATCCTGCCGCGAACTGCGCGAGGAAGCCGTGCAGTACTACCACCGCTACATGGCGTTATTGGTCCTTGAAGACTTCGAGGGCGTGGTGCGTGACACCACCCGTAATCTGCGGGTGCTGGATCTGTGCCGGACCCATGCCGAGAACCAGGACGACCGCCAGGCCCTCGAGCCCTTCCGGGCCTACATCACCATGATGCGTTCCCGCGCCCTGGCCAGCCAGGCGCTGAAGGACAACGAGCCCAAAGCCGCGATCCACGCGATCGACGAAGGCCTCGACGCCCTGCAGCGCCACTTCAACGAAAGCGGCCAGGAAAACGCCTTCGAGACCAGCAACGAAGTCCAGGCCCTCCGCGGCATGCGCGAGGCGCTGGTGCCGAAACTGCCCGTGAGCGAGGAATCAGAACTCCGCCGACGCCTGCAGGCGGCCCTCAAGGCAGAAAACTACGAACTCGCGGCGATTTTGCGGGATGAGTTGAAGAACCTGAAGAAGTGACGGACCAGGCTCAGCGGCCTCGGCGGGCAGTTGCCGCCACCACTTTCGACAATGTGCTCGTGACACAGACGAAACGGGTGAGATATAGCAACGATCTCGGCATACCTCCGCAGGGAAGTCTGTTTTCAGAATCGCACCGGAGAAGTTTCCAACGTCATGGCCAAGAAAAAGCGCCCTATCCCGTCCGTCCTCCACGGCCCGATCTACGGCGTCATCCGCGCGGCCATCACCGTGCTGGGTGCCGCGCCGCCGGCCGAGGCCTTGCGGTGGGCGCGATCGGCGGCCCGGCTCTTTGCTCGCGCGCCGTTCAATCGCAAGCGCCTATCCCGCGCCATCGAAAACCTCGCCGTGGCGCGCCCGCTCTGGTCGCCCGAACAACGCGAGGAGTATGCCGTGCGGGCGTATGAGCACATCTTCATGCTCGCCGTCGAGATGGCCTCGGCCGAGCGGCTGATCACCAGCGACGGCTGGCCGCCGCGCGTGGATGTGAATCACCTAGGGCCCGAACTGGCTGCCCTCCTGAAAACCGCGAGCGCCGCCGAGCCGTGCGTGTTTGTCACAGGCCACTGCGGCAACTTCGAACTGCTGGGCTACGGCGTGGCGCAACTGGGTTTTCCGATCCACGCGCTCTACCGGCCCTTTGACCTCAAGCCGCTGGATCGCTGGATCCGCCGTACCCGCGAGGCCCACGGCCTGATGCTGCTCGACAAGTTCGGTGCCGGCGACGACCTGCCCCGCATCATGGCCAGCGGCGGCATGCCCGGGTTCGTGGCCGATCAGAACGCCGGCGACAAGGGGTTGTTCGTGCCGTTCTTCGGACGGCTCGCCTCGTCATACAAATCGGTGGGCCTGCTCGCGCTCCATCAGCGGGCCCGTGTGGTCTGCGGCGTCGCGCGGCGGGTGAGCGTGCCCTATGAGTGCTGGGACGAGCAGGGCCGGTCCATCCCGCCCGCGCTCGACCAGCGCATCGCCGCTGCGGAGGCCAAGCCGCAGTCGCTTCGCTACCGGCTCGACGTGGTCGACGTGATCGAGCCGGAGGACTGGGAGAAGCTGCCCGACCCGCTCTTCTACATCACGGCACGCTATCGGCGGGCCATCGAGCAGATGGTGGCCCGCGCCCCCGAGCAGTTCTTCTGGATGCACCGCTACTGGAAAAGCCGCCCGCGCCACGAGCACCAGGGTAAGCCCTTCCCGGCGGCCCTCCGGGCCAAGTTGGAGGCGCTCCCCTGGATGACGCCGGGGGAACTGGAGCGGATCATGGAGCACAGCCGGCGGGATGCGGCGACGCTGAAAGCGGCGGGGTAGTGCTTTACACCACCCTCCCCCGCTCCCAGTGGGGGGGCGGGGGAGGTGCCGAGCGCAGCGAGGCGGAGGGGGGGGAACGTACCATGAAATGCCCAGGAGAGGAGTTGAACCTCCATGCCCTTGCGGGCGCTACCACCTCAAGGTAGTGCGTCTGCCAATTTCGCCACCTGGGCTGATGGATTGTCGCCCGCCGGGAAAGCCCGGCAGGCCGAAACGTAGAGCAGAGAGGCTAGCGCCGATCCGGTCCCGGGTCGAGCCAAACAGGATTCATCGGTCCATCTCGCTTATCCTTGGGCCCTTCTCTCCGCTCCCACCCCCCGCCCCGCCCCCCCCGCCCAGATTGCCCATGGCCGCCACGTCACCATCCAGCCCGTTGTCGAACCAGGCCGCCACCCTCGCGGCCATCGCCGACGCCTTGCGGCAGGCCATGGTCTTTGCGGCGGTGACGACTACCCCCACGCGCGTGGAGTGTGCCGCGAAGGATGCCGCTGAGGTGGCCCACTATCGGCTTGATGCCGGGTCTGAAGGCCTGTGGATCAGTCTTGTCACCCCCGCCCGCTACCTGAGCCAGTCGATCGAGGCCGACCTGGTGCACTCGGGCGACAAACTCGATGACCTGCTGGCCGACGAACTGGTGGACGCCGAGTACGCCGGGCCCGCCCTGCACATCGAGCATTACCGCGATGCCGAGCGGCTCTACACCTTCCGAGCCCGGGTCGGCACGGCGGGCGGATCCCTACCCGACACCACCAATCTCGTCCGTGCGATCCTCGCGTTTGAAGCCACGTTCCGATCGCTGGGCGACATGTCCGCCGGCGGCGACGACGAGTAATCCCGGTCCAAGGAACTGCCCATGCGCGTCGTCATGCTCGGATGGGAGTTTCCTCCCTTCATCGCCGGTGGACTGGGCACCGCCTGTTACGGCCTCACCAAGGCCCTCGATCGCCTGGGGCACGAGATCCTCTTCGTTCTGCCGCGCGCGGTGGACCGCTCGCTCGCGTCGCACGTCCGCATGTTCAGCCCGGAAGGGCTGCCGGTGGCCACGAAGGCCGCCGAGCCGGGCCTGGGGCCGGATTGGACGTCGCAGCCGCTCGACCCGCGGCTTGAGCATGCCGTGCATGCTTTGCCCGGCGCGCCGGGTTCGGCGTTCGCACATACCACCTTTGTGGGCGTTCCTTCAGGCTTTGCTCAGCCCTACGGCAAGCCCGCTGTCACCGTCCGCCCGCAACGCAAGAAAGTCCGCGTGGCCATCCCCGGCCAGGCGGACATGCTCATTGACTCCGAAGAAGACCAGTGGCTTGATGATCTGCCTACGGCGGCCCCACTGGTTGACGCGCCGCGTTCCGCGGGGCCGGGCTATCAGGGTGACCTGTTCGCCGAGGCCGAGCGATACTCGCGCATGGTCGTCGCGCTCCTGCGTGGTCAGCGGTTCGATGTGATTCACGCTCACGACTGGCTGACCTTCCCGGCTGGGCAGGCCCTTGCCCGCGTCACGGGCAAGCCGCTGCTTGTGCATGTGCACTCCACCGAGTTTGACCGCTCGGGCGAGCACATCAACCAGCGCGTCTACGACGTCGAGCGCCGCGGCATGATGGCCGCGCTCCGCGTCGTGTGCGTCTCCGAACTCACCAAGTCCATCTGCACGCGCCGCTTCGGCGTCGACCCCGCCCGCGTCGATGTCGTCTACAACGGCATCGATTCCGAAGGCGCGCAGCCCCGCCCGGGCGACAACGTGAAGTCCAAGGACAAGATCGTCCTCTTCCTCGGTCGCATCACCATGCAGAAAGGCCCGGAGTACTTCATCGGCGCCGCCAAGCGCGTGCTCGAGAAAGTGCCCGATACCAAGTTCTTCATGGCCGGCTCGGGCGACATGGAACTGCGGATGATCGAACTGGCCGCGCAACTCGGCATCGGCCACCGCGTCCTCTTCACCGGCTTCCTGCGGGGTCGCGATGTTGACCGCATCTTCCAGATGGCCGACTGCTACGTCATGCCCAGCGTCAGCGAGCCCTTCGGCATCGCGCCCCTCGAAGCCATCCGCAACGACGTGCCCACGATCATCAGCAAGCAGTCCGGCGTGAGCGAAGTGCTCACCCACGCGCTGAAGGTCGACTTCTGGGATGTTGACGACATCGCCAACAAGATCGTCGCGGTGCTCCGCCACCCGCCGCTGAGCCAGACCCTTCGCCAGCACGGCGGGTTCGAACTCCGCCGTCTGACGTGGGAGGGTGCCGCGCAGAAGTGCGTGCAGGCCTACGAGGCGGCGCTAGCCGGGCAGTTGCAGCCGACGGGGCGGTTCTAGGCACGGGGGTTGCAGTCATAAGAAAGGGCGCGAGGCCGATGTCATCGGCCTCGCGCCCGGCTCGTGCTTCCGCACGGGAGGTGCTGAGGTTCTCTCGCGGTTCACATCACATCGCGCGGCGCCGACGCAGCAGCGCCAGACTGCCCAGCGCCACGAGTGCCGTCGCGCCGGGTGTGGGAATCTGGCCCGCCACGATCGCGTCGATCTGGGCGTTGCCGTCACGGCTGTCGCTCAGCGCGTCGGCACCGATCCGCACATAGGTCGCGCCATTGGGGAGCGCGCCGGGCACCATCCAGCGGGCGACGTAGTCGTCGGCGACGCTGCTGACGGTCCAGCCGAAGGAGAAGACCTGCACCGCGATGCCCGCGTGCCAGGTCTGGCCGTCGGACGAGAACTGCACATAGTAATCCAGCGCCGATTCGCGCCGGCTGATGTCCGTCCCCGGGAAGAAGAGGTCCGAGTCCGCATAGCGGGCGATCTGCGAGAAGACGTCGACATAGTTGAACGCGGTGCCCTGGAAGCGGTCGAGCGCGAGGCTGCCGTTGGGCTGGTCTTCGCCGCCGTTGGCGGCATCAGCCGCCGTGTTGCGGCTGACGGCGATGTCGCCGATTTCCCACACCATGAAGTCTGCCGCGCCGGGGTTGTTGTCGGCCCCGCCCTGACGGCCGAGTTCGAGGGTGATGTTGTCCTCGACCCAGTCGAAGTCCGCGCGATCGCCTGCGGCGGTGTTCACGTTGGTGGTCAGGAAGGGGTTCACGTTGGGTGCCGTGAACACGCGATTGGTCTGGCTGATTTCCACGCGATCCACGCCGCCGACGCGGGGCGAGCCGTTGGCGTTGGTGCTCAGCGGACGACCGACCACCGACAAGTTGTTGCTGATGGCGAAGGCGGGCTGCCCGCCGCCGAGGTCGCCTGCGGGCTGACCCGGATAGCGCCGGATGCCACCGTCGGCGAGGATGTTGTTGGGGTCGAGGGAGTGGGCCTGATCGGCGGGGTCTTCCATGTGCGTCGAGCGTGAATCGGTGATGAAGTGCCCCAGTTCGTGGGCAAACGTGTCGGGCACGGCGGAGTCATAGATGATGGTGCCCGAGCCCGCGCCGCCGGCGGGGCCGATGGCGACGCCTCGCGTGCCCGCGGGGTCGTGCGAACCGGCGTACCAGTTGTTGATGATGCCCGCGCCGGCGCGGTTGTTGCCTCGGACGGTGTTGCGCTCATCGCGGTTGAGGGGGAAGGTGACGCCGGCCTCGACGACGCCACGCTCCTGCACCGAGAGCACCGACAAGCCCGACTGTGCCCACGCACGGTTGGCGAAGTCGTAGTCACGAGGGATGTTGGGAGCCGCAGTGCGAGGGCCCGCTGGCGCGGGTGTCCCATCGGTGACGGTGTTATTGGCGACGCGCACAAAGTGATCGGAGCGGTCATAGCCGAAGAAAGCATCGCGTCCGCCGGAGAGCGAGGGGTGGCGGGCGTCGGTCCAGCCGGTGCGTTCTTCGCCCGAGCCGTTGGGGGCGACATTGGGCAGGGCCTCGCGGCGGAATCGCAGGTAGCCCTCGTTGGCGTAGCCGCCGGCGCTCATCGAGGTGCGCAGGCCGAAGTGGTCGAGCGAGGATGAGACCACGCTGGCGGAGGCGGTGCCAGCGATCGCCAGGACGGCGAGGGCGGAGGCCGCGAGGGTGTGTGGGGGGGCGGAGGTGGCCGGACGGGCGCGCGTGACATCGATCGGGTGATTCTGCATGGGTGACCTCTCTGTTGTGGGGCGGGATGTGTGTGACGGCTTGGAATGAAGCCAGGGAGTAAACGAGAAGCGTTCGGGGCACTCACGCGAAAATGCCAGATTCCCTGCCTTGATGCCTCGATACCGCGTGACTTGCCTTTGTGTTACACAGCCAATCCGGGCTGGTAGACTGGCACGATGCCTTTCCCCTATCCCGCCGTGCTCGCCGCCGCCGCGCTCCTGGGCATCGCCGAACCGCCCGCGGAAAAACCCACAGCGCCAGCCGCGCCTGAACCCGACAAGCCCGCAGTGGGCAACCCGGCGACGCCGTTCCCGCATCCTATCATCACCGAAGTGCTCTACGCCGTGCCCAGTGGCGATACCGGCGACGCCAACGGCGATGGCAACCGGCAAGCGACGGGCGACGAGTTCGTCGAACTCTTCAACCCCCACGACAAGCCCATCTCACTCCGCGGCTACACCATCGCCGACAAGTCCGCGGGCAAGCCGGGGTCGTTGAAGTTCGTGTTCCCGGCGTGCACGCTTCAGCCCGGGCAGTGTGCCGTGGTGTTCAATGGGTTTGAGTGCACCTGGCCGGGCACGACGGAAGGCGTGGGTGACTCCATGCAGGCCCCCAAGGGCGGTCACACCAAGTTCGGCGGCGCGCTGGTGTTTTCCATGAAAGTGGACTCCAGCCGAAACGCCTTCAGCAACAGCGGCGATTGCGCGCTGTTGATCGCGCCCGATGGGAACGCCCTGGAAGTGGTGAAGTGGGGCAAAGTCGACAAAGCCCCGACCGCCAAGGCGTCCCACGAGGCCCCTACCACCAACCGCGGCTCGGTCCAGCGGTCGAGCGCCACCGGCCCCTTCGCGGCCCACGAAGGCGTCGGTTCGCCCGTGTTGCGCTATAGTCCGGGCGTTTTCCCGCCAGGTGCGAAACCGGCGGCGACGCCCCCGGCACCGCCTGAAAAGGCGCCCACCAAGAAGCCCGGCAAGTAGTCTGTTGCGAGAGCCCCGCCATGGCCTGGATCACCAAGAACTCCGCCGGCATGAAGATCCCCCGTCGGGGCGAGCCTTACCTGACGCCCGAACTGCGGGCCGAGTGCGAGAAGACGTTTCTGCCCCGGTACGAGTTGAAACGCGGTGCGCTGCTCCCCGTACTGCACCGCGTGCAGGAAGCGTGGGGCTGGCTGCCCTGGCAGGCCCTCGAAGAGATCGGCGCGTTCCTGGAGGTAACCCCCGCCGAGGTGTGGGACACCGCCAGTTTCTACGAAGAGTTCTGGCTGACGCCCAAGGGCACGCATGTGGTGGCGGTCTGCCGATCGATCGCGTGCGAGGCGTGCGATCACACCAAAATCACCGATGCGTGCAAGGCGAAACTGGGCATCGAAGTGGGCGAGACCACCGACGACGGGAAATACACCCTCGTCGAACTCGAATGCCTGGGCCTGTGCGAGGGCGCGCCAGCCTGCCTGATCGACCACGACATGCACATGACCGCCACGCCCGAGTCCATCACCCGCGCCATCGATGAAGCTGGTAAGCACGGGCACTGAATTCTGTGTTGGGATGGCACAGGCGTCCCGCCTGAGTTCGTCGCGCAGCGACGACCGAACGCCGAAGCTAGACAGCGCACGCGAGGCTTCGCCTCGACACTGGCGGGACGCCTGTGCCAGGAAAGACTACGCAAACCCACCCTCGCGCTCGCCCACGCGGTGCAGCGCGATCATGCTCGGCGCGCCGCGTCGGCCGATCGGGTTCCCGGCGATGAGCACGATGGGTTCGCCCGGCCGGACCAGCTCGAGTTCGAGGGCCCGCCGGTCGACCTCCTCATTCCATGCCGCCAGCGTCGGCGGAATGTCGAGACGAAGTGCCGTGACCCCTCGATACAACTGCATTCGGCGCGTCGCCGACGATGATGACGAGCACGCGAGAATCGGTATATTCAGACCCGTCTGACTGATGAACCGCGCGGCACCGCCCTCCTGCGACCACACCGCCACCAGCCGTGCCCCGAACGATCGCGCCGCGTGCCAGGTCGCTTCCGCCAGGGCTGCGGTTCGCGCCCGTCCCGGTTCGATCAATCGCGTCGGAACACGCGCCGCACCTGCGGCGACAGCCTCGCGCCCCGCGTGCTCGATCATGTCGGCCTCGGCCGCCATCACCACGCGCTTCATCGTCTCCACTACCAGCGTCGGGTGCCGGCCCACCGCGGTCTCGCCCGAGAGCATCACGGCTTCCGCGCCATCGAAGATCGCGTTCGCCACGTCGCTCGCCTCGGCCCGCGTGGGGATGGCCGAGGTGATCATGCTCTCGAGCATCTGCGTCGCGACGATGCACGGCTTGCCTCGCGCGTCGGCCGCCGCGATCAGCCGACGCTGAATCACCGGCACCTGGGCCACATCGGTTTCCACACCCAGATCGCCTCGCGCCACCATGATCGCGTCAGATGCGTCGATGATCTCGTCCATCGCGGCGACGGCCTGGGGCTTCTCGATCTTGGCCACCACCGGTATGCCCAGCGGGGTGCCGCCGGAATCCAGCCGTCCGAGCGCACGGGCCTGATCGGCGAGAAAGGCCTTGAGTTCAAGGACCTCCGCCGCGCTGCGCACAAACGACAGGGCCAGAAAATCAAGGTCGTTGGCCACAGCCCAGCGGGCCCAGCTCCAGTCGCGCTCGCTCATGGCCCGCACGGCGAGGTCGCTCTGCGGAAAGTTGACGCCTTTGCCCGTGGTGACGAGCCCCCCCCCCACCACGCGGCAACGGATCGCCTCCGGCCCATCGGCTGGCGTGTTTTCCACGCGAAGCAGTCGGATCGCGCCGTCGTTGATGAGCACGCGATGCCCGGGCAGCACCGCCCGCGCCAGCCCGGGCACGGTGCAGCCGAACCGGGGCGTGTCCCCCGCGATCGCGCTCGCCAGGTCTGGGTCGATGATGATGTCCTGCCCGGCGCTCAGTTCGATTCCCGGATCGGGCACACTCGTCACGCGCGTCTTGGGGCCGGGCAAATCGCCCAGCACCGCGACCGGCACGCCGACTTCCGCGCTGGCGGCCCGAACGGACACGAGTCGCGCGGCGTGCTCGTGTTCTTTGCCGTGAGAAAAATTGAACCGCACGACGTTCACGCCGGCTTCAAACAGCCGTCGCAGCACCTCGGGCCGTTCGCTGGCTGGCCCGATGGTCGCGACAATGGTCGCCAGTGTCAATCTGGGTCCGGCGTGAGCACGCGTCGTGGCTTCAAGCGACATGCCTCAGCGTAGCGCACTCCCAAAACGACAAGCCCACGACCGAAATCGTGGGCCTGCGAGGTCTCTTCAGATCAATCCGAATCGCCTGCGAGTTACTTCCCCACGATCAGCCGCGTGATGCTGTCATTGGGCAGGCTCAGGGCGCCCATGAGTGCCGCGCGGGCAGTCGCCTCGGCATCGGTGCCGGTGGTGGCTCCGTCCACAAGACGCTTCACCTGTCGGGCATCCAGCAGGTTGCCGAATCGCTTGGCCGATTGCGTCACCTTGCCCAGCAGTTCGATCATTTCCTCACCCTGGGCGGCCAAGGCGGCATCCATCAGGGCTGTCTGCAGACGCTTGTCGCCCACGCGGCTCATGACCTCGGCAATCGCCATGCGGTTGGGGCCCTTGGCCTGGGCCAAGGACGTCACCAGCGCGCCGGACGCGTCGGCCACGTTGAAGATCGGGTTGCCCGCGACCGCCAGGTCGCGAAGGGCCGCCAGGGCCGCGGTCTGATAGCCCGCAGCGTCTTCAGCGGAGATTTCGCCGCCCGTGGCGCGATCCACGAGTTGCTTGACCGACTCGGCCTGCTGCGCGGGCTCGGTGCCCGAACGCAGGAGACGGGTCGCCTCATCGCGACCATACTTGGCCGAGAGGTCGTCGATGCCCTTGGCGTCCAGCAGCGCGAGCACCGGGACGGCCGCGAGGCGGGAGTTGCCACGCACCTCGGCGAGCAGATTGCCGGTGGCCGCGCTGGGCAGATTCGACAGGTCGGCGACGATGATGTCCAGCCCCGGTGCCTCGGCGATGGCCGCCTCAGCCGCGCTCAGCGTCGCGCCACCAGGCAGCACGGTGTAACCCAAGCCACGCAGCACGTTGCCCAGCGAGGCCTCGATTTCCTTCGTACTGGCGATGGCCACAGCGTACTTCGCCGCCGCATCCCGGATGCAACTGCCCAGGAGGGGCACCACGCGCTCCGAGCCGTCAAACGTGTTCACGGGCTGGGCGATGGCCAGGGCCAACGCCGCCTCATACTGCACGCGGCGGTTCGGATAGCGGAGCGATTCGAGCAGGGCGTTGCGGCCCGCAGCCCGGTCGGCCATCAGGGCCGCGCCGGCCGTCTTCTGGATCGCGGCAATCGCCTTGCGGGCCAGGGCCGTGCGGCGGGAGTCAATCGCCCGGCCCAGCACGTTCTGGCTCGGCCCCGCACCCGCGGCCACCGCGTAGTACGTCGCGTCGCGACGGTCCTTGGCGTAGGCCGGGTTCTCATAGCCCGCGGGGGTATCCAGTTCACGCGAGAAGTTCGCCGTGAGCCACAGTGCGACGGCCCGGCTGTTGCCGCCGTCAAGTTTGATCGCCCGCTCGCACAGCCGCATCGCCTTCGCCTCGTGGAACACCGCGGTGTCCACGGGCGTCGCCAGCAGTCCGATCGAGGGGTCAAAGTTCCACAGCAACTGCACCGTTTCGGTACGGAAGTTCGTCAAACTCTCGTCCTCGGCGTAATACGCCTCGGCCAGGTTCACAAACGCATCGGAGATGCTCGCCGCCGCCATCGGCGCGCCGGTGATCTTGCCGATGGCCTTCTCGCAGGCCGAGCGCACCGCATCGGTCTTGGTCGTCGACGCCAGTTCCATCAGGAAGGGCAGCGACACGCGGTAGGGAATCTCGCCCAGCACGTTCACCACGGTTTCCTGCGCGGCGGGGTCGAGCCCGGGCAGAGCCGTGAGCAGGGGCATCGTCGCGTGACGGCCCATGTCGATCATCAACTGCCGCACTTCTGCCGCCAGCGTCTGCTCGCCCTTACGGGTCAGCGCGGGCAGCAACTGGGGCATGGCGTATTCGCCGGCAAAGGCCAGCCGCTCGCGGGCCAGCATCCGGGCCCGCTGGTCCTTGGTCAAGAGCGAAATGTTGCGGGCGATCTGCCCCGGGTCGCGGGCCTGCTCGAGTTTGCCCTGCGAGTAGGTGCGGATCAGGCGGGCGGCGACGGCCTCGGCCTCGGGCGACTTCACTGCCACGCCCGCCGTCTGCTCAAACCGGGCCAGTTCGCCCGAATCCTCGATCAGTTTGACAAAGTCGGCCAGTTTCATGCCCTGGCCCTCGGGGGCGGAGCCGATGGGGGCCGCGACGCGCTTCAGAAGCGACTCGCCATAGGCCTTGGCCAGGTCGGCCCGGTCGATGAGCACATAGTGGATGAAGTCGCGGAGCAGTTCCGCGTCCTTGGGCTCGCCTTCGGGCTGAACAGGTGCGGCCAGGGCGATGGAACCGGAGAGTGTCGCCGCGGCCAGCAGGGCGCAAACGCGGGAACGGGCGAAGTTGGCACGGGAAGCGAAGGAATCGTTGAGCACGAGGGTCTCCTGGTTCAGCAATCAATCAGGCCGTCAGGCCGGCCGGAGAGGCGAAGGGTGCAGCAGCCGTTTCAGCCCTTCCTGTGGCTGAACCGGTACGTCAAAACACGGGGGCGGTTCCCAATCCGCCCGACTCCGTCCCGGCGGGGTTCAAATCGCGGTCAGAATCTCGTTCCAAGCCGTTTCTGGGTCTGAGGTTAGGCGGTTTCCGTAGGCCGAGCGGAAGGGGCGACAACGTACCGGAAACCGGTGTGGGTGTCAATGGGCGAAGCGAGATGGACGGGTTGCGGATAGGTGTGGGTGGGAGGAGGGTGTCCTCCAAAAAGGGGTAGAAATGGACCGGGTCGGGTGCCTGCGTACACAGCCGCGTCTGGTGCGCAGAGCGAGCCCCGTACAATCGATCGGTGGCGCGACTGCGCCACGCCGCATTCATGAACCGAAGCCACCGGGCGTCGGTCGGGTCTTTGTTTGGAGTATGTGCGATGTCTGAAGGCGAAAGCGTGCCGACGTCTACGGGGGTTAGCGGGGGGGCGGCCGCGCCCAAGAGCATGGACGCCATCATGGCGCTCTGCAAACGCCGGGGGTTCATCTACCAGGCCTCGGAGATATACGGCGGCATCAACGGCTTCTGGGATTACGGCCCGCTGGGCGCGCAACTGAAAAAGAACCTGCGCGAGGCCTGGTGGCAGGACATGATCATGAACCCGTGCTGGGGCCGCAAAGGGCCGAGCGGCGAGCGCGTGCGGTGCGTGCCGATCGAAACACGGATCATTCAGAATCCCAAGACCTGGATTGCAAGCGGGCACGTCGGGGGATTCGTCGACCCGATGCAGACATGCCGACAGTGTAAGAAACTTTTTCGAGCGGACCACGTTCGCGACTTGTTGAACGGCACCGAGTGGTACCAGTCACTCCGTCGCCATCATGCGCTCGCGCAAGCCAAGCCCGAGGGCTTCGCACCGGAAGATCTGCTCGAATGGGTCAAGCGAGTTGGCAAGAAGGAAGCTCCCGGTCTCGCGATCGTGCGCAACTTCTCGGTGACCTTCAGCTTCGTCCGCCAGGCGATCCTCGAGGCCGCGAAGGGCGAAGACGTTCCCGTTGAGTCTTCATGGTTTGATTTCGTGCGGCTCCTCGCGACGGAACAACCCGCAGCGACGGGATTGCAGACCCCCTGCCCGAACTGCGGAGGAGACCTCACCGAGCCCCGCGAGTTCAACCTCATGTTCCAAAGCAATGCGGGTGCCGTGGTTGATGAAGAAAACAAGGTTTATCTGCGACCCGAGACGGCTCAGGGCGTGTTCATTAACTTCAAGAACGTCATGGACACTAGTCGCGTCAAGTTGCCGGTTGGCATAGGCAACGTCGGCACCTCATTCCGCAACGAGATCACGCCCCGCAACTTCACCTTCCGCTCGCGCGAGTTCGAGCAGGCCGAACTCGAGTTCTTCTGCCACCCTGACGAATCCCAGGACTGGTACAAGTTCTGGCGCGACTTCCGCATGGAGTGGTGGCAATCCATCGGCCTCAAGGGCGAGAACCTCATCCTGCGCGAGCACGACAAAGACGAACTCTCGCACTACTCCGTCGGCACCAGCGACGTGGAATACCGCTTCCCGTTCACCGCGCCGGGCTTCGGCGAACTCGAAGGCATCGCCCACCGCGGCGACTTCGATCTCCGCCAGCATCAGACCCATAGCAAGGTCAAACTCGACTACTTCGATACCACCCGCGGCGAGACCCTCCCCAACGGCGGCAAAAAGGGCGAGCGGTATTTGCCGCACTGCATCGAGCCGGCGGCAGGGCTCGATCGCGGGGCCCTGGCGCTCATCTGCGAGGCCTACACGGTGGACCAATCGCGGCCATCGCCCGAGATCATGAAGTTCCACCCCCGCGTGGCGCCGATCAAAGCCGCGGTGTTCCCGTTGGTGGACAAAGACGGCATGCCCGAGGTCGCCGAGAAACTGGCCGATGACCTGTTCGCCAAGTTCGGCCGCGGCGGGTTCATCGAGACCGACCCCAAGCAGAGCATCGGCAAGCGCTACGCCCGCATGGACGAAGCCGGCTGCCCGTTCTGCTTCACGATCGATGGGGAGACGTTAACAAAGAACACGATTACCTGGCGCGATCGAGACACGGGTAAACAGGATCGAATCGGGATTGATCAAGTCGTAGCGTTCCTGGACGAGAAGTTGGGATCGTGATGTGAGACACCACGCCCACGACGAGTCCGCGAGTCGTGGTGGTGAAGGGCCCAACCAACCAGGGCGCGTCTGGTATCACTTCATGTTCTCCACGTTTGGAACCTGGATTCCGGGCGATTCGTGACCACGAACAGCAAGCAGCAACCTTCGCATACGTTGAGCGTCACACGCATGAGGGGGGCGCGATCTGGACCTTTCGTGATCCTGTACCTGACTGTGTACGCGAGTGACCGCCACGACTCGCGGACTCGTCGTGGGCGTGCAGCACAATCAACACAAGCGACTCAAGCCATGACCTCACTCACACTCGCTTCCCTCCACCGCATCCTCGAGCGCACGCCCTCGGTCGTCCGCACCATGCTCGAAGGCCTCGACGCCTCCTGGCTCAAATCCCCCTACGGCCCCAACACCTGGTCGGCCCACGAGATCGTCGCCCATCTCATTCACGGCGAGCGCACCGACTGGATCCCCCGTGCCCGCCACATCCTCGCCCACGGCTCATCCACGCCCTTTGAACCCTTCGATCGTGCCGGCCACGCCGACCTTGCACGCTCGCACAGTACCGCGGCGCTGCTCGACCTCTTCGCGCAGGAGCGTGCCGCGAGCCTCGTGGCATTCGCTTCGTTCAATCTCTCTGGCAACGACCTGACTCGTCCGGGTCTCCACCCCGCGCTCGGGCCCGTCACACTCGGGCAGTTGCTCTCGACCTGGGCGGTGCACGACCTGAACCACATCGCCCAGATCGCCAAGGCGATGGCGTTTCAGGAGCGCGAGCACGTCGGCGCGTGGGCCAACTACCTGTCGATCCTCGCGCCGCCGAATCCGCGCTGACTGAGCACTCTCCCACGCTCCCAGTCTGGGAAGGGGCTTTCAATCCTCGTCGTCATCCTCATCGTCCTCATTCCCCGTGTCGTCATCGTCTTCGCCATCATCCTCCTCATCGTCGTCCTCTTCATCGCTCTCGGTAAACGCGGCGGTCAGTTCGGGGAACAGCGCGTCCAGGTCTTCTTCCTTCCAGCGCGTGCCGGTCGGGTCGCCGACGGTCGTAACGGCGGATTCGAGTTCCGCCTTCGCGAGTTCGGCATACACCTCCGGCGCGATGTAGGTGAGCCCTTCGAGTTGCCAGTCGTCTTCCTCGCCAAAGCGCAGGTCGGCGTTGGCGAGCGATTCTGGGTTGGCGACCGCGGCGGACCAGATGGCGCGGCCCTGGCTGATGAGCCATTGACGCCAGTAGTCGAACCCGTCGTCGGAACAGCCGCCGCACATGATGTACGCGGCACCCCAGAGCGGCCAGGTGTACGCTCGCTTCATGCACGCGCCCAGGTGCTGATCGAACTGCTTGACGCCCTCGGCCCCGAAGCCTTTGACGCTGCCGGCGACGAGATCGAGGAACTCGCCCGAATCGCCGCGGGCGCGTTTGCTGGCGGCTTCGATCAACTCCCAGAACTGGTTCTCATTCATGCGCAACCGTACGCGAGCCGCGCGGGCGGCTTTACGCCGCGGCCGAGGCGGCGGGCGTGGGCGCGCCGCTCCCGGTGGCCGCACCGGGCGGACCGATGAGCGCCAGGCTTTCCACGTCCACCCCGCTGGCCACTTCGTTGTATCCCAGCACGGCTGCCGCGGGCGCGTGTGGCTCGATGATCTGTCGCACGATCGCCCGCACCTGGGGCGAGGCCAGCACCACCGGCTGGTGACCCGCCGCCGTCACGCGCTGCAACCCTTGCAGAATCTTCTCGGCCACCTGGCCGGCGACATGCCCGGGCATGGTGAGCGTGGTGCCCGCGGTGCCACGGTCGATGTAGGCCGCGATGAGGTCTTCGAGCGCGGGGTCGAGCGTGACGCACACGACCTTGGGCCGCGCGGCTGGCCCGTCGGCCGCGTTCGGCGGCGTGGCGTATTGCTGGCACAGCGCCCGACGCAGCGCGTTGCGCACATACTCGGTGAGCACATCGAGGTCTTTGGTCTTGCTCGACCAATCGGCCAGCGTCTCGATGATGGTTTCCAGATCGCGGATCGGCACGCGCTCGCGCAGCAGGTTCTGCAGCACGCGGTGCAGGTCGCCCGTCTTGACAATGCCCGGCACAACCTCCTCGATCAACTTCGGCGCCTTGGCCTTCAGTTGCGTGACCAGTTCGGTCACTTCCTGGCGCGTCAGCAGGTCGGCGGCGTGCGTGCGCATCACCTCCGTCAGGTGCGTCGCCAGCACGCTCGACGCGTCGACCACCGTGTAGTTCAGGGTCTCGGCACGCGTCTTGGCGGGTGGCTCGATCCACCGCGCATCAAGGCCGAACGCGGGCTCCTTGGCGGGCAGGCCCTCGATCGGGCCGCTGGCGATGCCCGGGTCGATCGCGAGCAGTTTGCCCGGATACGACACGCCCCGGGCCACGATCGCCCCCTTGATCTTGAAGCGATAGTCGTTGGCCTGCAGTTGCAGGTTGTCGCGAATCCGCACCGGCGGCATGATGACGCCCAGTTCCACCGCCAGTTGCCGGCGCACCGCCGCGATGCGCGAGAGCAGGTCGCCGCCCTGCTTCTCATCCACCAGGCCGACCAGGCCATAGCCCACTTCGAGTTCCATCGTGTCTAGTTTGAGCAGTTGCTCCGGATCCGGATGCGCGGCTTTGGCCGACAGGCCCGCCTGCTGCTGCTCGGCCTTGGCCTTGGACTTCGCCACCCCGCGGCGCAGCATCCACGCGATGCCGAAGAGCAGTGCCGCCGTCAGCAGCAGCGGAATCGCTGGCAAGCCCGTGAAGGCGAGCACAAACAGGAACCCCGCCGTGACCAGCAGGCCCATGGGCTGGCTGACCAGTTGGCCCGTGAAATCGGTCCCCAGTTCGGCCTTCGATCCCGAGCGCGTGACGATGAGGGCTGAAGCGATGGAGATGATGAACGCCGGGATCTGCGCCGTCAGGCCGTCGCCGATGGTCAGTTTCGTAAACACCGATGTGGTCTGTCCGAACGGCCAGCCGCGGTCGATCACGCCCACCGCGATGCCGCCGAGCACGTTGATGAGCGTGATGATGATGCCCGCGACGGCATCGCCGCGCACGAACTTGCTGGCACCGTCCATCGCACCGAAAAAATCAGCCTCATGCCCGATGCGTTCGCGGCGCCGCCGCGCCTCCTGTTCGTTGATGAGACCCGCGTTCAGGTCGGCGTCGATGGCTAACTGCTTGCCGGGCATCGCGTCCAGGGTGAAGCGTGCCGCGACCTCGCTGATGCGCGTGGCACCCTTGGTGATGACCACAAACTGCACCACCACCAGGATGATGAAGATCACGGCACCCACATAGAGCGAGTCGCCCGCGACAAACGTGCCGAAGGCCATGATGACGTCGCCTGCGACGTGCATGGCTTCCTCGGGCGTCGAGGCGTCGGCGGTCAGGATCAGCCGCGTGGAGGCGACGTTGAGCACCAGCCGGAAGAGCGTGGTGGCCAGCAGCAGCGACGGGAAAACCGAAAACTCCAGCGGTTCCTTCATATACAGCGTGGTCATCAGGATGACCACCGCCAGACTGATGTTCAGGCTGATCAGCACGTCCATCACCGCAGGGGGCAGGGGCACGACCACAACGGCCAGCATCGCGATGAACGAGACCGGCAGGATGAGGCTCCGCCAGCGGGTGAACATGGCCGGCCAATCGATGCCAGCCGGGCGGAGGGTTCGAGGCTTGGGGGCTTGAGTAGGCATGGGTCGATTCGATCAGTTCTTCAGTGAACCGGCAATCAGCGGAATGCGAGAGACGAATCAGGCAAGAGCGGGCTCCGGGAAGTCCAGCGGCGCGGTGCGGGGTTCGCTCGCTTCCGCGCCCGCGTGCGCCCGGTTCAGGCGATAGACGTACGCCAGCACCTCGGCCACCGCCTCGTACAACTCGGGGCGAACCTCGTGGCCGACTTCGACCTGGGCAAACAGCGCCCGCGCCAGCGCCGGCTTCTCCACGATGGGCACGCCGTTGGCGACCGCCACCTCGCGGATGCGGAACGCCATGTAGTCGGCACCTTTGGCCACGACGCGCGGCGCGGCCATGGTCGCCGAGTCATACTTCAAGGCCACCGAGAAGTGTGTCGGATTCGTCACGATCACATCGGCCTTCGTCACGTTGCTCCGCATCTGATCCATGATCATCTGGCGTGCCATCCGCAGGCGACGGCCTTTCACCTCCGGGTCGCCCTCCCCGCTCTTGCGCTCGTCGCGGACCTCTTGCTTGGTCATCTTCAGGTCCTGCGTGTGCTGCCAGCGCTGATAGGCGTAATCCGCGATGCCCAGCACCAGCATGATGAGCAGCATCCACGCGGCCACCTCGAAGATGATCCCGCCGACACGCCGGAAGGCGGGGATCACGTCAAGCATCGGCAGCGCCGCCAGTTCCGCGGCTCGGCGCGAGGCTATCGCCACCACCACCGTGCCGATCACCGCCATCTTGATCGCGTTCAGCGCCGTCTTCACCAGATTGCGCCGCCCCAGCAGACGCGAGATGCCCGCTAGCGGGCTGATTTTCTCCAGTTTGGGCATCAGCGGCTCAAGCGTGAAGAGCCACCGCACCTGTGCCAGTTGAATCGCCAGGATCACCGCGATCACGCTCGCGGCAATCGGTGCCGCGGCACGGGCCCCGGCCGCAAACGACCACCCGGCCAGGTGCTCGATCTCCACCGCCGCCGCGACCGGCGTGGGCCCGGGCGGCGCGATCAGCGACGAGCCCGGCGCGCTGCCGCCAAGACTGGCGCGGAGCATGTTGCCCAGCCCGCCGATCAGCCCTTCGCCGAAGTACGCGACCAGCAGCACGGCCGCGAGCAGATCGACCGCGCCCGAAAGTTCCGGGCTCTTGGCGATGTTGCCACGCTCGCGCGCTTCGCTCAACTTGCGCGCCGAGGGCGACTCCGTCTTTTCTCCAAGATCCTCAGCCACGCCAGCGCCTCCATGCCTCGACGTTCGTTCCCGCCCTGGGTACCTCGACTCGCCGAGTCGAGCCCCCGTCCCCGCCTCGGTGGCAAAGGCGTCCCGCCTGTGTCCCCGTTCCCGCTCGTCCTCCTCCCCTCATCCCCGATCCCGTTCTTTCTTCTCGGTGCCCCCTCTGTGTCTCTGTGTCTCGGTGGTGATTTCCCTTTCCCGTCCGTCTTCAAGGCGCAACCGGCTGCTCCGCCCACGTCATCACCGCGCGGGCCACTTCGCCCACATGGTCAGCAATGGCCGTGTGCATGGAGCCCAGCCCGGCGACGATTGCCCCCAGGCCCAGCACGATCTTGAGCGCAAAGCCGATGCTCATGATGTTCAGTTGCGGCATCGTCTTCGCGAGAAACGCCGTCGCGATCGTCTCGATCAGGATGATGCCCATCACCGGGAGCGACACACGAATCGCCAGTTCAAACCCCGCACCCAGCACACCGGTGATGAGTTCAACCGGCGTGACGCCACCGAGTGCCGTGCCCAGGGGCACCGCGCTGAAGGTGCGGGCCGTCGCGATGAACAGCGACTCCAGCCCGCCAATGGTCAGGAACACGCCCAGCGCGAGGTAACTGAGCAGGTCGCCCAGGATGTCGGTGTCGGCCTCGAGCGCGGGGTTATACACCTGCGCCAGGCCGAAGCCCATCTGATACCCCATCAACATGCCCGACAGTTGCACCGCCGCGAGGGGCATCATCATCAGCAGGCCGATGCAGAAACCGATCAGCGTCTCCCCCGCCACCGCCCACCCGAGCGTGAGCAGATCGAGATCGATGGGCTTCTGCTGAACCGCGGGCAAGTTCGGATACACCGCCGCCGCCAGGGCCGCGACGAGCAGCGCACGGGCCATGGCCGGGATCATCGTGCTCGCCAGGATCGGCGCGACCAGAAAGACCCCCGACAGCCGGAAGAGCGTCAGGCAGAAGGGGCCGACATGGTCGAAGAGTGAGAGCATGAAGAGATGCCGGTGGCACAGGCGTCCTGCCTGTGTTCCCTAGAGCATGAACATCGCGACGGCAAACTCCGCCAACTGCGAAGCAATCCACGAGAGCAGCAGGATCGTGACCACGATCATCACGACGATCTTGGGAACAAATGTCAAGGCCTGATCCTGAATCTGCGTCACCGCCTGGACAATGCTGACGATGAGCCCGACGACCACCCCCGCCGCCAGAATCGGCCCGGCAATCCGCAGCGTCACAAGCAACGTCGTGCGGACCAGATCAAGAATGGTTTCGTCGTAGTGCATGGGGGACTTCAGGCGTCACATCAGACTTCAGTTCCAGCCAGCAACGATCCAAACTCACCGCAGTCCGTCACTCGATGCCTCGATGCCCCATCCCCCGGTGCCTTCTTCATTCATCACCCACCCGTCCCCACTCTGGGTACATCGACTCTCCGAGTCGAGTCCCCGATCCCCTCTCCCCCTCTTCTCATTCCGATCTCTGGGCCTCGGTGTCTCGGTGGTGATTCCCCGCTCCCGTTCTACCCCGTAGCCGCCGCGACCACCTCCGGCCGCGCGAAACTCGACAGCAAACTCCCCACCACCAGTTGCCACCCATCCACCAGCACAAAAAGCAGCAACTTGAACGGCAAACTGATCAGCACCGGCGGCAGCATCATCATGCTCATCGAGATCAGCAGACTGCTGATCACCATGTCGATCACCAGAAACGGCAAATACACCTTGAACCCCATCAGAAACGCGACCTTCAGTTCGCTCAGCACAAACGCCGGCACGAGCGAAATCATGTCCACCGACTCGCGCGTCAGCGTCTCGGGGCGGCTCGTGTCGACGCCGCGATAGTTCAGGACCATCAGCAGACTGCTGTGCGTCCCCGCCGCATCGATCTGGTCAAACATGAAATCGCGCAGCGGCTGCTTGGCCCGATCCCACAGATCGTCGTAGTTGCTGATCTTCCCCTCCCGATACGGCCCGATCGCCTCGCGATTCACCCGATCGATCGTCGGGGTCATCACCAGCAGCGTCATGACCAGCGCCAGCCCCGTCACCACCTGGGGCGGCGGCAGCGTCTGCGTCCCCAGCGCCTGCTTGAGCAGCCCCAGCACCACGATGATGCGCAGAAAACATGTGCACATCAGCATGATCGACGGCACCAGCGTGATCACCGTCAGCACCAGCATCACGTTCAACGCCGTCGACAGCCCGCGCGGGTTGTTGCCGTTCGATGAACCGTTGCCCGACCCGGCGTTGCTTCCGCCCCCGCCCGCGCCGGGCAGCGCGCCCGCCGCCCCGGCTAGCGCAGAAATGGGGTTGATGCTCGTCCAGTCGGCTCCCGCGCTCGAAGGATCAAGCGAAGTCGGCGGCAACCCGCCCGTCGCCGGCGCGACCGGCCTTGCCGCACCCGGATCACTCGGTGGCCCAAACGTCGGTTGCGCCATCGCCGTCGATGTCATCACCAGCGACGCCAAAGTCGCAAACAGCACCGCGAGATGAAGTCGCGCGGCGGTCACGAGTTCACCGCCCTGCTCGCCCCGCCATACTGCATCCGCGCGATCCGCGCTCGCAAGGCCGATTCCGCATCCTCGCCATTGAGCCGTGAGCCCCGTGCCACTGATGTGCCAACCCGTGCCACTGACGTGCCCGGCCCCCCCAACTCTGCGGGCTCGTCAGTGCGAAGGGCGTACGGTGCCACCTCAGGTACTTCCAAAATTATCTCGTTAGGCCAAGGTGCCACGCCCGCTTCCATATCCGTCACTCGGTCGTCCGGTACTGCCTCACCCCGCTGCACCGCCCCCAAGAGTGACCGAAACACGCTCGACGCCGAGTTCCCCGCCGCGTCGTGCACCTTCCCCAAGATCGACGCGACCTCGCCCGGGTCGGTCAGTTCCGCCAGCGTCGAAAGCCCCGGCCCCGAACCCCGCAACCCCGCCTGCTGCGACAGCAGCAGCACCCGCCGATCCACGCGCAACAGAATCAACGTCTGCCCGCGCGCCAGTGGATACCGACCGAGTACTTCCAGAATCCCCGATGGTGCCGCCGCGCCGCCCAGCGCCCCGGCTAACCCACCACTGGCCTTCGCCGCACGCCGCAACACCCACGCGCACCCGCACGCCAGCCCAACCACCAACAACAAGGGCACCAGCACACCCCGCGCAAGCCCCTGCTCCCCCGAACCCGTTGCCGAGGTCGTCGCCCCAGAACCCGATTCCCGTCCACCCCCACCCCCGCCCCCGCCCCCCGCGTTCTCTCTCGCCCGCGCCGGGAGCAGCGGCTTCGAGTCGTTCGTCGGCACCGGCGCAGCCTCGCGCACGCTCACCGATGGCTCCACCACCTCGCGACCACTCCCACTGACGCTCGCCAACGCGCCGCCCGCCGCCGCGGCCAGCGCCAACACGCCAGCCATCCTTGTGGCCAACCTCAACCGAAGAGCAAACTTGTCGGCGGATCGCTTCATGCCATCCTGGCGTCGAAGAGAGGGAGGGGATTGATGCCACGGCTCCGCCGCAGCAAAAACAAAACCGTCGGTCACGCCGCAGGGTTCGCCGAACCCGTAATCTCGCTGATCCGCACACAGAAGTTGTCGTTCAGCACCAGCACCTCGCCCCGGGCCACCGGGCGGTCGTTTACATATACATCCACCGGGTCGCCCGCGAGTTTGTCCAGTTCCACCACCGACCCTTCGGACAGCCGCAGCACATCCTCCACCAGCATGCGCGTACGGCCAAGTTCGATCTTCACCTGCAGGTTCACATCGCCCAGCAGATCGATCCCCTCCGCCGATTTGGGTGCACCTGGCGCGCCAAACGAAGGCGCCGCGAATGGTTGGGCTTGTGACCCTCCGCCCCCTCCCGGTGCAGGCGTTGGCGCGGCCGTCGCCGGTTCCTCGGGCATTTCCACCTGACCGGCTTTGGCCCGCGCGATCGCTTCCTGGGCGGCCTTCAGCGCGTTCGTGGCTGCCGACGACGGCGCGGCAGCCCCGGCGGCACCGGCAGCCGGCGCGGGAGGTGTCGATGGAGTTTCAGGAGTGGGATCAGCCATGTTGCCCTCCAGGCGCGGCCAGCGCAGCATCCTGCCGCGCTTTGAGACTTCAGACCCGTGGACATCGGCCCGTCACCGCACCGGCCATGCAGAAATGACGCCCAGCACGCCACGAACCTGCGCGATCGGCCAAATCTGCGCGTTGAAGGACTGCTCCGACTCACTGCCCGACATAGACGATCACATCGGCCAACCCGCGCTCGTCAGCGCGCAGCGCCGCATCCGGCGGGGCTAGTGGCGTCGCATCCACCATGTTGATGACGAGCACCCGCGTCCCCGGTCGTACGCGCGCCAGCGCCTGCACCAACCCCCCGCCGTGCCCGACATGAAATCCCCCGACCACGAGCACCACCGGCCGCCCACGCGCGGCATCGGCCGGCCCGATCGCGCGCGCCACCGAGTCCGCCATCGTCCAATCCCACACCGACTGGGCCCGGAACGCCGCCTCGGCCTTACTCCGCTCCTCCGGCGTCGCGTCGCGAGGCGGATCATCCTTCCGCAGATCAACGCCCGCCATCACCATCGCAAAGTCATCCGCGTAGCGGGTCGACGCCGGTGCCTCTGGCAACCGGATCAGTCGCGTCACTTCCGGCGGCAGCGCCCGCAGCCGGTCATAACCCGCCAGCCGTGCCGTGCGGACGTATCGGCGCGGGGCGTTAGCCGCGATCACCGGTCTTCCCGCCGCCAGGCACGCCTCCACGATCGCCCGATGCCCGATCGGGTAACTCGATTCGCTCTTCCGCCCACTCGCTACGCGAAACGCCGCGTCGTCGGTGATCCCCGCCAGGTAATCATCCAGCGCCACCTGCTGGTCGCGCTCGAAGAACTCCAGCGCCGCCGCCGCGCCCGGCGCGGCCTCGATCAAGTCCGCGAAGAACGCCGCCAGAAACGCCTGCCCGTGGGGCTGGCCGTGCAGTTCGCCAACCAGCACCGCCTCGGCCGTCGCGGCACGCTCAACCAGCATCCGCCAATCCAGCGATGCGCCCGTGTGACCATCACGCAGTTGAAGGCCGCGCGCGACCTCGGGAGCAATGGCGACAGATTCATTCGACCGCCCTCCCGCGTTCGCCCCGCAGCCAGAAAGCACCAGCACGCATGGCACAGCAAGGCAGGTGGCCAAAGCACGAGCAATCAAGGGCGAGGGCGTCATGCCCCGAGCATACCGCGTAGGCTTACCCGTCGATGAACAACAACATCCAACTCATCGTCATCCTGATCTTCCTGGGCATCTCGGGGCTGAGTTGGGCCGCGCGCAAGATGCAGGAAAAGGCCGCCGAGCGAGAGGCCGAGTCCCGCCGCAAGCGCCGCGAGGAGGAATACCTCCGCACCGGTCGCGCCGATGACGACGAATCCGCCGCGAGCCCCGCGGGCATGTCAGGCACCGCCTCGCGACCGGTCGACACCGCCGACGCCCAGGCCCGCCTCCGCGAACTGGCCGCCAAGCGCCAGGCCCAACTCCGCGAACTGCGGCAAAAGCAAACCACCCCCTCGTCATCGAGCGACGATTCAGCCTCGACCCGAACCGCGCCCGAGAAGCCCGAGACCGTGCGCGTCGAGATGTGGCCCGGCGGGCCCGTGTTTGAACTCGGGCCGGCGGGCCAGGGCAAGGGCCAGGCGGCGAATCCAACCACCGGTCGCAAGCCCGCGACGGCACGCTCGTCGCCCGCGCCCCAGCGAACCCCTGCGCCACAGCCCCCACCCACCCGCGCGTCCTCGCGTATGGGCCCTGCGGTGCAGCAGACGCCGCAGCAGTTCGCCGACGACAACCGCAAGCGGCAGGTGCGTCAGGTCCGCGCCGCGACCGAGACCGCCGCGATGGCCGCCCGAGACCAGCGGCAGGAAGACGCCGACGCGGAGCGTTCTCGCAAGAAGAACGCCGCGGCCCACGCGCCCCAGAACACGCGGGCCGCGATGCGCGCCCAGGCCGTGGCTGGCGCGGAAGCCGACAACGCCCCGGCTGTCACCCGCGTGCACGCCGCGTTCCGCACGCCAACGTCCCCCGCCGGTTGGCGCAACGCGATCATCCTGGGCGAAGTGCTCGGCACCCCCGTGGGGCTGCGCGATCAGCCGCACACGCACTGAGCGCCGAAAACGCTCCGAAAGCCCCCTCCCAGTGGGGGTGGGGGTAAGTCCGAGCGCAGCGAGGGGAGAGGGTTCCGTGGCGAGCCATGAGTCCGTTCGGATGATGCTCGCGGCTACCCACTGACCTTGATGATCCGCGCGCCGAACCCCTCCCGGTCTCGCGGACTCCGGCCACCTCCCCGGTAGGAACGGGAAGGGTGGTGACATCATTTTTCCATTTGAATGTCGTTCGATCGTGGTGCCTCCACCGCGCCACGCTATTCGTCTCGGACATACCCACGCTCATGCTGTACGCAACCTTCGATCTCATCCTTTTTCTTGCGGGCAGTGGGCTCGTTTTGTGCGAAGGGCTCCACCGCTCCGATGCTGGAACTTCGTCGGAAGGTACCTGGGGCTGTTTGTTCTGCCGCCTGATCAGGCGGCACCCGTCCACGACTGGCTGGTCGAAAACGTGGCGAATCGCGGCCCTACTCCACCGCCTGTACGCCCTTGACTTCGGGCACATGTGCCTTCAGGTTGCGCTCGATACCCGTCGAGAGCGTCATGGGCGCGCTGGGGCAGCCGTGGCATGAGCCCAGAAAACGCACCTGCACGATGCCTTCGGGCGTGACGCGAACCAGTTGCAAGTCGCCGCCGTCGGCCTGCACGCTGGGCCGGATCAAATCCAGCACGCGCGACACCCGCTCCTGAAGCGTGGTCGATGAAGCCTGACTGGTTTGTGGCTGAAGAGCCCCCATGCGTGCTCCTTACGGCTGATCCTACGCCGAAGCAGGCACACGCGCCCAAGCACGCCGCCAGGCATGCAGCCCGACTGTCAAGGAGGGCCCTTCGCATCCGCAGCCAGACAGCCTGCCTTCTCTCAGAATCCCTTCGCGTTCGCGCCTTCGCCCCGCAAACCCATCGCACCACCCGCCCTCATGTGGTAGAGTGTTCCCCGATGCGCCTCCCTGCCGATCTCGTTTCATCGCTCCGTCCCGCGTTCGAGGGGCGCGCGGCCTGCGTCACGGGCGGTGCCGGGTTCATCGGAGGGCACTTGGTCGATGCCCTCTTGCACCTGGGTGCCAACGTGCAGGTCATCGACGACCTTTCGACATCCACCCTCGATCATCTCACCGACCTCATCGATCTCGACCCGCACCGGTTGAAGTTCGTGCATGGCTCAATTCTGGATGACCAATCCTTGGCCGATGCCGTGAAGGGTTGCGGGATGGTGTTTCACCTCGCCGCCATGGGCTCGGTGCCGCGATCAATCGAACACCCAAGGCGTGCCTTCGCCGTGAACGCCACCGGCACCATCGGCGTGCTCGAAGCCGCCCGCGCGGCGGGCACCAAACGCGTCGTCTTGGCTTCCTCATCCTCCATCTACGGCGACGGCGGCAGTAGTGGGGGGGGGGGTGGTGCAGCCGCAGTTCCAGAAGATGCCCCCCGGCAAGAAGCCATGCCTCCGATGCCCCTTTCGCCCTACGCCGCGAGCAAACTCGCGGCCGAGGCTTCATGCCGGGCGTGGTCGGCTTCGTATGGGTTGTCCACGGTGGCCCTGCGGTTCTTCAACGTATTTGGGCCCCGTCAGCCCGCCGACTCGGCTTATGCTGCGGTCATCCCGGCGTTCGCTAAGCGCCTGCTCGCGGGCGAGGCCCCGGTGATCTATGGCGATGGCCGCCAATCCCGTGACTTTACCTTCGTCGCCAACGTGGTCGCGGCCCTCCTCAAGGCCGCCGTCCACCCCAGTGCGCTCAACGGCCAGGTGATGAACATCGGCGCTGGCCGTCGAACCGACCTCCTGACGCTCGCCAGGATCATGGCCGAGGGTTGCGGTGTGCCTCACATCAAATCCACCTTCGCCCCAGCCCGATCAGGGGAGGTCATGCACTCGCTCGCGGACGTCGCCGCAGCCAAGCGCGTGCTCGGCTACTCCCCGTTTGCGGATCTGGAGACGGGACTTGCCGAGACCGTGGCCTGGATGCGCGAAGCGATGGCTGGGGCCGGTCAATGACCCGTCGGAATCGGCGAGATGCCTACCTGTTTCAGGGGAACCTGAAACTTGAAAAAAAGGCGTAAAATCGCGCTCTTGGTTATCCGGACGGGGTACGAACATGGACAACATGTGGATACGCTGGGGAACGAAAAGGATTTGAAAAACTCGGCTTGACTCGAATGGTCGTGGGCCTAGACTCCTCCCCACCTCCGGGCCGGTAAGGCCTGGGGGACGCCGCTCGGTATCGAGGGTCTTCGGATCGTCGGAAACGAGTCGCCTGAAAAGGTCGGCACAGTTCATTGAAAACCGGATACGGATGGGTGTTGCCTTCGATGGCGTGGAAGCCGTCACAGTAATGTGCCGGGTTCCGAATCAACCTTTGCTGCGTTGATTTCACTGGTGATGCGGAGGACGCAAGTCTGAAGCGGGCTGGTGCGGTTCGAAGGTGACAAGATCTCATGAAAGCAAAGAAAGGCGATACGAGCGTAACTGATGAAGCTCTTGGAGATCGCCAGTCGTGCGGAGTGATGGACTTCACGGGCAACCGTGAGGAAAGTCGCGACGATCGGTTGGCGTGATCCTGCAAGGGCGCACGGTGGATGTCTTGGCGTCAAGAGGCGATGAAGGACGTAGGAACCTGCGATAAGTCCAGGGGAGCTGGTAACCGAGCGATTGATCCTGGAATTTCCGAATGGGGTAACCCGGCCCGCAAGGGTCACTCAACGCTGAATGCATAGGCGTTGTAGAGCGAACGTGGTGAACTGAAACATCTCAGTAATCACAGGAAAGGAAAGCAAAAGCGACTCCGTCAGTAGCGGCGAGCGAACGCGGAAAAAGCGGCAGAACTGCGAACCGGATGGAATACCGGGCCAAAGAAGGTGAAAGCCCTGTAACTGGAAGCCGCCCATGCCCTCGATTAGATTCGGGCTCGTGGAACCCGGATTGAACATGGGGGGTCCACCCTCCAAGGCTGAGCACTCCTTGACGACCGATAGCGAACCAGTAAGGCGACTGAACGATGAAAAGCACCCCGGCGAGGGGAATGAAAGAGCACCTGAAACCGTGCGCTTACAAGCGGTCGGAGTCCCGCAAGGGATGACGGCGTGCCTTTTGCATAATGAGCCGGCGAGTTGGTCTGTACGGCGAGTCTAAGCGTTAACGACGCGGAGACGGAGCGAAAGCGAGTCTTAAAAGGGCGTCGAGTCGTACGGGCTAGACACGAAACCTAAGTGATCTACCGTTGGCCAGACTGAAGGACGGGTAACTCCGTCTGGAGGGTCGAACGCGTGACCGTTGAAAAGGTCTGCGATGAGCTGACGGGGGGACTAAAAGTGTTATCAAACTGGGAGATAGCTTGTTCTCCCCGAAATACCTTTAGGGGTAGCCTCAGGGAACAACCTGCGGAGGTAGAGCGACTGGATCGACAACGGGGCCCACAAGGTCGCCGTGTCGAACCAAACTCCGAATGCCGCAGGCATTGCCCTGGGAGAAAGACTTCGAGTGACAATATCCGAAGTCAAAAGGAGAAAAATCCTGATCGCCAGCTAAGGTCCCAAATTCATGCTCAGTTCGAAAGGAAGTCAGGGTGCAGAGACATCCAGGATGTTGGCTTAGAAGCAGCCATCATTTAAAGAGTGCGTAACAGCTCACTGGACGAGGATCCTGGCGCCGATAATTATCGGGAATAAGCATGAAGCCGAAGCTGCGGACTCTGATTTATCAGAGTGGTAGGGGAGCGTTGCTGGGGCGGTGAAGCAGATCGGGAACGATCTGTGGAGCGTCAGCAAGTGAATATGCCGGCTTGAGTAACGATAAAACAGGTGAAAATCCTGTTCGCCGTAAGCCCAAGGTTTCCTGGGGAAGGGAAATCCGCCCAGGGTTAGCCGAGACCTAAGACGAGGCCGAAAGGCGTAGTCGATGGACAACTGGTCAATATTCCAGTGCTCCTGCAGAGATCAAACCGTTGTGCGAACTTCCGGGTGGACAGGGGACTGTCAGATGTCCAGGCCCTTGTGGCCGAACTGTCCGAAGGGAGTTTCTAGAAAAGCAACGGGGGCAAAGCAGGACTCGTACCAAAACCGACACAGGTGGGCGAGGCGAATAGCCTCAGGCGCTCGAGAGAACGGTCGTGAAGGAACTAGGCAAATTAACCCCGTAAGTTCGCGATAAGGGGGCCCGTCTCCGCAAGGAGCGGGCGCAGAGAAAAGGCTCTGGGAACTGTTTATCAAAAACACAGCTCTGTGCGAAGACGCAAGTCGATGTATACAGAGTGACGCTTGCCCGATACCGGAATGTCAAGGAAGGGGGTTAGCGAAAGCGAAGCTCTCGACCTAAGCACCGGTGAATGGCGGCCGTAACTATGACGGTCCTAAGGTAGCGAAGTTCCTTGTCGGGTAAGTTCCGACGCGCATGAATAGCGTAATCACTGGAGCACTGTCTCCACGACCGACTCGGTGAAATAGAAGTGGCGGTGAAGATGCCGCCTTCCCGCAGCAAGACGGAAAGACCCCGTGGACCTTCACTGTAGGTTCTTATTGGTCACGAGCATACTCTGCGTAGCATAGGTGGGAGCCTTTGACCTCCAGGTTTCGGCTTGGAGCAGGCACCAAGTGAAATACCACCCTGAGCACGTTTGTGGCCTAACCTCGACACCCGTGAATCCGGGCGAGGGACAGTGGGAGCTGGGCAGTTTGACTGGGGCGGTCTCCTCCAAAAGAGTAACGGAGGAGTGCAAAGGTCGGCTCAGCACGGATGGAAACCGTGCCAAGAGTGCAAGAGCATAAGCCGGCTTTACAGCAAGACCGACGGGTCGCGCTGTCTCGAAAGAGGGCTCTAGTGATCCTGCGATCCCGTGTGGAAGGGTCGTAGCTCAACGGATAAAAGGTACCCCGGGGATAACAGGCTGATCGCGCCCGAGCGTCCATAGCGGCGGCGCGGTTTGGCACCTCGATGTCGGCCCATCACATCCTGGGACTGAAGGCGGCCCCAAGGGTTCGGCTGTTCGCCGATTAAAGTGGTACGCGAGCTGGGTTCAGACCGGCGTGAGCCAGGTCGGTCCCTATCTGTTGTGGGTGTTCCATGCTTGAGAGGAGTCAACCTTAGTACGAGAGGATTGGGTTGGACGTACCCCTGGTGATCCAGTTGTACTGCTAAGTACACCGCTGGGTAGCTACGTACGGCAGGGATAACCGCTGAAAGCATCTAAGCGGGAAGCCCCCCTCAAAACTAGGCATGGTAGTAGCAATACGAAAGACCCCTGGTAGACCACCAGGTTGATCGGCTGCAAGTGTACGGGCAGAGATGCCCTCAGCTGAGCAGTACGAACGGTCGAAGGGATCACGCCAACCCTTCGCCGCGATCTCCGGTTCATCCCGGGCATCGCGCACGAAGACTGGCACGATCTTTCAAGATTTCACAGTTGACGCATGTCTTTGAGGCTTACGTCAAAGACATGCACAAAGATTAGTTACACAAGTGAACACGCTCGTGCCGCCAGCACGATGCCTTCACGAGATCACCCATCCATCCGGACATACGCAGCCACGCGTGGAAACGCGCCTGGCTGATTTGTCGGTGACCATAGAGACTGGGAAACACCTGTTCCCATCCCGAACACAGCAGTTAAGCCAGTCTCGCCAATGATACTGCATAGCGGGAAAGTAGGTTGTCGCCGGCGCTTGACCCCTTCAAGGTAAACCTTGGAGGGGTTTTTCGCTTTTGGTCAGCGTGATTTGCCGTGCACTCGCCGCCAGTTGGTTTTTTGTGCTTGGCTTTTCGTGGCTTCATGGTGCCACGTCAATCGACGCTGCGATCTTGCGAAACGCTGGGATACAGGCGTCGGATTCATCCACGTCGCAGTACGCCAAACAGGTGATCGTGCCGTCAGCGAAGTAGAGCTTGGCGCACACGATTCGTGTAGTCCCCCCCTGCTTTCTGGACAACTCCGATTGCAATTGAGTTGAAGGA
>CAZPPX010000026.1:0-52961 GCA_964588585.1 uncultured Phycisphaeraceae bacterium
ACGCCGTCACGCACGATCCCGCTGCCGCCGAGGGCGGTTGTTCAGGAGTCCCGGGTGAGTTTGGCGCGGATATGACCATCGACCTTCAAGCCGATGGGCCAGTGACGTTGATCTTCGATTCGCGGGTGCGGGCGTTGAGCGGTTCGCACTGACGAAACCGCCGAACCGGTTACGTCAGTGGCACGTCGCAATACGAAACCCAGAGCCGGTTACGTCAGTGCACGTCGAACCTACGGGTGCTCGAAGAGCGATTGCGTGCGGAGGACGGTGCCGCCGGTGCTCGGGCCGTGGCCCGGGGCGATATCGGCGAAGAGGTGGAAGGATTGGGCGTGCAGTTCGCCCTCATAGCGCTGGATTTCGAGGACCGAGAGGCACTTGGTGCCCGGCGCGCCGTCGAGCGACCATGCGTGCATGAGGGCACCGGTCTCCTCGGCGTAGGTCATCATGTCTTTGTAGGTGGAGCGATAAAGGGGTTCGTTGAGGGTTTCGGTCTGCACGGTGGTGACGTAACTGATGGTGCCGTCGCCGAACTCGTGCTGGTATTCCTTTTCGCCCGCGCAGGGGAAACTGGCGAGGGCACCGGTGGTGGGCAGGCCGTCGTCGCGGTCGGTGACGAGTTCAGCCACGCACACCCGGCGATGCTGAAGGCGGAGGGCGTGCCCGGCGGGCATGAGCCAGGCCTCAAACTCGGCGTCGCCACTGCGCAGCGACTTGCGGGCCTTGAGGGGGAAGAGTTCCGGGTGGAGCGCGCGGGAGTAGAGGATGAGTTGGTGGGGACCGGTGCCGTGAAGTTTGGCCGAGGTACTCATCCGTGGCCGCTCCGAAAAGAGTGCGTCGGCTGAAGGCCGGCTGACGCTGCAAACCTGTGCCGGGGCGGCATCCTACCGATGGGCCGCGAAACCGCAACAGGCTGGTGGCGAGATTAGCGGGGTCGGACGCGGGCTACAACCTGTGGTATCGACGAATACGGCAAACCCCTGCCTGAGGGGTGCCTGCGACCCTTCCGTCATCCGAACGGACGGGAAGAGCCGACAGGTTGTTCACGTCATGGCTGATTGCGGGGATGGCCGATAACTGGGATATGTCGAGCGAGGCGATACCGGCAGTGGGGCGGTTGCGGTGGTTGCCGCGCGGGATGCGGTTGGTGGCGCTCGAGGCGGCGCTGGGTGGGGTGGAAGGGCGATTGGTTTTGGACTTGGAGGAGCAGCGGCCATTGCTGGCGGCGCTGGCGCGTGATGCGGTTGGTCGTCGGGGCAATGGGGCGCTACGGCTCCTGTGTTTGACGCTTGGCCGGAACGCGGAAGCGCGGCTCGGCGGCGCGGGCGGCAATGGGTTGCTTGATGCGATTGACGGATCGCGCGTTGAAGCCGCGGTGGACAGTTTGCTTGCGAGTGATCGCGGCGACGAGCGTGCGGCGGGCGCGGCGCTGATCGGCGCGGCACCGATCCCGGCGATGGTCGATCGGCTGGCGGCATTGCTCGCGGATGCGGAGATCGGTGCGGCGGCGGAGCGGTCGCTGGCGACGCTGGTTGAGCGGGCGGCGCTGGCAAGGGTGGAGGGGCGCGGGCTGGCGCTGGGCGCGGCGGGGCGGGCGCTGGAGGGGGCACTTGAGCAGTTCGGCGCGCATCGGCGGGCGGGCGTGCTCGATCTGGCGCTGACACTGGTGCACCGGGGCGTGCGGCTGAGCGACTATCGCGGGCGGGGCACGGGTGAAGCGACCAATCCGGCGTGGCTGACGGGGACTGAGGAAGCGGCAGGCATGGCCATGCGACGGCTGCTGCGGCGCGATGATCGCGAAGCGGTGGCGAGCGCGGCGTGGCTGTGGCTGGCGGTGCCGGGCATGGCGAGCGCGGCGTTGCAGCGGCTTGCGCGAACCGCGCCGGGGCTTGAGGCGGTGCTGGCGCGGGTGCACCTGGTGAGCAACCCGGCGCGGGCGGTGGCGCTCAGGCGGCTGGTGGAGAGTGATGGCAGCGTACCGGCGGCGGTGCTGCCGTCGGCGCAGGCGGTGAGCGCGATGCGACCAGCGGCGCGGCGCGGCTATGCGCGGTGGGTGATGGCGCTGGGTGCGCCGAGTCGGTTGAGCGATGCGGCGCTGGGTGGGTTACTGGCCGATTCGGACGCGACGGTTCGGCACGCGGCGGCCCGGGCGGCGAGCACGCCTGCGCGTGGCGCGACGCCAGCGTGCCTGGTGGACCTGGCGTTTGACGCTGATCCGCGGGTGGCGCGGACGGCGACGCTTGGGCTCATGGCGCGGCCTGATCGGGCGCTGGTGCGCGACCCGCTGCGCGAGCGGGCGCTGGCGGCGCTAGTGCGGTCGCCGCATCCGGGCGTCGCGTGGCTGGCACGGAGCGCGCGGGTGGGGGATGCGTTTGACTCGCCTGAGTCACCGGCGGCCCGGTTGCTCCTGCGGCGGGAGTTGGCGATCGCGCCGGCGCGTGTGTTGGGGCGGCTCGCGGGGGCACTAGCGGACCCGGATGCGAGGCGGGTGGCATCGGCGGCGGCGCTCGTGCGGGCGATGGCGCTTGGGCCGCGGCTGGAGACGGCGCTGGTGGACGCGGCGCGGGCGCGGTGGCTGAGCGCGGCGTCCTCGGATGGTGCGGCGGATGCCCGGGCCCTGGCGCGGGTGCTCACCGCGCTGGCGGATGTACCGGGTGAAGCGGCGACGCGGATGTTGACGGAAGCGGCAGGGCACACCGATGCGCGGGTGCGGGCCAACGCGATCGATGCCCTTGCGCGACGGGCGCGAGTGGCGGTGCTGATCCCAACTGGCGTGAGCGCGGCGGTGCACGACGTGCTGCGGGAGCGGATCGATGACGAGGCGCATCGGCCGCGCGCGAGCGCGGCGCGGGCGCTGCTGCTGACGGGCGCGCCGAGTTTCCCACGGGCGGCATCGGCGCGGGACGCGGGCGAGCGGGCGTTGCTCTCGATGCTGGAAGACGCTCGGCCCATGCATCGCGTGGCCGGTTTGTGGCTCGCTGAACGCGCGGCGTCGCGGGTTGCGCCATTGCCGGAGATTGTGGAGGCGGTGGCAGGACTGGCGCGGGCGGCTGGCGGCGACGTGCACGGGCTGAACATTCGCGCGAGGGCGACGGCTCAACGGCTGCTTGCGGAGGTGCGACTGGGCTGGACGCTTCGCGCGGCGAGTGTCGAGACGACCGACGAGACGCCGGTGAACGCGCGGGAGGCGGTGGCATGATGCCCCTTTCGACGCTGATTCTGGCGCAGGCAAAGGTGGAACCCGTGCGGCTGGTGCGGGATTCGCCCGTGGGGCCGCCAGCGCCGGAAGCGTCGTTCTTCGGGGCACTTACTGCGGCAGGTGGAGGCGTGTGGATCACACTGGTCGTGGCGGGCGTGGCGGTGGTCCTCGGCGCGTGGGGCGTGCATCGCTGGTCGCGGGTGTCGGTGACTGACCGCGCGTTTGTGATTCTGGCGATGCTGACTGGTGTGCGACGGCGCGACCGTGCGGCGATGCGGGCGCTGGCGATGGAATCGGGTATCGCGCCTGTGGCCCTCTTGCTTTCGCGAGGGGCGTGGCCGGTGGGACGCGCGGGGGAAAGCCGCGTAGTCGTGGCGCTGCGCGATCGGGTGTTGCGGGCTCGGTGATCCTCCGTATTGAATGAGGCGCTCAGCGCTGTGCCACTGGCGTCGCGGTGCGTTGACCGCGTCGCTAGTGTGTCTGGGCGCGCCAGTGTGGCGAGATTCTCCGGACACTGGCGACGCCGTCCGAGCCCGGCTACGCCAGTGGCACGCGTGGCACGGCGCGAGACGTGCCTACTTGCCCGCTGCCTTCACAAGCGCCTCTTCGAGCGCCGAGATCGGGAAGAACGACTGGAAGTAGATCGGTTTGTCGAGTCCCGGCCCGAAGATGACAATGAGCGGGATGCCGCCGCCCCCGCTGATGTCCTTGACGAGGCCCCAGCCTTGATCGGGGCCGGACTTGGTCAGATCGACCTTGAGTTTGAGGGCTCTTGTGCGGTCGAAGAGCGCGCGGGCCTGGTCGGTGTTCAGGATCGTCTTCTCGATGACGAGGCAGTTGGTGCACCACTTGGCGGTGAAATCGACAATGACCGGGCGACCGGCGTTGGTGCCCTCGGCGATGGCGGCGCGGATGGTGGCGTCGGTTTCGAGGGCCATGACGGTCCAACCCTGGGCGCTTGAGCCGCCTTCGGGTTCCTCGCGGGCCAGCGCGGGTGTGGCCAAGCCCACGAGCACGAGAACCGCGACGGCGACGAGCGTGTTGATGACCTTGCCCGTCGATGACCGCAGCATGCGCCACGACCCGACGAGCCACCAGAGGCAGGCGAAGCCGGCGATGGCACCGACAATCCAGAAGGGCCAGCGGGCGACGATGACGTTGGTGAAGAGGTAGGCCGCGACGGCGAGCATGAACAGGCCCATGACCTGCTTGAGGAGTTCGCCGCCGGGTCCGCCGCGGGGCATCTTTTTGAGGAGTCCGGGCGCGAGCATGAGCACGGCATAGGGCGAGGCCATGCCCAGGCCCATGGTGCAGATGGCGGTGAGCCCGACGGCCGGCGGTTCGCTGGCGGCCCAGGCGAATGCGGCCCCGAACATGGGGCCGGTGCAAGGCGTGGAGAGCACGCCGGTGAGCACGCCCATGCCGAAGTTGCCAGCAAGGGTGTCGTGCGAAGGGTTGAGCATGTAGACGCTCTGGGGCAGTTGGATGGTGAAGAGGCCCATCATGCCCAGGGCCATGGCGGCGATGAAGATGGCCAGCGGCGTGGTGACCCACCAGTAACTGAACCACTGGCCGAAACTCAGGCCGAGTGTGTAGACAAGCAGACCGATGCCGAGGAAGAGGGCCACGATGCCGATGCAGTACACGGTACCGAAGAGGAGCAGTTTGCCCGGCTCTTTAGCCTGGGCCTGAAGGGAGAGAATCTTGATGGGGATGACGGGCAGCACGCAGGGCGTGAAGTTCATCAGCAGGCCCGCGACGAAGCAGATGAGGAAGATCGCCAGGCGGCCGACCTCGAAGTTGCTGCCGAGGAAGTCGATGACGATGCCCTTGGGAGCGGAAGGGTGGCCGGTTGGCGAGGTGCCGGAGTGGATGCGGGCAAAGACGTCGGGGGCGAAGTCGCCGAAGGTCGATGCCGAGCCTTCGACGATGGCGACGTCGGCAGGCACAATCTCGAACTCCACGGGCACCGGATCGGTGGAGGGCTGCTCGCAACTCACGTCGTTGCAGGCCTGGTAACTCACCGAGAGGGGAATGGTGACTTTGCCGGGCTTGGCGGTGGGCGAAATCGCGATGGGGATGTAGATGACGGCCTTGCCCGAGTAGGCGAGGACTTTTACGCCCGTGACGATTTCTTCATGGGCCTTGGGAAACTGGGCGAAGGGCAAATAGAGCGTCACGCCGGCGGGCAGAGCGGGAGTCTTGCCCAAGATGACTTCGGTGGGCGTGGCTTGCAGGTCTTCATAGCCCTTTGGCAGCACGGGCTGATTGGGCCACACATGCCAACCCTCGGCAAAGTCCAGAACCACCGCCAGGGCGAACTGGTCGCCCGCGTGGGCCTTCAAACGCTGAGTCTCGGACGACGCGGTGACTTTTTGAGCATGGGCCTGGTCGGCACACAGCGCGAGCAGGGCGATGAACAGAACAACGAGTGTGGACGTTCGGTGGTATCGAGGGAGGGCGAGGGGCATGGGTAACTCTATGAGTCGCGGCGGGGCCGACGGGTTTCAGCCCGTCTACATGTGCATGGGGCACAGACCCCAAACAGAACGGCCCGGATGTGCAGGGTGGAGAGGGCTTCGGCCGATACCCATTACGGCCGCGCTCGGGTGTTGTTCGCCCGTGCGCGCTGACAGTCGATGACCCGAGCGACGCGGCGTGCGAATCAATCCCATGGCGGAAGTTCTCGACCAAAGTGATATTGATGCCCTTCTGGCCTCTGTCGGCACCGACGACGTCAAGGAGGAGCCCAAGGCCGACCGGATATTCAGCCGGACGCGCCGCGACTTCACGGGCGTGGAGGTGCGACCCTATGACTTCAAGCGTCCCGAGCGCGTGAGCAAGGACCAGATGCGGGCCCTGCAGACCCTGCACGAGGGGTTCGCGCGGAACTTCGGCGCGAGTTTGTCGGGTTTCCTGCGCACCATTGTCGAGGTCAAGGTCTCCAACTGCGAGCAGATGACCTACGGCGAGTTCATCGCGGGCTTGCCGAACCCCACGAGTTTCAACCTGATCGACGCCAAGCCCCTGGAAGGCCAGGTGTGCATGGAACTCTCGCCGCTGATTATCTATCCGATCATCGACCGGTTGCTCGGCGGGACCAACACGGACCTGTTCATCCCGCAGCGACCGATGACGCTCATCGAGTCGCGCCTCATCAGCAAGGTCACCTCCCGCGGCCTCACGACGCTGGGCGAAGCGTGGGCGAGCGTGAAGCAGATCGATTTCCAGATCGTGGCGACCGAGAGCAACCCGCAACTGGTGCAGATCGTGCCGCCGAACGAGGTGGTGGTGGTGATCGGGTTTGAACTGAAGATGGGCAGCCGCGCGGGC
The DNA here is from genome assembly GCA_964588585.1 of uncultured Phycisphaeraceae bacterium. Taxonomy (GTDB): domain Bacteria; phylum Planctomycetota; class Phycisphaerae; order Phycisphaerales; family UBA1924; genus JAEUIX01. Next base: position 6,530 of record CAZPPX010000026.1, read on the forward strand.
ACGATGAACCTGTGCATCCCGTACAACGTGATCGAGCCGGTGATGGAGGAGTTGTCGGAGCAGTCGTGGTTCAGCAACAGCAAGGCGAACCGCGCGCCCGAGCATCGTGAGAAGATCGGCCGCTCGCTCTCTCGCGCGCCGGTCTCGGTGATCGGCCTGCTGGCCGAAACGACCATGACGCTTCAGGACCTGCGCTCGCTGGCGGTGGGCGACCTGGTGGTGACGGAAAAGGCCGTGGCCCAGCCCGTGGTGCTGAGCGTGGAAGGCGAGAAGAAGTTCCTGGCCCAGATCGGGCAGTTCAAGGGCGGGCGGGCGCTGAAGATCTTGCGGGCCGTGGGGCCGGATGATCGGGTGTAGTCGCAAGCCGTTCCGTGCGTGTGCATCCCCTGATCAGCAACGATGTCTCATCGACGAATCATCGCGCGAAACGTGCTCGGCGTCGGCGTGTCGGTCGCCACGGCCTGGCTGCTGTATGTCTACGCGATTCGCCCGCTTGCAAGCCCATCGCCGAGCGCTCCTCCCCAAGCCAGTGCGTTCGGCGGAAGCGTCCCTGCGTCGCAGCATCGTGAGAATGTGATCTCACGCTGGAAGGCCTTGCCGTTTACCGCAGTTGGCAACACGACCACCACCGACACCCTCACGGAATCAATCCTTGCACAAACCGACATCGTCGGAAACGTGCCCGACGCGGTCGCCCGCGAACTGGCTGCTCGGTTGGCGCGAGAGGTGTGGGCACGCGGAGCAACGCCCTCGGAGTATGCCAACCTGGTGGCGGATGAGTTGGCCACGCGGTGGACTGTCGAGTCCGATCCTGGCTGGCGTGGCATTGCAGGGTGGTTCATGGAGGAGCACAAACGCTCCGTCTCCGGATCGGCCACCCGCGAAATGCTCGAACAGTTCATCAAAGACCTGGATGAACGGTACCAGGGACGTTTGGACGGTGCGTGCGTTTCCGAGCAAGGCTGTCGAGTGCGAGTCTCCAAGATCAGAGTCCGCGAACAACTCTGGCTCGAGTTCGACAGCGCCCTGCCTCGCGCCGAACGCGACTATTGGATGCGATCAAACTCAGGCACGGCCTATCGCTTCCGTGTTCCCAAGGTGACGCTTGACGACGTCCTTCGGCGCGATGGCGTCGCAACGGTGGCGGCGTGCATGATCGTGGTGCGCACGACGGGAGGCGAGAACTATAATCTGTGCTCGTCGTGGTTCCGCGATCCGGCGATCGATGCCTGGGTCTGCGACGAAGTCGTTCGCAAAAACTGGAACAGCAATGTCTTCGTCTATCGCTAGCCCGACTCAACAGCGCGGCTTCTCGCTGGTCGAGTTGCTGGTCACCATCGCGATCATCGCGGTCCTGTTGGCGATCACACTGCCCGCCATCCGCGGCGCACAGCGAAGCGCGCGATTCAGCCAATGCACCGTGAGCATGCGCTCGGTTCTGGACACGAGCACCGTCTTTGCGCAAGACCACAATCGAGCCCGATGGGCCAACGCGTTCGAGCCCGGCACGGGCATCCGAACGTGGACTTACGGCGATACGACCTGGGTAAGTGCCAACACCATCGATCAGACCGATCAATGGACTGGCCACCTTGTCCTCGAAGGCTTTCTCGACCGATTTATGAAAGGATTGGCAGGCCAGGGTTGTCCTGAGATCATCCGCCGTCTTTCTCAGCCAGACATCAATCCCCAGGGCCAACTGCACCTCTCCTATCACTACTCTGCCGCGCTGTTCACGGCTCCGGAACTTTGGGAAAGCAATCACCCCGACCGACGCGATCGCCCTGACGATTACCGGCGCTCGATCGGCTTGCACGAGGTTCTGTTTCCGTCGAAACTCGTCGCCTACTTCGAGACGGGCGACCATCACGGATCGGGCCGTTACTTTCATGAGTTCAGCGCTCCCGGCGAAGGCCGCTCCCTCGTGGCGTTCTGTGACGGACACGTCTCGAACGAAGACCCTTACCAAACCGCCACGCTCGCGCTGCCTTGGGAGATGCGGAGCACGCCGACGATTCCGTTTCGCGGGGCGATGCCTTTCAATGCCACGCCGGGCGGGTGTCGCGGACAGTCAGTGCCCTAGGCACGTTCCGTGGCCACGCGGGTACCGAGCAAAACTCCGAGGTGCCCGATCAGCGCCACCTTCACCGCGTTCATCGTCGGGCACCGCTCCGCCCCGAGTTCCTCAAACAGACTCGTCACCCCGCGCCCAATCAGCCCGCACGGCACGATCAAGTCGAAATGTCGCAGGTTGGTGGTCACGTTGAGCGCCAACCCGTGCATCGACACCCAGCGCCGCACCCGGACGCCCATCGCGGCGATCTTGCGCGGTGATAATGACACGCCGCCCGTCACCTCACCCTTCGTCCACACGCCCGTCGCGCCCGGGTCACGCTGCGTCGGCACGCCGAGGTCGGCACACGTCCGGATCACGGCTTCCTCGAGCACGCGCATGTACTCGTGCAGCCGCAGCGGCGGGCAGGTCGCGTTCAGATCGATGATCGGATACGCCACGAGTTGCCCGGGCCCGTGATACGTCACGTCGCCCCCGCGGTCGGTCCGCGCGACCTCGACCCCCGCCGCGGCCAGTTGGGCCGGTGAGGCGATCACATGCCCCGCCGCGGTTGGCCGAGCCGAAACCGTGATCACCGGGTCGTGCTCGACGAGCAGAATCACGCCCCGCTCGGGGGCCGGTCCTTCCCGAGCCGCCACCACGCGCTCCACCCACGCCGTCTGCTTTTCATACGCAGCCTGGTACCCCATCCGGCCAAGATCAATCACAGGAATGGTCATGCGGCGTGACGGTCGAATAGACGAGCGCGGCGCGTTCGGTGCGCCCCGCGCCTCCCGCTACACTAGCCCATGCCCTCGGTTCATCCCACCGCCTTTGTCGCGCCGGAGTGTCACCTTGCCGACGATGTCCGCATCGGCCCATTCTGTGTTTTGACCGGTGAAGTGCACCTCGGCCCGGGCGTCGAACTCATCGGCAACGTCTACATCCAGGGGCCCGTCTCCATCGGCGCGGGCTCTACCCTCTACCCCTTTGTCTGCGTCGGCTTTGAGGGCCAGGACGTCAAGTTCAAGCGCGGCCAACTCACCGCCGGCGTCCGCATCGGCGAAAAGTGCATCCTCCGCGAACACGTCACCATCAACGCCGCCACCAAGCCCGAGCACCCCACCGCGCTGGGTGACCGCGGCTTCATGCTCGTCGGCGCGCACATCGGCCACGACGCCGTCGTCGGCAATGACTGCACCCTCGTCAACGGCTCCATGATCGGCGGGCACGCCATCCTGGGCGATAACGTGCTCCTCGGTGGCCAGGCCGTCATCCACCAGTTCACCCGCGTGGGCCGATATGCCCACGTCGCCGGCGACAGCGGCGTGAGCCAGCACCTGCCCCCGTTCTGCGTCGCCAACTCGCCCAATCGCATCGGCGGGATCAACCGCGTGGGCCTCCGCCGCGCGGGCTTGCCGCGCGAGCACATCACCGCCATCGTGCAGGCGTACAAAGACATCCTGCGCAACCCGCGCACCAACGACCTCACGATTTCCATGCTGCGCGAGCGCGCCGAGCGCCTGAAGTGCCCGCCGCTCACCGAGATGGCCGACTTCATCGAGTCTGCCAAGGCGACGGGGCGTGGCATCGCGCCGGGCATGGGCAAGCCGCCCCGCGATGCGGTGGCGTGGTTCAAAGCCAACCTCTCGACCATGCCGACGGAAGGCGAAGACGAGGCGGAATAGGCCTACCCGGCACGGTTGTGTCCGAACACCCCGGCGTTGCCTGCCGGATTCCGTCCGGCTCGGCATCCATCTATCCTCACCCATGCTCAAGGCCCTCGCTTGCCGCGTTGCCCCTCGCGCACTCCTGATCGCCGCCCTCGGCGCGTCCGTCGCGTTCGCGGCGCAGCCCGTCGCGCCACCACCCGCGCCGGCCGCGAGCCAGCCCGTTGCGACGGCATCCGCAACGGTTCCCGCTTCCTCCGGTTCCTCCGCCTTTACCACCGCCCTCGCGGCCCTCTCGCCCGAGGAAGCCACCTACTTCCAGCACAACGCGACGCTGGCCAACCCGTTCTTTGAGGGACGTGCCCCGGGCTTGCGGGGGAATGCGCTCGCAGCCGAGTACGTCGAGTTTTACTTCAAGAAGTTCGGGCTTGAACCGGGCCTGCCCGTGGCTGATGCGCCCGACGGCGCGCCGAAAGGTACCTTCCGCCAGACCTTCGCGGGCACGTTCCCGGGCGTGAACGAGCGGATCATCAAGCAGCAGCGTGCCACCGCGAGGGCCGGGGCGGCGGAAGTCGCGTTTGAGGCCGGTGGCGACACGGCGGTGTACGCGACCTCGGCCAATGGTCGTGCCGAGGGGCCGCTGGTGTTTGTGGGCTACAGCATCGAGAAGGGGCCCGATGACTACAGCACCTATACCAATGCGGACGGCAAGGACATCGATGGCAGCGACTTGACCGGCGCGATTGCGCTGGTGTTGCGGCTCGAACCCAAGAACGACGCGGGCAAGAGCAAGTGGGCAACGACCGCGCCGTGGTCGGGGAATGCGAATGTGAACGCGAAGATTCGCCGGGCCGTGCAGCGAGGCGCGGCGGGGGTGATGCTGGTCTATCCGCCTGGTGCCGATGACGCGCGGGTGAACACGCTCGACCCGATCACCGCGCCGGGGCGGGGCAGCACCGATGTGCCCGTGCTGCAGATGACCCCGGCTGCGGCGGCGCGTCTGGTTGCGGCTGCGGGCAATGGCGCTGATCTTGATGCCCTCACCAAGGCCGCCGACGCCAAGGGAGGCATCACGCCGTTGAAGGGTGTCAGCGTGACGATTGAAACTGAGGTCGAACGTCGCCCGATTCAGTCTGACAATGTCGCCGGGCTCCTGCGCGGCAAGGGCGCGCTCGCCGATCAGTTCCTGATCCTCGGTGCCCACTACGACCATGTCGGCTACGGCACCGCCGGGTCGCGCGATCCCCAGGGCGCGGGCAAACTGCACCCTGGTGCCGATGACAACGCTTCGGGCACGGCAGGCTTGCTGCTCGTCGCCGAGCGCCTCGCGCGTGAATATCGGGAGATGCCCGAGAGTGCCAGCGCCCGCTCGATCCTGTTTGTCGCGTTCTCTGCCGAGGAAGGGGGCCTGATCGGCTCCAAGTTCTTCGTGCGCAACTCGCCGGTTCAGGCGAGCAGCACCTATGCGATGCTGAACATGGACATGATCGGCCGCCTGCGCGACAACCCGGGACTGCAGATCGCGGGCGTCGGTTCGGCCGAAGGGTTCCTTGATCTGCTCAAGCCGCTGATTGATGCCGCGCCCATGAAGGTGCAAACTCTGCCCGGGGGCTCGGGCCCGTCGGACCACGCGAGTTTCTACAGCGGCGGCGTGCCCGTGCTGCACTTCTTCACCGGCCTGCACCGGGAATATCACATGCCGACCGACGTGTTTACGACGATCAACACGCCCGGCGCGGTGCGGGTGTGCCGGATGTTTGTGGATGCGACGCTCATGCTCGCGAAGCGCACGGAACCGCTGGTTTTCACCCCAGCCATCGGCCCCAGTATCTCTCGCGAATCGCCCGACGATGCGCCCACACCCAGCGAAGGTGCTGGGCCTGGCGGCATCCGCGTGCGATTCGGCATCTCGCCCTCGTCGTATGCCGACGACAAGCCGGGCGTACTCGTGGGCGACGTCTTTGAGAACACCTCCGCCGCCGACGCGGGCATCAAGAAGGACGATCGCCTGATGCGCTGGAACGGGGAGGAAGTGGCGTCCGTGCAGGACTGGATGCGATTCCTGCGCGCCGCCAAGCCGGGTGATCTGGTGAACGTCGTTGTGATGCGCGGGAGCGAAGAGCTCACGCTGCCGGTGACGCTGAAAGCGCGGGAGACGGAAGGGCAGTAGGGGAGCGCGGGCGATTTAGATAGGGTGGCACGGCCAAGCCGCTCCGGGCTTGGCCGTGGAACATGATTACAAACACGGTCAGCACGACTTGACCGTGCCGCCCGATTTCTGGAAAGCGCCAACCGGCTACAGCGTCTCGATTTCCTTGCTCTTGTCGGTGACCAGTTTGTCCGTCTCGGTCTCGAACTTCTTGAGCAGGTCCTGAATCTCGGTCTTCAGGCGCTCCAGTTCATCCTCGGGGATGTGGTTGGCCCCGCTCTTGAGGGTGTCGGCGTGCTTGTTCCCGTCACGCCGGGCGTTGCGGAGGTTGACCTTGGTTTCCTCGGCCAGTTTCTTGCAGTGCCCCATCAGTTGCTTGCGGCGGTCGCCCGACAAGGGCGGGATGTTGATGCGGATCTGCTTGCCTTCGGGCATCGGGTTGAGCCCGAGGCCGCTCGTCTCGATCGCCTTCTTGATCTCCGCCACGGCGGCCGCGTCGAAGGGCTTGATGAGAATCTGCGTGGGCTCCGGCACGCTGATCGACGCCAGCGACTTCAGGTCGCTCTGGCTGCCGTAGTAGTCGACTTTGATGTACTCGACGAGCGCTGGCGAGGCCCGGCCCGTGCGGATGCCGCGGAGTTCCTTCTTCAGGTGCTCCATCGACTTGGTCATGTGCTCTTCGGTTTCGAGGAGGATGGTGTCGGGGTCCATAGGTGCTCTCGGCGATGGTCGGCGGTGATTCAGAACCGTTCGCGCGAAGCGTACGCCCGCAGTGGCCCGGGGAGCACGATGAAGCGTCAAACGCTCAGAACCCCGCCGCGTGGCCGTCCTTTCGCGACTCGGACGCCCCCCAATACACGCCCGTCACCGGATCGCGCCGGATGGCCTGGTACCCGCCAAACACTGCGGTCGCCGCGGGCTTGAGCGTGTGCCCGCGCCGCGCCAGTTCTTCGAGTGTGGTCTGCGTGAATCCGGGTTCCAGGTTCAGCACCCCACCGTCGCTCATCGCCTTCACCGGGCCGATCGGCTCGGTTGACCCGTCATGGTGAATCCGCGGCGCGTCGCCCGCCTGCTGCAGGCCCATGCCGAAGTCGATCAGGTTGATCACGATCTGCGCGTGCCCCTGCGGCTGCATCGCGCCGCCCATCACCCCGAAACTCATCCAGGGCTTACCGTCTTTGGTGATGAACGCCGGGATAATCGTGTGGAAGGGCCGCTTGCCTGGCCTTAGTGCGTTCGGGTGGTCAGCCGCCAGCGCAAACTGCTCGCCCCGGTTGTGCAGCATGAATCCCAGTGCCGCTTCCGGTTTCTCCGCGTCAGCCGTGGGCACCACGCCCGAGCCCATGCCCCGATAGTTCGACTGGATCAGCGACACCATCATCCCGCTGGCGTCGGCGGTGGTCAGGTAGATGGTGTCCGCGCCCGTCGGCATCACGCCCGGCTCAATCGCCTTCGCAGCCTTGGCCATGTCGATCTTTGCCCGTCGTTCCTTCGCATACTCCGCGCTGATGAGCCGCGCCACCGGCGCGGGGCTGAACGCCGGGTCGGCATAGAACCGCGCCCGATCCTCGAACGCCAGTTTCTTGGCCTCGACAAACGCGTGGATGTAGTCCGCCGAACCGAAGCCCATCGCTTTCAGGTCGTAGCCCTCCAGAATCTTCAGGATTTGCAGGGCCGCGATGCCCTGCCCGTTGGGCGGCAGTTCCCACACGTCATACCCGCGAAAGTTCGCGCTCACCGGCTCAACCCACTCGCCCCGGTGCGCCGCGAAGTCGCTCGCCGCGAGCACCCCGCCCACGCGCTTCATGTGCGCTTCGATCACCGCCGGAATCTCGCCCGAGTAATACGCCCCGCGACCCTCGGCCGCGATCCGCGCCAGTGTCCGCGCCAGATTCGGGTTTCTCCACACCTGCCCCGCTGTCGGGGCTTTGCCGTCAAGCGTGAACTGCCCCTTGAACGCCGGCTGATCCTTGAATATGCGCGCCGAGATCGCCCACGCCTCCGCGATTACGGGTGACACCGGGAATCCGTCGCGCGCGTAGCCGATCGCCGGGGCCAGAACCCGCGCCATGGGCACCTTGCCGAAGCGCCCGTGCAGCGCGAACCAGCCATCCACGCACCCAGGCACAGTCACCGTCAGCGGCCCGCGCTGCGGAATCGCCTCCAACCCCCGCGACTTCACGAGTTCAATCGTCAGCCCCGCCGGGGCGCGGCCCGAGCCGTTGTATCCGTGCAGATTCCCCGTCGCCGGATCCCACACGATCGCAAACAAGTCGCCCCCGATGCCGCAGCCTGTCGGCTCCATCAGGCCCAGTGCGGCATTGGCCGCGATGGCGGCATCCACCGCGCTCCCGCCCTCGCGCATCACCTCCAGCGCAATCTGCGTCGCCAGCGGATGGCTTGTGGCCGCCATCGCCTTGGGGGCGATCACTTCTGACCGACCGCCCGACCGCTCAGGCACAGGCGGCGAGTTGGTCGGTTGTTCGCAAAACTCCAGGTCCATGCAAGCCTCGGCAGGTCCGAAGGGCGTTATCAAACCGATCGAACACACGGCAGCGACCAATCGACCGCGCGGGGTAATCATGCCGGCAGCATACCCGACTGCGCAACTCCGCCGTGCGAGCGAGGGCTTTCACCCGCCACGCGCAGGGGTAAGTGCGGGATTCAGTCGGGATTCGGTGTGCCGTCTATCAGGTCTGTGCGGTCTGTGCCGATCAAGACCCCTGGCACACCTCGGCGAGCCATGCCGGGTGCGCACGTCATGCCGATCGGGCGACCTGTCCGGTGCAGTCGTGTTGTTCGGGCAGGGACGGTTGTGCGGGGCTCGGCACCCCCGCACGCGCAGGTTTACGGACGGGCGGTTCACGCTACGACCCGCACATCCGATGAGGCCGTACCGCGAGCGTGGAAAGACTCGCGGGCCGGAAAAGTCGGTGACGGGAGATTGCCCATGAGCGGCCTGAACTACCAGCATATCGGACACGACCCCAAACTCGGGGCGATTGCCATCTGGACCCTGGATAAGGAAGGCAAGGTCCACGAGGACCGCAAGAAGAAAGGTGCGCCCGATGGCACCTGGCTCGACTGGTCGCACGAGAACTGCTTCCGCGAAGTCAAGTCCATGGCCGTGGGCCGCGTGGAACTTGACCGCCAGGCTGGCTCGATCCACATCAACGACGCCTCGGTGTGGCGTTCCGAAAAGCAGATCTGCAAGATCCTCGATGCCCTCGATCGCATCTATCCCAAGACCCGGTGGTATTTCTTCGGCCCGGGTGTGAACGGCGCTTCGCCTTCCAAACTGCTGGCCGAAGCCGTCGCGGGATGATGCCGGGCCGTCGTACTCTTGACGCATGGCCACGCTCCTCGTCAAGACCGAGCCCTCCACCTACTCCTTTGACGACCTCCTGAAAGACAAGACCACCCGCTGGGATGGCGTGAGCAACCCCGCCGCGCTCGCGGCAGTCCGCGCCGCCAAGAAAGGCGACGACGTCCTCGTCTATCACACCGGCGATGAGAAAGCCATCGTCGGCCTCGCGCGCGTGGAAAAGCCCGCCTACGAAGACCCCAAGCAACCCGGCCTGAACGACCGCGGCGAACCGAAGTTCGCCGTCATTGACCTCGCAGCGGTCAAGGCCGCCAAGACCCCGCACGCCGCCACCCTCGCGCTCATCAAGGCCGACCCACGCTTCAAGGAGTTCGCCCTTGTGCGGATCGGTCGCCTGAGCGTGATGGCGGTGCCGCCGGCGCTGGACAAGGTGCTGCGGGGGATGGCGGGGTTGTGAGACGCGACGGGCCTTCGCCCCGGAGGGGCGCAGGGCTCCATTCCGTCGCCCCAACCGGGACTCCAGGCAGAACTGCCCCGTGATCTGGCCGGACGAATCAGCATGACAGACTCTCAAACTACCAGTGGGCTTCCCGCCCCGGCTCAAACGCCCCCGCCTCAATCCCCGCCTCTCGCCCCGCCACGCCATCGGCGATCAAGCACCCCGTGGCCAGGGCCGTGGTGATCCCCAGCCCTTCGTGCCCCGCCGCGATGAACAGGCCCGATCTTGACCCGTGCGGGCCGATCAGCGGCTTGGCGTCCGGCGTCGCGGCACGGAAGCCCGTCCAGCACCGCTCGATCGGCAACTCGCGCACGCCGGGCAGGAAGTGCTCCGCCCGCGCCAGGAGCGCCTCGAGTATCCGTGGCTCAAGATCGGGCGATTCCACGCCGTATTGACGCGACGCGCCGATCAACAGCCGCCCCTCCGCGCGGGGCTGCACGTTAAACGCGATGCTCTCGTCCGCGTGCCCGTGCGCGCTGGTCAGATAGGCTAGTTCGATGATCTCGCGCTGGCAGATCGCTTCGCGCGCCGGCGCGGTCAAGATCAAGTGCCCCTTGCGTGGCCTGATCGGCAGGCCGGGCGTGAGCGATGGTGCCGCGGTGCCTGCCGCGTTCACCACGATCGGGGCGTCGATCCGCCGCCCGTCCGCCAGGCGCACGCCGGTGGCATCGATCGCCGACGCCGGCGTCCCCCGCACAAATCTCCCGCCCCTCCCCACCCCGGCAGTGCACGCCTGATCAAGCAGCCACGCCGCCGCGGCTGGCGCGAACACGATGCCGTCGTCGGGCACGAACAACGCCCCGGAAAGCCCGGCGCGCAGCCGTGGCTCAAGCCGTGCGAGTTCACCGCCATCAATCGCCCGGCTGCCGAGCCCGCGCGACGAAATCACCTCATGCTTGCTCTTGGCCAGCGCCCACTCCGCCTCGTTCTCCGCCACCCAAAGCGTGCCCGGCCGGCGAAAAGCCGCCTCCTCAGGCAACTTCGGCCCGAGGTGGTTCCACAGGTCGCGCCCGAAACGCGTCAGTGCCAGTTGGGCTTCGCTGTCGTCGATCAGCACGATGTGCCCCATGCCCGCCGCCGTCGCCAGGTGCCCCGGCGCGCCCGCGTCGATCACCACCACGCGCAGGCCATCAAGCGCGAGCCGCCAGGCGCACGCCGTGCCCACGATCCCCGCGCCAATGACCACCGCATCAGCCGTTGGCGGCAGTTCGTCGGTGGACGCACGTTGCGGAGTTGAAGAACCAATCATGTGCGGATGCCGTGGCGGAACGGGTCGGTCGGGTCGATGTGCAGCGTCGCGTGGGCCGTGATCCACGCCCGGCCTCGAATCGTCGGCACGATCGCGCCGGGTTTCTCACCCGGGCGATACGACGCCTGAAACGTACTTCCGATGATGCTCTCCTGCACCCACATCTGGTCCGGCGCGAGCAAGCCATCAGCGGCGAGGCAAGCCAGTTTCGCGCTCGTGCCCGTGCCGCAGGGTGAGCGGTCGTACGCGCCGCCCGGGCACAGCACGAAGTTCCGCGCGTCGCACCCGGGCGTGGGCGAGGGGCCGAAGAGTTCAACGTGATCGATGGGTGCGCCGCCCGCGCCCGTGATGCCCGCGCGATCGAGTGCCGCGCGGATGGCCTTGGTGAAGGCGGTGAGGATATCGAGGTCGGCCAACTTTAGATCGAGGCCATCCGGCAGCGAAGCGGCGTCAACGAGATAGAACCAGTTGCCACCCCAGGCCACGTCGCCCGTGACGGTTCGCTCCGCGCCATTCCAGTCGAACGAAACCGGCACCCCCTTCGCATGCCGAGACGACGCCACGTTGTCGATCGCGATGTACCCGTCTGTCCCAATCCGGAACGCCACGTCACCCACCGGCGTTTCCACAACATACTCGCTGCCCCCACCTCCTGCGATCCGCCCCACGTGCACCAGCGTGCGCGCCAGGCCGATGGTCGCATGTCCGCATCCGCCCAGCAGCCCAACGTTGTTGAAGAAAACCGCTCCCGCTACCGCCCGCTCGGAAACCGCCGGCACCAGCAGCGCCCCCACCAGGGCCTCACTCCCCCGCGGCTCGTTCACTACCGCCGCCCGGAACCAGTCAAACTGGGCCCTGAACCGTGCCGCCCGCTCGGCCACCGTGCCCGAACCTAGGTCCGGCCCACCGGAAATCACGACGCGCGTCGGCTCTCCCTCGGTGTGGGAATCGATGACCTCAATCAGGCTCGGTGGCTCGGCGGCAGACACGCCGCCAGCGTAGCCGCCGAGCGACAGGAATCGGTTTCAACAAATCTCGGCAGACACCCTTAGTGAACCGATCGCTCGAAACGACGCGGGTGGCGAGAAGAGCAAGATGACGCTCCGAAAGCCCCTCCGAGGGAGGGGTTGGGGGAGGGAGTTGAAAGTCGTTCGGCAAACCGCACCCCGTTCATCGCGCGTGATTTTCCACATGCCACGCTTTCGTGCGGACCACCTCGGCGCCTCTGCACGCGGCGTGCCAAAGGGCTCTTTTCCGCAAGAATTCGTGGGCTATCCACCACACATTGCGCGCAAAACCTTCCGTTCGCGTATACGCTCGCCGGAGCATGTGGGTGGGGGGATCGGAGGGTCGCCGCGCGAGGGGCCTTAGCCGGGCTGTAATGGCCATTATCGCAAAGCCGCAAAACCTATGACATACCGCCCCCGCATGCGCGGGAGCACGCGTACGCGCGATGAGGTTGCCGCACGGCTTTCATCCCCCTCCCCAACCCCCTCCCTCTGGGAGGTGGCGTTCGGGCGAAACTCGCCCTTGCACGCGCCTGTCAAATCAGGTAAACTCTGGCTCTCGTGGGTGCGTGGCGTTCTGCCGCAGTCGCACCCGTTTCCTAGGAGACATTCCATGTTCGGACTTCGCAACCGCCCGTCGGCGCTCGGTGCGCTTGGACTTTTGGCCATCGCGGGCACCGCCTCGTGGGCCTCCGCTCAGATCGGCCCGGACATGATCAGTTCCAGCCACTCCGACGTGGCCCGCAACGGCACCAATGCCGCCGGGACCATCGTCGGCTACAGCAGCGGCTCCATCACCTGCAACATCGGTGACCGTGCCGCCAACACGCACCCCAACTCCACCATCCGCCCGCTCGTGGGACAGGAGATGTACCGCTACAAGTCCTTCACCGCCCCGGGCAGCAGCGTGTCCTTCTCCCGCATGGAGCAGATCGGCCAGGGCTGGGTCAAGTGGGTCGGCATCCCCGTCAACGGTTCCAGCGCCACCTGCGGCACCGGCTCGTGCTCCGCTGGCGGCTCCGGCCAGATGGGCACCAACTGTGCCGACACCTATTCCTCAGGCTTCAACGGCCCCACCGGCATGGCCCGCCGTTCCTTTATCAACGCCACGACGGGCATGCTCAACGGTGCCCGCGGCGGCGGCACCGGCGAAACCAACGTCAACACCCGCATCCAGGTCGCCCTCGCCGACATCGCCAATCAGCCCACCGGCACCCAGTTCTTCATCGAAACGGTTCACCTTCTGCCCCACGACGCCCAGTACATCCGCACCGGCCAGACCGTCGCGGTCAACGCGATGAACAATGCCTCGTCGCAGCAGGTCAACCTCAACAACGGCGTGGGCAACGCCCAACTCATCGGCGGCCCCGCCAACCGCCAGGTTCCCGTCATCGCGCGCTGGCGTGAACTCGACCCAGCCGTGACCCTCGTCACGGTTGATCACGACGACACCCCGAACCCCGGCCAGGCCAACACGTTCATCCGCTGCCGGTATTACGTCGCAGGCAAGGCGACTGACCTTGGTGATGGTCGCTGGCGGTATGAGTATGCCGTGTTCAACCTGAACTCCGACCGCAGCGCCGGCACGTTCATCGTTCCGCTGCACGACTCGATCGCCTTCACCGACTACACCTTCCGCCACCCGATCACGCACTCGGGCGAAGCCATCAGCAACACGCCGTGGACCGCCAACAAGTCGTCGAACGAACTGGTGTTCGCCACCGAGGCTTTCGCGACCAACGCCGCCGCGAACGCCATCCGCTGGGGTTCGATGTACAACTTCGGCTTCACGACCACCATGCCCCCGACCACCGGCGAAGGCCGCCTCGGCCTGTTCAAGCCCGGCACCATCAGCCAGATGACCGTGCCCGGCCTGCCCGTGCCCTCCATGCCCCCGACCTGCGCCGCCGACTTCGACGGCAACGGCTCGCTCGACCCCGACGACCTCACTGACTACATCGGCTGCTTCTTCCAGCAACCACCCTGTGTCACCGTCGATATGAACGGCGACAACACCATCGACCCCGATGACCTTTCCGACTTCATCGGATTGTTCTTTGCGGGTTGCTGATAGAAATAGTGATCGAGACGACAAGAGCCCCGGTGCGTGCACCGGGGCTCTGATTTTTGGCTCCCATGCCAGGCTTGGCTCGCGGCTTCAGTTCGAGCGCCGCCGGCGCATCCCGCGCAAGCCTACAAGCACCAACAGCCCAACTGCACCCGGCGTCGGCACCACCGTGCCGCGGAACGTCACCGAGTCAAACCGCCAGTTGCCCGCCGTGCCGTTGTACACCTGCGGGCCAGCGTTGGCGCGCTGGAAGGCGGTGTTGGCGGCCTGCAGGCCGTTGGCGTTGGTGAACTCAACGGGCGAGAAGGCCGAGACGAGTTGGAAGCCAAAGTTGGGGTTGTCGCTGGCACCGGGGATGGCGGCGAGGTCGAAAGAAATGTTGTTCACCCACGCGTCGCCGGGGTTGAAGTCGAGGATCGCGCCGAGGGAGGTGAAGGTGCTGCCGTCGGTGGTGTATTGGAACTGCCCGTGGCGTGGCGCGCCGTCGGTGGCGAAGAGGTCAAAGGAGACCACGACGTTCTCGAAACCGGCGGTGGAGGCGTTGAAGCGCGCGCCGGAGAGCAGTTGCGTGGTGCCCGACCACCCGTTGGTTTGGCTGCCGCGGACGCGCCAGGCGAGGGTGTTGCCCGCGTCGGAGGAGCCAGGGGTGGCCAGAATGTCCGCGTTGTTGGCGTTCCCGTTCATGCCGACCGGCGTGGCCGAGCCAGTCCCCACGGCAGGTGCCGGGCTGTTGTTGCTGCCCGTGGGCCCGTTGAAGTTCCACTGGGTGATGATGTCAGCCTGTGCAGCAGAAGCGAAGGCGAACAAGGCGGTAGCGACAGCGGCAGTACGCATGGAACTCTCTCCTCAAGCAGGGTCAGAATGGGGTGCGAGCCGGGCATCCGGATCGACATCAAGACGGTACACGGAGCCCTCGCGGAATCGAGCGGCAGTGGATGAAGCCTTTGTCAAGGTGTGCCTGAGCCACCCGTGGGCTGCAAACTGGGCAGCCGCCGCCCGAACTGGGGCGTCAGTTCAGCGGACGTTCGGGCTTTGATAGAATGGGCCGGGTATCGGGGTGTAGTCCACGATTGTGGCAGGAAAGGGTGCGTAGGAGGGTGTAGATGGCGTAGCCGATTCGGAGAATCGGGGTACCCAAAGGCACCTGCCACAATCGAGGACTACACCCCGGGTATCGGCGAGGGCTGTTCCGGGGGCCAGACCGCGCGTACACTCTCGACCCCTGTTGACGCCAGCGAACCGGTCGATCCCGGCATCGCGCCTCGACAGGCTGTTCACCACTGTTCACCACACCTTCACGGCGGGCGACCCATGGCTATTCAGACGATCCTCGAGAACATCAACGCCAAGATGCTGCGCACCGATGTGCCCCGCATGGACATCGGCGACGCGGTCGATGTGCACTGCAAGATCGTTGAAGGTGACAAGGAACGCATCCAGGTCTTCTCGGGCGTGCTCATCGCCCGTTCCGGCAGCGGGATCAACCAGATGATCACGATCCGCCGGATTGTCGACGAGCACGGCGTGGAGCGGATGTTCCCCGTCCACTCCCCCCGCATTGCGTTCTACGAGGTCAAGCGCCGCGGCAACGCCCGCCGCGCCAAGTTGTACTACCTGCGTGATCGCAAGGGCAAGAGCCAGCGCGTCACCGATCGCCGCCGCGGCATGAAGCACGTCAAGGGTGCGGCGACCACCTCGTCCCCTTACGAAGTCGTCAAGGCCGAGAAGGGCGACAAGAAAAAGTAAGCGTGGGTGCAGTCAGCGGCACAGGCGTCCCGCCTGTGTGCGTCTGTACCGCTCATTGCCGAAGGCCACACAGGCGGGACGCCTGTGCCACGGGGTGCATTTATCGACGGCACGCGCCCCATCGCGATCGTCACCGGTGCGACCGCACCCGGACGGGTCGGTCGAGCGATCGCGCGCGAGTTGGCACGTCGCGGCTGCGATGTGGTGCTGACGCATCGGCCTGATGCGCCCGAATCAGCGGGTCTGGAAGCCGTTTCATTGGTCGAAGCCGCAGGTGGACGGGCGATTCTTGAGTCATTGGAACTGAGCGACCCGGCCAGCGCGGAAGTCTGGACGCGGGGGCTTGCGGCGCGATTGCCGAGGGTAGATGTCCTCGTGCACAACGCGGCGGAGTACGTCGCGACGCCAACCGAATCGGTAGCGGCGGCAACAGTGGAGCGGCTGTTCCGTGTGAACGCGCTTTCACCGATGCTCATCTCCAAGGCCCTGTTCAAGGGTCTGGCGATGAGCACGCTTTCAGGCGGCGGGGCGATTGTGACCCTTGGCGACATCCACGCGATGGGGCCGACCGGTCAGCCCCGCAAGGGGTACATCGGCTACTCGATGAGCAAGGCGGCCCTGCAGGAGATGACGCTGGTCCTGGCGAGGGAGATGGCTCCTCGAGTGCGCGTGAACGCGGCGGCCCTGGGCGTGGCCGCGTTCGCGCCGGGTGAAGATGAGGCGTTCCAGTCGCGATACCTGAGTCGGGTGCCCTTGGGACGCGCGGGGACACCAGAAGACGCAGCCAAAGCCGTGGCGTGGCTGGCGCTGGACGCGGCGTATTGCACCGGGCAGGTGGTGCGCGTGGATGGGGGTCGGGGGCTCGGGTGAGTTTGCGTGCGACTACGCTCAGCGTGCATGGGCATTGCCGCGATTCTGCTTCAGCAGGGGTTGATCAACCGGTCCCAGGTAGACCGCGCGGTGGCCGAGCAGCGCGCCAGCGGGGAGCGATTCGACCGCGTGGTGGTGCGGATGGGCTTCGTGTCGCGCGATCAGGTGCTCACCGTGATCGGCGAGCAGTTCCACATGCCCATTGTGGACCTGACCTCGCTCGCGGTGGAGCCGGCCGTGCTGGCGATGTTGCCCGCCAAACTGGTTCACAAGCAGGCGTGTGTGCCGGTCTCTCGCCGCAACGGGGTGCTCACCGTCGCGACCAGCGACCCCTTCGAACTCTCCGTGCTCGATGAACTGAAACTGCTCACCGGTTGCACCATCGATGTCGTCCTCGCCGACGAGGACGAACTCCGGGCCTTCATCGCCAAGCACTACGGCGTCGGCTCCGACACGCTCGACGACATGGTCGGCGCCTCGGGCGACCAGGCCGCGGAGGCCAGCGGACCGGCAGGCGGCGACGAGATCGAACAGGCCCAGGAGGCGTCGGTCATCAAACTGGTGAACGACCTGCTCGCCGAAGCCATTGCCGATCGCGCAACCGACGTCCACTTCGAGCCCTACGAGCGCGAACTGACCGTGCGCTATCGCATCGACGGCGTGCTGCAACGCGCCAACGTGCCCGCCACGATCCATCGGTTTGCCGCGGCGATCCTCTCGCGCCTCAAAATCATGGCCAACCTGAACGTGGCCGAGAAGCGGGCCCCGCAGGATGGGCGCATCACGCTGCGCTCGCGCGGGCAGGAATACGACCTGCGCGTGTCGGTGATCCCGATGCTGTTCGGCGAGGGCGTCGTGCTGCGCGTACTCAGCAAGTCAGCCGTGATGCTTGGGCTCGATCAGTTGGGCATGCCGCCGGGCGTGATGGGGGAGTGGGATCGGCTGATCCAGAGGCCGCACGGGATTCTGCTGGTGACGGGGCCGACGGGCAGCGGCAAATCGACCACGCTGTATGCGTCGCTCAACCGGATTGTCTCCGACGAGATCAAGGCCATCACGGTCGAGGATCCGGTGGAGTATCACGTCCCCGGCGTGAACCAGATCCAGGTGAACGCGAAGGTGGGGCTGGATTTCTCGGCCGGGCTGCGATCGATCTTGCGCCACGACCCCGACGTGGTGCTGGTTGGTGAAATCCGCGACCGCGAAACGGCGGAGACTGCGGTGCAGGCGTCGCTGACGGGGCACCTCGTGTTCAGCACGTTGCACACGAATGATGCCGCGAGCGCGACGACGCGACTCTTGAACATGGGCGTCGAGCCGTTCCTGGTGAGCAGTTCGGTCGAGGGCATCCTGGCCCAGCGTCTGGTGCGCCGCGTGTGCGAGCAGTGCGCCCAGCGGCTTGACCCGGCGGAGGTCATCAAGCACGCGGCGGATTACCCGTCCGAGTTCGTGCCGACGACCGAAGCCGAACGGGCGGCGCTGGTGGTGAGCAAGGCGGTGGGCTGCCGGGCGTGCCGATCATCGGGCTATCGGGGCCGGCTGGGCATCTATGAACTGATGCGAGTTAGCGACACGCTGCGCGAGATGGTTCTGGAGCGTGCGCCCGCGCCGCGCATCGCGGCGGCCGCCCAGAAGGAAGGCCTGCTGATGTCCCTCCGCGAAGACGGATTCACCAAGGCCCGCGCGGGGCAGACGACGGTAGAAGAAGTGGTGCGGGCGATTGCGACGTGATGGGGATTGCGATCGTGTTCAAGCAGACTTGCGGCGTCGCGCGGCTTCGCTTCCAATCACAATCGAGTTCACCAGCAGCAAGTCGATGAGTTCAAACTGCTCAGACTTGTGATGTGCCACGAAGAGTGTGCGGCCATTGCCTAGGAACGCCACATTGTGTGGGTTGAACACGCGGAGCGATCGTCCATCGGCCAGCCGCAGGGTGAACGGGCGAAAGGGATCGGCGTCCAGCACCTGTTTCATCGCGTGAAGGGTCATACCATATAGTACGGCTGCTCGCTAAAGGAGTTTGCCCTTGGGCCGCGTGGCTTCATCAGCGAAGTGGCACCGAACCGCATCCCGCACGTTGGCGCGGAGTTCATCGGCGGTATCGCCTTGAGTGAAGATGGGAGAGCCGACGGCGTGTGCCGTGAATCCGCCGTCCGGGTCTTCTTCGACAATGAAGACGATCTCGGTGCTCATGCTGTAAGTCTATGTACACGCCTCGAATCGCGACTCTGCGGATCGGCTACTCCTCTTCGAGCGCCGCCTCATCCACATCCGCGTTCGTGTGCACCCGTTTCACGTCGTCGTTGTCATCCAGCGCATCCACCAGTTTCATCAGCGTACGCGCGGCTTCGCCCGCCACCGCCACCGTCGCGCTCGCGATCATCTCCAGCGTCGCCTCGCCGACCTTCAGACCCGCACCTTCCAGCGCCTGCTTCACCGCGTGCAGCGAGCCCGGCGCACACAGCACGCACCATGTCCCCGCCCCCCCCTCGGCGTCCTCAGGCATCACGTCATCGGCACCGGCCGCGAGCGCCGCATCCATCGCGGCCTCTTCGCACACGGGTCCGTCGCGCCCGCCCGTGATCACCACCCGCCCTTTGCTTTCGAACTGATGCGAGACGCACCCGGTTGTGCCCAGTTTGCCACCGTGGTCGCTCAAGATCAGCCGCAGATCGCCCGCCGTGCGGGCCCGGTTGTTGGTCAGCGCATCGATGATGAGCGCCACGCCACCAGGCCCATACCCCTCGTAGCGAACAGGCTCGTAGTCATCGCCCGCGCCGCCGCCGATGCCTTTCTTGATCGCGCGGTCGATGTTGTCCGCTGGCACGTTGTGATACCGCGCCTCATCGATCGCGGCCCGCAGCGCGAAGTTGAACGCCGGATCAGGCCCGCCGGTCTTGGCCGCCACGATGATGGCGCGCGAGCACATCGTCCACGCCTTCCCGCGGCGCTTGTCGACCACCGCCTTGCGGTGCTTGATCTTGCTCCACTTGTTGTGGCCGGCCAAAGAAGAGTCTCCGCGATGCGACGTGAGGTAATGAATGCCCTTCTGCAGCGAGCAATCAGCGTGCCTTCGGCGGCGGCGTCCGCTTCGCCGGTGAACGGCGTGCCGAAGTAGCCGCGGCACGCGGCCGAGGCGCACGCAGGCTCGGTGGCTTCGGATCGTCGCACCACGCCTGCAACACGCGGGCCATGATCGGACCATCGCCCGCCCGCACAGCGCGCTCCAGCACGCCCGCGGCTGTTTCTACCGTTTGCGCCGCGTCGATCGCGCCCGCTTCGACCAGCCGCGCCATCAGCCGTTCATCCACTGGCATCGCGTGCCATTCCAGCGCAAACAGTTGCACCCGCGCCGCCACGAACGGCGGCACGCCCGCGAGCCCTTCCAGATACGCCCGCGCCTCGCGGCGACCACGCTGCGCCAGATGCGACAGACTCACCGCATGCTCGCGGCGATAGATGTCGTTGAGCGCATTCCGCAAGCGCTCGGCTCGCTCTGTGCCGCGCGGGTAACTGCGCCCCAGTGCCGCCGCCACCTCGGTCGTCAGCGACACCCGCAGGTCGTTGATATCGATGAACGTTGATTCCAGCGATTCCAAGGCCGCGCGGGCCTTGCCGGCCGGCGCCTCCCACATCAAAAACGACCGCAGCAGTTCCCGCAGCACCGCGTCCTCGGTCAGCCACAAAGGCACGGGGGGCGTGGGCTCGGCAGGCTCACCTTCCACCTGCTCGGCATACGCCTTCTTCAAACGCTCTAACAGCGTGTCGAGCGAGCGGGTTCGTTCCGTGGCGGTCATCGCGGATCGCTTGGCGAAGCAGGGGAGGTGGGAGTGGGGGCTGCGGCGGGAGAGGTCGGGGTGGTGAACGGTGGGCGACGGGTCCAGGGCGACTCGGTCGCGTGAGAGGTGGGGGGACTGGAAGGGGCGAGGGGATTGTTTGCGCTGCGCGCCCCGGAGTCGACACCCCCGCCCGAGTTTTCGCCGGTCGCGTCGCTCGCGTTCGCAGCCATGGCCTCGCCTGCTTCACGCTCCGCCGCGACGCGCCCCAGCGCCTCGAAGACCGCGGCCTGCTTCTTCAGCCGATCATCCAGTTCAAACAGCATGTCGGGAATCCGCACCGTCTGAATCGCCTTGCCCGCCTCGCGCCGCAGATGCCCCGCCGCGTGCCGCAGCGCCGCCACCACGCGTGCACCGTTCTTCTCAGGCATCACCGACACCATCACCGTGGCCTGCGCCAGGTCAGGCGACACGCGCACCTCGGTCAGGGTCACGAGCCCCTGCAGGCGCGGGTCGTTCAGCCCGCGTGCAAGCAACTCCTGCAGCACGCGGTGCAGTTCCGCGCCGATCTGCTCCCGCCGATGGCTCGGACCAGTTGGACGACTCATGCGCGACGCTCCTCAGGGCTCCACACAGGCTCCGCGGCGGCTGAGTCGTTCGAACCCTGTTCACTCAAAGCATCGCCATCCACAATCTCACGCTGAAAATCACCCAGTTCCGCATCGTGCAACGCCCGCACCTTGTCCAGAATGCGGTCGGTCATCGATTGCAGTTGCCGCACATCGGAACCCACCGCAGCCAGACCAAGCCGCGCGACGTCGAAACGATCGAGCAGGCCGATCTCCGCCACGCTCACCATGTGCTCGGCATGCAGCCGGTCCTTGAGCGACTTCACCACGCGCCGCTTGTCCTTCAAGGATTCGCTGCCACGGATCAACAGGTCGAACTGGAGAATGGCCAGAAGCATGGTTCGAGCAATGGTACGCGACCGCGGGTGAAGCCCAGCGGCGAACACCACCACCCCTCCCCGGTCCCACCGGGGAGGGTGGCCGAGCCGCGAGGCCGGGAGGGGGCCGGGCCCAAGTAGCGATGAGGCCGGCCGCACGTCGTCTCCAATCGCCCGCGCCAGCCCCGCGTCCTACGCTCCGCGCTCGCACGCCCCCCACCCCGGGAGTATCGCTCGAATGGCCAGCACCATCTCTGCCGTTTCTGCCCTCCAAGTCCTCGACTCCCGCGGCAACCCCACCGTCGAGGTCGAAGTCACGCTCTGCTGCGGCGCCTCAGGCCGCGCCGCGGTCCCCTCGGGCGCGTCCACCGGCGAGAACGAAGCCTGCGAACTGCGCGATGGCGACAAGAAGACCTACCTGGGCAAGGGTGTGCAGAAAGCCGTTGACAACGTGCGGAAGAAGATCGCGCCCGCCCTGATGGGCGCATGCCCATTTGGGCAGGAGCAGATCGATCAGAAGTTGATCGACCTCGACGGCACGCCCAACAAGGCCAAACTCGGTGCCAACGCCATCCTGGGCGTGTCCATGGCCGTGGCCAAGGCCGCCGCGAGCGCCAGCGGGCTGCCGCTTTATCGCTACCTGGGCGGTGCGAAGGCCAACGTGCTCCCCGTGCCCATGATGAACATCCTCAACGGCGGCAAGCACGCCGACAGCAACGTCGACTTCCAGGAGTTCATGATCCAGCCCTGGGGCTTCGACACCTTCGAAGACGCCCTGCGAGCGGGCACGGAAATCTACCACGCACTGAAGAAAGTGTTGCACGACAAGCACCTGAACACCGCCGTGGGCGACGAGGGCGGCTTCGCGCCGGATTTGAAGGACGCCGAGGACGCCCTACGACTGATGGAGGAAGCAACGAAGAAGGCCGGTTACAAGTGGGGCCAGCAGATATTCGTGGCTCTCGACCCCGCCGCCAGCGAACTGTGGAACGAAGCCAAAGAGCACGGCAAGAAGGGCTACTGCTTCTTCAAGAGCAACCCGAGCAAGATCGCCACCAGCGACGAAATGATCGACCTCTGGGCCGGTTGGTGCAAGAAGTACCCCATCCGCTCCATCGAAGACGGCCTGGCCGAAAACGACTGGGACGGCTGGGCCAAACTCACGGCCAAACTGGGCGACAAAGTCCAACTCGTCGGCGACGACCTCTTCGTCACCAACCCCACCTTCCTCGCCCGCGGCCTGAAGGAAAAATCAGCCAACGCCATCCTCGTGAAGGTCAACCAGATCGGCACGCTCACCGAAACCTTCAAGGCGGTTGACCTCGCGATGCGCAACCGCTTCGCCGCCGTCATGAGCCACCGCTCAGGCGAAACCGAAGACGCGACGATCGCGGACCTTGCCGTGGCCACCAACTGCGGCCAGATCAAAACCGGTGCCCCCTGCCGAAGCGACCGGAATGCGAAATACAACCAGTTGCTGCGGATCTCGGCGCACTTGGCTGGCGCGGCGGTGTATGGCGGGGGGACGTGGTGGCGGTGAGGCGGACCTTCGACCTTGTGAATAGGCTGAGTTCCCATGCCCATTGCCAACCGACTTCTGTTCGGTGACAATCTGGAGTTCTTGAGCGATGTCGAGCAGTTCCCGAACGGCTCGATCGATCTCATTTACCTCGATCCGCCGTTTAACTCCGATTCAAACTACAACGTGCTCTTCAAGGAGGTCTCCGGTGTGGCGTCTGCGGCGCAAGTTGAGGCGTTCGTCGATACCTGGACGTGGGACCAGAGCGCTGCCGAGTCGCTTGCACGGTTGATGCAGGATCGTCACAGCCCGTCTGAGATCAAGGCGCTGGTGAGCACGTTGCACCAGTTTCTCGGCCATTCGCCGATGCTCGCCTATCTCGTTCAGATGGCCGTACGGCTCGTGCATATGCGCCGCGTACTGAAAGACACAGGTTCCTTGTACCTTCATTGCGACCCAACGGCGTCCCATTTCCTTCGGCTGTTGCTCGACGGCACCTTTGGGCCGCAGAACTTCAGAAGCGAGATCGTTTGGCGCCGTACCGGATCCCACAACAAGGCCGCGCGCTGGGCCCCGGTCCACGACATCATCCTGTTTTACAGCGCGTCTGATACCTACACATGGAATCGACCGCGCCGCCCGTACATGAGGGGCCATGTCGAGGAGTTCTTTGTCAAAGATGCGAAGGGCTGGCGCACAAAGTACTACGGTAACGTTTTGACCGGAAGCGGACGACGAGGCGGGGAGTCAGGAAAGCCCTGGCGCGGATTCGATCCTACTGCGAAGGGTCGGCACTGGGCAGTACCCGGTGCGTTGGTTGAGGATATCGACGAGGATTTGTCCGCGCTCGGTCAGCACGAGAAACTAGACCGATTGTTTGAGTTGGGGCATATCACGATTACGCCGGGTGAAGCCTGGCCGATGTACCAGCGATATGTGCGGCCAACCGAAGGGCCTGCCGCGCCTGACCTCTGGGCATTTCAGCCGTACACGAGCGGGTCAGTTCACGGCACCGAAGCGGGCATCGACGAAGATGTGCGTTGGCTATCACCCCGTGACAGTGAGCGGCTGGGTTACCCCACCCAGAAGCCGCTTGGGCTACTACGACGGATCATTGCCGCCTCGTCGAATCCGGGAGATGTCATTCTCGATCCGTTTTGCGGCTGCGGAACGACGATTGATGCCACAGAGTCGCTCAATCGCGAGAGCCCCTCGCTCCCCGCGCGGCGATGGCTCGGCATCGATGTCACCCATTTGGCCATCAACCTGATCAAGTTTCGTCTGGAAAATCGGTTCGACCCGCCAGCAGAGTACGAGGTGTTGGGCGAACCAAGAGACGAAGCCGGGGCGAGACAACTGTTCAAAGAGAATCCGTATCAGTTTCAGTATTGGGCGTGTGGTCTTGTTCGGGCTAGGCCCTCTGGCGCGACCGTTGCGGCACCAAAGAAGGGTCGGAAGGGCGCGGATCAAGGCGTAGACGGCAAGCGGTACTTTGCCGATGATCCAACTGGCCCCAAAGCAATTCTCGTCCAGGTCAAAGGAGGAAAGGTGTCAAGCGCCATGCTCCGCGATTTCCGAGGTACGGTGGAGCGAGAAGAGGCCGCGATGGGCCTGTTCATCACGCTCGAACCGCCAACAAAGCCCATGCGTGAAGAGGCTGCCGCTGCGGGACACTACACATCCCCTCTTGACAAGCATGCGCGTGTTCCCAAGATTCAGATCGTGACGATCGCCGAGTTGCTCGGGTCGAAGTCGTCGAGAACGCCCTCCGGCGTTCTTCTGCCACCTCATGCCGATGTCGATCGCACTTTCCGTCGTGCGGTCAGATCGGACGATGCCAGCCTCTTTTCTCGAAAGGACTAAGACGCGATGATTTGGTAGTCTGTTGCTCATGATCGATCTGCCGACCGGGCGAGACCCGAATGCCGCCCCCCGCCCCTGGAAGGCCCTCACCGCTGCCTGGCTCGGCTGGTGCTTCGACGGGCTCGACGGCTATCTCTACATCATCGTCGCCATCCCCTTCGTCACCCAACTCCTCGAAAACGATTACGGCATAGGCAACATCCCCAAGGGCGAGGTCGCTGCCAAGGCCGCGCTCATCCAGTGCGTGTTTCTCGTGGGCTGGGCCGTGGGCGGCGCGGTCTTTGGGCGGATCGGTGATCGCCTCGGCCGCACCCGCACGCTCACCATCACCGTCCTCACCTATGCCATCTTCACCGGCCTCTCCTTCTTCGCCACGGCGTGGTGGCACCTGCTCATCTTCCGCTTCGTCGCCGCCCTCGGCATCGGCGGCGAGTGGGCCGCGGGCTCGGCACTCGTCAGCGAAGTCCTGCACCGCAAGCACCGCGCCTGGGCCAGCGCCACCCTGCAAAGCGGCTACATGGTCGGCTGCATCCTCGCCGTGTTCACGGCCAAAGTCTTCTCCATCGGCGGCCTCGAACCCCGATGGGTCTTTCTGGTCGGCGTCGCCCCGGCCCTTCTCACCCTCTGGATTCGCTCAGCCGTGCCCGAGCCTGAAGATTGGTGCAAAGCCAAGCAAACGCAGGAAACCCCGCCCCTCTCGGCCCTCTTCACCGGTCAACTGGCGCGAATCACCCTGCTCACCACCGCCCTCACCTCCATCGCCCTCACCACCGTCTGGGCTTTCCTCTATTTCGGCCCCCAACTCCTCCGCCAACTCGACGGCATCCCCCCAGACAAACGCACCGCCTTCGCCAGCGACGTCAGCGTCGTCTACCTCACCGTCAACATCGTCGCCAACTTCGCCGCGACGTACGCCGCGCGCTTTCTCGGCTACCGCGCCGCCTTCCTGATCTTCATGCTCGGCGCCCTCGCCACCTTCGGCTTTGTCTTCGGCCACCGTTACATTCCCGGGATCTCCCCCGCGATCACCAAAGACAACGCCATGGCGATGTACGGCCTCGTCGCGTTCTTCGGCCTCGGCCTCTTCGGCATGTTCCCGCTCTACATCCCGCCGCTTTTCCCGACCCTCGTCCGTACGCTCGGGGCGGGCTTCACCTACAACGTCGGGCGACTGGTGTCCGCCGCGGGCGCGCTGGGCGGCGGACTGATCGCCGAACAGGTCGGCTACGACGGCGCGATCTTCTGGACCGCCATGCTCTACATCCCGGGCATCGTGGTGTGCTGCTTCATTCCCGAGCCGAAGGACCGGGGCGAGGAAGCCCCCGAGATGCGGGTGTAACCGCATGAGTTCAGAAGTCGCGCCCCGCGAGCCCGTGCCGAGTCGAAATCACGGGCCACGTCACCGAGCCCCACACGGACCGATCGACGGTGGCACCGGATTCGGCGGGCCACGGAATGACGGAGGCGGACCCATCGCACGCGCCGACGGACATCTGTGTGCCGGGTCGAGGCGCGAAGGTCTCCCACCCGATGTCGACCAGCAGGCCTTTCTGCGCGGGCAGGTTCACATCACCATGCCGGGTTCCTCGGTAGAGCGTGAGTTCATCAGGCGGCGAGTCTTCGTCCCAGTACCGCGCCGCAGCAGCGGTGGTGGCGGACAGCCAGAATCGCGAACGGATGAGTTCAGGGCTCACCCCATCCAGCGTGTTGGCGCGTTCCGTGGCTTCACGGTCGATTTCAAGGCCGGTTCCGTTGTCGAGGTACGACCCGATGAGCAGGTTGGGCCACCAACGGATGGTGGCACCAAAGTAACTTGTTGGCAGGGTTTCGCCTTGCCAGCGCACGGGGGCCATCGGATTGCCAGGGGTCTGCAAGTACGGGAACGCGTCTTTGAAATCGGTTGAGTACGCCGAGATCGAGGCCAGCAGTTGGCGGTGCGTCACGGTGCTCTCGGTGCCGCGGGCCGCAACACGTGCCCCGACAAGTGATGGCAGGGCGATCGAGAAGATGACCGCCAGCACGACCACGACCGCCAGCAGTTCGACGAGCGAAAACGCAGCGTTTCGCCAGTGAAAGACCTTGGGCCTCACGACTCGGCCCCTGCCGGGAGAGTGCGCGTGAGCCAGGCGATGATCCACACGAGCGACGCATTCCTGACCAATCCCGTGAGCGCGTCCTTCGTGGGGTCGCCACTCCCCAGCCCACCCAAGCACCCGCACGAGGTCGCCGCCGGATTCAGCCACAGTTTGACCAGCGCCACCGAGAACACGAGAACCGTGATCGCGATCAGCCGGTGCATGCCCCGGCTGCGGCCCTGCACCAGGAGATAGGCGCCGATCGCCGCCTCCCACGAGGCGATCGCCATCGCCAGGAGGAGTGCGATTTCGTGGTGCCCGCGGAGCGACTGTCCAAGGAACAACAATGTCGCTGAGAACGCATCGATGCGACACGCTTTGCCCACCGCGGCGGCGAGAAACAACCCGCCGACCGCGATCCCGAGCATCCTCGCCACGCGCTGATCGATGTGAGCTGCTTGAACGGCCATCGGCACCTCCATCAATACTCGGTGGTCGAGATCGGGTTGGACTCATCGAAGTTGCAGGTGCCCATGTGCTCGACCTGCCACCTGGACGTGTCGGGATTCCACACGAAGTTGAAGAAGTATGGGCGAGACTGTCCGTCCGCCGTGCGGACTACAAACGCGAGTCGCGCCACGTCCACAGACTCAAACCGCTTCAGCAATGCCGCCAGATCGCTCGCGGGCGTCCACCATCGCCGGAGCATGGCGCAGTTCGTTCCGGTCCAACCGGTGCGACCTGGCGCGCATTCAAGAGCGGGCCAGACCGGGTTTGATCGCCGGAGTATGCCGCGAGCGAGACAAACCGAGCCTCCTCCACGCGCTAGTCCCACCGGGCGGCTCGATCCGTTGCCGAAGAGCAATCCCTTCGCCCACAACTCTGTGAATATGGACTCGAGAGGAGTATCGGGGTCCG
Source organism: uncultured Phycisphaeraceae bacterium (assembly GCA_964588585.1). GTDB lineage: Bacteria > Planctomycetota > Phycisphaerae > Phycisphaerales > UBA1924 > JAEUIX01. The sequence continues at coordinate 34,263 of CAZPPX010000026.1, forward strand.
GCTCGCGGTCAAAATAAAACTTGTAACTATCCTTGATGGCCCAGGTTCCTTCCAGCACCTCCCTAGGCCGAGGCTTCCAGCCTCTTGATCTGCACCATTCGATGTAGGGCGAAGCATCCTGTGCGGCAAATCGGTGGAACACAATCCCGCTGGCTTCTTCGAGCATGGAATCGAGCGGCCGATCGCTGCTCCGGAGCTGTTGCTCCGGGATCGCTCCGGCAAGCAAGGCCCGCACCTCCTCGATGGAGGCCATCGTCTCCATCGGTTGGAAACAAAGCGTGGCGAAGGTCTGACGGCCCTCCGCGGCTTCCGCCTCAATGACGAACGCATTGCCCGGCCTGGGTGCTGCACCGCGATGATACAGCGCGACTCCAAGCACAGTCATGGCCGCGACGACGCAGGCGCTGGCTTTCCACACGCGGGGGTTTGTCATGGGGTCAACTATCGTTGCACTGCGTTCCCTTCGGCGGATCGTTGCACTCGCTCGCGGAAACACATGAACATGTCCAGGTGCCCGCGCCGACCTTGCAGCAACACGCCAGCACCGATCCTGTGCATTCTAAAGTCGAACCCGTGCACGGCCCGCTCGCTGTGCACTTCGTGGTTCCTGTTTCGCTCCCGACCCCCATGACGATCGAAGCGGCACAGACAACCGCCGCAGCAACCGCAGATTTGGCGGCTCGGGTCATTCGTTGATGACTCATCCGCAGCTCCCTTCTGGAATGACTCGGGCGTGCTGACTTCATCAAGGTACCCCCCCCCCCCCCTCGTTGTCAAGCAAAAACCTGTAAGTGAGCAAAATCGGCGCGCAACCCGCTACTTTCTTACCCCGCCGCCGCCCCCACCAGCACCGCGTTGGTCGGAAACCGCTTCAGCGCGCCAGCAACTGCTCCACCTGCATGTGCCTGATCGCCGAAGTCAAGGACCGTCCGTGGACGACGCGCGGAACGGACCCTCGTTGGAAGCCGGGGGTATTGTGTGTGGGTGAAGCAAATCTGGTGTTCGCGGTTGCCTCGCGGCCTCGGGGGCGCTTCGCTTGATCATGCACGATCCGTATTCGCTTCGCATTCTGGGGCATATCAAGCACGACCGCTACGAGCCGGCCGAGGCTGACCAACTGATGGAGAGTCTGGGGGTGGTCGAGGAAGAGGAGCGGCGGGTGTTTTCGGAGTCGCTCCGCGCGCTGGCGGAGGCGGGGAAACTGGAGATCGACCCGCGCGGGCTGGTGCGGCTGCCGCGGATGGAGAAGGTGATTACTGGCAGTTTCCGCAAGAACCCGAAGGGGTTCGGGTTCGTGAAGCCCGACGTGGTGAGCCGGGAGGGGGATGTGTTCATCCCGCCGGATTGCACCGCCGATGCGCTCTCGGGCGACACGGTGCGGGTGGAGATTTCCAAGCGTCGCCGGCCCGATGGCAGCGAGGAGATGGGCGGGAAGATCATCCAGGTGCTCAAGCGCCGGCGCAAGGTGTTCAGCGGCGAACTGACCAAGCGAGCGGGTGCGTCGGGGAACTCGGTGCAGTGGCTGGTGTTTCCGGACGGGCGCGAGATGACCGACCCGATCGTGATCCGCGATCCGCACGCCAAGAACGCCAAGGTTGGTGACAAGGTGGTGGTGGAGATCACGGCGTATCCCGAGGGCGGGATGCTCGCCGAGGGCGTAATCGTGGATGTGCTGGGCGAGGCGGGTTTGCCCAGCGTGGAGACGCAGGCGACCATCGCGGCGTACAACCTGCCGGGCGAGTTTCCGGAGGCGGTGGTGGCACAGGCGCGAAGGTGTGCCGAGCAGTTTGAGCGGGAGGTGGACCAGTTCGACCACGACCCGGAAGGCGCGGGGAAACTCCGCGAGGATGTGCGATCGTCGTACATCATCACGATCGATCCGCCCGACGCGAAGGACTACGACGACGCGATTCACATCAAGCGGACGACCGATGGCTGGGAGGTGGGCGTGCACATCGCGGATGTGGCGCACTTCATTCCCGTTGGTTCGCCGCTGGATGTGGAGGCGCGAGCGCGGGGAAACTCGTGCTATCTTCCCCGGCATGTGATCCCCATGCTGCCCGAAGTGCTGAGCAACGGCATCTGCTCGCTGCAGGAGGCGGTGCCCAGGTTCTGCAAGTCGGCGCTCATGCAGTATGACCGCCAGGGCAAGATCCTGCGGAGCGGCGTGGCGAGCACGCTGATCAAGTCGGTGAAGCGGCTGACGTATCTTGAAGCGCAGGCGCTGATCGATGGGAATCCGGAAGAGGCGAAGAAGCACGCGAAGACCGAGCCGAACTACACCGAGGAACTGATCGCGACGCTTCAGGAGATGAACGCGTGCGCGCGGGCGATTCGCGACCGGCGGCGTGCCGCGGGGATGATCCACCTTGACCTGCCCGAGGTGGAGTTGGTGTTTGATGACGACGGCCGGGTGATCGACGCGGAGCGCGAGGATGACGCCTTCACGCACACGCTCATCGAGATGTTCATGGTGGAGGCGAACGAAGCGGTGGCGCGGCTGTTCGAGCGGCTGAAGGTGCCCCTGCTGCGGCGCATCCACCCCGAGCCTGCGCCGGGCGACGTGGACGAACTGCGGAGCACGGCCAAGGTCGCGGGGTTCGTGATTCCCGCGCGCCCGTCGCGGATGGAGTTGCAGCGGCTGCTGGATTCGACCAAGGGCACGCCCGCGGCACCGGCGGTGCACTTTGCGGTGCTGCGTACGCTGACCAAGGCGGAGTATTCGCCCGCGCTGGTGGGGCACTACGCGCTGGCGAGTGAGGCGTACGCGCACTTCACGAGCCCGATCCGGCGCTATCCGGACCTGACGGTGCACCGGGCGCTGGCGGAGTATCTGCGCCTCACGGCCAACGGCACCAACGCCCCGCGCGATGATGCGGGCCGCGTGAGATTGGCCGAGAAGATGATGGAGCACCCCAACTGCCCGCCCGCGGAGGAACTGGCGTCGGTGGGTCGGCACTGCACGCAGACGGAGGTGAACGCGAGCGATGCCGAGGACAGTCTGCGGTCGTTCCTGGTGCTGCAACTGCTGAGCAATCACGTGGGCGAGGATTTTCGCGGCATGGTGACGGGGTGCAAGAACGCGGGGATTTTCATTCAACTCGAGAAGTTCCTGGCCGAGGGGATGATCAAGAAGGAAGACCTGCCGGCGCACCCGACCAAGGACGGGCGGATTGCCCCCGGCGGATGGCGGCTTGATCCGCGGACCGATGCGATGGTGCATGTGGCCAGCGGGCGGTCGTTCAAGACCGGCGACCAGTTAACGGTGACGATCGCGGCGATCGACCTGGCGCTGCGGCGGATGGACCTGGTGGTGGCCAACCCGGAAAGCCGCGAGAAGAGCAAGATTCGCAAGGGCGCGGCCGGCGCGGCGGCGGGGCTGAAGATCGGTGGCGGGGTGGGCGGGGGCATGGGTGGCCTGGCGGCGACCGGTCCCAAGACCGACGAGGATTGGAAGCGGATCAAGTACGGCGGGTCGGGCGCGGCTGGGCGAAGCCAGCGGAGCAAGAGCCGCGGGAAGGGGAAGAATCACCGGCGCGATTCGTGACGGCTGTGTCGAGGCGCAGCCTCGCCTTGGGGTGCATGAAATAGGGCGTACCCTGAACCATGACCAGCGTCACCACATGCACTCGATTGGCCGTCATGATGACGGTCTGCGCTGGCGCGTTGCTTGCGGGCTGTCGCGCTGGCGGTCAGCCATCAGGAGACTCCCGCGTGCCTCACTCGGCGTCGTCGGACCCGCTGCCTACCGGGCTTCTCTTTCGTGAGGTCACCGTTCGAGGCGAGTCGCGCCGGTATGCCGTGCTGATTCCGCGCGGCTACCAGCCTGGCACCCCGATGCCGACGATCGTGTTTCTGAACGGCGCTGGCGAGTGCGGCGTGGATGGGTCGAAGCAGGCGGTGGTCGGTCTGGGCTCGGCGGCGCTGCTGAACCCCGCGCAGTGGCCGTTCATCGTGGTGTTTCCGCAGAAGCCGACGATGAAGGCGCAGTGGGCGGAGCACGAGGACCTGGTGATGGCGACCCTTCGCGCTACGCAGAGCGAGTACTCGGTGGATGTGTCGCGGGTCTATCTGACGGGGCTGTCGCAGGGCGGCGCGGGGACGTGGGCGATCGGGGCCAAGCATCCTGAGGTGTTTGCCGCGATCGCGCCGGTGTGCGGGTATGGCGAGCCGGCGCCACTGGGTGCGGCACTCAAAGGCATGCCCATCTGGGCGTTTCACGGCGAAAAGGACGACATCGTGAAGCCCGAGCAGACGCGGAAGATCGTCGCGGCGATCGAGGCGGTGGGGGGTAAGCCCAAGGCGACGTACTTCCCGGAAGCGAACCACAACTCGTGGGATCCGGCGTATCGGAATCCTGAACTGGGGGCGTGGTTTCTTCAGCATCGCAAAGCGAAGTAACCGGTATCACTCTCGCCATGGTGCACGCTGCGGAATCACTGTTGACGGATGCGAGACACGACGCGGCGGGCGGCGCGGCTGGCAGTGCGGCGGGCCCTGGCGGCGCGCCCGCGATCGTCGAACTGCGCGATGTGACGCGCGTCTACTACAAGCCCGATGGCAGCGTGCTGGTCGAAGCGCTGCGGGGCGTGTCGGTCGCGATCCCGCGAGGGCAATACGCGGCCATCATGGGCGCATCGGGATCGGGCAAATCGACGCTGATGAACGTGCTGGGGTGTCTCGACAAGCCGACCGCTGGTGCCTACTTCCTTGATGGGCGCGATGTGGCGACGCTCGATGACGAATCGCTCTCGGCGTATCGAGGCCGCAAGATCGGGTTTGTGTTTCAGGCGTTCAACCTGATCCCGCAGTTGAATGTGCGGGAGAATGTTGAGGTGCCGCTGTTCTATCAGGGCGTGCCGCCGAAGGTGCGGGCGGAGCGGGCGATCGAGGTGCTCAATGTGGTCGGTCTGGGCGAGCGGCTGGGGCACCGGCCCAGTGAACTCTCGGGCGGTCAGCAGCAGCGGTGCGCGATCGCGCGGGCGCTGGTGACCAAGCCTGTCGTGCTGATGGCCGACGAACCGACGGGGAACCTGGATAGCGCGACGGGGCAGGCCGTGCTGCAGGTGTTTGATGATCTGCAAAAGCAGGGCATGACGATCATCATGGTGACGCACGACCCGGCGATCGCGGATCGGTGCCAGCGGGTGATCCGCCTGCGCGACGGGCTTGTGGAGACGGATCGAATGAACCCGGCGCGTGGTGGGTAGGGCTGGGGGGGTAGTGGGTGGTAGTGGGGGGGCCCGCGCTATCCTCGGGCCCATGACTTCACCCTTGGCTTTGCCGTACAAGATCGCGACGCTGGTGGACCTGCGCGACGATCGCGGGCGATTGCTGCTGCTGGAGCGTGGCAAAGCGCCGAACAAGGGGCTGTTTTCGCCCATTGGCGGGAAGTTGGACATGGCCACGGGTGAGTCGCCGGCGATGTGCGCGCGGCGTGAAGTGCGCGAGGAAGCGGGGCTCGATCTGCCCGTCGAGCGGTTCCACCTGATCGGCCTGGTGAGCGAGACGGCCTTTGAAGGGCGCGGGCACTGGTTGATTTTCTATTACCGCGTGCTGGGCCCGGTGTGGGTCGAGCCGCACACGATGCCCGAGGGGCGGCTGGATTGGCACGAGCGAAGCGAGATTGACGGCCTCGCGGTGCCAGAGACGGATCGGCGGATCATCTGGCCGCTGGTGGATGCGCACGAGCCGGGGTCGGCAGGGGGAAGGGCAGACCGGCCCGGGTTCTTTGCCGTCCACATCGATTGCACGGGCGAGGGTGGCACGAGCATGACGTGGCGCGTGGAGCAGGCGGATGACCCGGCGTGGCGGGGAGTGACGGGGAACGGCGGGAAAACGGAAAAGCAGGAAAGCAGGAAATAGAACGGGAACGGGATCGGTTTAATCCGTGCCACTGGCGTCGCGTGCTTTGACGCGTCGCCAGTGCTCGGGTAGCTGGAGGTGCCAGAGCACTGGCGGCCCTCAGCGCAGGGCAAGCCAGTGGCACGGGTCGCATGGTGAGGTAGAGGAATCGAGACATGATTGACTTTCGCGTCATCTCCATCGGCACTCTCGCGGCACATCCCTTGTGGGGCGAGCGTCAGCCGTCGCGGGCCGGGCACAGCACCTGCACGCTGATCCGTGTGGGGCCGGAGGTGATCCTGGTTGACCCGGGGCTGAGCGAGGCGGCGCTGCTCCCGCGTTTGGCAGAGCGGGCCAACATCGGTCCCGAGCAGGTCACCAGCATTTTTCTGACGAGTTTTCATCCTGACACGCATCGCGGAATCGGCGCGTTCGAGCATGTGCCGTGGTACATCAGCAAGGCCGAGCGGGAGGCGGTGGGTGTGCCGATGGTCACGGCGTTGCGGCACGCGATCGAGCACGCGAATGCCGAGTTGCAGGAAGCCATCCGCACGGAGGTGGCGGTGCTGGAGCGTTGCCGCGAGGCACCGGATGAACTGGCGCCGGGGGTGGACGTGTTCCCGCTGCCGGGCGTGTCGCCCGGGCTGTGCGGATTGCTGCTGGAGCACCCGGGCGCCACGACGATGATCTGCGGCGACGCGGTGCCGACGGTGGAGCACCTTGGCAAGGGCCAGGTGCTGCCGTGGGCGGCGAACCTGGAAGCGGCCAAGGCGAGTTTCGCGGAGGCGGTGGAGATCGCGGATTGGTTGATTCTGGGTCGGGACAACCTGGTGCCGAGCCCGGGGATGGTGGGGAGTGGGGGGCGGGCGTTTGAAGAGGAAGATGAGGGTGAAGAGGAAGGGGAAGAGGTGGATCGGTTGAGTGAGGAGGCTGAGGAGTTGTGAGTCGGCGTGCGGCGAGACCGATGCCTGCGAGGCCGCCGCGCACGGCGGGGCATAGGCGGGCGGTGTGGATTGGGTGGGATTACGGGCCTAGGAGTGGTAGCGGTGGGCGTGTCAGTGGTGTGGCCGACGATCGTGAGCCCGGCGCAAGCGGGGATGTTTGTCTGGCCGACGTTCTTCGCCGGGTGGATTGTGGACGCTGTGCTCTTTCGCGCGGCGGAGCGGCGCGATCGGATGCGCGTGACTGCGTGCGATTACATGGTGTGTGCCGGGTGTCGATACGACCTGCGCGGGCTGGGCGAAGCGCGGGTGTTCCCGGAGTGCCGCACGGAGTTTGAGCGGGAGTCGCTGCGTGCGTTTTGGGTGAAGGCATGGAGTGACACTGGTTTCTCAGCCGCACCGACTACGCCGTTAGAGCCCGGCGGAGTCGGTGGCACGGCGATAGTTACTCATCATCCCCCCGCAACTTCGCCACCACGCTGAAGTCCTCCAACGTCGTCGTGTCCTGCGTGATCTTCTCGACACCCGCCGCCACGTCGCGCAGCAGGCGGCGCATGATCTTGCCGCTGCGGGTTTTGGGGAGGCCTTCGGCGAATCGGACCTGATCAGGGCGGGCGAGGGCGCCGACTTCCTTGGCGACGTGGCCGCGGAGTTCGTCGCGGAGAGCGTCGTCGGGCTGCCGGCCATTGTTCTGGGTGGCCCAGGCGCTCTTGAGCGTCACGAACGCGCAGATGGCGCTTCCCTTGATCTCGTGCGGCATGCCCACCACCGCCGCCTCCGCCACCGCTGGGTGACTGACGAGCGCCGATTCCACTTCCATCGTGCCCAGCAAGTGGCCACTGACTTTGATGACGTCGTCGATGCGGCCCTGGATCCAGAAGCAGCCGTCGGCGTCACGGCGAGCGCCGTCGGCGGAGAAGTAGTACGGTGTGCGAGCCCGTTCGGATGAAGACTCGGAACGCCCTCCCCCTGCCCCCTCGCTCTGGGAGGGGGTGAAGACGCGGCCCCAGTAGTTGCTGATGAAGCGCTCGCGGTTGCCGTACACACCCCGGAGCATGCCGGGCCAGGGCTTGCGGATGACAAACAGGCCGCCCTTATCCGCGGGCAGTTCTTCGCCTTGTTCATTGACGATCGCGGCGTCGATCCCCAGCATGGGGAGCGTGCACGAGCCGGGCTTGGTCGCGATCGCGCCGGGCAGCGGCGTGCAGACATGCCCGCCGGTTTCGGTCTGCCAATAGGTATCGACGATCGGGCAGCGCCCGCCGCCGATGTGCTGGTGATACCACATCCACGCTTCGGGGTTGATGGGCTCGCCGACGGTGCCGAGGATTCGGAGAGAGGAAAGGTCGTGCCGGGCGGGCAGTTCGGGGCCCCATTTCATGAACGTGCGGATGGCGGTGGGCGCGGTGTAGAAGTGCGTGACGCGGTGACGCGCAATGATGTCCCAGAATCGATCACCAGAACCCGTGGGGCCACTGGGCAGGCTCGGGAAGTTCGGCGCGCCCTCGTACATCAGCGTGGGCACGCGGTTCATGAGCAGCCCGTACAGCACATAGGAGTGGCCGGTGATCCAGCCGATGTCGGCGGAGCACCAGAAGACCTGCCCGGCATCGGGGATGAGGTTGAACGTGAGGCGCGCGGTCATCTGGACGAACGCGAGATAGCCGGCGGTGGTGTGGAGGATGCCCTTGGGCTTGCCCGTTGAGCCGCTGGTATAGAGCAGGAAGAGCATGTCCTCGCTATCCATCGCGGCACAGGGGAAAGCCTCGGATGCGACCTTGAAAAGATCATGCCACCAGTGGAAGCGTGTGGCCCCCTGGCGCATGGTGCCGGTGGTAAAACGCTGGCTGGGCGGCACATGGCCGGTGCGCTTGAGCACGATGACGTGTGCCGGGGCATGACCCTGCGCATGCAACGCATCGACCGCCGCTTCCACGTTCGTTTGCAGCGGCACAATCTCGCCCCGCCGGTAGCCGCCATCGGCCGTGATGATCACGCGGCTGTGGGCGTCGATCACACGCTCGGTGATGGCGTGGGGCGCGAAGCCGCCGAAGATCACCGAGTGGGCCGCGCCGAGCCGGGCGCAGGCGAGCATGGCGATCGCCAGTTCGGGCACCATGGGCATGTAGATGGTGACGACGTCGCCCTTCTTCACGCCCAGCGTGCGGAGCGACGACGCCAGGCGGCTGGTCTGCTGCTGCAGTTCGCGATAGGTCAGCCTCTTGATCTCGGGCTCGCTGGCATACGCCGAGCCCGGGGCGGCATGGCTGGTGCGCGGGGCGACGGGCTCACCCTCCCAGATGATCGCGGTCTCCTCCCCGTGACCGGCCTGCACATGGCGATCGACGCAGTTGTAGCAGGCGTTGAGCGTGCCCCCGACGAACCAGGTGGCGTCGGGCGGGGTCCAATCGAGCACGCGATCAAACGGCGTGAACCAGTCGAGGCGGCCGGCCTCCTCGGCCCAGAACGACTCCGGCTCGTTGATCGAGCGAGCATGGAGCGCGCGATACTCATCCAGCGAGCCGACGTGCCACGCGGGGAAACCCAGCGACGACGCGGCGGGCGGCGGAAAAGAGCGGCGTTCCTGAAGAATGGTGTCGACAGACTGATCGGGCATGGGGCGGCTCTCCGTGTGAGCCGCAGTGTACCGTGCCGCGGTGGGTGGCTGCCTACAGCTCAGCCGCCGCCGCACTCTCCGTCGTCTCAATCACCGACCCGAGTTTGCGGAACCGCTCGTACCGCTGCTCGACCAGCGCTTTCTTATCCAGCGTGGCGAGGGCGCGAATCTGATCCACCACCCACGCCTCGATCGCCGATGCCGTCGCGCGGGCGTCGCGGTGCGCCCCGCCCGCGGGCTCGGGAATGATCGCGTCGATAATCCCCAGTTCGATGTTGTCGGCCGAAGTCAGGCGCAGGGCCTTGGCCGCGGCCGCGTTGGTCTGCTCATTGGCCTGCTTCCACAGAATCGCCGCACACCCCTCGGGGCTGATCACCGAATACCACGAGTGCTGCAGCATCGCCACCTTGTCCGACACCGCGATGCCCAGCGCGCCGCCCGACCCGCCCTCGCCGATCACGATGCTCACGATCGGCGTCGCGAGTTGGCTCATCTCCCGCAGGTTCACAGCGATCGCCTCGGCCTGCCCACGCTGCTCGGCACCGATGCCCGGGTACGCACCGGGCGTATCCACAAATGTCACGATGGGCAGGTTGAACTTCTCCGCCAGTTTCATCTTCGCCAGGGCTTTGCGATAGCCCTCCGGATGCGCGCAGCCGAAGTGGCACGCGATCTTCTCCGGCGTCGTGCGGCCCTTCTGGTGGCCAACGATCAGGCACTTGATGGGCCCGATGCGGGCAAAGCCCGTGACCATGGCGGGATCGTCGCCGAAGCGGCGGTCGCCGTGCAGTTCGCAGAAGTCCTTACAGAGCAGTTCGACGTAGTCGCGCGTCTGCGGGCGCTTGGGGTGCCGGGCAACGCGCACGGTGTCCCAGGGCGACAGGTTGGCGTACGCCTCGTTCAGCCGCTCGATGCGCAGGCGCTTGAGTTCCTCGATGCGATCAGCCAGCACGGTCGAATCGGGATCGCTCCCCGGTGCCAGCGGCGCGGGTCCGCCAGCCGCCGCCGCCACTTCGCGACGCAGTTGCCCTTCGAGTTGCTCGATCTGCTGCTCAACCTCGATGACCGGCATCTCGAAATCGAGTTTGTAGAAGGTCGCCATGAGTCTTGAAGTGTACGGGCAAAACCCGAGTGGGGCCGCTCGCCAACCCGCGCGACGGCCAACTTCCCGCCAAAGATGAGGTATGTCCGAGAACCTGGGCGATCTGCTGGTCATTGGCGGTGGCAACATGGGCAGCGCCCTCACCGCGGGCGTCCGCCGCCGCTCGCCCATGACGCGCGTCATGGTGGTCGAGCCCAACGCCTCCCGCCACGACGGCCTGCGCCGCGTAGGGGCCGAAGTGTGCACCGACGCGCCCGCTGGCCTGGCGTGGCTGCGGGAACGCGACCGGAGCGCATGCGACAGCAGCGAAGCGGCGGTTCTGCTGGCCGTAAAGCCGCAGATGCTCGATGCCGCAACCGGCGCATTTCGCGCGGCCTCGTCAGAATCGAACTCGTCGCGGCTCGTGATCTCAATTCTCGCCGGCGCGACGTGCGCGAGAGTGCACGCCGCCTTGGGCAGCGGTCGAATCATCCGCGCCATGCCCAACCTGCCCGCCAGCATCGGCCAGGGCATCACGGCCATCTGCGCCGGCATAGGTGCGAGCCCGACTGATCTCGAACGCGCCGAGCGCGTGCTGATGTGCGTGGGCGAGGTCGTGCGCCTCCCCGAAACCCTGATGGACGCCTTCACCGCCCTCGCGGGCTCGGGCCCCGCGTACCTGTTCTACCTCGCCGAGGCCATGGAGAGAGCCGCGAGCGAAATGGGAATCGACGCGTCCGCATCAGCCCAAATCATTCGCGCCACGCTCAGCGGATCGGCGGCGTTGCTCGGTGCATCGACCGAGACGCCCGGCTCGCTGCGTACGTGCGTAACAAGCAAAGGCGGCACCACCGAGGCCGCGATCAGGGTGCTGGAGTTGGAGCATGTCGGCACGTCCATCACCCGCGCCATCGTGTCGGCACGCGACCGGGGGCGGGAACTGGGCGCGTAGGCCGAACGTGCGCGGCTCTGGGTACCTCGACTCTCCGAGTCCTCCAGGCAAAGCGGCCACCAACGCGCTCGACTCGGAGAGTCGAGGAACCCAGGAGGATCGATCCGTTCACGCGACTATCATCGCCCGCGTCGGTGTGATCGACGGCCGGGCCCGGTGCACGGGTAGCCCGTGAACCTGGTCAGAGCCTGACCGCAGCAGCCATAAGCGGCCGTTGCCCGGTGCCGCCGGTGTCCTGGCCGTCGATCACGCCGATTCGAGGATTGGACGCATGACGGTGCGACGACTCGCCGCCTCCTCCATCGCGATCGCCTTCGCCCTGCTCGGCGGTTGCCGCGCTGGCGACCAGACGCCCGCAGACGTGACCATCCAGCCCGGCACCTACGAAGCCGCGTTCGCCGCCGCGCGGGACGTCCTCCGCGAAGCCGACTTCCGCATCGACCGCGAAGACGCCTACTCCGGCGTCATCACCACCCAGCCCAAGACCACCGCCGGCTGGGCCACCCCCTGGGATCAGGAGCAGCGCTCCGCCTGGCAGGAAACCGAAGACCTCTTCAATCGCCAATCGCGGGTGGTGCGGGTTGAGTTCGCCCGCGAAGGTGTCGAGGCATCGTCCGTTGACCTGCGGGATGCCGCCCAGTCGAACCCCGTTCAGATCCGCGTGCTCGCGACCCTCTCACGCCGCCAGCGCCCAGGTTGGCGGTTGGAAACCGCCGCCATCCGCGCCAGCACCCGCACCTCCGACCCCGATCGCGCCGCCCGCAACATGGAGCCCGAGTACGACGTCGCGGTCGCCGAGGATCGCGACTTCGCCGCGTGGCTCACGGCCCGCATCCGGGCTCGAATCAGCCAGCCCAACGAGTAACGCGCACGACCGCGTACCCTTGGCCTGTGATTCTGTTCGCCTTGTATGCCGCGGCCATCTGGTTCCTGGCGCTGCGGTTCCGACGCCGCGTCGCCGGGTTTGCCATCGCTATCGGCGCGGGTGTTGGCGTCGCAGCCCTCACCAAGGTGCTCCCCCAATGGATGGACCGGCGCGGGATGATCCCGATGTCCATCCTCTTGTGGGGCGAAGCGGTCATGGTCGCGGGAATCGGGGTGTTCATCGCCTCCCTGCCACGCACGCCACCGGGGACGACGCCCTGCGGCACCTGCGGCTACGACCTGCGAGGGCTCGGCGGCTACGGCAGCGGCTCGCCCGTGTGCCCGGAATGCGGCACGTCGATCCCGGCAATCGCCGAGGCCAAGCAACGGCCACCATCGAAACGCGCTGGCAGCGGCAACGGTGGCTCACAAGCACCGTCTGCGTGACGGCACGATCGCTCACGACATCCGGTGCATGATCATCAGCAGCGCCGCCAGCACCACGCCCGTGCCCGCCAGCGTCAGCAGCACCAGGCATGGGGCAAACAGGGCGTTACTCCGCCGCACTGCGGGGAACAGGGTTGCGACCGCCGCCACCGTCAGCAGAATGCCAAAGATCACCGTCAGCACCAAACCAGCACCAGAAAGCGCGAGCGTCAGCGGCAAAGCAGTCATCGAAGGCCTCCGTGCGGGGATCGTTCGGGATCGACTCGACCCATGATATCTTGCACGAGGTTGGGCCGTCAATCGGGCCAGCGGGAACCTCTCGAGTGGCTCATCCACACCCGACGGAACCCGCAACCCGGCGCATCCGTTTCCCAATCGACTTGGTCGTCACTCGTCACTCAGCACTCAGACCCAAGGAGCCTCCTCATGGCCTCGCGCACCACCGGTCGGCTCGCCTCCACCCTCTCCCTCGCCGCCATGCTCCTCGGCACCGCTGGCACCATCGTTGCCAGTGGTTGCGTAAGCGGCTGCGAGGCCGGCTCGTGGAGCGGCCTCTCCGTGGTCAAGGCCACGCGAACGCTCACCACCACCAGTGAAGCCAATATGGCCCTTAGCGTGGAAGCCAGCAACGGCTCGGTCGAGGTCACGGCCGCCGCCGTCACCGAAGTAAAAATCACCGCCGAGGTGCGTGCCCTCACGCAGGAACGCCTCGATGCCGCGGTAGTCAAGGCCGAGCGTGTCAACGGCGAACTGAAAATCTGGGCCGAGTGGCCCGATGGCCGCAAGTCCAACGAAGGCGTGGCCTTTGCCATCCAAGTGCCCGAAGCCGCGCTCGCCAAGACCCGCGTCAACAGTTCCAACGGCTCCCTCACGCTCACCGGCCTCTCCGGCACGCTCAGCGCCTCGTCGAGCAACGGTGCCATCAAAATCAAGGACCAGGCCGGCGCGGTCACCGCCCGCACCTCCAACGGCAGCGTCACCGTCGAAGGTGCCAGCGGCCCGCTCACCATCTCCACCAGCAACGGCTCGGTGCGGGCCAAGGTCAGTTCGCCTTCAACGGCCGCGGGCGACCCCGCCGAGCGCGTCATCGACATCTCCACCTCCAACGGCTCGGTCACCCTCGGCCTGCCCGCTGACTTCGCGGGCGAACTCGCCCTCGACACCAGCAACGGACGCATCACCGCCCCCACCCGCGCCGAGGGTGCAGATAAGGGCTCGAAAACCTCCAAGCGCCTCCGCTTCGGCAACGCCACCTCGCCAGTCTCCAAAGTGCGCACCAGCAACGGGTCGATCACGATCGAGTGATCGGCATGAAAGGATGCTCGCAGCGCCGTGCCATTGGCGTCGCGGTGCTTTGACGGCATCGCCAGTGCTCCCCACCGCGATCGCGCTCAGCCGCACTGGCGACGCGGTCAAAGCACCGCGACGCCAATGGCACGGCGCGGGGAGTGTCTACAGGGCTGCGGGACGCCTGTGCCACCGAAGCAACACCATTACACCCACACCGACGTCACCACCCGCGCCGCCCCCAGCGGCCGACTGACCAGGTGCGCCAACGCCTCCTCCCGCGAGTGCACGATCGGCAGCCCCCGATACGCCCACTCCAAGTTATGCGCCGTCGCTGGCGTGCCAAAGTGGTGCACGCGTGTGCCGCCCACAAACGCCGCATACGCGCTGAACGTGCTCACCGGCCCGAGAATCAAATCCATGCACGCCAGCCGCGCCATGTCGTGAATCAGACTCCCCGCCGAAATCACGACATCGCTGCCGGGAAACTCCCCGGGCACGCGCGGCTCATCACCAAAGATCACAAACAGCGGCTTGGCCCGCCCCGCCGCCACGCACAACCGCTCCAGCGCTTTCATCTCCTCGTGATAGCGCTCCACCGCGTAGAAGTAATCGCCATGGGCGAAACCCGCGAAATCGGTTCGCCGCACATGCACGCCAACCCACGGCCGCGCAGCATCCAGCCGCGACACAAACGCCCGCGTGTCGACCATCACCGCTTCCGCTGGTTGAATGCGCTGCAGAATCGTTTCGCGGTGCTTCACCAGGCCATCCGGGTTGCCAAACCGCCACGAAAACAGCAAGAACCGCCCGCGCCCGTCCCGCGTGGCCGCATCGAAACCCGCCGTCGGCGGCAAATCCATCCGCGCGCGGCCACCATCCGCGCCCGCCAGACGCCCCCGCATCAGCCCCACGCGATTGAGCCCGCGCACCACCCGCAGCATCAGCCCTCGCGCCCGCGGGATCAGCGCCGTCGGCACGCGCGATGGCCGCGGATCAGTCGGCGCGCAGCACACCTGCGCCGCGAACACCGGAAACAGGTGCGCATATCGCCCGAACGACGGGCAATACAACTGGTGCCCATCCTCAAGGCACCACGCCAGCACGCTCGACAGCAGTATCAGCCGGTTGCCCAGTTGCGCGTTCGAGCCGGGTTTTTCAACAAGCCAGACAGTCGCCATAGGTCTGGCCCTAATAGGCCTTGCGCAGCCGCCCCGTCGGTATGCCCAGTTGCCCGCGATACTTCGCGACCGTCCGCCGCGCGATTTCCAGGCCCCGCGCCTTGAGCGCCTCGGCCAGGTCGTCATCGCTCAGCGGGTTCTTCTTGTCTTCCTTCTCGATCACGTCCTGCAACGCCGCCTTGATCGCCTCCCAACTGACTTCCTCGCCACCCTCGGTGACGGTGCCGCCCGTGAAGAACTTCCGCAACGGCACAATTCCCCGAGGCGTCTGCAGGTACTTCTCCGCCACCGCCCGGCTCACCGTCGCCACGTGAATCCCCAGTTGTTCCGCAACCTTGGTCATGGGCAAGGGCTTGATCGCCTGCGGGCCAAAGTCAAAGAACTCCCGCTGCGCCTCCACCACCGCCTCCACCACCCGCAGCACGGTCTTGTTCCGCTGCTCGATCGCCTCGAGCAGAAACTGGGCGTTGCCCAGGTTCGTGCGGATGAAGTCCTTCGTGGGTTTGGGCACCGCCTTGTCGCGGGCCATCTTGGCGTATTCCTGGTTGATCCGCAGGTTGGGCAGCCGCCGGTCGTTCAGATACGCGTAGTACCGGTCCTGGTCCGCGTCATACTCCACGAAGGCATCCGGGGTGATGGGCGATTCCGCCTGTTGCAGCAGCGCCCGACCCGGCGCGATGCTCAGCGTCCGCACCCGCTCGATCGCCCCCTTGATCTCCTCCATGCTCGCGCCGGTCTTCTGCATGATCCGCGGCAGGCGGTTGTTCAAGAGGTCATCGATGTGGTCCTCGACAATCTTCCTGGGCAGCGCCCATTCGTCGTTCTCGCTGTCGGCCTCGTGCGCATCCACCTGCAAAAGCAGGCACTCGCGCCGGTCCCGGGCCGCGATCCCCGGTGGATCGAGCATCAACTGCACCGCCCGCAGCGCCCGTTCCATCTGCGCCAGCGTCGGCCGCTCAGGGCCATTTGGCCCCTCCACCGGCGGCGACTTCTCGATGATCGTTTCCAAGGGCGTGCGGATGTACCCGTCATCCTCGATGTAGCCCACGATCATCTCGCCCAGGGGCCGCAACGAGGGCTCGACTTCCACCAGGCCCCATTGCTCGCGAAGTTGCTCGGCCGGCGACGACGGCCGGGCCGCCGTGTTGGCCATCGCCTCGCTCTTCGGATCGGCATCGCCATCGGCCCGCGTGGAGGACTGGGCCCGGTCCAGGTAATCCGTTTCCCGCACCCGCCCCGCATCCGAGTAATCGTTCTCCGCCGCCTCGGGGTTCTGGTCCTCAAACGACCCCAGTCGCTCGAAGTCCGCCGTGCCCGAACGCTCGTCCACTTCCATCGGCCGCGATTCATCCGTGCCCTGGGCCGCCGTCTCGGCTGGGCCCGACCCATCCATCACCGGCTCGGCCTCCCCCTCGGCTAGTTCCAGCGTCGCGTTGCTCTCCAGTTCCTGCTCGATCCGCTCCTCCAATGCCGCCAGCGGCATCTGCAGGATCTCCATCGATTGGATCATGTGCGGCGCCAGCTTCATGTGCTGGCCCATCCGCATCTGCTGTGAGTGATCGAATCGCATGAAGGTGCTCAGGAACGCGCGTCGGGGCGAAACCAAGCCCCGGCCGCGCGTCATGCTAGCAATGCGCCCCGGCACAGGCGGGTCATATCCTCCGCCATGACCCAAGCCCTGCACGCCCCGACCAGCGAGTTCGAGAAGAAAGACCGCGGCACCGACCTCGACCATCGCCCCCGCGTCCTCCTGGGCAAGATGGGGCTCGACGGCCACGACCGCGGCGTCAAGGTCATCGCCCGCGCCCTCCGCGATTCCGGTGTCCACGTCATCTACTCAGGCCTCTGGCAGACCCCGCGCTCGCTGGCTATTTCCGCCCGCGACGAAGATTGCGATGTCATCTGCTGCTCGATGATGAGCAACTCCCACCTCGTCCTCGGCCCGCGACTGCTCGACGAACTCAAAAACCTCGGCCGTCCCGACCTGCCCGTCTACATGGGTGGCATCCTCCCCAGCGAAGACATTCCCGCCCTCAAAGCCCAAGGTATCGCCGCGTGCTTTACCACCGGCACCGGCCTGCTCGACATTGTCGAAGCCGTGCGCGGCGCGACCAAGCCCTACGCCCAAGTTTGCGGCACCCCCAACGCGACGGCCCAACTCGCCCGCGACATCAGCCTCATGCACCTCGGCCGCCCGCTTCGCGCCGGTGCCCAGCGCCAGAAGCCCGCCCGCGTCATCGGGGTCACCGGCTCACCCGGCGCGGGCAAGAGCACGCTTGTGGCCGCGCTGGCCAGCGAGTATGGCCGGCGCGCCAAAGAGAACGCCGCGCTGGGCCGCGTCGCGGTCGTGGCCTTCGACCCCATGAGCCCCCTCACCAGCGGTGCCCTGCTGGGTGACCGCCTACGCGTGGACTTCAACAACGTGGACGAAGCGGTCTACTACCGATCCCTGGCCATCCAGGGCGAGGACTACCACGCCCTCAACGAAATCCTCGAACTCATCGGTGGCGCGGGCTTCTCAACGGTTTTTGTCGAAACCGTCGGCGCCGGCCAGAACGAAACCCGCATCCGCCAGCATGTGGACAAGACCATCGTCGTGATGACCCCCGGCATGGGCGATGCCGTGCAGATGGACAAGGCCGGCATCCTCGAGATCGCTGACGTCTTCGTCTGCAACAAGGCCGACTACCCGGGCCAGAACGAACTCGTGCGCAACCTCCGCGATTCGGCAGGGCGCAAACCGATCGTCGAGACAGTGGCGACGTTGGGCAAGGGCGTGCCGGAGTTGCTGGATCTGGTGGTGTAACGAAGCCCGATCCGAAACATGCGTGCTCGCCCTTGCAGACGGCGTGCCAACAGGGTGTTTTCTGCGAGAATTCGGACCTATCTACCAAAGATTGCGCGCAAAACCATCATTTCGCGTATACGCCACGCCGAGCATGTGGGTGGGGGGGTCGGAGGGTCGCCGCGCGAGGGGCCTAGGCCGGGCTGTAATGGCCTTATACGCAAAGCGAAGTTTTGGTCGCTCGCGCGAGGGGTAACCCACTACGCACGCCGCGTACGGCGCGAAGGGTTCTGCTGCTTGCCTTTTCCGCGCCAGCGGTTGGCCCGCACGCCCGGCATGCCAATGTGCCTAGTCTCACAGTGATCCGATTGGGGCCCAAGATGTCTATTGGCACCTGCAAACTCTGTGGTGAAACCCGTGCCCTTGTACACGCGCACATCGTGCCCGATGCTTTCTACCAGCGGATCAAGAAAGCAGATGGGGCCTACATCGAGTCGCGCGGAGATGGTGGTCGCTCTCGGCGCGAGACGGGGGAGTTTGACAAGCACCTGACCTGTGAGGGGTGCGACACCAAAATCCTGGGTTCACTCGATACCTATGCGTACAAGTTCCTGTCGGAACAATCGAGCTGGGAACCAGTTCATACAAGGGACTCCTGAACAACCGCCCTCGGCGGCAGCGGGATCGTGCGTGACGGCGT
>CAZPPX010000027.1:0-47842 GCA_964588585.1 uncultured Phycisphaeraceae bacterium
TCAGCGATACGCTATCCGATCGCCAGAGGTTGCGCGCAGGTTGTTCAGAGATCCCGAGACTCGAATGGCGAGGCCTTCCCTCGTTGCTCGTACCTCGTCACTCGTTACTTTCTTTACACCTGCACCGACTCAAACGTGATCTTCCCGTCGATCAGCCGGGCGAAGAACCCCTCGACCGCATCCAGCCCCGTCACCCGGTGCACCACCGCCGCGGCCCGCACCAGGTCCGCCTTCTGGAGCAACTCCAAACGAGGCTCCTTCAAGTCCAGCCGCGTGCCGTAGAACGCGCAGGATTGGTGCGCGATCAGCACCACGCGCTTGAGTTTGTGCACCTCCACCAGAAACTGCAACTCATCCAGCACGCCCTGCTCTTCGAGGTGCGCCTGCGGATGCCCCGCCAGGCACGCCGGCCCGCCCGGCAAGGCCACGCGGTCATACCGCGGTAGTCCGAGGCCGTTCTGCAGAAAGTCGTCGAACTGCTCCCCCACACGGCCGTCGGAGCAATACACCGCCGCGGCATGAATGCGGGCCGACTCGTAACGCACGGGGCTCTGATAGGGAGGCATGACCAGAGCGTACCACGGTTGGCGGACCGAAGCCGGGTCTGATTCCTGACTTGATGCCGCGTGCATCGGTGCCTTCTGCGTCACGAGAACGCCTACCAACGGCGTGCGCATCGGTTTCACGGGCCTTGTCTCGAACGGTCGCCACCGAACCTTGGTCTTCACCCGGGCCTGAGAGTAAACAACCACCCCCCTGACTTTCCCCCATACCCTCCCCCATGCGCACCCTCCTCACCGGCCAGATCGGCCTCGACAAGAAGTCCTATGTCCAGGCCGCCGCCGACCTTGCGGGGGCGCAGGGCGAGCGGATCGACCTGTACCACGTCGGCGACATCATGTATGCCGAGGGGCGGGATGTGAAGCCTGGGCGGATTCTCGACCTGCCCATCAGCCGCCTCAACTCGCTGCGTCGCGCGGCGTTCAAAGACGTCATCGGCGAATCCGCCGTTGGCGGGCCGGCCAATGGGCCCAAGAAGAACATCATCGTCAACACCCACGCCACGTTCCGCTGGCGTCACGGCCTCTTCTCCGCCTTCGATTTCGACCAGATCGCCAAACTCAACCTTGACACCTTCATCTGCCTGGTCGACAACATCGAGGTCGTGCACAATCGCCTGCACCGCGACCATGTCGTCGATGCCACGCTCAAGGATTGCATGGTGTGGCGCGAGGAAGAGCAACTGGCCACCGAACTGCTGAGCCAGGCCGTGCCGGGCAGCAAGTTTTACATCCTCTCGCGCGGGCGCCACACCGACACGCGACAAACGCTCTTCCGTCTGGTCTGCCGCCCGGGGATGCGCAAGGTCTATCCCTCCTTCCCCATGAGCCACGTGGTGGACATGCCCGACGTGCTGGCCGAGATCGACCACTTCCGCGCCGAACTCGCCAAGCACTTCATCTGCTTTGATCCGGGCGACGTGGACGAGAAACTGCTGCTGGAGCGCGCCATCGCCGCGGCCCGCGACGGCAAGGAGTTCATCGACGTGGCCCCTCACGCCTTCGGTGGTGCCAAACTCGACTCGGAGAGTCAAGGTACCCAGGAAGCCATCCGCGTGCGCGTCCGCGAAGTCCTCGACATCGCCGGCGATATCGATGGCCAGATCTACATGCGCGACTTCAAACTCATCGACCAGTCCGACATGATCGTCTCGCTCGTTCCCGAACTGCCCGGCGGCGTCCCCGGCCTCTCCAGCGGCGTCGAACGCGAACTCCAGCACGCCTTCGAGCACACCAAAGAGGTCTACGTCGTCTGGAAACCCAAGAAAACGCCCTCACCTTTCATCACCGAGACCGCCACCAAGGTCTTCCGCACAGTGGACGAGGCTCTGCAGCATTTCGAGGCGCAGGGCTACTTTGGCGAGAAGAACCTCTTCGGGCAGTGAACCCGCGGGCGGCCGCGCGCCATGCTCACCGCTGCTCGACGCCGGGGCCCTTCGCGCTCGCGTCCATCACATGATTCGACGGCCAGCCCGTACTCGTCGGCGATCCGTGTGACGCGCCCCACAACCTGCTGGCCGAACCCCAGTGGTTGGCTGGCCACGCACCCGACAGGCTCATCGTGTGCCCGGCGCTCGATTCCGCGCCGCTCGGCGCACGCCAATCGCGCTTGGGCTCATATGTGATCTGCGCCCAGGCTCGCGGGCTCGCCTCGGCCAGCAGCCGGGCCGCGATGCCCGTCTCCAGATCGACTCCCGACTCGTATTCCTGATACGGGCTGATCGCCACGCGATGGCCCGGGCGGGTCAGAAAGTTCCCGTGCTCATCGATCCCCCCGGCGTCGCGCACATACGGATACGACTCTTCCAGCAAAGCCCGAATCGGCAGGTGCGGCGGCACCTGGTCGAATGGTCCGTCATACCAGGTATTCAACTCGATCTGCTTCCGTTGGACCCCGGCCAGAATGAACCGTTCGCTCGCGGGGTGACGAACGAAGCAGAATCGCGTGCGATCGCCGAAATACACCTCCACGTCGGTCCGCAGCCCGCGCTTCCAAGGTTCCGGTCGAGGCATGTGCTCGTTCAACACGTAGTACCACGCCCGGCCCTCCGGCCAGTACACCAGATACAACGAATACCCAGACTCATCAAGCACGCCCGACACCAGCCGCTCGCCTTCCAGCGGCCGGAAGTGGCCCGTATCCAGCGCCCGCCGATCGAGCACGAACTCGCGTGACACGCCCTCGAGCTCCAGCCGCACACGCTGCCGGTCGGGGTCGAACGCCAGGCGCACCCCGTCTTGCCCGTTCACAAACTCCGCCGTTCGCAGGTCCCGCGTGTTGAAACTGTCGAAATACCCGACCGAGAGCCGCCCCGACTCCACCTCGGCAAACCGGATGTTCCCGCTCACCAGGCGCGGCCCCAGCGGAAACCGGTAGTAGTAATAGCGCTCGCTCGGATACACCACCGGCTCGTTCGGTGCCGATTCCAGCACGAACCGCAGCACGTCCCTGGGCGATTCGAAGTCCGGGACCCACCCCGCCCTCGCGGGCCAATCCCCCTTTCCCGGAGGGTCTAGCCCGAGAGACGCCGCGATCGCGGCCTCATTGAACTCCACGCTCATTCCTCGCGCGGTATCCGCCGGGCCCCCGCGTGACTGGCATGCGCTCATGAGCGTGAACAGCGACAGCGCGAACGTGAAGACCCGTTGCGGCGCGAACTCACCGCGCCGAGGGCTCTCCCCACCCGATGATCGAGTTCCCCGATCGGCTGAACTCATGGAGGAGGCGGCCCAGGTGGTCGCGGACGGAAAGGAAAGCGCGGGATCACCGGATTCACCACGTCACGAAACGTGCTGAACCAGTTGTGATTGGGCGGAAACGCGGGCCACGTACTCGGTCCGCTTCCGGGCGTGGGCTCCTCCCAACTCTCCGATGCCGATCGCACATGCGAAGGCGGCCAACTCGGTCGAGGTCCAGGCCAGCTGTTCGAAGCGTCCACGGCATGGTTCGGCGGGTAACTCACGCTCAGGGCTCCCTGGTGCATGGGTCCCCAGCACTCTGAAATCCGCACGCCATGATTCGGCGGCCATCGAGGTGTCTCGGAACCCGCCACCGTGTGCCCCCATGTGTCCGTCACATGCGTCGCGTGCATCGGTGGGATCACCGGCGACGAGCCGGATGAGTCGCCGCGCAGGTGCTCGGGCCACCATGTTCGTGACGCCTGAACCGCGTGCGTCGGCGTCCAGGTCTCCGAGGCCGCCCACCCGTGCCCGGCGGGCCAGTTTGCCGAGTGCGACGTTCGATGCATGGGCGGGAGCGGGGGCGGGGGTTCGATCTGGGACGCGGTCGTGCTGTGCTCGGGTGCCGGACGCTGGGTCGGCGGCGGCCAGGTCGATGACGCGACCCGCGCGTGGTTCGCGGGCCACCGTTCGCTCACCGTCGCGGAATGCGCTCGCGGATACGGTTCGCGCCGACTGTCTTGATACAGGTGGCCCGGAGGCTCGGGTTCGTTGAAACTATCGCTCACGCTCGTGACGTGATTGGGCTTCCACCATTTCGGATGACGCTCGGGCCAGGTGTTGCTGGTCCCGCTTTGGTGCGTTTGCTCGGCGCAATGTGTCGCCATGAACGCGTCACGTCCCTGCTCGACAAACAGCCCGATGTACTCGAACACCGAGCCAGCGACCTGGTTGAGTTCGCTCTGGAAGAACGTGCCGTCAAAGTTCTCGAACACGGCCAGGAGATCAAGGCCATTCTTCGCATCGTCAAAGTTCACGTCCGCAGACGGATCCTGCTGATCGATTTTCTCGCACAGGGCGGCCACATCCGTCCAATCGACTGGCGCATCGGCCGGGGCGACTTTGCCGTAGGCCGACTTGATCGTCGCGATGATGGCGAGCATCATGTCCTCGCCGTCGGATTGGCCGTTGCCGTTGAGGTCTTCCACGGCCAGCGCGGCCCCGTATTGCTGCATCAGGCGATCGTGTATCATCATCGACACATCCATGTCGCTGATCCCGCAGTCACCGTTCATGTCCCTCAACTGCATCGCGGAGCCGCGAAGGTATTGCACGATCGCGTGACGATCAGGAACTCCGCTCTGCGCGTGCGCCTCGCCGCTGATCCACGGACACGAGAGCAAGCCGATGACCACGATGCCGTTCCGAATCCTCGTTGCGTTTCTCACGGACTCCCTTGTCATGTGAAATCCCTGAAACTCGTGTATCACAGACTGGCGTGCTCGATTCTTCCAGCGCGTAGTCGATTCTACCCCCCCCCCCACCCCCCTGGTCAAGCGGGTTGGTCTAACCTGGCAAAGCACGATCCGCTGGAATGAGCATGAACCACACGCCGATCTTGGTGCAAATCTGCAGCGCCGCCGCCCTCGCGGCACTTATCGTTGGCTGCGGCACCCCCCGCGCAACCACCCAACCCGCCACCAGCCCCTCCACCTCCGCCGCAACCGCTCCCCGCGCGGTCCGTGCCGCCGACCCCGCCGGCTCTGTCCGCTCCGTCGCGCCGTGGTCGTTCGAGGACACGCCGGGCGGCACCGGCCGCGTGATCCGCACCGACCACTACGCCATCTACACCACCGAGACCGAACCGATCATCACCGATCGCCTCCCCGGCTTCATGGAAGCGGCGCTGCCGCAGTATGCTGGCGCGATCACGCCACTGGGCCGTCCAAACGTGCCCTTCGACGTGTTCGTCATGGCGTCGCGACCCCAGTGGGAACGGCTCACCCTCCGGATGCTGGGCCAGGCCGGCGTGCCCGTCACCACCGCCATCGAGCGTGGCGGGTTCACCACCGGCGGCCGCGCGTTTCTCTTTGATATCGGTGCCGCCGACACCTTCTCCATAGCGGCCCACGAAGGGTGGCACCAGTTCTCGCAACTCACGCTCCGCGAGCGCCTGCCCATGTGGCTTGAAGAAGGCCTCGCAACGTTTTTCGAAGGGCACCGGTGGATCGGGCCGGACGTGGTCTTCCTGCCCTGGTGCAATCTGGAGCGGTTCGATCGCCTGCGCGAGGCCGCCACGCCGCGAAAGCCGGGGGGCCCAACCGGGTTGCTGGGCTTGCGCGAGTTGATGGCCGCGACGCCGCAGGGGCTGATGGCCGGCGGCCCTCCCGGCGCGGGCCTGACGTATTACGCGCAGGTGTGGGCCCTCATGCACTTCCTGCGTGAAGGTCAGGGCGGCAAGTATCGCCGCGGGCTGGAGCAATTGTTGGCCGATGCGGGACGGGGCACGCTGAGCCGCGCTCTGGCCGCGAGCGCCGCACCCGGTCAAGGCCGCGTGCCCATGCTGCCCGACGCCCAAACCGCCTCGATCATTCGCGCCTACTTCGGCGGCGACCTCGACGCCCTCACCCGCGGCTACGACGAGTTCGTGCGCGACCTGGTCCGCACCGGCGCGCGGGGGGAGATCGTCGAAGGGCGATCACCCGTGCGATAGGAACTCGCGCGACCAACTCCTCCGATCGCCATCATTCACCGTCGGTTTCGCCGTTTTCGTCGGCTTCTTCATCCGGGTCGATGGGCTCCGCGACGACGGTGCTGGACAGCACGTCGCCCGGGTGGCGCCAGTTGGGGTCGAGCAGGATGAGCATGGCCAGCGGGGGCACGGCCCAGTGGATGAGGTTGCGGATGGCCGCCTGAGCGAATGAGGGACGGGCGATGAGTTGGTCCCCGATGCGGATGGTGCCGGGGTGGTCGGGGTTGGGGGGGGAGCCCGGCTTGGGTGCGGGGCGGATGCCGAAGACGGTGGCGCCGAAGAGGCGCTTGCCGAGCGTGCGTCCGGTGAGAGTTTCCATCGCAGTGGCGTAAAGCCAGCCGCCGACGATGATGGACGCGACGGGGTAGAGCGTGCGGGGCGAGCCGGTGAGCACGGCGGCGGAGATGAGTTCGCCCGGGTGGGTGCGCCAGATCATGGCGTTGGCGAGGAAGACCAGGCCGAAATCGATGGCGGCGGCGGCGAAGCGGCGGGACGGGCTGGCGAGGGCGAAGCCATCGGGAAGAACGAGGGGCGTCTTGGATTCGCTGCGGAGGACGAAGAGCAGAACGCCGATCATCACGGCCCCGATGACGAGCATGAGGGCCTGCATCTGCCAGGGGGCGAGGAGCGATCCGGCGGCGGGGCCGTCGAAGAGCACCAGGCCGGTGTGCGCGGAGATCTCGGTGATGCGGAGAACGCCAGCGGGCTCGGCGGTGGCCTGGGGTGGCGTGCGCGAGTTGGCGGTGGACGCAGCGGGCTTGTCGTCGGCGACGAGCCGCGCGAGGGCGATGCGGCCGGCACCATCCAGAGGCAGGATGGCGACCGGGCTGGCCTGCGCGAGCGCGTGGGGGGGCACATCGGCGAGTACGGCCGAGCCGCTGGCGCGGAGGGTGCGCAGGCGGACGGCGCGGTCGCCGGTGACGGAGGCGAGGATCGTTTGCCCATCGACGACCGACAGCGCGGCTCGGTCGGTCGCGGCGAAGGAGCCGAGCGTGAGTTCGTCGGGCGACCACTGGGCGGCGAGACGCTCGTCGCGGGTTTCGCCCTCGCGCACGGTGGAGAGGAGGGCGCGGAAGGCCTCGAGACGCCGCCCGTCGCCAATCGCCAGCAACGGCCCATCGGGCGTGGGCGTGAGCCAAACCGGCGAGGCGAGGCGCTCGGGCGACCTGGCGGCGTCGGGCAGGTCCACGCGTTGCCAGCCGCTGGGGCGGAGGAGCCAGCCTTCGATCGCCCGGGCCGTGCGCAGCAGCGCCATGGGACCGAGTGGCGTGCCCGCGGCGGCGATGAGTTCGCCTTCACCCGAGAGCGAGGGCCGGACTTCCGGGGCGGCTTCGGGGAAGTAGGTCCAGGTCTCAGCGACGGTGGGCAGGGCCATGATCCGCGCGACGCGGCGCATGGTGCCCAGGCCGGAGGTGCCGCTCGTGCTACTCGGGTTGGCGGTGGCGCTGGGCGGGAAGATAAGGAACACCTCGCTCTCCCATGCGGCCAAGCCTTCCGGCGAAGCGCCGAGGCCCGCGGCACGACCGATCGTGCCAGCGGGCGCGGCGCGGCTGCGCGGGGGCATGTGGAGGAGGACGTATGGGCGTGCCGCGCCGGGGACGCTCTGGGCAGGCACGACGAACCAGGCGTGGGCGCTGCGCTGCCAGGCGGGCGCAAGGGAGTTGGCCGGAGAGGCGGCGCTGATGAGCGTGGCATGTGGCGCGGGGTCGGCGTCTGGCGTTGGGTCAGTGGTCCGCGCAGCGGCGGCGTGAACCGTCACGGCACACACAAGCGACGCGATAAGGGCGAGCCCCGATCCGAGGCGTGAGGCGGGCCCGCGATGGCGCGCGGGCCGCGCACCGAAGCCACGATGGATGGCACGGACCAGCACTAGCGCTTCGCCTCGGCGTCGAGGTCGATGGTGCGTGACACGCGGAGCGACGCCGAGAGTTTGATGAAATCAAACGCGGCGGGGTCCATGGCCGGGCCCGGAGCGCCGGCTTTCTGGCCGCCATCGTCGGGGTCTTCGAGGTAAAGGCGGAGTTCGGTGCCGGTGGCGGGGTGGCCGATGAACACGGTGGTGGGCACGCGCGGGCCCGGCGCGCCCTGGCCGGCGATGGTCATGAACTCGTACTTGCCCAGATCAGCAATCAGCACGGGTTGGCGGGCGTCGTCGTAGACCTCAATCTTCGTCGCTTCAAGGGTTTTCGGGTCGAGCCATCGGCGTTCATAGCCGCTGGAAAGGCGGGTGGTGACGCCCAGGAGTTTACCGTCAGATGACCACTCACAGGTGCCGCGCCCGCTGATCGGCACGCGGCCCATGAGGCGCGGCAGCGCGCGCGGGTTGACGGCACTCGCGACGCCGCCACGCCCCTGGCCCGGGCCATCGTGCAGGCCGACGAACGCGGTGCGTTCCTTGCCCGCGAGATCAAACCACCAGTAGCGGCGGTCGTCGCATCCGAGCCAGAAAAGCGTCTCGCCGACCTTGCCGGCGCTGAGGGCGATGGCACCGGAGGATTCCATGCGGAAAAGGCCCTCGCCCTGCTCGAAGCGGCGCGCGCCTTCTTCATCGGTGTACCGCACCTGCACGGTGGCGCGGGCGCGCAGACGCTCGCTGCCCTGGATGGCGGCGTTGACGCGGGTAGCGGTGTCGGCGAGTGTGGGGATGCCGTCGCGCTTCACGGTGCCGGAGGATTCGCAGCCGGTGCCGGTGCCGAGCGCGACAAGGGCGAGCGCGAAGAGGACGATGGAGGCATTCGCCCGGCGCATCACGAGGCGGCTCCGGAGGTGTTCGAGCCCGCGGCGGGTGAAGGCTCGGGCGCTGCGGTTTCGCCGGGTCCCTCGCCGCCGAGAAGGGGTTCGAGTTCGCCCATGACTTCGTGAATGGCGGCTTCGTCGAGGCCGGTGTCGGGCACGTCGATCAGGGGCGGGCCGTCGGGCGGTCGGGCGTCGCCGCGGCGGCGGAGGAACATGCGGCCGGGCTTGTGGCCATCCTGCACGAGGGCGCGGCAGCGGAGGAGCAGAAGCGCGATAACGAGGCGCACGCCGTCGCGGCGTGGGTCGCCCGGCTCGATCTGGGTGAGCAGTTCGAGGAGCGAATCCTGATCGAGCGGGGCTTTGGGCGCGTCGCCTCGCGAGGCGACGATGGTGCGCCAGGAGCCGACGAGACGGGTGGTGGCCGCGTCGGGCCGCGCGCCGGAGTCCCACGATTCGGCAGAGAAATCGAGACGGCCGAGGCGGCCGGTGGCGCGATCTTCGACGAGCGCGGCCACGCTGCGCTCACCATCGGCCAGCGCGCGGCCTGTCGCGGCACAGGTGTGGGTCGATCGCCCCGTCGGATAGGTCGCGGAAAACCGGCTCATGGGCGAGTCTAGGTCGGGCGTGGTCAGGCTTGCGACGCGGGGCGCTCGTGCTGGGCCAGCGCCCAGCGAGCCGCACCCGCCGCGGCGTGATGGTCGGAGGTGCCACAGGTAAGCCGCCACCCGGTACGGGCGAGCGTGGTGAGGCGATCGGCAAGGTGGTGGTGAAGTGCCTCCAACTGTGGGCGAAGTCGAAGGCCGATGCCGCCGAGTAGGGCGATGATGTTGGGGCGATAGATCGCGTGGGCGATGCGGAGAGCCTGCACAAGCGCGGCGAAGGGGGCTTCGCCCGGTGCTACTCGCGCGATCGCGGCCTCGCCAGTCAGGCCGTAGCGCGCTTCGAGCACGGGCAGGCCGATGTACGCCTCCAGGCTGCCGAGGCTGCCATCACGCGCGGTGGGGATCGGGCGACCGGATTCGTGCTGGCGAACATCGATAAACCCAAGATGCCCGCTGGAACCCTCGGCCACGAGCAGCCGCGTGCCGGTGCCGACGGCGGGGCCGCCATCGAGCACGCACGCCCCAACGCCCGTGCCGATGGAGATGGCGAGGAGGCGCTGCCCGGGGGCAAGGGCGAGTTCGTGGGCGAGATCGATGGCGGCGGCGTGGGCGTCGCTGAGCACGCGCGGGGTGAGAGTCCTGCCAGCAGCCTGGCCGGAGTGCATCACCGAATCGGGGAGCAGGTCGACGAGCGGCACGCCCACGAGCGCGGGGACATTGGCCGACGTGCGAATCACTTTCGATGAACCATCGACGATGCCGGGCACGCAGAGGCCCAGGGCCAGAATCTCATGCTTTCCCGAAGCATCGGAAACGGCGAATGCCTGCGCCAGCGCCTGGTCAATCGCGGCGCGAATCCTGACAACATCGGGCTGCTGATACCGATCCGAGCGACCCGTGCCGACGACGCGGCCATCGCGCAGCACTGCCGCCTTCACGCTCGTGCCGCCGATGTCGATGCCGAGCGCGGGCGACGAAGCGGGCTCCATCAGCCTCCCCCCGGCGGCTTGGTGGGCTCCGATTTCTTCGGCCGCGGCGCGGCCGGAGTCGGCGCCGCGGGTGGCGGCGCGTGGGGGTCGGGGATGGGTTGGGTCATCTCGGTGCGTCGATCAACAAGGAACTCGACGGTGCCGCCGCTGGAGAGGGCAGCCGCAGCTTCTTTGGTCAGGCGTGCCGCGCCCTCGGCGATGCGGACGGCGCATTCCACCGTCGGCCCACCGTTGGTGCCGGTGACCACCGCGCGATAGATCCCGCTGGGCAAGCCGCGCACGACCAGGAACTCGCCGCGGTAGTTCATGCGCTCGGGCTGCAACGGCCCGGGTCGCCATTCGAGCCCACGAAGGGTGTGCCGCTCGCGGCCCTGCTTGGGCACCGCGTAGTAGTCGAGCAACGCTGCCGAGTGCGTAAACAGCGGCGCGCGGCTTGACGAATACGCGACGCCCGCGGCCTTGGTCTCGCGGATCCAATCCAGCGCCTTCTTGACTTCCGGCCAAGGCTGGTCGGGCAAGCCGCCGCTGCCGGTGCCGCCGCCCGCCCCCCCCGCAGCGCGAATGGAGACCACGCATTCAGCCCGCCGACCGGCGATGGGCTTCATCGCGTCGGCCCACGCGGTTTGAAACGCGGCGAAATCGCCACGATGGCACTGCACGACGAACTCGTCCATGATGTTGAGCCGCGCGAGCGCGGGCCAATCGGCCAGGCCGGATTCAAGCGTGGGCTTGTCGGTGGGTGCCGCGAGGGAGACGATGAGGCCCGGGCGCTTGTTCTTGATCGCCCCAGCGAGTTCCCGGAGAAACGCCACCGACTTGGCCGCCCGCCAGCGCACAAAGCCCGGGTCGCGCGGGTCGGCAGGCAGGGCCTGGCCACCGGTTTCTTTGGCGTAGAGCACGCGCGTGGCTTCGTCGTAACCCAGCGAAGCGTCGGGCCAGAAGAAGCGCTCGCTCAGGTGGATGCCGTCGAGGTCGTAGCGCTCGATGACTTCGAGGATCACGTCGGTGATGAACGTGCGGGCTTCGGGCACCAGTGGATTGAGCCAGGCGTGGCCGGCGGCGGCGGTGTTGCCCTTGCCGTCCTTCAGCAGCCATTCGGGCTTGGTCTTGCGGAGCGCGTGATCAGCGGTTGCGGGCGAAGCGGCCAGACCGCCATCGAAACTGGCGATGAGCAGCATCCCGTTGCGGTGCGCGTGGGCCAGCGCCTCGCCAAGCAGATCACGGCCATTCGCCAAAGTGGGTGAAGCCGACACGTTCGTCGTCTTCTCCATCACGGCGCTGGGGAAACACGGGTAGCCCCGGTCCCATGCCGTCACATACACGGCATTCATGCCCAGGTCGCGCAGTCGCTTCATCGTCTCGGCGATCTTCGCGGGCGCGAGCGCATCGCCATCGTCGGGCTTCAGAAACGTCGCCCGTACCTCGCCCGGCCTGGGCTTCACCTCGATCACCGGGCCCGTCTCTTCCTTGGGCTTGGGCTTCGGTAGCCCGATCTGCGCGACGGCAGGCGCAGCGACGAATAGAGCCAGCGCGCCCGCGAGCAATCCGCACCACGCCCTGCTTCCGGCGCGTCGTCCGCGTACAGCGATGCCTGCCCGTGCCCGTGCGACCGTCTCGGCTCCCGCAATCATGCGCGTCTCCTGCCCCACGGCGATTCGTTCCTCATCAGCCGCGAACGCTCACGCCCGCACTTCGCCTTCCACGTCCAGCGCGATATCCAGCCACGTTGCGCCGTGCGTCAGCGTGCCCAAACTGATGCGATCGACCCCCGTGACCGCGATCGCACCGATGTTCTCGCGCGAGACGCCGCCCGAGGCTTCCAGTTGCACCTTCACGTTCGCCGCGTCGCGCAGCCGCACCGCTTCGGCCAACTGCCCCGGATCGAAGTTGTCCAGCAGCACGATGCCCACATTGGCCGGCCCACCGCCACCAAGCGTCCCGGCTTCCAGCAGCCGCTTGAACTGGTCGATCGAATCGACTTCGAGCTCGATGAACCGCAGGCCTTCTCGCGGGGCCTCGTCCTTGGCCGCCTTCGCGGCACGCTCCACCACGCGCGGCAGATCTTCGAGCGACACGCCCGCGAGGTGGTTGTCTTTGATGAGGGCCGCGTCATAAAGACCTAGTCGGTGCAGTTTTCCGCCGCCGCAGCGCACGGCGTACTTCTCCAACACGCGCAGGCCGGGAGTGGTTTTACGCGTGTCATACACACCCGCGCGTCCGCCCACAGCCGCCACCAGCGCGACAAACTCGCCCGTGCGCGTCGCGATGCCGCTCAGCCGACCCATGAAGTTGAGTATCGCCCGCTCGGCACCCAATATGCCGCGCTGGCTGCCGACGACCGTGCCGACCGACGTGCCGGCTTCCACGCGGACGCCGTCGCTGATGCCCTTGGCGGGGACAAAGTCCGCATCCACGCGGAACTCGTGCAGAATCTCCGGCACGAGCGCCAGGCCCGAGATCACGCCCCCGGTGCGGGCCACGATGAACCCGCGGGCCCGTGCCGTCGAGAGCACAAGGGCCTGGCTGGTGACATCGCCGCCCGCGAGTTTCCAGTTCGGCCCCAGGTCTTCATCACGGGCGAGTTCGATCAGCCGCGTGACCCATCCCTCGCGCGCGAGGTAGCGATAGAGATCGTTCAGGGGCAGGGCATTGAGGTCGTCCATCAATGCGGATGGTAGCGGCCACGCCAAGCGATTGACCCTCGTGTCCGAAACTCCTGTCGCAGTCGCGATGGAAAGAAGCCGTTCTCGACACGCCGATCGGTTCGCGGTCGGCGATCAGCGACAGACGAGTAAGGCCATCGGCTCACACCCAACTTCACTGAAGCGAGAAGTCGTTCGTGTGTGTGCTATGTGTCCTACGCCCCTGCCAGATCAAGCCACTGCCCGTGTGCCTTCTCCAGCCGTCGCCGCAGCAACAGCTCCTCCGGTTTCGACAGGCTTGGCGAGCGCTCGACCCAGGCGAACGCGTCATGCCGGGCCAGCGTGAGCAGGTCCAGATCGCGTGGCAACTCGGCGATACGGAACGGGGGCATGCCGGATTGGCGAATGCCCAGAACATCACCGAAGCCGCGGATTTCGAGGTCTTTCTGGGCGAGGATAAAGCCGTCGTGCGTCTGGGCCATGACGCTCAGGCGCGCCGCGGCGTCGTCGGTGGTGGGGTGGCCGATGAGCACGCAGGCGGAGGCGCGTTGGCCACGGCCGACCCGGCCGCGCAACTGATGGAGTTGGGCAAGCCCGAAGCGCTCGGCGTGTTCGACAATCATCACGCTCGCATTGGGCACGTCAACGCCGACCTCGATGACCGTCGTGGCGACGAGCGCGTCGATGGTCCCCGCGCGGAAGCGGTTCATGATCTCGGCACGGGTGTCGGGTGACTGCTGGCCGTGCATCTCATCGAGCGTGAAGCCGGCGAGTGGCCCGCGTTCAAGGCGTTCCTTGATCTCACGCACGCTGGCCAGGGCGTCGGTCCCGACGACGGCTTCGGTGGGGTCGATCGTGGGCGCCACGATGTACGCCTGCTCGCCCTTTTTCAGTTTGCCCGCGAGCCAGGTGTAAACCTCGCCCGCGGCGTCCGGCCCGACGACGCGCGTTTTCACGGGCTTCCGGCCCGGGGGAAGCCCGGTGATGGTGGAGACGTCGAGGTCGCCGAAAAGCGTCATCGCGAGCGTGCGCGGAATGGGCGTCGCGGTCATCACGAGCATATGTGGGGCGGCAGGGGACGATGCCGGTGACGATGCGGTTGCCCCGCTTGGTGTTCGAGCCGCGCGAGCGTCAAGCCTGCTCTGCATCGCGCGCGACTCGGTTGGGGGGGGGGGGGCGGGCTGGTCACTCGACCGTTCACCCTTGGCCCGCAACTTCGAGCGCTGGTGCACGCCGAAGCGGTGCTGCTCATCGATGACGGCCACCGCGAGGGACTTGAACCGCACGCGCTCGGTGAGCAGCGCGTGGGTGCCGATGGCGATGTCGATGGTGCCCGCTTCCAACCCCTCGGCGATGTCGCGGCGCCGCGTTTCGCCCGCCGAGCCGGTGAGGAGCGCGATCCGCACGTCGCTGCCCTTGAGCATCGCGCCGATGCTCTGGGCGTGCTGCTCGGCCAGCAGTTCGGTCGGGGCCATGATCGCGCCCTGATGGCCGGCGGCAACGGCCACAAGCATCGCGTACAGGGCGACCGCCGTCTTGCCCGACCCCACATCGCCCTGAATGAGCCGGTTCGCAGGCGTGTCGCGTTGCAGGTCGGCGACGACCTCGCGCACGACTTCGTCCTGCGCATCGGTGAGCGCGAACGGGAACCGGGCACGGATGCGGCGATCGATGGCTTGCGTCCAGGGCAGGGCGGCGGCCTGGCCCGCGCCGCCTCGCTCGCGACGTTTGAGGGCCATGCCCAGTTGCAACAGCAGGAGTTCATCGAACGCCAGCCGGCGGCGTGCCGCGGCGACCTGCGTTTCGTCTTCGGGCGCGTGGATCAGCCGGTACGCCTCGGAAAGCAGCGGCATCTCGCGCTCGCGCCGGAACGCCTCGGGCAGATGGTCCTCGATCTGGGCCGCGGCGGGCAGAATCGCGGAGATGGCCTTCTCGATCACGCGCGAGGGGATGCCTTCGCTGGCCGGGTAGACCGGGCGGAGGCGCTCATCATGCTCGATGGGCTCTTCGCCATCGGGCTTGAGCACTTCCCACTTGGGGTTCACCAGTTGCGGCCCGCCACCACGCGTGGCGACTTTGCCCTGCACGCGGAGCCGATCACCCGGGTGAATCCGCTGGTGGAGGTACGCCTGGTTGAAGAACGCCAGGTCGAGGCGGCCGGTTTCGTCCATCAGCACGGCTTCAAACCTCGGCGCACGCCCCCGCACGACGCGCGTGGCAGAGACCGTGCCGCGGGCCGAGCCGATTCGCCCGGCGACCAGTTCCGCAATGCTCGACTCGGCCTCCAGACGCTCGTGGCGCATGGGCAAGTAGGCGAGCAACTGGCCAACGTTGCGGGGCCCGAGTTCGCGGAGCAGGCTCGCCGTGCGCGCAGCGATCGCGGGCACCTCGCTCAGGGGTGTGATGAGCGCAAACGAACCGGCCTCGGCCGTGGCCATGATCGGAGCGTATTACTTCTTGGCGAGGGCCGCCTCGATGACCTCGATGAGGTGCTTTTCCTCGTCGGGCCCGAAGCCCACCCCCGTGTGGAGGATCTTGCCCGCGCCGTCGAAGACGATGAGCGTGGGGATGCCCGAGATGCCATACTTGGTGGCGAGTTCATCGCCCGCCAGCAGGCAGGGGTAGGTGAACTTCTTCTTTTCCATGAAGGCGGGACCCGCGCCCGCCTTGCGCTCCCAGGTGTTCACGCCCAGGATGGCCACGGGCTTGCCCGCGAAGTGCTCGTGGATCTTCTGGATGGAGGGCATGGCCGCGATGCACGGGCCGCACCACGTCGCCCAGAAGTCCATCAGTACGACTTTGCCCTTGAGGCTGGCGAGGCTGTAATCGGTGCCCGCCGCATCCTTGAGCGCAAAGTCGGGGGCCTGATCGCCTTCCTTGAACGCCAGGCCCGGCTCGGCACCTTCGCCCGGCTCGATCTTCTTCAGCGCGTAGCCCTCGGGCAGTTTGATCTCAAACGCGGCCTTCGCCGGGTCGGTGTTGGCCTTCACGCCCGTCATCACCTGCGTCATCTGCTGCATCACCTGCTCGCCCTCGGCATCCTTGATCGAGACCGAGCGCTCCATGCGACGGGGGAGCGAATCGGTGCGCGCCAGGGCCACGATGGTCTGCTCGATGACCATGCGGGGCTTCTTCTCGGCTTTCTTCCCGTCTTTGTCGGCGGGCGGTTCGTCTTCGTCATCGCCTTCATCCGGCAGCGTGGCTTCCCGGACCTGCTTGACCAGGGCGCACTTCACGCCGTCGAGTTCGATGTCGCCATTGAACGCCTGCTCCTTCACCGTCGGCTTGAGCATGGCGAGCATGTCCATCCGCTGCTCGAAGTACCACATGGGCAGCAGCATCTGCTCCTCGCCATCGGGCACGGCGAAGCCCATGGCCGGGGGGGTCTGGCGGAGTTCCTTCTTGGCGTGATCGAGCGCGAGCATGTTCGCGCCGTCAAACGAAAACACCGGCTGGGGGGCCTTGTCGTCACCCTTCGCCGACCGCTCGATGCGCCACAGGCCCAGGGGGAAGGGCGCGCCCTTCTTGAACGTCGCGATGATGTGGCCCTTGACGCGCGGCTCGTTGGGCGGCGTCTCTTCCGCGCCGGCCTTGGCCCAGGCTTCGATCGTCGCGGTCACGTCGCGCACCGCGAGCGCGGCGGTCTTGGCCTTTTCCAGAATCTTGGCGGCGTCCTTCTCATCGCCCAAACTCACGGGCTTGTAGGGCTCCTTCGGGGCGGTGGGCTCAACGGGTTTGCCAGGCGGCGGGGCCAAGGGCGTCATGGGGACGCTCTTGGGCGCGTTCTCCTGACCGAGCGAGAGCGAGGCCACGCCGGCAAAAAGGCCAGCGGCAAGGACGAGACGAAGAGTCTGCATGGGAACTCCGGAGAAAGGCACTAGGCACTAGGCAATGGGCACTAGGCACTAGGAGAAGGATCGGAACCAGACACAGCGGGCCCGTTACGGACCCCGCCGGGCGGGGGTTCGGTCAGTGTTTCGGTCGGCGCAGTCTGATCGATTCAGGATCAGAAGGGAATGTCGTCTTCACCGATGGCCGGCGGGCCGTCGGCAGCGGGCTGGGCCTGGCGATTGGTCCGCACCTGGGGCGCGGGTGACTGGTCGTACTCGTTGCCACCACCACCGGCACCGCCCGCACCACCACCGGGGCCGCCCCCACCGGCACCGCCCTGCTTGGAGCCGATGAACTTGAAATCCTCGACCACAACTTTCACCTTCGAGCGCTTGCCGCCGCCGTTCTTGTCTTCCCAGGTGTCCTGCTTCAGGCGGCCGCTGACAAACAGCGGGCTGCCCTTGCTGGTGTACTGCTTGAGAATCTCCGCCTGCTTGCCCCAGGCCTCGCAATCAATGAACGACACTTCCTCGCGCTTCTCGCCCGATTGCAGCGTGTAGGACCGATTAATCGCCAGCGCGAATGTTCCTACGGCAGTGTTCTGGGGCGTGAAGCGGACTTCGATGTCGCGCGTCATGTTGCCCATCAGGATGACTTGATTGAAGTTGGCGGCCACGGATGGTCCTTTCGTTCAGGGCGAGCCCGGTGGGCGGCGGAATGCCGACCCGGGGTTGGGGCTCGCGAGGTGCCGGATGATAACCGGTCGCACGACCTCAGCGAGCGTAACCGTGCGGCCGTGCGAACGGCCGACCACCAGCCAGTCATCCCGCGCATGCGGGGGCGGTATCGCATACGTATTGCGCGCTTCGCGTGAAAGGCCATTACCGCCCGGCTAGGGCCCCTCGCGCGGCGACCCTCCGAGCCCCCCACCCACATGCGCCGGCGAGCGTATACGCGAAATGATGGTTTTGCGCGCAATGTTTGGTGGGTACGCCGCGAATTCGTGCGGAAAACAGCCTGTTGGCACGCCGTGTGCAGAGGCCCGACGCCCGCGTCAGCCCCTTCACCCCGTGCAGATGATCTCCATCTGCCGCCCGCTCGTGATGATCGGGCCCTGCTGCGGGTGATAGAACATGTTGATCTCGAGCCGCACCCCGAACTCGGGCAGATAGAGCCCGGGCTCGACGGTCCACCCGAGCCCCGGCATCACCTCGCGGGTGTCGCGCGTCTCGATCGAATCCAGGTTCACGCCCATGCCGTGCACCAACGGCCCGGGCGACAAACTGTGCCCCGTGCGATGCTTGAGGAATCGCTCAAGCCCCGCCGCGAGGGCCGGCGCGCGAGCCGCGGCATCCAGTTGCCAACCTTGAAGCCGCTCCCCGCGTGCGTGTACGCCCTGCGCCAAGTCCACCGCGGCATCGCGTGCGGCGCGCACCACGGTGAACACCTCGCGGTGCTTGGCGGGCACGTCCGCCGCGCGGCCCACGAAACCGACCCAGGTGATGTCGGCATAGATGTGCTGATCGCCGGGCGTGCGGGCCCACAGATCGATGAGCACCCAGTCGCCTTTCCGGATCGCGCTCGACCCTTCGGCGGCCACCTCAAAGTGCGGGTCGCCCGCGTGCGCGTTGGCCCCCACGATCGGTGGGTCGGGCGTCTCCAGTCCCGCCGCCTTGAAACGATCGAGAATGAACTGCTGCACTTGCCGCTCGGTCGGTGCTCGGCCTCCCGCCACCTCGCGCCCGATGAGCGCGAAGGCATCGTCTTTGATCCCATCGACGATCTTCGAGACCTTCAAGTGATCCGCGAGCGCCGCCTCGTCCCACCGCGCGATCGTCGCCTGCACCAGGTTCGCCGACGACACCACTTCCACCCCCAGCGCCCGCACCATTTCTACGGTCCCCGCGTCCACCACGCTCATGACGGGCAGCGCGCCGCCCGGCACATACTCCATCGCCGCCCGCCAGCCGGGCCGCAAATGCTCGCCCAGTGCCGCCTGCAACTCCGCCCAGCCGCCAAAGAACTGCTTGGGCACGTCGATATCGCGCAGCCCGGGCGCATCAAGCGGACTCAAGAGCATCTTCGGCTCACCCCGCGCGGGCACGATCAGAAACACCCGCCGCGTGAGGTGCCGCTTCTTGTTGCTCGGGAACAGCCGTGCGAAGACCTGGTTGGACCCGCGAAAGTCGTAGACGAGCCAGGCATCGAGCCGCTGGGCCTGCAACTGGGATTGAATCTCGGCAAGGTTCATGGGGGATACTACGAAGCCAAAACGTACTTAAAAGTGCAGGCCAGCAATGGCACTAACCCCCGTACTGCTGCTTGTAGTAGGTGCGATACTCGCCCGACTTCACGCGTTTCCACCACGAAGCGTTGTCGCGATACCACGCGACGGTGGCTTCGAGCGCCTGCGGCCAGGCCGAGCGCGTCGGCTTCCAGTTCAGTTCGCGCTCGATCTTGGTCGCGTCGATGGCGTAGCGGCGGTCGTGGCCCGGGCGGTCGGCGACGCGCTTAATCATCTCGGGGCCCTTGCCGAGCACCTTGAGGATGGAGTGCGTGAGGTCAACGTTGGAGCGTTCGTTGTTCCCGCCGATGTTGTAGACCTCGCCCGCGCGGCCGCGCTCAACGACGGCGAGCAGCGCCTCGGCGTGATCCTCGACGTGGAGCCAATCGCGCACGTTCAGGCCGTCGCCATACAACGGAACCTGCTGGCCTTCAAGCAGGTTGGTGACAAACAGCGGGATGACCTTTTCGGGAAACTGGTAGGGTCCGAAGTTGTTGGAGCAGCGTGTGGTGACGACATCGAGGTGGAACGTGTGGTGCCAGGCGCGAACCAGGCAGTCGCTGGCGCACTTGCTGGCGGCGTAGGGGCTGTTGGGGGCCAGCGGGGTGTCCTCCGTGAACTTCAGTTCGGGTTGATCGAGCGGAAGCGAGCCGTAGACCTCATCAGTGCTGACGTGCAGCAGGCGTGGCACGGGTTTTTTCTCGGCCTGCAGGCGGCGCAGGCCGTCGAGGATGACCTGGGTGCCGCCGACGTTGGTGCGGATGAACGGGCCAGCGTCCTGGATCGAGCGATCGACATGACTCTCCGCGGCGAGGTGCATCACCGCATCGCACTCAGCCAGCAAGGGTCCGACGGCGGCGGCGTCGCCGATATCTCCCCGCACGAAGCGGTAGCGCGGCTCCTTGGCGAGATCGGCGAGATTCTCCGGGTTGCCGGAGTACGTGAGCAGGTCGAGATTGGTGATCCGCGTGCCCGGTCGCGTCTTCAGCACGTGCCGCACGAGGTTGGAGCCAATGAACCCGCTGCCGCCGGTGATGAGAATGTTCGTGAAGGCCATGGTTGAGTTCCAGAGAAGAAGGTTCAACGAAGGAGCGAAGGGATCGAAGGGGGAGAAAACAGGAAAGCGGAAAGCGGGAAAGCAGCAAAGCAGGACGAATTGCCTGTCAGGGTTGGCGTGTGGCCATGACGTGGGCGAGGGCCTGCTGCCAGGGCATCATGTGACCGACGAGGCGTTCGGTGGTCTGCAGATCGAGCACGCTGTAGGCCGGCCGTGCGGCGGGGCGGGGGAAGTCGGCGGTGGTGCAGGGCTCGACGGGCGTGTTGAGGCCCGCGAGGCGGACGACTTCGCGGGCGAGATCGAACCAGGTGCACTCGCCGCCGTCGGTGACGTGCAGCGTCCCTCTCGCGCCCTTGGCGATCAAGGTGAGCGTCACGGCGGCAAGATTCTCAGCCGACGTGGGCCGGCCGCGCTGGTCGTTGACGACGCGGAGGGACGGGCGCGAGGCCGCCGCGGCGGCGATGGTGCGGACGAAGTTCTTGCCCATCTGGGCGTAGACCCAACTGGTGCGGATCAGCAGGTGTTCGCAGGCGGGAGGGCCGGATTCGCGGAGCAAGCGTTCACCCATGGCCTTGCTGCGGCCATAGGCGTTGATCGGTGAAACGGGGTGGTCGATGGCGTAAGGGCTGGTGCCGCGGCCGTCAAAGATGTAATCGGTGCTGAAGTTGACCAGCAGCGCGCCCTCGCGACGGGCGAGGGCCGCGAGGTGGCCGATGGCGTGGCCATTGACCGCGTTTGCGCCGGCTTCGTCCTTTTCCGCGCCGTCAACGTCGGTCCACGCGGCGGCGACGATGATGGTCTTGAAGCCGCGGCCGGAGAGTGCGTGGTCGATCGTGTCGGGCTTCGAGAGATCGACTTGGGCACGGGGGAAGAACGAGACCGGACCGGCGGGGACCGCTGGACCACGCGAAGAACCACCCGGAGGACCGCCCAACGCGCGGCCGAGGGCCCAGCCGAGTTGACCGGTGGTGCCGAGCACGGCGAGGGGGAAGCACGCCGCGGGCAGATCGGTCGTGGCGGTGGCGGAAGAAGTCGCGGTTGGACTGAGCGAGGGGGCGCTCATCCGTGCCGCACTCCCCACGGGAAGCCAGCGATGGAGTCGAACGCGCGGCGGTCTTCGTCCGGTGCCGCCGGGTCATACGCGTGGGTGACGTAGTACAGCAGTCCGCCCGGCTGATCACCGACGGTAGCGACGCCGTGCCAGAGCGGGGGCGGAATGATCACGAGCGCCGGACGCTTCTCGCCGATGATGGCCATCCAGGACTTGCCGTCCTTCTCGCGGTGCACGCCGACCTTCAGCGAGCCGGTGAGTCCGATCCAGAAGTCCGTCTGCTTGGCGTGACGGTGCCACGCCTTGATGACGCCCGGATAGGTGACCGAAAAGTTCACCTGACCCTGAGGCGACATCACGCCTTGCATCTGGTTCATGAGCGACCAGCCGCGGTCGTCTGCGTGATACGTCTGCGGCACCAGCACGGGCTCAACGGCTTCCTGCGCGGCGCGAAAGGCCTCGGCCACGGGCGCGTTCACAATGCGGATGCCGCTGAAAGTCACTTGCGGGCTCCGGCGGGGGCTGCCTTCGGCGCGTTCTCGATCGGCATCGGTGGGGGGGGCGGGGGCGTCGCGCCGGGGTCGAGCAGATTCGCGCCGCCCTCGGTCACGAGTTTCGCGGCCCGGAAGAGCGATTCAAACGTGCCGGCGTCGGTCCACCAGCCGTCGAGCAGTTCATAGGACAGGTCGCCACGTTGCAGGTAGTAGTTGTTGACGTCGGTGATCTCGAGTTCCCCGCGGCGGCTGGGCTTGAGGGTCTTGCAGACCTCGAACACATCGGGGTCGTAGAAGTAGATGCCGGTGACGGCGAAGTTGCTGGGCGGATTCTCGGGCTTCTCGATGATCTCGACGATTTTCGGCCGTGGCCCCCCCACGCCGCTCGCATTCGCTGTGGGCGGGTTGCCGTCGAATCGCGCCACGCCGAAGCGCTGCGGATCGTCCACGGCCTTCAGCAACACCTTGGCACCGGTGCGCTGGGTGAAGAAGTCGCCTGCCGCGCGGCGCAGGTTGTTCTGGATGATGTTGTCCCCCAGCACCACGCAGATCTTGTCGCCGTCGGCAAAGTCCTCGGCGAGTTTGAGCGCATCGGCGATGCCGCCCTCGCCCTCCTGGTAGGCGAACTCGAGGTGCTTCAAGCCCAGTTGCTTCCCGTTCTTCAGCAGTTTGAGGAAGTCGCCCGCGTGCTCGCCGCCGGTGACGACCAGCACCTCGTTGATCCCGGCGTTCACCAGCGCCTGGATGGGGTAATAGATCATCGGCTTGTCGAAGACCGGCAAAAGATGCTTGTTGGTGACGAGGGTCAGCGGCCGAAGCCGGGTGCCTAGACCGCCGGCGAGAATAACGCCCTTCATGACCGGACTCCTGCAGGTGTGGGGACCGAGCGGGAAGGATATCGGCGGTACGGTGCCCGGACCGAGGCGGCGCACGACAGGGCATAGAAATGGCCAGATCAGCCCGCCCGCATAGATGGGAACACGCGCGAACTTTGCGCAAAGAGAACGACCGAGCATGAACCAGCCTACAGGACCGCGCGAGTTACAC
Source organism: uncultured Phycisphaeraceae bacterium (assembly GCA_964588585.1). Taxonomy (GTDB): domain Bacteria; phylum Planctomycetota; class Phycisphaerae; order Phycisphaerales; family UBA1924; genus JAEUIX01. Next base: position 22,725 of record CAZPPX010000027.1, read on the forward strand.
GCCAGCGTCGTCGGCCGTGCGGGCGTACACCCAGTGGTCCTCCCACTCGCCGGCGATCTTGACCAGCCCGCGGGCCAGGCCCTCGCGGCGCATGCCGCACTTTTCAGCAACGCGCAGGCTTCTCGTGTTGCGGGGGATGATTCCGGCGGCGACACGGTGCAACCCGAGGCCAATGGGGAGGGGTTGAAAGGCCAGCGCGATCAGCGCGTTCACGCCCTCGGTGGCGTAACCCTGACCCGCCGCGGGCAGCGCGACCCACCACCCGGCATCAGCAAACTGACCGACCCCACGCACGATGTTGTTCAGGTTGAACGAGCCGACCAGCGCGCCGGCATCGGCAAAGGCAAAGAGTCGCACGCCCGTGCCCGCAGCGTGGTTGGTGCGAGTGCGTTCCATCGAGCGGTCGAAGAACGCGGGCAGACCGCCCTCGATCCCCCAGTCGCGCGGGGCGGGCATCCACGGGCGAAGGTGGTCAAGGCTGGCTTCCAAGGCTTCAAGAAACGCGGCGCGATCGTCTGACGCGAGGGGGCGAAGCGTGAGGCGCTCGGTGCGGATGGCACGGGGGTGCCACAGGTCGGGCGCGGATGCGGGGGGAGTGGCGGCGGGGGGCAGCGGCAAGTTGGAGGTGATCGTCGGATCGGACACGCGCGAGCGTAGCCGGGCTGTTTCGCCGATACCCTTCGGCGTGACCACCACGCTGGCTATCTCGATGGGTGATCCGCTCGGCATCGGGCCGGAGATTATCGCGAAAGCCGCCGCGGCACGAGATCGTGCGAGCGAGCGCGAGGCATGGCTCGTGTTTGGCCGTGCCGAGGCGCTGCACGAGGCCGCGGCGACATGCAGAGTCGTCCAGTCGTGGCGCGTGGTTCGTGCCGGGGATGATCGTGCCCAATCGCCGCGTGCGGGTGAGATCGTGGTCGTGGACGACGGCGCGTGGCGAGGCGACGTCGCGCCGAGGCGAGCGCCCGCGCGCGGGCCCGATGCGCTGGCTGGCCGTGCCTCGTTCGGCTGGGTTGAGCGCGCGATCGACGCCGTCAAGCGGCCCGCAGGCGACCCGTGGCGCGCGTCGGCCATCGTCACGGCACCCATCGCCAAGGAAGCGTGGAAACTGGCTGGGGAGGGGGGCGACAGCGCGGCTTCCTTCCCCGGTCACACCGAGTTACTCGCCGATCGCTTCGCAAGCCCGCGAAGCGCGATGATGTTCGTCGGCCCGACACTCCGCGTGATCCTCGTGACGATCCATGTGCCGTTGGCGCGGGTGCCGGGTTTGCTGACGGCAGAGCGCATCTTTGATGCGATTGATCTGGGTGCCCGGGCATGCCGCGAGATGGGCCTGAATGCACACGCCGGGAGCCCGCGCGTCGCGGTCGCCGGTCTAAACCCGCACGCGGGCGAAGGCGGCATGTTCGGCACAGAAGACGTGGCCATCATCGCCCCAGCGATCGCCCGGGCGCGGGCCGCGGGGATCGACGCGACCGGCCCATGGCCGGGCGATGCCGTGTTTCTGGACGCCGTGAAGGGGCGTTATGACCTCGTCGTCGCGATGTACCATGACCAAGGCCTGATCCCGGTCAAACTGGTCGATCGCGCCAAGGCGGTGAACGTGACCGTCGGCCTGCGCCACGCGGGCCGAGCGGTCATCCGCACCTCGCCCGCGCACGGCACCGCGTTTGACATATCGGGCCAGGGCAAGGCCGATGCGTCATCGATGATCGAGGCGATTGCGTTAGCACGCCAGATGGCGACGCGCTGAGCGCGCGCTCTACCCCTTCAGCCCACGCAAGAACGCCGCCAGCCGCGTGACGCCCTCGCGAATCTGATCGTCCGAGCACGCGAAACTCAGTCGCACATGGTGCGCGCCGCACCCGCCAAAGTCCTCGCCCGGCACGATCGCCATCCGCTGCTCGTCGAGCAACGCCCCGGCAAACGCCGCCGCGGAATCGAGTTTCTTCCCACCCGAAGAGGTCTTGCCCAGGTGCGCCGCGATGTCCGGAAAGACATAGAACGCACCCGTCGGCTTCACGCAGGGCATCCCGGGCAAGTCGCGCATCAGCCCATGAATCAGTTCGGCGCGAGACGCAAACGCCAGACGCATCCGCTCGACATCGGCCGCGCACGACGTCAGGGCCGTGCGAATCGCGGGATAAATGAACGCCGGCAGGCAGGTGGTGATCTGCCCCTGAAGTTTGGCCAGCGCCTGCGCGATCTTCAGGCCGAAATCCCCGGATCCCGCCGCATACCCCACGCGCCAGCCCGTCATCGCAAACGCCTTGCTCAGCCCGTTGATCGTGATCGTCCGCTCCGCCACGCCCGGGAGCGCCCCGATCGACGCGTGCGGCACCCCGCCGTAGATAATCTTCTCGTATATCTCATCTGACACGATGCACAGGTCCGGCGCCATGGTCGCGGCGGCACGCTCGACGACCGCCGCGAGCGCTTTCAGTTCGTCGGGCGTATACATCGTCGCGCACGGGTTGCTCGGGCTGTTCATCACCAAAATGCGACTCCGCGGCGTGATCGTCCGTTCCAGTTGCGCCGGCGTGATCTTGAAGTTCGAGCCCGGATTCGTCTCGACTTCCACCACGCGACCGCCCGACATCTCCGCGATCGGCGCGTACGACACCCAGCCCGGCACCGGCAGGATCACCTCCCACGGCTTCTCCCCCGCCGCCGCCGTATCCAAGAGTGCCTGAAAGACCAGATAGATCGAGTTTTTCCCGCCCGCCGAAATCACCACATGGTCGGCCGTCACGCTCGGGATGCCGTTCTCGCGCGTCAGTTTCTCCGCGATCAGTTTCCGCGTCGCGGGGTCGCCCGGCGTGGGCATGTACTTGGTCTGCCCCGCCCGCATCGCCTCGATCGCTGACTCCTTCACGACAGCGGGCGTATCAAAATCCGGCTCGCCCGCAGCAAAGGAGAGCACGTCTACGCCCTTGGCGCGGAGCGCCGCCGCCGTGTTCATCACCGCGATGGTCGAGGATGGCTTGAGCGCCGCAACACGTCGTGAGACCTGCATGGCCAGAGCATAGCGAACCGATGGCCCGGACGGGACGCTTGCGCGACCCTCGCGTATGCTCCGCGCGGAGGTCGCTCGTGCCACACGCCCAGAACGCTCCTCGAATCCTCATCGTCGGCGCCGGCCTCGCCGGCTCGCTGCTGGCCGTGCTGCTTGCCAAACAGGGCTTCCGCGTCGCCCTCTACGAGCGCCGTCCAGACCCCCGTGCCGCGGGCTACGTCGGCGGCCGCTCCATCAACCTCGCCCTCTCCGCCCGTGGCATCGCGGCCTTGGCCCGAGCAGGGCTCGTCGCACGGGTCATGTCCAGCGACGCCCTCCCCATGCGCGGCCGCATGATCCACCCCCCGTCCCCCACGGGACCCGCCGGCACCTCGCCCCTCGCTTTTCAGCCCTATTCGGCCAACCCCGCCGACGCCATCAACTCCGTCTCCCGCGGCGGGCTCAACCTCACCCTCCTGCACGCCGCCGCCGAGATGCCCCTCGTCGAGATGCAATTCAACCAGTGCTGCATCGATGTTGATCCCCACTCCGCTCGGCCCGCCGCGGCTTTCGCGACCGTCGAGCGTGGCGGCCTGCCCGCGCCCGGCGCGGCCACGCAACGCGTCGAGGCCGATCTGATCCTCGCCGCCGATGGCGCGTTCTCCCCCGTGCGCGGCACCCTCCAACGCACCGACCGCTTCGATTACAGCCAGTCGTACCTCGGTCACGGCTACAAGGAACTGCACATTCCGCCCACCCCCGCGGGCGAGTTCGCGCTCGACCCCGCCGCGCTGCACATCTGGCCGCGCGGCGGCGCGATGATGATCGCCCTTCCCAATCGCGACCGCAGTTTCACCTGCACCCTCTTCTGGCCCATGGACGGGGCCCCCGGCGAACTCGGCCTGAACAGCCAGCCCACCGACGCTGAAGTGCTGGACTACTTCACCAAGCACTACGCCGATGCGGTCCCGCTGATGCCCACCCTGGCCCGCGACTTCCGCGCCAACCCCGCGAGTTCGCTCGTGACGGTGCGCTGCTTCCCCTGGCAGTATCAGGGCCGCGTGGCGCTGTTGGGCGATGCCGCCCACGCGATTGTGCCCTTCTTTGGCCAGGGCATGAACTGCGCCTTCGAGGACTGCGTCGCCTTGGTCGACACGCTCAACGCCCACGGTGCCGACGCGCGGGGGAGTGGAGGGGGCGGCACCCTGGGCGATACCCGCGCCGCGCTCGACGCCTTTCAGCACGCCCGCAAGCCCCACGCCGATGCCATCGCCGACATGGCACTCGACAACTTCATCGAGATGCGCGACAAGGTCGGCTCCCCGGCGTTCCGCTACCGCAAGAAAGTCGAGCAGGCGCTGCACGCGCTCTTCCCGGATCGGTGCGAGCCGTTGTATCACCTTGTGAGTTTTGCGACCGTGCCCTATGCCGAGGCGCGAGCGCGAGGGCGTGCCCTCGATGCGCTGTACGACGCGGTCATCGCGTCAGTGCCCCCGGAAGCGACCTTTCCCACCGACGAAGCGTGGCGCGAGGGCGTGCGAAAGGCCGCGGAGGCCTGGCTCGCCCGCAGGCCGGGCACCGGCACGAGCGCCGGGCACGCAAACACCCCGCACGACGACACATCCCCTCTCATCGACATCTCCCCGCCCCTCTCCCCCGACACACGCGTGTGGCCGGGCGATACGCCACTCTCGCGGGAGGTGCTCTGCGAACTGTCAAAGGGCGATTCCGTCACGCTCTCGACCCTGCGCTCCACCGTCCACCTGGGCAGCCACGCCGATGGGCCCAACCACTACGCCGCCTCAGGCCGCAGCGTCGGCGAGCAGCGCCTCCAGCACTACATTGGTCCCTGCCAAGTCATTCACGCCCGCGCCACCCGCGCCACCCGCGGCACCCGCGTCGGCATCAGCGACCTCCTCGGCCCCCAAGGCCAACCGGGGGGTGGGCTCGCGTCGATCCACCAGTCACGCGTGCTCATCCGCACGGGCACGTTCGAAGGCACCGCCTCACGCGACGCCACCGGCTGGAACGATGACTTCGCCGCGCTCGCCCCCGAACTCATCGACGCCCTTGCCGCGCGGGGCGTCATTACCCTGGGCGTCGATACGCCCAGCGTCGACCTCATGACCTCCAAAGACCTCCCCGCCCACGCCGCCTGCGCCCGCCATGACATGGCGATCATCGAGGGCCTGGTGCTCGATGGCGTCCCGCCGGGCGTCTACGACCTGTCCGCCGCACCGCTCAAACTCATGGGCTTCGACGGTAGCCCCGTGCGCGCCGTGCTGCGCCGCCTGTAGCCCGCGTGCCACTGGCGTGCCCGGCTCGGCGGGCTCGCCAGTGCGGCTTGCTGCCAAGTTCACCCCGATTTCTGGCGACAATCTACAGCAACGGCCCCGCCAACTGCGCCACGTTCTGCACAAACCGCTGCCGCAGCGGCCGATGCCGCCATTCGTCCAGGTGCAGTTCCTTCGATACCCCCGCCCCCATGTAACTCGTCTGCAAAAACCGCATCTGGCTGGCAAAGTCGTCGTCGTAGATGAACAGCGAGCACTCGAAGTTCAGGAAAAAACTCCGGATGTCAAAGTTCACCGACGTGATCAGCCCGATCCGCCGGTCCACCGTGATCGTCTTGCTGTGCAGCAGCCCGGCGGTGTAGTGCCTGATCCGCACCCCCGCCAGCATCAAATCCTCATAGTGCGATCGCGCCGCCGCACCCACCACCAGCATGTCCGACCGCTCCGGCAGCACCAGCGTCACCGCCACGCCCCGCTGCGCCGCCACGATCAGCGCCGTCTTCATCGCCTCATCGGGCACGAAGTACGGCGTCGTCATCAGGATCTCTTCCGACGCGCCATACAGCATCGTCAGCAGGGCGTGATGAATCGCCTCCGGCTGCGGCCCGGGCCCCGATGGAATCACGTGCACCACGCACCCGTGCCCGCCACCGGCCTTGTCCCCGCCTTCACCCACGTCGCTCACGCTCGCCGCCGGGCTGACCACCAAGTACGGCTCCAGTTCCTCGATCTCCTCCTCGCTATCCAGCAGCCAGTCTCGCAGAAACACCGTCTGCAGCGCCTGCACCGCTGGCCCGCGCACCCGCACCGTCGCGTCGATCCACTCGCCCCCGCGTCGCAGCCAAGTATCCGGATACCGCGACGCGCACAGGTTGTGGCTCCCCGTATACGCCACCGCCCCATCGATCACCGCAATCTTGCGATGGTTCCGCAGGTCCACCCGCGCCAGCAGCAGCCGCCACGTCCGTACCGGCAGCGCCTCGACCACCTTCACGCCCGCCTCCGCCATCGACGTCGCCGCCGGGCCGCCCAGAAAATCCCGTGAGCCCACGCCATCCACCAGCACCCGGCACGTCACGCCGCGTTTGGCCGCCCGCACCAGGGCCCGCGCCACCGCATCCGCCTCCGCGTCATCCGTCCAGATGTAAAAAAGCAAGTGGCAGTGCGACGCCGCACGGTCAATGTCCGCTACCAGCCGTGACAGAAAGTCCGCCGTCGAGCCGATCAGTTCCAAACTGTTCCCCTTCAGCGGCGGCATCCCGCCCACGCGCGTCCCCAGCGCCGCCAGGTGCGCCTCCGCCTGGTCATCAGCCGTCCACTCGCTGTGCCGCTCCCGCCAAAGCCCCACGGCTCGCTGCTCGATGTGCGTCGTCAGTTCAATGTGCTTCGCCGCCCGCCGCGAACCCAGCCGATTCTCACCCACCAGCGCATACAGCACCGTGCCCGCCAAGGGCACCAGCAGCAACAGCAGAATCCACGCCATCGTCACCGGCACCGGCCGCCGGCGCATGATCACATGCAACGCCAGCAGCAGCCGCAGGCCAAACTCCGCCGCAAGGATGGTGGGCCAGAGCCACGCCATGGGGTCAGCCTAGTGTCCTGACCGCGAGATAGCCGCACGATTCTTGGCGACGCGGCCGAGGATGGTGTTGGCGTCGGCGGTCCAGGCGAAGGGTTTGGCGTTATCGTTGCGGGCGTCGAGGTAGTCCAGGGCGGACTGTTCTAGCGCTGCGACGCTGGTGAACACGCCGCGGCGGAGTTGCTTTTCGGTCAGGTCCGCGAAGACCCGCTCGACCTGATTGAGCCAGCTGGCGCTGGTCGGCGTGAAGTGCAGGTGGTATTCGGGTCGTTTGGCCAGCCAGCGTTTGACGGCCGGGGTCTTGTGCGTCGCGTAGTTGTCCAGCACGATGTGCACCGCCGTGCCGTCGGGCTCGGTGGCCTTCACCACCTCGTCGATGGTGTGGAGGAACTTGATGAACTCCTGGTGCCGGTGCCGCCGGTGGCACGCGCCGATCACCAGTCCGGTCTTCACCATCAGCCCGGCGAACAGGCTGCTGGTGCCGTGGCGGTGATAGTCGTGCGTGCGACGCTCGGGCGTGCCGGCCCGCAGCGGCAGCAGCGGCTGCGTGCGGTCCAGCGCCTGCATCTGGCTCTTCTCGTCGCAGCAGATCACCACGGCGTTCTCCGGCGGGCTCATGTACAAGCCCACGATGTCCCGCGTCTTTTCGACGAAGTTCGGGTCGGTCGAGAGCTTGAACGTCAGGGCCCGATGCGGCTGAAGGTTGAACGCCTTCCAGATCGTGTTCACGCTCGAACGCGAGATGCCGCTGGCGGCCTCCATCGACCGCAGACTCCAGTGCGTGGCGTCCGCGGGCTTCTCGTGGAGCGTCTTGCGGACCACCTCGGCGATCATCTCCCGGGTGATCTTCTTCTTCACGCCCGGACGCGGCGCGTCACGCAGGCCGACGAGGCGGTGCTTCAGGAACCGGTTGCGCCACTTGAGCACGGTCTGCTCACGCATACCAACCTCCTCACCGATCTCCGCGTAGGTCAGGTTTTCACGATCATCCAGCAGCACAACGCGGCAGCGCTTGGCCAGCGCCTGCGGCGTGCTCGGCCGCCGCGCCACACGCTCCAGCTCCGCCCGCTCGGTGCTGCTCCGATTCAACGGTGTCCGCGTGCTCATCGTTCGACTCCAGAGTACCCAGAATTGACGTTTGCGTCAGTGACGACATTTGTGCGTCTTTGGGCATGGGAGCGGCCGATGATCCAGGGGCGCCCGGGAGCCGGCAAGGCGAGGTCGTTTTCGACAGGAACGTACGCTCCCGTTGAAGTGTCAATGCCCGCAAAGTAGAGCGGCACGCAGGGCTCGGGCTCGGTGGGATTGGGGACTGGAAAGTACCCGCCATCTGCTCGATATGTCCCATCGATGCTGAATGCGCGGTGCAGCGCGAGCGGCGCCATGTCGTTGATCGGCAGCCACCTGCACCAGCGCGAGCACGCCCGCGCGGATCGCCGGGGGCAGGTCGGGCCATGCCGCGACCACGGACGCCAACTGGGGATCGGTGGGCTTGGCCGGGGTGGCCGGGATGGGGGCCGGAGGCGTCGGGGGGTCAAAACCAGCCCCAATGTTGCCGGATTTGCTGCCGCCCGAATCTGAAACGGGCGTGATTCCCGCGAGATTCGCGCAGTGTTCAAGTCCGGCTCTGCCCATTGGTTCGTTTCGGTGGGGTTGCGAAACTCCGCTCACCCGCCCAGGTGCTCACCTGGTGCACCGCGCGAAAGCCACTGGTCCACCAGTTCCACGACTTCCTCGTGGAACTCTTTCACCTTGCCTGCGGGGGTCTGGCTGGTGATGTTATTGACGAGGATGCTGAACGCCGCCCGGCGGCCTGTAGCGGGGTCGGTGACGTAGCCGGAAAGGCACTGCACGCCTCGCAGGTAGCCGGACTTGGCGCGGACTTGGCCAGCGAGTTTGCGGCCAGCGAAGCGGCGCTCCAGCGTGCCTTCGCCGGGCCTGGCGAGCGATTCGACAAACTCGGAAGCGACAGGCGAGCGGGCGAGAGCCGAGAGCCAGGAGGCGAGCGTATGGGCTGTTACGCGGTTCTCGCGGCTCATGCCCGAGCCGTCGGCGATGACCATGGCGCCGGTCTCCTGGCCAATCTTTTCGCCCACCTGCATGCGGATGACCGTCGAGCCGTTGCCCCATGAGCCGGGCTGTCCGGTCACGTCGTGCCCGACGTGCTTGATAAACGCTTCGGCATAAAGATTGTGGCTGTCGGCATTGCAGCGTTTCAGGGCCGTGGTGATGGGCGTGCGGACAACCGCCATTTGGCGGCCCTGGGCAAACGCTTCGCCCGGTTCGACGAGTCGGGACGAAATCGCGGAGCCGGGCGTGGCCAGCCCCGCTGCGTTCAATCGGTCGGCCAGCAAACGGCCAAAGAGCACGGCGGGGTCGGCGACGGTGACATCGATGGGCTCGATGGGCGTGGCGCGGATGGTGCCGGTGATCTTGAAGCGGAGGGGGTTCTCGCGGACCGCGCCGATCGCCGTCGAGCCGGTGGAGACGGTCTGCACCTGGTTGACGACTTCAATCCATGAGGCCGAGGGCTCGATTCGGGGGGCTGGCGCGGGGCCGGGGCGGTCGCCGGCGACGGGGTAGACGTTGAGGATGTTGGCGTGGAAGTTGAGCCCGCTGACGGGGGCGCAGTACCAGCGATGCAACTGATCGGTGGGCCAGGTGGGGTGGATGGCTTCGCGGTCGAAGACGCGGTCGTCGATGACGACTTCGCGGATGCCGGTGAAGTCTGACGGCTTGGCCGCGGTGACGGATTCGACGAGGCGATCGAGCAAGCCGCCGACGCTGAGTTTCATGGCCTTGAGCAGATCGGGCTCGGCGAAGCCGGGGTCGCCCGAACCGGTGACGATGAGTCGGTCGCCATCGAGCGAGAGAGTGGTGGCGAACTGGAAGTCCTTGCCCAGAACCAGCAGCGCGGTGCCGCTGGAGAGGAGTTTCATGTTGGAGGCGGGGATGAGGGGGGTTTTGGGGTTGTGGCCGGCGATGGTGTCGCCGGTGGTGCAATCGACGACGCTGACGCCGACCTGCACGGGCCCGAGTTTGGTGCGGGCGACGAGGGCCTCGATCTGGCGGTCGAGGTTCCGACCGGGCTGAGCCGGGGCGGCGTGCGCGGGCGTGAGCAGTGTGCCCACGGCGGCGGCACAGGAAAGGAGGAAGCGAGAACGGGTGCGTGCAGGCATGGGTATCTACCGGTAAGGGCGCAGGATGACCTGGCGTATATATCGGCAGGGGATGGTTGGCGGCTGGAGCGGCGGGGGCGGAAGTGGTCAAGTGGTCGAGTGGCGGAGTGGCGGAGTGGCGGAGTGGCGGAGTGGCGAACGTGGTATGCTGGCGTTCGGGGGTTCAAGGAGCAGGTCATGTCGTATGTTGATGGGTTCGTGTTTCTGGTGCCCAAGGCGAAGATGAAGGCGTACACCAAGATGGCCAAGGTGGGTTGCGCGGTGTGGATGTCGCACGGGGCGCTCGACTATCGCGAGTGCATCGGCGACGACCTGGACACCAAGTGGGGCCTGCCCTTCCCGACGCTGACGAAGGCCAAGAAGACCGAGGTGGTGTGCTTTTCGTACATCCGGTACAAGTCCAAGGCGCATCGCGACGCGGTGAACAAGAAGGTGATGAAGGATCCCCGGCTGGTGGCGCTGATGGACCCGAAGAAGATGCCGTTTGACATGCAGAAGATGAGTTGCGGCGGGTTCAAGGGGCTGGTGGAGGCGTGATCAACGGAGGGAGGGAAGGACGGCAAGTCCAACGCGACTAAGAGGTGTTTCATGCGCTGGCGGAGGGTGAGGACGAGCGCGCGGATGGCCCTGGGCGTGTTGGCGGGTCTGTTGGTGTTTGTCGCGCTGACCTCTGCGTGCTGGTGGCCGTGGGTGATCGTGAAGCGCGAGTGCTTTCGCGTGGCTGAACTGATCGGCATCATGGACCCCAAGGGCGACCTGGGCGGGCAGGTCGCGGGGTTCAACTATCAGCGGCATCCGAGGTGGGTGCACTGGGCGTCGGATGGCGTGGCGGCGCTGGGGGCGTATGGAGGACCGGCGGCGCTGGGACTGCTGGTGATGCATCGCGTCGGACGAGGACCGCTGCGCTTGCGGGCGACGGTGTGCGGGAAATGCGGGGGCGAGTTTCGCGCGATTGGCGTGGAGGCTTCGGGTCAACTGGCGTGTGCGTGCTGCGGGGGTGAACGGTGATGCCGCGGCGGGTGAGGACGCGGGCGATGATGGTTCGGCTGGTGGTGGCGGTGGTGGTGATGGCGGCGTGCCAGGCGGTGTTGCAGCCGTGGTATTGGTCGATCCAGCAGGGATTCCTGAGATTCGGCGTGAACTGACTGGGCGGCGAGGTGCAGGGGTGGATCGTGACGTCGGAGCGATTGGGCCCGTTTCGGAGCGCGCGGGCGGTGGATCGCGTGTGCAACGGGCTGTACCGCCATGGGCCGACGGCCGTGGTGCAGGGCGGGTCGTTTCTCGCGGCAGCCGGTGTGTATGCGCTGCTGGCGGGGCCGCTGGCGCGGACGAGGCTGTTACGGTATCGCGGCCCGACCCGCTGCGGCGTGTGCGGGTACACGTTGACCGGGCTGCGCGAGGCGCGGTGCCCGGAGTGCGGGAAAGGCCTGTAGGGCTGTGCGGGCATCGTGCGTGAAGGCCAAGGCACTTGCGGCTTCGGGCCTCGCTCGCGCTCGCGTTTCGTTGGCTGCGAACCGATAACCTTGAGTTCATGGCACGCGCACGATCGAGAAAGCCTCAGAATACATCACCTGCGGCACGCCGCGCGCGGAAGGGCGCTACGCCAAAGAGCGCCGGCGTGCCCGATCTTGCCGCGTTGCGGCAGGCGATTGATTCGCTCGACCACCGCATTGTGCGGCTGCTCAATGAGCGGTCGAAGCATGTGGTGACGGTGGGCTCGTACAAGCGGTCGCATGGGATTCCGATCTATGCGCCGCATCGCGAGGCCGAGGTGCTGGCGAAGGTGCTGCAACTCAATGGCGGGCCGCTGCCCGGGCGGACGATCGAGGCGGTGTATCGCGAGTTGATGTCGGGGAGTTTCGCGCTCGAACAGCCGCTGAAGATCGGCTATCTCGGCCCGCCCGGGTCGTTTTCGCACGTCGCGGCCACGCGGCAGTTCGGCAGTTCGGTGTCGTTCGAGGATCTGCACGAGATCGCGGGCGTGTTTACCGAGGTGCAGCGCGGGCATGTGGATTACGGTCTCGTGCCGATCGAAAACTCGATCCACGGCGGGATCACCGAAACGCTCGACGCGCTGGTGGCCCACGCGGCCGGCGAGCAGGTGCATGTGTATGCGGAGGTGCAGATCGAGGTGCATCACGCGCTGATGGCCAACTGTTCGCCCAGCCGGATCGAGCGGATCTACAGCAAGCCCGAGGTGTTCAGCCAGTGCCGAACGTGGCTGGCGACGCAGTATCCGAAGGCGGAACTGGTGCCGGTGGCGAGCAGCAGCCGCGCGGTGCAGATGGTGGCGGAGGAATGCCTGAAGGTGAAGGGCAGCGGGCGGGAAGGACCGCCGATCGCGGCGGTGGGGAACGCGCTGGCGGGGAAACTCTACGACGTGAACGTGCTGTTCCCGAAGATCGAGGACAACCCGAACAACCTGACGCGGTTCTTCGTGATCAGCCGTCAGAAGGCCCAGCGCAGCGGGCAGGACAAGACGAGCATCATGTTTGCCACGCTGAACAAGCCCGGGGCGCTGGTGACGGTGCTGAGCGTGTTCCAGCGTGCGGGGATCAACCTGACGCACATCGACAAGCGGCCGGGTGGCCGGCGGAACTGGCAGTACACGTTTTTCATCGATGCCGAGGGGCACGAGAGCGATGAGGCGATGGCGCGGGCGATCCGGCTGGCGCGGCGGCATTGCCGGGAGATGCACGTGCTGGGGAGTTATCCGCGAAGCCGACGGGTACTGTGAGAAAGACGACTAGCTCGGCTCGAAGCCGCGACCAAGACAAGGCGACACCTGCCGGCACCGGAGGCGGCTGATTGGGTTTGATCGCCGTCAACGACGGCACATTAGTCGCTGCAACTGGGGATTGATTCACAATGGGAGCGGAGATCGATCCCGACCGACGCCCGTGACCGGGGACAAACTCCGCCCCCCGAGGAAGCCTGCCGAATAACAGTGCAGGTTGGTGATCCCAGCGGTAGCAACAGCGAGCGCTGGGGGCTGCGGCTCGGACCGGACATCCACTTCCACACCCGAGACTTTGGGCAAACCGCCGGTAGACAACTCCGGGCCTGACTCGGATTACGACGGTCTCAGCGACGTCATGGAAAACTTTCTGGGCACGGACCCGCACCGCTACGACACGGACAACGACGGCGTGAGCGACGGGAACGAGGTGCTCATGAACAGCGATCCGCTGAATCCGGATTCGGACGGAGACGGAACCGATGACGGGCATGAGGACTTTGACGGTGACGGGCTTGACAACTACGGGGAAGAGATACTCGGCTCTGACCGCTGCTCCCGGATACAGACGGAGATGGTGTCTCAGATGGAGATGAGTCCGCCAGGCAAAGGCACCGTGATGGTTGGATCGAATCCGCGAGCCCACTCGATGAAGTCCGGAATGGCGTTGCCGTTCTGGTCACGAGTGGTGGTATCCCACCCCATCATCTCTTCAAATGGGTCGTAGAGGAAGTCGCCATCGCGATCAAAGAGGCGGTACTCGTTTGTATAGCCATCGGTTCGTCGGGCTGATGCCGGTTGGACATTCGCCATCACCGAGACGGGCACAAGCGGATTGAATCCCAGGTCGGGGCGAAGCCGCGCGAGTTCGACCTCGGCGAAGTCCATCGCTCCATCGCCGTCGGTGTCGAAACTCCGCGGGCTAGTGAAGTGAATGAGCACCTCGTCCACGTCCGGGAGGCCGTCTCGTCGGCATCGCCGGTGGGATCGACGTCGATGCTGCCGTGCGCACATGCTGCCGCAGCGGTTCGGGGTCGTCCGCAGTGCCCGTCACGACCACCTTCATCGCGCCCCGCTCATCGTCGGCGTCGTGCCACGGGGCCGCAGGGCCTTGATGGCCTCATACAACCTCGCGGCGATGTCGCGGCTCATGGTCACGACCATCGCCTTGCCTTCCATCACCGAGCGCCGCTTCGCCGTCTCACCGAGCGAACCGACGAGGGACAGGAGTACTTCTCCGCCGACCAGGCGGGAGCGCTTGTACTTGGCCTCAATCTCAGCCGAAACCCGCATCGCGTTGTCCAAAGACAACTGCGCGTTGCGGATGTTGTTCACACGCACGATCGGTACGCCTTCCGAGTCCTCGGAGCCCGGCTGAACAACGCCGTAGCAGATTCCCCGATCGGCATCGACCATGTGCTTGAGCGCAACAAAGGTCCACCCTGTGGGCAAAGCCGGGAGCTCGCCCTCCGTCCAATGTGCAACCGTTTCAACCTTCACGGCCGCGCCGTGGGCGTGGTGGTCCGCTGATGCCAGAGGGGCGTGCCGCCCCTCCGGCACTTCCCCGATGACCCCGGAGGGGTCGAGGGGTGTAGCCACGGGTGGAGTGAGCGAGTCCGCGAGCGAACGCAACCCGTGGAAAGCGTCGTTGATTTCACTCCCGCCCCGGCAGGGGCGGAGAAAGGGCGTATATGAAGGTGCGCCGAGGCTGCACCGGAAACTCCACCGCCCCGCCGGGGCGGAGCGCGTGTTATCTGCCACTGTCCACGGGTTGCGCACGCCCCCGAGCGGGCGTGCTCCACCCGTGGCTACAGCCCGTCGTCCCGTCGGGACGAAGACGCCGCGGCCCAATGCGCCAAGCCCGCGCCCGCGTACCCCCCCCGCCGGGCCTCCGGGCACCGTCCATTCCCCTCCGGCGCGCCGCCAAGGGGGGCGGCGCGCTGCGCCGCTTCCCTCCGGCTCGCCCGGAGCACGCTCCGGATGAGTCGGAGCGTCTTCCAACTCATCCGGAGAACGCGACAAGTGACCCGGCGAGTTCTCCAGGCCGCCCGGAGAACGCTCCGGGCCGTTCGTCGCGTCTTCCAAGTGGCCCGGAGGACGCGACAACTGCCTCGGAATGCTGTCCGCAGGACCAGTCGCGTAGCGGCGCGCGGACCCGCTCAGGCAAGGAGCGTGTCCGGGGGCTTGGGAATTGTGGCCGGGCGTCATTCCTTGCCGCCCTTCTTCTTGCCGGACTTCTTCTTAGGCGCTTCGGAAGCGGTTTTCGGTATGGGGGATGGGGGCGTGGGCTTCTTGGCCTCGCCTTCCAACCGCTTCAACCGCTCCACGGCCTTGTCAAAGTCACTCGTCGGCTCGGTCGCCTCGCGCAGGCGCACCTGCGCCTCGTACTTTTCAAACTCGCGCTGGGCGTGGCTCTGGCCCATTTCCTTCGAGACTTTGCCCGCGTGCGTCAGGATGTTCCGCTCGGTGAACTGGAGGAATGCATCGAGCTTCTTCACCCAGTCGGCCATGTGCATGGTCCGCTTGTTCCGCGCCTGATCCTCGGCGTAGTCGAGGTACATGGTCACGATGCGGTTCAGGGCGTCGAGTTCGTCCTTGTTCAGATAGTTCTTCGCCACGCCCACATCGGCCTTGCGGATCGCGCCCCCCGGCGCGTTCTTCCAGGTCGTCAGCCCCATGTTGGGCTTGCGGGCGTCGGCACGCTCCTTGATGATCTCCGCGGCGGTGTGGCCGTGGATCGCCCAGTGCAGTTTGTTCTGCACCGTGGCGTAGAACTCCTGCGTGAGCGGGGCGTCAGCGGCGTAGTCCACGCTGGTGGCGTAGATGTCGGTGATCTTTTGATAGAACCGCCGCTCACTGGACCGGATCGCCCGGATGCGTTCGAGCAGTTCGTCGAAGTAGTCGGTGCCAAAGTGCTTGCCTTCCTTGAGCCGCTGGTCGTCGAGGGCGAAGCCCTTGACCAGATACTCGCGGAGCGTGGCCGTGGCCCACTGGCGGAACTGTGTGCCGCGCGTGGATCGGACGCGATAGCCCACGGCGATGACGACGTCCAGCGAATAGTGATCGACCAGCCGCTCGACCTCCCGCCCGCCCTCATTTTGAACTATCCGGTATTTCCGGATAGTTGCCTCGGGGGGTAACTCCCCCTCGGCAAAGACGTTGGCGACGTGCTCGTTGACGGTCCGCACGTCCTTCTGGAACAGGTCGGCCAGTTGCCGCTGGGTGAGCCAGAGGGTTTCGTGATCCAGCCGGACCTGGAAGCGCGTGGTGCCGTCGGGCGACTGATACAGCACCAGGCCGGGGACGGGTTCCTGCGGGGATGGGAGGTTGTCCGGCAATCGATTCTCCAAGACGGCGAGCAGGGCTTACGCCCCGTTGCCACCCCCCACACGAAGAAGGTTCTCACGGATGACGTGGGTCAGACGCTCAGACTCGGCGAAATGCTCCTCTAACTCGGCGAGCAGGCGAGGGTGTTTCTCGGTGAACGGCTCGCCGTCGGCTTCCTGTTCCTCCGCGCCGACATATCGGCCAGGGGTGAGCACGAAGCCGTGCTTCTTGATCTCCTCAAGCGTGGCGGCCTTGGCGAAGCCGGGCACCGGCTTGAAGGCCCACGGGCCGTGCTCGCGCTCTGTCCACCACTCGGGCTTGGGCTCGCCGCGCCACTGGCGGAAGGCGTAGACGATGCGTCCGATGTCGGTCGTCGGGTGTGGATCGCCCATGCCGTCGGCGAGGCAGGTTTCGCCATCGTCACAGCCGGTGAGGCGGCGGAGCGTGCGGGTCTCCATCGTGCCGAGCTTGCGGGCGTCGATGAAGAGCGTCTCTCCCTTGCGGCCGCCGGGGCGGTTGGGGCAGCCCTTCTTGATGTTGCGGCCGGACTTGTCACGGTAAGGAACCAGAGGCAGACGGGGATGCCGGTGGTGAAGAAGAGCTGCGCCGGCAGCGCGACGATGCAGTCCACCAGGTCGGCCTCGACGATGCGCTGGCGGATGTCGCCCTCACCGCCGGAGTTGCTGGAGAGCGAGCCGTTGGCCATGACGAAGCCGGCGACACCGCCGCCGCGACCGTTGGGCGTGGCGAGATGATGGATGAAGTGCTGAATCCAGGCGTAGTTGGCGTTGCCGACAGGGGGCGGGCCGTAGCGCCAGCGGGCGTCGTCGCGGAGCAGTTGGCCCGACCAGTCGGAGACGTTGAAGGGGGGGTTGGCGAGGATGAAGTCGGCGCGAAGATCGGGGTGGAGGTTGCGGAGGAACGTGTCCGCGGGCTGAGAGCCGAGATTGGCCTCGATGCCTCGGATGGCCAGGTTCATATGGGCCAGTCGCCAGGTGGTGGGGTTGGACTCCTGGCCGAAGATGGAGATGTCAGTGCGTTGCCCGTCGTGGGCCTCGACGAATCGCTCGGACTGGATGAACATGCCCGCCGAGCCGCAGCACGGGTCATAGACGCGGCCCTGGTAGGGCTCGATCATCTCGACGAGCGTGCGGACCACGCAGCGCGGCGTGTAGAACTCGCCGCCGAGCTTGCCTTCAGCGGCGGCGAACTTGCCGAGGAAGTACTCGTAGACGCGACCGAGCGTGCCGCGGGCCTTGCCGCGGTCGCCTTTGAAGCCGATGTCGGCGATGAGGTCGATCAGGCCCTTCAGCTTCACAGGCTCGATGCCCCGGCGCGCGTAGTCGCGCGGGAGCTTGGACTTGAGCGTCGGGTTGTCGCGCTCGACAGCGAGGATGGCATCGTCGATGAGCGTGGCGATGTCTGGGCGCGTGGCCTGGTTCTGGAGATTGGGCCAACGGGCCTCGGGGGGCACCCAGAAGACGCGTTCGGCGGTGTACTCGTCGCGATTCTCCAGGAGCGAGTCGAGCTGCTTGCCCTTGATGCCGTCGGCTTCGAGCTCTGCTTTCAGCTCGCCGCGACGGGCCTCGAACGAATCGGAGATGTACTTCAGGAAGAGCAGCCCGAGGACGACGTGCTTGTACTCGGCGGCGTCGATCTGGCCGCGCAGCGTGTCAGCGGACTTCCACAGCGTGTCCGCGTACGCGAGGTCGGTGTTGGGGGCAGGAGCATCGGGCATCGTGGGTTTCACTTCTGACAGCCGGGGCAGGTGCTGGCAGTTCTTGAGGGGGGTGCTGCTCGGCGGTGGAAGACCGGCTACTTTGCTGCCGTGCCCCGACCTCCACAACCGCAGTGGGAGCCAATCGCAGTAGGCGGCAAAATGAGATCAATCGGACTGGACATGTGCAGGAGAGTGTAACCGCTGTCGTCGAACCCGTGCGATCGCAGCGAGGCAGCAGCACTGCCCGAATACGCCTCTTGCCACGGCGAGCCGCCGTGCGATCGAAGATAGGAGTGAGTCATGTCGCAGAAACCTGATGTCGGCGAAGAGCTATGGCGAATCCAAGCCGAAGCGCAAGGGTTTCGGTCCCGGGGCGAGGCGATCTATCCGGGACGCTTGTTGGTGCTCCGGGGGGGCAGTTCGTGCGTGCATCCTGTTGACGACGACGCCTTCGACCCCAGAACAGAATGCCTCATGGGCGTGGCGGTCTGGGGGCCGTGCGCCGATTTTGCGTTGGGCATGGTGCGCTTCGAAGACGGACCAGCCGGCAGATTCGTCCCCCTCGTCGCCGGTGAAGCCAGTCGTCCCAGCACGGGTATTGGCAGTATCGATGCATGGATTGGGAGAGCGGATGCACTTCGGAAACTCTGGCGAGGAACGGCGGTAGCGTTCGGAGCGATCCCCCTCACACAAAGTCAGCTGATGGCATCGGTCGGAGAGATCGAGAGGGTTGTCCGCAAGAGCGCGGTCGCACTCCTTCGGAATGCACCCCGCGATCAACGCCCGGTCCTCATGGCCCTTGCCCAGGTGGCGGATGCAGAACATCCTGAGGACGAAAGGTTGACGACCGCAATTCTCGAATTGATGGCGTCCGCACCGGCCTGGGTACCAGGCGCGTCAACCGACCGACAGGAACAGCCGCGTGAGCAGGCGGCGTCCGGCTCCACGTCCGTCGAACGGCTTGGCTCGGGGAGATCGAAAGTCGGACCGGATGCGGCTGGAGAATAGCACCCGTCCGCACCGGATCGCGGGCGTTCGCGGGATTCGTTGGAACCGCCTTGTTTTGCTGGGGTTTCGCAACCCGACGCGAACGAACGCGAACCCATGCGAAACGAACCAATGGGCAGAGCCGGACTTGAACCGGCGACCCCCGCATTTTCAGTGCGGTGCTCTACCAACTGAGCTATCTACCCGATCACCCTTCATCGGCCAGCGCCGAAGCAGGGACCAACGATACGGCGTCAATCACCCCAAGCCAACCCCTCTCGCGTTTTTGTCATCTCGCCCAATCCGCTTGCCAAGGCGAGGTGAACACTGGGAACTCCGATGGGCACCGTGGCACAGGCGTCCCGCCTGTGTGCTTGAGGCTCCCAGAACACACCTACACATGCTCCGTGCTTCTGCCTGCCACAATCGTGGACCACATCCCGTGCCCGCTGCACCGCAGCCTCAGCACACCGGGTATCCTCCACCCCTATGAGCGGTCCTCTTCCTGTCGTTGCCGTCACGGGTGCCACCGGGTTTGTCGGACGCCGCATCGTTCGAAACCTGCTCGCCGCTGGCTTTGGCGTGCGGGCCCTGGCACGCTGCCCCGACAAGGCCCGCGCCACGCTCCCCGCCGAGCCCCGCGTCGTGCCGGTTATCGGAAGCGCCACCGATCCAGCCGTGCTGGCCGACCTCGTGAGGGGCACCCAGGCCGCGATCAACCTCGTGGGCATCCTGCGCGAATCGGGAAGCCAGTCGTTTGCCGCCGCACACATCGAAACCCCCCGCAGGCTCATCGAAGCCTGCACCGCCCACAGCGTGCGCCGCATCGTCCACATGTCGGCGCTGGGCGTCGATCCCAATGGCCGGGCCGCGTATCAGCGCACCAAGTTCGAGGGCGAGGCCCTCGTCCGCCGCTCGAATCTCCTCTGGACCGTCTTCCGCCCCGGCCTCATCCACGGCCCCGAGGGCGAACTCGTCGGCTTCATCCGCGACTGGGCCCGGGGCACCAAGCAGCCCTTCTTCTTCATGCCCTACTTCGCCCGCGTGCGCCGCGAATACACCGACGCCCTCCTCCCCACCGTGCATTGGGACATTCCCACCATCGCCCCCGTAAGCGTCGACGATGTCGCCAGCGCCTTCGTCGCCTCCATCAACATGCCCGCGACCCACGGCGAGGTCTACAACCTCGTGGGGAGCGAATCGATCTCGTTCGTCAAGATGCTCGAGTGGTGGCGCGACCATCTGCCCCGCGCCGACCAGAGCATCCCCGTTCTGCCCGTGCCCGACGAGGCCGCTTCCATGCAGGCCAAGATCGCCAAACTGCTCGGGCTCGGCGGCATGCTGCCATTTGACGAGGGCATGCCGTTCATGGCCACCGAGGAAGGCACGGCGGACCTCGCCAAGGTCCGCGCCGACCTGGGCATCACCCCCGCCGGGTTCCAGGCGTCGGCGTCGCGCTACGTCGGATCGATGGTCTGAGCATGCAGCCCGACCGTCAGGGAGGGCTCTTGGTTCTTGGTGTAATCGCACCGCGTCAAGCATGACCCCCCCACCGTTCGACATCCGCTGCGCGGATTGGTTGGAAGCCGCGGGCAGTTTGCCGCGGCAGAGCGTGGACTTTCTCTACGCCGATCCACCCTTCAACACGGGCCGACAACACCGCACGCCCCCGAACGCCAAGCGCGTGGGTCGCACCGTCCAAGCCGCGTTCGATGACGACTTCGGCGATGACCCCGCCGAGGGGGGGGCACCCGCGCGCTTCATCGCCTGGCTCCGCGAACGGCTCATCGCGACCCTGCCCGCCATGCAGCCCTCGGGCAACATCCTCATCCACGTCGATTGGCGCACCTGCCACCACGTTCGGCTGCTGCTCGACGACCTGCTCGGCCCCGACCATTTCGTCAACCACCTGATCTGGTCCTATGGCCTCGGCGGCTCGTCGCCACGCTCGTTCGCGCGCAAGCATGACGACCTGCTCCTCTACGCCATCGACCCCGCGAAGGCCTACTTCAAGGCTCCCCGCGTGCCCGCGACCAGCCAGCGCCTCGCCGGCCAGACCAAAAAGGCCACCGACGTGCTGGACATCCCGTCCCTCAACAACATGGCCCGCGAGCGCACGGGCTACCCCACGCAAAAACCCCTCGCCCTGCTCGATCTGCTCGTCGACGCCTGCTGCCCTCCGGGGGGAACGGTTCTCGATCCCTGCTGCGGCAGCGGCACGACGCTCGTGGCAGCGGTGCGATCGGGACGACGGGCGATCGGGTTCGATGTGAGCAGAGAAGCGATCGCCGTGACGGGACCTCGCGTTTGCAACACGCTTTATCTTTTCGACGAGTTACCTACCATCGCCCGTCCACCGGAGATTCACGATGACTCGCGCTGATCGCTCCCGTACCCGCACCACCATCCGCCTCCTCGCCCTCGCGACGCTCGTCGCCACCGCAGCGCTCCTCCCGGCGTGCAACACCGTCGAAGGCGCCGGCAAAGACGTCGAAGCCCTGGGCAAGGGCACTTCGGAAGTGGCCCGCGACGCCAGCGATGCCATCTCGGGCAAAAAGTAAGCCGTGCCGCGCGATTTGACCGGCCTGCCGATCGCCATCACCGGCGCCTCCAGCGGCATCGGTGCCGCGACGGCACTCGCCTGCGCTCGCGCGGGCATGCCCGTCGCCCTCGGCGCGCGTCGCCTTGATCGCTGCCAGGCCCTCGCCGAGCAGATCACCCGCGCGGGCGGCCGGGCCATCGCTATCGAACTCGACGTCACCGACCCAGCCGCATGCGAACGCTTCGTCGCGCGCACCATCGAATCCTTCGGCTCGATCTACTCCATCTACGCCAACGCGGGCTACGGCATCGAATCCTCGGTCGACGCCACGACCGACGCCGAGTTTCGCCGCATCTTTGAGGTCAACTTCTTCGGCACGCTCAACACGATCCGCCCGGCCATCCCGCCCATGAAAGCCGCGGGGCGCGGGCACATTCTGCTGTGCTCGTCGTGCCTGGGCAAGATGACCGTGCCGTTCTATTCCGCCTACTCGGCGACCAAGGCCGCACAGGCCCACGTCGGCCGCGCCATGAACCTGGAACTCGAACACCTCGGCATCGCGACCTCCATCGTCTGCCCGGTCAGCACACGCTCCGAGTTTTTTGAGAATGTCCGCACCGAGCAGGGCGGCCATCGCCTGGTGGTGCATGTTCACCCCAGCGCCCAGCAGACGCCCGAGCAGGTCGCCCGCGCCACCGTCGCCTGCCTGCGCAAGCCCCGCCCCGAAGTATGGACCAGCCTCACCACCCGCCTGGCCATGGCCATCTGCACCGCCATCCCCGGCCTCGAGCACTTCCGCCTGCGGCCGATGGTGGCCCAGCGCCTGCGTAAACTGCGCGGCTCGGCGAGCGAGTAAAGCAACCGTCTCGCTTGGCCGAGCCTCTTATGCGCGTGCGCTCCGTCAACGTCTGCGGCAACTTCGTCATGGTGCCCCACGCCGGCACCGAGGAACCCACCGCCCACTTCAAGCGGTCGGTCTCCGGCCCGGTCGCCCTGGGCGAACTCGGGCTCGAAGGCGACCGCCAGGCCGACCAGCGCTACCACGGCGGGCCGCACCAAGCCGTCTACCTCCTGTCGCGCGAGATCATCGGCGAATGGGAATCGGCGCTGGGCCGCCCCCTGCCGCCCGGTTCGTTTGGCGAGAACCTGACGGTTGATGGCCTGCCCGACGAATTGGTGCGCATCGGCGATCGGCTAGCCGTGGGGCATGATGGTCCGATCCTGGAAGTCAGCATCCCCCGCGGCCCCTGCTTCAAACTGGGCTACGCGATGAACGACCCCGAGTTTCCCAAGCGTTTCCTGGCCACCTGCCGCGTGGGCTTCTACGCGCGGGTGATCCGCGGCGGCACCATCGCGGCGGGCGACGCGATCACGCTGATGCCACGGAGCCCGTCGATCAGTGAGGATTCGGTGACCGTCCGCGACATCACCCGGCTCAGGTACTTTGGCAGAAGCGACCGTGAGGGTGCGCGCCGGGCCGCCGGGATCGAGGCTCTTGCGCCGGTCTGGCGCGAGGAGTTTGCACAGCGGGCGGAATCCTGAGGCCGAGCAAAAACAAAGAAGCCGGGAACAATCGTTCCCGGCTTCCGTGTCACACTTGGTTGAGATGATCGGCCCCGAAGGCCGAGGGATTACCAGCCGCCGCCGCGACGACCACCGCCGCCGCCACCACCACCACCGCCGCCACGGCCGCCGCCGAAGCCGCCGCGGCCGCCACCACCGCCGCCGCCGCCGCCTTCGCGGGGACGGGCTTCGTTCACGGTGAGGTCACGTCCATCGACGTTCTGGCCGTTGAGGGCCGCGATGGCCGCCTTGGCGTGCTCGTCATTGGCGAACTCGACGAAGCCGAACCCGCGGGGACGACCGGTGTCACGGTCCATCACGAGGCTCGCGGAAGTCACGTCGCCGTGCTGCGAGAAGATGTCGCGGAGTTGCGCTTCGGTCGTCTTGAACGACAGGTTTCCAACGTACAGTTTCATGAGACTCTTCCATTACCTGCCCGTGGGTGATACAGAACCGGTGCTTGAACTCGGGCAAGAGGAAGCGTCGGCGATCCGCACGCCGCACCGACATCGGCACGACGAACTGACCCTTAAGCATAGCCCCGGGTGAAGCCCGGGGGCCACTCATCGCACCTCACCACCCTCCCCCGGTAGGACCGGGGGAGGGGGCCGAGTCCGCGAGGCCGGTGGGGGTTCCCGAGCGTTAGCAGTCGTGTAGCGACCGCCGATTTCACCCCATCGCCGTCCACTTCCGCTCCGATCCAGCGTTTTCCACCACACGCTCGATAAACCGCACGCCCCGCGCGCCCTCGGCCACGCCCGGATAGTCGAAACGCTCTGGCGAAGGAGCCCCAACTCCCCCACTCTTCCCCGCCCGCATCGCCTCCATGGCGTTTCGATACACGTTGGCGAACGCTTCGATGAAGGCCTCCGGGTGTCCGGCCGGGATCCGTGTCGCTTTCTTCGCGGCGTCGCACAGATATCCGTTTCCGCGTCGCAGCACGCGCTCCGGCTCGCCATCGGGCCGGTGCACGAGCGCGTTAGGCTCCTCCTGCCGCCACTCCAGCGAGCCCGTTTCGCCAAAGATGCGAATCCGCAGGTCGTTTTCGTGCCCGATCTCGATCTGCGAGGCGATGAGCACGCCCTTGGCGGCCACGCCGTCGCGGGCGGCAAACCGCAGCAGGACATTGGCGTCGTCGTCAAGACGGCGACCGGGCACGAAACTGGTGAGGTCGGCACAGATCGATTCGATTTTCAGCCCGGTGATCGTCGCGACCAGTTGCTCGGCATGCGACCCGATATCCCCGATCGCGCCGCCCGCGCCAGAGCGTGAAGGATCGGTGCGCCAGTCGGCCTGTTTCTGGCCCCCCCCACCGCTCGCTTCCAGTTTGCCCGCCAGCCATCCCTGGTTGTACTCAACGATCACCTTGCGAATCGCGCCGAGTTGGCCCTTGCCGTCAGCGACCATGTGCCGCGCCTGCTTCACCATCGGGTAGCCCGAGTAGTTGTACGTCACGCCGAACACGGTCCCGGCCTTGGCGACGGCGGCGACCAACTCGGCCGCCTGGGTCGAATCCACGCACAGCGGCTTGTCGCACACCACATGAAACCCCGCGTCTACAAACGCTTTGGCCGGCGCGTGGTGGGCGTGGTTGGGGGTCACGATGACGACGAAGTCAATCCGATCACCCGCGCCCGGCCCCGGGGCGCGCTTCAGCTCGCCTTCCAGCATGGCGGACCAGGTCGGATAGGTGCGATCGGCCGCGAGCCCCAATTCGCGCCCCGACGCCATCGCTTTCTCTGGTGTGCTCGACAGCGCCCCGGCGGAGAAGACGGCTTGATGATCCAAGCACGCCGCCATTCGGTGCACGGCACCAATGAACGCATCCTTCCCGCCCCCCACCATGCCGAACTTCAATGGCGTGCCGTGCATGTGTAGTCTCCGGTTCAACCAGTGCTCATCGCGGAGACCGCGACTCTCCGAGTCGAGTCTCCGTTCCGATCTTCACTCGGCGTTTTATCGTACTTCGGTCCACACCTCTCCGTTTTCGCTTCCGCCGGTTTCTGATCGCTGTGCTCGACGTTCTTCTGTTCATTGATCTTGCTGCGGTGAAACCCGCTTGCCGTCGGTGTGGGCTGACTTGGATCGGGGAGTGGGTGTGAAGCGGAAAGAGGCGGGGAGGCGGAGCGTGATGTGCGCTCGGGAACCCCCTCGGTCTTGCTGGGCGCATCGCACCGACCATGCCGAGCCGTGGT
>CAZPPX010000028.1:0-46678 GCA_964588585.1 uncultured Phycisphaeraceae bacterium
TGACACAACCCTCCGAGTTCACCATACCCTACGAACCGGGGGTGAACAAGGATGCACGATGAGTTCTGCGACGGTCGTGTGATCGCGAGGGAGCGGGAGAATGCCCGGTGCCGTCTTCGGCGACCGCCACGACGTTCAATCTTGGACGCCGTGACCTGAGGCTTTGCGAAGGTCCGGGTTGTCTCCCACGAACCCCGCGAACCACGCCTAATCGTGACGGACCCAAAGCGGTCCACCACGACCCGCCTCTATCGCTCGTTCGATCCATCCCCCGGCTTCGAATCATCCCCGCGGCGAGCCGCGCGGAAGGCGGTGAAGCGGAGGGAGGCCACATGCGGGGCCGTCTCGGGCGTGGTCAGCCAGCCCCACAGGCACGGGCTCGCGGCATACACGGTCGTCGGCGGGTGATACTGGAACGCCAGCGGGATCACATACGCCAGTTCATCGCTGCTGCCGAAGTACTTCCAGGGCTGGTCGATCGGCTTGGCCCGCGAGCTCACCTTGCGCATCCGCGTCACATCCACCGGCACCCAGATTTCCATGAACGTGCCCGGGTCGATCAGGCAGAACTCAACATACGAGCAGAAGTCGTTGCCGCGACCGCGACCGCCCAGCCCTCGCCCTCCGCCTTCGGTGTCATTCAGGTCCCAGCCGATCACAGTGCGCGCGGGAAGGCCGGCCGCTTTGAAGACCGCCGCGACCACGCACGCGACCTCGTGCGAACTGCCGCGCCGATCGCGCAGCGTTTCCGCCGCGCCGCGCAGCACAAAGCCCTTGAATGTGCCGTTGCGGTTGAACTCCAGGCCGTCACCCGACGTCTGCACGCGTTCCTGCACCGCGCCGGCCAGCACCTTGGCAACTCGCAGCGGCGGCATGCTCTTGGGGTCGCTTCCGCCAAGGGCTTCCTTGACGAAATCAGCGATGGTCGTGTCCTTCCCGCTGACCGGTTCCCACGCGTACTCCACAAACTGCTGCGGTTTGAGCGCCGAGGCCGCGACCCCGCCGAACTGCTTGGGCCAGGGGATCGTCGCGGCGAGATTCTCGTCGAACACCGTCTCGAAGCACATCACGTTCATCTCGAGTTTGAGATCGAGTTCCTTCCCTTCGACGTGCGCAGTTCCCAGCGGCCCAGCCGCGTGCCCGACTGGTACCCCTCGGCATACGTCGGCGTGTTGTCCACGAGTTTCTCATTCCAGAACAGTTCGCCCTTGGCGCGCGGGCCCCCGTCGTTGCCGATCATGACCATGTGCGATGACGACCGTTCCAGCATCGGAAACACCACCGCCACCGACGAAAAACTGAACGACCGTGTCTCGACGATGATCGTCTTGTCGACCATCTTCCGCACCGAGCCGGCTTCCACATGCAACTCGGGCTTGATCGTCCAGTCCTTCCCGTTCACACGCGACAGCACTTTGCTCGCAAACTCCGGGTCGGGCGGCGGGGGCACCGGCTGCTTGCTCTTGGGCGAAGGGGTGTTGGCTGGCGTCGGCTGATTCGGCCGATTGGACGGGTTCGCCGGCTTCTTCTCGCGCTTGTTTTTGTCCAGTTGCGCGAGCGCGGCGGGCGCACAGAGCGCCAAGGCGAGCCCGGCGCTCAACATCACGCGAACGGAAGGCGACAACGTGCGGTTGGTCTGCATGGTGCGGCTGCCTCTTTGGGGCCACCACACGAGCGGGACGGCCAAAGGTGGATACGCCCGCCGCGTGCGCCCGGATGCTGGGGTGACGCCCGATTCTACAGGCCCCCAACCACACCCGCCCGCCAGCGGGCGACGGGTAGTCGCGTTTCACGCCTCGCAGGCCAAAAAAAAGAGGCCCCGCGGCGAGGAGCCAGCGAGGCCTCAGGGGGGGGTGCTTAGTTAGAGGACAAAGGGAGTATAGCGTCAGAATCCAGGCTGTCCAGTTTCTTTCCGTTGTGGACGACCGGCCGGTTCCTCTTCGCCCATCATTCCAGCCGCCGCTTCCTGACCGGCCTTGGCGACCTCCGCCATGACCTTCAGCGTGGGGGCTGGCAGATAGATCGACGCGACCAGGGTACCAGCGTGAGGCGTAATCGCCAGGGCCAGGGGGGGCAGGTTCTCAGGGATATCCATCGCTGGCACGGGTAAGCCAAACATGACTGCGGCGGGCATAACCGTATCGAGGATGCCCTTTGCCCCGATGTAGAGTTCGGCTGCCCGGCCACGGGGCAACTTATCCCCTACTTGGGTGACGACAGTTTCGGTACCCATGCCCTTCTCGCCTTTGGCGGCGGCCATGGCGGAGGCCATGAGGGCCGAGTTCTTGCTCATGGTGGTGATGACGCCGCCGTCGACCTTGGCGATATAGCCGTTGGGCCCGCCGGCGGGGCCGAAGAACATCATGCCCATCTGGGCGGCCATGGGGTTCTCGTCGCTGGGAGCGAACTTGGCTTCGTAGGTGTCCACCTTGACGCCGGCGACTTCCTTCTCGCCCTCGGTCCATTTCACCGTCGCGATCTTGTCCGTCTGCATCTGGTTGAACTGCGCCTTGGTCGCGGCAACCGCGGCAGCAGGGTCAGACGTGGCCGTGTAGGAGACCGTGTTCGAGAGCACGCCGCCCATGAGGCCACCGGGCGCGAAGCCCATGGAGAACGCGGCACCGCTGGTGGTGTCCATCGTCTTGATGAAATCGGCGACCCCACCCCCACCCCCCCCACCCGCAGCCGGGTCGGGCTTGGGCATTTTGGACGCAAACTCTTTGATGTACGACTTCACTTCGGGCGCGGAGAAATCGATCGCGCCCGCGAGAAGATAGACGCCAGCGGGCAGTTTGCCCAGCAACTGGTTGGCCTTGCCCGCGACGCCCGCCACCTTGGCCATGCGCGAGCCTTCGGTGAACGAGAACGCCAGGTCGAACCCGGCGCCGAGTTTGTCGATGTTCAGCGTCGCGACCGCGGCTTTCGCATCGGTCAGGAAGCCCTTGATCACCCAGTCGGCCGCGTCGAAGTTGGGGTCTTCTCCCCCCATCATGGCCATCTGATCGGCCATGTCTTCCATGCGTTCCTTCATCGATTCCTCGATGAAGGGGCGGGCCACGGGCATGTTCACGATGATCGAAAGGTCTGCGGTGTCGGCCATCGCGCTGGCGGCGGGACCGACCATGGCTTCCAAGGCGGCTTTGGCACCCGGCGCGCCGGTGAAGGCTTCGAGCGTGTCCTTGGTGGGGCTGAGGGCCGCGAAGCCGCCCCCGACGTCTTTCAGAAACGCGGGCTTGCCGTTGAGTTCGATCTCGTCAATCGCGCCGGCACCAGCGGCCTTTTTGCCAAAGTTGTCGAGCAGGGCAGCGTACTCGGTCACGGGCACCAGCGCGATCACGCGCGGGTCGGCATCCGCATCAGCCTTCTCGCCCTTGGCCGGGGCTTTGGGAGCGAGGAGTATGAGCGCGGCGGAGCCATCGGTCTTTACGCCCTTCTCGATGCCCGCCATCATCAGTGCGCCGTTGAGGTCGAAGGGCAGAGGCTGACCCATCAGGGCCGCCATGCTCTGGAGGTCTTTCTGGAGGGCATCGAAGTTGGGCACCGCGATCACCGCCAGGGCGTCGGTCGGGGCCCGATCAACCACCGGCGGCAGCGCGAGGGCGGGCGAGGAGATCGAGAAGCAGAGACCGGCCATGCCGACGATCAGACCGGCCCGAGAGCAGATACGCATGAACACCCTTTCAGAAGAACCAACTCCGCTACCCCTCGCGCGTCGGGATCAACCAAACGCGAACCGAATCACAGCGCCCGATAACACCCGGTCGCTGGTTGTCAGTATATCGGCGTACAAACGCCCCAGTTTCAATCGCGCGCCGCGCGCCAAGCCCACGATTCGTCGCATATTGGCGATCCGTCAAACCAGGGTCGATGCCGGTGTCGGAATCTCGATCCCGCTCGCTCGCAGGAGCGTCTTGAACGACTCGCCGAACACGAAGTTGTGTGCCGGGAAGTCCGCCCCCGCGCGGCCTGCCCCGCCGGCGTTCTGGTCGAGGAACGAAAAAACCAGATCAATTGCGCCCATCGGTTGGAACCCTTGGTCTGCCTTGGCGTGGTCGAGGATGTGCATCTCGCCACGGATGGCTGCGCCCATCGGGTCCATGCGTTCAACCGTTGCGGTGTGGCGGATGGTCTGCCCGGGGAAGGCGTCGCGTGTCAGTTCCGCGCGGCTGATCTTGGCGAGGATCACTTTCTCGGCAAAGCCCGACGCGTGACCCACAAGAATCCCGCCGGTCTGGGCCATGCCCTCGATGATGAGCGACGCGGGCATGACCGGATGCGGCGGCGTGGCACCCTCGGCCGCGAAGTGGT
This sequence comes from uncultured Phycisphaeraceae bacterium, assembly GCA_964588585.1. Lineage (GTDB taxonomy): Bacteria > Planctomycetota > Phycisphaerae > Phycisphaerales > UBA1924 > JAEUIX01. The sequence goes on from CAZPPX010000028.1 coordinate 4,309, forward strand.
CGTGCAGGTGCTCTTCAGCAAGCGAGATGTTCTTGATCGCCACCAGCCGCTGACGCGGAACCAGTTCGATGACGCGATCGATCCACATCCAACGCATGTGGCGGCACCCGTGAGGCGATCAGGCGAGTTTCTTCTCGACGAACTTCACGATCGTGTCCACCGTGAAGAGTTGCGCCACCTTGGTGATCTCGGGATTCTGTTCCCACTTCGAGAAGTCCAGGTGCGGCAGGCGCGACTTCAAGGCCGCGATGCCCTCGGCCGTGACTTTGCCCTCTTTGACGTAGCGCGGGTCCTGGGCGACGTTCTCGGGGAAGAGTTCGCCCTGCCCGATCTTGAAGCCGAAGGCCTGCTCGAGTTTGAAGACGATATCGAGGAAGTCGATCGACTCGGCCCCCAGGTCGCCCACAAGCGAGGCCGAGGTGGACACTTCGTCTTCATCGACGGCGAGTGCATCGACAAGCACTTCGCGAACCTTGGAGAAGATTTCATCCCGAGTGATCGTGGGCATGGGGGAGCCTGCGGGGAGGGGGGAGGGTTGTTGCCGCGCGGACGAAACCCGAACGAGCGGTCGCCAGCAATCCCCGATGATAGCGTGGCCATGCCCTTGCATCACGGCAGATCGGCAAGATCACCCCCGCGCCGGCGCACTGAACTCCGGCCTCACCCCATCACCGCCCGGTGTTCTGTGGCGTGTCCAGCCGCAGCACGGGTGTCAGTTCCTTCACCGCCTTGTCGCCGATCGCGAAGAACTTGATCTTCACGTTCAAACTGCAACGGAAAACGAGTTTGAGCGACTGGTCGGTGCGCGAGCGCGACAGGCTGGGGAGTTCGCCCTTGTCGGTGATGGGGCTGCCCGGGGTGTAGCGGACTTTCATCTTGGACCCGTCAGTATAGATGTAGCCCACACACTGGTGGAACTGCGGGCGATCGAGGTCATCGACCAGCGTCGGGGCACCTTCGAGTTGCGAGGCGACGTTGCCGATGAGGTCGAAGGCCTTGCCCGGGGTGACATCGATCTGCACGATGACGGTGGTCGGGTCAACGAGGAACTTGTCCACACGCAGGTCCTTGTCCGAACCCGCGGGCAGTTTGTCGGCGGTGAAGAACTCCGCCTCGCCTTCGGTGATGAAGTTGCGGTCGTCGATCTTCAAGCCACGAAGGTTGCCCTTATTGAGCACGAAGGGCAGCGTGTTCGTCGTCGCGACCAGGTTTTGAACCGCCGGGTCGGTCGAGTTGGTGCGATAGGGCGTCGAGAGCGAGCGGTCGATCTCGGTGCCTTGCGCGTTCAGACTGGCCGACAGCAGCGAGCCGTTGCGGATCGCGGCATCGCGCGCGCTCGTCGACGCATACTTCGCAAACGGGGCCTTCGGGTTGATCTCGTCATCGCCCGGCTCATCCAGGTCGATCCGCACGCCCTTGACGTAGAGCGCCACGGGCTTGAAGTTCTTGGGCATCAGGAACTCGAACGCCATCGAGGGGTTCGACGCGCCGCCCACCGATGACACGAACACGCGCTCGCCATCGAAGCGCCAGCGGCCGGCGTTGGGCTTGTCGCCCTTGGCCTGCGCGATGTACGCGAAGGGCTGGAAGGCCTGCGAGAAACCGGTGTCGGGCTCAACGGCGACCAGCGTCAGTTGCCCCACGCCCAGCACCACCTGCCCGCTCTTTTCACGAAGCCCGGGGCCGCACTTGATGACGTAGCCTTCCAACTGATACTGGCCGGAGGTCACGCTTTCGCCCGCGAGATCGACAATCTTCTGGGCGCGGTTGGGATCGAAGATGTCCTTGACCAGATCGGGCACCGCCAGTGACGACGATTCCCCGACGGTGTACCGGCCGCCGAGGGTCGCGTCGTCAGGTCGCGCCGCGAACTTGAGCGTGGTTTCTTCCGGTCCGAGTTTCATCAGGTGGCCGCGCTCGGCCAGGTGCGGGTAGTACCGCGCCAAGGGCGTCGAAGTCGCCAGCGCGTGCTCGCTGGTGAACGCGAAAATGCCCGCCACCAGACGATCGGCGGGCACGATGAGCCCGCCGGTTTTCACCGCGGCACCAGACTTGTCGTATTCGATGGGCGTAAAGCCCAGGAAGTCGCTCTTGGACCGCATGTTGCCCACCGCAATCGCCAGGATGCCGGCGGCGATGACGCCGATGCCCGCGCCGCACACCGCGCCGCCCACGATGTTGGAGACATCGTCGCACTTGGCGTTGGCCCGCAGCAGCAGGTTGACGCCGCCGGAGAGGGCCGCGGTCGCGATGGCGAATGGCAGCAGCAGGCCCACGCCCCAGGCGATCTCGGACAGCCAGTCACCCTGCCCGAGCAGCATGATCGACACCGGCTCCCACACGCCAAAGGCAATCGCCGCACCCGCGACCACGCAGGCCAGGTGCAGCACCGCCGAGAAAAACCCGCGCGTGGACCAGATATAGCCCACTGCAAGGATGACGCCGATGACCACAAAGTTCATCATGGGAAAACTCGATTCTGCCCCACCCACGCCGCCGCCAGCCGATCACACCCGCGATTCCGAACCCGATACCGCCACCGGACCTGACCAATCCGCAGCGACCCCAATTCCGCTGCCATCTTTGTCAGGTCGTCGCGGTCGAGGTGACCCGCGTCACTTCTTCCACGCTCGTCAGGCCGGTCAGGGCCTTCTTGAGCGCCGCCTGTTGCAGACTCATCAGGTTCCGCTTGCGCAGTTGGGCACGCAGCGCCGCCAGGTCGCCCTGGGCGATCATCTCGCGTTCCTCGGCCCCAAACCGGTAGACCTCGAAGACACCTTCACAGCCGAAGTAGCCGATGCCCGCGCACACCGGGCAGACTTCGGGCTTGTTCTTGATGAGCACCTGCCCACCCTTCTTGAAGAGTTGGGGCACCTGCTTGGGGTCGCTCACGCCCAGTTTCTTGAGCATGTCTGGTGTGGGGGGGTAGCCGACCCGGCAGTTCGTGCACAGCCGGCGGATCAGTTTCCCACCGATCGCGCCGCGCAGGCCCTTGGACGCCAGTTCGTTGTCGCCCACACCCTTCAGATACGCTTCGACCGCGGCCAGGGCCGAGTCAAACCGCATCGAGAGATAGATGCGGGTGCGGTCGATATCCGACCGGGAGGCTTCCTTCATGGTGTTGGCGTCGGGTACCTCCGCGACGCCCAGCACGTCCGGGTCGCGACGCAACTGCGATCGCACCGTGGTGCCGAAGTCGGCCCCCTCGGCCGTCGGGTCGAACACCACATGCTTGATGCCTTCCAGGTTCACCTGCTGCTCGACTTCGACGGTCACCACGCCCGACGTGTACGCATCGTGCATCTGCAGGATGGTCATCATCGTCGTTGTGCGGCCATTGTCGGGCGTGCCCGCGAGCAACACGACACCCTTGCGGGTCTCTTCCGGATACGGGTCGCCATCGGGCGTCTTCTGCGTCAGCCCGATGAGGACCTTCAGTTCGGCCATCTGATCGGGAAGCAGGCCCAGGTCATCGGGCTTGCGCTTTACCGCCTCGGCCACGTCAAACACCAGGGACAGGCGCATGCCGCCGGAGACACCGATGCTGCTGACACGAACCTTGTGCCCATCGGCCCCCTGGCTCACCGCGATATCGCCAGTCAGTTTGCGGCGACGGTCGTTCACATCCAGTTTGGCGCACGACTTCCAGAAGTCGATGACCTTGAACGCGGCGGGGCCGGGCATCGGGTCGCCCGGCTGACGGACCGAATCGATGAGAAACGACGGGGCATACGCGCCGTCCTTGGAACCGGCAACAGGCACCACGTCGACCTGCGACGCACGCTTGGCGAGGGCCGCGATGTACAAACCCTCAGCCGCGGCACGCACTTCCATCTCCGGCGTGTTGGCCGGGGGAGGCGGAACGTCGGCCTTGTCCGGACCCTTGATCGCCAGTTTGACCGCACCGGCACCCTTGGCACGCTTGCGGGCCTCCAGGTCTTTCGGGTCGATCTTCTTCCCGCCGATCTTGATCTTGTAGTCCTCGGGGACGCGTTCGTCGTTCTTCACCGAGATCATGTACGACAGCAACGACCCGCCCAGGAGCGCGATCATGGCCCCCCACCCGGCAAAGAACCCGGCGATCCCGGGCACAGGCATGAGGGTAAAGGCCGCGATCGAGAGCGTGCCCAGGATCATGTGGGCCAGGTTCCACTTGGTTCGCGGGAGGAAGAACCGAGCGGCGTGCTTGTCGTAGACGTTGGTAATGATGTGGGCCCAGCCGCACAGGGTGACGACCATCACCAGGGGCTTCCAGGGCGAGACGAGGATCAGCCCGCCAGCGATGATCTGCACGGGCAAGTCGGTCAATGTGGGCATGCCTGCTCCCGAGACGAGGAACCCTTCCGATCACAAGACCCCGTCCGAAGGCCAATCCGCGAGCGCGGACCGCCCTCCGAAAGAGGAAGGGCTAAGGATACCGATGTTCGTACCCTGAGTGGAGCCGGTTGCACAACCGACTTTCAGAGCCCGCACGTCGGGTTGGGGGGGGGTCAGGTTTGTGCGTAACGTTGAGCCGAGCGAACCAGCCAAAGCCCGGTTTGCCCGGACGCCATCAACCATGACCGAATCGCCCAAAACCGTCTTCGTCGGGGTCTCGGCCCTGCTCGTCATGGTCGCCCTGGTGGTGGGTGTGGTGCTGATGCTCCAGCGGGTAAGCGTCACGAAAACCCAGTTGCTGGCCGAGGAAGCCCGCCAGCGAGCCCGGTCAATCGCCAGCGAGGCCCGCGACCGCACCCGGGAAATCGACGCGGAGGCCCGGGCTGAACTGGACGGGAACGCAGCAAACTCAGCCGCCGCGGCCGCGTTGGCTGAGGCCGTGCAAGCCCTCCTGGCCAGTGCCGAGGCCCACCTGGCGCAAGGCCGCACCGAAGCGGGCCTCGCACTGCTCGACGCGGCTGCGGCTCAAGTAGACATGCCCGCGATGGCCGGATCAGCGGAAACGGTCATCACGCTCCGCCATCGGCTGGGGTTGGCCTATCAGCAGGCGGGCAGACTGGAGGCCGCCCTGGCCCAGATCGAAGCGGCGCTCCTTGTCGCCAAGAGCGCGACCGGAGACGAACCCGGGTCGGCGCTGACGCTCGAGTTGGAGGCGCTGGCGAAGCGACTGAGGCCACCACCCGACGCGAGAACTCCCGGCAACTAAGACCGAGGACTCCGCATCAGGTTCCACAGGCAACAAAAGGGCAGGGCCCCGCACGGGCGGGGCCCTGCTGTGTTTGACTGCCGCACGATTGGTCCGTCGGCTGAGTGTCCGTCAATCAATCAACAGCCCGCGAAATACGACGCGATGTAGTTCGACAGGTCGTCGGCGTCGATGGTGGTGTCGCCGCTCATCTCGGCCTGCTCGCAGGGCGTGCTGCTGAAGTAGCACGCGATGTAGGACGCGAGGTCGTCGGGGTTGGTCTCACCGTCGCCGTTGAAATCGGCCACGCACGGGGGCGTGGGGATGGGGAGGTCGTTGATGAGCACTTCGGTCTGACCGGTGCCGGGGGCCGGGGGCTTGAAGAGGGCGAGTTTGGCCTGGCCGACAGTCGGGGGCACGGTGGTGGTGAAGCCGAAGTTGAACATCGTGCACCAGCGGATGGCGTTGCCGTTGACGTTGGATTCAAACGTCTGACCGCTGAAGATGAGCGTGTTGCTGTCCTTGGTCATGGTCCAAGGCGTGTTGCTGTAAGGCTCGCCCGAGTGCCATTGGGGCGCGCGGAAGGTGAACTCGGTGACCGGGGCGTCGTCGGCAAGGCGGAAGACGAGTTTCTGGGCCCCGCGATCAGAGTTCAGGTTGTAGATCGCGTATTCGTAGCGCCAGGAGCCGTTGTTCAGGTTGGTCACCTTGGCGGCAGCCCAGTAGCGGCTGCGGATGTACTTGCCGGGGCTCCCGGGGATCGGGGTGTCGTCGTGATCGGCGGCCACGAGCGTCACGCCCGCATCCACCTGGCGCCAGGCGAAAATGCCGGGATCCTGCTGACGCGTGGCGGCGACAAAGGTGGGACTGGAGTTGTTGATGCTCGCGGCGGTGAGTTCGCGCCACGACGAGTTGTTGGTGGCATTGAACGCGACAATCTGGCCGGGACGCACAAACTGCGAGTCGTCCGACGCGACGTAGTTGGCATCCACAAAGAACCGCGTGCCCGCAGGCTGGCTGGTGACGTCTGCGGTGGGCACCTGCAGACGCTGGCGGATGGTGGCGTTGCCGGTGCCGTTGTTGCGGATGAAGGGCGAGGTGCCCAGCGTGGGGTTCACGATGTTCTTGGCACCCTGGCTGGACTGGCTGCCGTTGAGGCTGGAGGAGTAGAGATCGGTGCAGTTGATGCCCAGGGCGTCGCCGCCGACGGATTGATAGGAGACGGTGCTGGGCCGCCACAACTGGGGCGAGCCCTGACAGTTCCCGCAACCGGCCTGTTGGCTGTTGGTGCTGACGAAGCCGTGCTTGAGCCACGACTGGCCGAGTTGCTCGAAGCGCTGGTAGGTCACCCCGCTGGCGGTGTAGTTCTTGAGGCGGTACATGTTCTGCGAAATGACGGGGTGGCGGGTGGTGTCGAAATCGGGGTTGTAGTTCCCGTTGTCGATCCACATGAGGGGGTAATCGCCGCGGTTGCACGAGTCGGTGCCCACCGAATACGCGGTGATGTCGCCCGAGGTGCCCCAGCGGGTCACGTCGGAAACATTGAAGATCGTCACGTCGGGCCCGAGCGTGGGGTTGGGCGGCTGGGCGGTGGTGTGGCGGAAAATGGCCGAGTAGTTCCCGGTGGTGTTCTGTAGGCCCGAAAGGCGGACATACACAACGCGCCCGGCCGTCATCCCGCCGAGCGTGAGGCGCGAGCGGCCAGCCGCACAGCCGACGCCATCGTCGTTGCAGGCCAGTTGCGTGCCCGTTGGGCCACAGGCGGTGTGGAAACTGACAACGGTGTCAAAGTTGTTGGCGCCGCCACAGGTATCGACGGTGAGGGCACCGACGGCCGGACAGGTGACGCGGAACCACACGTCGGGCCCGGTCACTTCGCAGTTGGCGGTGCCGTCTTGCGTGGCGAGGTTCGTTGTGCCGGTGACGGTGGTAGTCCCGTTGGTGTTCATCGTGACGGCGCGGGCGCTGCCGCAGTCGTCATTGACGGGTTGTGCCAGCGCGGCGGGCACGGCCATCGCCAAGCCAGCCGAGGCCAACAGAACACGAGCCGAAACACCACCGAGTGCGAGCGTGCGCATGCCGAGTTCCTTCCTGTGAGTGCGAGGGGCGTTGCCAGAGACGAACCAACCGGCGCGACAGACCGTCGCGACCGCCATGTGCCGTCGCGAGTACGACGACAACCCCACAAAACCACTATACCACAAACCGGCATCGCGGCTGCCGGAACGCGCTCATCACGCGATCGATTGTCACCGCCCGTATATCACCCATTCAGGTGTCATTGCGCCCCTACGGCGTTCCCATTCGCGCGCGGGGCTCATACCGCTCGAGCACGCCCAAGACCTTCGGATCGACCTTTGAACGGTCGTGTTTCTGTTGCCAGGCGGCGAGGTATGTGTCGCGGTAGACCCCGCTGTTGTAATACGCGGGGAACTGTTCGCCCGAAAGCGAAACACGCGCGGTTACCGCCAACGCGAGCAATCCCAGTCCGGCGAACACAGCCATGCCCAAGGCGATCACGGCACGACCGGCGGCGCGGCTCGTCCAGCCGCCCAGTGCGACCAACCCGAACGCCGCGGCTATCGGCAGCACCGGCAGCCAGAATCGTGGATCGCCAAAGGGCCAAATGAGCACAATGGCGGAGTACCCGGTAAAGTAGACCCAGACTGGCGAGATGGATCGACGCGCCCGCCACATGCCGATCGCAAGAACGATGTAGCCCAGCGCCCCCGCCGCCATGAGCACCGGCACGCCCATCGCCGGCACCGCTGAGTTCGGCACGTTCAGCACCGCTTCGCCCAGGTCGAGCAGCCGATACTGCGCGGTGGTAAAGATCGCGCCCGCAACGCTCGTGGATTGATACTGCGCGACGAAGCCGGTCCAATAGGTAGTCTGCACAACGACCGCCGCGGCAGCGATCGTCACCAGCACAGCGAGCGCACAAGCGACGATCAGCAGCATCGGTCGCGCGCGCGCGGCGCAGAGCCACTTGCCCGCGCGAGGCTGACCGATACCCGCCAGCATCACCGCCGGAATCAGCGCGATCCCGATCGTGCGAGTGAGCACGGCCGCAAGGGCGAGCGCCACGCCCACCACCAGCCATGCGACCCGGGCACGATCGCCTCGCCACGCGCGTTCAAGCGCGGCCACACACAGCATCGACACCCCGAAGTACGGCACATCCGTCAGCGGCAAACTCGCGTGCTTCACCATGATCCACGACGCGGGCGCGATCGCCGCCAGCACCCACGCGGGATGCCAGACTAACTGGCCGAGGCCCAATCGCAGGTCCGGCCACACGCGACCAATCACCGTGGCCGAGGCCCACACGCCCACCGCAAGCGCCAGCAGATTGACCGCCGCGAAACCCGCCTGGCTGGCCAATCCGATGCGTTCGAGAACCACGACGAGCGCGGGATAACCGATCGGGTGCTGGCTGCCCACGTCGGGCGGATTCCACCCCCGGCCTTCCTGATACGCCATCGCCATCCGCAAGAGCAGCACCGCATCAAAGTTGAGCCGCAGCGGCGAGAGCAGATGAATCCCATAGCCAGACAGCGGAACAAGCGCCACCGCCGCCGCAGCCACCCGGAGCAATATCGCGCGACGAAACCGCGACTGCTCGGGCGTCGGCGAGTCGGCATGGGTGATGACCGATGGCGAGGGCACGCTCAAGTATCGGCGCGATGGACGGGGTATCAGTACCCTGTGGAAGAGGTGGTCGGTTGCTCGGGTGACCCAGGCGGGACGCAGACAGGTAGACACCCCGCGCCGACGTGCCACTGGCGTCGCCGGGCTCGGACGGCGTCGCCAGTGCTCCGGCAGTCTCGGTCCCGCCGATCGCGCACGGAAATGGGAGCACAGTGCAAGATGACGAACACTTCGCGTGAATCTCACGCTCCAGCAAATCACCTCGCCGTGGACGCCGCGACCACCCGCGCCGCGCGGGCCTGGGGCGAAGTGAACCCGTTGCGTGCTGAAGCCCCCGGGCTCTCGGACGAGGCTCGCGCGGCCATGCTCGAACGCATCGCGCACGCACTCGATGCCCACCGAGCCGACATCATCGCCCTCGCCGCGCACGAAACGGCGCTCCTTCCCGCCGAACTCGCGCCAGAGTTCGACCGCATGACCGGCACGCTCCGCCTCTTCGCCGCCGTAGCCCGCAACGGCACATGGCGCGAGGCCGCCCTCGACCCCGCGCCCGTGGCCCCAGCAGTCGCGATCGGTCCGCCCCATGCCGTTCGAGTTGAACGCATCCCGCTTGGCCCGGTGGCGGTCTTCGGCGCCAGCAACTTCCCCCTCGCCTACGGCGTGTGCGGGGGCGACACCGCCAGCGCCCTCGCCGTCGGCTGCCCGGTGATCGTGAAAGAACACCCGGCCCACCCGCACACAGGACGCCTGATCGCGAAGACGGCGCGCGAGGCCGTCGCGTCGAGCGTGTCCACGCTTCCCAGCCCGCAGCGCGAGATTCTGGTCGAAGGGCTCTTCAACTACGTTGAACACGCCAATCCGGATGATCCGCTCAATCCGCCTGACCCGAAGGTGGGTGCCGCGCTCGTGGCGCACCCGACGATCCGCGCGGCAGGCTTCACCGGCTCATTGAGCGGAGGCATGGCCCTCGACACGATCGCGCAGGCGCGACCCGCGCCGATCCCGGTGTTTGCCGAGATGGGCAGCGTGAATCCGATCCTCGTGACACCGGGCGCACTCACGCCCGGCGCGACGAGCCCCGAACGCGCGATCGCGCTCGCCGATGAACTCGCGGCGTCGCTCCTCCTGCGCTTCGGCCAACAGTGCACCTGCCCGGGCGTGGTGTTTCTGCCCGCGGGCCAACTGGCCGAGGCGTTCATCGCACGCCTGGCGTCGCGCGTGGAAGCCGCCCCCGGGCGCGACATGCTCGCCCCCTGGATCGCCCGCGCGTTCGCGGCCCGAGTGCACGCCGTCGCGTCCATCCCCGGCGTACAGGTCATCGCGCGCGGCACCCCGCACGACGGCCCACGCGGGGGCCAGGCCACACTGCTCCGGGCGGGGCCAGAAGAATGGTCACGACACCACACGCTCCGCGAAGAACTCTTCGGCCCCGCGATGCTCGTCATCACGCTCAACGACTTCCCCGCACTGAACAACCTCCCGCTTCCCGGCACGCTCACGCTCTCGGTCTACTTCGATCGCACGAACCCTGCCGATGCCGCCAGCGCCCGTGAACTGGTCGCCCATCACGGACACAGCGCAGGGCGCGTGATCGCCAACGGCGTGCCCACGGGCGTTCGCGCCTGTGAATCCATGGTCCACGGCGGACCGTTCCCCGCAACAAACTGCCCGGACACTACCGCCGTCGGCCCGAGAGCCGCGCGGCGATGGACTCGGCCTGTGTGCTGGCAAGGCGCGTGGTAAAAACTCCGGCGTGCCATCTCCGACGTGCCACTCGTGCCACTGACGTGCCCGGCTCTGCGGGCTCGTCAGTGCGGTGGGCGCCCGATCGTCACGAAGGCGATTCACACTGGCGACGCGGTCAACACACCGCCCCACTACGACGCCAGTGGCACCCGGCCCCTCTATCCTCTGCTCCTCGCTCTCACACACTCAGGAGTTCACTCATGGCCGCTCGCTCCGCGCAGGCTCAATGGTCCGGCAATCTCACCGAAGGCAAGGGCCACATCACCGTTCAGAGCGGCACCCTCGACGCCCCCTACGACTTCCGCGCCCGCACCGCCGACGGCAAGGGCACCAACCCCGAAGAACTCATCGCGGCGGCTCACGCCGGGTGCTTCACCATGCAACTCTCCGCACTTCTCGGCGCGGCAGGCCATGTCGCCGAGCGCCTCGTCACCACCGCCAAGGTGCACCTGGAAAAAGACGGCCCCGGGTTTGCCATTCCTCTGATCGAACTGGAACTGACCGGCAAAGTGCCAGGCATGTCCGCCGCCGACTTTCAAAAGCACGCCGAGACCGCCAAGGCCACCTGCCCGGTGTCCAAGGCCCTGGCCGGGCCGAATATCTCGCTCACCGTCCAGTTTGGTTGAACCCCATTCATCCCCCATCCATCCTGCGGAACTCCCCCCTGAATCAAGTCCGGGTGATTCCCGGGCCGATGGTTCCCATGAACGCCTCACGCGCAGGCTCGGGCTACTGTCGCACCTTGTTGCGCCCAGGGCCCCGAAGCCCACGCCTGAAGGCGTGGGCCGTAAGCCGAAAAGGCCAGATCAGATTCGCGTGAAACGCCCCAAACCCCGCCAACTCGCCCAGGATGCCATCGCCCACGTGGTTGACACGGGCTACGCCTGGTTCAGCCAGTTGCGCTGGCGCGCCCTCGCCTGGGTACTGGGCATCGCGCTCTGCACCGCGGCGACGGTCATCATGACCGGTGTCGCGTGGATGCCCATGGTGGGTGCCGCGGTCGTCGCGGCAGCGGTCTCCATCAACCGTGTCGCCTCGAAACTCAGCAAGCCCGTCTGCTACGGCTGTGGGCGGGATCTCTCCGGCCAGCCGATGGCGCACCTGGGCGTCCTGTGTCCCGGTTGCGGCGCCATTCACCAGCCCCGACCCGAGACGGTGGCCCTGATGGCCGAGTCCGACGCCGACGACGAAGCGACAGCCTGAACGACCACCGTGCGGCCGAAGGCAAATCCTGCGCGTCCGACGCGGTGTTATTCGTCGGGCCTGTTCGTCACAGGCGATCGCGCGTGCGGCCCATCGCGGCGTGAACCGACATAGAGATGCCACGCCTCCATCGAGGCCGTTATCATCCGCGCCGCCCCCCCCACCGCCCACACCTTCCCCGATCCACTCATGGCCGAGATTAGCGAGTACTACGAGCGCTACTGGGATAACCCGGAGGCGTACTACGACCCCACCACGCCGCAGCGCATCGCGCTGCTCGATCGGCACGTCGGCGCGCTCCTCGCACGCCCGGGCTGCAAAGTGATCGACGTCGGCTGCGGCCGGGGCGAGTTCTGCGCGTACTTCAAAGCCACCGGCGCGCACGCCGAGGGGATCGACCTCTCCGAAACGGGCATCAAGTACGCCCGCGCGAAGCACCCGGGCGTCACCTTTCATGCCGGTCTGGTCGATTCGCTGCTGCCTTCGCGCGCGGGCGAGTTTGACCTCGTCTTCACCAGCGAAGTGATCGAGCACCTCTTCGACCCTGCGAGTTTCCTGGCGGCGTGCAACCAACTGCTCAAGCCCGAAGGGACGCTGGTGGTCACCACGCCCTTCCACGGCCTCATCAAGAACCTGCTGATCGATTTCGCCAACTATGCCGGGCATTATGACCCGCTGGGCCAGCACATCCGCTTCTATGACCGCAAAGGCCTGGAACTCGTGCTCGATGTCGCGGGCTTCAAAGGCGAAACGTGGACCGGTTACGGGCGACCCTGGCCCCTTTGGAAGTCGTTCTTTGTCGTCGCGAAGAAGGCGCGGTCGGTGACGGTCGCCGAAGCGTCGGCCGCGCTGATCGCCCGGGGGAGCAAGGCGGCGTGAGCACGCCCATCGAGGTCCAACTCGACGGCGGCGTCTACCGCGGCCCGCGCCCGCCGGTCTCGGTCGTCATCCTCACCTTCAACGAAGAAGCCAATATCGCCGAGTGCATCGAGTCGTGCCGGTGGAGCGACGACATCCACGTGCTCGACAGCGGCAGCAAAGACCGCACCGTCGAGATCGCCCGCAGCCTGGGCGTCACGGTGCACCACAACCCGTTCAAGAGTTTCGGCGACCAGCGCAACTGGGCCATCGACCACATCCCCTGCCGCCACCCGTGGCACTTCCACCTCGACGCCGACGAGCGCTTCACGCCCGAGATCGTGGGCGAAATGGTCCGCACCTTGGGCCCGAAGGGCGAGGGCACGCAGCACGCCTGCTTCCTGTGCCCCAGCAAGATGATCTTCATGGGCCAGTGGCTCAAGCGCAGCGCCAACTACCCGTCGTACCAGGTTCGGCTCTTTCGCCACAGGCAGTGCCGATTCATGGATTTCGGCCACGGCCAGCGCGAAGACCCGCAGGGCACCGTCGGCACGCTCGCCCACCCGTACATGCACTACGCGTTCAGCAAAGGCCTGAACGAGTGGCTCTACAAGCACAACGCGTATTCCGATCGCGAGGCCCACGAAGGCTTGGCGATCCGGTCGATGGGCCGACCCGCGCTTTCGAGTCTGCTCACGGCTGACCCCACCAATCGTCGGCGTGCCGCAAAAAACCTCAGTTACTTCCTGCCGCTGCGCGCCGCGTGGCGGTTCTCGTACAACTTCCTGTGGCGGCTGGGCTTTCTCGACGGCCTGGCGGGCATGCATTACTGCCTCATGATCTCCATGTACGAGTACTGGATCGAACTGAAGATCCGCGAGTTGAACGAGCGCTGGAGTGCCGAGACCGACGAGCATGTGGCCCGGATGCTCAAACGCTCGGCCAGCAAGGCCGGCGACACGCAGAGCGAGCCGCCCGCGGGATTGCCGTCGAGCGTGGTCTCGGGCAAAGCCGCGCCGGCGGGCACCCCGCCGCCGCCGCACACGCCCGGCCACGCAAGAGAGCGTGCCGCATGACCCTCAAAGACCGCGAAACGCTCGCGTCGGCGGGACGCGGGATCGACATCCTGATCCCCACGCTCAACGAGGCCAGCCACATCGTGGAAACCGTCGAGAACGCCCGCGCGGTCGGCGATGTCTACGTTCTGGACTCACTCTCCACCGACGGCACTCAAGATCTCGCCCGCGCCCACGGGGCCACCGTCGTCGAGCACAAGTTCGTCGATTATGCCAAGCAGAAGAACTGGGGACTCGACAACCTGCCCTTCACCGGCGAATGGGTGTTCATCCTCGATGCCGACGAGCGCATTACGCCCGAACTGCGCGAAGAACTCTTCCGCATCGCCTCCGCCGCCGGGCCGGTCAATGGTTACTACGTCAATCGCGTGGTCATCTACATGGGCAGCGAGGTGCGCCACGGCGGGCTGTATCCGTCATGGAACCTCCGCTTCTTCCGCCGCGGCAAGTGCCGCTATGAAGACCGGGCCGTGCACGAGCACATGGTCTGCGAGGGCCGCACGGGCTACCTGCGGCACGAGATGCTGCACATCCGCCGAGAGCCGCTCTTTGAGTGGGTGAAGAAGCACATCCGCTACGCCGACCTGGAGAGCGACGAGTGGGTAAAACTGCGCCTCGGGAACGCGGGCGGCGAGAAGGCCGACCGGTTGTTCCGCGGCACGCTCAAGTTCCGCCAGTGGATACGCCGCGAGGTGTGGCCGCGCACGCCCTTCCGGGCGGTGCTGCGGTTCTTCTTCATGTACTTCATCCGGTTCGGGATTCTCGATGGCCGCGCGGGCCTGCGCCTGGCGGCGCTCACGGCGTGCTACGAGTACATGATCGGCCTGCTGTATCGGGAAAAGGCGTATCGCGAGCGGGCACGAATGGCGGCGGCGCGACGCTGATGGTCAGTCAGTTCGACCGCCCGGCACGCACTCGGGCTTCCTCCCTACGCACGCGGCCTGGGTTCCGGACGTGGTAACGACGACGCTTTGCGCGCCGGGATGCGCTTCGCGTATAACGCCATTACAGCCCGTCTGAGAGGGGGGTCGCGGCGACCCTCCGACCCCCCCCGCCACATGCGCGGCGTGGCCTGGAAGCGATCGTGGCGTATCGCATACTTTGCGCGCAATCTGCTTGCACTAGCATGAAATCTGATCGCCATGTAACGGGAACGTGAAGGAGCGTTCCCGCGGCGCGCTCGCGCCGAGGGCCAATCGCGAAACGCGCGCTCTCGATCGAGTTTCGACGCCAGCCAGACTTCAGGGCAGATTGCCCGCCAGCTCGCGGAGCGCCGCGACATCCACCCCGCCCGGCCCGGTGAGGCGCTGGTTGGTGCCGTGGGCTTCGAGGGCGCGGAGCGCGACGGTGGCGGCTTCGCGCGTGCGCGCATCGGTTGGGCCGTGGAGCGCTGCCAGCGCCCGGGCCCGCGCGTCCATCGCCAGGATGGCATCGGGCGAGTTGGCCACGCCCAGGGCCAGGAACGTGGCCAGGGCCTGCTCGCTGCTGTCGAGCGCCTCGGCGGCACGCCCAAGCCCCAGCAGCGCCCGGGCGCGGTTCACCAGAATCGCCGCAACCGTGCGCCGCTGGCCCAGTTCGTCCATCACCGGCATCACGCGGTCCGCCACCGCCAGGGCCTCGGCATGCTGCCCCTCGCGCAGGTGAATTTCCCCACGGTTCATCGCCACTCTCGCAGCATTCGCGACATCGCCCAGTTCCCTGAAAATCCGTTCCGCCTCCGCATGATCGCGGCTCGCGCTAGTAATATCGCCCGCTACCACCAGTGTGTTGGCCCGATTGCCCAGCACCCGCGCGCAGGTGCCCGCATCGCCGATCGATCGGCACAACCGCTCCGCCTCCGTGAACCGCTCAACGGCGCCGGGCACGTCGCCCGCGTCGCGGAGCACGCGGGCGTGGTTGGAGAGGTTGGCGATCAGGCCGGTGGTGTTGTGGGCCGCGCGGTTGATCTTCTCGGCGCGCTCGAGGCTGGCGAGCGCGCCGGGGCGGTCACCTCGGGTGATCTGGATCATGGCCCGCGCGCCCAGGTTCCGCGCGAGGCCCAGATCGTCCTTGGCGGTCGCGCACATCGCTTCCGCTTGGTCGTGCAGGTTCAGCGCCTCGTCCAGTTTGCCGCTCTGGCGACGTGCCTCAGCGAGCATGGTCAGGCTCTCGGCCATGGCGCGCCCGGGGGGCACGCCGTCGCGCTGCGCTTCTTCGAGCGCCGCCGCCGCGCAGGCCTCGGCACGCTGATACTGGCCGAGCGATTCATACGCCCGTGCCAGAACGCTCCCCAGGCGCAGCATCGGTTCGGCCCCCACTCTTCCCGGCGCGGCCCGTGCCGCCGCGAGCACGGCCTCAGGCACGCCCAGGCGTTGACGGCTCGTCCCCCGCGCGTGCAGCAAGCCCGCGATGGCGAGCGCCAGGTCCGCCGCCGATTCGAGACGACCCAGCGCCAGCGTGCGTTCGATGGCGGCGAGCGCGTTCTCGCGCATCGCGTCGAGCCGGTCGAGCGCTTCGACCATCCGCGGCCCGACCCGCAGCGCATCCCACTTCTTGGCTTCAGCGGCGAAGTGCGCCGCGTGCCGCGCGACCACCTCCTCGTCGAGTCGAAGATTGGCCTCACCAAACTCCCGCATCGCCCGGAACATGTGGTAGCGCACGCCGAAGGGCGTCTCTCGCGAGGCCAGAAAACTCTTCTCCCGAAGCATCTGCACCGCGTCCATCGCCAGCGGCGCGTCGGGAAACACCGACAGATCGATCACGCCCTCCGCCGCTTCCAGTGAGAACCCGCCCCGAAACACGCACGTCTGCTGGAAGCAGGCCTTCTCCCAGTCGCCCAGAAGTTCAAACGACCATTCGATGGCCGCACGCAGGGTCTGGTGCCGCTCGGGCAGGTCGCGTCGCGAGGACCGCAGCAGTTGGAACTTCTGTCCAAGGCGCTCGACGATCTGCGCAGGCGACAGAATCTTCACCCGCGCCGCGGCGAGTTCGATGGCTAACGGAATGCCCTCGACCTCGGCACAGATGGTCATGATGTCGGCGGCGTTCAGGTCGCTGAGCGCAAAGCCGGGCGCGGCCTCGCGGGCACGCTCCACAAACAGCCGCACCGCGTCGTAGGACGCCGCCGAAGCGACGCCCGTCGCGACGGGCTGCTCGCTCGGTGCAGCCAGCAACGCGCGGTCCTCAGCCCGTGGCGGCGCACCGAGCGACCCCAGCCGATACTCATGCTCGCCCGCCAGGCCCAGCAATGTCTGACTCGTCACGAGGAACTTGACCTTCGGGGCACGCCGCAACCACAGGCCCACCGTGCCGGGTGCGAAGCGCGCGACCTGCTCGAAGTTGTCGAGAATCAGGAGCAAGGGCTTGCGGTACTCCAGCACGTTGGCGATCAGGCGTTCTCCCGCGTCGCTGGTGGGTGCGGACATCGAGACCGAACCCGTCGCGGGCACCGCCATCGATGATCCCACCGCGGGCGCGGCAGTCGGCGCGACGCCGCCCGTCGCGCCCGTGGGCATTCCCAGCGCCTCGGCCACCGCCGCCGCGACATCCTCCGACGTCCGCGCCCGTGCCAGGTTCGCAAACCACACGCCGCCCGGGAACTTGTCGAGCAGCACATTGCCCACGCGAACCGAGAGGCGCGTCTTGCCCGTGCCGCCAGGGCCAGAAAGCGTGACCAGCCGCGCGGGCGAATCGGCGAGCAGCGTGCCCAGCTCGCCGATCTCCCGCTCGCGCCCGACAAACGTCGTCAGTTGATACGGCAGATTGGTCGGCAGGCTCGTGAGCGTCGAGATCGGCGGAAACTCGCGCGGCGGCAGCCTTCGCGACAACACCTGGTAGATCCGCTCGGGCGAATCGATGCCCTTGAGCCGATGCTCCCCCATGTCAGCAAACTCGACGCCTTCGAGTTGGCCTTCCACCGCGTCGCGTGTTGACTGGCCGACGAGAATCTGCCCGCCGTGGGCGGCGGATTCGATGCGGGCCGACAGGTTCACCATCGGGCCGAAGTAGTCGACACGCCCGTTGCGCGGATCGACATCAACAATCGGATCGCCCGTGTGTACGCCGATGCGCACGAGGAGTTCGCCCACGCTCGCGGGCCACGCCATCGCGTCGAACGACTCCAGCGCATCGATGGCAAACCGCACCGCGTCGGCGGGGTCCTGAAACGCGACCATGAACGCGTCGCCGACGGTTTTCACCTCGAAGCCGCGATTCGTTTCGATCGCCTCCCGCATCAGGCGGTTGTGCAGTTCCAGCACCGGCGCGAAGCGATCGCCTAGTTTCTCCCACAGGCCCGTCGAGCCCTGGATATCGGTAAAAATGAGCGCCACGCGTCCGGTCGGATGTCCGGGGCCGGTCGGGCCTGGGTTCTCAGAGGGTGCTGGCGGGACGGGATCGTCGCTCATCGATAGGTGAGCCTACACAACTCGCAGGCAACTCGTGGAACAGGCTCCCGCCGTGTCCTTTCACGGTGGCACAGGCGTCCCGCCTGTGCCGAGGCGCAGCATCGGAAGACGCACCTACTCCAGGCGCCGCGAAACTGACCGATCAGCCGGCGCACGCTGAGACCACCGCATTGACCGCCTTATCCTCATCCAACGCCCCAACTTCCACCACCGCATCGGCCAACTGCTGATACAGCGGATCGCGTTCCACCAGCACCGCCTCGATTTCCGCCAACGGATCCCCGGTTCCGCCGTCCGCCCCGGGCCTGAGCGCCGGTCGATCACCGACGCCCGCAGCGTCCAACCGCGACCGCAGCGCTGGCGCCGACGCCCGCAGATAAATCAGCCGCACCACGTTCTCAGCCTTCGCCTCGCTCAGCACATCCGCTGCACCGGGTGCCGTGGGCGTGCCGCCGCCCAGCGCCAGTACCGTGCCCGGTTGTCCGATGACCGACCGCAGCGCCTCCACCTCCGCTGCGCGGAACGCCGGTTCGCCGCGCGTGGCCCACGCCTCGCGCACCGTCGCGCAGCCCAGCCTGGCCGTAACCAGCCCATCCAGATCGATGAACGACTCGCCACGCCGGGCGGCCAGCCGCGCGCCGATGGTCGATTTGCCGCAGCCGCGAAGGCCGAGGAGCACGATCTGAGCGCCCATCATCCATACCCCAGTTCATCCAGGTCATCCTCATCCAGCCCGAAGTGGTGCCCCAGTTCGTGCAGCAGCGTGATGCGAATCTCCTCGTACACCTCTTCGTCCGCATGTTCCTGGTCCCATCCGCCCGCGTGCGACACGATCCCTTCCCGAAAAATGTGAATCGTCGGCGGCAACTCCAACCCCCCCAACCCCCCCACCGACCGCTCCGTGATCGATACCCCCGAGTGCAGACCCATCAGGTCGTCCTCTTCATCGCCCGCCCCACCCTCGCCCGCGCTGGCAGGCCGCGGCTCGATCACCTGGTCGCGCCGAAGGTCCTCCAGCAACTTCTCATCCGGCCGATCGAGCACGATCACCGGCACTTCCTCGAGCGCGTGTCGAAAGTGCGGCGGGAGCGCTTCGAGCGCGTCCTCCAGAAGCCGATCAAATCGTGCCTGCTCCTCCGCATTCATCGGCCTTCACCTCGCGTTGGCGGCTCGTCGCGTTCTGGCACGCCGCGTGCCTTGGCCGCCGGCTCCAGAAACGATCGCAGACTCGGGCTCGGCGCGATCACCGCCGACGCGATGCGAACCGCATCCACCATCACGCCCGCCAGCCCGATCCCCAGGAGCCCCGCCCCCACCAGCATGATCACCATCGCCACGATCTCCAGCACCGCCGCACCGGTCACGGCGCCCGCCGCCGTGCCCCCCCACAGCAGATTCGGCCCGTATCGCCCGAACAGATCGCCCACCATCACCGTCCCCGCCGCCAGCGCCACCGCCAGCAGCGTCTGCCGATCCACTCGACCCATCCGCAACGCCAGCGACCGCGCCACCAGCACTCGCGCATTCGGCCTCAAACACGCGATGATCACCATCACCAGCCCGCATGCGCCGAGCCTCAGCAACATCCGCTCCGGCACCGGCTGCCACACATCACGCACCCCCTGAGCCAGCATGTCCACCGACAAATCCGTCAGGTGCAGCACGATCCACCCCAAGGGGGCATAGCACGCCGACCCCATCACCGCCAGCAGCACGCCCGATGCCCCCACGCCCCGGTGCGGATACACAATCACCAGCGACGCCACGCCCGCGCTCCACACCAGGCAAGACGCGATCAACCCTGCATGATCGAGCGTCCACGGGAGCGTCCCCCGCCCCTGCCAACCCACATACAGCGCCGCCATCGCGCTCACGCCCATCACCATGGCCGCGAGCAACCCCAGCCCCGCCCACGCGACCAGTCCCGTCGCCAGCACGCGCGGATGCCGCACGGGCCTCAGTTCATCCGCCAAAGGATCAACCACCGACAGGATCGTCGCCCGCACGGCACTCCCGCACTCCGGACACACCGCCAGCACCGACAACCCCTGCAAGTCATACCCGCACCCGACACACGGGAGCGCGCCTAGCAAACTCTTCGACAGCGCCTCCGCGTCGCGCCGCCTGGGCCTCGTCCATCCCGCCTCTCCCGGCGCATCAGACCCCACCGGCACGCCCACAGGCCGCCCATTCTCCGCACCATACTCGCCGGAACCCTCTGGCACGACACAAGGGTACCCGAAACACCAGCGCCCCCAGCGTCGTACCGGCTTCCATGTCCGATCCGTCCGCTACCATCCGCCAAAGCAGCCCCGCACTCGTGGACCACACCCAACCCCCATCTCGCAACGGCACGCCCAACGGGCACGCCGCTCCCTCCCGCCCGGACTTGCGCGAAGCCCTCCCGCGCCTGCGGGCCGCCATCGCCTCGGTCTATCTGGGCAACTCGGGGGCCATCGATCGTCTCCTTTGCTGCCTTCTGGCCCGCGGGCACTGCCTGATCGAAGACGTTCCCGGCGTGGGCAAAACCCTCCTCGCCTCCGCGCTGGCCCGGGCCATCGACGCCCCCTTCTCCCGCATCCAACTCACCCCCGACCTCCTCCCCACCGACATCCTGGGCGTCAGCATCTACAAGCGCGACACCGGCGAGTTCGAGTTCAAACGCGGCCCCATCTTTGCCAGCATCGTCCTCGCCGACGAGATCAACCGCGCCACCCCACGCACCCAGACCGCCCTGCTCGAAGCCATGAACGAAGCCGCCATCACCATCGATGGCCGCACCTATCCGCTCGGCCAGCCCTTCATGCTCGTCGCCACGCAGAACCCCAGCGACTTCGAGGGCACCTACCTCCTCCCCGAGAACCAACTCGACCGCTTCCTGATGCGCATCACGCTCGGCTATCCCTCGCCCGAAGACGAAGCCCGCGTGCTGGAACTCCGCCCCAGTGCCGCGCCGCTCCACACGCTCACCCCGGTGATGCCCGTAGCCGACCTCATCGCGCTGCAATCCGCCACCGATGCCGTGCGCCTCGACCGAACGCTGGTCGAATACATCATCGCCATCGCCTCCGCCTCGCGCCGCCACGACGGCCTGCAACTGGGCCTCTCGCCCCGCGGAGCCCTCGCCCTCGCCCAAGCCGCCCGCGCCACCGCCATCCTCGCCAGCCGCGATTACGTCATCCCCGAAGACATCCTCGATAACGTCACGGCGGTGTGCGCCCACCGCGTGATCGCGCGAGCGTCCAGCGGCATGGGTTCATCGCGCTCAGGCGACGAAACCGCCCACATCCTGCAGCAGATTGTCGATCGCACACCCAGCCCCGCGTAGTCAACGAGCACCGGCGGTCAGTGCGGCACTTCCTTCACCGCGTTCCGGTTCCACGAAGGCACGCGGATCACCATCGTCCCCGTCGTCCCCCCAACCCCCACCGCGCCCGGCTGAATGATGCACTGGCACGACAGCCGGCTGTTCCGCTGCAACCCCGGCGCCTCCTCCACACGATCCTCTTCCGCTTCCGTCGCTTCGCTCAGCAAGTTCGCGCCCTGCTCCACATACACATGGCACGTGGAGCACGCGCACACCCCGCCGCAGGCGTGCTCGATGCCGATGCCGTTGGCCAGCGCGACCTCGAGCAGACTCATCCCCGGGTTCGCATAGGCGATGGTCTCGGGCGTTTTCTGGCCCAAGGACTCCGGGTCCTCCATGCACACCCTGAGCGAGAGTTTGGCCGAGGCGCGATCAATCGGGTCAACGTGCATGCCGGGCTCCTGAAAAGCGAACAGCGAATCGTATTCCCACAAACCACCCTCCCTCGCTCCCCATCGTCAAGGGTACCGACCTCTTCGAGCGTGACCGCCTGCCCGTCAAACTCTTTGACATTCCCAATCTGGGGCACGAGATGCCCGGCCCCGACGCCCTCACCGAAATCCTGAACTGGATCGACGAACCCGCCGCCCAAGCCCGCGCCGTTGAGCGCGAAGCCGCCGTCGCCGCGTTCAACGTGATCCCCGTCGAGCCCGAGCCCCGCCGCAAAGGCCTGGACGATCTGATCAACCGCTTTCCGTGGACGCCGAGCGCGTGGGAAGCCCTTGACGAACTGGCGAAAGGGCACTGATCGCTCAACGAAGCCCGGGCGCCGCATACACAATCGTAAAGTGCCCCGCCGTCACCACCAATCGTCCGTCCATGACCACCATCCGCTGGGGGGGCTCTGCCAGCACCACCGGCACCGTGCGCTTCAGCATCGCCGAACTCGCATCCAGCACATGCAGGTTGTACGCCGCGGGCACCGTGCGGTCGCGCGAGGTCGTCTCCACCTCAATGGTATAAAACGCGCCATCCGCCGCCACCGGCGGCAGCAGATTCTCGCCCTGCCCCACCGCATCCGCGCCCTTGAGCGATCCATCGCCCGCCACAATCGCCAGCCCTGCGGGCGTGCTCAGCGCCAAATGACCCTCGGCCGTCACACTCGGCCGCGGCGGCACCGCGGTATCCGCCTTGTCACGCACATCCACCGGCGCGGGTCGCAAGAGCCCGGTCGCCGAGGAGATCAGCCACAACACCCGCCCCTCGGCCTGCAGCAGCATGTTGTCGCCCAGCGCCCACGCGTTCTGCGTCGCCACGCACGGTGCCTGCGTATTCCGCCACGTCGTCTGCCCAGTCTCCGGGTCAATCGCCGCCACCGCCCCGGTCATCCCCACAATCAACTCGCCCCGTGGCGTGAACCGCACCCAACGAATCGACCCGATCTCCGGGTTCACCGTGCGCAGCAGTTCCCCCGTGCGCGCATCCAGCACCAGCAGCACCGCGTGCCGCGCTCGGCCTGCCGCGCCGGGTCGCTCCGCCTCGCCCGCTACCACCAGCAAGTTCCTGAATACCGCCGCGTCAAACACGCCGACCATCGGAAACGCCGCGGCCCACAGCCGCTGACCCGAATCCGCGTCATACGCCACGCCCCGCCCGCCACGCTCCACCATCGCCAAGGTCCGCTCGTCGGAACTAAACAGCACCTCGCTCGGCGGCCTCATGCCCTCCAATGGCGTCGGCACACGCTCCAAGGGTGGCGCACGACCAATCACCCCCGCCCCGCCTCCTGGCTGCGGCCCAACCACGGGCGGAAACGCCGACACCAAGCCATCGGTCGCCCACAACTGCTTGCCCGTCACCGGATCGACCTTGATGATCACCCCGCCGGCCTTGTCCTGCGCCGAATAGAAAAACGCCGCCCCGCGATCCTGCCTGAGCAACTCCGCCTGCTGCGATTCGGTCTCCTTCACCCAGATCGGCGCAAACTCATCCGCGCCGGCTACCCCACCGCCCCGCGCAAACACCGCGATTCGCCCGTCCTGATGCCGCATCGCCAGGTACCCAGGCGTGCTCGGCTGCGACTCCCTCGACACCGGCTCCATGATCGCCCACCCGGGCAGCACCTGCGCGCCCTCCGCCACCGGCATCCCCAGCGTCGGCCAGCGCTGGTGCAGACTGCGCTCCGTGCCGATCCGCGCCGCCAGCGCGTTCGCATCCATCGGCACGCCCTGAAGCGTCAGCGCGATCTCGCCAAATGTCGCCCGCACACGCCGAAGGCATTCATCCGCAGCAAACAGCAGCCCCCGATCCACGAAGTTCGTCAGCAGTTGCCCCGCCAGTTCCCCCGGCACCCGCGGGTCGAGCCCCGGTATCCGCTGGGCTGTCTGCAAACCGATCTCCAGCGCCCGGGCCGCCGCCCGCGACCGCCGCTCCACCTCGTGCGCCGCCGCCACCTTGCCCCAGAGCGTCGGCGCGACCGACGCCACCGGATACCGCCGGGCCAGGCGTTCGATTTCTTCCGCCGTCGCGCCCAAGGGCAGCGCCGCGGCCGCGGCACTCGCCGCCGCATCAAACGGCGCATACGCCCCCGCGCCGGCCTTGCCCACCAGATGCTCAAGCCTTCTCGTCGCTTCCGTCTCGGCCCGCACGCCCAGCCGCGACCCTTGCCACAGTGCGCCGGCCAGTTCCGCGTCATCCAACACCTGCTGATACGACGCCGCCGCTGCGCCGGACTCGCCAACATCTTCCGCGTGCCGGCCCGCGACCAGCGCATAGGCCGCGCGATCCGGGGCCGCCTTGGCCAGCCGCCCGAACCGCTCGACCAGTTGCCCAGTCACCTCGCGCGACAAGGGCTCCCGCCCCTCCGGGGCCGTGCCCGCCTGGGCGACATCGATCATCATCCGCACACTGGTCACCAGCCGCGTCGACGCGCTCCCCGCCCCCCCCACCGCCGTCGCTCCCGCTTCCCCCTCCGGCTTGCGCACCAGTGCCGCGCTGGCCGCGTCCACGCCCGTCAATATCCGCGCATCACGCCCGGCCCGATAGGCCACCTCCGCCAGCGCGATCCCCGGCCCCGGATCGCTGGGCGACGACTCGATCCGCGCCGTCAGCAGCCGATCCGCCGATTCCCACGACAAGTAACTGTGCAGCCGCGCGTCGTCGGCCACGATCAACTGGTCATCCGCCAGCAGCAGATTCCCCGATTCATCCAGCGGTTGCGTCGTCAAGCCGCCATCCGCCGTGATGACCGCCAGCCCGCGCTCCAGGGGCACCAAGAGCCTTTCCCCAACTACGACCACGCGCCCGCGAATCTGCGGCGCATCCTTCAGGTGCACCACCCGCGTCGCCGGCGCTTCGGGCCGCGTCATCGACGCCAGCGCCACCTGCGTCTCGCCCACCAGCGCCAGTTTCTCACCCAGCGCCAGGATGTAGCCCACCGGCGACTCGCGCACGATATCGAGCGTCCAGTTCACCTTGCCCGTTGCGCGATCCAGCCACACCACGCTCCGCCGATCCGGCGCCAGCACGATCACCTCATCACCCCGCACGATCGGAAGGTTCACTTGCCAGGGCGAGGGCCGGAACGGCGCGTCGTACGACTCACCCGGAAATCGCCTCACCCACACCGCCCGGCCCGACGACACCTCGTACGCGCACGCCACGCCCAGCCGATCCACTGCATAAATCACGCCATCGGCGATCAATGCCCCATCGCCCATCTGCCCCGAAGGCAGGAACGGCAGCGCCCCGATGCTCGCCACCAGCGTCGACCACCTGGGCGTGCCATCGGCCGTCTCCACCACCGCCAGATACAGCGCGTTGAGCCGTCGATCCCGCTGGTTCTTCCGCACCGCCACCGCCGCGACCGTGCCGCTCGGGTCGAGCATCACCGGCCCGCGCACCATCCCCCGTTCCAACTGCGGATCAATCTCCTGCACCGCCCGGCTCCACAGGAGCCGCCCCGTGCCCGGCTCCAGCGCCGCCAGGGCCTGCCGCGTGTCACTCGAGTTCTCCGCGTCCGCCGACGCCACCGCCAGCAGCAACGAACCCGACACCGTCAGCACCCGCGCATCATCGCTCAGCGCCCCGCCAAACCGCTGGCGAAAACCCCCGCCACCCCCCCCACCACCGCCGCCGCGCTCATCCTCCCGCACCTTGCCAAACACCCCCGGCACATCCGCCAGCCCTCGCGTCCACCGTGGCGAGAGCGTAAACCGATCAAACGCGCTCACCCGATCGCCCGACGACACAAACACCGTGTCGCCAAGCAACGCCGGGAAGACCCGCAGCGAACGCCCGAACACCGGCGCGTCATCCGAGGACCGCGCACCACCACCTCCCCCACCGTTCTCGTTCGCCTCCACCATGCCAAAGGGCACCGTCGAGAGCGGTTGCGCCACAATCGCCGATGGATCACCCGCGACCGCCGCCGTCAGCGGCGAGCGCCCCACGGGCCGCATCGGCCCGCGCACCATCGCGGCCTCTCCATCACCCCCGCCCCACGAATTCGCCAGTTCCCGTGCCGCGGGCAGATATCGCGCCAGCACCGCCGCCACCGCCACCGAAGACGCGCCCTCCACGCCGCCCCGATCCGGATGCCGATCGATCTCTCGCAGCGCCAACAGCGCCGAATCAAACCGCCCCGCCTCCAAATCCTCCACCGCCCCGCGCAGCGCCGCCGCCAGACCCGCTGGCGTCAAAAACCGCGTCCTCGCCACCTCGGCAAACCCGCCGATATCCAGCACGTCTTTCGCCGGCCCGGTCTGGGCCCGCCGATACCGCGCCAGGAACTCACCATCACCCAGCAGCAACTCGTGCACGCGCGTCCGCACGGTGGTGAAGAGCGACCCATCGCGCTCCGTCGCCACCAGCGACCCGGCATGGTCATCCAGCAGCCGCTGCGCGAGCCGCACCGCCTGATCGAGGTTCCCCCGCGCCAGATTTTCGCGCACCGCGATCAGGGCATCGCTTGCTGCGGGCGAATCGTTCACGAACACCGGGTTCTGCCCGGGTACGTTCTGCGCTAACACAAACTGGGGTGTCCCCGCCAGAAGCACGATCGCCCATAACCCAGCCCCCATGTTCAACATGGAGCGCGCCGGGCCAAGCGTCGCCATTCTTACCCGCCTTGACATCCCCACTCCTGACGTGAACCCCCACACCAATATACGTTGGACTTCGGGCTTGGGTCGCCCGAGCGGGCACCGAACACCGCCCTCTCGGACTGCGTACGCGCAAAACCTGCGAGGAATCCTTTACCGTCGCTTCACCTTCACGCGCTCCTAGTCGAAATCGGATCGTGCGATTGGAGGCTTCAATGACGGCCATTCCTTTGACGCGTGACCTCAGTCTCAGTGCCCAGCGCACCGCGCTGGTCGCCGCCGAGAACGCGCTCCGCAACCGCAGCGTCCGCGTGTTCGCGGTCGTCATCGCCGTCGCCGCCATGAGCCTCGCCGACCTCTACCTCACCATCACCTATCTCCAGAGTGCGGGCATGAACGAGGGCAACCCCCTCGCCCGCTTCATCATGTCCTTCAACTGCCCGTGGCTGCTCGGCGCGTGGAAAATCCTGCTCCTGACCACTACCTGCTCCATCCTCCTGGTCGCCCGCCGCGCCCGCTCCGCCGAGGTCGCCGCGTGGCTGTGCTGTGCCGTCATGATCTGGCTCACCGGCCAATGGCGTCAGTATGCCGAGAAAATCCCGGCCCTCACGCCCGTGATCCACCAACTCGCCGATGGCCGCTCGTCCGACTGGGTGCAGTTCGTGCCCACTCCCCCCGCGCCGTAACGCGGCTGGCACGCCGGCCCTCTACCATCCGTCGTGAACCCCTCCACGGGCGTCTCCCCCCCCACCAATCCCTCCCCACGCCGATTTGTTCTGGGCATCTCCGGCGCCTCCGGAGCCGTGTACGCCACGCGCCTCCTCGACCTCCTCCTCGCCGGCGGCCATGAGGTTCACCTCGTCGCCACCGAGTTTGGGCGTCGCCTCCTCGCCGACGAACTTGGCATCGACCGCCTCGACCTCTCCACACTCGCTCCCAACCACGCCTCCACGCCCGGTGCCGCCCAGCGCCTCGTCATTCACCCGCACAAAGATGTCGGGGCCGTCATCGCCTCGGGCAGTTTCATCCACCACGGCATGGTCGTCGTGCCGTGCTCGAGCACCGCGCTGGGCTACATCGCCACCGGCAGCGGCGGCAACCTCCTTGGCCGTGCCGCCATGGTCACGCTGAAGGAACGCCGCCGACTGATCCTCGTGCACCGCGAATCGCCCCTCAGCCTCATCGACATCCGCAACATGGAAGCCGTCACCCTCGCCGGCGGGATCCTCGCCCCCGCCAACCCCGGCTGGTACCTCCACCCCCTCGCCCTCACCGACCTCATCGATTTTGTCGTGGGCAAGTGCCTCGACCTGCTCGACGTGCCACACGAACTGAACACGCGGTGGACAGGCAAAACACCACCCCCCCCCGGTATCACCGGGGGAGGTGTCATTGGGGGGGCGAGGCGCGGCGAGTGACGGAGGGGGCGCTCCCGTTCCCGCTCCCCCTAGTGCCCAGTGCCCGATGCCTAGTGCCTACTCCTCGTCCCTTGGCGCGTCGGTGAACTCCTCGTACCAGCGCTGCTGGATCGTCTCCAGGATCTTCTCGTTCACCGGGTGGCCCGGTTGCTCGCGGAACCCCGGCAGCGCCTCCACCATTCGCCGCAACTCCACAAACCGCACGGCCAGCGGGTCGCGCGTCGGGTGCGCCTCGAACAGCCGCAGACCGATCACATCCACGTCCAGCCAGTGCATGTCGCTTGGGTCGCTCACGGGCCTCGCCCCTCAAACGCCCGGGGCTTCACCGGTCGTGCCGGGCTGCCTACCGCCACCACCCACCCGGGCAGGTCACCGAACACCGACGACCGCGCCCCCACCACCGTCCCCGTGCCGATCGTCACCCCCGGCCCCACGAACACCTCGGCCGCGATCCAGCAATCATCGCCAATCGTGATCGCCTGCGCGAGCAGCGGGTAACTCCGCTTGGTGTAATCATGCGTCGCGGCACACAAATGCGCGTACTGGCTCACCGTCGTGCGATCGCCGATCGTCACCGGCGCGACCGAATACACATCCACATTCCACCCCAGGCACGAGTGCGCGCCCAGCGTCAGATTCCACGGCGCCCACACCCGTGCCGTGGGATACACATGGGCCGTCCCCGCGATCTTCGCGCCAAACAGCCGCAACAGAAATCGTCGCCACCCATGCGCAAACGTCGGCGACAGCCGAAACACCGACCCCTGCACCACCCGCCACACCGCCCGCCCAACCTTGTTGGACAAAGGCAACACACTCGCCTGCGGCGGTCCCTCACTCGGATTGGCGTTGGAATCACTCACGCCCAAAGCGTATCGGCTCCTGGGTGGTCCGGCAGTCACTACGGATTCCGGATACCGATTCTCACCACCGAGGCACCGAGGCACCGAGGAAGCACCGAGAAGAGAAGAACGAGGCGCTCAGCAGAACGGGAAGACGCGAACGCGGAGGCACAGTTCCTTCCTCTCTGCGTTCCTCGGCGTCCCCCCTCCGCGCCCTCTGCGTTCGCCTTTGGTCCGCTCCCGTTTGACTCCCTTCTTTCCTTCTTCTTCTCTGTGCTTCCTCGGTGCCTCGGTGTCTCGGTGGTGAGTCCCCGTGCCGCTACTTCTTCGCCCGCGCCCCCGCGCGGATGTTCATCACCTCCACACCCAGCGCGAAGGCCATCGCAAAGTAGATGTAGCCCTTGGGCACATGCTGCCCGAGCCCCTCGGCCGTCAGCATCCCGCCGATGAGCACCAGGAACGCCAGCGCCAGCATCTTGATCGCGGGGTGCCGATCGACAAACCGCCCCAGCACCCCGGCAAACGCGATCATCACGCCTATCGAGATGATGACCGCCGCGATCATCACCGGGATGCTCTTGACCATGCCGACCGCGGTGATCACGCTGTCGATCGAGAACACGAGGTCGAGCACGATGATCTGGACGATGATCGACCCCGCCGCGCTCGCGACGGCCTTGCCCGCGCTGGCGGTGGGCGCGCCGGGCGCGGGCGAAAGCGGCGCATCCGGCGGCGCTTCCATCTTGTGGTGAATCTCTTTCACCGCCTTGAACAGCAGAAAGAGCCCGCCCAGCAGCAGAATGATCGATTTACCCGTGATCTCGCGCACGAAATCGGGCGGGTCAACGATCGGCAGTCGGTACTTTGCCAGCGGTGCCGTCAGACCCATGATCCACGAGATGCCCAGCAGCAGCACCACCCGCATCACCACCGCCAGCGTCAGCCCGATCGTCCGCACCCGCGGCCTTTCGTGCTCGGGCAGCCGTCCGCACAAGATCGTGATGAACACGAGATTGTCGATGCCCAGCACGATCTCCATCGCCGTGAGGGTCAGGAGGGCCAGGCCGTTTTCCACCGTCATGAGTGCTGCGAGATCGGGCATGAGTTCACCTTACCACGGGAGACTTCAGACGTCAGACTTCAGGCGTCAGTAAACCCACAAGGCCTAAGACTTTCAGGACTTCAGGACTTCAGGACTCCTCCTGACGCCTCACGTCTGACGTCTCAAGAGATCGTCAGCATCGGACCCGACCCCATCCGGATCGTGGTCAGCGCCACCTGCGCCTCGATCGACTGCACCATCGCGTCCAGGTCCTTCGGGAGCGTTGCGCCCGCGATGGACGCATCGAAGTTCGCGCTGGGGTTGCCTTCGTCGCCGTGCCGCCGCAGCGCCATCGTGATCGGCACCGCGCCCAGGAAGGGCAGCCCCAATCGCTGCGCCATCGTGCGCGCCCCGCCGCGGCCGAAGATGTCGTACTCCTTTCCGTCGTCGCCGATGAAGTACGACATGTTCTCCACGATGCCCAGCACCTCGATCCCCAACTGCTGGAACATCCGCACCGCCCGCACCGCGTCATCCTGCGCCACCCGCTGTGGCGTGCACACCACCACCGCCCCCGTCACCTTCAGCAGTTGCGCCAGCGTCAGGTTCACGTCCCCCGTGCCGGGCGGCATGTCCACCACCAGGTAATCCAACTCGCCCCATTCGGTCTGCTCGACGAGTTGCTTGAACGCGCCGTGCGCCATCGGCCCGCGCCAGATCAGGGCTTTCTCGGGATCAACCAGTTTGCCGATGGTCATGGCCTTCACGCCGTGCACCAGGAAGGGCTGGAGCATCGTGTTGAGCACACTGGCCTGCAGCGCGTGCAGCCCGAGCATCGTGGGCAGCGACGGGCCATAAATATCGCCGTCAAGAATCCCGACGGCATGCCCACGCCGCGCCAGGCCCACCGCCAGGTTCACCGCGACGGTCGACTTGCCCACCCCACCCTTGCCCGCGCCGACGGCGATCACATGCCGCACGTTGGGCAGCAGATTTCCGGCACCGCCGCCACCACTGCCGCCATGCCCGCCCGCGCCATTTCCGGGAGCCCGTGCCGGATCAATCGACACTTCCACGGTCAGCGTGGTGATCGTTTCGCCCGCCGCCCCGGCGTGCGCGCGGATCGCCGCTTCCGCCGCCTGCTTCACCTGCGCCGCCTTGGCGGGTGTGAAGCCCGGCAGCGCCAGGCTGGCCGAGGCGATCCCATCGCAGTACGCCGTGCGCACCACCGCGCCAGCGGGCAAAGCCATCGGTTCAGGACCGGGAATCACCAGGCGCGCCAGCGCCTCGGCAACGGATTGCTTGGTATAGGCCATTGAGCGAATGGTATGGATGAGGCGACACACGAGCGCGCGAACGCCCCGGGCGCTCGCTCACGCTCGCGTTTCGTTCTCGATCAGCAACCGCCGAAGTACGACCCGATGTAGTCCGACAGATCGTCCGGGTCGGTATTGCCGTCATCGTTGAAGTCGGCCTGATCACACGGCGGGGTGCTGAAGTAGCAGGCTATGTAGTCGGAGAGGTCATCCGGATCGAGGTTGCCGTCGTGGTTGAAGTCGGCCAGGCATGAGGGTGGGGGCGTGGGGACGGGGAAGTTGGGGATGTCGAGGCTGGTTGGCGCGCCGGCGGTGCCGGGCTTGAAGAGGGCCAGGGTCGCGGTGCCCGTGGTCGGGGGCACATTGGCGGTAAAGCCCAGGCTGTACAGCGTGCTCCATCGGAGGGCGTTGGCGTTAGGGTTTTGCGCGAAGGTCTGGGTGCCGAAGGCGAGGCGGCCGTCGGCCTTGCTCATGGTCCAGGGGGCGTTGCTGTAGGGCTCGCTGGAGTGCGACAAGGGGTGGTTGAAGGTGAAGCCGCTCTCGGTGCCTGATCCGGGGAAGGGCACGCTGAAACCGGCGGCCGCGCGGTCGGAGTTGAGGTTCTGGATCGCGTACTCATAGCGCCACTGGCCGCCGCCCAGATCGGTGACGCGACCGGCGGCGTAGAAGCGGGAGCGGATGGTGGTGCCCGGGAAGGCTGGGTTGATGTTGGGCGCGTCGTCGTGATCGACCGTGACGAGTGTGACGCCTGCATCGGCGTTGCGCCACGCCTGGATCGCGGCGGACTGGCGCGTGGGCGCGCCGGTGAAGGTGGGCGAGCCGTTGATCGACGAAGCGAGAACTTCCTGCCAGGTGGCGTTGTTGAGTGCGTTGGTCGCGACGGTTTCGCCCGGCAGAACGTGCTGGGCGTCGTCCTGGGTCACGTAGTGGGTTTCGCCGAAGTAACGGGTGCCTGCGGGCTGGCTGTTGGTGTCGCTGACGGGCACCTGGAGGCGGCCGCGAAGGGTGGCGGTGCCGGTGCTGTCGCCCTTGATGACGGGCTCAGCGAAAAAGCCGGTGGTGGGATTGACGAACGAGCGGCGGCCGGTGAGGCCGGGGTCACCATTAAGGCCCGAGCCATAGGGGTCGGAGCAGTTGATACCGAGTTGGCTGCCGCCATCGGGGGGCTGGATGCACGAGCCGCAGGCGCTGCCGTTGACGGAGGCGAAGCCGTGCTTGAGCCAGGACTGGCCGATCTGGTCGAAGCGGGTGTAGCCGCCGGGAGAGACGGTCTTGAGGCGGAAGAGGTTCTGGGCGATGACGGGGTGTTCGTTTTCGCGGCTGCCCGAGTCATACCACGAGACGGGGACATCGCCCCGATTGCAGGACTCGGTGCCGATGGCGTAGGCGGCGACGGTGATGCCGTTGCTGGTGCCGGTGCCGTAGCGGGCGATATCGGTGTGGTTCCACATGACGACATCGGGCCCGTTGGTGGGGGGGGGCGGCGGGGGGTTGAGGGCGACGGTGAGGGTGAAGGTGCCGCCGGCCCCGGCGTTGTAGGTGCCAACGCGGATCATGATGGTTTGACCGGCGGCAACGAAGGCGGTGACTTCCGTCTGCAGGCCGCAGGAATCGTCGACACAGGCGAGCATGTTTGGGCCGAGGACGGGGCAGGGGGTGCCGGGGCTGGGGACGTTGTAGAGGGCGATGACGCTATCGAAGGCGGCACCCCCGCAGGTGGAGGCGGAGAGTTGTCCAGCGGCGGGAACGGTGATGCGGTACCAGACGTCGCGGCCGAGGCCAGCGCAGGCACCAGCCGGGCCGTCGTTGGTGGCGGCAACGTTGGTGCCGTTGACGGTGGTGGAGGAGCCGACGCCGGCGAGATTGACGACAACCGCGCCGGAGCAGGGGTTATTGGCCTGAGCGAGCGCGGAGCCCGCGGCAGCAGCCAGCGCGAGCGCACCGAGGACGACGTTGATCTTTGCGGACATTCGGGAGGCTCCTGAGGAAAGGCGCGGAAGGACCGCGTGGGCTTCCGCCAGAATACCACAAGAAACCCGAACCGCCCAGCGCGGCATGGCGCAGTGGATAGGGATTGCGCGCAAACGTGTACATCCGAGTCATTAACCCGCTGGCAGGGAAAATGCTTACTGCCTACGGACAACCACTGAAGTAGGCTCCGATGTAGTCACTCAAGTCGTCGGGATCGAGGTTTCCGTCGCAGTTGAAATCCTGTGGGCAGACGAGGGTGATCGAGGCTGGAGTGGACGTGGTGCTGCCACAGCCATTGGTGACCACGCAGTCGTAAAGAGCGGGGTCGCCATCGCGCGGGACCAGTATGAAGAGACTGGCGGAGCGGGACGTCGGATTGGCGAGCGGGTGGATGGGCGTGCCGTTGCGACGCCACTGGTAGGTAAATACCGTCGATCCCTCGGCGACGACGGAGAAGGTAGCGAACGCACCGGGACAGCCGAGTTGGGCAGTGGGTTGTGAGGTGATGGTGGGAGCGGCGAGGCAGAGGACGCCGAGTTCCCACAGCGAGCCATTGGATCCGGCTTGACTGTTGACGCCTCCGAATAAGACGGTGACGCCTCGGGTCGAGTCATAAGCCATAGCGGATCCGTTTCGGGCCGAGGGGCCTGCCACCAGCCTTTCGGTCCAGGCGGTCCCGTTCCAATCCCAGGTATCGCCCAGGGAGTCTCCTCCGCTGTTGTGGCCCCCGAAGAGGACGGTGACGGCACGGGCCGAGTCGTAGGCCATGGCGTGTCTCGTCCGCGGCGGGGGACCGCTGACATCGCGGTGGGACCAGGCGGAACCGTTCCACTCCCATGTATCACCCGTGGGCCCGTTCGGGCCGCCACCACCGCCGAAGAGCACTGTCACGCCTCGGGCCGAGTCGTAGGCCATCGCGGTTTGATTGCGCGGCGAGGGCCCGCTGACGGAACGCTGTATCCAGTCGGACCCGTTCCATTCCCAAGTCTCGGCAAGGGTGCCTGCGGCGTCGAGGCCTCCGAAGAGCACCGTCACGTTACGCGCCGAGTCGTAGGCCATCGCGTGCATTCGGCGCGGCGAAGGACCGGTGACAACGCGCTGGGTCCACCCAGCCTCGTTCCATTCCCAGGTATCACTGAACAGGGTGGTGCTGCCCTGGATCTCGATGCCTCCAAAGAGGACCGAGACATGGCGGGCCGAGTCGAAAGCCATGGCGAAGGCCATGCGTCCGGAAGGGCCGCTGCGACTTCTGCGTGTCCAGTCGGCACCGTTCCACTCCCAGGTGTCAACGACCCCGAGGCCGAAGCCGGTATCGCCTTGGAAGTAGACGCTTACGTCGCGGGTCGAGTCGAACGCGAGCGCGTCTGGCTGGGTCGAAGAGAGGGCGCTGGCCCGCTGGTTCCAGACGACCGATTGTCCGATTGCCGATGCTGGCACCATTACGCTGAGGACCAGCGCGAGGGGCACGGGGAGCGCGACACGGAGCCGACGCGCGGATGGCCATGCCTGCGGGCTGAGTCGGAAAGCAGGGGTCGGAGGAGGCACACAGTAAAGGCAAGTGGCGAGCATGGGCGGGGACTCCTTGCCCCAACCAGGGGCGGCAGGTGGGCTACACAATGGCAGGAAACACCAGGGCGTCAGCGCGGGGCATATACGGCGGGCACGTCTGCGTATCTTGGAATGTCGTCCGCGCACCCCAGGCGTACGTTTAGAACTCGATTCGCCATCAGTACAACTCGACGACCCGCGGTGGTGTCGAGGGCGAAGAGTTTGACCCACTCGACTTGCCAACCGGCCTTTTTTCCTTGATTGCAGTGGTTGATCAACCGAATCGCCCTGACCCGAGCGGCACAATTTCTTCCGGGGAGCCAATGACGGGACGTTCGTACTTCGTCACGCCGCGCTCGCCGTCGCGTTCTCGATCCTCCTCGTTATCGTCGCCGGGCTGATCGGGGCAGGGGATCACGGCGGAGGTCGAACCGTCGGCGTAGATGAACTGGATGGCAATGTCGGCGTCGGTGCCCTTCTCGCCGCAGTCGCAGGTCCGCACATGCATCACGAACTGGCGAGCGGTTTCTGGACGGGGGACGAATCCGGCGGCGGGATCGTTCAGGGAGGCCAAGGAGATGGTCATGGTGTGGTCCGTGTACAAGGTTCGAGCCGAGCGACCGCGCACGGGGCAGCCGCGCGCGGGGGTTTCAAGTTGGCGGGCTCCGGCCAACGTTGGCGGCGGAGGGTGTCATCGCCGAATCTGCATCAAGGCCCTTGCACGATCCGTGAGAACGTGCGAGAATGGGATGAGTGACCGGACATGGGGCGGCGTTTTTTTCGCACTTTTTCGCTATGAGGCCGGGGCCCGCGCGTGATTAAACCCGCCGATAGCACGGGGATGCTCGACGGGCTGCTGGCGGCGGTGAACGCTGGCACGGCGGGCGCGGCTGAGCGGCTGTTTGAAGTGGTATACGAGGAGTTGCGACGGATCGCGTCGGCGCATCGTCGGCGTGAGGGTTCGCGAGGCGGAGGGGCGACGCTGCAGACGAGCGATCTGGTTCACGAGGCCTATTTCAAACTGGTGCGGCCCGGGGCGACATGGGGGGATCGGCGGCACTTCTACGGCGCGGCGGCGAATGCCATGCGGCAGATTCTGGTCGAGCGGGCGCGGAAGCGTGCCACGGCGAAGCGGAACATGGGCGCGGTGGCCACCCCCGAGGTGCCTGCGGTAACACCGTGCGAGGCGGAGGTGGATTGGGTACACCTCGACAACCTGCTTGGAGAACTGGAACGCGAGCGCCCGCGGATGGCGAAGGTGGTGATGCTGAAGTTCTTTGCGGGACTTGAGCATCTGGCGATCGCGGAGATGCTGGAGGTGAACGAGCGCACGGTGGCGCGGGATTGGAAGGCCGCGCGGGCGTGGCTGCACGCGGGGATGCGCGGCGAGGTGGTGCCCAACGGCACAGGGCACACACGATCGGTCAGCGGCACGAGCGGGCCAAGTGGGCTAGGTCGGCTCACGGAGCGGAGGGGCTCGCCATGAGCGATCCGAATGTGCGTGTGCTTCTTGAGTTGTTCGATGCCGCCGCGGGGGGCGGGGGTGATCGCACGGAGAGGGAGTCGCATGTCGCGACGGCGTCGGACGCGGCGATGCGCTCGGCGCTCGACGCGATGCTGCGCGCGGATCGCCGCGGGTTGGTGCGTACACCCTGCACGAGGTGATCGGGCGCGGCGCGAGCGGGGTCGTCTACCGCGGCACGCAGGATTCGCCGCGGCGCGATGTGGCGGTGAAACTCTTGCGTCCGGAACTGCTGGGCACGGCGTCGCACCGGCGCTTCATGCAGGAAGCGGAAGCCCTGGGACGGCTCAATGACGAGGGGATCGCGCGGGTATTCGAAGCGCGGGTGACATGCGCGAGCGACTCAGGTCACGGCGAGGCTCGCCCGTACATCGTGATGGAACTGGTGCGTGGGGAGGCGATCACGCACTACGCGGCGCGGGTTGGGTTGCCGCGGCGCGAGCGTCTGGGTTTGTTCATCCGTGTGTGCGAGGCGGTGGCGTCGGCCCACGCGGCGGGGATCGTGCACCGCGATCTCAAACCTGCGCATGTGCTGGTGGAGGCGTGCGCTGAGGGCGAGATCCTGGGATGGTCCGCCCCGCTGCGGGTCAAGGTGCTGGACTTCGGGCTGGCGCGGCTACGCGCGGGGGAGGGCTGCGCGGATGTTCAGGCGGCCGGCCATCGTGCGGTCGCCGGGGGCCGAGCGGGCGGAGTTTCGGCGGCGCACACGCGAACGGGCGAGTTGCTGGGGACGCTGGAGTACATGGCACCCGAGCAGATTGACGGCTCGGCCGGCGTTGACCATCGTGCCGACGTGTATGGGTTGGGGGCCGTGCTGTACGAGCTGCTTTCAGGCCAGCCTCCGCTACCGATGACCGACGGACCCTTGTATGCAGCGCTGCGGGCGATACAGCAGGATGAGCCGAGGATGCTGGGGACCATGGATGCGACGCTCGCGGGCGACCTTGAGACCATCGTGAGCAAGGCGCTGCAGAAAGTGCCGGGGGACCGGTACGCGACGGTCGCGGCGTTGCGCGACGATCTGCAATGGCACCTCGCCGATCGGCCGATTGTCGCACGGGCTGCACCGTGGTGGCAGCGGACGGCCAAGTTCGCGCGTCGGAACCGCGCCGTGGTGGTGGGTGCCGGCGCGGTGTTCGTCGCGTTATCAATAGGGCTGGTGGTAGCCACGGGGCAGGCCGTTCGGGCCACGCGGGCGCAGCGTGACATGCTCGACGAGGTCCAGGCGCAGCGACGCCAGGCCCAGTACCTGCTGTATGACTTGCATGACGCCTTCGTTCGCACGCCGGCGTTTGCGCCGACGCGGGCGCTGATTGCGCGTCGGGCACTGGAGCAGTTGGAGGGCGTGGAGCGGAAGGTCGGCTCCTCCCCCCAACTGGCACTCGACCTGGGCGAGGCCAACGGGCGTTTGGCCCGAGCGCTGTACAGCGCGAACGAACCGAGCACGGGCCAGATGAACGAAGCACTCGCGGCGTATGCGCGTGCGATCGCGCTGTTCGATGGGGTGTTCGCCTCGCAGGCTGATTCAGCGTCTGCCGTAGCGATTCAGGCCGCATCTTCGGCGGCGAGCAATCGCCGGGCGATGGGCATGGCGCTCTTGAGCACGCCACGGTTGCCCGAGGCGGTACGGGTGCTTCGGGAGTCGGATTCGGGGTATGCGCGTCTTGCGCGGGCCCATCCTGATCGGATCGAGTTTGTCGTGGAGTGGACGGCCGGTGCGCCCACGCTTGTGCGATTGCTCCGGGCCATTGGCGGCGAAGCCGGGGCCGCGGAAGCAGGCGCGCGGTGCGACACCATGGCCGCGTTGATGGACGAGCGACGCCGCGACATGGACAGCGTCGAGTCGAGAGGCCCGGGGATCGCGCGGCTCGCGCTCGGTCGGGCGCTGGCAGAGATCGGCCATGGGATCGACGCCGAGGCGTGGCTGGTCGAAGCCGCCCGGCTGCTGGATCGGAATCTGCGTGCGGCCCCTGCACTGCGGTCTGCCGACTGGCTTGACGCGGCGGACCCGTGGCGCGTGCTCGCCAGCGTGCGGGAGGATCGGGGCGACTGGGCCGGGAGCGCCGCAGCCTTGGTGGCCGCTGCGGAGTTGTACGATCGCGCCATCGCTGCCGCCCCGCGGGGAACGGACGCGCTCGACGTTCAAGCGACAACATGCGCCCGCCTGGCGATGTCGCTGGCACGGATCGGAGATGCGACGGGCGCACGAGAGAGCGTGGTTCGCGCCGTGCGGGCCGATGGGATGATCAACGAATCCGACGGAGCGTCACCGATGTCTCAGCGCAATCGGTTGATCTGGCTGTTGGAGGCCGCCGAGGCGATGCTGATCGTGGCGAAGGCCGAGGGCGGTGCGCCCGACGATCGCCGGGCGCGCTTTCGCGATGTCGCGGCGCTGTGCCAATGGGCCCTGGCCATCGCGGAAGCGCGGTTGGCGGGCGGGTGGAGTGACGCGCCGTCGATGCGGCCCGAGGCGATCCGCACGGCCTTGGCGAGCGCGGAAGCGCAGGCGCGGAACGGCCAGCCCTGACGCCCGTGTGAGACGCGCGCATCACGACCGCAGCATGCCGACAGTGTTCCGCTTCCTCCTCACCCTCTGTTAGGGGCAACCGCTGAAGAACGCGCCGATGTAGTCGGAGAGGTCGTCGGGGTCGATGTTGCCATCGCTGTTGAAGTCACCCTGGGGGCAAGGCGGCTGAGAGAAGAAGCAGGCGATGTAGTCGGAGAGGTCGTCGGGATCGAGGTTGCCGTCGGTGTTGAAGTCGGCGCGGCAGGCGGGGCGGACGACGATCTGGACTTCGGAGGGTGTGTAGCGGACTTCGAGGGATGCGCCCGAAGCCAGCGAGGGAAGGTTGACCGTGTCGAAGGTGCCGAGGATCGAGCCGCCCTGGCAGCGAATGACTGAGTAGACGTGTCCAGCGGGCGGCTCGGATTCGACGAGGGTGATGTTCAGGGTGCCGCGGAGCGAGGCATCTTGGGTGGCGACGACGGCGTCACTGGGGAGGCCCTCATCACCGGATATCTGGATATCGATGGTGCCTGGGATGGGCGAGATGACGCCCATGGAGTTGGTGAGGTTGCCGATGACGCTGAGTTGACCGAAGCCGGTACCACCGGGACGGAGCGTGCCGCCGTTGCTGAGGGAGGCCTGAACGGCCCCGTGGCCGGAGAGGACGCCTCGTGAGCGGATGGTGGTGCCGGCGAGCGTGCCACCGGCGATGGTAACGGTGCTGGTGGACTGGAAGTCGTGGCTGTCGGTGAAAGTGACGAGTTGGGTGCCGATGGCGAGGTCGCCGCGCCAGTCGATGGTCTGGTCACCTTGGGGGGTGGTGGAGAAGAGCGGCGCGATGCCCGAGCCACGCAGCGTGAGGGCACCCTGGGCGATGACCTGCGAACCCGGAGCGGTGGCGAGTTTGGTGGTGACGGTGCCGAAGCCTTGAAGGATGTCGCCGCCTGAAAGCGCGAGGGGCACGGCATCGAACACGGTGAAGTGCTGGGGCGGGAGGGGGAAGGGGTTGACGTTGACGATGCGGGAGTTGTCGGCGGGGCCGTTGAGGGTGCCGCCGGCGATGGTGGTGAGGACGCCAAGTTGAGCGTTGGTATCGGAACGGAGGGTGACTTCGGCCCCGCCGATATGGAGTGGGCCTTCGAGAAGAATGGCGTTGTCGACGTTGTTGTCACCCATCACGAAGGAACTGACAGCGTTGATGGTGGTTTCTTCCTCGGAAGCGACGATGGTGGGGATGCCGCCGCTGGCCTGGAGGGTGCAGCCGGCGGCGAAGGTGAACTTGGTGCCGAACCAGATGCAGGGGGAACTGGCGGTGACGGGTGCGTTGAAGACGATGCCTTCGGGAGTGGTGGCTTCGATGGTGGCACCGTTGAAGGTCATGGGTGCGGAGATGCCGCCGAAGCCGCGGAGGGAATCGATGCCGCCGAGGGTGAGGCGCGGGCCGAAGAGGTGGCCGCCGGCGAGGGTGATGTCGCCGCCGGGGGAGCCGTTGCCGTCGAGGATGTGAACGGAGGCGGCACCGACGTTGAGTGTGCCCTGGTTGATGAAGCCCGAGTTGCCGTTGGAGATCGAGCCAAGGAAGAGGTCGCCACCGGCGGCGTTGACGATGCCGGTGGGTTGAATGGTGAGGTCGCCGTAGACGTTGCCGCTGCCCTGAAGGGTGCCTGAGAGGAGGACGACATCGGCGGCGAGTTCGGCGGCGCTACTCATGGTGGTGGAGCCGCGGAGGTCGGCGGTGTTGACCGAGGCGGTGTTGAGAGTGAGGACGGCGTCGTCGAGGGTCAGCGAGCAACCCGGGAAGAGGGTAAGGTTTTGGGCGTCAAACTGGGCGCTGGAGGAGAGGTTGATGGCGCCGACGCCGCCGCCGGTGGCGAGGCCGACTTGCACGGTGATGGCGGTGATGTGTCCGCCGGTGGAAGCGTTGAGCGTTCCCTGGCCGTTTGGGCCGAAGGCGAGATTGACGGAGCCAGCGACGAGTCGGCCGCCATTGGTGACGTGGGCCGTGCCGCGGCCGTTGCCGCCGATGATCACGGCGTTGGAAGAGATGTTTCGAAGGGTGGAGCCCGCACCGGAGATGGTGAGGGTGCCCTCACCCGGGCCAGCGCTGCCGAGCGACATGGAGAAACCGGGGCCATTGGTGGCATCGACAAGGGCCCCGGCGTCGATGGTGAGTGCGCCGGCCCCGGCGTTGCCCACGCGGAAGCCGCTGACGAGCATGCCGGTGGAGCCTTGATAGTGCAGATGGGCGGGGTTGGCGGGATCGGGGCCTTCGATCAAGAGCGGGCCGGCGGTGGTGTTGAAGAAGCCACCCGCGGTGATGCGGAGTTCGCCACCGGTGTGGTTGAAGTCGCCTGTGCCGGGCTGGATGAGGAGCGTGGGGGTCGCGAGCAGGCCGCCAGCGAGGTTGAGAGTTCCCGTGCCGCCATCGGGGTCGCCCAGGGTGGTGGAGTTGGTGACGGTGACGGCGGCGCCGGGGTTGATGTTGAGGGTGCCGGAGCCGGCGGCGGAGGCGGTAGAGTTGGACGCGACGAAGAGGTCGGCGGCGGCGATGGTGGAGGTGTTGGGGGTGGCGCTGCCGATGGAGACGAGGCCGCTGACGCCGGCGTTGGAGGCGATGATGAAGTCATCGGCGGCGGCGACGAAGGCACCCGCAGCGACCGTGAGTGAGCCCGGACCGAGGAGGCCGACGTTGATGTCGCCAGCGGTGGGGTGGGTGGCTTGGAAGCGCGAGAAGGTGGCACCGTTGGAACCGGAAATGAGGGCGGAGCCTTGGGAGTTGGCGAGGGCACCAAAGGTGATAGGGCCAACGGTGGCGCGGAGGACACCTCGGCCGGTGAGGTTGAGGGTGCCGTTGCCCGAGTTGCCGATGCGGATGCCGAAGTTGCTGGTGGCATCGATCTGGCTCGGGCCGGGGATATTGAGAACCGCCGTACCGCCTGCGCCGCCGCCGACGACGAAGGTGCCGCCGACGGTGGCGTTCCCTCCGAGGTTGGTGATGACATTGGCGCCGGCGTTGAGACCGACAACGAACTGGCCGGAGAGGGCCATGCCGTTGCTGAAGGTGATGCCCACGGTGCCGGCGTTGAGGTTGATCTGCGACGCGGCGATGACGGGGTCAAAGAAGTTGACGTTGTAGGAGGCGTTGAGGTTGAAGTTGAGGACATCGGCGGCGGTGGGCACCTGGTTGGGCGACCAGTTGGTG
Organism: uncultured Phycisphaeraceae bacterium; assembly: GCA_964588585.1. GTDB lineage: Bacteria > Planctomycetota > Phycisphaerae > Phycisphaerales > UBA1924 > JAEUIX01. The sequence goes on from CAZPPX010000028.1 coordinate 46,126, forward strand.
CCGATGGTGGCGTTGCCGCCAGCGGCGTTGGCCCACAGGAGGATGACGGCGTGGGCGTTGGGCGTGGCCGAGCCGAGCGCCAGGGCGGAGCCAGCGGCGAGCGCGAGCAGGGGCGGATGGCGATGGGTGCGCGTAGTCACAGGAATCTCCTCGCCATGGCGATTGGGCAGGTGGGGGGTTGGGCCATGGCTTCAGAGAGTCATGCGACGGGGCGGGCGGGGTGGGGCCACGAAATGGCAGATTCGTCGTGGGTTCGGAATGGGGATTCACTGCGGAGGACAGAGACACCGAGGAAACACTGAGAAAGGCAGAGGCGGACGAGCAAGAACGGAGAGCGACTTACAACTAGAGTGTCCAGCCCATGCATTGCGCGCCGTTCGCGTATAAGCGTCCGGAGCATGTGTGGGTGGTCCGGAGGGTCGCCGCGACAGGCCCCTTAGGCTGGAATGGGCTTCCACGCGTAGCGCGCAAAACATGTGCACTCGACCCGCGGCCTCACTGGTTCTGGTGCTTCCCGCGAACCCGGCTCTATTTCCCGTCGGTCACCAGTCGT
>CAZPPX010000029.1:0-20143 GCA_964588585.1 uncultured Phycisphaeraceae bacterium
AGGGGGTGCCAAGTCCCATTATCGCGCGCCCAGACGGCGCGGGGGACGCATCACTTCGGCACTGTGCGGTCTTTCACTGGGATGACGAGCCCGTCGAGATTCAGATGCGCCCCCGGGTCGTTGAGGCGATTGACGAGCAACCGTCCGAGAACCCCTGATTCTCCCCCATCCACCCTGAAATCCTCCCAGTTCGCATCCCGATAGGGTGCGAGTTGCCCTTCTGTGGGGAATAATCTCCCTGTGAGGGCATCGGTCGCGTTGTCGCCTCTCGCCGGTCGTTGTCGATCGGCGGGGTTGTTGTCGCGTTACCGTTTGTCCGTTCGAGGGAGACGATCATGCATCTTCGTCGCTGCGCGCCCATCGCCGCTCTGACCCTGCTGGCCTGCGCCGGTTCAGCCTCCGCCAATCCCGAGTTCATCCGCCTCGGTTTCCTCGACGGCACCGCCGACGAGAGTTACGCGTGGGGCATCTCTGCCGACGGCCTCACCGTCGTGGGCGAAGCCAGTTCCGCCGCCAGTTTCCAGACTCAAGCCTTCAAATTTGTCGGCGGCACCATGATCGGCCTTGGCGCCCTCAACCCCGACAACTTCGCCAGCGTCGCCAACGCTGCCTCGGCCAATGGCTCGGTCGTGATCGGCTTCAGCCGCTACACCACCGGCATCGTCTTCCAGGCCTTCCGCGACGACAACTCGGCCATCGTCATGAGCGACGGCCTGGGCGACCTGCCCGGCGGCTCGCTCATCAGCAACGCGCTCGCCGTCTCGGGCGACGGCTCGGTGGTCGTCGGCTTCGGCACCGGCTCCAACGGCCGGCAGGCCTTCCGTCACACCGCCGCCACCGGCCTCGTCGCGATCGGCGGCGACGGCACCACCGCCTACGGCGTTTCGTCCGACGGCCTCATCGCTGTGGGCCAATCCCTCAACACCGCCGAGGCCATCGTCTGGACCACCGACGCCCAGGGCAACACCACCTCCGCCTTTCTCCCCGACCTACCGGGCGGGCTCGTCGGGGCCGAGGCGTGGGGCATCTCGCACAACGGCATGATCATCGTGGGCGATTCCGAATCCGACAACGGCCTCGAGGCCTGCTATTGGGCCCAGGGCCAGGCTTTCCCGCTGGGCGACTTGCCCGGCGGCGTCTTCAACTCCTCCGCCCTCGCCTCCAGCATGGATGGCCAGATCATCGTTGGCTACGGCAGTTCCGAATCCAGCGGCTTCCTGGGCGAAGCCGTCTATTGGGACCATCACGGCATTCGGTCCATCATGGATGAACTCGTCGCTGCGGGCATTCCGCTCAATGGCTTTGACCTGCTCACCGCCACTGCGGTGTCGGCCGATGGCCGCGTGATCGTGGGCAACGGCACCAACGCGCAGGGCGCACCCGAGGCGTGGATGGTCATCCTTCCGTCGCATCACCTCTGCGCCGCCGATCTCAACGCCGATGGCTTCCTCGATCCTGACGATCTGGCCGATTACATCCAGGGGTATTTCACCGTGCCGCCGCCGCCCTTTGTGGATTGGAATGGCGACACGTTCTTCGATCCCGACGATCTGGCCGATTACATCGTTGCCTACTTTGTCACGGGGTGCCCATGATTGGGGTGCCGACATCCGAATGGGGGCGTGTCATGCAGGGATGGTGTGTTCGATCGTCGTTTTCCAGGGTTGTCGCCATTGCCGCGATCACCGGACTCGCGGGTCTGCCCGTTGCCGCCACTGCGCAACTGCGGCTGTGCACCTGGAACGTGACCGACTACGCCGTGAGCGGCTCGCCCCCGACCTCGCCGCGCGATCCCGTGTTCCAAACGGCGTTCTACGGCATCATTCCGCCGGGCATGACGCTCTCGGGTCAATCGATGTCTCCCGACATCGTGGTGGCCCAGGAAATGCTGACCGCTGCGGGCGTCACGCGCTTCACGCAGATGCTCAACACCGCGCCGGGCAGCCCGGGCGATTGGGCGGCCGCGCCGTTTCTCGATGGGCCTGACACCGAGAGCGCGTTTTTCTATCGCACATCGAAGGTGCAGCACCTGGCGACGTGGACGATCGCGCTGGGGTCGTCGAGTACGTGCAACCAACCCCGACACACTCGGCGGTACGACTTCCGTCCGGTCGGCTACACCGCCCCGGCCGCGTCGGTGGGCGTCTACAGCATCCATCTGAAAGCGCAGGGCAGCAACACCGCCTGCCCGGCCGGCGAGAACGCCGAGGGGAGAAGGCTTGTCGAATGCCAGCGCATCCGCGACAACGCTGCGGGCGTGGATACGAATCCCAACTGGGTGCCCGGGCTGGGTGGAACCAACCCGTTTGGCTCGAGCGCGCTGCCGGCTGGATATCAGGCGATGGTGGCGGGCGATACGAACATCCAGAACTCCGCCCGGGTTGACTACCAGACGCTCGTCGGTCTCGCCCCGTCGCCCGCGGGCCGCTTCTTCGACCCGATTGCCACACCCGGCAACTGGAACAACAACAGCGCCTTCCGTGTTGTGCACACACAAGACCCCCTCACGCAGATGGATGATCGGCTCGATCAGGTACTGGTGGGCAGCGGTCTGCTCGATCGTGACGGGCTCGATTACATCTTCGTGCCCGACGCGCTCGGGCTGCCCCAGCCGCATTCACTGGCCACCTGGTACGACACGCGGCACACCTATCGCGCCTGGGGAAACGACGGGACCACCTACAACGAGCCGCTGCGCACCGGCGGCAACACCATGGTCGGGGCCGTGATTGCGCAGGCGCTGGTCACCTCGGCCGGCAGCGGCGGGCACCTGCCGATCATCGCGGATTTCCGCGTTCCGGCCAAGGCCGCCGCGCCAGCATCGATCGCCTTTGGCCAGACACAGACCGGCGCGCTCGCGGTGCAGACGCTGAGCGTGTCACACGCGGGCGACGTCGCGAAGTGGACGGTGAATGGGCTCGATGCGCTGCGTTACACGATGAGTACGACCGGGCCGTTCACCATCGCGCCCGGCCCGTTCAGCATCGCCCCCGGCGCGGCCCCCGGCGCACATGTTGTCGCCATGAGCACTTCTTCGCCCGGCGTGAAGACCGGCACGCTCACGATCACGTCCAACGACCCGGACGCGCCGACCATCGTCGTCGCGCTCTCCGGCGAAGTAACGCAACGCCCGCCCTGCACGGCCGACTTCAACCTCGACGGCAACCTCGACCCCGACGACCTCGCCGACTACATCGCCTGCTACTTCGCCAGCCCGTCACCCTGCGAAGCGGCTGACTTCAACGCCGATACCAACATCGATCCCGACGACCTGAGCGACTACATCGCGGCGTACTTCGCCGGGTGCTGAACGAGGCCCGCGCTTCGGTGCGCGGGATGATCACGCTCCCTGACGGTCGCGTTTCGTGGTGGGCATAAACTGCGGCGTGCCCACCATCGATCTGCACACGCACATTCTGCCCGCGCGCTGGCCGGATTGGACCACGCGTTCGGGCTATCCCGGTTGGATCTCGCTTGAGCATCTGCCCGGCGGCGGGTTGAACGGCTGTGGCTGTGCGCGGATGTGTCAATCGCTGCCCGGCGGCGGGCAGAAGTTCTTTCGCGAGATTCAAGCCAACTGCTGGGACCCGGCGGTGCGGCTGGCCGAGTGCGATGCGCGAGGGGTTGACGCGCAAGTGCTCTCGACGGTGCCGGTGATGTTCGCGTATTGGGCGCGGGCGCGGGATGCGCTGGACCTGGCGCGGCTGCTCAACGACCACCTCGCGGGGGTGTGCCGGGCGCATCCGGCGCGGTTTGCGGGGCTGGCGACGATTCCGATGCAGGACGTGGACCTGGCGTGTCGGGAGTTGGAGCGGTGCGTGGGGCCGCGGTCGGAACTCGGGCTGGCGGGCGTGCAGATCGGCACGCATGTGGGGGGTGTGAATCTCGGGGAGGCGGGGCTGCGGCCGGTGTTCGAGACGGCCGAGCGCCTTGGCGCGTGCGTGTTTGTGCACCCGTGGGACATGCTGGCGACGGGCGAGGCGGCGGCGAACGGGGTGCCGGTGCCGCCGGAGAGCCCGGCGCGGCTGGCGAGATACTGGATGCCCTGGCTGGTGGGGATGCCGACCGAGACGTGCATCGCGATCTACTCGGTGCTGGCGGGCGGGCTGCTCGATCGATGCCCGAACTTGCGACTGTGCTTTGCGCACGGGGGCGGGTCGTTTCCGGGTACGATCGGGCGCTTGCAGCACGGGTACGAAGCGCGGCCTGACTTGTGCGCGGTGGATAACCCGCGCGGGCCGCGGGAATATCTGGCGAGAGTGCTCCCGCGCGGAGGCGTCGAGCCCGCGAGGTTCTATGTGGATTCGCTCACGCACGACGCGGACGCGCTGCGGCAGTTGATCCGGCTTTTCACGCCCGAGCGGATCGCGCTGGGGTCGGACTATCCGTTTCCGCTGGGCGAAGATCATCCCGGCGCGTTGATCGCGGGGCTGACGGACTTGGATGCGACCGTGCGGGCCCGGATGCTGGGCGGGACGGCGCTGGAGTTTTTGGGCGCGGGTGGTTCGGGGTTGTGGAAGCGGTGACGCGTGCCACTCGTGCCACTGAGCGTCGCGGTGCTCTGACCGCGTCGCCAGTGTTCTCAGAATGTGTGAATAAACAGCAAGCCGCACTGACTTCGCCGTCAGCGCACGGCGAAGTCAGTGGCACGAGGTGGCACGCTTGGCCCGTTGCCGCAGCGGGTTACTTGCCGGTGGGCTTGACGGGTTTGGCCGGGGAACCAGCACCGGGGCCGACGCCTGGGTTGGCGGCGGGGTTGCCGTTTTCGTCGCCCTTCTTGGGCTCGTCAACCGGTGGATCGGCGGGCTCTCGGGCGACGGACTTGAGGGCAGTCGAGGCCTGCTGGCCGCTGAGGTGACCCAGAATGGTCGTCAGCGCGGCGGACTTGGCGTCGGTGCCGGAGGCGGCGGCGAGGGCCTTTTCGGCGTCGGCGATTTTCTTGGCTTGATCGTCGGTGATGCCGAGGGTGCTGCGGACGTCGGACCAGCGGCCCGAGAGGCGGTCGAGGATGTCGCCCAGCGCGCGGGAAGGCTCGACCCAGTTGAGGCGCAGGTTGGCCTTCATCAGGGGTTCGATCATTTTCGTGGGGTCGTTGCCGGCGGCGGTTTTCACGTCGTCGTTGAGGGCCTTGCGGTAGGCCTCGACGGCTTTGCGGGCGCGGCCGACTTCCTTGGGCGGCAGTCCACCCTGGGCCATCAGCGTGTCGATCAGGTGGGGCGAGACGAGCATGGGGCGGATCTTGGCCTGGATGGCGGTGATGTTGGGCGCGCCGGAGACCGAATCGAGCCCGGCCATGCTCTGGCGGACCTCGATCGCGGCGGCGGCGTTGCGGGCCACGGCCTGTTCGGCGCGGGCGCGGCGGTCTTCCATGATCTTGCTGATCCGCTCGCGCTGTTCGTCGGACTTGATCGCCGGGAGCACGGCGGTGACGGCGGCCTCTTCAAAGGGCAGCGCGAGGGGCACGAACTTGCCTTCGGCGTCGCGCGTGATGAGGTCGGGCGGAGGAAGATCGGGCTCGGCGGGCGGAGGCGGGGGCGTTGGGGCCGCGGGGGGTGGGGGGGCTGGAGGTGTGTAGTCGGGAATCGGCGTAGGTTTGGCGGGCACGGGGGTGACGAACTGCGCCAGCGCAGAGGAGGTGCCGGTGAGGGTGAGGAGCGCGGCGGCGAGGAGGGGGATGCGGGTGTGCATGAGGGAGGCTCCGAAAGCGTGCCGCAGGTGGGTGCGGCGGATGATGTGGATGGTAAGGGGGGTGGGCTGTGTGAAGGGAGCGGAGCGGGAACCTCCTCCGTCATTCGCCAAGTCTCGTGGCACCTCCCCCGCCCCCCACTGGGAGCGGGGGAGGGTGGTGGGCCACTTCGTGGCTTAGCGATCGGGGGTCATCATTGGTTCGGTTGGGGGCTTGGTTTCCGTGTCACGATCGCGGATGATGCCTTGGAGGTGATCGACGAGTTTCTCGCGTTGTTCGGGTTCGAGGGCGCGGTAGATCTGGGCGAAGGCGCGGGCGGATTCGGTCGCGCGGGCCCGGCCTTCAGTACGCTGGAAGGAGTCCCCGGCGATCTGGCGAATCTTGCCTTCTTGCTCGGGGGTGAGGTCGAGGGTCTTGAGGAGCGCGTCGAAGTCGCGGACCTTCTGGCCCACCACGCGGTCGTAGGCGCGACGGAGTTCCTGGCCGGCGATCGCGGTGAACTCGGTGCGGAGGAGTTCGCGGGTCTGGGCGGGTTTGAACTCCTTGCCGTCGCGTTTGGACTCGGCCTGTTTTTCCTCAATGATGGCGTTCCAGTAGTCCTGGGTGAGGCGGATGAGGTCGTTGCGCTGCTCGGTGGTGAGGGCGGCGTGCACGTCGCGCTGAAGCGCGGAAAGGTCGCGGAGCACGGGGGCAACGTCGGTGAGTTCGCGGAGGTATTTCTGGGCGTTGTCGCGCTGGCCGCCTTCGCGGGCGGCGGCGAGGCGGATGATGAGGCCGAGGTGCTCGGCGACGACGCGGTCCAGAAGTTTGGCGCGCTCGGCGAGGGCCTTCTCGATGGCGACTCGGGAGGGTTCGTCGAGCCGGAGGAGGCGGGTGCCGGCCTCGATGGGGGTGATATCGAGCCGGCGGACGCGGCCGCTGAGGTCGCGATCGACGAGGGTGACGCCCACGCGAGGGTCTTTGACGGCGGGTCCGGAGAGGGGGCCGCTTGGCGCGGGGGGGGTGGGGTCGGTTTTGGGGGCGGTGGCGGGTGACGGGGGCGCGGCGGGGTCCATCATTTCCTGGGCGATGGCCGGGGCGGCGGCGGCGAAAAGCAGAAGCGCGGGGAGGAGATGACGGCGCATGGGATCGCTCCTGAGGCAGGACATTATCGGCAGCGGGGGAACGACGGGTTTGGGTGGGGATTGCGATTAAGTGTGGAAATGGGGTGGGGGGAAACGGGAGCGTCGTGATACCCGGATCGGGATCGGGACCCGATTCGGAGAATCGGGGTACCCAGAACCTGTGGCGAAAAAGCGACGGGGCCCTTCAGTGGGGAGTGTTGCGCGCCGATGACACGCGCATGCGCCCGCACTCTTCTCAGGACACCGGAAAGGCCGGTCCGCACCCGCACGCTCCGACATCTGGGCAGAAACCCGGAGCGGTGTCGCCAGATGGCGACAGTGCGGATCAGGGCGCGCAGCGGATGGCCGAACTGGTGCACGAACTGTCAGGGTTGCTCGACGGCTCGATGCGGACGGTGAACCTGGCGATTGCGTCGCGCGCGGGTGGTGGTGAGGCCCCTGAGGTCGCGCGCGAGACTGACGAGATGGCGCGGCGGCTACGCACCGTGCGCACGGCGCTCGAGCAGATGGCGGGGATGCTGCAGGCGGCATCGAGGCCGGAATCGATGAAAGCGCCCGGGCCGCGAAGGCGCCTGGGGCTGGAGCGGCTGACGCTGCACGATGCGGTGGTGAACGGGGTGGCAATCCTCGAGCCCCTCGCGGCGGAGCACGGTGTACTGATGCAGGCGCGGGTGGAGGCGAGCGTGCGCGATCTGGCGGCGGGGCCGGTGTACACGGTGGTTGTGAACGGGGTGCGGAACGCGATCGAGTCGCTGGCGCGACGGCGCGAAGAGCCGGGCGGGGGCGGGGGGGCGAGCGAGAAGCGTGTGGAGATCGAGGTGAGGCTTGAGCCCGTGATGGACGGGGCGGGCGCGCTGCACTCTGGCCATACACCATTAGGTCACACAGCAGGGTGCAGCGGGCATGTGGTGGTGTTGATCCGCGACAACGGGATCGGCCCCCCGATGCCGGATCGGACGAGGCCGGGGCGGCCTGGGACGCCTGGGTTTACGACCAAGGCGGGGGGGAGCGGGTTGGGGCTGGCGGTGTGCCGGGATGTGCTGTCGCGGCATGGCGGTATGTTGTCGCTGGAAGGGAATGGGCGCGGCGGCGCGACGCTGGTGGCGCGGTATCCGTATCGGGGAACGGGGGCGAATGGGATGGGGAGTACGGGGGGTGATGCTCGATGACAGCGCACGCGGGAGGCAACACGAAGCACGGCGGTGGGGGGGGCGGCAGTGGGGCGGGCAGTGGGGGGCCCGGCGGTGCGGCGCGCATTCTGATCGTGGATGATGACCCGATCGTCACCGAGTCGCTGCGCGACTTCCTGAGCGCCGAAGGGCACGACCCGGCGACGGCCAACGGCGTACGCGAGGCGATTGACACCCTCGCGGCGGCGGAAACGCCAGCGGGTCCGGGTCAGGCGGCGCGGCCGTTTGCGGTGGTGATCTCGGATATCGCGATGCCGGGGGACGTGGGGCCGTCGCTGACGCTTGCTGGTGGAACGGGCACGGGGTTCGGCGCGGGCGGGCGCGGCGCGGCATCGAGCGCGCCCGTGGCGAGCGGCGCGAGCAGCGTGACGGTGCACACGCAAGGGGGCATGGGCCTGCTGCGGCATGTGGCGGCCCATCACCCGGGCACGGTGGTGCTGATGCTCACGGGGTATGGCACCATCGAGCAGGCGGTGGAGGCCATTCGGCTGGGCGCGGCGGACTACTTGACCAAGCCGGTGGTGGATGATGAACTGCGGATGGCGCTGGAGCGGGCGCTGCGTCAGCAGGCGCTGGTGTCAGAGAATCGGGCCCTGAAAGCGCAGTTGGACGAGCGCTTCGGGCTCGACAACATCATCGGGTCTGAGGCGCGGATGCTGCGGACGTACGACCTGATCCAGGCGGTGGCCCCGACGAAGACGACGGTGCTGATGAGCGGGGAGAGCGGCACGGGCAAGAGTTTGATCGCGCACGCGATCCACCTGCGCTCGCCCCGGCGCGACAAGCCGTTCGTGGAACTGGCGTGCGGGAGCATTCCCGAGACGCTGCTGGAGAGCGAACTGTTCGGGCATGTGAAGGGGGCGTTCACGGGCGCGCACGCGGACAAGGCGGGCAAGTTTCTGGCGGCGCACGGCGGCACGCTGTTTCTCGACGAGATCAACTCGGCCTCGCCCGGGATGCAGTTGAAACTGCTGCGCGTGCTGCAGGAGAAGCGGTTTGAGCCCGTCGGAAGCAACCAGACGATCGAGGCGGACGTGCGCGTGGTGCTGGCGACCAATCAGCCGCTGGAGGGTCTGGTGGCCAAGGGGCTCTTCCGGCAGGATTTGTATTACCGCATCAACGTGGTGAAGATTGATCTGCCGCCACTGCGGGATCGCGTGAGCGATATTCCGCTGCTGGCGGAGCACTTTCTGAAGCGGCACGCGGCGGAACTGGGTCGGACGCTGACGGGCTTTGAACCGGCCGCGATGGATTTGCTGCGGCGGTATGCGTTTCCGGGCAACGTGCGCGAGTTGTCGAACATTGTGGAGCGTGCGGCGGTGTTGGCGCGAAGGCCGACGATCGGCGCGGATGACTTGCCGTCGAGCGTGACGGGCGTGCTGGAGGCACCGGTGGGCGGATCGGCGGCGAGTGCGGTAGGCGGATTGGTGCTTGCGGGCAGCGCGGAGGGTGAATCCGCGCCGCCGAGCGGGCGCGACTCGATACCGATTCGTCTGGATGGCGGGCTGGAAGCGAGTCTGCGCGAGCCGGAGCGGCGGTTGATTCTGGCGGCGCTGCGCACGAGCCAGTGGAACCGCGCGAGGGCGGCGGAGTTGCTGCAGATCAACCGGACGACGCTTTACAAGAAGATGGCGGTGCTGGGGATTGATCCTGGCGTGGAGGCGCGGGCGGGGTAGCGACGTCAGACTTCAGACGTCAGAAAAATACACAGCCCACAGCCCACAGCCCACAGCCCACAACGTTGGCTGTGCGTGGCCACTGACATTTTGACACTCGCGACTGACGTCTGACGTCTGTTCTCACTCTGCGTGCCAGTCGTCGATGCGGCGGCGTTGCTCGGCGATGTGCAGGCGCATGCTGTCCATCTCCAGGCGCGTCTTTTCCACCATGAGTTCGTGGAACTCCTTGGAGGCTTCGAGGCGGTCGGCCTCGACGGTCTGCTCGCTCAGTTGGCGCTGCAAGAGGGCGACCTCGGCTTCCATCTTCTGGACGTGCAGTTCGCCCAGGCGACGCTGAATCTCGTCGCCGCCCCCCCCGCCCCCCCCGCCCCCCTCAGTGCGGTCGGGCTGGTTGTTCTGCTCGGCGTGGAGGCGCGAAGCGAGGGCTTCGAGCCGGTGCAGCACTTCCATGCGACGGCGGCGCTCGACGATCGCCCAGACCGCCAGCGCCATCGCGCTGACGAGCAGCAGCAGGAAGCCGATCGCGGTTTCGGAAAGAGCGGGAGCCGCGGCAAGTTGAGCCCAGAATGCGAGCATGAATAATCATAGGTGAATCGTGGTTGGCGGGTTCGCGCAAGTTGGTCGGTTTCCGGGCGGTGGAGGAGTGCGGCGTGTGCGGCGAGCGCACGCCGTACGATGGGGCCGAATGCCCGCACCGAAAGAACGCACGGCGTTGAAGGTTCAGAGTGAGCGTGCCGTGCTGGCGGCGGTGCGATTGCCCGATTCGCGCTACGACACACGCGATCCCTTTGGCGAGTTGGCCGCGCTGGCCGAGCAGGCGGGTGCGATCGCGGTGGGGACGCTCGAGCAGCGGCTGGAGAAGCCCAATGCCGGGACGTTCATGGGCAAAGGGAAACTGGAGGAACTCAAGCGGCTGTGCGAGCAGTTGAGCGCGAGTGTGGTGATCTTTGACCACGACCTGTCGCCGCGACAGTTGGCGAATATTGAGGAAGTCGTCGGGCGGAAGATCATCGATCGAAGCGAGTTGATCCTCGACATCTTCGCCGGTCGCGCGACGACCGCGGAAGCCCAGTTGCAGGTGGAACTGGCGCAGTTGGAGTACACCTATCCGCGGCTGCGGGCCATGTGGGATCACCTGGAGCGCATCGTGGGCTCGGGCGGGATCGCGGGTGTGGGGACACGCGGGCCGGGCGAGCAGCAACTGGAAATCGACCGGCGCCTGGCCCAGGCGAAGAAACTGGCGCTCAAGCGCCGGCTGGAAGAGATTCAGGCTCGCAAGCGCCGCATGGTGGCGCAGCGGAATCTCGACTGGTTCACGGTGGGGATCGTCGGGTACACCAACGCGGGCAAGAGCACGCTCTTCAACGCGCTCACGGCGGGCGGGGCCTACGCGGACGATCGCGTGTTTGCGACGCTCAGCACGCGAACCCGCGAGTGGGATGTGCGGGGCGGGCTGCGGGTGATGTTGTCGGACACGGTGGGGTTTGTGCGTGATTTGCCGCACCACCTGATCGCGTCGTTCAAGGCCACGCTGGAAGAAGCGACGCACGCGAACCTGCTGCTGCTGGTACTGGATGTCTCGGACCCAGCGGCCCTGCTGCAGTTTGAGTCGGTGAACGCGACGCTGGATGAACTGTTCGAGGACATTTCGAGCACCGAGCAGACGCGGAGCCGGGCGCGGGGCGTGGTGCCGACGGCGGGATGGACGCCGCCGCCCAGGCTTGTGCTGCTCAACAAGGTGGACCGTCTGACCAACAACGCGGCCCTGCTGGAGTGGCAGCAGCGTGCGCCGGGGAGCATCGCGATCAGCGCCCGCGATGCGGACGGGCCGGGGTATGACGAGTTGCGCAAGCGGGTGCGCGAGGCAGCCCAGGGGGGCGAGCAGGAACTCACGCTCACGGTGCCCTTGAGCGACGCCAAGACCATCCATGTTCTCGAAAACCGCGGCACCGTGCTCGCCCGCGACTACTCGAAAGAGTCCGTGAAACTGCGGGTGCGGATCGGCACCCGGCAACTGGCCCAGTTGCGCGCCCAGGGGGCGAAGTTGAGCATCGAGTGAGTGCCGGGGGCGCAACGAGCCGTGAGCGAGCCGGTGCCCGCCTCCGCGAACTCGACGCGCTCCGCGGCGTGGGCGTCATCATGGTGATGATCTACCACTACGGCTCGCGCTACGACGGCCTCTTCGGACACGCGCAACCGATCCCCTTCGACACCGAGTGGGGTTACTTCGGCGTGCACCTGTTCTTCATGATCAGCGGGTATGCGATCCTGCTGACGGCGCGCCGCACCGCCGACGCCGGGACGTTTCTCGCGAACCGTGCCGCGCGGCTGTACCCGGCCTTCTGGGCCGGCTGCCTGCTCACGTTCGTGGTCGTGCGCCTCTTCGGCTTGCCCGAACGCGAGGTGTCGTGGTGGCAACTGCTGCTGAACTTCTCGATGTTCCCGTCGCAACTGGCCGTGCCGATGGTGGATGGCGTCTACTGGACCTTGCGTGTCGAATGGGTGTTCTATGCCGTCGTCGCCGTGCTGCTGGCCCTCAAGCGTGGGAATCTGACGACCGGCGTGCTCACCCTTCTGGTCGGGCTGGACGCGCTCGGCCTGAGCGTCGGCAAGTTCTTCGCCTTCTTCCTCGTGGGTGTGTGTGCCTTCGAGACCGCGGGCCAGCGTCCTGCCCAATGCACGCTACACGCCCTCGCGCTGGCCCTGTGCGCGAAGGACATCGCCCGGCACAACCCGCCGGAGATCGTCGTGATGCTGCTCGGCTTTGGCGTACTGGTGTTCCTGGTGGCGCGACGGTCGATGCCGTGGCTGGCAAACCCGGTGCTGGTGTTCGCCGGAACGATCTCGTATCCTCTGTACCTGCTGCATCAGAACATTGGCTATGTGGCGCTCCGCGAGAGTTACGCGCGGGGGGCCTCCACCCCCGTGGCGCTGGTGGTCGCGACGGGCGTGGTCGTCGCGCTGTCGGTGGCGCTGACGTTTGGTGTGGAACGGCCGCTGCTCGGTGTGTGGCGGAAGCGGCAGCGGAGCAGGAGTGTCAGTCCGGCGCAGCCACCCTCCCCTGGTCCTGCCGGGGGAGGTGTCACGAGGCTCGGCGAGTGACGGAGGGGGGCTCCGTAACGGTCAATGCGCAGCCAGACGCGTGTTTCACCCCCCGGCCTTGGTAATCTTCACGGTCACTTCCAGCGTCAGATCCGCCGGGTGCGGATTGGCGGCGAGGATGGCCTTGAGCGCATCCATCGTGGCCTGATCGCTCACGCGACCCGTCACGTTGATCGTGCCCTTCAGTTTCTTTGGTGGCTCAGCCACTTCGATGATGAAGTTCACATTCTCAAACTGCTCGGGCTTGGCACCGAGCAGGCGAGACACCTTCTGCTGGTACTCGCGGGCCGACGTCAGCATGGCCAGGTGCTTCGCGTCGGCATTCCCGGCCGACCAGTTCTGGTAGCCGATGAAGCCAGCGACGCCCAGCGCGCCGACGATGACGATTCCCAAGATGGCGTTCTTACTGCCGCTGCCGCGGGCCGAATGCGTGCGCATACGCGAAACTCCAGGAGGGTGCCGCGTTGCTCGATCGCACCCGCGGCTGGCGTTCAGTGTACCGCTTCAACACGCTTTTGACGAGTGGGCGGCCGGGAGTCGTGAGCTCTGGCCCGCTATTGTTTACCCGCGTGTCGCTGAACCAACTCACCACGAGTTTCATTTCGCGCCTTCGTGCCCAGGATCAGGGCGCGTGGTTTGAGTTGTGGGAGACGTTTGGCCCCGTCTTGCGCGTGCAATTGATGAAATGGGGCCGCGGGAGAGTGGGGCCAGAAACCGTCAACGATCTCTCCCAGGAAACCCTCACGGCCCTCTCCGACTGCATCGACCGCTACGACCCCCGCAAGGGTGCCCGCTTCAGCACCTGGTTGCTGGCCATCGCCAAGCACGTTCTCGGGGACGAGATGGACCGGCGGAACGCCCAAAAAAGGGGGGGGGACAAGAAAACGGGCGAACTCGACGAATCCTGGATGGTCGCCGCCAAGGCGGCCCCTGTCGATGCCCAGTACGAGGCGGCCGTGTTTCATGCCAAGGTCGAAGCCGCCTTGCGGATGACCGAACGGCACGCGGATTTCACGGACTTTGCGGTGTACCGCATGCGCGTGCTCGACGGCAAGAGCGGCAAGGACGTGGCCGAGTCCCTGGGCATGAGCGAGCCCACCGTGAGCCGACGCCTCGCCAAGGTCCGCGAATCGTTACGCGTGCGCCTGGCCGAGGTGATGGTGACGTATTCCTTCACGGAAGACGAACAGGCGGAGGCGGCCCGAAACGGGCTGCAACTTTCTCCAAACAAGGAGGGCGAGGCGATGTTCGACGAGGCCGTCGCCGAGATTTACCACCGCTCGCTCGAACTCCGTCGGTCGGTGACGAGCGCCAGCGGGGGCACGAGCCGCTGATCGAGCCCGATCGCGCCCTCGGCCTGCCGTGACCGCTCGCCTCGCGTGAGAATCGACCATGCCAGGCCCACTCATTGCGATTGTCCTCGGGCTCGTGATCGGCATCCCGATCCTGGTCGCGATCATCGTGTTTATCATCGTGCCCATCTTCCGGGGCCTCGGCTGGTTCCTGGGGCGGATCTTCAAGTTCATCTTCGCCGAGATCGCCGACGCCTTCCGCCTCATCGGGGCGGTGATCACCAGCGTGGTCTATCTGCCCATGGTGCTCTTCAACACCGTGGCGGGTCGGTGGTCGCGTGCGCAGCACTATGGCCGGGCCCTTGAGGGCGAACTGTGCGCGGGCGTGGCCGCGCTGTTCCGCATGTCGCTGGGTCACCCCGCGCGGCTGTTCGGTGCCCAGGCCATGTTCGACGGAATCGAAAAGCGCCTTCCACAAGCGATGGCGGCCGCGCCCCCCGGCACCGCCGCCGACCTGCGCCGCAACGCCGACGACGCGCGCTCGATGGGTGGCGATGTTGCCCCCACCCGCGCCGGTCAGTTTCCGGGCTACCAGATCATCGGCACCCTCGCCGGAGGCGGCAGCGGCGGCAAGTTGTATGTGGCCCGTCCTGACGCCACCAAACTCTCCGCGCTCGCCCGCCAGGGCTTCGGCCCGGTGGGCGATGTCGTCATCAAGTGCTTCTCGCTCGCGCAGGGCAGCAGTCTGCCGCAGATCGTGCGCGAGAACCGGGCCCTCGATGCCGCCAAGCGCCTGGGCCTCGTGCTCGAACACGAACTGACGCACGAGCGATTCTTTTACGTCATGCGCTATGTGCCGGGTGACTCGCTGGGCGTCATGACGCCTCGCCTGCACGCCGCGTCGGGCGGCGGGGGCCTGGCCCCGCGCGAACTCACCAGTGTCATCGGCTACGCCTGCGACCTGCTCGGCACCCTCCACGAATACCACCGCGCCGGCCTCTGGCACAAAGACGTTAAGCCCGACAACATCATCGTCTCCGGCGGTCACGCCCACCTCGTCGACTTCGGTCTCGTCACGCCCCTCCGCAGCAGCATGACGCTGACCACCCACGGCACCGAGTACTTCCGCGACCCGGAAATGGTCCGGCTCGCGCTCCGCGGCGTAAAGGTCCACGAAGTCGATGGCGCACGTTTTGACATCTATGGTGCGGGCGCGGTCCTCTATGCCATGATCGAAAACTCCTTCCCCGCCCACGGCGGCCTCTCCCAGGTCACGCGCCCGTGCCCCGAGGCGCTCCGCTGGGTGGTCCGCCGCGCCATGACGGATTACGACAAGCGTTACCCCAGCGCCCAGGCCATGCTCGCCGACCTCGCGACCATCGCTCAGGCCGCCCAGCGTGGCGACGTGTTCACGCTTCGCCCCGCTGACCTGCCCAGCGTGAAGTTTGCCGAGGAGCACGGCGGCATGGAGTCCATCGCGTCGGTCCCCATCGGGCCCGATGGCGCGGTGCCCCACGCGCCGCCCGCGCCACCCGTCGGCCGCTGGCACGGCTCACCCATGCCAGCCGGTGCATTTGCCGGAGCAGGTGTTGGCGCGAACGGCCAGCCAGTGGAATTTCTGTACGCCGTACAGGCGGCCCGCGCGCCGCACGTCCGCCTTCCCGGTCGCTCGGCCGCCGATCAGGTCGCCGCCGCGCGAGGCCGGGCCGCCGATATGCGCCGCCGCGCCGCGCAGCGCATGAACCGTACCGCCCGCGCCCGCACCGGTGCCAACTACGGCGTCGCCTTCGCGGCGCTCACGCTGGTAACTCTGGTCGCGGCAGGAGTGGGCGGGATGTTTGTGTTCTCCCGTGAGATGGAGATGCCCCCCGGCGTGTTTGGCGATGGGGACCAGGAAATCGTGATCGGGCCCAATGGCCGCGTGCGCGTGGACGGAGTCGATGTGGAGTCCGATGAAGGCGATGTGTTCACGGATCCGGAAGACACCGAAGCGGTCGCGCACCGCACGCCCGAGCCCCCCTTGCCACCGGAGATGCCCTCCGCACCGGGCACCGCTGCACGGGCGGCTCCTGGGCGGGCGAGCGCAGGAGCGAGCGCGGAGACGATCGTGGCGCTGATGCGTGCGCGAGTGACCACAGCCCTGGCCAAGCACCCGCTGGGCGACCCGGCGGCGCTGGGCGAGGGCACGCGGATCCTGGTGATGGCCGAGCCGGGCGCGCTGGTGGAGAAGTATCGGGACGAGGTTCGACGGGTGATCCTGGGTGCCGAGGGCTGCGGGTTTGAAGTGCTCGCGAGCGAGGCCCCGACCGAGTCCTCATCACCGGGGCAGGGCGAGGAGTTCGTGCGTCTGGCTGGCGCGGTGCGTGTCGCGGTGGGCCTGAAGCCGCTGGGCGGGGCCGACGCGAAAGACGCGGTGAAAACGTGGCTTTCCGGCGGGCCCGGGGTGACGGCGGTGATCTGGCTCGTGCCCGATCGCGACTCGGCGGAGGGTGGGCTATTGAAAATCGTGCATACCGCCGAGGGCGTGCCCGAGCGGGCCAAACTGGCCCTGGCCGCGATTGCCCGGGTCGCGCGTCGGCGCTGAACGTCGGCGAGTGAATCAGCCGACCCGCTCGGCCTTCATCTCCCGCGTCATCAGTTTCCCGATCGCCTCGATCGGATCGAGATTCTCGAACAGAATCGCGTGCACCGCCTGCGTGATGGGCATTTCGACGCGGTACTTGCGGGCCAGGTCGATCACGCTCCGCGTCGTCGCCACGCCTTCGACGACATGCCGCGTGGATGACAGCGCGGCCTCCAGTTTCTTGCCTTTGCCCAGCGCCTCGCCGAGCGAGCGATTGCGCCCCTCGGGCGAAAAGCACGACGTCGCCAGGTCGCCCACGCCCGCCACGCCGAAAAACGTTTCCGGGCTTGCGCCCATGGCCGCGCCGAGTCGGCTGATCTCCGCCAGCCCGCGGGCCAGCAGCGCCGACTTGGCGTTGTTCCCCGCGTGCAGCCCATCGAGCAGACCCGCCGCGATCGCGATGATGTTCTTGGTCGCCCCGGCCACCTCTACACCCAGCAGATCCGGATTTGTGTAAATCCGCAGCCAGCGGGTCGAGAACAGTTCCTGAATCATCTTCCGCAGTTTGTCGTCATCGCTCGCCGCGATCATCGTCGCCGGCAGACACCGCGCCAGTTCCGGCGCGATCGTCGGCCCGCTCAATGCGCCCAGCGGGCGCGCCGGCTTGTCAGGGTCATCCGAGAGCGCCTCGGCCATCACCTGAGTCGGCCGCAAAAGCGTGGTGTTCTCGATCCCCTTCGCCACCGACACCACCGGCACCTTCGCCGGGATCAACGGCCTCAGCCGCTCAAACACGCTCCGCGTGAACTGCACCGGTATCGCCGACACAATCAGCGTGGTGCCCTCCAGCGCATCGGCATCCGTCATGGCCACCCGCACGTCATCGTGCAGGGTGAAACCCGGCAAGCGGGGTGAACGCCGCGCCTGCGTCAGGTCACCCGCCTCCTGCGGGCTGTGGCCCCACATCACCACCCTGGGCGGCTTGCCCGTGCTCAACCGGTCGGCATCCGTCAGAATCGCCGAGCACACCAGGCCCATCTGGCCCAGGCCCAGCACCGTGACCACCGGGCGACCGTCGTTTTTGCGCGAGCCACGGATGGGTCGGGGCATGGGGCACCAGCGGGAACGCGCGACACCCGAACATCGAGTGTCTGAATCCTGTTTGGGTGCCGAACCCCACGCGCCGAGTGGGCGTAGATGAACCGGATCGGAGCCCGTGAAGGCTACCATAGCGCGATCGTCGTCGCGTTGACCGCTTTGTAGGTCGGTCAACGCACCGCGACGCTCAAGCCGCCGGGTTCTCCGGTCGGCTCGGCCCGCAGCCGTGATTCGGATCGGCCGCGCGGCTCGTCGGTTTCCACTCGTCGGTTCGGTTCCCTCGGAGCCCTGCATGGCCAGCGACCCCATCGGCACCCACTCCCACGCCTCCTCCGCCAAGGGGCACGCGCACGACCATGCGCATGATCACCACCACGATCATCAGCACGCCTCCGCCTGCTGCACGCATCACGAACTCGAGAGCGAGCGCTACCTGCTCCTCTACCTGATCGGCGGGATGCTCCTGGTCGGCACCGCCATCGCCAAGTGGCTCTTCCCCGCCACCATCGACCGCGAGATCGCCGAGATCCCTGCCGCCCTCGGTGCCATCCTCCTCGGCCTGCCCCTCTTCCTCGCGTCCTTCAAGGAACTTCGCGCCGGCCGCGCCAGCAGTTCCTCGCTCGCCTCGCTCGCCATCCTCGCCTCCATGGGCACGGGCAAGTACGAAACCGCCGGCTGGCTCGCCTTCGTCCTGCTGGTCGCCGATCAGTTCCTGCGCCGCACCGCCTTTGGCGCCCAGCGCGTCATCGAGCAACTCGTCAAACTCACCCCCGACTTCGCCCGCCTCCTCCGCGACGGCAAGGAAATCGACGCCCAACTCCGCGACGTCAAGGTCGGCGACACCCTCCGCGTCCGCCCGGGCGAAAACCTCCCCGTCGACGGCGTGGTCGTCCTTGGCCGCACCACCATCGATCAGGCCTCCCTCACGGGCGAAGCCGTGCCCCACGAAGTCACCGTGGGCGACCCGGTGTACGCCGGCACCACCAACCTCTCGGGCCAGTTTGATCTGAAAGCCACGCAGGTCGGGCAGGACACCACCATCGGCAAGGTCACCCAACTGATCCGCGAGGCCGAGCGGGCCCGCTCGCCCCGCCAGATGCTCATCGAGCAGGTCGCCACGTTCTTCGTCCCCGTCATCCTCATCGTGGCCGCATTCGTCTGGTTCCTCACCAAGAACCACGAGATCGCCATCACCGTCCTCGTCGTCACCTGCCCCTCGGCACTGCTCCTCGCCAGCCCCACCGCCACTGTCGCCGCCTTCGCCGCCGCCGCGCGCCTGGGCATCCTCATCAAGCAGCCCCGCTTCCTCGAAGCCGCGGCCACCATCGACACGGTCGTCATGGACAAAACCGGCACTATCACCACGGGCCGCTTCGTGGTCTCTCGCCTTGCCCCCGCACCGGGCGTGGACGGGGCCGAACTGCTCCTCGCCGCCGCCAATGGCGAGCAATCCAGCAATCACCCACTCGCCAAATCCATCGTCGCCACCGCCAAGCAGGCCCGCATCACGCCCGACGGCTCCGCCGACATCGAAGAAATCCACGGCCGCGGCGTCCGCGCCCGCACCAGCATCGGCGAAGTCCTCGTCGGCCGCGCCACCTGGCTCATGGAAGTCAATCCGGGCATCAAGGCTGATCTGGATGCCGTGCTCCCCCGCATCGACGGCATGACCGGCGTGCACGTGATGCGCGACGGCCGCTACCTCGGTGCCGTGGGCCTCGAAGACAAGATCCGCTCCAACACCAAGAACGTGATCGAACGCCTCCGCGAACTGGGTATCAAGAAAGTCGCGATCTTCACCGGCGACCGCCTGAGCGTGGCCGAGCGCGTCGGTCGCGCTGTCGGGGCCGATCACATCGAAGCCGAGTGCCTGCCTGAAGAGAAGCACGAGCAAGTGCGCGGGCTCGCCAAGCAGGGCCGCCGCACCCTCATGGTGGGCGACGGCATCAACGACGGCCCCTCGCTCGCCGCCGCCGACGTGGGCGTCGCCATGGGCATGCACGGGTCGGATATCGCCACCAACTCCGCCGGCGTGGCGCTGATGAACGACGACCTCTCGCGCATCCCCTTCCTCGTCGAACTGGCCCGGCGCGATCGCGCCATCATCACACAGAACGTCGTGGCGGCCGTCATCATCGCCCTGGTTGGCCTCGGGCTCGCCTCCACCGGCCGGCTGGATATCTGGGGCGCGCTGGTCTTCCACTTCGTGGGCGATGTGTTCGTCATCGCCAACTCCTTCCGCCTGTTCCGCTTCGGCGAGGCCTATTCGAGCGTCGAGAGTGAAGAGGCGGATGAGGCCGCGCCGCGCCGAGCGGCCAGCATCAACCTGATGCAGCCCGCGACCGCTGGGGCGTAAGTTCCTGCTCCCTCTCCCGGCTCGGCGGGAGAGGGCCGGGGTGAGGCTTCCGC
>CAZPPX010000029.1:20243-44416 GCA_964588585.1 uncultured Phycisphaeraceae bacterium
ACACAGCACACAGCACACAGCACACAGCACACAGCACACAGCACACAGCACACAGCACACAGAGAACCCGCCCGGTTGGCGGGTTTATTTGTTGGTGGTGGGCCTTATTTCTCGGGGCGGAGCAGCGTGAAGACCTGGCTCTACCGAGTTGCCGCTGACCTGGGCTGCGGGAATCGACATGCGAGCAGCACGACCGCCATGCCGACGCTGGAAAACTCAGGAGCTGCACCGACGAGCGCAGGAGTTGCCTCACCCGAGCAGCGAAGGGGGAGAGATTTCAACCCACCGCGTACATGAACTCTTCCCGCACGATCTTGCCGTTGCTGACCGTGTAGACGCCGACCTCGGTCATGTGCCGCTCGGTGCCGGTGGCGTTGTCGCGCACATGCACGCGGAACTTGACGGCAAAGCCCGTCGAGCCGACGAACGGGCCCTCGGCCGACGCGCCAAGCACGGTGTTGGCCTTGGTCCACTCGGCGTTCTTGGCGTCAACCGCCTTGCGGCCGACCCATTCCATGTTCGCGCCCACGCCCTCGCAGGAAACGATGCCCTTGTCCCACACGCTGGCTACCCAGGCGTCGGCGGTGCCCTGGTTGAAGAGGGTGACGAGTTTGCCGCCGAGTTCGGCGGGGCCCGCGCCGCGGCCGGTGTTGACGGTGCGCATGCCGGGGGGCATGCCGCCGCCGCCGGAAGGCTTGCTCCCGGAACTGCCCTTGGCCTTTGTTGTCTTCTTGGATGGCTTGGCCACCTTGGCGGGTTTCTTTGTGGGTTTGGGGGCGGGCTTCTTGGATTTCTTCTTGGCCATGGGTGAACCTTCGGAAAGCGGATGACCGGCGCGGGTGGGCCCAACGTGAGACTTCGTCGCCACACAGGCGGGACGCCTGTGCAACTCGGCGATACCCATCGGGCGACTCAGGTGGGCAGGTTGACGGGCATGACGACATAGACGAAGTCGGCCCCGCCCCGAACCAGCCCCGGCTTGTTCGAGGCTTTCAGTTCGATGAGCACTTCCGGCTCATCGATGCTCTTGAGCGCGTCGGCCAGATATTGGGGGTTGAACGAAATCTCGACGTCCTCGCCTTCGTAGGTCGAGAGCGCCACGTCAACCTCGCTCTCGCCGGTTTCGGGCGCGCGGCTGGTCAGACGGAGTTGCTTCTTCTTCCCGTTGAAGTTGAGGCGCACGCCGCGGGATTCCTCGTTGGTGAGAATCGCGGCCTCGCGCACTGCCGCGATGAGGTCTTCGCGCCCGGCGGTGATCTTCTTGTCCTGGTCTTTGGGAATCACGTCCTCGTACGGAGGGAACGCGCCATCGACGAGTGTGCTCGAAAGCACGGCGCGGGCGCGAGCCCCGGCCTTGGCCTTGCCGTCTTCGCCCGCTTCCTCGAAGGCGAAAAAGACTCGATTGTCCGTCACCACCACGCGCACGGTCTCCTCAGGGTTGCTCGCCAGGCGGGCGAACATGTTGAGGGCCTTGGTCGGGATGATGCACGAACTGGCCGTGCCGCCGCCCTCGGCGGGCTTCACGGTCGTTCGGCACAGCGCCAGTCGTCGGCCGTCGGTCGCCACCATTTCCAGTTTCTTGCCGTCGCGCTTCAGCAGCACGCCGTTGATCGCGTAGCGGCTGGTCTCGCGAGCCGTGGCGAAGACGGTGCGGTTGACCAGGGTGAGCAAGCCGCCCGCGTGATGCGTGAAGACGCTGCGCACGCCCGGGCCGCCCGCGGCGAGCGTGGCAAACTCGGGGATGGCCGGGAACTGGTCGGCGGGATAGGCGAAGATCTTGAACTTGGCCCCCTCGGCCTTGATGTGACAAACATCACCCTCGCTCTCGATGGTGACGGTGGTGGCGCTCTCGATCGCCTGCACGATCTGGCGGAACTTGTCGGCTGGCACGATCGCCGACCCGGGTTGGGTGACGTCGACCTGCGAGAAGGCGAGTTCGAGGGAGGTTTCGTTGTCGGTGCCCGAGAGGCGGACTTCGCCCACGCTGCCGGTCTTACTGGCGACGATCCGCAGGCAGGAGAGGGCGACCTGGGGCGTGCGGACGGGCACGACCGGGGCCACGCTGTTGACGGCCGAGAGCAGGGCTTGACGTTCACAGACCACTTTCATCCAGAAGACTCCGTGTGATTTGAAGGAGTCTAGCACGGGCACAGCAAGGGCCGGATTCGTCGCCAAAACTGGACGCGGTTGGGGGCGGCCCGGGGGTAACTTGGCGGCGTGCGAAAATGGGGGGATCGGGCCGGTCATCGGGACCGCTTCAGGCCGGCTGGGGCGACCCCTCGCGCAGGCGGTCGGAAACCGTGGCGATGCCCACGGGGGCGCTGGTCGCTTGCCCCACGCGGTCGATGGCCACCACTACGCCCAAGGCGGCGGCGGTAAGAATCCAGCCCGTGCCGCCCGATGACAGCAGCGGGAGAGCGATGCCCTTGGTGGGGCCCAGGGCGGTGACGACCGCCAGGTTGATGAGAGCCTGGAAGCCGATGGTCGCCACGACGCCCAGGCCGATCAGTTGCAGCACGGGCGACGCCTGGCGACGCACGATGGCGATGCCCGCCCAGAGCAGGGCGATGTAGAGAAATGCGACGAGGGCCGCCCCGGGGATGCCCAGTTCCTCGCAGATGATGGCGAAGATGAAGTCGGTGGTGTCCTCGGGCAGATAGCCGAATTTTTGCAGGCCGTGGCCGAGCCCGCGGCCGGTGATCTGGCCGTTGGCGACGGCAATCATGGATTGGATCATGTGGTACCCCTTGCCATCGGGGTCGCCATAGGGGTCCATGAACGAGCGGATGCGGTCGAGCCGGTAGGGGTGGTTGTACACCGCGGCCGCGAAGGCCAGCACGGGCAAGGGTGACAGGGCGACAAACTGCCACAGTTTGGCCCCCGCGCCGATGAGGATGGTCGCCCCCGCCAGCGCAATGAGCACGCCTGTTCCCAGGTCTTCGATCACCAGGAACCCGGCGACCATGCCAATGGCGACCAGCGCCGGCAGCAGGCCCCCGAAGAAGTGCCCCATGCGGCGGGTGCCCAGCGTGGCACCATACCAGGCCATCAGCAGCACCAGTCCCCACTTGGCGGCTTCACTGGGCTGGATCGACAGGTCACCCAGCCCGGGCAGGGCGATGCTCAGCCAGCGGTGCGAGCCCTTCTTTTCGGCCCCGATTCCGGGAACATAGACAATCGCCATTACGAGTACGAGGGCCACGGCCCCGATCCACAGCGGTCCCAACGACCAACCGGAACGGGTGTTCTGCGTGGGGAGGGCTTCGCCCTCGCCAGCGAGACGGCGCAGGAACCCCAAGGGCGTGAGCCATGAGGCCGCAGCCAAGGCCACCAACGCGAGGGCGAAGTAGACCGTGAGGCGCGAGATCAGAATGGAGTTGATGCTGACGGGGGTATTGGGGTCAACGGTCATGCTGGCGGACGTGACCATGACGACGCCCAGCGTGAGCAGGGCAACCGCGCAGGCGACAATCACATGGCCGTGACGCATGGGAGAGGGTATCGGTTGGAGAAGCCCTTGGACGCCAAACGAGAAGCCTTGCCGCCGGTACACTCCCGCCGTGCGATTCGCCCTTGACACCCTTGGTGGCCTCTACGAACTCCTCCGTCTGGCAATCATCTCGCGCGGACGCTTCCGCGGGCCCTATTGGCAGTGGCGGCTTCACACCGCTTTCGGCCGCGGGATGCCTCCCCGTGCCGAAACCATCCGTAGCGTGATGGACTACGCCCGCTGGGTCTATCGTACTCGCCGTGGGCGCTAAGCCCTTCCGGGCTGTTGCTTGACCGCTGATTCGTCCGCTCCCGCGCCTCCGGAATCCTGCCATGACCCAGCCCGCTTCAATGTCCGTCGCTCCTGCCAGCCGTTCGATGTTCCCGGCCTTCGCCGGCGGCCTCGCCCTCGGCGTCGCCATCGGCCTCTTCATCGGCGCGGCACTCGTGCCCCTAATCCTCGCCCGCACCGGCGCTGGCGGCGTGACCAACGACCCGGCGCCTGTGCCTAATCCCAAGACCCGCCCGCCGGAGTTCGCCCCCGCGGCTCCAGCCGAGAAACCCGCCGAAGCCCCCACGACGCCCCCCCCGCCAGCCGATGGGGCTCCCGCTACGCCGGCCGAACCGAAACCTGCCAACTGAGACGAGCAAGCGCGTGCTTCGATCCGGATTCGCGCCATGTCGATGCGTTCCCTGACCCCGATCCGTTCCACGCCGCTCGGGGTGCCGCGCACGTCGACATCATCGGCGACGACCACGGCGGCTACTTCAGCAGCCCAAGCGACGCCCGCTGCGACGAAAACCACGACGGCTCCATCGACCCCGATGACTTGAGCGAATACATCGCCGACTACTTCAACGCGCCCTGCGCCTGATCCATTGTGCCCTTCCACAACGAGCCGCCTCAACAGAGGCGGACGCATGAACAGCACGGGGCCCCTGGAGGGCCCCGTGCTGTTTGCCCAAATTCACATCACCACCCTTGCCATTGCGGACAACCGGTGGGATTCTGAGTCCATTGTGGGTTATCTGACCTTCTTCCAAGGGTTTTCGCGAAGCCTTGGCCAGATTCTCCTTGTGCCCCTTTCCAAAACCGGTAGCATGAATGCAGCCCAAGCCCATCGCTTTGGGCGACATGTTCTCGTTGCCGGCGTGCGGGCCGGTCAATCGCGACAAGGAGTTGCCAGATGAAGAGACTCATGGCGGCAGTCGTTGCGTGCCTTTCCCTCGGGGCCTCGGCCCTGGCCCACGAACCTGTGCGAAGGGACTTCCTCCCGGAAAGCGCGGGTTTCAGCGAGAACCCGCTCGTTGAGGGGCGGGCCACCTTCCGGTACGACTCCTGCGACCAGGAAACACGTCTCCGCGTCAACATTGATGGACTCCTCCCCAACACGACCTATGGCGTGCGCTGGGAATCCGATGGCCCGATCCTCGATAACCCGCTCGGCTTCACCACCGATTGCGAAGGTGAGGGCCGCTACACCGATTACTTGCTCGGCGACGCCTCCGCTGACCCCGTGCTCATCATCTACATCAACGACCCCATCAACGGTGACATCTACGGCTACGACGTGGGCGAAGAGCGGGCCGTCAGTTTCTTGCCCTTCACCCGCATCCGTGTTTTCGATCCCGTCGGACTCGGCACACTTGAGAACGCCTGCGTTGAAGGCATGGCCGAGGCCCGCTTCTATGAGGGAACCTTCGAAACCCGTTTCAAACTGGTGATGAAGGAACTCCGCCCCTTCACCACCTACGGCGTCAAGTTCGAGTGCGAGAACGGCCCCACGCTTGACAACTCTGCCGCGTTCACCACCAACCGCAGGGGCAACGGCAAGTACGATGACTATCTGCTCGGCGTGGCCACTCGCAACGTCGTGATCACCGTCTACATCAACGACGACCCGATGGGCGATCCCTTCGGGCTCGATCCGGGCGAGGAACGCGCACGGGGCGAAGCGGATCATTGATACCGCTTACATAGACCCTCAGGGCCACCCCTCGAAATATCGACGGGTGGCCCTTTTCGCGCCTGTACCATTCGCCCCCCAGCACCTATCGTGTCCCCCTTGGTTTCGCGGCGTTTGCGGCGATTCCGGGGGCTGCATCGGGCCTGTATGGCTCGCTGCGGCGAGGAGCGGAGAGCGTGTCCTCGTGCGGGGTATCTGCCCGGGGATGGACGATGGAGAAGGGCGGCCAACGGCGCAGAGTCGCTGTTGGTACTACGCCCGAATGCCCAGCCGTGAGCCACACCGGAGATTCTCGCATGACCCTTACCCCGATCGATCTGTCGCCCGCGCGTGTTCACCGGAACCTTCCCGTGGCACGACTGGTCGAGACAGCGATCGCGCGGGGTGAAGGCGTGCTGGCCAGCAACGGCGGCCTGGTCTGCCGAACGGGTGACCGCACGGGTCGCAGCCCCAAGGACAAGTACCTCGAAGACACCACCGGCATTCACGACAAGATCGGCTGGGGTGGCTTCAACTTGCCCATCACGCCAGCGAACTTCGAGATGGTGCACGAGATTGCCGCCAAGCACCTCAATGCCCAGAAAGACCTCTTCGTGTTCGAGGGCTTCGTCGGTGCCGATGCCACCCATCGCCTGCACGCGCGCGTGGTCACCGAGCAGGCCTGGCACGCGCTGTTTATCCGCACGCTGTTCATCCCGCAGGGCAGCAAGGCGGCTGGCGCGAATGCCGTGTGGAAGGCCGAGGGCGGTTGGACGATCTTGAACGCGGGCAAACGCCGACTGACGCCTGAGGAGCAGGCCAAACTGGGCGTGAAGTCGCCCGTCATCATCGCGCAGTCGCTGGAGCGCAAACTGGTGGTGATCGTCGGCTCCGAATACGCCGGGGAGATGAAAAAGTCCCTCTTCTACGCCATGAACTTCGACATGCCCGAGGTCGGCGTCTTCCCGATGCACTGCTCGTGCAACGTCTCCAAGTCGGACCCGTCCAACGTCGCGCTCTTCTTCGGCCTGTCCGGCACGGGCAAAACCACGCTCTCGGCCGACCCGCACCGCGCTCTCATCGGCGACGACGAACACGGCTGGTCCGACACGGGCGTTTTCAACTTCGAGGGCGGCTGTTACGCCAAGTGCATCAAACTCAGCAAAGAGGGTGAGCCTCAGATCTGGGATGCCATCAAGTTCGGCTCGGTGCTCGAAAACCTCGACATTGATCCCGAGACCCGCATCCCCAACTACGACTCCCAGAAATACACCGAGAACACCCGCGCCACCTATCCGATCGACTACATCCAGGATGCCATCATCCCCTCGCTCGCGCAGCACCCCAAGAACGTCATCTTCCTCACCGCCGACGCCTACGGCGTCATGCCGCCGGTTTCCAAACTCAACCGCGAGCAGGCGATGTACTACTTCCTCAACGGCTACACCAGCAAACTCGCTGGCACCGAACTGGGCGTCACCGAGCCCCAGCCCAACTTCTCCACCTGCTTCGGCTCGCCGTTCATGCCGCGCCCGCCCAAGGTCTACGCGGAAATGCTCGCAGGCAAGGTTGCCAAGCACAACGCCGACGTGTGGCTGCTCAACACCGGCTGGTCGGGCGGCCCCTACGGCGTCGGCTCCCGCTTCAGCCTGAAGTACACCCGCGCCTTCGTCAGCGCGATCCTCAACGGCACGCTCCGCAACGCCTCGTTCACCCCCGACCCGATCTTCGGCCTGCCCATCCCGGGCAAAGTTGACGGCGTCCCCAGCGACGTGCTCAACTCCCGTAACACCTGGAAAGACGGCGCGGCCTACGACACCAAAGCCAAGGAACTCGCCAAGAAGTTCCGCGAGAACGACAAGAAGTTTGATATGCCCGAGGCGGTGCGGAATGCTGGACCGCGCGGGTAACCCATTGGGCCTGCACGCCCCTGAGATTTCGGCGTTCCTGAAATCAGGTTGCGCCGTGCTGCACGGCGTGCTGACTCACGCAGAGTGCATCGGCTTGACGCGGTGCGTTGATCCGCTTCTCGTGAACGGATCACGCCGGCCCGGCGTGCGGCGCGTCATCGAGCGCGCACCGGCGATCATCGAGATGCTGCGCCGGTCGCAGGTACTGTCGACCGTCGAGCGTGCGGTGGGTCCGGGGGCGAGAGTCGTGCGGTCGATTCTCTTCGACAAGACTCCCGAGCGCAACTGGCTTGTTCCATGGCATCAGGATCCGGTGATTGCCGTGACGGCCCGGCTGGATGTGCCTGGTTTCGGGCCGTGGAGCGTGAAAGACGGCGTGCCGCATTGTCAACCGCCCGTGCATGTGCTGGAATCGGTCGCGATCCTGCGGCTGCACCTGGATGCCAGCCCACCAGAATCCGGGCCGCTGCGTGTGCTGTCGGGGACGAGCGCGCTGGGCGTTCTTGAGCAGGCATCGATCGACCGATGCGTGAACGAGTGCGTGAACGAGCGTCGCGTGGTTGAATGCACAACCGACGCGGGCGGTGCCGTGCTGATGCGGCCGCTGACGGTGCACAGTTCAGCCCGGGCGCAGGCGGGCGCGGGAAGGCGTCGGGTGTTGCATCTGGAGTTTTCGACCCAGACTCTGCCGGGCGGGTTGGAGTGGGGGGAGGCGACTGACCTGCGCGAGTTGGGCGGATAACGCCTCGACCGAACAAGCGTCGTGCGGGCCTCTCGACGGCGCCGGACTTTCACGCAGCGATCGCTAAGACTCTGGACTTCCCGGAGTATTACGGCCGCAATCTGGACGCCCTCGCCGACTGCCTGACCGATCTTCAGCTGCCGAAGGGCCGGATGGCGATTGTTCTGGAACGCGCCCATTGTGCCGAGCCGAAGTTCGTGGTCACGCTGGCGGAAATCGCGATTTCACATGCTCTTCGGGAACCGCCTCATCACCCTGCTGACAAGTGGCGGTTCGATGTGGGTTTCCGCGCAACAGTGAAACAGGAACGGTGAGACGGGTAGCCAGACGCACGCTCACTCCCACTCAATCGTCGCCGGCGGCTTGCTCGAAATGTCGTACACCACCCGGTTCACGCCCCGCACCTCGTTGATGATCCGCGTGCTGATCCGCGCCAGCACCTCGTGCGGCAGCCGCGCCCAGTCGGCGGTCATGAAGTCTTCCGTCGTCACCGCTCGCAGCGCCACCACGCTGTCGTAGGTGCGGCCATCGCCCATCACGCCCACGCTCCGCACCGGCAGCAGCACGGCAAACACCTGGCTCGTCTGCCGATACAGCCCCGCCGACTGAATTTCCTCGATCAGGATGTGATCGCACTCCCGCAGCAGCGCCAGCGCCGGCTCGGTCACTTCGCCCAGCACACGCACGGCCAGCCCCGGCCCCGGGAAGGGATGCCGCCAGATCAGGTTGTCGGGCAGGCCCAGCACCTCGCCCAGTTTGCGGACTTCGTCTTTGAACAGTTCGCGAAGCGGCTCGATGAGTTTGAACCCGATGTTCTCGGGAAGGCCGCCCACGTTGTGGTGCAACTTGATCCCCGCGGCGGCCCCCTTGGTCCCGCCCGCCAGCGCGTGGCCCGATTCGATGACGTCCGGGTAGAGCGTGCCCTGTGCCAGGAAACCCGCCCCGCGCAGTTCAGGATCACCTTCCGTCGCGGCCTTGAACACGTCGATGAAGCGGTGGCCGATGCGCTTGCGTTTCTCCTGCGGCTCGGTGATCCCGCGCAGATCGCCCAGGAACTGCTCCCGCGCGTCCACGATGCGGAGGTCGATGTTGAAGTGGTCCTTGAAGGTCGTCTCGACGAGCCCGCGCTCGTTCTTGCGCAGCAGGCCAGTGTCAACAAACACGCACGTCAGTTGCTTCCCGATGGCGCGGTGAATCAGCGCCGCGCACACGGCTGAATCCACGCCGCCCGAGAGGCCGCAGATCACGCGGCCCGTGCCGACCCGTGCGCGAATGCGCGCGACGGATTCATCGAGCACGTCGGCCATGCGCCACGCGCCCTTGCCGTGGCACACTTCATAGAGGAAGTTCTGCAGGATCGTGCTGCCCTTGGCGGTGTGCGTGACTTCGGGGTGAAACTGCACGCCGTAGAGCCGCCGACCGGCACCGACAAGGCGGATCGCCGCCAGCGGGCACGTCGGCGTGTGGGCCAGTACGTCCAAGCCGCCGACGAGCGCGGTGAGGGCTGGAATCGGCGGCTGCACCTGATCGCCGTGCGACATCCACACGGTGGTTGACTCGGGCAGTGCCGCCAGCAGGTCGGTGCGGTCGCGGATCGCCACCTCGGCGCGGCCAAACTCGCGGTGCGGCACCCGGCTCACCGTCATGCCCAGCGCTCGGCACGCCCACTGCATGCCGTAGCAGATGCCCAGCACAGGCACGCCCAGATCGAGAATCGCCGGGTCCGCCTGAGGGGCACCCTCTTCATACACGCTCGCGGGCCCGCCGCTGAGGATGATCCCCGCGGGGTTCATCGCTTTCAGATCGCTGGCCGAAATCGCCGGCGGCACGAGCACCGAAAACACGCCCGCCTCGCGCACACGCCGGGCGATTAACTGGGCGGTCTGGCCGCCGAAATCGAGGATGACAATGGTTTCGCGAGCGCCGGTGGCGACAGTGGGGGGGCTCATTGCAAAGCGTAGGGGGCATCACGATTGTCGGCGCTCGCGGGCGCTGCGGCTCCAGCCACCGCCCCTTCCACACGCCCGCCACCCGTCGCGCTCCGTCGCAAAGCGTGGTAGGATTCGCTCGTGCGATCTCGATCGGTGTTCATCAGGGTCTGTGTCCCAGCGGAGGGAGCCGCGCGTGGCGTGTTCGCGCTCGCGTGCGCTTCCGGCCTGACCGCCTGCACCGGCCCCGGCCTCTCCGCAGGCTTCGACGCCCCCGACCCCGGTGCCCGCCTCCACGCGCTGGAAGCCGCTGCCGAGGCCGATGACCGCTCGGCCATTCCCCGCCTCGTGGCGCTCCTTGAGAGCGACGATCCAGTCGTGCGTATGCTCAGCATCCGCACGCTCGAGCGCATGACCGGAACCACCCTCCAGTTTGAGCATTGGGCACCCGCCGCCGAGCGCATGGCGGGCGTCGAGCGCTGGCGGGCCTATCTCACCGAGCATGGCTCAAAGCCCTCCACCATGCCCGCCGACACCGACATCCTCTTCCATCCGGATGGCGCGCCTTCGAAGCAGGCCGGAAGCGGGCCGAAGGGGGAACCAACGCCGTGAGCACCACGCCCCCGCAACCTCCTTCCCAGCCCTCATCACTGGCCGGCGCACCCGAGATCAGCGTCGAACTCCGCAGCAACCCGCTCTACCTCAGCGGCATGCGCGAAATGGTCGGCTCCGTCGCCCGCCGCCTGGGCTTCTCCGAAGAGTCCTGCGGCCAGTTGGCCCTCGCGGTTGACGAAGCCCTCTGCAACATCATGAAGCACGGCTACCAGAAGGCCCACGACAAGCCCATCTGGATCCGCCTCACGCCTCTCGGCGGCATCGGCACTCCCGAATCCATCCACGCCCACGGCAACCCCACCACCGGCCTCCGCATCGTCCTCGAAGACGAAGCCCGACAAGTCGAGCCGCACCAGATCAAGGGCCGCAACCTCGACGAAATCCGCCCCGGCGGCCTGGGTGTCCACATCATTCAAGAAGTGATGGACGAAGTGCGCTACGAGAAACGTGGCCCGGTGGGCATGCGCCTCACCATGGTGAAACTGCGGGCCTCGACGAAGAACATAAGTGGGAGCAGCGGGGGGGGCGCAGGCAGTGGTGGGGTTGGGGGGTCTGGTTCAGCGACTGGACCGCGTTCGAACGTGCCCGATTCGGGCAAGGAGACGGGCCGTGTTTGATACCGATTCGGGTGAACTGCAAGTCTCCTCGCGCACCGAGGGTGATGCGCTCGTCGTCGTGCCCGTGGGCGATATCGATCTGGCCGGCTCGCCCACCTTGCGCGAAGAACTCAAGCGCGTGGCCGCGGCGCGCCCGGGACGCATCATCGTCGATCTTGCGGGCGTCTCGTACATGGATTCCTCGGGCGTCGCCACGCTCGTCGAAGCCCTTCAGATGACCCGCAAGAACCGCGCCAAACTCGTGCTCTGCAATTTGCAGGACCGCGTCCGCTCCATCTTCGAGATCGCCAAACTGGAAACGGTCTTCACCATCACCGCCACGCTCGACGCCGCCCGCAAGGCCTGACGACTCCGCTGAGATAGCCCCCCATGGCCGACCCGGCTTCTTCACCTTCGGCCCCTGAACGGCGCTCCCGCGTGCTCGGCTTCTTCGAGGGGCTCGGCGCGGTCGCCATCGAAGTCATCGAGCACGCCGGCTCGGTCGTCAATCTGCTCGCCGAGACCCTCACCTGGATCATCCGCCGCTTCACCCGCGCCAAGACCCGCGTAGGCTGGCCCGCCATCGCCACCCAGATCGTCCGCGTGGGCGTCCGCTCCATCGCCATCGTCTCGCTGGTCTCGGGCTGCGTCGGCCTGATCCTCGTCCTGCAGATGGCTCCCCCGCTGGATGACTTTGGCCGCAAGGACCTCGTCGCCAATATCGTGGGCGTCGCCGTCCTCCGCGAACTCGGCCCCCTGATCGCCGCGATCGTGCTCACCGGTTTCGCCGGGGCCGCCATCGCCGCCGAGATCGGCACCATGGTCGTGGGCGAAGAGATCGAAGCCCTCGAGGCCCACGCCCTCAATCCCATCCGCTTCCTGGTCGTTCCGCGCGTGCTCGCGTCCATCGTCTCGATGGGTGCGCTCGCGGTCATCTCCAACATCATGGCCATCTCCGCCGGCCTCGGCATGGCCGTACTGGCGCTCGATATCTCCTACCAGACCTACATGGATAATCTGCTCGACCAGATCAAACTGGTCGATTTCATCACCGGCGTCGCCAAGGCCCTCGTCTTCGGCCTCCTCATCGGGGCCATCGCCTGCACCAACGGCCTCAAAGTCACCGGCGGTGCCGCGGGCGTCGGCAAGGCCACCACCGACACCGTCGTGCAATCGGTCGTTGCCATCATCATCGCCGACTTGATGTTCACCGCCGTCTTCTACGCCTGGAAGTTGACATGACCACACGCATCGAGCCTTGATGCCCCGATGCCGTGTGCCTCATGCTTTCTTTTCTTCCCGTCCCCGCTCCGCTCGAATCCTCTTATCCTCTCGGTGCAACTCGGTGCCTCAGTGCCTCAGTGCCTCGGTGGTCAGTCTCCCTCCGGCGATGGGCTCACGCTCCCCCGCGATAGTGCACCAGCCGCTTGCTCGCCCAGAACATCAGCCCCGTCAGGGCCATCACCACGAGCATCTGGATCCACGCCATCGCGCTCGCGTACCCCATTCGCCCATACACGAACGCGCTTTCGTACAGGTACATGCTGTAGAAGTGCCCCGCCGGGTTCTGCCCGTCGGGCTTCCTGAACAGCACATAGGGCACCGCGAACACCTGCACCGCGTTGATCGTCGCCACGATGGTCGTGAACAGAATCTGGGGCGAGATCATCGGCACCGTCACATGCCAGAACTGCCGCGCGGGCGACATCCCATCCAGCCGCGCGGCTTCGTACAGGGGCACCGGCACGTCCTGCATCGCCGCGATGAAGATCACCACGCTCTGCCCGACGCCCCACAAACTCATGATCACCAAACTCGGCATCACCCACGCCTGATCCACCAGCCACGTCGGCATGCGCGGAGCGGTTTGCCCCACCAACGACCACAGCCAATCCAGCACCGGCTGGGCGATCTTGTTGATCAGCCCGTATTCGCCATTGAACAGCCACATCCACACCATCGCGCCCGCGATCACCGGCACCAGCGTCGGGATGAACACGCAGGCCTGATACACCCGCGCGAAGCGAACCTTCCCCGCGAGCAGGGCCGCGAGCACCACGCCCAGCGCCGTGCCGATCGGCACAGTCCACACGACGTAGAGGGCCGTGTTCTTCACCACGCGCCAGAAGGTCGGATCGCTCGCCAGCCGCTCATAGTTGCTCGTGCCGGTCCATAAGGGCGGCTCCAGCAGCGGGTAATCCGTGAACGAGTAGTACAGGCTCAGTCCCATCGGCAGGAACATGAACAGCGCCGACCCGATCAGCCAGGGGCTGGTCCACAGCAGGCCGGTCAACTCGGCACGCCACGCGGCACGATTCATGCCGTGCCTCCGTGCGCGGCACCCCGCCGCCGCTGCTCATCAGCCGCGCGGTCGATGAACCCCTGGGCCCGCGCCTGCAACGGTCCCATGATCTCCGCGGCGGGCGCTTCCAATCGCCACACGCGCTGCACGGCCGAATCAAACTCGTCCTTGAACTGCTGCCACACCCGCGTCCGCGGCGCCAGGAACGCCCGCGAACTGTTGAACAGGTCGTAGTGCACCTTTACGCCCCGGTTCGGATGCGTCGCCAGAAACTCGGGCGACACGCTCGACAAGGGCGACGGCTTGCAGTGCGCCCGCGCCAGTTGCTCGACATTGGCCTGCCGCTGCGTCCACGCGATGAACTCCATGCTCGCCTCGGGGTTCTTGGCCCCGCGCGGGATCACGATCACGTCGGTATCGATGTGGCCGATCGGTGCTCCGCCCCCCACCCCCCCGGCGTCCACCGTCGGAAACGCGCACGCCCCATAGTCAAACCCCGGCTTGAACTCTTTGATCAGGTTCGCCACCCACGGCCCTTGCACGATCATCGCCACCTTGCCCGTCAGAAACGGGTTCTCCGGCGTGAAGTAGTTCCCGAACCCTTCCTTGAACGCCTGTGCCTCGTCCACGCCCAGGCCGCGCGAGTAACGCTGCATCCAGTCCATCGCCGCGATGTTCTCCGTTGAATCGACCAGCGCGCGGCCCGAACGACGGTCAAAGATCGACCCGCCGAAGTGGTACGCCCATATCCAACTCCACCACCCCGGCTCGGGATGGAAAAACCCGACGCGCTCGAGCGGGCCGCTTCCGCCCACCCCGGGCCGCCCGCCCTTGCGCCGTGTCAGTTTCGCGTGATACTCGTCAAACTCCGCAAGCGTGGCCGGCCCGCGATCCGGGTCGAGCCCCGCCTCGCGAAACGCCGCGCGGTTGTAGTAGAGCGCCACCGACCCCGCCGTGTTCACGCACGCCCACCACTGCTTGCCTTCGGGCCCCGGATGCATCATCACCGGCCGCACGCCCACCGCGTATTGCTCCAGCGTCACGCCGAAGCGCGGCGCCAGGTCATCCAGCGGCAGCAGCGCCCCGCTCTCGGCATACCCCGGCACGTTGAACGCGAACAGCCCGATCAGGTCCGGCGGCGCCCCGCCCGCGATCGCCACCATCGACTTCTGCCCGATGTCCGCCGTCACCACATAACGCACGAAAATCCGGCTCTGGGATTCGTTGAACGCGTCCACGATGCGCCGCATCGCGTCGCCCTCGTGGCGCGTCCACTTTTCCCAGTAATCCAGCACAATCCGCCCCCCACCGCGAGCAGACGCGTGCTGCTTCTCGCCCCGCGGCCCAAACACCGCAAACCCCACCCCGCCCGCGGCCATCGCCCCCAGGGCAGCGCGACGCGATAGATGAGCGTAAGACATCTAGCACCCAGCAAAGTATGCCACAATGTAATCGCTCAGGTCGTCCGGATCGACAACCCCGTTCAAGTCGAAATCCGAGTACGCATCGGGAGGAAGGGCAAAATACATCGCTAGAAAGTCGGCGAGATCGTCGGGATTAACAATCCCGTCACTGTTAATGTCAACAGCACAAGATGCGTGATCGCGGACATACTGGAGTATCTCCAGTTCAGTCGGCTCTATCGGAATCTCCTCAGGATGATTGATGATTGGAGCATAAAACGGAGCCGGCAGCCCTTGGCCACGCACGGTCATATGCAATGATCGCCAGTCGACGAAGCCGTGCAGCGATTCGCATGGATCCGGCGTTCGAGTAGGCCTGAAGTTCGTCAGATTGATGGACAGCACGTCTGTTGTGTCTCCGTCGTTATTTAAATCAACAGGCCCACCCTCGCTAACAACCCGAGCGGTTCCGGCCTCTGCCTGGGCACAGACATTGTAGCCAACCGACACAAATGCCTGCGAATCGCCGCCAAATCCGGCCGCTTCATCGATCGCGATCTCGTTGAGTGGCAAGCGAATTTCGCGAGAGTAATCGAGCACAAAACTTGATATTAACTCAGGCCTTCCGCTCACAAGCCGATGTCCTGCGTTGGAGGAGTTCATGACACTACTGTAATTTGGCTTATTTTCAATTTCGTCGTCGCCGCCATGATGAAGCCCCATTGAGTGCCCCAGTTCATGCATCAACACCGACGATTCGTACTGTGGAATCTGAAATCGTGACGATCCGCCGCGCACGTTCACGCTAAACACTTGACCAGGCATATGCGATCTTCCCATGGGACCGCCGATCTTTCGACCAAAGAGGCCATAACGGAAAGCACGCTTCTTGCTTGCCAGACGCAGAGTTTCCGCACGATCTGTGGATGTGCCAAAGTACTGATCAAAGATAGAATTAATTTGGGCGGTCCACACCTCGCCCCCGTCTTCCCAGTCCATTACTGGAACTGTCTCGTACGAAGGCTCTACATACAAGCGCACGCCAGGTGCGCCGTCAGGGTTTCCATTGGCACCGTTTTCCTGGGCCAGTGATTCGTTTGGAACGTCAGCGAAGGATATGACAACCGACTCCACGCTGCCGGCAAGGGGGGCGCATCCATCCATATGATCGATTTCGAGCAGAAGATCCTTGTGAAACACGGACACGCCGTATTGTGAAAGTTCGAGATCGATTTGACCGTCTTTGTTGTCATCAATGCCAAAGCCATGGCGCTCCCAATTGTTCCAAAGGCCGTCACCGTCGATATCATCAGGCAATTCCCATGTCTCAGCTGTTGGTGTCGGTTCGCCTGAGGCCCCAAACATCACCATCGTTCGCCGATCGCGGTCGTAGCACATCGCACCTGCAAATGGAGTCCTCGGACCGGTCGTGCTCGCGACACGCCACACTCCGCCTTCGCGTTCCCAGGTCCAGCCTTCCGGGCTCGGTGCTGGAAGATCACTGTTGCAGGGTCGCACGCTATCAAAAAGCACGACCAATCCACGATGGGTGCTGTAAGCGCCGCATGCGAACGCCGAGTCAGGGCCGGATTGTGATACCTCAATTCCCTGGTCAACCCATTGCGTGAATGGAGCGTTCATTTCAAGCGTTTGTCGGTTCCCACTCCAATGAAAATTTGAGTTGCCAGCAACCATGGTCAAGCAGTTTCTGTTAGTCTCGAAAACAACAACCGTACCTGATCTGGTCTCAAATCCGGGAATCGAAAGACATACATTTCGGTGTGTCGGAAAGTTACCTGCCATCAATGTCCACGAAGAACTGAACAACAACCATGTGTCTTCAAGGAACGGATCGAGCCCTCCACCACTCGGAGGAGTTTCTGCACGACCACCAGTTAATACTGTTCCGCCCAACGGACCATAGACAAGTGCCGACCTATGACGTCGCTGCGGTGACAACTCTGAAAGCGAAGACCGCTTATGCCAGGAAGTTCCGTTCCAACCCCAAATCTCACTGTTATTTACTTGATCATAGGCAGTATCGCTCGGTGTCGTGTTGCCGATGAGAACCAAGCATTCTTCAGTTGTAGGTTTGAATGTCGCAGAGATATCTCTCCCGTTGATCGGGCCATTAGTGCCGTCATTGATCGAGCCATCCCACTTGTGAGACCAACTGATTCCGTCATATTCCCAGACCGATCCTCCTTCACTGATAAGGACACTTCTGTGGCGAACATGATCGTAAGCCATGGCGCCGCTGGCGGCCCAAACGGGTGGCGAGTTTTGAATTTGCCGCTGGATCCACTCTCCACGGCGACCAGCGACCAAGTTTGTCGCGGGCATCTGCGCGAGGCAGCAATCAACGAGCCCCAAAGTGAAAAGGAACGCTGCCGCAATGATGCGCATTGGAAACTCCCATCGGTGGTGTCCAAGTGTAGCGAAAAGATCAGCCACCGGTCTTCATGGGCGGAGAGGTGGAAGATTTTGGCTTGCCGGCCTCGGCTCGATCCGCATTTAACTGCTTGACCAGCGATTCCCATTCATCCTTGTTGTAGATGAACCCTGTCGGCTGATTCGTCTCGGTGTTGATGATGCCCTTCGTCGGATCGATGGTGCCGCCCTGGTCCAACAGAATCTTGATCAGCCGACCCCGTGACACCTGTTCCTCTCGCCCGGTGTCCGTGTACTTGATTGTCACCATCTCCGTCATTCGCGCACCAGAATACTCGTCACCTTCGGGCGTCATCCGCGCGTAGAGGATGTACGCGCACACCAGAATGAGCACGCCCGAAAACGCCCAACCTATCCACGGCTTGGAGTTGATGAACTCGCGAACGTTGGCCATGTCACGCCTCCTGTGTGGATTCCGTCAAGACGACTACGGTGCAACGTGGCCGAAATTGTAAAATGGTGCTGGTGCACCGAAGCGATCCGGGCTCAGGTAGTACTCGCGAAAAGTTAGCGTGCTGACGTGTCCGTCGCCCCAGAGGAAGTTGTTGGCACCCGAAGCGCGGGCCCCAAGTGTTGTTCCTTGCTGCTCGGCTCCCGCTCGCTTGGCGATGTGCCGGGGAAATTCGTCCAGTGCATCAGTGGCCACCACGACCCAGTTGTAGTTACGAATCTGGCGGACAGGCATGCCCGAAACGCCGCTCGCAACGCGACCATTTGCACCCACCACTCTGGCCGAGTCGTTGAACCAGTATTCTGACCAGCGGACGATGGGGTCACCCATCATCGATGATGGTGGCGTCACAAACACTCTGCCACCACCTTGGACCAGATACTGGATGTTGCTCGGGTTTCGGGTGCTGGCTAGGCCAACCGCAGCGGGGCAATCGAATGCTTGCTGCTGCCGCACCGGCGTCGTGTTGTCGTGCGCCGACTGGGCCGCAAAGTCGGCACCAAAATCCGGATCAGATTCCCCGCCAAGATGCGGCTGGAGCATTCCAACCGCGCCCACCTGATAAAGCAGGTTTCCGGGGAGTTCAGGATTCGATGGCGGAAGCGAGTGTCGGCGAATTGCCGGAAACCGCTCTTTCTTGTCGTCATTCACATACGACTGCACGGCAATCCCCAGTTGCCGATTGTTGCTCTGGCAGACCACCGATCTCGCCGCCGTGCGCCCACCCGCCAAACTCGGCAGCAGGATGCTCACCAAGAGCGCGATGATCGCGATCACCACCAGCAACTCAACGAGCGTGAACCCCGTGCGCATACCCATCGATACGCGGAAGCCCCATCCAAAGCCTTGCCCATCAATAGCCTGTGCCCCGTTCATGCCTAGGCCCTCCCAAGGTCGGGTGCCCGCGCCGGCATCGCGGCTACCGCCGCTGCCCCAGCCCGGGCCCACCGAACCTCAACGTCAATCGTCTTCCCCGAACCACTACCCGCGCCGCCCGATCCATCAAGCAGCGCCTCGGTCAGCACCGGCCGCTCCAGCCGCCGACCGTTCACCCACACCTGCGCCCGCTCGCCCGCCACGAACTCCGACGCGTCAAACCGCACCCGCACCGCGCGCCCGCGCCACGTCCGCGTCACGCTCACTTTGCCCAGGTCCGCCGGCGGGCACGGATCAATCAGCAGCCCGCCGCGCCCAGCACGCTCCCCCGTGTCCCCGGTCGCGCTGTCAAACGTCGGTCGGATGCCCAGCACCCACTCCAGGCTCACGCGGTTCAGCCACGCCGCCGATCCGGTGTACCACGTCCACCCCGCGCGCCCCGGCTTATCGCTCAGCGGCCCATCCACGTTGCCGGGCGTCACATACGGCTCGGCCCAATACGCATCCGCGTTCTGCCCGCGCGTCGCCGGCGAGATCGAGGCCCAGATCTTGCCCACCGCGTCGCGGTCGCGCCGGCACGCCGCCGCCGCCAGAGCCCACGTCGCCGCGTGCATGTACACCCCGCCGTTCTCGCGGCTTCCCGGGCTGTAGCGCGTCACATACCCGATGTTTGTATCCGGCACCGTATACGCCGGCCACAGCAGCAGGGGGCCATAAGGCGACAGCAGCCGCTGCTTCACCGTGTCCCACGCGCTGCTGGCGCGCTCGGGCGAGGCGATGTCATTGAGAATCGCCCACGTCTGCGCGTTCAGGTGCACCTTGCCCTCGGCACAACTCGACGCGCCGACCCACTCGCCGCTGTCCTTGGTGCCATAGCGATACCACCCGCCGTCATCCCACGCAACGGAGTTGATGGCCTTGGCATACGCCGTGCGGCGCTCGACCAAACGATCCGACGCGGCTTGGTCGCCCACGCGATCAAGAATCACCGCCCAGTCGTCCAGGATGCCGCACAGGAACATCCCGAGCCACACGCTCTCGCCGCGCTCGTCGATGCCCATCGCCGACAAGCCGTCGTTCCAGTCGCACGAGCCGATGAGCGGGATGCCCCGCGCGCTGGTGCGGCTGAAGGCCCGCTCCATGCTCCGCCGGCAATGCTCGCGGATCGTCACGGGCGTCGGGTCGTCCACGAACGCCACTTTGCGATCGAGCGCGGCATAGTCCGCCGTCTCGCGCAGATAACTCGCGACCACGAAGGGCAGCCACAGATAGTCGTCGCTGCACGCGGTGTGGTTGCCGAAATCCGCCAGCGCGTGCCACCAGTGATACACGCTGCCGTCGGCAAACTGCTTGGCCGCGTGCATCAGAATCTGGTCGAGGCAGCGCTGCGGCTCGAGTGGCAGCCACACCTGGCTGTCCTGCAACTGGTCGCGGAAGCCGAACGCGCCCGACTGCTGGTAGTAGCCCGTGCGTCCCCACAAGCGCCCGCTGATGGCCTGATAGGGCAGCCAGGTGTTGTTGAGCAGGTCAAAGTCAGCCCGCTCGGAATCCACATGCGTCGGCGCGAGGCGCCGCGTCCACGCATCGCCCGCCGCGGTCGTCGCCGCGGCCACCGCTGGCGCGGCGCGATAGCGATCAACCAGCCCCTCAACCTCCGCCCGGCTCGATCCGATCGCGATCACAAAGTGCACCGTCGCCGTCGCGCCGGGTGCCAGCGTCAGTTCGCCGCCTTGTGCCGCCGCGGAGTCGCCGAAGCGCCCGAAGCCGCCCGTCGCGGGCGTCTTGACGGCTTTCATCGCGGCGGGTGCGGCATTGGTGCCGTACCGCCCGAGGAACGTGCTCTTGTCACCGATCGCAAACGCGCGCTCGAGCCCGTGCCCGCTCCCCATCGCGTGGGCCGCGAAGTACGGCCAGGGCTGGTTCCAGTGCTCGCGCTCGCTCTTGGGACGGATGTCCCACATGTTCTTGGTGACCAACATCGCGTGCCGCGACGCGTCGAAATCGGTGTTGAAGAACAGCCGGTGAAACTCGCGCTTCGAGTCGGGCGCGACGCCGCACGTCCACTCGAAGTACGAACTGATCCGCAGCCGCCGGGAGGCGCTCCCGGTGTTGGTCAGTTCCACCGTCCATAGTTCGACCGCATCCCCCGGCGCGACCGCCATCGTCCAGCGCGACTCGATCCCCCGATACCGCGTGTGAAAGGTCGTCTTCCCCGGCTCGTGCGTGCACGCGTAATGGTCATACGCGGGTCGGCACGGTGCCGGTGCCAGCGACCACACCTCGCCCGAGTCCAGATCGCCCAGGTACACGAACTTGCCGGAGCAGTCGCGGACCAGGTCCATCTCCCAGCGCGTCAGCACATTGTGCTGGGCATCGTCGAACCAGGAGAACCCGCCCCCGTTGTGGCTCACGACGAACCCGAACCGCCCGTTGCACACCACGTTGCACCACGGCATGGGCGTGTTGGCATCGGTGACGGTAAACGTCCGCCCGGAAGGATCAAAGTGCCCGTATTGATTGGAGAGCATGAGAGAGTGGCTGCCCTGGGCCGGTCAAATGAAGTTAGACCGGCATGTAAACGCTTCCATTCTGCGCTATTTTACACCAATGTCAAGCCAGGGAACCGGTGGAAAACTCACGCCGACACCCACTTCCCAACCACCCGCCCCCCCTCCCGGGTCCCAGTCCGCGTCCCCCCCTCAAAAAAACCGGCCAGCCCTTTCGGGCCGGCCGGATTGAGGTGCATGGCTGTTCCCCAGCCGGTTCAGCGGCGACGACGCGTCGCGGCCAGCATGCCCAGGCCCATGAGCGCCGCAGCGCCGGGACCGGGGATGATGCTGACGTTGAAGATGTCATCGGTGATCGTGTTGTTCAGAACCGGGAAGATCTGGTTCTGGGCGCGGAAGCCGATGATGGTGCCGGGGTTCAGGCCGATCTGGCCGGCGTCATCAGCGAAGAAGGGCTTGAGGCCCGACGACACGCTGTTGCCCGAGGTCAGGTCGCGAACGGTCGCCTCATAGGCGGGGGCCGAGCCGGGGCCGAAGTAGCCGGCGGCGTAGTACGAATAGGTCGCTTCAGCGACGCCACCCGCGGTGTACAGCGGGGGACGGGGGGGATTCGGGCTGCCGTTGCCTTCGCCGAACAGGAAGAAATCCATGCCCGCGCCGCCGGAGAACGAGGTGCCGTTGCTGATGAGCCAGACGCCGCCTTCATCGTTGAAGGGGGTGCCGCCGCCGCCGATGCGGGGATTGACGAACCAGAAGCCCGTCTCGCTGTTGGCGGGCGAACCGGGCCCCGTGGGGTAGCCGGCGCTGGCGGTGATGCGGAACGAGGCGCTCATGCGGAACGACTCACCGGCCTGCAGTTGATAGGCCGAGTTGCCGCCGTCGGTGCTGGCGAACAGCAGGTGACGGTTCGCGAAGCCCGGCTCAAGGGCGGGGTAGTTATCCGTGATCGAGAAGGGCCCGAAGCCGGGGACGGCGACGTTGCCCGGGACCAGGGGGTTGCCGTTGAACGAGGCGGTGCCATGTACAGCCTGCCCGCCGCCAAAGTTCTCGAACGCGCGGAGTTGGAACCCGTTGATGGACCCGATCTGGGCCATCGCGGAACCCGCGAAGGCCACGACAGCCAAGGCCGACACAGCAATCTTCATACGAAACCTCCCGTTGCTCTTCCTTGGCCGTCTGCAAACGCCCCGCGGGCATTCGGGCGACCATGAAACCGCTTGCAGTATGACCGAGGGCTTCGCCCCCGTCAAGGTGTTTCACGGGCAAACGCGCAAAAAAACTACCTTCCAGCAGCCCCGGGAGCGAACATTTCCCGCTTCTGGAACTTCAACCGCTCGGCGGCCCGCTTGGCAATGGGGTGTCGATTGAACAGTTCCCAAACCAGACCCGAACGGGCGTTTTCGATCGCCACGATCATCGGGCCACCATCAATCGCCAGGTCGTCCGGAGACACCCATCCCGTCGTCGGGTTGAAGGAATCAACCAGTCCGTAGCCACCCTTAGAGGGTTCGCCTCTCCACAGCCAGCGTTTGCCGTCGGGGTTGGTCCACTGGGCGTAGTGCCGAAGGGCCGCGATGGTGTGGGTGGGTTCAAACATCACGCTGCAACCGGCCCCGTAGGTCGCGATGGTGCCGTCGCCCCAGTCCTCCTTGCCCTCAACGAGTTGGCCGTTGCGAATGGCGTAGTCATCACCCGGGACTGCGCCGGGCATGTCGATGGGCTTCGGAAACAGGTGGGGCACCTGGTAGCCTTCGCGGCGGTCGCCGGCCGTGAGGCCCCAGGCGTTGGGGCCGAAGCCCGCCAGTTTCTTTGGGTTCTCAATGGCCTTCAACCGGTGCATGACGACCGTGCGTCGCGCGTTCTCCCACCAATCCACGCGGGCGCGGCGCGGGACGCCCAAGGCCGACGGGTCATCCGGACCCATCGCGGCGTAATCAATAAAGCACTGGGCAAAGAAACTGACAAAGAGCGAGCCTGACCACGGGAACCACACGATCGGCCCGAGGTCGGCGTGCGTGCCCAGTTGGCGGCGCAAGCGGTAATACGCGGCTGGCTCGACCGCCCGTGCTGGATCAGTCACGCCGCCCACCGCGAGGAACGACACGAGGCGGTGCTCGTCGCCGCAGTCGATCCAGGCGTACTTGAGGAACTCGCCCGCGCCCAAGGGCTCGCGCATCTTGGCCGGTTTCCAGCCCAGACTGATGCACCCGTGCGAGTGGGCCTCTCCGGCGTCGCCTCGAAGCACGAACGCGGACCAGTCGGCCTTTTCAAGCATCTGATCAGCGCGCGTCGCCACCTCGCCCCCGAAGTAGGACGAGGCCACCATGAACCCCGAGAAGAGCAGCGCGGAGTCGATGGTGCTGACCACCTGCTCCGGTGCGTCCTTGGGCTGCCCGGCGGTGTCGCCATCGATGAAGTGGTAGAAG
This sequence comes from uncultured Phycisphaeraceae bacterium, assembly GCA_964588585.1. Taxonomy (GTDB): domain Bacteria; phylum Planctomycetota; class Phycisphaerae; order Phycisphaerales; family UBA1924; genus JAEUIX01. The sequence goes on from CAZPPX010000029.1 coordinate 43,886, forward strand.
AGGCCGAACTTCTTGTTGTCCGGCGCGGCTTCCAGCGCCTTCAGAATCGTGAGCGTGCGGGTCTGCGCATCAGCCTTGCTCACCCATCCCCGCTCGGCCCCGATGCACAGGGCCGCGAGTTGGAACCCGACGCCCGCGGTGCTGACGTGCGTGCCGCTGGTGCGGTCGGGGATCATGCCGGTGGTTTTGTTGGCGTGATCCTGGAAGTAGTTGAAGACGCCGCGCTGGATGGAATCGAGAAAGGCGTCGTCATCGCGGGAGAAAGTGAAGGGCGGACGGGGTGTGCCGGGCTTGGAGGCGATGGTGATCTGGGCTACGTTGGTGACCGGTGTGTCACTGTGAGCGGTTTCAGTCGCGTCCGTGGCGTGGCACGCTGCGGGCCCACTGGCGATGGCGGCAATCAGCCCGGTGAGAGCGGTGGGAAGGGTCTGGCGACTGAAAAGGCGTACTGAAAGCGATTTCATAGGACAAGTCTACCGGGACTCCTGAACAACCGCCCTCGGCGGCAGCGGGATCGTGCGTGACGGCGTG
>CAZPPX010000030.1:0-42173 GCA_964588585.1 uncultured Phycisphaeraceae bacterium
GCGATACGCTATCCGATCGCCAGAGGTTGCGCGCAGGTTGTTCAGAGATCCCTACCGAGATTGGGGCCCTGCGGACTAGACGGGGGAGGCGCGAGGCCGTACAACACACTTCCCGTGCCGACCAATCGCGCCCCATCCATCCAGGACGTAGCCCACGCCGCCGGCGTTTCGACCGCGACGGTGAGCCGCGTGCTGAACAGTCCGCAGATTGTTTCGCCGGAGACGGCCGATCGCGTGCGGAAAGCGATTGAGCAACTGGGGTATCGGCCCAACCTGTTTGCGCAAGGGCTGATGACGCGGAAGAGCCGGGTGCTGGGGATCGCGCTGCCGGATATCCACGGCGAGTTTTACTCTGAGTTGTTGCGGGGCGCGGATGCCGAGGCCCGCAAGTTGCGGTATCACTTGCTGGTGGGTTCCGAGGCGCGGAGCAGCGACCGGCCGAGTGGCGGCGGGAACGGCGGGGGTGGGGGCAACGGTCACGAGGACAACGGCTTCGCGCAGGCCTTCGGGCTGGTCGACGGCCTGGCCATTATGATCACCGAGCCCAACGAGCGGCTGTGGAAGGAAGCGGTGAACTCGTCGCTGCCGGTGGTGGTGCTGGACGCGGAGGTGGATCACCCGAGCGTGGATAGCGTCATGGTGGACAACGCGGTGGGGACGCGCGAGGCGGTGGAGCATTTGCTGTCGTCGGTGCCGCCCGGGCAGGTGTATTTCGTGGGCGGGCCTGCGGCCAACTACGACACCAAACGCCGGGCGGACACGGTGAGCGAAGTGCTGAAGGCGACCGGGGCGAAGATCCGTCCGGATCAGACCGTGTTTGGCGCGTACTCGGTGGAATGGGGTTACGCCTGGGCGGCGGAGAATCTGCGAGGGGGCAAACTCAACGGCGCGGGCATTCTGGCGGCCAATGACGAGATCGCGCTGGGCATCCTGCAAGCCGCACAAGACGCTGGAGTGAATGTGCCGGGCACGCTGAAGATCGTGGGCTTCGACGACACCCGCCTGGCGTCCCTGGTGCGGCCATCGCTCTCGACGGTGCGGGTGCCGCTGGCGGAAGTGGGGGCGGCGGCGATCGATGCGCTGGTGCGGCGGGTGGAAGACCCGACCCGCCCGAGCACGAAGACGCGGCTGGCGACGAATCTGATTGTGCGCGAGAGCAGCGGGTGGGCGCGGTAGGGCGAATCGGATGGGCACCGCCGTGCATGAACCCGGACCTTTACGGACTCAGGTCCGGTGTCCGAGGTGCGGCGAACTCACTACGCTCATTGAGTAGCCTCCCCGGAGTTCCCATGTCGCCCTCGTCTCGCCTACCCATACCCAAGACCTTCAAACTCTACATCGGCGGGGTGTTTCCGCGCACCGAGAGCGGGCGGACGTTTCCGGTGCGGGTGCGAGAACCGGGTGACTGGGGCGAAGGGCGGATCGTCGGGCATGGCTGCCGGGCGTCACGCAAGGATGTGCGGGACGCGGTCGGCGCGGCCCGCAAAGCGCAGCCCGGGTGGGCGAGCGCCAGCCCGTATCTGCGCGGGCAGATTCTGTATCGACTGGCCGAGATGGTGGAAGGTCAGCGCGAAGCCTTTGCGGCACTCATCGACGCGCGGGCCGAGGGGATCGTTTCTGCGGGTGCGGAAACCGGTGTGCCGCTGACGGGCGAAGCCGAGGTGTCGCTGGCGATCGATCGGCTCGTGGCGTTCGCTGGGTGGGCGGATAAGTACCAGCAGGTGCTGGGGTGTCAGAACGCGGTGAACGCGCCGTATTGGAACATCACGGTGCCGGAACCGACGGGTGTGATCGGTGTGTGCTGCCCGGCCAACTTGCCGCTGCTGGCGCTGGTGTCGCTGGTTGCGCCGGTCGTGTGTGCTGGGGGCACGGTGGTCGTGGTGACACCCGCCGATCCAGCGGTCGTGTGCGCGCTGGCCGAGGCGTGCGCGACGAGCGATCTGCCGGGCGGCGTGATCAATCTGCTGACTGGCGACCCGACGGAACTCGGACCGGTGATGGCCGGGCACCGCGATATTGACGGCTTGCACGCGGCGGTTGGCCCGGGGATTTCAAGCGACCTGGCGAAGACACTCGAGCAGGGTCGCGCGGAGAACCTGAAGCGCGTGACGGTTCGGGGCGGGGCCCGGGGGGGGGGGCGGGAAGGCGAAGTCGATTGGACCGATAGCCAGGCGTGCCACGCGCCGTCGTGGATCGAGGCGTTTGTGGAATACAAGACGGTGTGGCACCCGACGGGGGTGTGAGGCCGCGCCGCGTCTGCACGTTGCTGAAGATGAGGATGGGTGGTTCTCGGCCCCGCGCGGGAGCCCGCAGCGATTGCGCGGGCTGCCGAGGTTCCCCATGCAACCAGCCTCCCACCGGCACCTCAGCCCGCCCCCTAGCGGTTCGATGCTCTCCACCGAGCGCCCCGTGATGATGCGGGTGGGGGTGGGGGGCTGGTCAGGGGATCGGTGGTGATCCGCCGGGCGCGCTTGGGAGGTCGGCAGGATGTTTGGACTCGGGATGAACCGCCTGAAGTCGATGTCGAGCGGGCTGATCCCCGGGAGTTTCCCGATCGCGATCGATTTCGGCTGCGCGGGGCTCAAAGTCCTGCAACTGGCCTCGGGCGATCCGCCCACGCTGATTGCGGCCGCGTTTGAACCAACCCCCGAAGACCTGCTCGACGATCACACCAAGCGGCTGGCGTGGCAGATCGAACGGCTGCCTGGCCTCATCAAGAACTCGGGCTTCAAGGGCAAGCGGGCCGTGTGCGCGATTCCGTCATCGCTGGGGTACTGCAAGCACATGCAACTGCCCGGGGGCGATGCCCGCGAGGTGGCTGATCAGGTTTCGCAGACTCTGGCCATGCAACTGGGTTGCGGGCCCGAGGCGCTCTTGTGCCGGCATGTGGAAGTTGGGCCAGCCGCGACGGGTGGTGGGAAGACCGAGTTCATCGGGTTTGCTTCCGGACGGGGCGTGGTGGAGCGATTGATGGGCGCGATCCGCGCGGCTCGGCTTGAACCCGTGGGCATGCATCCCGAAGCGGTGGCGGTGGTGCGAGCGTTTGATCATGTGACGCGGCGGACGGGCGATGCCGAGGTCACCAGTTTGTATCTCGATATGGGGGCGGGCCACACGAGCGTGATGATCGCGCACGGCACCCGCCTGGTCTTCTGCAAGCCCATTGCCATGGGCGGGCACCAACTCGATCTGCTCGTGGCGCGGCAACTGAAGGTTCATCTGGAAGAGGCGCACCGCCAGCGGCTGGAATGCTCGGCGCTGACGCCCGAAGCCCGTGCATTGGCCGAGAAGGCCGCGGCTCAGGCACCGGCGGCAAGCGTTGCGGCAGCGGCGGCGGCGAAGCCTGCGGTGTCGTCACCATCGGTGCCGAATACCGACGGCGACGGGATGGCGATGTTCCGCCTCGCCGCGTCTGCGGCGGCCCGCGAGGGCGTGCCGGCTGGTCAGGCCGGGGCCTCAGCGGCAGCATCACAGAGCGATACCGAGCCCGACAGCGCGGTGGCGACCGAAGAACGCCGCGCCGGCAGCGGGGCGATGCCCCGTGGGCACGCGATGGTGGATCGCCTGGTCGGCGTGCCGGTGGGCCCCTCGATCGATCTGCACGAGCCTCTCGACGCCATCACGGATGAAGTGAACATGTGCGTGCGCTACCACGACGCGCTCTTCAGCGGGCGTCGCCTGGCGCGCACGATCTTTGTCGGCGGCGAGGCTCGTCATCGCGCCTTGTGCCAGCATGTGGCCCGCGTGATGCGCGTGCCCGCGAGCGTGGCCGACCCGATGGCGCGTCTGGCCCGCACAGGGAGCGAGCCGGTTCGCAACGTTGACCTTTCGCAGCCGCAGCCCGGGTGGGCGGTGGCGGTTGGCTTGTGCCTGTGTCCGACGGACTTGTGAGTGGCGGGTTGAGGTGTGGGTGTGCATCGTGCGAAGTGAATTGTTGGCAAGGAGCGTGCGAGCATGAAGGTGAACTTCTCTTCGGTGATGCAGCCCGGCGGTGCCCCGGCCCAGGGAACGAGTTTTCTCCCCGCCGACTACCTGCAGCGCAAGACCGAAACCCGCGCCAACATCGTCTGTCTGGTGCTCTTTGGCGTGGTGCTCTTCGGCGTGGTCGGCGCGTTTCTGGTCACGCACCGCGCGTGGAACAGCGTGCGCGACCAGCAGCGGGGCATCAACGCGGAGTACACCGAGCAGACGCGCAAGATCGAGATGCTCAAGCAACTCGAATCGCAGCAGGCGACGATGCTCGACAAGGCCGAGGTGGCCGCGACGCTCAACGAGCGCGTGCCGCGGTCGATCCTGCTGGCGGAGATCGTGAATCGGATGCCCGAGCGGCTGACGCTCAACGAGGTGCAACTGGTTTCCAAGCGCATGGTGGAGGCGGCACCGGTCAAGGGCGCGCCGCAGCCCAACTCGATCGCGGGCAAGGCGGCCGCCAAGCCACCGGTTCCTCCCGCCTCGCTCACGAAGAAACCCGGTGGCGTGGGGGGAGGGAAGGATGCTGCCGCCGATGCGGCGGCGCGACCCAAGCCCGCGAAGATGGAGTACACCATCACGCTGACCGGCTTTGCCGCCAGCGACGAGATGGTCGCCGATTACCAGCGCGAACTGAAAGAGTGCGCCCTTCTGGACCGGGTCGATCTGATCAGCAGCGTGGCGTCGGTGGTCGAATCGGTGAGCCTCCGCAAGTTCCGCATCGAAGCCATGATCCGTGCCGAGGCCGACGCCCGCAAGATCGAGCCCCTCCGGGCCCCACGCCTGAAGAGCCCGGCCTCCTCGGCGCAGGCCGCCGCGCCCGCCGCGAAAACGGGACCCGCCGTCGCGGCGGTGCCCGCAGGCTGAGTTGTGCACGGCTCGCGTGATGCCTCGTTCCCGACCGGATTTCACCCTCACCGGACCAACCCATGGGCATTCGACAGTTCATCTTCATCGTCGTGCTGCTGGCCGTCCCGCTGGCCAGTTACTTTCTGGTGTTCAAGCCGCAGAACGCGGAGATCGCCAAGGCCCGGACCGAGATCGAACTCAAGCAGGCGATGCTGGAGAAACTCCGCGTCGCGACGGCCAAGACCGCCGACCTCGAAACCGCCAACGCCCAGATCAAGCAGAGCATCGAGGCGATCGAGTCCCGTCTCCCCTCCACCAAGGAGATCGACACGGTCCTCCGCGAAGTCGCGGTGATCGCCAGCAAGAGTGGCCTGAAGGTTCCGACCTTCAAGAAAAACGACAAGAAACTCCCGCCGGGTGGCCTCGCGCTCGAGCAGCCCCTCGATGTCGAGATCACCGGCGACTTCGACGGCTTCTACCGCTTCCTCCAGGACCTCGAACGCATCCCCCGCATCACCAAGATCCAGGACATGAAACTCACGCGCCAGGAAGAGGGCGACGGCAACATCAAGGCCGCGTTCACCCTCACCGTCTATTACCAGGAACCGATCGCCGCGACGGCGTCGGTCGATTCGAAGGGTGGTGACAAATGAGTGCCGCGACCACTGCCGCCTCCGTTGATCCGACGCTTCAACCTCTCGGCGGTGAACCGCCCGAAGCGATGTCCGAACAGGCTCAGGCCGCAGCGGCGATGGGTATCGGCGTCGATCTCGCGGCCCGTCGTCCGCGCGTTTCGTCCACCTGGCTGCTGCTCGCGGGCTCCGTCGCCATCGCGGCGGGCGTGCTGTGGGGCATGCGCTGGGTGGGCATGAAGGGCGGGATGACCGGGAAGGACGTGAAGTTTGATGCGTCCCTGGTGGAGGCGGCAAGCCGTCCGAAGCGCGACCACTCGGGTGTGCTGGATGATCTGAAGTCCAGCCGCGTGTCGCAACAGGTGCCGGGTGATTCGGTGAAGAAGAACCCGTTCCGCATCGCCGATTCCATGGGGGGCCTCTTCCCTACCATCGAAGCACCTGTAGACAGCCGGCCTGACCTGGCCGCCGCTGCGGAAGCCGCCAAGGCGGCCGAACGCCTTCGCTCGATCCACAGCGCGTTGTCGAACCTGAAGATTCAGACGATCATCGGCGGCGCGTCGCCCATGGCCCGAGTCAGCGGCAAACTCGTGCGCACCGGTGACGTGCTCGCGGAACTGTTCAAGGTCCGAGCCATTCATGGCCGTTCCATTGAACTCGAAGCCGACGACGGCAGGGTGTACGAACTCGCGATGACTGTCGCGGGCAACGAATGAGCCGCGCATGATGATGGTCATGCCCACAACGATGTCCAGCCTCAGGAGCCTCCGTGAACCGCCGAGAGTTTGATGATGTGCTTCGCGATCTGGGCGTGGACGACCCGTCCGACACGGTGACTTCGGGTCCGGTGCCTCGCGCGCCCGCGGGCGTGAAGCCCGCACATGGCACCACGCCTCCGCCACCACCTGCTGCGCCAACTCCTCCCCGTCGCCACGCTATCGACCTGGCCGAGCAGGCGTTCTCCCCTTTGCCCGCTGTGCCCACCGGGCAGCGCTCCGCCAATCGCAACGTCATCGTCGAGAACGACCCTGCCGTGCCCGTCGGCCCCGCGCCGCTGCCCACGCCCAAGGTCGGCGAGGCCCTCAGCGAGATATTCCAGGGCGGCGCGCTCCCCCCCGGTGCCGACCTGGGCGATGTACTCATCGAGCGTGGCGTCGCCACGCCCGCGCAGGTCAGCACGTCTCGCCAAGTCGTGAAGCAAACACCTGGCCGCCGCCTGGCCGAGGTGCTTGTTGAACAGGGCTGCGAAGATGCCAAGGTGCAGGCCACGGTGGCCGAGATCGCCGGCGTGCCCTTCGAACGCATTGATATGGCCAAGGGCGTTGATGGCGGCTGGGATGGCAAACTCCTTCAGCGCCTCAGCGTGCCCTTCTGCCAGGAGACCATGGTCGTGCCGCTCCGCATGGACGGCACCCGTGCCGTGATCGGCCTGCTGCGGCCCGATGACGTCTTCCTCGTCGATGAAGTCCGCCGCCGCCTGGGCGTCGCGAGCGTCAAGGTCGTCGTCGTCACGGCGTTCGACGTGAAAGGCGTGCTGGAAATCGCGGGTGCCGCCGGCAAGGCCGACGAAGCCGTGGACGTCAACCAGTTGCTCTCCGAGGTCGAGGAAGCCGACGTTCAGGTCGAAAAGAAGACCGACCAGGAAGTGGATCTTGAGCGCGAGGCCGCCGAGAGCCCCGTCATCAAGTTTGTGAACCACATCATCCAGACGGCGGTGAAGGAAGGCGCCAGCGATATCCACATCGAGCCCGCTGAGAAGAAACTCAAGGTGCGTTTCCGCATCGACGGCGAGTTGTACGAGATGATGCAGCCGCCCGCGACCATGGCCGCGGCCATCACCAGCCGCCTGAAGATCATGGCGAACCTCGACATCTCCGAGCGCCGCCTGCCCCAGGACGGCCGCATCCGCTGCACCGTCGCGGGTCGCAAACTCGATCTCCGCATGAGCACGCTCCCCAATACCTATGGGGAGAAGACCGTCATGCGTATTCTCGATACGCGATCGATCAACGTCAAACTCGAAGACCTCGGGTTCGACGACGACATGCTCCGCATCTGGCGCGGCCTCATCGACATGCCCCACGGCGTCGTCCTCGTCACCGGTCCGACCGGCTCGGGCAAAACCACCACGCTCTATTCCTCGCTCCGCTGCCTCGACAAGAACACCATGAACGTCTCGACGGTCGAAGACCCCGTCGAATACCACCTCGACGGCATCACGCAGACCCAGACGCACGAAAAGATCGGGATGACCTTCGCCAAGGCCCTCAAGGCCCTCCTGCGCCAGGACCCCGACGTCATCATGGTCGGCGAAATCCGCGACCACGAAACGGCGCTCACCGCCATTCAGGCCTCCCTCACCGGCCACCTTGTGCTCAGCACGCTCCACACCAACGACGCGCCGTCATCCATCACGCGACTGGTCAACATCGGCCTCGAGCCCTTCCTCGTCGCCGCCGCCGTCAACGGCGTGCTCGCCCAGCGCCTCGTCCGCCGCCTGTGCAAAGAATGCAAGTACGAAAAGCCCGCCACCGACGACATGCGCGAGTTCCTGGAAACCCAGGGCTTCAATCCGGAAAAAATGCACGTCGCCAAGGGCTGCGACAAGTGCCGCAACGGCGGGTACTCCGGCCGACTGGGCATCTACGAACTGCTCTCCGTCGATGACTCGCTCCGCGACGTGATCGTGCGCAACCCCAACGTCTCCGAACTCCGCCGTTTGTGCACCGAGCGTGGGATGGTCACCCTCCGCGCCGACGGGTTGAAGAAAGCCGTGGTCGGGAGGACCAGCGTGGAGGAAGTGCTGCGGGCGACGGAGGCGACGATTTAGGCGAACAAACTAGACGTTTGTTCACGGTGGATGCTCGCGCTCAACTCCGGCCAACGTGCGAGGAACGACGCCGCCGAAACGCGCCCCAATTCACTCGGCTCGATCTTGTTTAATCCGCCGCCGTAGACCCTGCCCTCGCCCCGGAGTTCATGGCCGGTGACTTGGCCGAGAAGGCCATGTACTTCCGCGTGGCGATCAGGGTGCTGACGCAGCATGGCCGCCAATCCGTTGACGGGGTACAGCATGAGGTACAGATTCGAACCGATCGCCTTCGAACGGTTGTAAATGAACCGAAAGGGCTGTTTGTCGTTTGATCCGCGACCCATGTAGGTGCAGAGAAACGGGCACGGCTCCCGCTGTTCCTGTTTGTACCACGGACTGCGCTTGCCCACGAGATAGCCATCCTTGACGCCGAGGGCTGCGGCGGTTTGCAGGTATTCCCAGAGGGCCGGGTGGCGGTGCTCGACGACATGCTCGGGAAGGTCACAATCGATAACGCAGAGTTGGCGATCGATCGCCGGGTAGCCGTCGTCGCCTTCTTCGATGACGGTGGCCTTGAGGTTGCGTGGGCTCGGGAGAATCGGACGCAGGTACTTCTCGGGAAGGCCGCGGATCTTCGCGTCGGCGCACCCTGAACGGCCTCGTCGCCCTCACAAAATGCCGCCTACCCCCGCAACTTCCGGCTCACCGGAAACATCAGCGTCGCGATGCTCGCGCACAGCCGCTCGCCCAGCCGCTCAAACGTCTCGTGATGCTCGCTGATCTGCTTGGCCAGGTCGGTTGCCGTCAGCCCGGACTCGGCCATTTCCTTCTGGCATCGCCCGTCGCGGCCAAACCCCTCGATCTGCCCGCGCGTGTACTCGAAGTGATACTGAAACCCGTACGACCGCTGCCCCACGCGGAAGGCCTGCACTTTGCAGGCCGGGCTGCTCGCCAGCACCGTGGCGCCCTCGGGCACCTTGGTCACTTCTTTGAAGTGACACTGGAACTGCGGGCTGCTCCACGCGATGCCCGCGAGCATCACGTCGGTCTGGCCCGGCACCGTGATGTTCACCGGGCAATAGCCCCACTCGGGTCTGGCTGCGGGGGCGACCTCGCCGCCGAGTGCCGCCGCGAGCATCTGGTGCCCAAGGCACAGGCCGATCACGGGCAGGCGCCGCTCGTGGGCGCCGCGCAGGTAGGCCATTTCCTTCTGCATCCAGGGCAGGTTGGGCGCATCGGCCACGTTCATCGAGCCGCCCAGGCTGATGATGCCCTGCACGTTGTCGTAGTCCCCCGGCACCCCGCCCTTCGCGGCACCGTTGGGCAGGTCTACGCGTCGAATGTCGAGCGCGAAGCCGTGGTCGCGGAGAATGGGTCCAAGCCTGCCGACGCCCGAGGCCGCGTCGTCACCATGCTGAAACACGAGGATCGCCATAGGCCCGATCGTACCCGTCAGGTCTGATGGGAATCGCCCGGGAGTTTTGTCAACGAAGGAGCGAAGTGATCGAAGGGGGAAGCAGAAAGGCGGCAGAACGGGTGTAACTTGAAAACGATCGTGCAACGGGCGGTTTCGCGCGGACAGGGCATCAAGCGGTCTTCATCCTCACCGTCCCCTGCCTTTCCGTCGCTCCCTTCGCTCCTTCGTTGACACTGGCCTTGACGAAGGGCGTCACTTGATCAGCGACCCCATGCTCCACATGGGCATGAAGATCGCCAGGGCCACCACGAGCACCGCGCCGGCGATCATCACGATCATCACCGGCTCGATCGCCGTCGCCAGGTTCTTGGCCAGGTACATCGATTCACGGTCGTAGTGCCGGGCGATCAGCGTGCACATCTTGGGCAGTTCGCCGCTGTTCTCGCCGGCGTTCATCATGCGCTTGGTGAAGGGCGTGAGGTAGTTGCACCCCACCAGCGCCTCGCTCAGGCGTCCGCCCGAGCGCACCTGCCGGATCATCCGGTCCACATCGTTCATCAGGATCGGCCGCCCCGTGGCCTTGCCCGCTAGTTCCAGGCTCTCAATCAGCCCCAACCCCGAGCCCAAACTGATCCCCAGCACCCGCGTCAATCGCCCGATCGCGAGCCCCACAAGCACATCGCGCACCGCCGGGATTCGATGAAACACCCGGTCCAGCCACAACCTGCCGCCCGGTGTGCGCCAGGCACGCCGCACGCCCACCACGCCAGCCACCACCGCCCCGGCATACGCGAACCACCACTGCTTCAAACTGTTCCCGATGATCATCAGCGCCTCGGTCAGCGCCGGCAGTTCCACGCCGCGCGATTGGAACATCTCGCCAAACCGTGGCACCACAAACCCAAGCAAAAACGCCAGCCCCAGGATCAGTACGCCCACCACGCACAGCGGATACATCAGCGCCGCCTTCACCTGGTGATTGATCTCCTGCGCCCGCTCGAGCATCTCCGACACGCTCTCCAGCACCTTCACCAGGTTGCCGCTGCGCTCCGCAGCACGGATCGTCTCGACATACACATCGCCGAACACGCCCGCGTGGGCGCTCATCGCTTCCGCGAGTGGCGAGCCCGCCTCGATCCGGGCCGCGAGGTCCTTGATCACCTTGGCCAGCCGCGGATCGGGCTCCTGCTCGGCAATGCTGAGCAGCCCGTCGCTGATGGGCACCCGCGCGCCCACCAGCACCGCCAGTTGAGCCGTGAAGTGCGCGATATCGCGCAGGTTAAAGCGCGCCGAGCGCGCCACCTGATGGGCCGCGGGCGTGATCGACACCGGGATCAACCCCCGGGCCGCCACCTGCCGGAAGGCCTCGGCCTCCGTCGCCGCTACCGCCGTGCCCTTGTGCTTGGCACCGCCCTTATCCACCGCGCGATAGTCGAACGTCAATGCACTCACGCGGCTCTCCTCAGGCCCTCGCCGCTGCCAACCACCGGTGCCGGCCCGGCTTCCGCCGCCTGCACCGCCGCCACCCGCACCACTTCATCAAGCGTCGTGATCGACATCCGCGCTTTGGCCAGCCCATCGGCCCACAAGGGTGCCATGCCTTCATCGATGGCCACGCGCCGCAGCCGCCCGGCGGTGTCGCCACGCTCCACCGCCTGCTGCAAGGTGGGCGTCATCGCCATCACTTCATAGATGCCCAGTCGTCCTTTGTACCCCGAGCCCGCGCAGCGCGGGCATCCGGCCCCACGCGCGAACTTGGCCCCCTCGGGCGTCGCGCCGAATCGCGCCAGCAGCATCGGGTCGGGCGTCTCCTCTCGCGCGCAATCCGCACAGACCCGCCGGACCAGCCGCTGCGCCACCGCGCCGAGCAAGGCCGCGTTTACCGCGAACGCCGGGCAGCCCAGGTCAATCAAGCGCGGGATCGCTCCCGTCGCGTCGTTGGTGTGCAGGCTCGACAGCACCAGGTGCCCGGTGAGCGCCGCCTGAATCGCGATCTTCGCCGTCTCCTCGTCGCGGATTTCGCCCACCAGCACCACGTCCGGATCCTGCCGCAGGATCGACCGCAGCGCGCCCGCAAAGGTCATCCCGATCTCCGCGTTCGCCTGCACCTGCCGCAGCATGGGCACGCGGATTTCCACCGGGTCCTCGATCGTCATCACGTTGACGTCGGGCGTGTTGAGCGTTTTCAGGGCCGTGTAGAGTGTCGTGGTCTTGCCGCTCCCCGTCGGGCCGGTGACGAGCACCATGCCGTTGGGATTGTCGAGCAGGCGCTCCATCGCCTTCGTCTCATTGGGCAGCAGGCCCAGTTCCGCGAAGCCCTTGATCTGGGCCGCGCTGGAGAGCAACCGCATCACCACATTCTCGCCGCACACCGTCGGGATGATGCTCACGCGCACGTCCACCTGGCGCTCGCCATGCGTAAACCGAAACTTCCCATCCTGCGGCCTTCTTGTCTGCGTCAAATCCAACCCCGCCATCACCTTGATCCGCTGCACAATCCCCGAGTGCGACGACAACCCCGGCCCCTGCTGCGGCTGCAAATGCCCATCGATCCGGAACCGCAGGTGCAACGCGTGCTCGTCGGGGTTAATGTGCACGTCGCTCGCCAGCCGCTCCACCGCCTGGGCCAGAATCTGGTTCACCGCCGCGACGATCGGCTCCTTGCCCGTGGTGAGCATGGACGCCGACGTGATCGCGGGCGCCGCCGCCGTGTCGGCGCTCGTGCCCGTGCGACCCGAGAGCGCGTATGCCCGCTCGATCAGCCGCCTGAGCGAATCCTCTTCGCAGAGAACCGTTTCCAGGTCCGCGCGCAGCACCGACCGCACCTGATCGACGGCACGCAGGTCGAGCGGGTCGGCCATGCCGACGGTCACCACCTCGCCCAGATCAAACAGCGGAAAGGCCACCAGGCTCTCCGCCGTCGCGCGCGGCATCCGCTCGCTGTTGCGGATGTCGATCTCGTACGCCCCCACATCCACAAACGGCACCTCGGCAATGCTCGCCCGCACGAGCGCGAGGTCGCGTGCCGAGAGCAGCCCGCGGGCCACGATCGCCTTCGAGGGTGTGAGCCCCTCAGCCGCGCCCTCGCGCACGGCGGCCTGCAGCGCGCCGGGATCGACCCGCCCCTCTTCCAGCAATGCCGCGACGATGAAGTCCTCGTGTTCACGCACGCGTGGCTCCCGCAACGCCTTCGCGCGAGCGCTCCGCCGCCGCCGACCGCCGCGCGACATCCATCAACAGGCCCACCCGCCGCGTGTGCTCGTCCCCTTCGCCCGTCAGCGAGGTACCCAAGTAGTACGTCGGTGTCCGGTCCACCATCGCCACCCGCTGCACCCGCGCCGCCAGGTCGATGTCCTCGGCAATACCACCCGGCCCGCGCTCGACATGCAGCCTCAGCCGCACCCGGCACAGTTTGGGCAGAAACGTCGCGCACCGCACACCCAACCCGCCGGCGCTGCAATCGATGATCTCGCAGGCCAACTCCCGCACCGACCCCGCCGCCTCCCCCGCGCCCACCGCCACCTTGTCAGCGCTCTCCTCCGCCACGCGCACATGCGCTGACAAGCGGCACTGAATCCGCTCGTGCTGCCGCACCACCAACTGGCCCGGTGTTTCAGTCATTTCCTGGTGCCTTTTCGCCAACCGCGAATGATCCAACTGGTGGTGTTATCGAACGCTCCGGACCCCGACTTCACCCACCACCAGCGGGGGATGGGCGATCTGAACGGGTGGTACCCCCAATAACAAAGGAATGTTTGTGAAAACATCATGTGAGAGATTGTGTGCCACCCAACCATGCGGTACCCTTCCACCGATACGAACAGCGTGCGGACGGATGAAGTAACCACCATGACCGCGCTCGACACCCATCCCGCCCCCTCTTTCGAGGATCACCTGACCACGGCAATCCAGGATGTTCGCCGCACGCTCGGCGACCTTCTCAGCCCCACAGGCCTGGATCCCACCGAACCCCAGGAGATGGCCCGGCGGCTGAAAATCAGTCGCAACCTCACCTGGAAGATCTCCAAGGTCATTTGTTGCCGAAACATTTTCGAGGCCTTTCAACACCTACCCGGTGACGAGGGGGTGGACATCTTGCTTCGAGCGGCGCAGACTGCGGGTGCGACGTCGGAAGCCGTGCAGCGGGTAAGGGTGGCCCAGCGGGAACTCGACCGGATTATCGAGATTCACACCGGCGACCGCGCCACGCTGGACCTGATAGTCGAGAATCTGGGTGGCATCGGCTCGGCCGAGCGGCTCGAAGCCAGCCGCAAGACGGCTTTCCGAGGGAACAGCGGCGTCTGGGGCGTTCAGGCCAAAGCCCGCGCCACCCTGCTGATTCAAGCGCCCTCGCAGGACAACCCGGACCTGCTCGACTTGGTCACGGTGGGCGGGATTCTGGATTTCCGCCGCCTCCGCCCCAATGTCCGTTGGCCGATTTTCCGTCCGCGCATGTACCGCGGGGATGGTGAACTGGTCGAGGTGCACGACAATGCCCTTGATCCCGCGTTTGATGGCAAGGCCGGCCCCAAACTGCTCGGCGAGTTCTGCACCCCCATGCCGCTGGCGATGGAGGCGATCCCCGAGGGCAAAGGGGTGGTCTATGAACTGGCCGAGGCACCACTCGGAAACATGGGCACGGTGACCGCGTTTCTGGGCACGTTTGCGCGAGCCGCAGCCCAGCGATACGCGATGCCCGACGATCAGTACGGCGACTTTTCCGCCCAGTTGTCGATGCCCGCCGAAACGCTGTTGTTCGACGTGGCCATTCACCGCTCGATGGAATGGGCAGATCCCGAGACGTTTGTCTATGGCCATCTGAGCGGCACCGAGCCCCGGGTGCAGCCGTTCCGCATCCCGGTGGGCGAGAAACCCGAACTGTTGCCGGGACGCCCTCCCGCCATACACACCTCCATCGTGCCCCAGTATGAGCGCGTGGTGGATTACACCATGAATCGGCTGGGCTGGTCGCTGCGTGATTTCAAGGTCTACCGCTTGATTCTGCGGTACCCACCCATGCACTCGTCGGCGGTGATGCGGTTCATGCTCCCGGAAAGACCCAAGCGGTAAGCCCACCTATGCCGCTGGATTGAGCCCGCGAGGCTTGATTCGCGTCGGTCGGCAAAATCTGCACGCGGGCGATCAACCAGCCCGATAACCCACTCTATGGGTATTCGCATTCTGTCGTCGCGCCGAGCGCGATTCGCGCCGGCGACATCCAGCCTCGCGGTGTTCGCCTTGTTGCTGGCCGCGGGTTGCCAGTCGATCAACCCGTTCGACTCGGCGTCGGACAGCCCATCACCCGCGCCAACAAGTTCCACCGCGAAGAAGCCCATTGGCACGGGCTCCGGCACCGCGCCCGTAACGGGCGTTGGCGCGGCCGAAGTGGTTCGCGGCGTGGTCCCCGGGATCGCCGGCGAGCCCGAGATGCGCGTGCGGCTCAGCGCAGCGTCGACGCAAGCCCTGCTCTCCGGGTCCAACCGCATGATCTGGGTCGCACCGCTGGGATCGCCCCGCCAGCCAGCGCGGATGAGCGGACCGGTGGTGGCGAAGATGAGCGCGAGTGGTTGGGAACTGACCGATGCCACGGGTTTGACGGCGCGGTACGAGCGCGGAGCCATCGTCGCGATCGCGGGCGAAGAGGGCGTGCTGGGTCCGGCCACGACCGAGAGCGGCGCGACGCGCTCGCCCACGCTCGGCCGCGCGCCTTCATCCGCCGCGGCACAGTCGGCGGCGCGGGTGACGGCCAACGGGAAGGTCTATCCGGGCATCATCACGCTGGTGGGCCGCAGCGAAGGTGTATCGTTTGATGTCATCAACCGTGTGCCGCTGGAGGACTACCTGCGCGGCGTGGTTGCTTCGGAGATGTTCAGCGGCTGGCCGCTGGCGTCGTACCAGGCCCAGGCTGTGACGGCCCGGAGTTATGCACTGTCGGAGCGGGCGCGAAGCCGCGCGGTGGGCGCGCCGTTTGATGTGGAAGCCGGGACGCGCGACCAGGCGTATGGCGGGGCGAGCGAGAATCCGATCGTGGCGCGGGCCGTGGCCGACACCAAGGGGGTCGTGCTGACGTGGAATGGCGACGTGCTCCGCGCGTACTACGCCAGCACCTGTGGCGGCCGCCCAGCCGCGGCACGGGACACCTGGCCTACTGGGCCGAGCATGGCCTTCAATCTGGCTGGCCCGTTGCAGGGCCAGACGCGCGAGCATGCGTGCCAGGCGGCCCAGTTCTATCGCTGGAACGTGAGCCGCCCGCGTGCGGAACTGGCTTCGCGGTTCAAGGCCTTCGGGCGGGAGGCGGGCCTGCCGATCAAGGCGCTCACGGCGATCGAATCTATCCGCCCTGCGGGCGTGAACGCTTCGGGCCGACCCAATCGGTTCCTCGTCGTGCAGCCGGGCGGGCAGTCGTACACACTGACGGGTGAGGAACTTCGCCGCGCGGCAAACCAGGAAGGACCGGGCCTGCCGCCGGTGACGGCGGCGACGCGCGTGCACGGGAGTGACGTGGAGGTGCTGGTCGGGAGCAGCGCGGTGACGTTCAGCGGCCGCGGGTTCGGCCACGGCGTGGGCCTGTGCCAGTGGTGCGCCAAGGGCTTCGCGGATCGCGGCGAGGCATGGACGGCGATTCTGGCGAGGTTCTATCCGGGGGCGCGGGTGGAGAAGGTGTATTGAGGACTTCAGACGTCAGACGCCAGCCGCAGTTGCTTCGGGTGGCACAGGCGTCCGCCTGTGTCGAGGCGAAGCCTCGCATTGGGCGTTCGCGCGACTGCCCATCAGTCGCCGCGAAGCGCGGCGATCACAGGCTGGACGCCTGGGCCACTGCCGAGTGCTGAGATCAGCCGTTGAGCCGTTCGGGAACCCTCTCCGCTTTCGCTGCGATCGGCACCTCCCGCGCCCCCCCCACTGCGAGCGGGGGAGGGTGGTTGGGTGCCGCTTCGCGGCCTGCGATAAGAAGCCGATCAACTCGTAGATAGATTGCCCCCGCTACTCCCGACGTCAGGTTGGCGATCGCCTCGGCGATCGTGACGACCAGCACGGCGCTCAAAATGTCTGGACCGTTGAGCACTTTCAGCGCGCCCGCGGCACCGGCTTCGCGGAAGCCCGCCACGCCGCCGGGCGAGAGGGCTTGCACGAGGTTGTATGCGGCGCCCGCGACGAGGGCCTGGGCCCAGGTGACTTCAACGCCGACGATGTGGCCGGCGACGGCGAATCGTGCCGCCTGAAGGGCGACCACCCCGCAGCGAAAAGCGAGCGCAGAAGCCAGCGCACCCGGGTTCGCCAACATGCGGACCCCGCCGTGCACGTTGCGAAGGGCGCGGGTGCGATGGCCGAGGCCGACGAGGCTGGCGGCGCGGCGGAGCCAGTCGTACCCGCGCTCGCTGGCGAGGAGGCGCGCGGCGGCATGGCCGATGATGGCCAGCACCGGGATGCCGAGGCCGACAAGCGTCCACCACGCGGCCGAATCGAGCGGCAGGAGCGAAGTCGCGGCCACGATGGGCACAAGGCTGGCGAGCAGAACCGCACCGGTGGCGGCGATCCACGCGCCGATGGTGAGAATCGGCAGGCAGTCGCCACGATGGTGCTGAAAAAAGCGGAAAAAGAGGCTGGCCTTGAACGGGAGATACGCGAGGGCGGAGCAGACGCCCGCGACCGAGAGCATGGTGCGGCGTGGCAGCACGGCGACGGGCGTGAGCACGGCGCGGAACATGAGGCCATCGAGCGCGAGGGCCGTGAGGGAGAGCGCGATGAGCACGATGATGAGCCCGGGCGGCGCGTCGAGCAGACGAGCGAGTTGGGCCCGATGGGCGGGATCGCCGAACGCGCGGGAGAAGCACCAGTAGAGGATGGCCGCGCCAGCAAGGAACCCGAGCAGTTGAAGGGCGCGGCGGATGAGCCCGGCACCAGCGCGAGGCGGACGCCCACGCGGTTGAAGCCTTGGCGCGTGCCGACCTGGCGGTGGCAGTGGGGGGCCCGAGCCCGCAGCGTCGGTCACAGCGTGGCCTCGGGCTTGGCGGTCGCGGATTTCAGGCGATACAGCCCGCGAAGCGGGAAGCCGCCGGTGTCCCCCGGGCGGGTCCATTCGCGGATGGGCTGGGCGTGATGCAGCAGCCACATGGCGGCGGCCTCGGGCGTGATGGCGGGGTCGTACCAGCCGTCACGGGCGAGACGAGAGAGTTCGGAGAAGTCCGCGAGAATGATCTCGATGCCCCGGGCGCGCAGGAAATCGTTCCAGCGTTCGGGCTGATCGGGAAAGGCCCGCGCCGCATCGCCCACGGGCGAGGCGTCCCACGTCGAGTGATAACGCACCGGCGTGGTGAAGTAGAAGGGCGTCGCGCCGCCCAGCAGATAGACGCGCGGCCCTTCAAACGCGAGCATCATGTTCACGCACGTCTCAGGGTCCATCGCCTGAAGGGCGCGGGTGCGCTCGGGCTCCGGCAGCGAGGGCAGATCGCGGCGGAAGGCTTCGCCCGTGCGGGAGGCGGTGCCGTCGGCGAGGAAGAGATTGGGGAAGCCTCGATCGTCGCCCAATACGCGGCGCTGAGAGAGGAACAGGCGCGTGCCCATCGCGGCGGTGAGGAGGGGAAGCGCGGCAAGGAGCACAAGCCCGAGTCGCGCGAGGCTGGTGTTCGGACTGACCGAGAGCGTGCGCGTGCACATGCCCGCGAGCAGGCCCACGCCGATCGCGAGCGGCACAACGAGCGGCAGCAGAAACCGCGATTGGCAGTGCGACCAGCCGAGCCACCAGACAAGCATCGCCCCGACACCGGCGAGCAGGATGAGGGCATCGCGCCGGGCCTGTTTCCGCAGGGCCAGCGTGAGCGCGAGTGTCGCGACGCCTGCGGGCGCGAAGATGGACCACTGTGCGTGGAGCAAGCCGCGGGGCTGGCCGCCCAGGCCATCGCCGCGCCAGGCGAAGAGGAGCCCGATACGTTCCACCAGCGGCGCGGCTTCGCGATGGTTCAGGGCAAATCGCGCGACTTGTTCGACGGACCAGTGACCGGAGCCGAAGAGCGACGTGCCCGCAGGGAAGATCGGATTGCCGCACGCGAGGTAGTTGCGAATGAGGAACGGCGCGACGGTCAGTGCGCCCGCGAGCGAGCCGGCGGCGATCGCTGGCCACCATTGGCGGAACTGGAGGCGTGAGAGCAGGAAGAACCCCGCCAGCGGCGCGGCGAGGAACGCCGCGGTCGGTTTGGCCGTGACGGCCAGGCCGACGAGCGTGCCGGTGACCAGGCCACGCCGCCAGGGCGACGGGGAGTCGAGCGTCACGAGGATCGCCCCGGCGAGGAGCGCATTCACCGTCATCTCGTTATACGGCAGCGAGGCGACCACCGTCACCCACGGCACACTCAGCGCCGCCGCACCCGCCAGCGCACCGGCCTCCGCCGCGGGGCGCGACGTGATGCCAAGCGACGTGAGCAGCGCCCACGCCACGCGGGCGATCAGCAGCGATGCGATCAGTGCGAACCCCGCGTGCAGCAACTGGCACGCGATCGCGCCCGCGCCGTCATAGGCGAGCAGACCGACGGGTGTCGGCACGCCGGTGGCACTGGGCGTCAGATAGAAGGAGGCGGAGGTCGCCTCGGCAGGCGTGCCGGGCGGGCGCAGGCCCCCGCCGGTGAGGGCCGCGATGTGCAGGAACGCCGATTCCATCCCGCCCGGCAGATACGAATACACGTTGTGGGGCAGCGGTGCCAGGCGCGGGCCACGGGCCCATTCCTGAGGTAGTTGCAGGTGGTAACTCAGGGCGTCGTAGCCGTAGCCCTCGCTCTCCCACAGCCAGCCCGGCGGGTTGCACGAAGCGATGAGTAGCAGAGCGGCGGGTAGCACCCACAGGACGCCCGCAATCGGCGGCTGGGGCAGATTGGGCCGGGCCCGCACGCCCACCCCCAGTCGCCAGGCGAACAGACTGAGCCCAGCCAGCAGCGTGACGGCCGCGGTGAACTGCCCGATGAGGCCAGAGAGCAACCCCAGCGTGCCCAGCGCGTGAGAGAGGTAGGTGAGCAGCCCTGGCCCAAGGGCGAGGGCGATCCACGCGCGATGCGAAGATTCGGGGAGCAGCCACCGCGCCAGCACGAGCCCAAGCCCGATGCCCGCGCCGAGATACGCGCCGGCAAGCAGGCCGCCGCTGATGAAGGCATAGAGGAAGCCGATGACGCCGACGATGGCGGGCGAGTTGGGGTCCAGGCCTCGTGTAGCCAGCGCCATGGCGACGACGATCGTGCCCGTGACCAGCCCCAGCGCCCAGAGGCGCTTGCGTCGGCGGATGGGGGTGGGGTCGAGCATGGGCGGAGTTTAGAGCCTGGGACAGAACCCGAGCGCTCCGCAACAGCGATGTGGATCAGGCTACGGGAGGTCAACGCCGCGGATGCCGTGGGTGGTCCATTCAAACGGCAGGGTGCCACGCGCGGGCAGGCCGTCGATCTGGCGGGCGCGACGAACGGCACCGTCGATGGTTGAAACCGAGCCCGGAAACCTGAAAGTCTGGCCGATGACGTTGATCCAATCGAACTCGCCGTCGGTGGCCGTGCAATAGGCGATCTGCTCGAAGAGCATGACCTTGCGCGAAGGGAACTGCACGTCATCGACCCGATTGCTTCGCGGCCTCGGTGCGGCGGGACTGGCGCCGGGGGCCAGCGTGGCGGGGTCGAGCCATAGGGCGGAACTCATCCAGAGCGCTGGCAGATTGGCCTCGCCTGGGGAAGTTGAGTCTGGCTGGTCCGGGCATCGTAGCGCCGGTGCCCATTCCGAATCGTGCCATCGATCCGGAAAGAGCGCAGCCCAGCGACCGTTCGAGAGCCCGGCATCGCCACCGATCGGGAACGAAGCACAGCCCGGGAGAGTGAAGTCGCGTCGAGTGATTCCGGCGAAGGGAAGTCGATCGGTGAAGTCGTTGGCGTACGCCAAGACCTCGGACGAGGCGGACCTCGCGTGGGTCAGGCAGACCGTCTGCCGAGCGGTCCGCCGAGACGTTGAGAGACTGGGCAGGGTGAGCCCAAGGAGGATAAGAATCACGCCGGTCGCGACGACCGTCTCGATCAGTGAGAGGCCCCGGGGATGGCGCCAACGAGCCATGGATACGACGAGCATACACACAAAATCTTGTGAATCAGAGGTTGCTTTTTTTTTTTTTCTTGATGTAGACTCCTCTGTGCCGCTTGTCGGAGCAAAGGAGCAACCATGAAACGACAGCACGTTCCCATCGGTCTGGCACTGGCGATCGCCATTTCCGGCACACCGCTCACCGCGTACGGTGTCATCTGTTATGTGCAGACATGGTTCAATGTGAAGCAGTTCTGTACGGGAGGATGTTCCGGCATTTACGACAATTGCCCCGGAACAGTTCTGTGCTCGAATGTGCCTACCGATTCAAACACACGAGTCCGGTTGTGACCGGCCCATTTCCCTGCCAAACGTTTTCCGGCGGCACTGGAACGTGCGGAAGCTGCATCGGGGGCACCCCGGTGAATCCACCAATGTCGGTCACCATTCCAAACCAGACCTGCACGGGTGAGTGCCCGTGAAACGTCTCGGGAGGTCCATGGTGTTTCGCATCGTCCTGGTGGGTGCGGTGACGCTTGCCGCGCGTACTGGATTTGCTCATTTGCGTGACGATCCATCCGAACCGGGACGCGCAGCCATCCTGGCGCTTGCGGAGCGGTATCGCGCCTGCGAATCGGTCGCGTACTCAGCACGCGGCAAGAGCAGTGACGGCACGAGCATCATGCTCCGCGTTGTCGCCCATCGCAATGGGACATTTCGAGTCGAGCACTATGCGCAGAATCGCGCCCGCGGCCAAACCTGGGATGCGCTGCCCATGAACGTCGCAGCGTTTGACGGCATGTTCCTGCGCTGCAGCCGAAACGAAGGCGGAACGTTCCACGAAGTGCCGCTCGACATTTGGGCGAACCGTGCCCCGGGCCCTGTGCAGATGATCTTCGCGCCCTGGGTGTATCTTGATCGCGTCGTGCCCGCCGTCGCGGCGGATGCCAAGGCCGAGTATCAGCGTGTGGGAGATCGCTGGAGTGTTCGCAGCACCGAAGCGGGAGTTGTGCTCAACTGGCGAGATGACGGCCGCCTCGAACGCTTTGAACGCATCTGCGATGGACCGTCGATCATTCAGGCGACTTCCACCCTCTCTCCGACTTATCTGCCTGCTGCTGGAACAACATTGGTCGAATCTCTTCGAACCGGCGTAGTTCGAAACGGGATCGAAGTCGGCGCGGAGAACACCTATCAGATGGTCGAGTTTGCGACCAACCCGGCCGATATTGACCGTCGTATGATCTTTGACCTTGTCGCACTGGGACTGAATCGATTCGATCCGGAAACCAAAAACGTTTACGACCCATCGGGCAGGCTTCTCTACAACGAGGATGCGGCAGTGGGCAAGGGTGGCGCAGCGAGCATGTCTCCTGTGATGCTGTGGGGCGGATTGGGCACGGTCGCGGCAGGCTCGATCGTGATTGCGTGGAGGCGATTGAGGCCCGGACGTGCATAGGCAATGGCCCCTCGCCTCGGCGCTCGCACGCACGCTCATCGGGTGCGTGCTTCTCGTTGCCGTGACGGGGAAGTTCACCAGTGCCTCAGTTGATTCGACCGGCGTGCATTCTGGCGTGGCTGGGTTTGCGCGCACTATTCAGGCACAGTCGGTCATCCCCGCTTCGTGGGCTTATCCAGCGGCGGTTGGCATCCTTCTGGGCGAGTGCGTGCTGGCCTTGGTCGGACTGTGCCACCTGTTTCCCCGCGCGTGGGCGTGGGGATGCATCGCACTCTTCGCCGTGTTTTCCATCTACCTCGTTGTACTGGCGACCAAGGGCGTGAGCGCATCCTGTCCATGCTTCGGCGTGTTTGGCGGCTCGTCGCTTGTCAGCGCCATGGCCAGAAACGCGCTCCTCAGCGCGCTCGCTTCACTCTCGCTTCTGCCAAGTGCTTCCCGTGGGCGAGCACCTAGGCCCGCGTCGGGCCTAGTGCCGGTCGCGGCGCGATGACGGGTTGCGCTGGTGCCGATGCGGTCGCGGGTGACGCTGGTGAAAGCGTTGCCGAGATCGCGGCGGCTGGCAAAGGCTGCGTCGCGGCACTGGCCGTGCCTGGGCCGCTGCCCGTCACCGTCGGCACGCTGGTCGTGCGTGGCCCGCTCGCGGGCTCCGGATAGTGAATGCGCTGGTGGTGAATCGCCGCGAGGGACTTGGCCACGGTATCGACGATCGTCGAAAGGTCGCGCATCGTCAGGTCGCTCGCGTCGAACTGCCCGTCCATCAGGCGCTTGTGCGAGATGGCGCGTACGAGTGAATCGATCCGCGCGGGTGTCGGGTCAGCCAGGGCCCGCGTCGCGCTCTCCGAGGCGTCGCAGATCATCAGGATCGCCGCCTCGCGCGTCCGAGGCTTCGGGCCGCTGTAGCGGTACTCGATCTCCTGCGGCGCTTCGGCGGCACGCCCCCCCGGGCCCTGCGCGGCCATCTCGGCCTGCTTGCGGGCGCGGTGATAGAAATACTCCACCAGCGTGGTGCCGTGGTGCGATTCGATGAAATGATGCAGCGCCTTGGGCACACTGTGCTCCCGCGCCAGTTCCAGTCCTTCGCGCACATGCCCGACGATCACCAGCAAACTCATCGCGGGGCTCAGGCGGTCGTGGCGGCTCGGTCCGCCGGCCTGGTTCTCGACGAAATACTCGGGCTTCACGCTCTTGCCGATGTCGTGGTAGAGCGCGCCGACGTACGTCAGCAGCCCATCGGCCTTGATCGCCTCGGCCGCTGATTCGCACAGACTGGCGACCGTCAGCGAGTGGTTGTAGGTGCCCGGGGCACGCTCCTGCAGCATCCGCAGCAAAGGCTGCTTCGGGTCGCGCAGTTCGATCAGACTCATGCCCGTCGCGACATCGAACAGCCGCTCCAGCGTGGGCAGCAGGCCCAGCGTGATGAACCCGACCAGCAGCGCCCCCACCGCGGCCGACGCGGCATCCCACATCGCCCCGCTGAGCGCCGGCGCGATGAGCGGCCGTTGCAATCCCGCCACCAAGAGCGACGCGATGCCCACCGCCGCGCCCGTCACCAGCCCGGCACGGATCAGCGTGTCGCGCTGGCGGAACTCCCGCAACTGCCAGATTGCCACCCATACGCCCGCCAGCGCCACGGCAATCGTCGCGATCGGCTGATCAAGCACGGCACACACGAAAATGCCCGCCAGCGAGCCCGTTGCCAGAGCGGTTCGACGGTCATACGCCACCGCCAGCAGAAACGTGAACAGCAGCGTGGGCGCCGTCGCGGCCAGGGCTAAGAGCCTCGGCTCCGCCGCCGCCAGCCAGCACGCCCCGCCGATCGTGCTGATGAGCATCCCCGCCAGCGCCGCCATCCGCGCGGGCGAGCGCCACAGGTCCTGCCCATACGTCGCGGTGTATGCCCCGACGCCCAATGCCGCGAGCAACGCCATGCCGATCAGCGAGGCATCGGCCGCGAGCAGCGCGATGACATCAAACTTGCGGCGATACTCGTGGGCCTCGGTACGCAGCACCGCGATCTTTTCGCCAGACAAGCGCTCGCCCGCCGTCGCCAGCACCTGGCCGGGTTGAAACGCGATCTGCCGAGGCTTGACCGCATCTGCGGCTTCGGTCGCCAGCGCATCACTGGCGCTCGCGTCGAACGTGAACGTCGGTTTCAGGCGATGTCGTACGCGGGCCGTCACGACCTCGGCCAGCGGACCGGCAAAGCCTGCCGTGCTCACCATGGCGCGCAGGCGTGCCTCGATGTTCGCCCCTTCCACATTCGTCACATCCGACGAACGCCCCGCCACCGCACGATCGCCGATGCGCAGTTCAATCCCCTGGGCGACGGCCTGGCTCTGGCGCTGAAAGGTCTGCTCATCCACCAGCGGCGTGCGCCGCAGAATGTCATCGAGCGCCGCCACGCGGGCCCGCCACGACGCCGACGATTCCTCCCCCATCGTTTGCGCCCGCACGAGCCCGAGCGTTTCCTCGGTGCGGAGCGCAAACTGCGACCGGATGCCCGCGTCCACCTGATCCAGCCCCGCCGCATCCGCCAGCGACCTGGGCAGATTCTCCAGCGATGCCCGCAACTCCTCGAACGCCCCGGCGTCGCCCACATACACGCGCGGAGACTTCAGCCGCGCCGCCTGGCGGTCGCTCTGCGTCGCCGCCTCATCCACGCGGTTGAAGACCACGCGCGCCACGCGCGCTTCGTTCAGCACCTGCCCCTCGGCCAGCATCGATTGCCGCGATGCCCACAGGGCGATCACCGCCAGGCACCCGGCCAGGGCCACGATGCTCAGCACATTCCACGCGACCGCGGGCGAACGCACCAGCGTCATCCAATCAAAGCGACGGAGCCCCGTGCGGTTGGCGGCTTCAGGTTGGTGCGACTCAAGTGCCATGGTTTGCCGGGTGGTCCGGCGGTCCCCGCCGGATCGATTCTTCACCCTTTTCCTGCCTACTGGGCATCGGCCCCCGGTGATCGGACCTTTCCTCTTGGCCACTGGTTCTCGGACGGTGCGCCCTCCGTCGCGCCATACGCCTCCACCACGCGCTGCACCAGGTTGTGCCGCACAATGTCGGCCTCGTCGAGCGTCACCCAGCCGATCCCGGGCACGTTCTTCAGACGCCGGGCGGCGTCGATCAGGCCCGATTGGCTCGGGTCGGGCAGGTCGATCTGCGTCGCGTCGCCCGTCACGATCATCTTGCTCCCCTGACCCATCCGCGTCAGAAACATCTTCATCTGCGTGCGCGTGGTGTTCTGGGCTTCGTCCAGAATGATCACGGCACGGTTCAGCGTCCGGCCGCGCATGAACGCCAGCGGCACCACCTCCACCACGTCGCCCGCGACGAAGCGGCTGATGGTGTTGTAGTCCATCATGTCATTCAGCGCGTCAAACAGCGGCCGCAGATACGGGTTCACCTTGGCCTGCATGTCGCCGGGCAGGAAGCCCAGTTTCTCGCCCGCTTCCACCGCGGGGCGCACCAGGATCAGCCGTCGCACGCGGCCCACTTTCAGCAGGTGCGTGGCCGCGGCCACCGCGAGGTAGGTCTTGCCCGTCCCCGCCGGGCCGATCGAAAACACCATGTCGTGATCGCGGATCGCGTCCAGGTATCGCTGCTGGTTGGCCGTCACCGCCCGTACCGGCTTCCCGCCCGCATACACATCCAGCGTCTCGCCCCAGGCGGGCGTCTCGTCGTCGAGCATCAAGTCGCCCTCGGCCAGCCCCGGCGCAGGGTCGTCCGCAAGCCCGCTGCCCCGCCCGTTCTCGCCCCCTCCGCCCCCCCCGCCCCGGCCCGCCTGACGCGAAGCCGCCCAGCCGATGATGTCCATGACCTCCTGCCGCGTCGGGGTCGAGTCCCGTTCGCCCTCGGCCACAGCGCGGCGGGCCTCCTGCAGGCGCGCAATCACGTCGCGTGCCGCGGCCACCGCCGGCCGGTCACCCGAAATGCGGATCGACCCGTCGCGGGCCACCACATGCACACCCAGCGCCTCCCGGATCATCTTCAGGTTGCGATCACCCGAGCCCAGCACGGCGACACGGTCCTCGCCGCGGGGAATGCGAATCTGAAGGTCCAAGCCGTTGCTCCGGGAACAAAGGAATCCAAGATGATAAGCGCGTGCCTTCACCGCACCTTGACGTGAATCTGGGGAACCTATGCAGTTCTCGGACGAAGGGTATCATGCCATAGCCCAGCGTTGAGCATTGGCATCGCACCAAAGTTCCGGAGGTTCCAATGAAACGGCGACTTCAGTCACTTGTTCTAGCAGCGTTGATGGTGGCGTTAGACTAGGGGGGGGGTTCGGTACTCGTCGGCGGCTGCGGTAGCAGTGGGCCTTGTCGGGACAGCATCCAGACGGACCCGTTCCCGAATCCCTTCGAACCCGGTGTGTCGTACATCGGTGTGCGCAAGACGGTTCTGTGTTTCAAGAACAAAGGGATGACGGCAGATGGTTTCGCCTTCACGCTTCAGACCACCATCGTGGGTTCGACGCGAATCCACAAAGCGGTCTTGGTTGAGCGGTCCGGCCAAGGGGTGAACGAAGAGTACTTCTTTGCGACCAAGTCCGAGGCGTCGGATTTCTTCTTTGGCGTATGCGTGGAAGAGGACTTCGACTCTCACCCATCGTGGGATGACTGGCTCGACGAGAACTGGCTCACGCCCGAACAGTTCCACACGGCATACGAATGACATGTCGTTCTGGTGTTCACTCATGACGCGCGGAATGAGGTGGCGCCCAATATCGACGCTGGCCGTTGGCATGACGGCCTTTTCTTTGGCATCGTGTCATCGGCCAGCGCTCGTTTGGCATCCCGACACCCGTCAATCGCACGTTGATGTGCGGATCGCTGGTAAGGGCGAAAGAGCGGTCGTCGATTCAGGCCAACGGGGCTTCGTGGTGGTTCACGAATCCGCGCCTCTGTCGGCACAATCTCAGGTTGCGGTTCGCTCCGTGGACGGTGCGACTATTGATCTCGGCGTGGTCACGCTTCAACGTCGTTCCGGACCCGACACGAGGGCGGCAATTGGCGCGTCGGCCATGCGTCAAGCCGGCGCATGGGTGTTTGATTGGCAAGAGGGGGCCGTCGCGTGCGCGACCACCGAGTCGGAAGTGTCGCTGCATCTCGCCCGACTTTCGGCCAAGAGTCCGGGTCGGAGCTGGGTGTGGGTGCAACTCGTGACAAGCCCCTTCGAGATCGAAGAAACCAGTCCCCCGTTCGTCGCTGCCGAAGACGCTAAGGCTTGGCTGCGTGCGCGGGGGCTCACGGAGTCTGTGAACGAACGTCGCTCGGTGAACGGCGTGCCATCGTGCTCCACGCCACGGCCATCGCGAACTCAAACCTGCCCATTGTCGTTGCCGAGATTGACGGTGTTCGCTGCTTTGCTTTGCTCGATACGGGCACAACAGTTGGCGTGGTCAACGAATGCGAAGGCCGACTCACTGTCGCGCCGCTGGCTGAAGATGGAGCGCAGTTTCTTGGCGCCGATCGGTGGCTCACGGGCCGTTACACACAGAACCAAAGCGAAGTCCGTATTGGTGATGTGACCTTTCGACCCACTCGTTCGGTCGTCCTGTCGCCGCGCAGGCCCACGGCTTCATCCGGCTACACCGTGGTGGTGGGGCTGGAGATTCTGCGGCAGTTTCCGATGGTGCTTGATTTCCCTCAGAATCGCGTCGGCTTTCTTGTAGACCAGCCTGCACCTGTGGCGAAGCCCGCCGTGGGCCCGTAGCCCCAACGAGTCATTGCCCCGATATGACTGGCGGCTCCCACGTGCTCTTCACATGCAGGTCCTTCAACTGCGCGTCCGTCGCCGCGCTCGGGGCCCGGGTCATCAGGTCGGCACCGATCTGGGTCTTGGGGAAGGCGATGACGTCGCGGATGTTGTCGCTGCCGCAGAGGTGCATGACCAGGCGGTCGAGGCCGAAGGCGATGCCGCCGTGGGGCGGCGCGCCGTAGGAGAGGGCTTCGAGCAGGAACGAGAACTTCTCGCGGGCCGACTCCGGCGTCAGGCCCAGCAGTTTGAAGACCTTGGACTGCACATCGCGGTCGTGGATGCGGATCGAGCCGCCGGCGATCTCCGACCCGTTGAGCACGATGTCATAGCCCGCCGACACGATCGATTCGATGGCCACGTCGTCGTGCTCCTCGGCAGCCACGAACTGATCGCGCTGGTCGTCGCGCGGGGCCGTGAACGGGTGGTGCATCGCGATCCACTTCCCGGTCTCCTTGTTCTTCTCGAACATGGGGAAGTCGATGACCCACAGGAAGTTCCAGGGGCCGCCCTCTACGCCGGGCTTGGGAATCAGGCCCATGTCGCGGGCCACCTTCTGGCGCAGTTCGCCGATGGCCTTGGTCGCCACCGAATACGTGTCGGCCACGAAGAGCACGGTGTCGCCGATCTGCACGCCCACGTCGTCAAACAGTTCGGTCTTGATGGGCTCAAGGAACTTGGCGACGCCGGTGTCGAGTTTCGGGCCGCCCTTCTCGTCGGCGATGCACTTGACGACCGCGACGCCCCCGGCACCGAAGGTCTTGACGAACTCGGTGTACCCGTCGGTGATCTTGCGGGTCAGTTTCTCCGCCCCGCCCGGCACGCGGATGCACTTCACCACGCCACGCTTGCTGTTGAAGCGCGGGCGATCGGCACCCTTGGCCAGCGCGTCCTTGAAGACCTTGAACTCGGTGAGCGAGGCCATGGTGCTCACATCGCGGATGAACAGGTTGTACCGCGTGTCGGGGCGGTCGATGCCGTACTGCTCCATCGCGTCGCGATAGGTCATGCGCTGCAGCGGCGGCACAACGATGTTGAGCACATCCTTCCACAAGCGGCGGACGAAACCCTCCATCATGGCCATGATCTGCTCACGCCGCACGAACGACATCTCGAGATCGATCTGCGTGAACTCGGCCTGGCGGTCGGCGCGGGGGTCTTCGTCACGGAAGCACCGGCAGATCTGCATGTAGCGGTCGCACCCGCTGATCATCAGGATCTGCTTGAACAACTGCGGCGACTGCGGGAGCGCATAGAACGACCCCGGCACATTCCGGCACGGCACCAGAAACTCGCGCGCCCCCTCGGGCGTGCTCTTGTAGAGCACCGGCGTCTCGACTTCGAGGAAGCCGTTCTCATCGAAGTACGCGCGCGTCGACTTGTACACCTTGTGGCGCAGGGTCATGATCCGCTGCATGCTCGGGCGGCGCAGGTCCAGGTAGCGGTGCTTGAGCCGCAGTTCCTCGTTGGGGAGCGCGATCTGGTCGTCGGGCAGGAAGGGCGGGTTGTCGGTCTTGGTGAGCACCTGCAGTTCGCTCACGGCAATCTCGATCTTGCCCGAGGCGTGCTTGGGGTTCTCGCCGCCGATGCGGATGCGCACCTTCCCGGTGCAGGCGATGCAGTCCTCATTGCGAAGTTTGTCCGCCGCCGCCATCATCTCCTTGGAGGCGCCGTCATCCGGATCGAAGACCAGTTGGGTGATCCCGAAGCGGTCGCGCAGGTCGATGAAGATCAGCCCGCCGTGGTCGCGATAGGAGTTCACCCAACCATTGAGCGCGATGGTCTGGCCGACGTGGGCGTCGCGCAGTTCGCCGCAGGTGTGGGTGCGGATGATGATGGCTTCGGAAGTGGGAGCGGTCATAGGGGCCAAGCATAGGGAACGATGACGCGCGAGCCTGTTCTCGGACGGCTTCGGCGAAGTGTGCGCACGCCGGTATCATCCACCATGCCCGCGCCCGACCCCCAACCCAACCCCGAGTCGTTTGAATCCTCCATCGAGGAAGTCGAATCGATCATCCGTCGCATCGAGGCCGGCGAAGTCGGGCTCGAAGAGTCGATCGTGCAGTACGAGCGTGGCGTCAATCTGCTCAAGCAATGCCGCGGGGTGCTGGAACGGGTTGAGCAGCGAGTGCACGACCTGACCGCCCAAATGCAGGCTGGGGCGGGCGGTGGGGGTGGGGGTGACGGCTCGTCTGCGGGCTAACCCTTTGTGTAGCCACGCCCTGATAAGGTGGTCCGAGAACCATTTCTCGGGAAAGTGACGCGGCCCGTCCGGGCCGAGTGGCCGGCGCATCCAAGTCGGCGCACACTTGCAGGGAACCCGGTCGGGCGGATTGCCGAATCGGGGGTGGTAACGGGGTGTGTGAGGGGTGTGTAAACAGGGGTCGGGTGCGCCTAGAGTCTTAGGGTTTGCCCGCGTAATGGAGGTTGTGGGGCATGCGGAACTCGATTCTTGCTGGCAAGGCGCTGTGGGCGTCATTGGGGATGGCTGTCGTCGCGCTGGGCGTTGGCTCGGTGTGGGCGACGCCTGATCCATTGGATACGACGCTCGCCGACTTTTATGGCAAGGGCACGCAGCCTACGCCACCCTTTGTGGATGGCGATGTCAACCCCGCCATGCGGGAACTGCTCGAACCCCAATATTGCGCCGCTTGTCACGGCGACTACGACCAGGCCCAGGAGCCCTACGCGCGCTGGCAGCATTCGATCATGGCCCAGGCTTTTCGCGACCCGGTTTTCCGGGCCGCGTTTGCGATTGCCGAGCAGGATGCGCCCTTTTCGGGCGACACCTGTCTGCGTTGCCACACGCCCTCGGGCTGGACGCAGGCCCGCAACGTGCCCAGCAATGGTTCGGGCCTGATGGAACAGGACAAGCACGGCGTCACCTGCCACCACTGCCACCGCCAGGTCGATCCCGAATTCAAACCCGGCATCTCGCCCGCTGTCGATCTGGGCGTGCTGCTGAGCATCGACCCCGATACCCCAGACGGCTTGAACAGCGGCGGGTATGTGATCGATCCGAAGGATCGGCGCCGGGGGCCGTTTGATATCACGCCGCAGACGCCTCACCAATGGCTGGAATCGCCTTTCCACCGCTCGGGCGCGATGTGCGCGTCATGCCACGACACGTCCAACGCGGCCTACACCCGCCAGCCCGATGGCTCCTATGCGCTGAACACCGAGGGCGTGCCGCACCCGACGGGCAACAAGTACGACATGTTCCCCGAGCAGCGGACCTACTCCGAGTGGGCCGCGAGCGACTTCGGGCACGGGCTCGTTGACCTTGGCTCCAACCGTTACGGTGGGCAGATCGAGGTCGACGGGGTCGTGCAGCCGCGCACGGCCTACGCCTCCTGCCAGGATTGCCACATGCCCAGCACCACGGGCGTCGGGGCTAATCCATTCCTGGGTTCACCCACGCGGAACAACCTGCCCCAGCACAACTTCAACGGCTCGAACACCTGGGTGCTGCAGGCGGTTCGCGCGTTGTATCCGGATGAAGAAACGCTGATGAGCGACCCGCTCATGGGCGAGGCGGTGCAGCGGAACTTCACCATGCTGGAGCAAGCCAGCGACCTGGAGTTGCGGCTCGAGGGCAGCACGCTGGTGGCCAAGGTCATCAACCAGACTGGCCACAAACTGCCCACGGGCTACCCCGAAGGTCGCCGGATGTGGGTGAACGTGAAGTTCTTTGGCGCGGGCGATGTGCTCGTGGGCGAGCGCGGGGCGTACGACGCCGCGAGCGCCACGCTGACCACCACCGACACCAAGGTCTATGAGACCGAGCAAGGGATCGACGCGACGGTCGCGGCCCGCACTGGCCTGCCTGCGGGCAAGTCGTTCCACCTGGTGCTCAATAACGTGATCCTGAAAGACAACCGCATCCCGCCCCGCGGGTTCACGAATACTAACTTCGCGGCCATTCAGGCCGAGCCCGTCGCGTACACCTATGCCGACGAGCAGTACTGGGACGAGACGGCCTATCCCGTGCCCGAGGGCGCGGTTCGGGCTGAGGTTCGGGTGTTCTACCAGACCAGTTCGCGGGAGTACATGGAGTTTCTGCGCGACGAGGACACGACCACGCCATTTGATCGCCCGACGCCGTGGGGTCAGTTGGCCTATCAGCAATATGTATCACTGGGTAAGAGCGCGCCCGCGTTGATGGACTTTGGTGCCATCGACCTGACGCCACCGTGCCGCCCGGACATCAATGGCGACGGTAACCTCGATCCCGATGACCTTTCTGACTACATCGCGTGCTACTTTGCCGTGCCCGCGTGCCCCCAGGCCGACTATTCGGGGGATGGGAACGTCGACCCTGACGACCTGTCAGACTACATCGGGGCGTACTTTGGTGGTTGCCCATAAGCGCGACGATTCACATGCACCCCTAAGGGTTGCTGATTCCACGGTTTTGGGTTCAAATGGCCGAGTTCATGCATCCGGAGAGTTCACGAAGCGGTAGGGGGATGGTCTAGGGGTTTGTCAGCAAGTGTGTTCCGCGCGCGGGGAGACCCGCGTACTCGTGTCGGCGTCGTCGTGAGGTGCTCGTCAAACAGGAGGCTCGTGGTCCCATGATTAAGCAAGGCATTTCCAAACTT
The DNA here is from genome assembly GCA_964588585.1 of uncultured Phycisphaeraceae bacterium. Lineage (GTDB taxonomy): Bacteria > Planctomycetota > Phycisphaerae > Phycisphaerales > UBA1924 > JAEUIX01. The sequence goes on from CAZPPX010000030.1 coordinate 32,540, forward strand.
GGCATGTCGGCGATCGCGATGATTCTCGCGTGTGCCGGCACGGCGGCGGCTCAGCCCGCCAACAACGCGTGTGCAAACGCCGTCCCGCTGACTGTTCCCGTCAACGGCTCGGCCACAGTGACCGGCACAACCGTGGCCGCGACCTTTGACGGGGGTAGCGGAAACTGCGGCACCTCGGGCTCCACGCCCGACGTCTGGTACACCGTCGTCGCGCCCGGAAGCGGCTTGCTCACGGCCTCGACGTGTTCGAGTGCCGCGCCGATCTATGACACCGTTGTCGGTTTCCGCACATCGACCACCTGCCCGGGTACGGCGATCACCAACGGGTGCAACGACGACGTGTGCGGCAACCTCTCCTCCGTCTCGATCCCGGTGACCGCGGGTACGACCTACCGCATCCGTGTCTCCGGATTCCAGGGGGCCACGGGCGCCTTCACGCTGGTGGTTTCGCACGCGCCACCCGCCGGGCCACCCAACCCCTCCATCGGGCCCGACGTGACCACCGGCTTCATTGCCGATGTGCTCCGTCACGGCACGGGCGTGAGCACCGATGGCGTCGCCGTCACCGCGTATTCGGTCGGCACCACCTCCTGCGGGTCTGGCGACTACCCGGTCATCTGGGTTGACAGCAACAACTACCTCCCCGATTACGACACGACCCAGCACCCCGTCATCAGCCAGAACATGTACCGCCTCAAGACCTACAGCGAAGCGGGCGTGAACTATCAGCGCCTCGAGCACCTGGGTCAGTCGTGGCTCAAGCACGGGTTCGTCTCCACGAACTCCGGCGGCTGCGGCGGCTGTGCCCCCAACCACGACATGATGTGGCGGCCCAGCATGCAGACCTACTTCGATTTCAACGGCGACGTGCTCGGGATCAACTGCTCCGACACCTATGGCGCGTCGCTCAACGGCTCCTTCGGCAGCCTCGGTGCCAAGAACATCGTCAACGCCAGCCTCGGCACCTCGCCCTTTGTGCGCAACAATGGCACCGGCGACAACACCACCAAGATGCGACTCCAGGTGCCCACGGTGGACGTGACCGGCCAGCCTGCGGGCACGCGCTACTTCGTCGAGGGCTTCTACGTCACCGGCGACGATGCCCAGTTCGTCCGCCCCGGTCAGGATGTCGCGATCAACTCCCTCAACAACGCCTCGTACCGCGAAGTGACCGCCAGCACCATCAACAACAGCAGCCCGGGTTTCGCCGCCGCCACACTCGCCCAGCAGCCCGGGATATTTGCCTGGCGCGCCGCCGATGCCGCCGTCACGCTCGTCTCGACTGACCATGACGACCAGCCCAACCCCTGCACGGGCTACAAGTTGCCCGACGGCTCGCCCCAGTATCCCGCGGGCACCAAGTTCATCCGCTCCCGCTTCTGGGTCGCGGGCAAGGTCACCAACCTGAACAACGGCTCGTGGCGCTACGAGTACAACGTCTACAACCTGAACTCCGATCGTTCGGCCGGCTCGTTCTCCTTCCCGATTCCCGATGCCGCGAGCGTGAGCAACTACACCTTCCGCGCCCCGCGCTGGCACTCGGGCGAGCCCTATTCCAATGCGTCGTGGACCATGAACAAGTCGGAGAACATGCTCCGGTTCACCACGCAGTCGTTCGACATCAATCCCAACGCCAACGCGATCCGCTGGGGAACGATGTTCTCCTTCGGCTTCACCAGCAACCAGCCTCCGGCAACCGGCAACGTGACGCTCGGCCTCTTCAAGCCCGGGGCTTCGGCCGGGGCCCCCACGAGCATCGATGCCGTCAACCTGCCCGTGCCCACGCCTCCCCCGTCCTGCGCGCCGGACTTCAACGGCGACGGCAGCCTCGATCCCGATGACCTCTCCGACTACATCGCCTGTTACTTCACTCAGCCCCCGTGCGACCAGGCCGACTACAACAACGACTCCAGCACCGATCCCGATGACCTCTCCGATTACATCGGTGCGTTCTTCGGCGGCTGCTAAACAGCCCGGCTGAGGAGCCGATTCGTGCTTGAACCCCAAGGCCCCGCAGGAATCCTGCGGGGCCTTTTTCATGCGCGAATCAAGGCCCTTGAGGAAGCGCGTAAGGGCCCCTTTGAGCAAGTCGCGTACACCTGATTCGTGACTTCAGCGTGTGTCAGCCGCCGCGATCAACCCGCCGAGCGGGGCGATGGGGCTGCCGGCGGAGTGAACGAACCCGAAGGCGGCTCCCCACCCTTCTTCTCGTGCCGGATGATCGATCCGGTGACGAGGTAGACCACGTCCTCGGCGATGTTCACCATCAGGTCGCCCACGCGCTCGAGTTCTCGCCCGCAGCGATACATGAGCATTCCCCGCGCCTTGCTGTCGCGCGTGTCGCCCATGAGGTCGATCGATTCCTCGAAGACGCGCTTGTCGAGCCGGTCGATGTCGCGGTCCTTGTCGAAGATCGTGCGGGCGGCGTCGGCGTTCTCTTGCAGCAGCGTGTTGAGCAGCGCGTGGCACAGCATGGGCACGCGCTGGGTCAGTTCGCGCAGCGAGGTGGGCCATTCGGGCACGCCCAGCACCGCGAGTTTGGTCGCCAGTTTGGCGATCGAGTGTGCGTGATCGCCGACTCGCTCCAGGTCGGAGTTCACGCGCAAAAGCGTGGCCACCGTGCGGAAGTCGCGTGCAAAGGGCTGGTGCAACGCCAGGATGCGCAGGGCTTCTTCTTCGATGTGCACTTCCTCGGCGTCGATCTCGTCGTCACGCCGCATCACGGCGCGGGCGGCTTCGGGATCGAGGATCAGCAGGGCATCGATGGCCGCCTCGAGCACGCCGATCGCCAGCGTCGCCTCGCGCACCAATCGCTCTTTCAACCGCTGAATCTCGCGCACCGTGGAGGGTTCGCGGTACCGCGCCCCGATTCGGCCAGCCGGGCCGGCAAGCGACGACGCTGAGGAGTCAGTGGGTTCAGGCGAAGCGGGGTCCGTGCTGGACATGGGTTCGGGCCTTACTGCGCGAGCAACACGAGCAGCACCCGAAGGCAAACCCACCGGGCGCGAAGGAAACCAGGGCAAACTGAGCATAGGTCGTTGATCGGCCCGTGTTGCTGGTTTTCCACAGGGAGTTCTGCGAAGAAATCGCAAGGGAACCGGGGCCCGGAGTCGATAGCCTGAGGTTCCGATGACCAGCGGCTCTCCCTCCATCTCGGCGTCCGGCATTCCGTGGAACATCGCCAAGGCGTACGGCGCTGGTCTGGCTTCCCCTGTGGCCCGCGTCGCCGCGACGCAGCCGGTGGTCGCCACCACGCCGGTTGGTCGGGTTGGCCCGGTTCAATCGGAACCACGTTCGGGAGGGGGGGCGGGGCTTGATCGCCTCGTTGCCGCCATCGTGCCGGGCAAGGTTGATTTTTCAGGCTCATCACCCGCGCCCGCGCCGGGCGACCCGCTGCCCTTCTATCGCCACCCGGGCGACCGCAACGAGGCGGCCACGTTCCTGCGTCTCGGCGCGGGCCTCGACGTACAGGGCTGATCATTCATTCTTTTCAGCGCCTGTGGTGGCCCAGGCGTCCCGCCGGTGTTCGCCGCAAAGCGGCGACTGTTGGGCCGTCGCGAGAGCGCCCTCGTGCGGCTTGGCCGCAACACAGCTGTGCCACCATACCATCGTCGCATGTTTGACCGCGTGAGCGATGCCTTCTCGGGGATGCTCCGGAAACTCTCCGGGCAGTCCACCATTTCCGAAGCCAACGTCGCCGAGGCGATGAACGATGTACGCCAGGCGCTGATCGAGGCCGACGTCAACCAGGACGTCGTGAAGAACTTCATCGCCGACGTGCTGGCCGATGCCGTGGGCCGCGAGGTGAGCAAGAGTCTCAAGCCGGGCGAGGAAGTCATCGGCATCGTGTACGACCGCCTCGTCGCGCTGCTGGGCGAGATGCCCGCCATTCCTGAGGGTGCCAGCCACGACGAGGTCGCCCGCCTCATGACGGCCGAGGGCCCGGGCATCCTCTCGGTGTCCCCCGGCCCCACCATCGTCATGCTCTGCGGCCTTCAAGGCAGCGGCAAGACCACCACCGCGGGCAAACTCGCCGGCTGGCTCCGCAAGCGCGGCCGAAGCGTCATGCTCGTCGCCGCCGACCTGCAGCGCCCCGCCGCGATCGACCAGTTGCAGACCGTCGCCGAGACCGCCCATCGCGACCTGCCCGGCAGCACGCCCGTGCACTTCCACGGCGAGCCCGAAAAAGCCGCCGCGTACGGCCAGGCGGTGGGCGTCGCCGTCCAGGTCTGCCAGCGTGGTATCGACGCCGCGCGGGCCAAGGGCGTGGACACGGTTATTCTCGATACCGCCGGCCGCCTGCATGTGAGCGACGTCCTGATGGGCGAACTCAGGCAGGTGAAGATGGCGACCCGCCCGCATCAGATCTTCCTGGTGACTGACGCCATGACCGGGCAGGACGCGCTCCGCTCCGCCAAGGCCTTCCACGAGCAACTGGGGATCGACGGGCTGATCTTCACCAAGTTCGACAGCGACACCCGAGGCGGGGCGGCGCTCTCCGTCAAGAAGGTCACCGGCGCGCCGATCCGATTCATCGGCACCGGCGAGCGTCTTGACGCGCTCGAAGAGTTCCACGCTACCCGTGCCGCGGGGCGCATCCTGGGGATGGGCGACGTGGTCTCGCTCGTCGAGCGCGCCCGCGAGCAGGTGAGCGAGGACGAAGCCAAGGCCCTCGAAGCCAAGATGGCCCGTGGCGAGATGACGATGGAGGATTTCCTCTCGCAGTTGCGCTCGCTGCGGCGGATGGGCCCGCTCAAGCAACTGCTGGGCCTGCTGCCCGGCGTGGGGGGGATGCTCAAGGATGTGCAGATCGACGACCACCAACTCGATCGCGTCGAGGGCATCATCAACTCGATGACGCCCAAGGAGCGCAAGAAGCCGGGCGTGATCGACCACTCGCGCCGCCGCCGCATCGCCAAGGGCTCGGCCAGCAAGCCCGAGGACGTCGGCCAGATGGTCCGTCAGTTCGAGACCGTCAGCAAGATGACCGCGCAGATGGCGAGCATGTCTGCGTCGCAGAAGGTGAAAGCCGTGCGCGAGATGGGCTCGGCAGGCTTACCAGGTGGTATGGGCGGACTCGGCGGCATGGCGGGCCTGATGCGATCAAAGGGCAGCACGCAATCCGCGAGCGTCAAAGACCGCTTCAAGAAGCGGAAGCGCTGAGGCCGCTCGCCCCCGCGCCCCCCGAGCCAGCACGCTCCACCGGCGGCAGCGCCCCGCCCGCTTCGCCCTCCCCGCAGAGGAGCCACAGTGGCGAGAGCCCCAGCCTTCGCACCAGCGCCGCCAGGAACTCCGCAGAGGGTGCCTGCCCGCGCAGGTGACGCCGCACCGTTTCGGGATGAAAGCGAGTCAGCCGGGCCACTTCCGCCACGCTCCGCCCGGCACACGCCTGCCGCACCCGCTCGGCCATCGCCTCGCCCTCGCGCGCCTGCGCGTCCATCGACGGGCTGTCTGCCGCCTTGGCGCTCCGCAGCGTCAGCACCACACTCGGCACCGGGGGGGAGTGCATCAGCGGGTGCAGCGGCGCAGCGTTCCGCACGATCGGCACTGCGCGCTTCGATGCCGCGTGATTCGATCCACCGGCCAGCACACGATTTGAGTCAAACATGGGTGGGCTCCCAGCGGCGGCCCGAGCCCGCCAACCAGGAAGTCGAGCCCGGTCACTCAACTGTGAGGGACAACCTCAGGATCCACCAGCCAACCCGAACATGCTCCTATCCTTGCGTTCATGCACGAAACCCGCCCTCCCAACCCCGCCCAGACTCCCGCGATTACCAAACGCACTCGCCTTCACACCGGGCGCAAGTTTGACTATGAGCAGGTCACCGTCCGGTCCCCCCGTGGCACCGAGCACACCCGCGAACTGGTCCGCCACCCCGGGGCCATCGTCGTCGTGCCGGTGCTTCGCCCTTCAACAGGGCCGCCCCAGGTCGTCCTGATCCGGGTCTTCCGCGCGTCGGTTGAGCAGTTCACCTGGGAATGCTGCGCTGGCACGCTGGAGCGAGGCGAAGACCCCGCGGCCTGTGCCGGACGCGAACTGATCGAGGAAACCGGCTACCAGGCCGCCACCATTGCCCCCCTGGCCCGGTTCTTCACTTCGCCGGGCCTGTCCGACGAGCGGATGCACGCCTTTCTGGCCACCGGCCTCACCCATGTTGGCCAGCGCCTTGAGCCCGATGAAGATATCGAGGTGCATGTTGTGCCCGCCTCGGAAGCCTTGGCCATGATCGACCGCAGAGAAATCGCCGATGGCAAGAGCATTGCCGCGCTCCTGCTCGCCCAGCGGGCGGGCGCGTTCAACCCCTGATCCATCCCATGGGCATTCGCGACTATCAGCGCTGGTCAGACGACGAACCCGCATCGCGACGGGGCGGTCGCAACCGTGGCTCGCGCGGTGGTGGTGGCAGTGGGGGGGGTGGTGGGAGTTGGACCGATGGGTTCCGTCGTGTCCTCACGCCCGGCGGTGGCGGCACCTTTCTCGATCTCTCCATCCCGCTCTTCCGCCTCGCGGGCATCCGCGTGCGATTGCACATCCTGTTCCTCTTCATCGAAGCCGCGTTCATGCTGGATGCGTCCTCGAAGGGGTTTTTGATGTGGGCCGCGCTGGGCACATTTGCCACGTTCAGCCTCGTGCTGATCCACGAGTTTGGGCATTGCCTCGCCTGCCGCTGGGTCGGGGGCGAGGCCGACGAAGTGCTTCTCTGGCCCCTCGGCGGCTTGGCCTTCTGTCGCCCGCCGCATCGCTGGCAGGCCGACCTCATCACCACCATCGGCGGGCCCGCCGTGCATGTGGTGCTCTTCCCGTTCCTCGCGCTGGCGCTGCTCGCCTGCGGCGGCAACTGGTCAACGCTCCTGCTTAACCCGCTCAATCCTTTCGCCAGTTTGCAATCGCTTGCAAGCCGCGAGTGGTGGGTGATCGCCATCTGGGTCTTCTACTGGAAGAACCTGGCCCTCTTCGCGTTCAACATGACGCTGGTGATGTTCCCGATGGACGCGGGCCGTGTGCTGCAGGGGCTGCTCTGGTGGCGATTGGGCTTCCACCGTTCGATGCGGATCGCGACCGCCACGGGCTTTGTGATGGCCTGCATCGTGGGCCTGCTGGGCCTGATGTGGCAGTACCAGATTCTGTTCATGATCGCGATCTTCGCGGGCTTTGAGTGCGCCCAGCAGTGGCGTCGCCTGCAACTGATGGCCGCCGAGGGCTCGTTTGAAAGCGAGAACTGGCTGGAGGCCGCGCGCGAAGCCTCGCGGCACGACGAGCGTGATTCCGCCAAGGCCGCCGCCGCGGCTCAGGCCGCCCGCGAGCAGGCCCAGAAAGACCAGGCCGAACTCGACCGCATCCTCGCCAAGATCGCGGCCCAAGGCATGGCCAGCCTGACAGCGAGCGAAAAACGCTGGCTGGAACGCGAAACTCAGCAGCGGCGCGGCGTGTGAGCGTTTCGCCGGACTCACCACCGAGACACTGAGACACCGAGGAAGCACCGAGAGGGAACGGGGATAAGGCAAAGGGATGATTCGATCCCTTGATGCTCGATGCCGCGTGCCTTGATGCCTTCTTCTTCCTCCTCCCCCCGTTTCCGTTCTGGGTACCTCGAATCTCCGAGTCGAATCCCCGATCCCGATCGACTCTCTTCTCTCTTCTTTCTTCTCTCTTCTCGGTGCCACCTCGGTGCCTCGGTGTCTCGGTGGTTCGCCTTTTCGGTGGTGCGCCTTCCGCCGTACACTCGGCCCATGCCCAGTCTCCCTCGCAACACGGGTCACTACGCCGTGCTGGTCGCGCTTCTCGTGGGGCTGGGGTTCGCGCTGGTCTATCCCATCGCCCTCACGCTTCGCGGGGCGTTTGCTGAAGATGTCGCCGCGGGCACCGGGTGGACGCTCGCCAACCTGCGCCTCGTCTTCGAAGACCCCACGCTCGTCGGCGGCCTCATCAACTCCCTGAAAATCGCCACCGCCACCACGGTCGGCGCGGTCCTCCTCGCGCTCCCCCTCGCGGTCCTCTCAGCACGCTTCATCTATCCCCTCAAGGGCCTCTTCAACGCCCTGATCCTCGTGCCGCTGATCCTGCCGCCCTTTGTCGGCGCGATCGGCTTCAAACTCATGTGGGGGCGCGAGGGCGCGATCTCCGCCCTCACCGGCCTGGAGTTTGATCTCATGGGCTCGGCCCGTTTCTGGGGCGTGGTTGCCGTGCAGGCGCTCAACCTCTACCCCATCATCTATCTCAACGCCACCGCCGCACTCGCCAACCTCGACCCCGCGCTCGACGAAGCCGCCGAGAACCTCGGCGCTGGCTTCTGGCGACGCTTCTTCCGAATCACGCTTCCCCTCATCCGCCCAGGCCTCTTCGCCGGCGGCACCATCGTCTTCATCTGGTCGTTCACCGAACTCGGCACGCCCATGGTCTTTGACTACACGCGCGTTACGCCCGTGCAGATATTCAACGGCCTCAAAGACGTCGAGAGTTCCGCCCAGCCCTACGCCCTCACGCTTGTGATGCTCGTCAGCGCGGGGCTTGTCTACACGCTCGGCCGTGCCGTGCTGGGCGGCCGGGCGTACGCGATGTACTCCAAGGCCAGCCGCGCCGGCACCGAAACGCGACTGACCGGCCCCGCCGGCTGGGCCGCTGCCGGAGCCTTCATCCTCGTCTGCGGCCTCGCGCTCATCCCTCACGCCGGCGTCATCCTCACCGCGCTCGCCCGGCCCGGCAGTTGGTACCGCACTGTGCTTCCCGCTGAGTTCACGTTCTCGCACTTCAACCAGGCCCTCGGCAGCGACCTGGCGAGTTCGTCGATCACCAACTCGCTGATCCTCGCGTCGCTGGCCGTGCTGGTGGACCTCGTCGTCGGCATCGCCGTCGGCTACATCATCGTCCGCACCAACATCCGCGGCCGCGGCGTGCTCGACACCATGTGCATGATGCCCCTCGCCGTGCCGGGCCTCGTGATGGCCTTCGGCTACGTCGCCATGAGTCTGAACTGGCCCTTTGGCCCTGATGGCCCGCTCGGCAGCATCGCCAGCGTCGTCGCCGCCGAGCCACAGCCGATGATCTTCCTGATCATGGCCTATGCCGTGCGGCGCTTGCCCTACATCGTGCGCGCCACCGTCGCGGGGCTGGAGCAGACCAGCGGGCAACTTGAGGAAGCCGCACTGAACCTCGGTGCCACGCGCCTGACCGCCATCCGCCGCATCGTGGTCCCGCTGATCGCGGCCAACCTGATCGCCGGGGCCCTCCTGGCCTTCAGTTTCTCGATGCTCGAAGTAAGCGACTCGCTGATTCTGGCGCAGCAGGAATCACGCTACCCCATCACCAAGGCGATCTTCACGTTCGCCAACCGGCTGGCCGACGGGCCGTATATCGCCAGCGCCATGGGCGTGTGGGGCATGGCCCTGCTGACGGTGACGCTGGTGGGGGCCAGTGTGTTGCTCGGCAAGAAGTTGGGGGCGATTTTCAGGGTGTGAGGGGCGACAACACACAGCACACAGCACACAGCACACACACACATCGGAAAAGAGGGCCGGGTGGCGTGTGTCGCGCTGGGTGGGTGCCGTGGTCGTCCGGCTTTGCGGACGGCCATGGGGAGACTGTAGTCCCCCCCTGCTTTCTGGACAACTCCGATTGCAATTGAGTTGAAGGAAG
>CAZPPX010000031.1:0-41070 GCA_964588585.1 uncultured Phycisphaeraceae bacterium
CTTCCTTCAACTCAATTGCAATCGGAGTTGTCCAGAAAGCAGGGGGGGACTACACATGAGTAAATCGCCGACCCGAAAAGCGATCTGGCTTACCTCACTCGCAACCAATTGGCACTGGCCGTGCATTAGGCTGCTACGGATCCCATACAGTTTGTCACTTCAGTTGCGGTGCACAACTGGTGCTCTTCAACCAACAGTCGCTTGATAGAGGCAATCACTCGGGGGCTTTCCGTCGACTCGCGGCATTCGGGGCACTTGGGAATAGCCTTCTCACACTTTGGACACCTTAGCGGGGCGCGGATATCGGGTGCCAAGGCTTCTAGCCCGATCCAGAATGAAGCAACTTGCTCCGCAGCGATGCTTGATCGACGCCCGTGCAAGTACCACTGAATTCCTCGCCGCACATTCGGGGCCATTGCTGCGTCGATGTCGGGTGGTGCGAAGAACGCACCTGAAGTGGCAAACCCGACCCTGGATTCGTACACGGACAGTCCGGGCGGCGCGCCTGGGTAGTCAATAGACTCGGCGGGGACATTGTTCGAAAGCTCGACTGGCAAGATTCGTGCGCAGAACACCTCAAATCGCGCATGCGAAACAAAAGCGATCCAATCAAACACAGCGCCTATCCGCCCGAATGCGCTTGTCGAGTTGGCAACTGGACCATCGAACTCCAGTTCTGTCAACGAGAGAAGGAACGGCGATCCGTTTGGACCCAGATTGGTGGTGACGGGCAATATTCGGCAACTTCTTCCGCTTCCGCTCGGGAACGACAGTTCCGATGGGAACGCAGGGATCGTCCAAACCTGAGCCGCGAACAACTTTGCATGCTCGATTGCAGACAAGGCGTTACCCCAGCACCCGCGTGATCTCCGCCGCCGTCGTCCACCCCATGCCCACCTTTGCGATGCCATCGTCGTTCAGGGTCTTCATTCCCGCGGCCCGCGCGGCTTCCGCGATCGTCACCGCATCGGCCTGCTGGGCCGTCAGGCGGCGCAGCGTGTCGTTCATCACCATGATCTCATAGATCGCGACGCGGCCGTAGTAGCCGCTGCCCCCGCAGCGGTCGCAGCGGCCTTCCTCGCTCGTGCCCGTGCCCGTGCAGGCTGCGCAGGTGCGACGGACCAGGCGCTGGGCGAGGGCCGCGAGCAGCGTGCTGGTGATCAGGTACGGCTCGACGCCGATATCCAAGAGACGGGCGATGGCGCTGGGGGCGTCGTTGGTGTGCAGCGTGGCGAGCACAAGGTGACCCGTGAGCGACGCCTGGACGGCAAGTTGCGCGGTCTCCTTATCGCGCACTTCGCCCACGAGGATCACGTCGGGGTCTTGTCGCAAAAGCGAGCGGAGGCCCGCGGCAAAGGTGACGCCGCGTTTGACGTTGACCTGCGTCTGGCTGATGCCGTCGAGGTGGTATTCGACCGGGTCCTCGACGGTCATGACGTTGCGCGAGGCGCGATCGACGCGGCCCAGGGCACCATAGAGCGTGGTGGTTTTGCCCGAGCCGGTGGGCCCGGTGACGAGGATGATCCCGTTGGGCCGCTCGATGAGCGAGACGAGGATCTTCTGCTGGTCGGGGGTCATGCCGACCTGGTCGAGCGAGAGTTGCGTCTGCGACTGGTCGAGCAGGCGGAGCACGATGCGCTCGCCGTAGACGTTGGGGATGACGCTGAGGCGGATGTCGATCTTGCGGTTGCCGATGCGGACGGAGGTGTGGCCGTCCTGCGGGGCGTGGCGGTTGGCGATATCGAGTTCGGTCATCACCTTCAGGCGCGAGGAGATCGCAGCGGCCAGCGAGAGCGGGGGGGTGAAGGCGTCGGTGAGCATCCCGTCGATGCGGAAGCGGATGACCAGTTTGGTCTCCATCGGGTGAACGTGGATATCCGACGCGCGACGGCGCAGCGCCTCGAACAGGATCATGTTCACCAGGCGGATGACGGGCGTCTGCCGGGCGAGTTGCAAGAGGTCCGTCGCGGCCTTCACCGAGCCCGCGGCCGACTGAATCGCCCGCTCGTCAAGGGGCATTTCCTCGACGATCTGCGTGACCAGGTCCTGCTTCTGCTCGTAGCCGCGGTTGATGAGGTTGGTCACCGCGCCGCGCGGCGACAGAACCATCCGCACGGGCAGATCGAGGCGATCCTCCAGCAGCGTGAAGAGCGCCGGCTGCAGCGGCTGGCTGGTCGCCACGGTCATTACGCCGGCTTCGCACGAGAGGCCCGCGACCAGGTGCTCTCGCGCCAGCGGGGCGGGCACGCGCTCAAAGAACGGCGCGGCAGAATCCTGAAGCCGCGGGTCGGCGTTGAAGGCCAGGCCGGTTCGCCGGGCGAGCAGTTCGAGCCCGGTGTGCTCGTCGAGGGCCGCCATCGAGAGCAGCACGTCCCACGGCTCCGAATCCGAGCCGGGCAGATCGGGGAAGGCGCGGAGTTGATCGGCCTTCAGTTGCAAGGGCCCGAAGGCCTGGGCGACGCGGGCCCAGTCGCCCGAGGTGCGTGCCGGGGCCAGGTCGCCGGGCGCGCCGGATCGACCTCTTCCGGTGGAACCGTTCCCGCCTCCACCGGCACCTCCACCACTCGGCATGAGCGAACGCGCGCCAGCCACTCAGCGGCCTCCCGTGGTGTTGGGCTGTGCGGGTGCTGGCGCGACCGGTTGCGCGGGGGGTAGAGCGGGGGGAGGCGGATTCACCGACTCGATCGGCACGGTTTCCAGCGGTGGATTCGCTGCCGGAGTCGTTGACGCAGGCGCCGTTGGCGCGGAGGTCGTGGGTTGACCCGATGGCACCTGGCCTGCGGGCGAGATGTTGATGGATGCAGGCAGCGTCTCGGGCAGGTCTTCGCGCAGGCGGTCGGGGATCGAGTCGCTGGGGCCACGCGTCAGCAGCCGCAGGTCGGCAAACGACGGGTCGCGCATGATCCGCGGCGTGATGAACACATACAGCACGCGGTTGCTCGTGCTCCACGTTTCATCGCGGAAGAGTTGCCCGATGATGGGGATGTCGCCCAGCAGCGGGATCTTGATGACCGTGTTGTCCTTCTGCTCGAAGACCAGGCCGCCGACGACGATGGTGGAATCGGACGGCACGCTCACGATCGAGTTGATGCGGTTTTCCTGCTTGGGCGGCGGCACGCCTTGCACGGGCGGATCGCCATTGAACGACGACAACTCGATGTCGTATTCAAGATGCAGATAGTTCCCCTCGCTGATGCGAGGCGTCACCGTCAGCCGCGGCCCGGCGGGCTCGAAACCCGCGAAGGTCGTGGTGTTCTGCTGGCCGGCCGAGCCGATGCTCGTGGTCGTGGTCGGGCGCTGGTCGAGGCTGGAAACTTCGGCCGTTTCGTTGTCATCCACCAGCAACTGGGGCGTCGCGAGCAGTTGGGTGTCGCCGGCGTTGGCGATGGCCCGCAGAATGATGGGCACCTGATCGCTCTTGATGATCGCCGCGGTCAGCCCGCTGAGCGTGCCGCTGACCGACTTGGTGCCCAGCAAGGGCTGGGTGCCTGCGGCGGCCGCGGGGAGCGAGCCGAGGCCGAAGTTCGTGTGCACCACGCCCCCGGTGCCGGCGGCGTTGATGAGTTGCGTCTCGACGGCGAGGCGCATGGAGTCGGTGGCGGAGATCGCGACGATCTTGGCGTCGAGGTACACCTGCGGGCGGCGCAGGTCGAGTTTGCCGATGAGTTTGGCGAACTGCGCCTGCAAGGGCTTGGGCGCCTTCACGATGATCTGGTTGTTGGGCACATCGGGCAGAACGAAGACATCGTCGGCCGCATTGAGTGCCGCCGGGTCGCTGGTGAGGCCCGCGAGCGAGCCCGCGCCGCTGCCGCCCGAGTTGCTCCCGAACGTGCCCGCGTTTGCGCCACTGGTGCGTCGATTGTTGTTGCGGCTGTTGCGATCGCTGCCCGACCCCCCCAGTCCGCCCGACCCACCCCGGTCGAAGCGGTCGCGCGAGTTGCGACCCAGCAGCGAGCCGCTGGGCACCTGGTTGTTGATGAGGCCGCGGATGATCTCGGCGGCGTCCTCCGCCCGCGCGTGCTTGAGTTTGTAATACTCAAAGACGATCTCGGTCCGCGAACTGAACTCGGAGAACGACTTGGAGAGTTCCGCGACGCGCGCGTGCTGCTCGTCGGTGCCGAAGTACATGAATCCGCGCTGGTCCGGGTCGATCACGAAGATCGGCCCGCCCACGCCCGGGGCGGTCTGCGCGCCGGCGTTGCCGCCGAAGAGATTCGCGGGCAGGCCCTGGTTGGCCAGGTCCAGCCCGCCGAAAGGATTGGCACCCCCGCCGCGCCGGTTGTTGTTGGCGGAGGACAGCGTGACGATCTCGCCCAGCCCTTCGTTTCGTCCCAGCGTCGCCAGTTGCTCGGAGAACAGCCCGGCGGGATAGAACTTGCCCTTGAGTTGGTTGGGCGTATCGACCACCGCCAGCAGTTTGCGGATGAACGCGGTCTCGTCCTCGCGCCCGCGGAAGATCAGCACGTTGCTCTTGGTGTCGGGCACCAGACGGTCGGCGATGTTCGAGAGAGCCTGGCTCCCGGCCAGGCCGCCGCCCTGAAGGCCCTGCGCCTGGGCGAGCGCCTGAGCCTGCACTTGTGATTGCAGATCGCGGCCCCCGGCTCCGCCACCTTGGGGCCGCCCCAGCAGTTCCAGCAGCCGCTGCCGGGCCGATGCCGCGGAGATGTGTTTTACGTCGATTCGGTTGATGTCCTGCTTTTCCTGCTCCTGCACCAGCAGGTTTACCATCCGCGTCACCTGCGCGATGCGCCGGGGCGAATCGGTCATCAGGATCGCGCCGAGGTCATCAAGAAACGCGATCGACCCCCCACCCCCGCCCGCACCCCCGCCGCCGCCACCCGCACCGGGAGGCGTGACCGCGCCGCCGCCGCCCCCACCCGCGCCGCCCCGCAGCGCGATCTGAATCGCCTGTTGCAGCGAACTGGGCCGCAGACCCCGCGTGGGGATGATCTGCGTGGTCGCCAGTTTGTGATTCTCGATATTCGGGCTCAGGTCCGTGCGATTCTCGATGAAGTGCAGTTCGCCTTCCTTCACCAGCGTCGCGTTGTTCTGCTCGAGCAGCACGATCAGGAAGTCCACCAGTTTGTCCACCGGCAGCACGATCTCCTGCGTCAGCACCACTTCCTTTTCCGTGATGCTCTTGTCGGTGATGATCACGTTGGGAATCTTGGCGAAGTCCAGGATCGAATCGATCAGGAACTGCACCTTCACGCCCTCGGCATATGGCCCGAAGCGGAACTTGCCATCCACGACGCGCCCCTCGGCACGCTCGATCTCCGCACCCGACTTGCCGCTCGTGCCCGGAGGAGGCGTCTTCGTCCCGCCAGCGGGAGGCTTCGCGCCCGCGCCAGACGCGGGCCGGTTGGCGGGCCTGGAGCCGGGCGCGGCGGGTTGCTCGGCACCCGGAATGCCCTTGGGCGCGGGCATCGGTTCCTGGGCCCCGGGAATGCCGGCGGGTTGCTGCTTGGCCTTGTCCGCGCCGTCAGCCGCGGGTGCCATCGAGCCGATCGTCATCGCGAGCCCGGCACACGCCAGGAGCCTCAGGTGCGCGGCCCGCACCGAGCCAAAGTGTTGAGAGGAAATGGGTGGACTCCTTTCCGCGTCTAACGGTATCCCCGCCCCGATCATGCCTGTGTTGATGCCATGTTCTGGCTGGCAAGCACGAATCGCGCAGTCTCGACAAGTTAGTTCGGCTGTTCAGGGCCCGCAGGAGGAATCGGCGGAGGAGTGGGAGGCATAGGGGGCGATCCCCCGGGTCCTCGATCTGGCTCACGCTGGTCCGGTGGACCCGATGACGGCCCCGGTCCGTCCGGGCCTCGCCGACCATCCGGCCCTCGTCCATCCGGTCCGCGGTTCGGGCCCGGTCCGCGATTCGGTCCGCCTCCGCTCCGATCGTGACCGCCGCCACGACTCGGGCCCGGTCCCCCCGGCCCGCCGCGCGGGCCTTGTGATGGCGGACCCTGTCGAGGTGGACCCCCGCCTCCGCCACCGCGTTGACCCTGCGGCCCTGAAGGTCCCGGCGGCCCGCCGCGCCTTTGACCACCCGGCGCACCACCCTGTCCGCCCGGCCCACCCAGACCCGGCGCACCACCCATGCCGCCCGGTGCGCCGGGTGCGCCAACCGACCCACTCCCGGGCTCACCTGGCCCGTCATCGTCATCGCCCCCGCCTGGCGACGCTGGCGCACCCGCCGCTGGGTTCAGGTCAAGCGATTCCAGCGGATAGGCCGCGGTCTCGTTGGTCGAATCCACCAGCACCAGCACCAGTTGGGTCAGAATCTGCGAGTCGAGCACCAGCCCCGGCCCGTCGGGAGTCATGACCCGCGTTTTCTTCTTGGGCAGACGCTTGCGAAGGTCGTCGTAGGTGCTCTCTTCATAACGCAGGCAGCACATCAGCCGTCCGCATCGGCCGGAGATCTTCAGCGGGTCGAGCGTCGCCTTCTGGATCTTCGCCTGCTTCATGCTCACGGGCTTGAGCACCTTGAGGAACTGCTTGCAGCAGCAGTGCTGCCCGCACTTCTCGTAATCTGCCGTCAGGCGTGCTTCGTCCCGCGCGCCGACCTGCCGCATCTCGATCCGCGTGCTGTAAACCGACGCCAGTTCCATCACCAGGGGCCTGAAATCCACCCGCGTCTGTTCGTCCTGCGTCGCCGTGAAGTAAAACGTCAGCCGCTCGCCCCCGAGCAGTTCCTCCGCGTCCACCACTTTCAGCGGCAGCCGCAGGTGCTCGGCCATCGCTCGCGCCCGCCGAACGTGTCCGTGCTTGGCATCCTCCAGCGCCGACTGCTTGTTCAGGTCGTCGATGGTCGCGACCCGCAGGATGCGACCCTCCTGAAAGAACGGATAATCGCGTCCGCCGGAGTTCTCGATGAACTGCAGCATCTCCTTGCGGCTCACGCTCTTGGAGCAGCCCGCGTTGGGGCAGGTGCTCGTGAGCATCTCGCACAGTTCGGTGCCGCGATGCGTGCGGGCGACGAGTTTGGACCCGCACCCGGGCTTGGCGTCGCCGTCGTAGAAGAACTCGCCCACCATCCGCGTCACGCCGAAGCGCACCACCATGCTCTTGGGCGGCTGCAGTTTGGCATACGCCTCCTGATCGGCCTTCAGGTCTTCCTCAAACTGCGGCAGCGGAACGATGGGCATTGCGGGAGTCTATCCCTAGCAAGCCGCGGCGCTCGCATCAAAGCATGACCATGCTCGCGTTACTTCTTGCCGTCCTGCGGTCCTGGCTCGGCCCGGACTGAGGCTTCCCGCTCGGCTGCGGGCGCGGCCCTGAAGGCTGTGAAGGCTTCGACATCGCGGGCTTGCTCGGCGCGGGGCTCACCGTGGGCCGCGGTGCGGGCTGGCGCGGCTGATCCATCTTCGGCGACGGGCTGGGTGGGCGCGACATCGTCGGCTTCGGCGCGGGCGTGTCCCGCTCCTTCGGCATCACGCTCGGCTTGGGTGACGCAGGCATTGGTGCAGGAGACACACCCTTGCCCGGTTCAGCGCCGGGCTTGTTCAGCGGACGCGTCGGCTTCGGCGGGGCCGGTGCCGAAGGGGCCTTCGGCCCAGTCGGGGTGGGCGTGACGAAGGGCTTGCTCGGGCCGGGGCTCGGACGCGGACCGGGTTCAGCCGATGGCTTCGGCGCGGGGCGCGGCGTCGTGGGTGCCGGCGGGGTCACGATCGGCTTCGACGGCGCGGGTGTCACCACCGGGTTCGAGGGCTTGGACGGTGCCGACGGTCCCACGCTGGGCTTGGTGCCGGGCATCGGGCTTGTAGTCGGTATTGGGGTGGGTGTTGGCTTGGGCGCTGGGCTCGTGAAGGGGGTTGGTGCTGGTGCCGACGGCTTCACGTCCGTTCCACCATTGAGCGGCCGCCTCACGGGTGTCGTGCTGGGTTTGCCACCCCCAGTCTGCGGAATGGGGCGCGGGGCGGCGGCGGGCATCGGGCCGACCGAGGGATTCCCGCGCAGCGGACGGCCTCCAGCAGCGGGCGTCACACCGGGCTCGTCGCGAACGGGCGGTGGGATCGGGCCAACCACGCCTCGACCGCCGCTGCTGTTGTTGATGATCGTCCCATTGTTGATGATCGTGGTGCGATCATCGCGGGCGTACCCGCGCCCGCGTCCGTCGCGGTGGTCATTCCAGTCGGTTCGACGCCAGCGGTCATCGTGGTCGTACCCGCGGGTGAAGCCATCGTGCCACCGGGCCGCGGCATATGAACGCCGCCAATGGTTCGAATGACCCAATGAAAACGAGAAGGAAACCCCACTCGAATACGAGACCGACGAATACGCAGGTTCCACGCCGTACCAGGAGGGGTCGTAGGCATAGACCGGCGCGCACGCGGGCGTGACGACCGGCCGCCAGTACCAGGGACGGGCATAGTGATGCGGGTATGCGGGCACGACGACATACGACGCATACACCGGGGTCACCCAATCAGAATCGCCAGCGAGCAGATACGCATCGTTCTCGTGGGCGTGATCGGCGTCGTCCCACACCAGTGACCCGCACCCGGAATACCACGGGCGACGCCAGGCTTCGGTCCATGAAAACCCAACCCCAATCGAATCGCCTCGCCATCCGCCCGTGGAGTACCCAAACGCGAACGAGAGGCCGTCTGGCGAAGCCTGAACAGCCGGCCCCGGCATCAGCAGCCCGCTGAGCGCCGCGGCGAGCAACAAGGCGGAGGTGGAACGAGGGGTATGAGCGTTCATGGCGTCTCTCCGATTTTCACGAGCCCCGCAGGGGCACGAGAACCGCTTGGTCTACTGCTGTCTACGCCCGCCGTTTTCGGTTGGATTCCCCTTGCTGCGCACTTTCGACCGACCTGCTTCTCGCGCCCTTCCTTCATATTGTCCTCGATCAGATGGGAGAGTGGAAGTGCGTAAGGGTAAAGACCGACCGCCCGCTCCGCCTGACCGCACCGATTGGGGGGACCGAGAACCGCGCAACATGTGGCGAGCCAGATTGCCAGGCTTGACGCGCGGGGCCCGTCGTTCGATACGCAGGGCGTGAAGCCCTTCACCGCGCGCTTTTCCCGCCGATTGACCTTCTTCTCCCTCGCGGTGATGGCCTTCGGCCTGCTCCTGTGGGCACGGCTCATCCTGGTGACCGGCCGTCCTCGCATGGCCATTGCCGACCCGGACAAGAAGCAGAAGGTGGAGCTGGCCGCGAAGGCCGCGGCTCCCGAAAACGACGAGCCCGAAGCGTCGGCTGCCGAGCCGCCGGAATCCGGCGCGCCCACGCCGGCGCAGCGTCTCTACCCGTAACGGCTCAGCGCAGCACGAAAATCGCGACGAACCCGGCCAGCAGCACACCGGCGGTGATCATGGCCCAGACGGGGGTGCCGCCCTTGGCCTGGCGCGACGCTTCGATGGCTTCGCCGCAGTGATAGCAGACGTCCACGTCGTCGAAGACCTCTTTCTTGCACGCCGGGCAGGTTCGGGTGACGTTGCCGAAGCGGATGATGTCCTCCTGCGAAGGCCCTTCGTGGTCACCCACGGGCTTGGCCGACTTGGGACCGCAACCGCAACCGTGCTTGGAACAGGCCATTCTGAGGCTCCTCGGGAGGCTGCCGGCGAGGCCAAATAGTATGTTCGCCAACAGTTGCCAACACGCTCATCCGGTCCTCGTACCGAGGTGGCAGCCCATATCCTGCCTCTATGCCCGAGGCGTTTCCTGAGTTCAAGTCGTTCTTCCTCCGCGAACTGCACTGGCGCGGGCTGATCGCGCAGATCACCGATGCCGATGGGCTGGATGTGCACCTGCACGGGGCGGAAAGCGCCGGCAAGCCTGCCGACATCCGCGCCTATATCGGCTTTGACCCGACCGCTGATTCGCTCACCATCGGCAACCTGGTGCCCATCATGCTGCTGGGTTTCTTTCAGCGTGCCGGGCACACCCCCATCGTGCTGGGCGGCGGCGGCACGGGCCTGATCGGCGACCCCTCTGGCAAGTCGGCCGAGCGCGAACTGCGTACCAAGGAACAGGTCGCGGCCAACGTGGCGGCCCAGGGTCGCCTGTTTGCCAAGGTGCTGAACTTTGGCGCTGCCGCGGCCAACCGGGCGACGATCGTGAACAACCTCGACTGGCTCGGCGAACTCCGCTATATCGACGCCCTCCGCGACATCGGCAAACACTTCTCGGTCAACATGATGATCCAGAAGGACTCGGTGAAAGAGCGGCTGAACAACCGCGAGCAGGGGATCTCGTACACCGAGTTTTCGTACATGATTTTGCAGGCGTATGACTTCTACCAACTCCGCGCTCGCTGGCACGAATCAGGCCTTCAGGGTCCGGTCACGTTCCAAATGGGCGCGACAGACCAATGGGGCAACATCGTTGCGGGAACTGACTTTATTCGTCGTTCGCTTGCTGAAATGAAACAGCAGGCAGCGAGCCTGATGTCCCGAGCAGTTTCATTACG
Organism: uncultured Phycisphaeraceae bacterium; assembly: GCA_964588585.1. Lineage (GTDB taxonomy): Bacteria > Planctomycetota > Phycisphaerae > Phycisphaerales > UBA1924 > JAEUIX01. The sequence continues at coordinate 10,413 of CAZPPX010000031.1, forward strand.
AAGCGCGGGAAAGAAGAGCGAGGCTGCGGAGCTCGAAGCTCGAGCCTCCGATCTCTTGTGGATCGCATCAGAACCAGATCCGGACTTGCCGGGCAGTCTTACGGGCGTGCATGACGAGGAGCAGGGCGGTTCCGCCTTTGGCCTCACCACCCCCCTCCTCACCAAAGCCGACGGCACCAAATACGGAAAGACCGAATCCGGCACCATCTGGCTCACCGCGCGTCAGGGCGACAACGACACCTCACCCGCGCGCACCAGCCCCTACGCCCTCTATCAGTTCCTACTCAACATCCCCGATGACGACGTCGATCGGTTCCTCAAGACCTTCACGTTCCTGTCGCAGTCCGAGGTGGCCGCGGTCATGCTCCAGCAGAAGGAGAGCCCCGCGACACGTATCGCCCAGCGCACGCTGGCACGCAACCTGGTGGACATGCTCCACGGCGAGCCCGAGCGTCTGGCCGCCGAGAAGGCCGCCGCGGCCCTGTTCAGCGGCGACGTGGCCGACCTACCCGCGGGCTTGCTCCCGGAGGTGTTTGCCTCGGCACCAACCTCCACCCACGCGCGGGCACAACTCGATGGCGAAGGCCTCGCTCTGATCGACCTGCTCGCCCAGACCGTCTGCAAGAGCAAGACCGAAGCCCGCCAGGCCCTGACCGACAACTCCGTCGCGATCAACGGCCAGAAAGCCACGCTGGCCGATCGCCTGACCGCCGCCAACCTGCTGCACGGCACCATCCTGATCCGCCGCGGGAAGAAGAACTGGCATGTGACGCGGTGGGAGTGAGGGCCGACGTGCGACGGACGGTGACCGGCCCCCCCACTCTGCGGGCTCGTCAGTGCGCGGGGCAGTCGAGCGTTTTCCAAGCACTGGCGACGCGGCCAAAGCGCCGCGACGCCAGTGGCACACCGCTGCTGGGTCGTTTAGCACTCCCATCCCCACCCGAACTCCGCATCGCGTTTCCTCGTAAACTCGGGCCAGCGCGATCACTGCTGAACGCGCACTGGAATCCTCGTGCCCGACGCTTCACCCAACCCCCCCTCCCCCACCCCCCCTCCTGCGCATCACCCCGACGACGCCCATCTTGCTCGGCAGACCGCGCGGGGCATGGGCTGGGTGCTGGCGCAGACCGTCGGGTACAAGGTCATCTCGCTCTTCGGCACGCTGTATCTCACTCGGCTCATCGCTCCCGAGCATCTCGGGCAGATGACGCTAGCCCTGGGCGTGGCCGCGTTCACCAATTTTCTTCAGCAGCCGGGCCTGCGCGAGGTGCTGGTGCAGCGCCGCACGCGATCACCTCAGTGGGATCACCCGGCGCTCTCCCTCTCCATCGTGCTCGGGCTCGTCGCGGCTGGGCTCACGGTCGCGAGCGGGCCGTGGGCGGCGCTGAAGTGGCAGAGCCCGGTCGTGCTCGACCTGCTGCTGATCCTGGCCCTGGCCGCACCGTTCTTTGGCCTCGCCATCGTGCCCGAGGCCATGCTGCAATGCCAGTTGCGCTTCCGCGCCCTGGCGGTCATCGAGTTTGTTCGTGGCACCGGCTTGCTGGTCGCGCAGATCGCCATCGCGTTCATCCTGCATCGCGCGGGCCACACCGAGTATGGCGCGTACGCCCTTGCGCTGCCGGTGCCGGTGTTTGCCGCGTTCCGGTGCGTCGCCTTGTGGCTGGCGGCCCGGCCACCGGTGCGGTGGCCGCCGCGCCCGCGCGTGCGGCTGTGGCGGTTTCTCGGGCCGGACGCTGGCAAACTCTTCGCGTCGTCGATCTTCGGACTCGTGATCAGCCAGGGCTCGCTCTTTGCGCTTGGGTTTGCGTATGCCGAGGATGTTGTGGGGCTGTATTCGTTCGCGTTCAACCTGTCGCTGATCACTGCCGTGATGTTGACGCAGAACATCGCTTCGGTGATTTTCCCGGTGCTGAGCACGATGCAGGACGACCCGGCGCGGCTCAAGCGCACGTTCCTGGCCTCAGGGCGGCTGCTGAACATGATCGCGGTGCCCGCGTGCCTGCTGCAAGGGGCGCTGGCGGAGCCGTTCATCGTGCTCGCGTGCGATCCGAAGTACCTCGGCTCGATCCCGATCATGCAGGTGCTGTCGATCGCGATGGCGTTTGTCGTCATCTGGCCGAGCAGCAAGAGCCTCATGCAGGCGCAAGGCCGATTCCGGATGGCCCTGTTGATGCACGCCCTGCACGCGACGCTGTTCGTGGGGGCCATCGCCTTTGCCGCGACGCGCGGGCACGCCCAAGGCGGTGTCACCGTGGCCATCGCGGTGGCTGGGGTGTACCTGTTCATCGGCCTGGTCGATCCGCTGGTGGCCATCCGCCCGCTCGGGGGCACGGTCCGCGAGGTGCTGCGCTTGTTTGCGGCACCGGCGGTGGTGGGGCTGGTGGGTGTGGTGGGTGTGTATTTCGCGCTGCGGCAAGTGCCGTGGTTGCGGACGAACATGATCGCGCAAGGAATCGCGATGTGCCTGTGCAGCGGCGCGACGTGCCTGGGCTTGTATCGTGTGCTGGCGCCGAAGGAACTGGAACTGGTGCTGCACTACGCGGGGAAGGCGATCAGGCGACGATGATGGTTGAATGGCCGCATACCCTCCCTTCATGCCCCGCGCCCTGATCCTCCGCGCCCCTGGTACCAACTGCGACGCCGAACTGGTGCGCGCGTTCGACCTCGCCGGGGCGTCCACCACGCTTGTGCATCTTGACCGCGTGATCGATCGCCCGACTCTGCTGGACGAGGCCGACATCTTCGCTGTGGCGGGCGGCTTCTCTTACGGCGATGACATCGCCTCGGGCCGCATCGTCGCTGTGCGGATGCGGCAACGGCTGTATCCCGCGCTGCGCGAAGCCGCCCGGCGTGGGTGCCTGATGTTCGGCGTCTGCAACGGCTTCCAGGTCTTCGCCCAGGCCGGCCTGCTCCCCGGGCCCGATGATGGCCAGTGGCCCGATCAAAACGCTCCGCCTCAGGAGGTGGCGCTCACCTTCAACGCCCAGGGACGATTCATCGACAACTGGTTCGGCATCGAGGTGCCCGCCGAGACGGTCTGCCTCTGGACCCGTGGCCTGCACGACGCCTTCCCGGCTCAATCAGCCGGTGACCTGCTCCGCCTGCCCATCGGCCACGGCGAGGGCCGCTTCGAGGCCCCGCCCGAAGTGATCGACCGGCTCGCAGGCAACGGCCAGATCGCGCTGCGCTATCGCGATGGCGAGAACCCCAACGGCTCGCGCGAACGCATCGCGGGCATCTGCGATCCCACAGGCCGCATCTTCGGCCTTATGCCCCATCCCGAGCGCTATCTCGACTGGTCGCGTCACCCTTTCTGGACGCGGCTGGACCCGTCGGTTCGCCAAGGGCCGACCCCGGGCCTGACGATCTTCCGCAACGCGGTTCTCGCGGCTGAGGGCGCCCGGGTCTGAATCGCGTAGTTCGGCACGTTTCGCACCCGGCTCCTCGCCGGATACACTCCGCCCCATGCCCAGTGAGCGTTACCAGCCCGGGGTTCGTGTCCGCGTGACGCAGCAGGTGCCACGCCCGGCGCAGGACACCAGTTTCTCGACCGCCGTCGAAGGCACTGTGGTGCGTTACGAACAGTCCAAAACCGGCTCGTGGTACGCCCACGCCAAAGATGATCGCCTGTGGCTTGATCGCCTGGTGCTCCGCAAGACCGACGGCGAGATCATCTTCCTGAACCTCGACCAGTATTCGCTGGTTGAGGACATCGGGTCGGCGGCCTGAGGAAAGTCTGCGCTCGGTTAATCGTGCCATTCGAGAGGCCCGTAGGGCCATCTTTGCTTGCCGGGGGCGTCAGCCCCCGGGGAGCGGTCTGCGTGCGACAGCGCCCCGGAAGGGGCGACATTGTCCCAACGACCCAATGGATGCCGCCCTTTCAGGGCTCGCCACATCTTTCCGAATACCGGGGGTTCCGCTCCTCGCGGACTCGTCGCTTCACCCCCGGCTATCCAATCGCGGCCCTCCGGGCCTGAATGCGTCACCGTTCGGGCGCAGGTTCGGGTGCGGGCTTCTTCTCCGTCACCGGCACATCAATATCCACACCCATCGGCGGCGCGTCGATCAGTCTCGCGCGCTGGATCACAATCGGCTTGATCGGCTTGTCGCGCGGGTCGACCGCTGCCCCTGCCATCGCCCGCACGACCTCTATCCCTCGCACCACGCGCCCGAACGCGGCATAACCACCATCCAACGCGGCACATCGCGCCCGCGACAGGCAGATGAAAAACTGCGAGCCCGCCGTGTCTGGCGCGGTAAGCCTGGCCATGGAGACCACGCCCACGTCGTGCGGAAGGTTGCTGGATTCCAGCGGGATCGAGTACCCCGGCCCCCCCTCGCCCGTGCCCATCGGGTCGCCGGCCTGGGCCACATAGCCGTTTTCCGGCGTGTCGCCCACGATCAGCCGATGAAACGTCAAGCCGTTGTAGAAGCCACCCTCGACCAGGTGCCGGAAGTTCCATGCCGTGTTCGGCGCGGCTTCCGGCTTGAGCGCGATCTCCATCTCGCCCAGCGTCGTGGTCATCAGCACTCGCTTGTCAACGTACACGCGTAGCCCGCCGAAGTACGCGGGGGTGCCGGGCGCGAAGCGCTGTCGCACGCCGGTCGGGTCGGCGGGCGTCGCGCGGGCCGGTGCGGTCATGGGTTGAAGCACGAGCGGCGGGCCGAGCGACGTGCTGCCGACGCGCAACTGCGCCCGCAGCAACTCGGGCTTGTCGTTTTTCCACAGCCGCGGAAAGAGGGCGGCGAGATCGACGACCCCGGGGATCACGCTGGCGATCTCGATCGGGTCTTTGAACTGGGGCAGGTAGAGCGCGATGTGGAGGTCCGGGCTGGCTGCGTTCGTGCCGGGCGGTGCGTCCGCCCAGGGCTCGGGCACGCTGGCCGAAACCTCGATTCGACCACCGACGGGGTAGTACGTCCGCGCGGGCGTGAGTTGGGCTGAGACCTGAAACGCAAGGGACAGGTTGGCTATGGCCGCCCAGAGAACCGAGTAGATCAGCCGGGCATGAAGCGTCATCATGCCCAAAGGCTACCGCGCCCAGGGCTCATGATCCGAGGTCGCCTGTCCCATCTGCAGAGCGCTGTCAACCCTCTGCCGCTACCATGCCCGGCTCATGAACAGCCTCAAAGGCATCGCGGTTTCCCCGGGCATCGTTATCGGCGAGGTGTTCGTCATCGACGACCAGCGGCGTCGCATCGCCCGCCGCACCGTCGCGCCCAACCGTGTCGCCTATGAGCATGCCCGGCTGGATGCCGCCCTTTCCGCCTCGATCCATGACCTGGCCCAACTCCGCCTCCGCACGGCCCACGAACTGGGCGACGAGGCCGCCAAGATCTTCGCCTTTCACCTGGGCATGCTCGCCGACAAGAGCCTGACCAAGCCCATGCACGATCTGGTGGACGACCAGATGGTGACGGCGGAGTTTGCCGTGTGGTCGTCGATGCAGCAGGTGGCCGAGCGGTTTACCGCGATGCCCGATGCCGCGTTCCGCACCAAGGTTGACGACGTGCACGACCTGACGGCCCGCGTGCTCAAGCACCTGATCGGCGAGCACGGCTCCCGCCTCTCACACCTCAAGCACCGCGCGGTGGTGGTGGCCCGCGACCTGACGCCCTCTCAGGCCGCGCAGTTCAACCGCAGCCATGTGCAGGCGTTTGTCACCGAAGCGGGCGGCAAGACGGGGCACACCGGCATCTTTGCCCGGGCCCTGGGCATCCCGGCGGTCGTGGGCTGCCACGAGGCCGCCGAGCATGTCGTCGATGGCACGCCGGTGATCGTTGACGGCGACCGGGGCGAGGTCATCATCGACCCCGATGAAGCCACGCTGGAACGCTACAAAGGCTTCATCGAGCAGCAGCGGCTGTTCAACATCTCGCTGGGCGAACTGGCCAAGTTGCCGGCGCTCACGCTTGATGAGGTGCCCGTCGAACTGCTTGGCAACATCGAGATTCCCGAGGAGATTCCGTCGGTCATCGAGAGCGGCGGCACGGGTGTGGGCCTGTATCGCACCGAGTTTTTGTACCTCGCGCGGGCCGAGGGCGGCGCGCCCCCGACCGAAGATGAGCATTACAAGGCGTACGCCGAGTGCGTGACGCGCCTGGGCGGCCGGCCGCTGACCATCCGCACGCTGGACCTGGGTGCGGACAAGTACACGCAGGAACAGGCGGAAGACCCGGAACGCAACCCCTTCCTGGGCCTGCGGTCGATCCGCTACTGCCTGCGGAACATCCCGGAGTTCAAGACCCAGTTGAGGGCAATCTTGCGTGCGGCCGCACTCGGGCCGGTCAAGGTGATGTTCCCGCTCATCACCAATCACGATGAGTTCCGCCGGGCCAAGTTCCTGCTCAACGATGTCGCCGACGACCTCGTCGAAGAGAAGATTCCCCACAACCGCAACGTACCCGTGGGCATGATGGTGGAGGTGCCCGCCGCGGCCCTCATGGCCGATCAGTTTGCCCAGCAGGCCGATTTTTTCTCCATCGGCACCAACGACCTGGTGCAGTACACCCTCGCGGTGGACCGCGGCAATCAGGGCGTGGCCGACCTCTACAACCCCGCTCACCCGGCGGTGATCCGCTTGATCGCGATGACCGTGGATGCCGCCAAGCGGCACAACATCCCGGTCTCCTGCTGCGGCGAATCTGCCGGCGACCTGGTGCTGACCATGCTCCTGCTGGGCCTGGGCCTGCGCACGCTCTCGGTCACGCACTCGGCCTTGCCGTCGCTCAAGCGGCTGCTGCGGAGCGTGACGATCGCCCAGTGCGAGGCCGTGGCGCAGAAGGCTGGAGCGATGGAATCCGACACGGCGGTGTTGGCGTACCTGCGCGATGCGGCCCGGAAGGTGATTCCGGAGGCGTTTGATGGGCGCGCGGCGCTGGATTAGCCACCTCTCCACCTCCCCCTCCATCTCGCCATCACAACTGCCCATATTCTCCGTTCGGATCGGGGTGGGTAACACAGTCGGCAATCCAAAAACAAAACCGCCCGGCTCCGATGGGAGCCGGGCGGCGAGTCACTCTCATGCAAGGCCAGATCGATGATCTGATCTTCGGAACAGGTTCCCGGGATCAGAACATGAACTGGAACTGGAAGCGGAGGACGGCCTCGCCGTCATCGTTCGAGCCGCGGAGGCCGGTGCTCGAGCCGATGTAGGAGCCGACGCCGACCGGCACGCCGCCGATACCGGCGATGTTGGTGGCATCCAAGCTCCAGATGGCGTCGACGGTGAACTTCGCGGCATGACCGGCGAAGTAGTAGTTGGCGCCGAAGGTGATGAAGTTGATGTTCTCGTCGCCGGTGGCGGGGATCACGCGGCCAGTGTCCGCGTCATCATCGAGGTAGATGCCTTCGTAGCGGAGGAAGGGTTCGATCTTGTCGAAGCGGTAGCCGATCTGGGCCACGAGGCCGTAGTCGTCGGCGTCGGTCTCGGCCGCGCCGGGGTTGGTGATCTCGGTGTTGTTGCCGACGAAGGCGATGAAGCCGTTGAAGCCAGCGCCTTCGATCTGGAAGTCGACGGTGTAGGAGAGGTAGTCGGTGTCCCGATCGGTGTTGAGCTGGGTGTTGGCGCTCTGCTGGAAGTGGATGGCGGCGCCGACCTGGGCGGCCCACTCGCCGTCGGACATGCTGGTGAAGTCGCGGAGGGTCTTCACGTTGCCCATGAAGTTCCACTCGAAGCGGCTGGTGAAGGCGAAGTCGGTCTCGGCCGCGGTCGAGGGGAGCGCGGGAGCGGTGGTGAAGGTGGTGTTGTTGCTGTTGAGGCCGTCGCTGAAGTCGAAGGACCAGCGGAACTGCTCATCGCGGTAGCCGAACTGGATGCCCTGGCTGCGGTCCTGGGTGAACACGGAGTTCACGACGGAGCGCTCGGTGGCCAACTGATAGGGATCGGCGATTATCTCTTCGCGGAGGAACCCGAGCTTGTACTGGCCGCCCTTGATGTACCAGCCGTTGCCGAAGGAGTAATCCCACCAGGCGTCCTTGAGGGACGCGGTGCCGGCGGCACCGTTGGAGATTTCCTCGGTGATGCCGAACTTGAGGTCGGGCGAGATGATGTTGCCGGTGAACTCGAGGCGGGCGCGCTTGATCTGGAAGCCGCCGTCGAACTCATCGGGCTGGCCAACACCGGCGTTGCCGTCGGCGTTCTCGTCATCGCGGAAGCTGAGGAAGTAGGTGTTCTGCACATATCCGCCGATGTTCAACTTGTAGTTGCCATCGCCCGAACCGATGAAGAAACCCTTCTCGTCGCGACCGGCGGTGCCGCCACCCTGCAGCAGGCTGCTGCGGGTCTCGGCATCGGCGAGCATCTCGGCGACGATGGCGCGGATCTCGTCGCGGTTGGCGGCGGGCTCAGCCGCGAGGGCCGACGCGCCGAACGACAGCACGCTACCCGCGAGCACAAACAAGGCCTTGGTCTGACTCATTCCTGACTCCTTGCATGAGACGATTGATCTTCAATTTCGGAACGCTCGTCTCGCCGCGTCCCACCTGTTAACCGTTTCAACTGCCGTCGGCACGCCCACAAGGCCTCTGCCGTTCGGCCCCTTTCGGGTCTCACCGGCCCCTTGGCACCGGTGGCTAGTCCTTACCAACCTGACTCACCCGCTCACACAGACCCCATCAAACTTCCGGGATTTGTGTTCTCGGGCCCTTTCTGCGAAACCCCCAGACTGCCCAGAGGCTCGGGTTCCCATCCCAATGACGGGCCGGAGTGTACGCCCCCCCATTAGCAAACGCAAACCCGCAGAATCGAATCATCGGCCGCCGTCACGCTTTACCCCAATTCTTTTCCTTTTCGCCCCCTTTACCCACGCCCGGCAGCACCGCCTTTGCACGACTTTTGCGCTTGTTTTCCTCCTTCGCGCGACCCGGGCAGGTACCCTTTACAAACCGGCCGAAAGCCCTTTCACAGAGGGTCTATGAGCAACCGATTTCGTCGCGTAACACCTTGTCATTGCTGAACTTGCGGGGAATACATGACCACCGCCAAGACCATCGCCATCGTCGAAGATGAACGCGATCTCGCCGAACTGGTAGCCTTTGCCATGCGGCGCGCCGGGTACCAGCCGTTGGTTTTTCATGATGGCCGCGCAGCCTCTGCGCACCTAATCAAAAACCCACCCGATCTGGCTATTCTTGACATCATGCTGCCCGGAATGAGTGGAATCGAGATCGCCCGCTCGCTTCGCACTGATCCGACCGCCGCTGCGGTTCCCATCATCATGCTCACCGCCAAGGCCGAGGAATCCGACCAACTCGCCGGTCTGAGCGTGGGGGCTGATGACTACGTCACTAAGCCGTTTTCCACCAAGGTGCTCGTGGCGCGGGTGGCCGCGCTGCTGCGGCGGGCTGAGACCGGGAGCGCCGGCCAAAGCGGGTCCGCGGGGAACCGCAAGATCACGGTTGGTCCGATTGTCGCCGACCTCTCGGCCCATCGCATATTGGTAGAAGAGAACGAAGCGAAGATGACGCTGACGGAGTTCAAGTTGCTCGTGGCCCTGCTGCAGGCGCCGGGGCGCGTGGTCTCCAGGCAAGACTTGATCGCCCGGGTTATGGGCCCTGGCATCGTGATCACAACCCGGACCGTGGACGTGCACGTCGCGGCGATCCGGCGGAAACTGGGCATCGCGGGGGGCATGATCCGCACCGTGCGTGGCGTGGGCTACCAGATGTCCGAGACGCTCCAACCGCTGGACGTGGAGTGACGGCCTTCATTCTCATTGTGCAGCGCGGGCTCGAACGACTCTGTGCGTGTCCGGGCCTCGTCACCCGTGGTTGATCGCTAGGCTGATTCCATGACCGGCGCTGCCCGCCTGCTGATCGCGGTTCCGTTTGTGGTGGCCACAGGGGTGGGCATCGCTGCGCACCTCGGGTTTGCTGGTTGGCCACTGGTCGTGTGCGCGGGTGGGCTGGCCTCCGTGGCGGCAGGCGCGACTGTGGTGACGCTCTCATCCTGGCGAAAGCGCGCGGCGAAACTGGCTGCGCTGGCGCGGCCAGAATCGGGTGGCCCCACGCGCGCGACCATGGATCTCGATCCGCTCGGCGATCTCGGGCCAGCGATCGACTCGCTCCGCGACCAGTTGTCCGCGCAACTGAAGGAACTCGCCAAGAAGACCCGCAATCTCGAGTCGCTGATGGATGCGCTGGGCGAGCCGCTGATCGTGACCGACGACGAAGACAAGGTGCTGATGTGCAATCGGCCTACCGAGGTGATGCTCGGCGCGCCGCCCGGCGGGCTGGGCCGCCGAAGCGTGCGCGAGATTTTCACCCGGGCCGAGGTGCTGGGCCTGCACGCTGCGGCGCGACAAGGACGGAGCACCACCGGGCAGGTGCTGCTCACGACTGCATCGGGCTCTCGCGTCTATCAGATCAGCGCGGCACCCTTGCCGCCCGCGTGGGGCGAGGGCGTCTTCGGCGTGGTGCTGGTGCTGCGGGATGTGACGACGTTGGCGAACGCGGCCCGCACGCGGACGGACTTTGTCGCCAGCGCCAGCCACGAATTGCGCACGCCCGTCGCGGCGATCCAGGCAGCCGCCGAGACCCTGGGGGATGGCGGTGCCGACGACCCGGCCATGCGAACCCGGTTGCTGGCCATGATCGCCTCCCACTGCCAGCGGCTGGAGCGGCTGACCCGGAACCTGATTGAACTCTCCCGGCTGGAATCGCCCGAGATGCCGGCGAACCTCGCGCCGGTGGATTGGAACGACCTTGCCGCGAGCCTGGAGGAGGCTTTCGCCGACACGCTCGGGGCCCGCCAGCAGACCCTGGCGTTCGAGATTGATGAAGCCCTGACGAGCGGGAGCGGCGAGTGGAAGTCCGATCGAGCCCTGCTGGAACTGGTCCTGCGGAACCTGATCGACAATGCCGCGAAGTTTGGGCGGGAGAGGGAGCCGATCCGGGTGCGGGCGATGCTGAAGGATGCTGTTGGGACGCGAAGTGGCGGAGGTGGGAGTGGCGGTGCGGGTGGTATGGGTGACGCTCAGGGCCAACGGCAGGCGTCGTTGCGGCTGGAAGTGATCGACACGGGCATCGGGATTCCGCTGGAACACCAGCCGCGGGTGTTTGAGCGATTTTATCAGGTAGACCAGTCGCGCACAGCGGGCCCATCGGGCACACGCCGAGGGACCGGGCTGGGGCTGTCACTGGTCAAGCACGCGGCCTTGGCGCTCGGAGGCCAGGTGGGGCTTGAATCGGTGTGGCAACGCGGGACGACGGTGTGGGTGGAGGTGCCGGTGGAGGGGTGAGACGGCGGATTCGCGGAATGTTCGGTATCATCCGAGACTCCATCCCCTCGTGGTGCTTGCTGACGGAGAGAATCGTTGGCCTATCCGTCGGTTGACAAACTCCAGAACATGCTCGCCGCCGAGGTTTTCGGCTACGCCGCCGACAAGAAAAAGGCGTCCGGCCGCGCACTGGGCACGCTCATCGAGATCGTGACCTTCTACACGCTCTGCGCATGGGGATTGCGCGATGCCACGGCCATCGAGCGCCCCGCGCCCGAGTTCGCCAACCCGGAGATCACCCACAACGTCGAGTTCTCCGTCCATCCGATCGTCGGCATGAAGTCGGTCACAGTGAAGCCGCTCGCGCTGCCCCTCACCTCCAAGAAACTCCTGAAACTCACCGGGGAACTGCCCGACGGGACCAGCGTGCGCGATGAGCAACTCCTGTCCCGCACCGGCGTCATGCGCAACTCGGCGGTCGTCGCCGAACACGCGGGCGGCTTCACGACCGCCCACATCCACGCGGCCAAGCCCGACAGTTGCACCATCGCGCTGACTGACCTTCTCGAAGCACCATTCGCCATCTTCGAGTGCAAGCGCGTTGGCGTCGAAGAAGGGATGCGCAAGGGGCCGCAGACGATCGAGAAGGCCAAGCAGGGCGCGTATGTCGCCCGCTCCGTGTCTTCGCTCCAGAAGTTCCGGCTCCAGAGCGGCAAGGTGCAGGGCGTGCTCGACATCGGCGGCGGCAAACTCCGCACCGGTGACTACGACACGCTCCTTCGCCAACTTATCGACGGCAACGATGCCGATGCGCTCCGCCACTTCATCCTCACCGTCGGCGTGGTCAGCAACCACGGCAACTGGTTCACGGCGGAGAACCAGAATAAGGAACTCAAGGTTCTCGCCCACTCCTACGACTGGCTCCTGTTCCTGACCGACGCGGGCCTCGCCCAGTTCATCGAAAAACTCCTCCGCAACCCCGTCGCCGAACTCAAACCCGCGAAGGACGCCTTCCTCGCCAGTTACAAGGCGACAAGACGGGCAACTCTTTCACCAAGGTCAAGATCGACGCGAAGGCCGATCAAGCCTTGAAACGCTACTTTGAGTTGCACGAGAAGGAAGTCGAGTCGTGGTTCAACGTGATCGCCCCGCGCGGCGGCACGCTGAACCAACTCCAGGCGGATTTGGTCAAGCTCGCGGGCAAGGATTGGAAGGGGATTCGTCAGTCATGACCGCAGGTCGCAGCATCATCTCGATCAGTCAGACGTGGTGTACGCCGCCGAAATACGTCCGTGCCGTCCGCGAGGTCTTGGGAGGGAGAATCGCCCTGGACCCCTGCTCCAACCGGCACTCGGTCGTCAAGGCTGAGGTCGAATACCGCCTCCCGGACCACGACGGGCTGCACAGCAGTTGGGACTACCCAACCATCTACGTCAACCCTCCCTACGGGGCCGACCGCGAGCGCGGCACGACCATCAAGCACTGGCTGCGCAAGTGCGCTGGCGCCCACGAAGAGCACGGCTCGGAAGTGCTGGCCCTCGTCCCCGTGGCCACCAACACCAAGCACTGGAAGGACTATGTCTTCGGCGTCGCCGACGCCCTCGCGTTCCTCTACGACACGCGATTGAAGTTCCTCGTGGACGGCAAGGACGGCGGCAAGGGCGCACCCATGTCGTGCTGCATGATCTACTGGGGCAGCCACGTTGACCGATTTGAGCAAGTCTTCCTTCCGCACGGCGCGGTGATCGACCTGCGCGGCCTGCACGGCAAGCCACTCGGCCTAGAGCGCGGCGCTGAGCACGCGATGCTCTTCTCCAAGGGCGAGGTCAAGCGTCCAGCCAGAGACAAACGGCATGCGCATGCTTGACCGCCCCTGCCCCTACCGGCTCCGCTTGCCCATGAACTCGATCACATCGATCTGGCTGATGATGCCCACGATCTTCTCTTGATCGACCACGATGGCCACCTGGTTGGTCTCAAAGATGCGGTACAACTCTTCGATCCGTGCCTTCGGATAGATCAAGCCGCCCAGGTGGTGGCTCACGGCCTTCGCCGGGTCATTGGTCTTCACCGTGCCCGCCTGCAGGGCCCGCAAGATATCCATCTCGTGCACCATGCCCACGGGGTGGCCCTTGGCATCCACGGTGGGCACCTGCGATACGCCGTGCTGCTTCATCAGGCCCACGATGGTCATGATGGGGTCGGTGCTTGCCGCGTTGAATACCGCGATGAGCAAGTCGGTGTTCAGGCAGTTATCGTCGCCGGCGGCCATGCACTCGATGCGGATGGCGGAAGGCTGGGTGAGGGTGAAGGTGAACCAGTCCAAGTCGGCTGCGCCGGTCAGCGTGCCGGCGGTGACGGAGAAACCAGGAGAGACGAGGTTGGCCGTGGGCTTGGTGTTGTTGGGTTCCTGCTCCTGCTGGGCCATGGCGGGCGAGGCCAGGGCGGCGAGCATGAGCGCAGCGATAGTCCTCGAGGTTCGGGCGAGTGTCATGGCAGACTCCAGATGTGGGGTTCGGTGGGACTGGCGGCTGGTGGCCGTCAGGCACGCTCGTGCATGCCGCCCACACATGCGACGTTGATCGCCCGGGTGGCTGGCCAAAACGCGAAAAAGATGGCGGTGAGCCTCAGTTGGTTCGTTAGCAGCCGCCGAAGTACAGGCCGATGTAGTCGGCCAGATCATCGGGCGAGAGTTCGCCATCGAGATCGAGGTCGGCGAGTGGGTCGCCCGAGAAGAACGCGGCGATGTAGTCGGCCAGGTCGTCGGGATCGACCGCGCCATCGCGGTTGGTGTCTGACCGACAGGGAAAGATGGCGACTTCGCCGGTGGTGACGACGCCGCAGGCGCTCATGATGAGGCAGGTGTATCGGCCGCCGTCGGCGGGGCCGAGGTTGTTGATGTGCAGGGTGGAGGTGCCGACACCCTGGATGCGGCCTTCGGGGTCGGTTTGCACCACTTCGGTGCCGCGGAACCAGCGGAAGGTGAGCGGAAAGGTGCCGACCGCCTGCACGCTCATACGGGCCTTGCCGCCGGCGGCACCATCGAGCCAATCGAGCCCGTACCAGCGCGGAGGTACGCAGCCGGCGGTGTCATCCACGAAGGCCCAATCGAGCAAGGTGATGGGCGGGGAGAGACTGGTGCTGCCCGAGGTGAGGCCCACGAAGGCGAAGCCGCTGCTGGTGATGTCGTGAAAGTCGATTCCGCCGCCACCATCGGGGATGGGTCGTGCGATGGCCCGAAGGTCGATGGGCGTGGCGAGGACGACCATGCCGTGGATGAACACGGCGAGTTCGCCCGGCGTGTCGCCGAGTGGTGCGGTGTATTGGATGGCGATGGTGTGGTCGTGGCCGTCGAGCAGGTCGAAGCCGAGCGCGTCGAGATCGGCATCGGCGATGAGCGAGTCGACGGCGGTGTTGTTGGTGTCCGGGCCGCGCGTGCGAATCGCGACATGCTGCCCGGGAAACTCGGAATTGGCATCGGGTGCTGTGTCGAACACAATGGCGAGCGAACGACTCAGGCTGGCAAAGCCGAGCCCTTGGCCCGGTTCGCCCAGCGCCTGAATGCCCTGAGGGTCGTCATGGAGTACGAACGCGAAGCCGGGTGAGTAACCTGCCTCGCCGTCGTAGGGCTGCCCAACGATGCGAAAGGTAGCGACAAATCCGTCGCCCACGCCTTGAGGTTGAGTGAACCAAAGGCCCCCGGCACTACTGGCATAGGAGGTGAGTTGGAGGCCTTCCCAGAACCCCGCCGAGCCGCGGAGGGAGACGTCCGTGGGCAATTCAAAGAATGTGTGGCTGAAATCGGCGTTGGTTCGCGAGGCCGCCAAGGAGACGGCACCCGTCAGCACGAAACAGATCCATCGCGCCCGCAGGCGCACTGGCCACGGTTTCACTAAACATCGGCACCATGCCCGGACAGGCCGGGACCATCCCGCAACCATCCGCGAAACCTCAAGATGAAGTCGTGTTACCCACGCCGCACACGCCGCCAGCGCACCCGTGGGAAGATAGCGGACTTTTCCCCGCTGGCAAGTACCAAAGCAGGAATCCGCGAAATGGGGTACCCCGCCCGCCAATCGCGGGAAGGAGTGACCCTTGCCCATTTTGACATCCGTTCGACGCCCGGCGCAGGGCATAGGCGGCCCCGTGTGTCACTTCCCGGCCGCTAGACTCGATTCATGCCCCCCCCTCCTCTCGCCACCCAAACTCCTTCAGAGCCCCTTCTCTATTCCGGCTACATCAACGATCGGGCGATGGTCGAATCACTCCGCTTGACCGCATGCCCCCGGGGCGTGAACCCGGCCGATTGGCCGCAGACCCCGGCCAACTGGGCCCCAGGCGACGACTGGCCGACGGGGCCGAACTGGTGCCACGAGGAGGTGCTGTTCATCCGCACGCACCAGGCGTTCGAGGTGTGGTTTGCGTTGATCCTGCATGAGGTGGGTTCGGTGATCCGGGAGGCCGAGGGGTATCTGGGCGGCTCGGGGAGTGTGAAGCCGGTGGATTTTGAAGCGCGGACGAAGTCGCTCGGCGCGGGCGGTTTGGAGGGGGTGGGGGCGGGGTCGATCGGCGCGGCATGGCGGCAGGTGCGGGCCGTGATCGACGCGGCGACGCGGGCGGACCCCGCCGTCGGGGCGGCACTCGCTGGGCTGGGCGCGCCCGGACGGGTCGGGCAGCCCGCCGGCCTCGCGCCGCATCAGGGCGAGGGGAGCGCCTTCAATCACGCGCTGGTGCGCTGGACGCAGCGCCTGAAGCGGGCCGCGGAGGCGATGCTGTGCACGATTCCGTTCTTTGACGTCCTGGCGACGATGACGCCGGCGGAGTTTCTGCGCTTTCGCGATCGCCTGCAGCCCGCGTCGGGGTTCGGGTCGATCCAGTTTCGCGAGTTGGAACTGGCCCTGGGCCTGCGCGAGTTGCACGAAACCAAACTGCGCCCGACGGGCGGCACCGCAGAACCGGATGGCCATCTGCCCGCGCCGCCCGCGCCCATGCTGCGACCGGGGCCGACCACGCCCAGTCACGAGCGGGCGACGTCGTTCTACCAAGCGCAGCCACCTTGGGGTTGGGAGCGCGTCGCTCGGCGTGCCCGCGAGGCGACGCTCCGCGACGTGGTGTATGCGTTGCTGAGCGCGGCGTATGACGCGGGCTCGCGCGCCAGCGGGCCTGAGTCCGGCTTACCCGACCTGCGGCAGCCCGCCATCGATGCATACCTCGCGTCGGCCCTGTCGCGCGTGATCGACGACCACTATCGCGGGCAGCCGAGCCGGGCGCTGGACGCCTCGGGCGCGCAGCGTCTGGCCGAGGCCGTGCGCGGGCTCGACGGGGCGCTCGCCCATCGCGAAACCCTCGTCGCGGCGTTCATCGAGATGCACCCTGAGCAGGAACGCTTCGCCCAGTTCCTCGAAGCCTGCTTAAACCTCGACGCGGCCATCCTCCGCTGGCGCGATCGGCACATCCGCTTTGTCGAAGCCATCATCGGCATGCGTCGCGGCACCGGCGGCGGGGGCATCGCATATCTTCGTACCACGACTGCGGCGGACCGGGGGCCGCAATTCACGCACGCGGTGCCGTGCTTGTGGCAGGCGCGGAGTTTTGTGCAGGGGAGGTAGAAGTTGTATCGGAGCAACAGATGCCCGAACCGGGTTCAATCCACCCAAGCGAGATCGGCAGCCCACAACAGGTTCACGCTGCACTGCTTGTACCAGCGGCCAGCGAGTGTTTCTCCAAATCACCGCCTCTATTCAGTATCTGGCGATCATCCGCCGGGCGTTCCCGCAATTGCCAACTGGCAAAGGCACTGGCTGGTGGACACAGAAACCCCATCAGTGGTGCCTCGATGTCTCGGCGCTCCCTGCGACCAAACGGCAAGACCTTGTGAACTTCCTTAATCTGCTGTCGCAGCACTTACTATTGCCCAACCCGCTGGACGAGTGCTATGCGCTCGGATGGCACAGTACAGGAGCTCGGCAGGAAGTGGATGGCCGCTGGGTGACCGTTCGCACGCCTCTCGGAGAACGCGTGCGCAAAGCCAAGTCTTATCGGCCAGGCCAGAGTACCGGCGACCGGTTGGCCGCTCATCAACTCGCCGACGACTTGCTCGGCTTTGTCGATAGCCATCCAACCTACTCGCGCGCGGATGCGGTCCTCTCCGTCCCCGCATCCAACCCGAACAAAGCATTCGACTTACCAAGCGCGATCATCGAACGATTGTGCGCCGACTTGGGTAAGCCGAACTTGAACAACAGCATCAGGAAACTGCGGGCAACGCCACCGATGAAAAACGTCGTGAATCGGGAGCAGAAATTTGTGTCGATCGCTGGCTGCTTTCAGTGTGACAGTGCGCCAGTTTCTGGACGAACGATCATCGTCGTGGATGACCTGTACGGGTCAGGTGCAACCATGTCCGAACTGGGTACATGCGTCCGCCGGGCTGGTGCCAGCATGGTGCTGGGCCTCACGGTGACCAAGAACCGCAGGGACCGATAGGATCAACCGTGACAAACGCCATTATCGCACTCCAACTGATGCTCGCCAAGGGCGTAGGGCCACGCTCGATCAGCAACTGCCTTCGTGGCCTTCAGGACGCGGGATTCGAGATTTCAGAGCCCCCGGACATGCACATGCTTGTTCAGCATGGTGGACTGGCGGCAGACACTGCAGTGCAGGTGGTTTCGTCACGAACTCAAGCCATCGCGCTTTACCATGAAATGCAAGACGCTGGTGTGACAATCACCACCGTTCTTGACCCAGCCTATCCCTCGAGACTTCGGCAGGTACTAGGGTCGAGATGCCCGCCGATCTTGTTCATTCGCGGTGATCGGCAGGTTCTGCAATCTCCTGGCATCGGCTTTTGCGGGTCGAGGGGAGCCTCTGAAGCGAACCTCAAGTGCGCTTCACAGATGGCTTCGGACTTGGCACGCTTGGGATTTAATGTGGTAAGCGGATACGCACAGGGCGTAGATGAAGCGGCACACCTCGCAGCCATTCAAAGCGGCTCTACCACGCTCGTTCTTGCCGAAGGTATCGCGGCATTTCGCCCGCGCGCGTCGATACGTGAGTTTTTGGATTGTCCTGGATTGGTCGCCGTTTCCCAGTTTCCGCCACACATGAAGTGGTCACCCTCAGCTGCTATGCAGCGAAACGAAACGATTTGCGGGCTTTCCCGATCACTTGTAGTTGTCGAATCGCGAACTGAAGGAGGCACGTTTGAAGCAGGCAAGTCAGCGATGAAGCTCGGATTGCCCCTGCTGGTGCTCGCAAGCGAGCCGCCGGCACCTGGTAACGCGTTTTTCCTATCGCGGGGAGCGATTCCGATTGCTATCAGTCAGGGACGCGTGGACGTGACCTTGATCGCCCGATACTCCGAGCGCGAAACCCAGCAGGGTGACCTGTTTCGGAATGTGGGTTGACCACTATGCGTGCCCACCTGCTCCAAACCGACATCATCTGGGAAGACCGTCCGGCGAATCACGCGCGGGTCGCAGCCATGCTCGCCGACTTGCGCCCCGGGCGAGGCGACCTAGTTGTTTTGCCCGAGATGTTCGACACCGGGTTTTCGTTTCGGCTCGAGGTGATGGCCGACAGCGATGGCCGCACGCTGGGGTTCCTGCGTGACGTGGCGGCCAAGCACGCCATCACGCTGCAGGGGGCGCGCACCGTGATCGGGTCCGATGGCAAGGGTCGCAACCGCGCGTCGGTGATCGGGCCTGATGGGTCCGCCCTGGTGGAGTACGACAAGATCCACCCGTTCTCATTCGGGCGCGAGAGCGAATTCTTCACCGGGGGCGATCAGGTAATGACGTATCGGTGGAGCGCCGGACCCGGCGCGCACGAGGCAACCACCGTGTGCCCGGCGATCTGCTACGACCTGCGCTTTCCCGAACTGTTCCGCCGCGGCGTGCTCGAGCATGGCGCGGAGGTCATCGCCCTGGGCGCGAACTGGCCGCTGCCCCGCGCGCTGCACCGGACGGTGCTGGCGCAGGCGCGGGCGATCGAGAACCAGGCGTATGTGCTGACGGTGAATCGCGCGGGGAGCGACCCGCATCTGAAGTACGCAGGG
This sequence comes from uncultured Phycisphaeraceae bacterium, assembly GCA_964588585.1. Classification (GTDB taxonomy): domain Bacteria; phylum Planctomycetota; class Phycisphaerae; order Phycisphaerales; family UBA1924; genus JAEUIX01. Next base: position 29,692 of record CAZPPX010000031.1, read on the forward strand.
GGCAGTGTCGCGTTCGGCCCGCAGGGAGAGCCGCTGGGCGCGCTGGGGGAAGAGGCGGGCGTGCTGACGGTGGACATCGGTCTGGCGGGCCTTCGCGCGTGGCGTGAGAAGTTCCCGGCGGTGCGGGACGCGCGGCTGTTGGCGGGGAGGCCGAACGCTGAGGACGCGGAGGAGCACGCTGAGGAACACAGAGAGGAATCAACGGACTGAAAGGCGTGAGGCTCGCGGCATCAATTCACCAAGCATAATCAGGGCCGTTCGACGCCTCGAATGCTGGCTGCTGACTCGGATGTAAACAGGGAGGTGTTCGTTTGGTACGGCGTGGGGTACGTTTGTGGGGCGCGATACACACGTTGACGACCCCCAGCGGCGTCCTCTTCAGGTGACCTCAGACCCTTCCATGAGTAGTCAACCCCTCAGTTTGAACGCCTGGCACCTGAGCGGTCGGCCCGACGGGGTGGGGCCGGCCGGAGGCACGGCGATCGCGGGTCGGATTAGTGGGGGCGAAGCGAGGCTCGAGACCCCCGCCAGTGAATCGCTCGAAGCGCGGTTTGATCGGGCCGCGCCGGGGCTATACCGGTTTGTGGCGGTGCGTGTGGGGCGCGACAAGCACCTGGCAGACGACCTGATGCAGCAACTGTGGCTGGCGGCCCACCGCAACGGGGCGAAGATCGCCGTCGGCGAGTTTGAAGCCTGGCTGCGCGGCGCGGCGCGCAACCTGATCGCCACCCATTGGCGGCGCGTTGGTGCCAGGCCCGATGGTGTCTTGCGGGCTGATCCTGCGGCCGCCGCGCGGCTGGCCGACATGCTGGCGACGCCTTCCGCACCCGTGAATCTGTTGACCAGCGCCGAGGCCACGTCGCAACTGATGCTGGCGCTCACCGCGCTCGACGCCGAAGATCAGGAATTGCTGTCCGAGCACTATGTGCGCGGGCAGGGGCACGCCGCGATCGCGGCACGGCTCGGGATCGGCGTGCGCGCGGTCGAAGGGCGGTTGTATCGGGCGCGGCAGGCTCTGCGCCAGCGGCTGGTGCAAACCGACGATGCGAACGAAGACGAGTAGTCGTAACGGGCGGTCTGCCCGTCGCGAGATCGAGGTCTGGATATCTGTGGAATGCGAAGCGCGTCGCGTGCGACCCGAGTTTGCGGCTGCGGCGCGACAGTTGACGGAGACGGCTCATGAACACGAACTTCCGCCTCAACCTGAACCCCGAGTCGCCCGACGCGCAGGGCGGCACACGCGATCGGGCCCTCGACGAGAACCTCGCCCGCATCGCGCCCGGGCTCGATCTGCCCGAAATGCCCGCGACCTTTCGCGCGCAACGCGAAGGCCAAGGCGCGGGCGTGCCAACCGCCGTGCACGCCGCGACACCACGCCGCCCGCGCGCCATGCGGCATCGCCTGTGGACCGCCCTCAGCGGTGCCGCGGCCATGATCGCCGCCGGTGCCGCGATCCTCTTCACCACCCAACCCACCAGCAGCGTGAAAGCCAGCACGATTCTCGAGAGTCTGCGGCGGGCCCAGGTGCAGGGCGTGCGGTTCACCATCCGCGACCTGAAGGCCGACGGCGGCCACGTTGACGGGCAGATTCATGTGCGCTTCGCCGAGCCGGTGAACATCGAGGCGATGCTGGATGGCCTCGATCAGGCCGAGCCTCAGTTGGCGCAGGCTGCGGCGACGCTGCGGTTGCGGCTGGGGGATAGCACCCCCGTGCCCGGTCTTGATTTGAATATCGACGCGGCACTGAGCGAAGGTTCGACCTGGGTACACGCGCGCAGCGCGGCGGCCCACGGCGCGATGCCCCTGCCCGCCGGTGAAGCGGGCAACCCGCTCGTGTTCATGGCGAGCAACATGCTGCGCGGCGGCGCGCTGCTCGACTTTGGCGCAGGCGTGCCGGGGCGGCTGAACGTGATCGCGCGGCAGCACGGCCAACACGGTCACGCGCCCGCGGCACCAGGCGCCGGAACGAATGAAGTCGAGCGGAAGGCCGTGGACGTGTACATGAAGGCGGGGCGTGGCGAACGGGCTGAGGGTGCTGGCGACGGCGAAGCAGCGAGTGCACGGGCGGGGGTTCGGGTCTCTGGCCTGGGCGATTCGCTGCCTGTAGCCGTGCGCCGTTTCCTCACCGGCGAGGCCGGTCAGGCTGAACTCGACGAAGTGCTCCGACTCCTGCGCGAGGGCGACGGCACAGGCAACGGCCCCGCTGAAGAAGCGACCATCGACCTCGCGCCCACGGGCGAGTACATCCTCACCGCATCGCTCCGCGAGCCGCAGGGCCGCAGGGCCCGCGAACTGGCATGCGCACCGGTCATGCGGATCGCGTATGCCCCGGGCACCGGCGTGCAGTGGCTGGAACTGGATGTGACCGGCGCGGAAGCCGGGCTCTCCGGCGTGGTGCGCATCGATTTCCTGACCAGCGCGATCGACCCAGCCTTGTTCGACAAGAGCCGGGTCATGGTCGATGGCCGAACTGCAGTGCTGACGGAAGAGATGCTTCGAGCGTGGATGCCGATGATGGGGGTTGGGGACGAAGGCGAGTGATCTTTGGCCGTGGGACAGGCGTCCCGCGTGTGTTGCGGCGAGGCCGCACGGTGGGCTTTCGCGCGGAGCCAGCAGTCGTCGCTTCGCGACGAGCACAAGGCGGGACGCATGTGCTACCCAGGCAGCAAGCGCGTCACGCACCCAGTTGAATCGCCCGAAGTTTGGCCGAGCCGGCGCGAGGGTTGCGGCGCGTTTCGGCCTCGCTGGCGCGGGTCACGTCGTCGTCGCCGAGCGCCGCCGCGCGGCCATCGCGGATGAGCGCGGCAAACGACCGCTTCACGGGCCGGTCTTCCAGCGAGTGGAACGAGATGATCGCCACGCGGGCCCAGGGGGCGAGCCATGCGTCGCGCGGTGCCTCGGTGCCTGGTCCTTGGCCAGAATCAGCAGACTTGATCGGTCGCCGCGCGTCGCGGTCGATGGCGTCGAGCAGCGCGTCGAGGTTGCCCAGTTCGTCGTTCACCGCGATGCGCAGCGCCTGAAACGTGCGTGTCGCGGGGTCGATGCCCTGGGAGCCGCCCGGGCCGGGAGCGCGGCGGACCACCGAGCGGATCAGATCGGCCAGCCGCGCGGTGGTGCGGATCGGGGCTTCCACGCGGGCACGGACGATGCACGCCGCGACGGCCCGGGCGCGGCGTTCTTCGCCGAACTCCTCGATGATGCGGGCCAGTTCGCCTTCGGGAAGCGATGCGACCAGATCGGCGGCGGTCGGGCCGGAAGCGGAGTTGAGCCGCATGTCGAGCGGGCCATCGGTCATAAAGGAAAGGCCTCGGGCGGGGTCGTCAACCTGAATGGAGGCGAAGCCGAGGTCGGCGAGCACGAGGTCGGCGCGGAGGCCGTGCTGGGCGAGGAAGCGGGGTGCCCCGGCGAACGAGCCGTGCATGGTCTCGATACGCGGGGCATCGGGAATGGCCCGTATGCGCGCGGCGGCGCGATCAAGGTTGCCCGCATCCAGATCGACGAGCACCACGTTGCCCGTGGAACCGAGGCAGCGTGCCGCAGCCTCGGCGTGGCCGCCGAGGCCCGCAGTGCAATCGAGATACGTCTCCCCCGAACCCGGCGCAAGCGCGGCGAGCGTTTCGTCGAGGAGGACGGGGATGTGCTGTGGGCTGGGCAGAGCCAAGGATAGAGCACACGCCACCTCATCGTTCGTTCATGAACCTTCCCCGATTGGGGCGGCGAAGGTGGTGGTGCTGCAACATATCCTTGGCTCCCGGGCGCGATGGCTTATCGGTCTCGGTTGTAAGGAGCGGGAATGTCTTTCCTTTTCGAACACACGTTTTCCACTCATGCGATGGCCCTGGCGCAAGCCGATGGCGCGCCCCTCGCGCCCGCCAAGCCGCCTGCACCCGCCGAGGATGTGCTGACGGCCTGGACCGCGTTCTGGGATCTGGGCAAGGCGTTCGTGATCGACCGTGGCCCGGGCGTGCTCGCGGCGCTGGCGCTGCTGTTTTTGGGCTGGCTGCTGGCTGGATGGGTACGCCGGGCGGTGGTGCGGGGGTGCGCCCGCACGCATGTGGATATGACGCTCGGGAAGTTCCTGGGCAACTTCTCGCGCTGGGCGATCCTGGCGTTTGTCATCGTCACCTGCATGGGCACGCTGGGCATCAGCACGACGGGCTTTGCCACGGTGATCGGTGCGGCGGGCTTGGCCATCGGCCTGGCGCTGCAGGGAAACCTGAGCAACCTGGCGTCGGGTGTGCTGCTGCTGATCTTCAGGCCCTTCAAGGTGGGCGACGCGGTAATCGTGGCCGGTCAGACAGGGATCGTGGATGGCATTGATCTCTTCACGACCAACCTGGATACGGGCGACAACCGGCGGATCATCGTGCCCAACAGCGCGATCTTCGGCGGGGTGATCGAGAACCAGACGCGGCACCCGCAGCGGCAGGCCGTGGTGACGCTGCCCCTCTCGGGCGCGGCCGACCTTGACGAAAGCCGAAGGGTGCTGCTGGAGGCGGCGCAGCGCATCGCGGCCAGTGCCGAGGGTGCGATAAAGGAAACCGGGCCGAGCGTGGCGCTCGACAACATCAACCCCGTGACGTGGACGGTCGCGGTGTGGGCCCAGACGCCCCAGCACGGCACGGTGCGGCAGGCGCTGATGCGGGAGATCAAGATGGCGGTGGACGGTGCGAAGATCGGTACGCCACCGCCCGTGACGGAGGTGCGGGTGACGCAGATGGTGAAATAGCCGCGAGGGACCGGTTGCTGGTGACGACCGCGCACGGAATCACAAGTTATCCACAAATCGGCTCGCCGGTGTGTGTGTGTGTGTGTGTGTAGTCTCGAAGTCTCGTCGAGTTCCCACGCGGTTCACCCACATCAGGATCAAACATGCCGCATCTTGTACGCGCAGCCATCCTGGGACTGACCTGTCTTGTCTCGATGCCTCTGATTGTGTCAGCCGCGCTGTTATCGAGTGCCTTCGAACCTCCCGAGAGCAAGCAACCCAATAAGCAGATCGGAGGGCGGGTCGTCGTTGATTCTTTTCATGTGGCTGCGGGCGAAACGGTCATCGTGAGCGAAGACTTGCATCTACTCGCAACGGGCACAATCATCATCGATGGCCAGCTGATTGGATGTGACGGCGTGCCGAGCGGTGTGCGTGGGGGAGCGTCAATTTCACTCGTCTCGGATCAGTACATCTTGATCCGCGGGACTGTTCGCGCTGGCGACGGAGCGGACGGGAAGCCTTTACACGTCGGGGGACGTGGCGGATCGCTTTCGTTGGATGCGCCGTTGATCCTCACAGCGATGGACGAACTGCGCGCCGGAACCGGCGGGCATGGTGGTTCTCGCGCGGCCGGTGGAAACGGGGGGGATACTCACGTCCGAGGGGCGTTCGGTCGGCTTGGTCGCGGTGAACCGGTGCGGGTCGTTGGCGGGTCTGGCGGGCACGGCGGCGCAGGAACTCGACCCATCCGGGCAGGCCAAGGCGGAGGGCACGGCACAGATGGCGGTGCTGGCGGCACGGGAGGAAATGCCTGGGCGGGTGATCCTCGAGAGGCTCAACGGATGGGTGGGGCCTGGCTTGCCGGTCTTGAATCAGGTTGGCAGCCAGGAAGCAACGGAGACGCGGGGGATGTTGGCTTTGATGTTTCTGGTACCCCGGGCAATCCTGGAAGTACGGGCGGTCCCTGCACGTCAGGTGGTGCTGGGAACCCAGGTTTCGCGGTGACAGGTGGTCAGGGTGGGGACGGAGGCAACGGAGGTCATGCGGATTGCACGGGAAGCGCGGGATTGCGATACTCGGGAGGATCGGGTGGCGTTGGTGGCAAGGGGGGCGATGCGTATGGAGGGGCCGGAGGTAACGGCGGTAAGGGAGGCGATTGCTGCGACCCACCTGGGCAGGGCGGACATGGCGGGAACGCAGGGAGCGGTGCCATCGGGACGGGCGGACGCGGCGGCAAGGGTGGAGATGGTGGTAATGGATGCGGTGGTTCGTCCTCCAATGGCGGATATGGCGGCAATGCCGGTGCTGGGGGCACAGGCGGGAACGGCACCGGCGGTGCTGGCGGATCGGGCGGCAACGGCGGGAAGGGGGTACCGGGCGGCAACGGTGGAAACAAGGGGACCGGTGCTGCAGGCGCGGCGGGTGCTGGTGGTGCGGCTGGCCTTCCCGGGCAAGGCCCGGGTGGGCCAGGACAAGTGCCGAGCCCGAATCCGGCGCCGAGCGGCACCGCTACCACCGGCACCAATGGTGCGGATGGCACAAAGGGTACCGACTGCACGGGCTCGGGCGGTGGCGGTTCGCCCGACGGTGGTGGTGGTGATCCCGGTTAACCGGAACGGCCCGCGCACGTTCGGCTACTCACGGGCCGCCTGATTTCAGCGTATCTTCCACACCATCCAACCGACCGCCCCCAGGACAAGAAGGTTCCCCGCGATCGCCGTCCACAGCCCTGCCCGGAACCACCGGTCGATGGTCTTGTGCCGGAAGACACGCTGACCAATCAAGGCCCCTGGCCATCCCCCGACGAGGGCCCAAAGCAGCAGCGTGCGTTCGCGGATGCGGCGACGACCGAGCGTGGCGGCACGTTTATCGAAGCCGAAGAGCGCAAGCGTGATACCGCTGGCGAGCAGGAGCCATGGCAGCGTGATGAGCAGGGCGAGGCGCATGGTGAGGTTTCATGTGGGAACATGTGCCACTGGCGTCGCGGTGCTTTGACCGCGTCGCCAGTGTTGTTGGGCGCGAGCGCCGTGTGGCGGGATGGCGGATCACTGGCGTCGCCGGCAGAGCCCGGCGACGCCAGTGGCACGGCGCTGCGCAATCATTGGGCAATTCACGCTGCCGAGCCGCGAAGTTCGACAAGTGTGGATGAACCGGCAAGCCGCGATGCGGGCCCGGAGAGGCGCGTGCCGTGGCCGCCCGACGCGCCTGCATTTCCGCCGCTGGCCGATGCCGTGGCCCCGGTGATGTAGACCCGCTCGATGCTCGGGCTCACCCGGCACAGGATGTCGTGGCTGATCGTGCCGGCGGCTTTCGCCACGGCGGGCAGGTGCGTCGGACTCTGGGCATCCGCGCCGATCAGTTCAATCTCCGCGCCGACCTTGGCCAACGACTCGGGCAGGCCGGTCACGTCGATGGTGATCTGATCCATGCTTACGCGGCCGATGATGGGCGCGAGGGCGGGACGCTCGAAGATTTCGACGTGCTCGCCGCCACGGGGGCGGTCGAACATCAGGCCCGTGAGGGCGACCTTGCCCACCGGCGTATTCGCCTGCGGGTTGCTCGAAAGGCCGATGGGGAACCCGGCGGCATAGCCCACCGGTACCAGCGCGACGCGCGTGGGGCGCTGAGCCTTGAACGTGCGGCCATAGCCCACGGGCGCGCCCTTGGGAATCTCGTGCACATGCACGATCTTCGAGAGCCAGCGCACGGCAGGCTGCAGTTGCTTACCGAAACTGGCAAACTCGATCGCGAGGGGGTCGGTGAAGGACTCGAACCCGTAGCCGTAAAGCCCTTGGCCGATTCGGGCCATGTTGCCGTGCAAACTGCGGCTGCGGAGGGCGGCGGCGGTGTTGGCGGCGTGAATCCACATGCCCGAGAGCGAGCCGAGGCGGGGCTTGTGCGATTCGATCCAGGTGCGGAAGGCGCGAGCCTGCTCTCGGGTGTAGGCGTCTTCGCTGCCGGGGGAGGAGAAGTGCGTCATCAGACCGGCCAGTTGCAGGCGCGGGCAGGCGAGCACGGCTTCGAGAATCTTGGTGGCTTCGGGTTCCAGGGCCCCGCCGCGCGACATGCCGGTATCCAGTTGAATGTGCACGGGCACCTTGACGCCCAACCGGCCAGCGAGCGCAGCGAGTTCGGCGGTCTGCTCAACATCGTGCAAAGTCAGGTGCAGCCGGCCCCGCACCGCCAGGCGATAGACCGGATCGGCGCGGTCGAGCGATCGGACGGGCATGAGGGCGAGGATGGGCGTATCAATCGGGGCCTCGGCCAGGTCACGCATTTCATCGACGCCGTAGACGGCGAGAAGGTCGGCGTTCAGAGCGGCCAGTTTGCGGGCCATGCGGGGGGCACCCAAGCCGTAGGCGTTTTGCTTGATGACGGCACAGAGGCCGACGCGGGCGAGCTTGGGGGCGGGGGGGGTGGGGGCACCTGTTGAGGTGGCGGGGGGCGCGGCTGCCGTAGCGGCCTCAGCGCGGGAGGCATCCAGCACCTGGCGCAGGATGCCCACGTTGCGGTCGATGGCGGCAAAGTTGATTTCGAGGCGGCTGGTACCCACGGCAATCTCCATTGGGGCCGATCTACCGGTGGCACAGGCGTCCCGCCTGTGTTCCCGTTGGCCGCACTCGTGGCATTTGTATCGACCGGCGGCGGTCCATACGATCAGAACGACTCATCGGGCTGAATGAATCGCACGATGCACGCCGCGACCGACCGGGCGGAGCCCGGGGCCGAGGCGAGGGACCGGGGCATTTCCGCCCGGCCCGGGTCATCATTGCCTCATCGCTTCCCCAGTTCTCCATGAACAACCACGCCCATCCTCAGCACGGCCGAAACGACGATCGCGACACGCACGATGGGGACCAGCCCGCCAGCCGTCATGGCGATGGGCCCATGGCGATGGACCTCTCCAAGGCCGCCCGCGCGGCGGACTTTGTCGACCAGGTCTTTGACTCCAATGTGACTTTTGAGAACCTCGGGTTGCGGTCGAGCGTGATGAAGGGTCTGACCGAGGCGGGCTTCGTCAAGCCCACCAAGATTCAGGCCCTGTTGATTCCCGTCATGCTTGCGGGCAAAGACGTGCTGGGGCAGGCCCGCACCGGCACGGGCAAGACCGCGGCCTTCGGCCTGCCACTGCTCCACATGTGCAACAAAGAGGTGCCCGTGCAGGCCCTCATCCTGGTCCCCACGCGCGAACTGTGTTTGCAAGTGGCCGACGACATCAACGCCCTGGGCAAGACCACGCCCATCAAGGCCGCGGCGGTCTACGGCGGGCAGCGGATCAATGCCCAGGTAGACCAGTTGAAGCGCGGGCCGCAGATCGTTGTTTCCACGCCCGGTCGGCTGATGGACATGGTCGAGCGTCGCCACCTGCACCTGAACAACGTGCGGTTTGCCGTGCTCGATGAAGTTGACCGGATGCTCGACATCGGCTTCCGCGACGACATCCGGCGCATCCTGGGCATGTGCCCCAAGCCCGGCCCGGTCGATCAGGGCGGCGGCGGGCGGCAATCGGTGTTCGTCTCGGCCACGCTCTCGCCCGAAATCGAACGCTTGGCCCGCACGCACATGCGCGATGCCGAGAAACTGGTCGCCGTGCACACGGGGGCGCTCACCAACGCCAACGTGCGGCAGTTTTATCTGCCCGTGCAGCCTTGGGATAAGCGCCGCCTGCTGGCGCACCTGTTGACCCATGAGGAACCCGCGCTCACGGTGGTCTTTTGCCGCACCAAGCGCAGCGTCGACGACCTCACCGAATATCTGAACAAGAAAGGTATCGACGCCCACGCGATGCACGGCGACATGTACCAATCCAAACGCAACAAGGTCATCGAGCGCCTTCACGCGGGCGACTTGTCGGTGCTCGTGGCATCGGACCTCGCCAGCCGCGGGCTGGATGTTGACGGCATCACGCACGTTGTGAACTACGACCTGCCCGACGATCCCGAGGCGTATGTGCACCGCATCGGCCGCACCGCTCGCGTAGGCCGTGACGGCGTCGCGTGGGCCTTTGTCACCCCCGAGCAGGGCGAACTGCTGACGACCATCGAAGCCCTCATCAACACCGAGATTCCGAAGTTGGAATACCCCGACTTCGAGCCCGGGCCGATCCCCGACGCCGTGCGGGCCCGGCAGATGGCCGAAGCCCAGCAGCGGGAAAAGACCGCTGTCGTCTACAACCGATACGCGGCTACCGTGGCCCCACCGATGCCCTCAGGCTCGGGCACGGGCGGCGGCGTGGTCGACGCGTCCAAGTTCCCGGGCGGGATCGTGCCGACCAGGATGCCGCCCAAGCGCATGTTCGGCAAGGTGCGCAGCACCGAGTCCTTGAAACAAGCGGTGCAGGCGACCATCAAGGCGAATCCAGTGCCGCCGGCGTCGAAAGAGCCGCCAACCGTTCATTGAGAGGCGGAGCGCGGGAAGTGGTCCGACTCCCCCGTGCCACCGACTTCGGCTCGGCGAAGTCGGTGCGGCTTGCATGTGCGCGCAGGTGATACAAGCGTGCGAGTCAGGTTGCCGTACCGAAATCTCGTGAGAAGTTGGGCGTCAGGCCGATCCTCGGGAATCCCCGGGAGCGCGATATGATCCTCACGCCTCACGCCTCGTCTAGTCTAGCCCGCTAGGTTCTGTCTGACGGATCATCCGGGGCGAGGAGACGGAGGTATCGCCGGATGATGGCGAGGTTGACGAAGGCGAGGAAGCTGGTGGCGAGCTTGTCGTAGCGGGTGCCGACGCGGCGGTTCTCCTTGAGCCAGCCGACGCACTGCTCGACTCGGGCGCGTTTGCGGTACGACCGCTTGTCCAGCCGACGCCGGCCCTCATGCTTGATCTGATCGATCCGCTGCGGGATGACCTGCTCGATGATCCGCCGCTCCAGCCAGATGCGGATGCGCGGGTAGCTGTACCCCTTGTCGCCGGCGACCTTCAGCGGCCAGCCCGTCCACCGCGGCGGACGCACCTTCTCCATCAGCTCGACGAAGCTCTTGGACTCGTGCGTTTCGCCCGCGGTGACGACCGCGGCGAGGGGAATGCCGTGACCGTCAACACCAGGTGGAACTTTGATCCCCACCCGCCTCGGCTGCGACCCAGCGCGTGGTCGCCCCGCTTTCGGCCGGGTTCTTCGCTTTTTTCGAAGCCCCGGCCGCGGCGCGTGAGGCCCGTACGTTCGAGCCGTCCACGCACCACAGATCCCAGTCGATGTACCCGTCCTTGTCAAGACGGATGCGCAGCGCCTTGAGCACCTTGTCGAACGTCCCGTCCTTCCGCCAACGGTTGAAGCGGTGGTAGATGCTGCCCCACTTGCCATAGCGCTCGGGCAGGTCACGCCACGGCGCGCCGGTCCGCAGCACCCACAGGATGCCATCGAACATCAGGCGATGATCGTTCCACTTCCCGCCGCGTCTCTGCCTGGGCAGGAGCGGTTCGATCAACTTCCACTGCGCGTCGGACAGGTCACCCCGTCCCTGCTTGCGTCCTTCTGGCGGCATCGTCGGCCTCCTTGCCGTGTGCCGTATTCTCTCACATCCATCGCCATGGCGCAACCAAACCGGCGCCGTACAGTTCAATATGCCCGCGCCGAACGTGCGCCGAACAGATGATCCGTCAGGCAGAACCTAGCCGGATCGGTGCTCTTGCAAACTGGGGATCACCAACCACATGCATGGGTTCACTTA
>CAZPPX010000032.1:0-37029 GCA_964588585.1 uncultured Phycisphaeraceae bacterium
GTGCGCCTCGCGATGTACGCCATCGCCGACAAGCACGGCCTCACCCTCAACCTCCGCCTCGCCAGACAAACGCCTGCCACGCCGCCAGCCTCATGCTCCCGCCGGAAGTCGCCCCCGAACGTGAAGTTTGGAGTGGTGCGGCATATCATCCGGGCTCAAAGCCGAGGTAGCTCAGCTGGTTAGAGCGGAGCATTCATAACGCTCAGGTCGGCGGTTCGAGTCCGCCCCTCGGCATTGACGGACTCATCATCCCAGACGAACGGTTCGAGTCGATTACTGGGGCAGACGACGCGATCTCGCTATGGGCAAGCCCGATCGGGCGGGCATTGTGAAGCCCTTCAGCGCGCCCCGCCGATACCACTCCATGCTTTCAGGCGATGACGCGGCACTGATCATGACCGACGGCGGCTTAGCCAGCCTTCTGGCGTGTTTTGTCGAGGGTGTGTGCCGACCGGTCGGCTCGGTCGGGCCGGATTTGGGCGATGCGGCTTCGGGTCGCGGGAAACGCCCAGTCGTGTGGTTCGCGACGACCTCTGACCAGTCTGCTCAGCGTGAGTCACGGCTTGCCGCAGCCCGGCACGCGGCGGCGTTGTCTCGGATCAGCACCGTGATCGAAGGCCAAGTGGCCACGGATGGGCCGTCGGGCCACGCGGGATCAGTCGGACGGAAACCGTTGGGCCCGGAATGGTCGCGGCTGCTCATGGCGGCCGGCGCGGCGGCAATCCAGCATGGACTGAGCCGAATCGTCTGGCCGGTGCAACTCGGTGGCGCGGGAATCGATGACCACGCCGGACAGGAACCCGGAGCGGCGTGGCTCGATGCCATCGCGGATGCCTCGGATCGGGCATTGGTTTGTGGTCGGTTGCTTTCGCTGGACGTCCCCGGCACAGGGGGTGATGGCGAGACCAGCGGCATCACCATCCAGACGCCCTTTGTGGATTTCACCGACGCACAGATCGCCGACTTGGCCGCCGATGTCGATCTGCCCGTGGAAGCGGCATTTCTTGGCTCGACAGAGAGGGAACGCGACCGGTGGCGGGCCGCCCTGGCGAAGGCCGGGATTCCCATGCCGGTGGCCGACGGGGCGGGGTTGTCCCCTACCGTTCGCGCGTCGGTCGCGGCGGGCGCGCGGCGCTGATTGAACAGGTGGTTTGTCAACGACAGAAAGGCCTGGCGTGTCGATTCCGCGGTCCATCGTGGTGCAGAAGTTCGGCGGCTCCTCCGTGGCGGACGCGGGCAAGATGCGCCTGTGCGCCCAGCGCGTGATCGAGGAGCGTCGCGCTGGCCGCGGCGTCGTGCTGGTCGTCTCGGCGATGGGCGATTCGACCGATGACCTGATCGACCTGGCGAAAACCGCGGCCGAGATTCCCGACCGGCGCGAACTTGATCAGTTGCTGGCCACCGGCGAGCAGGTGTCGGTCTCGATGATGGCGATCGTGCTGCAGACGGTAGGCGTGGCGGCGGTGAGTTTGACGGGCGCGCAGGCGGGCGTGCAGACGGATGCCGCCTTCGGACGGGCGATGATCACCAAGGTCGTGCCCGCGCGACTGCTCAGCGAACTGGCGGCAGGTCGTGTGCCGGTGGTGTGCGGCTTCCAGGGCATGACCGACGCCGGGGAAACCACGACGCTGGGCCGAGGTGGGAGTGATACGACCGCGGTGGCGCTGGCCGGGGCGCTGATCGAGGCTGGTCACGGCGCATCGTGCGATATCTACAAGGACGTGGAAGGGGTGTATACCGCCGATCCGCGCCTGGTCCCCGAAGCGCGGCGTCGCGAGGTTGTTACCTATGATGAGATGCTCGAAACCGCGGCGCTTGGATCGCAGGTGATCCACCCGCGCGCCGTCGAGTTGGCCAAGAAGTTCGGCGTGCCGTTGCGTGTCCTGCACAGCCACCGACCGGGTGGTGCGGATACGGGCACGCAGGTTTTGGGTGATGATCCAGCGATGGAAAGCCGCATTGTCAGTTCGGTGGTGCTGAAGCGCAACGTGGGGCGCGTGTCGCTCCGCGGTTTGGCGAATCGGGCGGGGATTCAGGCGGCGGTGTTCGGGCCGATTGCGGCGGCGGGCATCAGCATCGACGACATCATCCAGGAAGACGACGGCCCGGGGACGATCAACCTGACCTTCACGGCCGATCGCAAGGACCTGGCGGAACTGACGCCCATCGTCCACATGGCCGCGGCTGAACTGGCCAAGGGCCAGCCCGCGCCCGAGGCCGTGCGGTTCGACGTGGGCCTGAGCACGGTGTCGGCGGTTGGCGCGGGCATGCGCACAAGCGCCGGCGTTGCGGCGTTGCTCTTTGACGCGCTCGCGGCCGAGGGCATCCGCATCGAGAATATCACGACCTCCGAGATTCGCATCTCGTGCGTGGTGGCCGAAGCGGATGGCGAGCGCGCCTTGCGGGCGATGCATCACGCCTTCGGGCTCGGGAGCCAGGAGGCGGAGGCGGCCCGCGCGGCGACGGTGGCGGTGACGATGGCCAGCCGTGGGCGCGCGGGTGTGTGATACCCTGCCGGTGATGCGGGCGAATCGCCAGAACCAGCGTTTGTGGACAAGTGTGGCATTCGTGCCACCAGCCGTGGCGCTGCACGGTTGGTGTGGTTTGGCTATTGAGTCGTTCGCACCAACCGCTCCGAGCAGCGGTTGGTGGCACGGTGGGAACCGTGTTTCTGACGGTGGGTATCGATGACATCCACGCCCAACCCCTCATCGCCACATGCCGAGTCGCCGCGAAGCGCGTCGAACACAGGCGGGACGCCTGGGCCACCGAAACCGGCCGCCGAAGCCTGGACCGTGCGTCGCCTGCTCGGATGGATCTCCGATGCCCTCACGCGCAACGAGATCGATTCGCCACGCCTGTGCGCCGAGTTACTGCTGACGCATGTGCTGTCGTGCGAGCGGTTACGGCTGTACACCGACCCTGATCGAGAACTGGACCCGAGCACGCTGGCAACCCTTCGCGGGCTGGTGGGACGGGCGCTGAAGCACGAGCCGATCCAGTATCTGACGGGCGAGGCGATGTTCTTTGGTCTGGCGTTCGCGGTCGATCGGCGGGTGCTGATCCCGCGGCCTTCGACCGAGACCATTGTCGAAGAAGTGCTGCAGGACCAGCGGCGGCGACGGCAGCGTGAAATGCCGGTGGTGGGGGAGGGTGTTCAAGACGCGGCCGACGGCGTGCCGCGCACGCCCATCGTGGCTGAGCCGGCGCTGCTGATTGCGGATGTGTGCACGGGGTCGGGGTGCATCGGCATTGCGCTGGCCAAGCGCTTGCCCAGCGCGAGGGTGATCGCCACCGACATCTCACCCGAAGCGATCGAGTGTGCGACGTTCAACGCGGCCCGGCATCGCGTAGCCGAGCGCGTCGAGTTTCGGCCCGGGCACCTGCTCGAGCCGCTCGCGGCCGAGGCCGGATCGATCGACATCCTCGTGAGTAACCCGCCTTATGTGCCCGACCACGAGTGGGACGCGGTAGAGCCAAACGTCCGGGACTTCGAGCCCCACGGTGCACTCCGCGGCGGCGCGGGGGGATTGGACCTGGTGCATCCGATCATCGACGGCGCGCCGTTGCTGCTGCGTGCCGGTGGGGTGCTGCTCATCGAAGTCGCGGCGTGCACAGCGGCGGCGTGTGCCGAGCGGGCGCGGGCAGCGGGGTTGAGTGACGTGCGCGTGCTGAAGGACATCGATGGGCTCGATCGAGTGATCGTGGGGCGGCGGCTTTGACCACCCTCCCCCCGCTCCCAGCGGGGGAGGTGGCCGAGTCGTCAAGGCCGGTGGGGGTTCTTGTGGAGCGTAACTCTTTCGATACATCAACCGCCCCGAAGCCCCCCTCCGTCACTCGCCAAGCCTCGTGACACCTCCCCCGCTGGGCGCGGGGGAGGGTGGTGGTGGTGTTTCGATTTGGCCTTCACGCAGTTTCGTGATGTTGCTGCGGATGGTTTCCAGCAGCACGAGCGAGATCAGTTGGGCCGCGATGGGGCCGATGTAGAAGACGCAGCACAGGCCGATGGCCAGCAGCGGGCCGAGCCAGAGGAGCGTGGTGGCGAGCCGCGCGGCGGAGTGGTTGGGGATTCGGGGCGCGAGCCAGGCGAGATAGGTCATCGAGGCGAAGAACTGCACCACCCACGCGAGGTAGCCGATGCCCACGGCGAGTTGTGCGGTGACTTCGGCCAGGCCCATGCCTATGCCGAGGGAGGAGAGGCCCGTCGCGCGGCCCGTGCCGAGGACCGGCGGCGGCAGGGCGAAGCGGCGGTAGACCTCAAGCCCGATGCCCGCGACGGTGCCGACGATGACGAGGCAGACGGTGACGCGCACGAGGCGGCGGGGCGTTTCGCCTTTATCGCCCGCGAGGCGCGAAGGGTCGGGGGCACTGAGCAGCCACCAGCCTGCGGCGGAGAGGATGCTGGCGGTTGTGCCGAGAATCCAGTAAATCGCTTGGACGAGTCCGTCGTCGGTGTGGCCGCGGAAGAAGTACGCATAGATGAACCAGCCGCCAAGGAGGACGAACATCTTGGTGATGTTGACCGCGATGGCGGCTTCGACGATGAGCGCGCCGCGTGCGAGCGAGTGCAGGTAGGCGGTGGGGGCGTAGCGGAGATCGTTGCCGAGGATGGTGGCTTGAACGCTCCTGGCGCATTCGGGGCAGACGCCTGATTCGGGCAGGCCGATGAGGTCGTAGCCGCAGCCGTTGCAGAGGAGGGACTGGGTGAGGATGCCAGTGGGTGAGGAGTGGGAGGTTGGTGCGGGGTATGGCGGAGGAGTTGTGGGCGCGGGGGGAATGGGTGCCGCGTCAGGTGAGGCCGCGTTCTCACTCGGGTTGGGTTCGCCATCGGGCACGTGGCGAGTTTATCGCGTTGCCGGCCTGCGTTTGACCAAAGACAGAATGGCGTATCAAAGGTCACGGCTCGGGCAGCATCCGCGCGGTGAGTTCCTCGCGCAGGGCCGGGTCGATCGGGCAGGCTTCGTCGTGGGTGCCGAACCAGCGGTAGCGGCGTGTGGCGACCGCGTCGTACGCGGCATCGCGCAGCGTGCCCGGAAGCACTCGGGCGATGGTCGCGAGTTTCCAGGGCCAGTCGAGCAGGGCCGCGAGGCTCAGCGCGGCGTCGCTTCGCACATGCACGCCCGCAGCGTCCACGAGCACCAGGCTGTCGGGGAGTTGCTCGTGCGTGACGCCGTGGCGGGCGAGAAGCGCGGCTGCGGCGCGAGACCTGAGTTTGGCCAGTTGAATCCGCCGGGAGCGGTCGTGTTTGGCGACGAAGCGGGCGGAGCGGTTGCAGAGGGCGCAGTCGCCGTCGAAGAGCAGCACGGCGAGGTCGTCGCGCGGGGTAGAGCCAGATGGCGGCGAGTCGTGCATGGGCGATCCTGCGGTTGACGGGGCGCCCTTCGGAGCCCCCCCTCCACCTCGCTTTGCTCGGCCCCTCTGCCGCCCCCCCCACTGGGAGCGGGGGAGGGTGGTTAGACCGTGGCGACCACTTTGACTTCGAAGTGAATCTCCGTCGCGCCCATCTTGGGGAGCGAGCCGACCTGGATGGTCGTCCGCGTTGGCTGATTGGGCCCCGGCGGAAAATACTCGGCATACACGCGGTTGTACGTCGGAAAGTCCCGTTTCAGGTCGGTCAGAAACACATGCACGTCGATGATCCGGTCCCACGACGAGCCGGCCTCTTCCAGCACGATGCGCACGTTCTCGAAGCACGCCCGCACCTCGGCTTCGATCTCGTAGTCGATCAACTGGCCGCTGGCGTTGACCTTCGCGCCGGGGATCTGGTCGCTGCCACGCTTGCGTGGGCCCATGCCCGCGAGAAAGAGCAGGTTGCCCGCGCGGCGGGCGTGTGAATACGCCCCGACGGGCTCGGCGGCGCGCTTCGAGTGCACCGTGCCGGTTGAGGAAGTCGGTTGATTCGCTGGAGTCGCGCTCATTTCAGGCCTCCGGGCAGGCGGATGCACAGGTTCTTGGGCTCGGTGAAGAACTTGAGCGCCTCGGCACCGCCTTCGCGCCCCACGCCGCTTTGCTTGGCCCCGCCGAAGGGCGTGCGCAAGTCGCGGAGCATCCAGGTGTTGACCCAGACGATGCCGGCATCGAGGCGCGAAGCGAGGGCGTGGGCGCGGTCGATGTTCGACGTGAATACCACGGCGGCGAGCCCATAGGGTGTCGCGTTGGCCAGCCGCAGCGCGTCCTCGTCGCGGTCAAACGGCTGGAGCGTGACAACCGGTCCGAAGATCTCGTCGCGCTCTACGTCGCAGTTTGGATCGAGTCCGCTGATGATCGTGGGCTGGAAGAAGTATCCACCCCGGCACCGCGCGGGTAACTGATCGGCGGGCACGCGGCCGCCGCCGCAATGAATCGTGCCGCCCAGTTCCTTCGCGCGGCGGACGAAGCCCTCGACTTTGTCGAGATGTGCCGCGCTCACCAATGCGCCCTGGGTGGTCGCGGCGTCGAGGGGGTCGCCGATGCGCAGAGACAGTGCCCGCTGCACGAGCCCGTCGCGCACCCGCTCGAACGCCGAGCGCTCGATGAGCACGCGCGACCCGCACAGGCAGACCTGCCCTTGATTCGTGAATGCGGCGCGGGCGGCGACGTCGATTGCCTCGGGCATGGGGGCATCGGCGGCGATGATGAACGGGTTCTTGCCGCCCAGTTCCAGCGACACGCGCTTGAGCATGCCGCCCGCGGTCGCGCCGATCCAGCGCCCGACGGGGGTGGAGCCGGTGAAGGAGATCGCGGGCACAGCGGGGTGCTGTACGAGTGCCGCGCCGGCGGTGTTGCCGCGCCCGTGCACAACGTTCAGCACGCCCGGAGGCAAACCGGCTTCGATCGCCAGGTGGGCGAGTCGGGTGGCCGTGGTGGGCGTGATCTCGCTGGGCTTGCACACGGCGGTGTTGCCCGTGGCGAGGGCCGGGCCGATCTTCCAGGTGAGCAGATAAAGCGGCAGGTTCCAGGGGGAGATGAGGCCAGCCACGCCGCGGGGCGCGCGGAGCGTGATATTTAGGGCACCGCCCCCGCCCCCGCTCGAACCCACCGCCCGGCTTGGCGGGGGCGCATCGGTCACGAAGGCCTCGGTGCCGGCGTGCACCGCCGCGCCGGCGAAGAAGCGCAAGTTGGTGGCCGAGCGTGGGATGTCCACCGCCCGCGCGAGCGACACGGGCTTGCCCGTGTCAGCGCTCTCGGCCTGCGCCAGCGCCTCGGCATCGCGCTCGACCAGATCAGCCAGTTTGTTGAGCAGTGCCGCCCGGGTTTCGACCGGCGTTGCCGCCCACGCCGGGAACGCCCGGGCTGCGGATTGCACTGCCGCGTCTACGTCCGCCGCGGCGGAGTTGGCGACCATCGACCGTACCGCCCCGGTGGCTGGCTCGAAGTTTTCGAGCCACGCGCCGGTGGAGGGCTGCGCGTCGCGCCCGTCAATCACGTTGGCCAGTCGCTCCATCGGGCCAGCATACGCGCACGGGCATGAGCGCGACTCGGCCTAGCAGCGCCCCGGCCCCACGGCCCGGCCCAGCAGTTCGAGCCGTACGCCATCCACGCGCACGCCCAGCCGTTCTTCGATCGCTTCCAGCAGATCGGGCGGAATGGAACCCAGCAACGCCTCGCTTGTCTCGGCCGGTACATCACGGATTCGCCCGTCCTCGGTCGTCACATGCACATGGTTGTGCATCTCGGCGTCGTAGCGTGCCGGCCCGGTCGCGC
Source organism: uncultured Phycisphaeraceae bacterium (assembly GCA_964588585.1). Lineage (GTDB taxonomy): Bacteria > Planctomycetota > Phycisphaerae > Phycisphaerales > UBA1924 > JAEUIX01. The sequence continues at coordinate 7,684 of CAZPPX010000032.1, forward strand.
CCCCGGCAAAGCGGCGGCACAGGCCGCGCCGCTCCAGCGTGTCGAGCGTGTTGTAGACGGTCGCCAGGCTCAGGTTCGGCCGAGACTTGCGCACCAGGCAGTGGAGTTCCTCGGCACTCGGGTGGAGTTTCGTGCTCGCGAGCGCGCGATACACGGCCTCGCGCTGCGGCGTGTGCCGCAGGCCGTGACGCGAGAACAAGGCTCGAAGAGCGTCCATGACGCGAGATTATTGCCGGCTCGAAGCGCGGCAGGCTTCTTTCACCGAACCGTGAGCCGTGCGCGCACCTTGGCGATCAAGTCCGGCTTGTGCACGGGCTTGGTGAGGAAGTCGTCGGCGCCGCAATCGGTGGCGCGGTCCATGTCGCTGACTTCGGCGAGCGCGGTCACCATGATGACCGGGATGTGGCGGGTCTGCGGGTCGCGCTTGAGTTTGCTGCACAACTGATAGCCGCTCATGCGGGGCATCATGATGTCGAGCAGGATCAGGTCCGGGTGCTCGCGGCCGATGGCGTCGAGGGCTTCGAGCCCGTCGCCGGCGGTGGTCACGGCGGCTTCCAGTTCTTCCAGATACGCCTCCAGCAGTTCGAGGTTCTGTTCGTTGTCGTCCACCAGCAGGATGCGCGGCGGCCGCGCGGGGTGGCTGGTGCCCGCGGTGTGCGGGGCCGCGTCGGGCGCGAAACGCACGGCTGTTCCTGCGGCAGTGGCGCGTGGAGTGGTCATGGGCCATCGTAGGGGCGAAAGGCTCTTCCTCGCCAAGCGAAGCGGGAGCGCCACCCGGGTGGGTCGCACTCCCGCCGATGCGAGGTCGCGATGTTCGTCAGGGATCAACGGCCGATCATCACCGACACAATCCGTGCCTGGCCTTGCGACTGCACAACCAACCGCACGCCGCGGCGCAGGTCCACCTGCTTGAGCGCCGCCCGGAGGTCGTCGGCGCTCTCGATTCGGATGTTCATCACCTGCACGATCACATCGCCCGGGCTCAGCACGCCCGCAGCTGGTGAGCCAGCGTCGATCTCGGTGACCACCGCGCCGCGCGTTCCGCGGCGGGCGTTGACCTGCTCGGCGAGTTCGGGGGTCAGGGTGCGGGCGGTCAGGCCCAGGCCGCCTTTGACGGGCGAGACGACTTCATCGCCCGCGCCCGCAGCGAGTTCTTCGGCCCGGCTGCCCAGCGTGGCTTCCAGCGTGATCCGCTTGCCCTCGCGCACGACTTCCACATCGATCTTCTTGCCCGGGGGCGTGGCCGCCACCGCATTGCGGAGCGCGTTGTGGGTGCCGATTGCGCGGCCATCAATCTTGGTGAGGATGTCGCCGGTGGCGAGGCCAGCCTTGGCCGCGGGGCTGTCGGGCGAGACTTCGGTGATGACGACCCCGGTGCCGGTGAAGTCAAAGGTACGGGCGAGTTCGGGCGTCATGTCCTGGCTGTTGACGCCCAGGTAGCCTCGATCGACCTTGCCACCAGCGATGAGGGAATCCATCACGCCCTTGGCCATGTTGGCGGGAATGGCAAAGCCGATGCCGACGTTGGCGGGGCCGATGATGGCGGAGTTGATGCCGATGACTTGGCCGCGGAGGTTGACCAGTGGGCCGCCCGAGTTGCCGCGGTTGATGGCGGCATCGGTCTGGATGAAGTCCTGGAACTGCACGTCCTGCAGTTGGCCCGGCCCGTTCTGCACGCGGTTCTTGGCCGAGACGATGCCCGCGGTCACGGTCTGGTTCAGCCCGAAGGGGTTGCCGATCGCGACGACCCACTCGCCTACGCGGACGGCATCAGAGTCGCCCAGTGTGGCGAAGGTGAAAGCGGAGCCGTCAACCTTAAGTACGGCCAAGTCGGTCGCGGGATCGGCGCCGACGACCTTGGCGCGATACTTGGTGTTGTCTGCGAGCGTGACCTCGACGCGCGTGGCGCCGTCGATGACATGGTTGTTGGTGAGGATGAAGCCGTCGGCGGAGACGATGATGCCTGACCCCATGCTCTGGGCCATTGGACGACGACCCGGCTGCATGCCGCCGCCCCCGCGCCCAAACGGATCGCCAAACATGCGGCGTCGGAGTTCTTCGAACGGGTCTTCGGGCTGGGCCTGGGGCGCTTGGCGCGGGTTGCGGGGCTGGAGTTGCTGGGGGCCTTCTTCGCCGCCGACACTGGCGGTGATGTTGACGACGGCGGGCGCGACTTTGGCAGACGCGTGCTCGAACGCGGTCGAGAGGGCCTCGGCGTGCGCGATCGACGCCTCGACGGCGGCGGGAGTGGGGGGTGTGTGGGGGGTGGGAGGAGATTTGTCATCAGCGCGTGCGGGCGTCGCGAGACTGCCGGAGAGCGCCAGGGCCACGACCAGGCCTGCGGTTGGGCTGCTGATGCGCGCGTGCGAAAGGGATTCCCGAATCGAACCCACAACGTTCATGGCCAAGACTCCTGCGGCACGGGTGCGAGGTGAGAAACTGTGCCTGATGCGAGTACGACCGCCACGGGCGGCTAGTTCGGACCATGAAACCCCTCAAAATAGCAAGTTGGTGCGGCGCGCGACTATCTGGCGCTGAGCACCGTCGGCACCAGCAGCGAGAGGTCGAGTGGCCCGATGGCCGGGTTGCCGGGCATGTGAATGGTGGCGCGACCGGAGGCGTCGACGCGCACCAGCAGGCCATGCTGGCGCTCGTTCGAAGGCGTCGCTTCGGCGGCTCGCGCGTGGAGGCCGCCGGCCCGAAGGATCGCCAGCGCCCGTGTGGTGGCTGAAGCCGAGGCGGCGGTGCCATCGCCAGCGACCCACGCATCCGGTTCGCAACCGCGCGTCTTCTGCAAGTCGGCCGCGCTGGGCAGTTTGCCCGCTTCGTCGAGCGCGGCAATCACCTGGTCCTCGGCCATGCCGAATCCAACCGCGGGCGTCGCCGGGCCACCGAGCGCCTCGACGAGTGTGTCGTACCGGCCGCCGGAGGCCAGCGTGCGGGCGCTGCGGCCGACCTGGCGAATCTGGAAGACGGTGCCGGTGTAGTAGGCGATGCCGCAGACGACGGAGAGGTCGAGGTCGCACCAGTCGAGCAGGCCGTGGGCGTCGATGGCGCGGGCGAGGTCGGCGAGTTGGTAGAGATCGGCGGAGGTGAGGCCGCCCAGTGCGCCGAGTTCCGAGGCGCTGGCGGAGGCGAGGAGGTTGTCGTAGCGGCGTTCCTGCAGGGCGCTGGCGACCTGCGCGGCGACGCTCTCGAAGGCGTTGAGTTCAAAGCCGAGGGCGGTGGCCGAGCGCACCATGTGCGGGCGCGAGACTTTCCCGCGAAGATCGAGCGTCTCGAAGGCCTCAAGGAGGCGGTCTTGCGGCACGCCCGCGCCGGTAAGGACGCGTCCGACCACCTCGCGGCTGCTCAGTTTCACGCGGATGTCGGCGGGTGTGAAACCCACGTCGCGCAGGTGGGCAATGGCCGTGGCGATGACCTCGGCATCGGCCGCGGGCGACGAGTCACCCAGCAGGTCAACGTTCCATTGCCAAAACTCGCGCAGGCGACCGTTGCCGGCGCGCTCGGCGCGGAAGCAGTTGCCGGTGCTGAACCAGCGGACGGTTTTGGGGAGGGAGGCGTGCCGCTCGGCATACATGCGGGCCACGGTGGGTGTGAACTCGGGGCGGAGGGCGAACTGGTGCACCCCACCGGAACGTTTGAAGGTGAAGAGGCGGTTGGTGATCTCGGGCCCGCTGCGGGCTTCATAAAGGGATAGATTTTCGAAGGCTGGTCCATCGATCTCGTCGAACCCGTGGCGGATCGCGGTGCGTCGCCAGGCGTCGGTAACGAAGCGGCGCGAGAGCACGTCAGCGGGGTAGAAATCGCGGGTGCCGGGCGCTGACGCCGGCACGCCAGCCGATGGCGGGCGTCGAGTCGGCGCAGGTTTTGTGTCAGAGGGCATGGGGGGAGAGCGTAGGTGCTGGTGAGTACAGCGGTGAACCTAGGCGTGGAGCGGTGGTGGTGCAGTGGTGGTATCGGCCGGATCAGAATCCCGCCCTACGTCCGTTTCCTAATGACGATGTGAACCTGGTGAATCTGCCTCAACAACTCGTGCAAACCGCACCTCCGTAGGGGATTTTTGCTTGCCAGACGGGTGCCGGGATTGTATAACTAGCACACGCCGAACACCCGGCGGTCTGGACGCAATCAAAGACTTCAAGAAGGGAAAGAAGAGATGTCAGCCCACTCGTGCGTTGTCGCCACGGTCGCTATTGCGGCTCTGGCAGGCTCGGCCATCGCCACCCCGCTCAACCTGAGCCCCACGCCCCCCGACGTTTCGTCGGGTTTCATCACGGTGGACTACAACGCCACCACCGGCGCGTTTCTCGCGTCGGGTTTCTCGCTCAACCTGACCCTTCCCGGCCCCTCGACCACGCCGGTCAATGGCATCTTCCAACTCACCGCCACGATCGATAACTCCGGCAACGCGACCGGCGGCACCCTCCTGGTTACCGACGGCGCGACCGTGCTGTTCTCGTCGTCGTCGCTGTCGCAGTTCGGTTTCGGCATGACCGATTCGTTCGAGTTCGTGTTTTCGAGCGACGGGCTCGGCACGCTGGCTCCCCTGGGCGCGAACATCGGCACGATCCTTGTGAACACCGATCTGTCGTTCCTCAATGACACGCCTTCGTTCGGATCGAGTTTCTCGGAGTCCTTCGGTGCGGGCAACGCCGACACCTTTGTCATGATTCCGCTTCCCTCGGCTGGCCTGGCCACCCTCGCGGGTCTGGCGCTGGTGGCTGGTCGTCGTCGTCGGGCCTGAACAGTCTGCACATTCATCGTCCCCCCGTGTGTTTTGCCAGGGGGTTGACTCCACACGCATTTACACCGTCCCCGGGCTCGTCCCGGGGGCGTGTCCATAGGGAAACTGAGGACAAGTTATGAGTAATCACCGCCACCATCGCTCTCTCGCCCGCCGCGCTTCCATCCGTTCTGCTCGTCTGGTGGCCAGCGCCGCCGGGAACATGATGGAAACCCTTGAACCGCGCCAACTGCTGGCGCTGACGGGCGTGACCTTGGGCGAGTTCCCGGTGATTGCCTATGACTCGAGCGGCTTGCTCAACTACAACGCCGCCACCGGGGTGTTTGACGTCTCGGCCAGCGTCACGGGCATCCGTTTCGCGGCCAACCAGCCCCCGCGCCGCGTGCAGTCCACGCACGGGGACTTCCAGATTCACGCCCGCGTCGATAACGGCGGCAACCTGCTCGGCGGCGTGAATGCTGGCGACCTCGCCTTCCTCCCCAGCCTGCCCCAGGGCAGCCCTCCCAGCCCCTTCGCGCTACCCACCAGCTACGACCTGACCATCCGCACGGCCTACGACCAGGACGGCAACGGCTCGATCACCGGTGCCGAACTCACGCCCGTCCTCCTGCTGACCGGCGAGATTTATGCGTTTGGATTCCAAGACAGCGGCGGCCCCACCGACCAGTACGACTTCCGCTTTGTCGCCACCGGCGGCTTGCTCTTTGACATGGGGCTGTTCAACGCCCGCGACATCGGCATCACGATGACCAGCGAGGCCTCGAACTTCGTGGGTTTGTTTGATCGCGACATCTCTGGTCAGTCCAAGGGCTCGGCTGGCCCGATTGCCCCGCCGCTGGCTTCGAGCATCGCCGGCAACGTCTACTACGACCAGAACAACGACGGCACCTTCCAGGGCACCGAGCAGGGCATCCCCGGCGCGACCATCACCCTCACCGGCACCAATGATGTCGGCCAGTCGATCCTGCTGACGACGACGACCGACGCCAACGGCGCGTACTCGTTCACGGGCCTGCGCCCCGGCACCTATCAGTTGACCGAGACCCAGCCCGGCACCTATCTCGACGGCATCGACACGATCGGCACCCCGGGCGGCGCGACCGCCAACGACCAGTTCAGCGCCATTGTTCTGCCCGCCAACTTCAACGGTGTCAACAACAACTTCGGCGAGATTCTTGCCTCGTCCATCGCGGGCAACGTCTACTACGACGCGAACAATGACGGCACCTTCCAGGGCACCGAAACCGGCATCGCGGGCGTCACCGTCACGCTGACCGGCACCGACGACCTCGGCAACGCCATCAGCCTTTCCACCACCACCGATGGCCTCGGCGCGTACTTCTTCGGCGGTCTGCGCCCCGGCACCTACGAGTTGACCGAGACCCAGCCCGGCACTTACCTCGACGGCATCGATACCATCGGCACCCCCGGTGGCGCGACGGCCAACGACCAGTTCAGCGCCATCCTGCTGCCCGTCGGCTTCAACGGCGTGAACAACAACTTCGGCGAAATCCTCGCCTCGTCCATCGCCGGTAACGTCTATTTCGACGCGAACAACGATGGCACCTTTCAGGTGACCGAAGTCGGCATCGCCGGCGTCCGCATCGATCTCACGGGCACCGACGACCTCGGGAATGCCGTCGCCCTCTTCACCTTCACCGACGGCCTCGGTGCGTACGCCTTCACCGGCCTCCGCCCCGGCACCTATCAGTTGAACGAGTCGCAGCCCGGCGCGTATCTCGACGGTCTCGACACCGTGGGCACGCCCGGCGGTACAACCAGCAACGATCAGTTCAGCGCGATCGCCCTGCCCGTCAACTTCAACGGCGTCAACAACAACTTCGGCGAAATCCTCGCCTCGTCCATCGCCGGCAACGTCTACTACGACGCGAATAACGACGGCACCTTCCAGGGCACCGAAGTCGGCATCGGCGGCGTGACCGTCACCCTCACCGGCACCGACGACCTTGGGAACTCCATCAACCTCGTTACCGTCACCGACGCGCTCGGTGCCTACCTCTTCGGCAACCTGCGCCCGGGCACCTACCAGATCAACGAGAGCCAGCCCGCGGGCTACCTCGATGGCCTCGACACCGTCGGCACCCCCGGAGGCGCGACCTCGAACGATCAGTTCGCGGCCATCGCCCTCCCGGTCAACTTCAACGGCGTGAACAACAACTTCGGCGAAATCCTCGCCTCGTCCATCGCCGGCAACGTCTACTACGACGCGAATAACGACGGCACCTTCCAGGGCACCGAGTCCGGCATCGCGGGCGTCACCGTGACGCTCACCGGCACCGACGACCTCGGCAACGTCGTGAACGTCATGACGGTGACCAATGCCGTCGGCGCGTACGCGTTCACCAACCTCCGCCCGGGCGTCTACCAGATCACCGAAACCCAACCCGGTGCGTACCTCGACGGCATTGACACCATCGGCACGCCCGGTGGCTCGACCACCAACGACCAGTTCAGCGCCATCGCCCTGCCCGTCAACTTCAACGGTGTCAACAACAACTTCGGTGAAATCCTCGCCTCCAGCATCGCCGGCAACGTCTACTACGACGCCAACAACAACGGCATCTTCAACGGCACCGAAGTCGGCATCGGCGGCGTGACCGTCACCCTCACCGGCACCGACGACCTCGGCAACGCCATCAACCTCGTCACCACGACCAATGGCTCCGGCGCGTACGCCTTCACCGGCCTCCGCCCCGGCACCTATCAGTTGAACGAGACCCAGCCCGGCGCGTACCTCGACGGCATCGATACCGTCGGCACGCCCGGAGGCTCGACGACTAACGACCAGTTCGCGGCCATCGCCCTGCCCGTCAACTTCAACGGCGTCAACAACAACTTCGGCGAAATCCTCGCCTCCAGCATCGCCGGCAACGTCTACTACGACGCCAACAACAACGGCATCTTCAACGGCACCGAATCCGGCATCGCGGGCGTCACCGTCCGCCTCACCGGCACCGACGACCTAGGCAATGCCGTCAACCTCGTCACCACCACCAACGGCGTCGGCGCGTATGCCTTCACGGGCCTCCGCCCCGGCACCTATGTGCTCACCGAGACGCAGCCCGGTGCGTATCTCGATGGCCGCGACACCATCGGCACCCCCGGTGGCGCAACCGCCAACGACCAGTTCAGCGCCATCGTCCTCCCCGCCGGGTTCAATGGTGTCAACAACAACTTCGGCGAACTCCTCGCTTCCAGCATCGCCGGCAACGTCTACCTCGATGCCAACAACGACGGCACCTTCCAGGGTTCCGAGTCGGGCATTGGTGGCGTAACGGTTCGCCTTACGGGTACCGACGATCTGGGCAACCCGATCAACCTCGTCACCACCACCAACGCGGCGGGCGCGTACTCGTTCACGGGCCTCCGCCCCGGCACCTATGTGCTCACCGAGACCCAGCCCGCCGCGTATCTCGACGGCATCGACACCATCGGCACCCCCGGTGGCACCACCACCAACGACCAGTTCAGCAACATCAACCTCCCCGCTGGCTTCGCGGGTGTGAACAACAACTTCGGCGAGCGGACGCCTCCGCCAGTGCTGGGTTCCATCCGCGGCACCAAGTTCCTTGATATCACCGGCAACGGTCGCTCGGCCGACGACACCGGCTTCGGCGGAGTCACCATCTACATCGATGCCAACAACAACGGAACCCGCGACTCGGGCGAACGCCAGACGGTCACCGCCGCCAATGGCACCTATTCGTTCGACAACCTGGCCGCGGGCAACTACATCATCCGTGAAGTGGTCCCCACCAACTATGTCCGCACCGCGCCGGTGGCCAGTGACCGTTACGTCGTCACGCTCACCACCGGTCAGACCGTCACCGGCATCGACTTTGCCAATGCCCGTTCCTGCGAGTGCGATGACGCGTTCATCAGCGATGTCTACTACCTCATCAACGGCACCACGCAGGTCACTGACCTCCGCGGCAACACCAACCAGGGCGACGAAGTCACCGTCTACTTCACCATCCTCCCCGGCGCGCCTGCCGCGGGCATTACCCTGACCCTCGTGTCCTACACCGCGCCCGGCGCATCGTTCGACGCTAACACCGCCAGCCAGCAGGAAATCTTCGAGGTCGCCACCGGCACCTTCGAGCCCGGCACCTACAGCCTCACCGTTCACAACCCCGATTCCTACTTCCAGATCGACTTTGTCTGTGGTCAGGCGATCGATCAGTTCGGTCCCGCCGGTTCCAACATCTTCTATACCCCGCAGCGCCGCCTGATCTCGGCCGATAACGACGGCACCAACCCCGTGTACGACAACGCGGGCAGCCTCTCGGGCCGCGTCTTCATCGATGCCGACAACGATTTCCGCTTCGACGCGGGCGAGCACGGCATCGCGGGCGTCACCATCGTCCTCACCGGCACCGACTTCCAGGGTCGCAGCGTCAGCATCACCAAGATGACTGACTCCTTGGGCAACTACTCCTTCGGCAACCTCCGCCCCGGCACCTACCGCATCACCGAGACTCAGCCCGCCGGCTACCAGGATGGCGGCGATCAGGTCGGCTCGCTCGGTGGCAACGGCTCCACCAACGACCGGTTCTCCAACATCAACCTTGGCGCCAACCAGACCGGCGTGAACTACAACTTCGGCGAACGCTCGGTCGGCACCTCGCTCGTCCGCGGCGACACCGCCACCATCGGCTTCTGGCAGAACCGCAACGGCCAGAACCTCATCCTGTCTCTCAACGGTGGTGCCAACCGCACCAACCTGGGTAACTGGCTCGCCAGCAACTTCCCCAAGATCTGGGGCAACCAGGCCGGGTCTTCCAACAACATGACCAACAAGACCAACACCCAGGTCGCCGCCCACTTCCGTGCTGAGTTCGCCCTCACCGGCGGTCCCAAACTGGATGCCCAGATCATGGCCGTTGCTCTGGCCACTTACGCCACCAGCAGCAGCCTCGCCGGTGGCAACTACGCCGCGTCCTACGGGTTCAACGTCACCTCCAGCGGCATCGGCGGTCGCGCCTTCAACGTCGGTGGTGCCGGCTCGGCCTTTGGTGTCTCCAACAACACCACCCGCACCCTCCGCCAGTTGCTCGACTCGGCCAACAACCAGGCCGTCAGCGGCAACCTGTGGAACGGCAACTCCAGCCTCCGCGCCCTGGCCAACAGCGTGTTCGACGGCATCAATCAGATGGGCGACATCATGTAACTGACCTCGTCCAGCGCCGCCCCCTGTGGCGGTGATGCAAAAACCCCAAGGCCCGGCGACCCCGGTCGCCGGGCCTTTTCATTGGCTTGATTGACCGGTTTGCGCGAAACGGTGCGGCGCGTACTGCCCCTCACCTTGATACAGGGGGAAGTACCTCAGTCTTTTTTCGGGGGCCCCTGAACGTGCGGACCATCGTCGCCGATGACGCTGCCCAACAGGAGACTCGACATGGCCTTTGGCAACGTCCGAATCGCGGCGCGTCTGGGGATCGGGTTCGGGATCATCATCATGGTGATGGTCGCCAGCCAGGTGGTGGCCGTCACCCGCGTCGGCGAGGTCAGCACCCGCCTCACGCAGATCAACGACCTGAACAGCGTGAAGCAGCGCTACGCGATCAACTTCCGCGGCAGCGTGCACGATCGCTCCATCCTGATGCGTGATCTGGTCCTGTTCAAGGAGAAGGCGGACATCGATCGGACCTTGGGCGAGATCGAAAAACTCGCCAAGGATTATCAGGACTCAGCCGTCAAGATGGATGCGATGATGGCCCAGGCTGCGCCGGGCTCGCCCGAGCACAAGGCCCTGGCGGACATCAAGAGCGTGGAGAGCAAGACGCTGCCCCTGCTGGATCGCGTGGTGAAGCACGCGTCGGGCAAGGGTGCCGAGGCCAACGTGATGGCGGTGGGTGATCAATGTGTTCATTGACTTTGAGGAAGCGGCCAACAAGGGCCTGACGGGAGAGACCCGAGCCGTCGCGGCGAGTTTCCCGGCGTGGATGACGGTGTTCGGCATCGTCGGCGTGGTGGCCGCGGGCGGGTTCTCGTTCTGGCTGGTGCGTTCGATCACGTCGCCCATCAGCGCGATGCAGAGCGTGTTCTCGGCCGTGGCCGCAGGCGACCTGAAGGCCCGCGTGCACACGACGCGAGGCGACGAACTGGGCAAACTGGCCCGCTCGTTTGATGAGGTGATTGGCAGCATCCACACCATCATGAGCGCCGTGTTCAAGTCCACAACGCAGGTCGCGACGGCTTCGGCCGAGATCGAGTCCAACGCCGCCCAGATGGCGTCCAATGTCGAGGCGCAGACGGCCGAGGTCATGCAGGCGTCGTCGGCCCTCACGCAACTCAGCGCGTCGGTCAGCGAGGTAGCGGGCAAGGCTGAGAGCACTTCGCAGGAGGCTGGTGAGGCTGGCAAAGTGGCCCGAGAGGGTGCCGAGGTGGTGCGGACGGCGGTTCAGGACATGCAGGTGATCGACACGACGGTTTCGGATTCGGCGGGCATCGTGGCCGAACTGGGCACGAAGATCGACAAGATCCGCGACATCACGGGCGTGATTACGGATATTGCCGACCAGACGAATCTGCTGGCGCTCAACGCGGCCATCGAAGCGGCCCGTGCCGGGGAGCACGGCCGCGGGTTTGCGGTGGTGGCCGACGAGGTTCGCAAGTTGGCCGAGCGGACGCGTCAGGCGACCGAGGAAGTCTCAACCTCGATCGGCAGCATCCAGGCGGAGGCCCAGCGCGCGGTGAACCAGATCAACACCGGCACGGTTCGCGTGAAGGAGAGTGCCGAGCGGGCCACGAGCGCCGGCGAGCGGATGCAGGCCATCGAGACCAAGAACGCCCGTGTGGCCAGCATGATCAACGAGATCGCGGCAGCCGGTCGCGAGCAGGCCCAGGCCACCGAGCGGATCACCAGTTCGGTGGAGGTGATCAACAGCCGCGCGTCGGAGGTAACCTCGGGCGCATCGAAGTCGGCCCAGTCGGCGACGGACCTGCGCTCCAAGAGCGAGGAACTGCGGAACCTGATCACGCGGTTCCAGGTTTGAGCGATCGTTGATTGACAAGCCAGTTGATCATTGACCAAAGCCCCGTGACGCCGAGTCACGGGGCTTTTCGCATGGCGACTTGGTCCACGATGGTGGCATGAAGTTTGGGTAGGAGGTACCCAATGGCACTACACCCGGCCCGTCCGTGCATTGGTGGTGAATCCGCCGCCTGAGGCTACCATCCGCCTCCATGCCCTCGATCACCATCAACGGCCGTGTCTGCGCGTTCAACCCGGGCGAGGTCATCACCCAGGTGTCCAACCGCGAGACCATCGACATCCCGCAATACTGCTACCACGACGGGCTCTCCATCGTCGCCAGTTGCCGCATCTGCCTGGCCGAGATCTGGATGCCCGACAAGGCCACCGGCAAACTCGCCCCGCACATGGGCGGCAAGTTGATGCCCACCTGCCAGACGGCCTGCATCGACGGCATGGTGGTCTACACCGATTCGCCCAAGGCCGTCGCGAACCAGAAATCGGTGATGGAATACCTGCTCATCAACCACCCGCTGGATTGCCCGGTGTGCGACCAGGCGGGCGAGTGCACGCTGCAGGATTACTCCTACGAGTATGGCCGCGGCCAGTCGCGCTTCGAGGAAACCAAGGTCAAGCAGCCCAAGAAGGACGTCGGCCCCCATGTGCTGCTCTACAGCGATCGGTGCATCATGTGCACACGCTGCGTGCGCTTCACGCGCGAGGTTTCCGGCACCGCCGAACTGCTCGTGAGCGGCCGTGGCAACCGCGAGGAGATCGACGTCTTCCCGGGTTGGCCCCTCGACAACGAACTCTCCGCCAACGTCATCGACCTCTGCCCGGTCGGCGCGTTGCTCGACAAGGACTTCCTGTTCGCCCAGCGCGTGTGGTTCCTCAAGAGCGCCCCCTCGATCGACGGCCTCACCGCCAGCGGCGACAACATCCTCATCGAGCACAACGACGGCAAGGTCTACCGCCTCAAGCCGCGGACCAACATGACCGTCAATAAATGGTGGATCACCGACGAAGTCCGCTACGGCTGGAAGTTCATCCACCGCCAAGATCGCCTGAACACCCCGATGCGCCGCCAGTTCGGCACGCCCGTCGAGACCGATTTCGAGCGCGCCTGTCGCGAGGCAGTGGGGGGGCTGCGGAAGGCGGTCGAATCCGGCAAGCGGGTGGCGCTGATGGTCAGCCCGATGTTGACGTGCGAGGAGGCATTTGTACTGGCCCAGGCCGCCCGCGTCATCGACCCGCACGCAATCCTGGCGGTCGGGCCGATTCCCGTCAACGGGCAGGACAAGACCTTCCCGCCCGGCAAGGCCGACGGGTTCAAGGTGTGGGCCGAGAAGTGCCCCAACTCCCGCGGCGTGCGCCGCGTGCTCGAAGCGATCGGCGGCACGGTCGCCTCGTACGACCAACTTCTCGCTCAACTCAAATCCGGCTCCATCGGCGGCACGATCCTCACCGGCAACTACCCCAGCGACTGGACGACTCCGGCGCTCCTTGCCGCCGTCGAAGGCACCTTCACGGTGGTCATCGACACGCTTCCCAATGCCCTCACCGAGCGGGCCGACATCCTGCTCCCCGGCGTCACCTGGGCCGAGAAGGCCGGCACGTTCCAGAATGGCCGCGACATGCTGCAGGCCTTCGAGCAGGCCATCGCGCCGGTCCCGGGGGAAGGTGCCCGGCAGGAAGGCCAGATCGCCCTCGACCTGATCGCCGAGACGCGCCCACCCTCGCTCACCGGCATCGGCGGCGACGACACCCCGTCAGAGCCCTTCAATGCCGCCAACACCCGCCGCCGCATGGCGATCCAGTTCCCCACCCTCGCGGCGTTCTCGACGGAGGTGAGCATGCCGTCGACGCCAGTGGCGCAGGAAGCGGATATGCAGGTGGTGGAGTTGTGACCTGCCCTTGAAAACCTGAGCCAACGCGAGTGAGAGCCACGGGGGAAGAATCCCCCAGGAGGGCGCTGACGATGAAGCGTAAAAGGCACGGGACGGAAGAGATCATCCGCAAACTGCGGGAGGCGGAGCAGTTGGAGGCCGGCGGCCAGTCTTTGGCGCAGGTGTGCCAGAAGCTGGAAATCAGCGCGGCGACCTTGGCGCGTTGGCGGACGCAGTTCCGCGGGATGGGGAAGGAGGTCAAGCGTCTGCGGGCGTTGGAGGAGGAGAACCGTCGTTTGAAGAAGGCGGTGGCGGACCTGACGCTTGACAAGCAGATATTGAAGGAGCTCAACGAGGGAAAATGGTGTGCCCGATCCGCCGCCGCGAGGCGGTCGAGCACATCCAGCGGGCGTGGCCTGATGTGTCGACCCGCCGTGCGTGCGGGCTGGTCGGGCTGTCGCGTAACGCGGTGAATGCACCCACGGCCAAGGTTGAGAAGGACAAGCCGCTGGTGGTGGTGCTGACGCATGGCGGCGAAGCACCCGCGCTTGGGGTACCGGATGCTGCACGGGATGGTGTCGTTGCGTGGCTTCCGGGCGGGTCGTGATCAGGTGCACCGGCTGTCCGTCGGCACGGTCTGCGTGTGCCGCGGCGGGTGAAGAAGCGTCGGGCGATCGGGGTGCCTGAGAACGCGGTGCACGTGCTGCGGTCGACGGGGCGGAACCACGTGTGGACGTGGGACTTTGTTCACGACCAGACGATGAACAACGGTCGGGCGTTCAAGGTGCTGACGGTGGTGGACGAGTACACGCGTGTGCCGCTGCTGGTGCACATGGCGCGTCGGATCAACGCGAGTGAGGTGATCAGGCTGGTGTCGGGGTTGTTCAGCGAGGTGCGCCCGGTCACATCCGGTCTGACAACGGTCCCGAGTTCATCGCCCGGCAGCTCAAGAAGCACCTGCACGAGAGCGGTGTGGGCGTGCTGTACGTTGAACCTGGGAGTCCTTGGCAGAACGGCCTGATCGAGAGCTTCAACGGTCGTCTGCGTGACGAGTGCCTGAACTGGAGGCGTTCATGGACCTCCGAGAGGCGGTGGTGGTGATCGGCGACTACCGGCGGTTCTACCGGGATGAGCGGCCACACAGCAGCCTGGACTACCGGACACCGGGCTCGTTCGCGGCGTTGTGCCAGCAGGTCAGCCCCGGACGGCACTTGACTGCGAATAAGCGTTTCGACACTCCAGAGTTGTGGAACTTGTGCCGAGGCGAAGCCAGTACACGCGCCTACGGTCGCTGCCATCGCGAAGACTCGCATCATTTCCTTGTGCCCAATGAGCGAGTAGCATAGCAAGCGAGTCGGAAGTCAACGTGCAAAAATGCGACCGCCCCGTTTCCGAGGCGGTCGTGAGCATAATTGTATCGTGGGAAGAGGTTACGGGCCAGTCCAGGGTTCTGTGCTTGGCAGACCGTCGGCGGCCGCGGCTTCATCGAAGAACTTGGCGTAGAGATTGTGAGCCGTCGCGTCCCAAATCCAGCCGTCGGTCGCCGCGCCGGCGTCGTGGTCAACGCCCGCCGCGATGAGCGACGAGTTGGTCCGGGGGTTCACCGGAGCCGCCTTGAGGTAGTCGGGGCCGATCAGGTCGGTCCAGCCGTTGGTGATGAGGTCCGGGTACTGGGCGTTGTTCTTCACCCGGTAGAGTTCGATCTGGCTGCGGATGGTCTGCAACTGCGTCTGCACGTTGCCGACCTGCGCATCCTCGCTGGCCTTGGTGAACTGCGGGATGACGATCGCGGCCAGAATACCCAGGATCACCACGACGATCAGAATTTCGATCAGCGTAAAGGCCTTGGAGCCCGATCAACTGTTCAGACTGCGACTTGAGCAATCAGCAGCCAGCAAAGTAGCGTGCAATGAAATCCGCAAGGTCATCCGGATCGACGATCCCGTCGCAATTGACGTCTGCCCGGGCGTCGGGTGGATCGGCGAAGTACCCCGCGATGTAGTCTGAAAGATCATCCGGATCGACAGTACCATCTCGGCTGTAGTCGGCAATGCACGGCGTGAGGAGCACCAGCACCCCAGATGCATCATCAAGTCTCGCATTGAACAAAATCCGCGCCTCGCAAGGAACTTCAAGGTCTCCTAGCACGGCGACATTGTGGATTGATTCACGACCACCCGAACCGGTAAACCCGAACGTCTTTGTGCCGTCCGCGGTCACGATCGCATCCCCATCGCCAATGATGCGAACCGGCGCGATGGAGGTGGTCGTGATGTAGATCGCGTCCAAACCTGACCGCCTGCCTATGAACGCAACCCCTTGATCGTCAAACAGCCGAGCGGCACCGGGCACGTTCAATGTGGCAGCGTTTTCAAACCCGTTTCGACCTGACCCCGCTGCGTTGCTGGCGAGCACGGTGCCCGCCAATCCACCTGTCGTCAGACGAAGTTCTCGAGGCGATGTTGATGACGCGCGATAAACGTGCAGCAGCGCCGTGCCATCAAATTCGCTCACTTCGTTGAGTTGTTCGCCCGGAAGTGTCGCCGCGTACAACTGAGTGTTCGCGCCGCTTGACGACCAGGCGTTGAGCACAGCGATGTTTGGTGGTGGCGTGGCAACTTCAGTTGTCAGTGCCGCAAAATCAAGATTGCGACTAATCGCCGGACTCGTGAGCGAAGCAAACTGGCCAGACGGCTCAGCAACGAGAACCTGCGCCCGCGGTGAAGCGCCGATTGTCTCAACGATGAAACTGAGCCCACCCGCTGCAAAGGTGCGGTATCCGATATCTACGTTTCCTGGCCCGAGCCTTGGCCGGGAAAAACCGGCCGTCGCACCGAGTGGCCCGCCTGCATCGATGTCGCCGACAACCGATCCTGCTTGTGTGATTATCCGGATGGCAGACCGCAAAGTTCCGCCACCGATCGGCGCGAACTGGCCAGCCAACGCGAGCAGTCCATCGCGCGCGTCGATCGGTCCTGACACCGTTCCCGACGAAATGGCAACGGTGTAGACGATCGACGCCGTGCCTCCCGGGGGCACAACCGCCACGCTGTAGTTCAGAGGCGACCCTCCCGCGCCATTGGCTGTTCCCACAATCATGGCAGTCCCATCAATGTCGAAAGTAGGCGGGCTGCGATCAAGATCAAAGTTGTTGGAGAAGCCCGATGGTGAGGGTGTGCCGCCACTTCCTGTGAAACTGCGAATCAGAAGTTCATTCTTCCACAGCACGGGCATCTGCCCAAATGCGGTTTCGGTCGATGAGAATGCGGCGCACGAGATCATGAGCACTAAGACGCACTTCATGGGGAGCCTCCTTGAAGGCTTCCTACGACCTGCGGACGAAGATTGTTCCAATAACCTTGTGCATGGCGCGAAAAAAGTCGCCGAACTCCTTTCGGCGTCCGGCGACAGGCGTTAGGTGTTCGCGTTGATCACAGGATCAGTTCGGACCAGTCCACGCTTCGGTGTTGGGGTCGCCGTCGGCCGCCGCCACCTCGTCAAAGAACTTGGCGTAGAGGTTGTGGTTGGTCGCGTCCCAGATCCAGCCGTCGGTCCCCGCACCGGCGTCGTGGTTCGCACCAGCGACGATGAGCGACGAGTTGGTCCGGGGGTTCACCGGGGCGGCCTTGAGGTAGTCGGGGCCGATCAGGTCGGTCCAGCCGTTGGTGATGAGGTCCGGGTACTGGGCGTTGTTCTTCACCCGGTAGAGTTCGATCTGGCTGCGGATGGTCTGCAACTGCGTCTGCACGTTGCCGACCTGCGCATCCTCGCTGGCCTTGGTGAACTGCGGGATGACGATCGCGGCCAGAATACCCAGGATCACCACGACGATCAGAATTTCGATCAGCGTGAAGGCCTTGGACTTGCACCATCGACGATTGGTCATGCGGAGACTCCTTCCTTCCAGAAGCGCTTCGGACCGGCTCAGTCGGTGACGCGCCGACGAACCGGGTGGGCCTCAGGGGACGACTCGGCGAGCCCCACCCCCCACGAAGCCCGCCACGAAACGCTCGTGGATGCTGTGGACGTTGGAGACTGCCGTCGCTGAGTGCATCGACGCGCAAAGGCTGCGGGATCGGTGGGAAGAGCCTGCGTGGCGGGTTTGCGGTGGCACCGGCGCGGTTTAGGTGGACGGGAGAACCTGTTGCGGACGTTCCCGGACGGCGCGGCACCAACGCCCGCGAAGTGATGGGACGTGGGCGTGATTGGGCATCGAGAAATCAGATGAATGGGCTGGCAGTGGGGACCGTGCCGCGATGACCAGGGTCGAGTTTCGGTGGCAAAGAGTTTTTCAACAGCCTGTTAGCCCTTGGCGCGGGGCTTGGCTGGTTTAGCGGCTGGCGTGCGGGTGGCGGTGCCGTTGCTGGCGGCGCTGGGAGTGTTAGGGGCGATAGGGGGGGAGTCTGGGCCGATGGGGTTGGTGAAGTGGGCCTCTTGCACGGGGGTGACGTGTTGGAGGATGTGCTGGAGGACCGAGGCCGGGCTGCCCATGGCGTTGACTTCGCGGATGATGGATTTGGGGTAGCACTCAAGGACGGGGTAGGTTTCGTTTTCGTAGACCTGCCAACGGCGGCGGATGACGTCTTCCTTGGCGTCGTCGATGCGGTTTTCCTTGAGGGCGCGGCGGCGGAGGCGCTCGATCATGCGTTCCTTGTCGGGGCAGACGAGGTGGATGATCTGGAGGACCTTGAGGTGGCGTTCGAGGATTTTGGCCTGGGCGACGTTGCGGGGGATGCCGTCGAGGACGAGGAGGTCGGTGTTGGGCTTGTAGATGCCCAGGATGGTGCGGGCGTGCATGTTGGTGTGCCACATCTGCACGGTCGCGTCGTCGGGGACGAGGAGGCCCTTGGAGGAGAACTCCAGGAAGGTCTTCCCGAGCGGGGAACTCATGTCGAGGGTGCGGAAGACTTCGCCGCAGGAGAGGTGGTAGAAACCGGGGACGGCCCCGAGGATTTTGCCCTGGGTGCCCTTGCCCGCGCCGGGGGCGCCGAAGAGCAGGATGGTGCGGTAGCGATGGTGCATGAAGACCTCCAACTCCCTCCCCGAGGGCAAGTTTACCCGCTGGCTCAGGATCGGCCAGAGTGGGGGGCAAATGGTGTTTGGCGGATTCTGAGGGCGGCTACCGGTGTGAGTGAACAGTGCCGCCCCTCCGGGGCTCGATCACCCGAAGGATCATCCGGGGGCTTGCGCCCCCGGCTATGGAATGACGGCCCACTGGGCCTGCGCGCCGAGGGTTGAACGCGAGTGCTTCCTGACGGGCGCGTTTCGTTAGCAGCCCGCAAAGTACGCGGCGATGTAGTCGGCGAGGTCGTCTGGGTCGGCGTTGCCGTCGTGGTTGAAGTCGGCCTGGTTGCAGGGCGGGGTGAAGTAGCAGGCGATGAAGTCGGCGAGGTCGTCTGGGTCGAGGTTGCCGTCGTTATTGAGGTCGGGCGGGCAGGTGGGGGGCGGGGTGCCCGGGCGGGCGAGGCCGATGACGGCGGCCAGGGTGGCTCCGCCGGCGTCCTGAAGGTCGACGTGGAGATAGACGGGGCCTGAATCGGCGAGGTCGAGCCCTGGTCCGATGGTGCCGGAGGCGTTGAAGTCGGTGACGGTGTATTCGGCGGTGCCGTCGGCGTTGGTATCGATGGCGTCGCCGACGGAAAGGAGGGCGGTGACGATGCCGGTGGATTCGCGGAAGAAGAGGGTTTCGGGTGCGGTCCAGATGAAGACGGCGTTGCCGAGGTTGTCGAGGGCGACGGCGGAAAGGGCGGAGCCGAGCGTGCGACCGGCGAGGGTGTCGCCCTCGCGGTGAACGATGGTGCCGTCAAGAACGAGGACGAGGTCGGAAGCGGTTGGGCCGGTGGTGTCGGCGACGAAGAGCGTGGAGCCGGCGTTGTTGATGGCGACGCCGCTGAAGGTGCCCCAGTTGGTGCCGTCGGGCGCGGGAGAGCCCTCGCGGGCGAGGAGTTGGCCATCGGCCCAGATGCACTCATCGGAGGCGGTGGGGACGCCGGCGGCGAGGAGTTCGTGGATGCGGCGGCCGTTCTCGGCGACGTCGTAATCGAAACCGATTCCCGAGGCGCTGACGGTGAGGCCGGGGGCGAAGGTGTCGCCCGAGGCGAGAAGCGACGTGGTGAGAGAGGTGTTGGAGGGGTCTGGATTGGTGTAGAAGACGCGTGCGGAACTGGTGCCGCCTTGCGTGGCGGCGGTCCCGCTGACCCAGTAGGCGGTGCTGTTACCGGTCATGCGCGGGCGGCTGCAAAAGGTGGTGAAGCGGCCCTCGAAGCCGGGCGCGGGGAGGTCGGCTGCGAGGAGGAGGCCGGCGTGGGTGTAGACAGCGTCGTTGCCATGGCGGAAGGGCTGTAGATGAACCCGCCGGAGGCCGAGATGCCCATGGTGGATTCGCCGCCGGTGAGGACCGAGGGGAGGGCGAGTGAACTGTCCCACGAGACGGTTGCGGGAGCGGTGCCGGTGGAGCGCATGATGGCGCGGCGCGAGTCGGCGAGTGAAGCGACGAAACCGACGCCGCCAGCGTTGTCGATGAAGGGGGCGTTGACGGTGCTGATGGTGGAGCCAGCCGCGGGGTCGCCCTGGATGGCGATAAGCGTGGCGACAACCTGCGCGGAGGCGGCGGAGGCGGACGCGAACAGGAGCGCGGCGGGGGAGAGCGCACGGAGAGCGTTCATGTGGATGTCCTCAGCAGAATGACGAAGCGAACACGCGGCGCAGGTTAGGGGCAGCCGCCGAAGAAGAGGGCGATGTAGTCGGCGAGGTCGTCGGGGTCCTCGTTCATGTCGAGGTTGATATCGAGGGTGCAGTCGGTGCCGAAGAAGCAGGCGATGGCGTCGGCGAGGTCGTCGGGGTCGACGTTGCCGTCGCCGTTGATATCGACGGGGCAGGTGGGGGTGGGGGTGCAGGAGATGTTGACCACGCCGTTGCCGACGATGCCATTGAACCCAGCGATGCGGACGAGGAGAATCTCGCCGGCAGCGACGGGGAGGGAGACCTGGGAGGGGAGGCCGCAATCGGAGTCGTCGTTGCAGACGGCGACGGAACCGGGCGAGTTGGGGCAGATTTCGCCTCGGTAGACGGCGATCTCGGTGTCAAAGAAGGAGTCGCAGAGGGAGATGATGGCGGTGCCGGTGCAGGAGGGGATGTAGCGGAACCAGACGTCATTGAGGAATCGGTCATCGGCACCGCAGGGCGCGACGCCGGTTTCATCGGGGCCGTCGGTGGATGCACCAACAGTTGAGAAGAGGTGGGAGCCCTCGGCGAGGAGGGTGCCCTGGGGGCAGGCGTCCGTGGGGTTGGGCTGGCGCTCGAAAGCACCGATGTCTTGGGTGGAGGTGCCGGGGCCGGGGGAGCCGGTGTCGGCGATGGTGGGATCATCGACGACGCGGGGTGCGCCGTCGCGATCGAACGTGAAGGAATCGGGGGTGTTGGTGTTGGCCGAGCCGGCATCGACGCAGGGAGAGGTGGGGCCGAGGCGGAAGTTGGGGGTGTTGACGCCGGAGAAGCCGGGGTTGGCGGCGATGATGTTGCCGATGCCGCCGACGCCGAAGTTGGCATCGGGCTGGATGAAGCAGTAGGAGGAGAGGGGTGCGACGCCGGTGAAGAAGACGGGGGTGTTCTCGCCGTTCTGGGCGATGATGGAGTTGATGAGGGTGACGTTGGCGAGGGATTCGAGGCGGAGGGCGGTGCCCTGGCCGCCGCCGTTGCGGGCGATGGTGCAGTTGAGGAAGCGAACGCTGGCCTCGGTGATTCGGGCGCCGCCGCCGCCTGCAGAGGGCGAGCCGGTGTCGGCGACGTTGTTGTGGATGAGGCAGTTGGAGAAGCGGGAGCCCGTGGGTGTACCGACTTCGATGTTGATGCCGGCACCGGAGCCGTTGATCGCGATGTTGTTCGAGAAGGTGCAGCGATCAGCGGAGACGGAGGCGCGGAGGAGGGCGAGGCCGGCACCGCGGGGGTTGGTGTTGGGAAGCCCCGTGGCGCGATTCTCGGAAATGGTGCAGTTGATGAGGCGGAGGTTGGCGTCGATGGCGGCGATGCCGCCGCCGAGGTTGGCGCGGTTGCCGGTGATGACGCAGTTCTCGACGGTGAAGGGGGAGTCGTTGCTGCCACCGGCGCCGACGATGGAGATGCCACCGCCAAAGGTGATGCTGCCGGTGGACGTGCCGCGGCCGTTGGCGATGGTGAAGCCGGTGACCGAGGAGCCAGCGAGGTCGGCGCTCAGGTTGTTGCTGTCGATGATGCCGGCGTTGGCACCGGTGCCGGTGATGAAGGTGACGGCGGGGCCGCCGGTGGATTCGAGGCGGACGCGGCGGGTGCCGAGGGTGAGGTGTTCGGCGTAGGTGCCGGGGGAGACGAGGACGCGACCGCAATCCGGGAGGGCGTTGATGGCGGCCTGGATGGTGGCGAACTGGCCCGGAACAGTGAGTGTCGGGCCGTTGATGGTGACGTTGCAGAGTTGGGAGGTGTTGGTGCCGCAGGTGTTGGTGACGACGCAGGAGTAGACGCCGGAGTTCTCGGACAGGGGTTCGATGGCGAAGGTTGAGCTGTTGGCACCGGGGATTTCGTCGTTGCCCTTCTTCCACTGGAAAGAGTTGTCTCCGCCGGTGGCGGCGACTTCAAGGGTGGTGGGCTGGCCCGAGCAGGCGAGGAGATTGGTGGGGAGGTTGGTGGTGAAGACGGGGAATTCGTTGTTGTTGAAGGTGATGGGCTGGCTGAAGGCCGGTGAGCCGCAGGCCGTTGTGACGCGGCAGAGATACGTGATGGGGCCGATGCCGGAGACGGGGACAGTGAGTTCCGGGGAGTTGGTGTCGGGGATGGGCTGGTTGAGGTTGGTCTGGAACCACTGGTAGGTGGGGTTGGTGCCGGTGGCGAGCACGCTGACGGTACGGAAGGCCTGGCCGCAGGTATTGCCGCCGCCGGTGGTGGAGAGGATCTGGGGTGCGCAGGTGTTGATGTTGAGGGTGATGTTGCCGGTGACGCCGTTGAAGCCGTGAACGCGGATGAAGAGGACGTCGCCGCCGCCTGGGGACGGGTTGTTGATGACGATTCGTGACTGGCGGAAGGGGGTGGGGCCGCAAGTTGCGCCGTCGTCGTTGCAATCGATCTGCGTGCCGTTGCAGGTGGTGAGGTAGACAGTGAGGACGGTGTCGAAGTTGCTGCCGCAGGTGTCGATGGTGACGGGGCCTGACCCCGGCGTGGTGACGTAGCGGTACCAGACGTCGGGGCCGTTGCCAGCGACACACGAGGGAACTGGGCCGTCGGTGGTGGCGGCAACGTTGGTGCCGGTGGCGGCTGGGAGCCCGGCGAAAACGGTCTGGGCGGACGCGCAGTTGTCGTTGGCAGGCTGGGCGAACGCGATGGGCGCGCTGAGAAGGACGCCGAAAAGGGCAACAGACAAACCGCGCATGGGCGAACTCCTCACGGGGACGAAGGGGACGAGTATTACAGGACGCGAGCGGGCGCTCGCAGAGCATACCGCGCGACCGTGATTTCACAAGGAAATACCGGGTGTTTTGGGCTTTGAGCGGGGGAGCGGGGCCGCAGTATGTCAATCTGGGGTCATTGGCAGCCGCCGAAGAAGGCGGCGATGTAATCGGCAAGGTCATCGGGGTCGACACTCAGGTCGCGGTTGAAGTCGGCCTGGATGCAGGGCTGCGTGAAGTAGCAGGCGATGTAGTCGGAGAGGTCGTCGGGATCGAGGTTGCCGTCGGCGTTGAAGTCGGCGTTGCAGGGCACAGCGAAGCCACGCACGACCACGACCTGGTTGCCGCCGCCAAAGGTAGAGAAGAGGAAGTCGCCGGTGACGGGGTCGATGTTGGCACCCTCGGCACCGGTGAGTTGGCTGATGAAGAGGCGGCGCGAGGCGACGATGGGATCGCCGTTGGGGTCAAGGTCGAAGATGGAGACCTGGCCGGCGGAGTACTCGGAGACGATCATGGAGTGGACCTGGAAGCCGGGCGAACCCGGGGGCGCGTAGGTGAAGCCTTCCGGGCCGCCGGGAAGGCGACACTCGGGGAGGATGGTGACCGAATCGATGTTGAACGTGCCGAAGCCGTCCGGGGAATAGGTGACGCTGGACCATTGGCCGCCGGCCCAGGAGGCGAACTTCATGAGGCCGTGGCCGGGGAAGCCGGGTGGCGGGAAGTTGATGGAGGCGAGGGACGATTCGACGCCGAAGGGGCTGACGTCATCGGTACGGTCAGGTGCGGTGCTGCCCGGGCGGTATTGGGAGAGGCCGTTGACGGGCCAGCGCGCACAGAAGAGGACGTTGCCCGGTCCGTAGCAGACGCCCCCGTCGTTGTACTCCGCGGGGCCAAAGGGCACGGCATCGCCCGCGAAAGCGGTGATGTGGCCCTGGGCATCGCGG
Organism: uncultured Phycisphaeraceae bacterium; assembly: GCA_964588585.1. Taxonomy (GTDB): domain Bacteria; phylum Planctomycetota; class Phycisphaerae; order Phycisphaerales; family UBA1924; genus JAEUIX01. Next base: position 31,671 of record CAZPPX010000032.1, read on the forward strand.
GTGAGGGGCACGGCGTAGAGCATGCCGGCCGAGCCGTTGGCGGCACCGCCGATGAGGAGGGTGTTGGGATCGTCGAGTTTGATGGTGAGCCCGCCGAGGTTGGGCGGGATGCCGATGGGCGGGCCGAGGTTGGTCAGGACATAGGCCTGGTCGAAGGGCTCAACGAGGACTTGAGCAGAAGCGAGGGGCGCGAGCGCAAAGGCGAGGGCGGCGGCGGCGAGGCGAGCGGGACGGGTGAGTATGGAATGCATGATGATCTCCCTTCATCTCTTTGGTGTGACGTACGCGATGAGTGCGGGGTTGTGGTTCAAGGCGAAAAATACGAAGCGATGTAATCGCTCAGGTCGTCAGGGTCGGTGCTGGTGTCGGCGTTGAAGTCGGCGTCGATGGGGTTGGTGCCGAGGATGTTGGAGGCGGTGAAGGCGTGCAGGGCCCGCGCGGCACCGGTGGCGGCGAGGAGGGCGTGCGCGGAGACCACCGAGGTTGACGGCGGAGGTGCTTCAACGCCGAACTCCTGTACGCGGAGAGCGACCGGGCCCGAATGGGCGTCGCGCAGGCTCCGCAGCAACTAGTTTGCCCGAGAAGAAGCGATGCCGCCAGTTTGGGCAAGGGGTAACGCGGAGAAATCGGGATGCCTAGACCGGTAATCCGTGCGAACGCGACCCGAACGGGGTGGTAAGGCGGGCGCGGATTCCTATACTGGCCGCCCCCGACCCGGAAGGGCCGGGATTGAAAGGAATCGCTCCCGTGGCAGAGCACTTTGATTTCATCGTGATTGGTGGCGGACCTGCGGGCTATGTGGGCGCGATCCGTGCCGCGCAGTTGGGGTACAAGGTGGCCTGCGTGGAGCGGGCGAAACTGGGCGGGGTGTGCCTGAACTGGGGGTGCATTCCGAGCAAGGCGCTGCTGTCGAACGCGGAACTGATGGAGAAGATCGGCAAGGCTGATTCGCAGAAGTTCTGGGGGCTGAAGATCAACGGCGAGATCGGGCTGGATTGGGATCGCGTGATCGGTCGCTCGCGCGAGGTGGCCTCGAAGTTGAACGGGGGCATCGGGTTCCTGTTCAAGAAGAACAAGGTGACGCACCTGGTGGGGAACGCGAAGATCACCAAGGCTGAAACGGTGGGCGGGAAGGCGCGGGTGACGGTCGACGTTCAGGAATGCGCGGTGAAGGAAGAGTTCACGCCCGCGCCCGCGACGCCCGGCAAGACCACGCAGACGATCACGGCCGACCACGTCATCGTGGCGACGGGCTCGCAGGCCCGCGACCTGCCGTTTGCGAAGTTTGATGGGGATGTGGGGGGGCGCATCTGGGGCGCGCGCGAGGCGATGTTCAACAAAGAGAAGCCCAAGAAACTGGTCGTGGTCGGCGCGGGCGCGATCGGGATGGAGTTTGCGTACTTCTACCACTGCATGGGCACGGAAGTCACAGTCGTCGAGATGCTCGACAGGATTCTGCCCGTGGAAGACGCCGACGTCTCGGCGGCGCTGGCCAAGGTCTACACCAAGCACGGGATGAAGTTCCTCACATCGACCGTGACCTCGGCCATTGAGAAGACCGCCACCGGTGTGAAGGTGACGGTTGCGCCGTTCGCCAACGGCAAGGCCGACGACAACCAGAAGCAGACCCTCGAAGCCGACCGCGTGCTGCTGGCGATCGGCGTGGTGGGCCGCACCGACGGGCTGTGCGACGCGAGCCTGGGCTTGAAGGTCGAGAAGGGTCACATCGTGACCGACTACAAGCCGGGCGTCACGAAAGACGAAGCGATCGACTACAAGACCAACCTCCCGGGCGTGTTTGCGGTGGGCGACGTGATCGGCCCGCCGTGGCTGGCGCACGTGGCCAGCGAGGAGGCCATCTTGTGCGTGGAGCGGATCGCCTGGCGGGCCAAGAACGCCAAGCAGCACCACGAGCCGCACCCGATGAACTACGGCGTGATCCCGGGCTGTACCTATTGCGTGCCGCAGGTGGCGAGCGTGGGGCTGACCGAGCAGGCGCTGATCGCGCAGGGCAAGGTGAAGGGGAAGGACTATGAGATCGGTAAGTACAACTTCTCGGCCCACGGCAAGGCGATTGCAGCGGCGCACACGGATGGGTTTGTGAAGATCATCCGGGGGTTGCCGCGGGGCGAGATCCTCGGGGCGCACATCCTGGGCGATCAGGCCACGGAACTGATCGCGGAGTTGTCGCTGGCGCGGCGGCTCGAGGCGACGACGGAGGAGTTGATTGCCACGGTGCATGCTCATCCGACGATGCACGAAGCGGTGCACGAGGCGGCGCTGGCGAGCGAGGGACGGGTGATACACGCATAACGCTTACCGCAGAGAAGAATTCGAAAGGTACATCTTGCGTTCATGGCAGCGGCGTGTACGCTGGTCGCTCCGTCGGAGAGGTTTTGATCTACTCGCCGCCCACCATGGCGGCAGAGCAAGAGGGAGACGATCGCATGACATTCGCACGTGTGTTGCCCCAGAGCGCCCGTTTGTTGCGCCGCGCGGCTGGCACGAGAGGGCTCGGCGCACTCATCGCGGCAGCCGTGGCTGTGCTGTCTGCGTCGACGCGTCCGGCGCTCGCCCAAACGGGATTGATTCGGGTCGCGCAGGCGCGCGTCGATGGAAGCGACCGCGGCGAAGCGACCTTCAACGCGAATGTTGTGGGCGTGATCAAGCCATGGGTGACCCCCCAGACGGCTGCGGAGTTCTATGCCTATGACGCGCCAGCATTAGCCTCTTTCAACGGGCGGTGATGCTCACCGATAACCGCGTCCATTTGTTCTTTGCACAGACCGCCGAAGGGCTGTGCGCGTACGGCGTCTACGACAGCCCGGAGAGCGCAAGTGGGGGAGATTTTCGCCTTACTCGATGGGTCCGGCCTCGTGGCGCCAACGTCATGCGCCTCAGCGGGATTGACAGTGAGAGCGGCTCGTGCATCCAGTCCGGAGGTTTCGACAACGACAGCCGCGCTTTCACATACAGCCGTCAGGCGTGGGGCACCGGAAACACCGACGGCTGGGCCTGGCTCATCAACCAAGCCACATGGACGAGTTTTCGAGTTCAAGCGCGCGAGGCAACCAGCGACTGCACCAGTGGCACCGTGCTGTACACGGGGCTCAATTCGATGGCGGCCATGTCTGCGGATGGGACCGACGCTTCGCTGCGGCTAGGTCAGGAGGCCGTGCAGTTCACCCCCGTGTTGCCTTGTCAGTTGATCGGCTGGCCAAGCCGCCAGAACGTGTGCGCCGGCGGCACCGCCACATTTGGCGTGCGTCCGGGCATCATCTCCGGAACGGTGTCAGTGGTCTGGAAGCGCAATGGCGTGCCGGTGGATCTTTCGTCGCCACGATTCGCCGTTGCCGCAACGCCCGACGGTCTCGGCTCGACCTTCACGGTTTCCGGCGTAAGCGCGACGGATGCGGACGAGTACTCCTGCACGGTGACCAGCCCGTGCGGCACGTCGTCGACGTCGGCACTCGTGCTCGGCGTGAGTGCCGGACTGCCCACCTCCACCCGCCCCGCGCCCACCGCGGCGATGATCTGTCATGCCACGCCGGTGGCGTTCACGGTGACCGCAGCGGGTTCGGGACCGTTCACGTATCAATGGCGGCGCAACGGTGCGCCGCTGGTTGATGTCACCGGTCGACTTGATGGAACGGACACGGCATCGCTGAGTTTGCCTGCTCCCCGTGACGCCGACGCTGGCGACTATGACTGCGTCGTATCGAACGCGTGCGGGAGTGTGTTGAGCGGAGCGGTCGCCCTCACGCTCAACGCTTGCGCCGCCGATCTCAACTGCGACAACTCGCTTGATCCCGACGACCTCAGCGACTTTATCGCGTGCTATTTTGCGATCCCGCCCTGTCTCCAGGCCGACGTGAACAGCGACGGCACTGCGGACCCCGACGACCTGAGCGACTACATCGCGGCCTACTTCAACGGGTGCGGGTGAGAGGGTTGCGCGAAGTGACAGTTTGGGGCCGCCACTCGACTCTTGCCCCCAACGGGCCGATTATCTGGACCCGTGAAGACGTTTCTGATCATCTCGCAGGTGTACGTGCCCGACCCGGCTTCGGTGGGGCAGCATGTGGCCGATGCCGCGGCGGAGATGGCGCGGCGTGGATACCGAGTCATCGTCTACGCCTCGGCGCGGGGGTATGACGATCCGTCGAAGCGGTATCCGGCACGCGAAATGCTCCATGGCGTGGATGTGCGGCGCTTGCCGCTGTCGTCGTTTGGCAAGTCGTCGATCGCCGTGCGGCTGCTGGCGCAGTGCATCTTTCTGATCCAGGCCATGGTGCGCGGGCTGTTTACGCGCGGGCTGTGCGGGATCATGGTGAGCACCTCCCCGCCGTTCTGTGGCGTGGCGGGGGCGGTCATCGGCCTGCTGCGGCGCGTGCCGGTGAAGTACTGGCTGATGGACCTGAACCCGGACCAGATGGTGGCAATGAAGGTGATCGGGGAGCGCTCGCTGCCGGCGCGGGTGTTTGACCTGTTCAACCGGATCATTCTGCGGCGTGCGTCGGACATCGTGATGCTCGATCGCTTCATGCTGGAGCGTGTGGAGCGCAAGGGCGTGCCGGTGAAGCACAAGACCGCGGTGATGCCTCCATGGCCGCACGAGGATGAGTTGGAGGCGATCGCGCACGCGGAGAATCCGTTCCGGACCAAGCACGGGCTGAATGACGCTGTGGCCGGCGGAGGGCGAAGGTTTGTGGTGATGTACAGCGGGAACCACTCGCCCGCGAACCCGCTCAGGACGCTGCTGGATGCTGCGGAGCGACTGAAGGGCGACCCGAGACTGGTGGTCTACTGCATCGGTGGCGGGGGCGGCAAGAAGGAAGTCGATGAGCGGATCGCCACGGCGGCGAAGGAAGGCCAGCCGACCAACATCGTGTCGCTGCCCTATCAGCCGCTGGACCAGATCAAGTATTCACTCTCGGCGGCGGATGTGCATGTGGTGAGCATCGGCGATGCCGTGGTGGGCATCGTGCACCCGTGCAAGGTGTACGGCGCGATGGCGGTGTCGCGGCCGATCCTGCTGCTGGGGCCTGACCCGTGCCATGTGAGCGATCTGATCGATGCGCACAAGGTGGGCTGGCGCGTGCGGCATGGCGATGTAGACGGTGCCGAGCGCGTGCTGCGGGAGATGATCGAGACGCCCGAAGCGGACCTGGCGGCGATGGGGCGGCGAGCCGCAGGGGTGGTGCGGGAGCAGTTGAGCAAGGCGGCGCTGTGCGGGCGGTTTTGTGATGTGCTGGAGCGTGGGCTGGTGCCAGCCAAATGACCAAATGGCCAAATGCTCAAATGGCTAGAGCGGTTTTGCTTCATTTCTAGCGCTGTACGGCGCATGATCGGGTTGCGC
>CAZPPX010000033.1:0-33242 GCA_964588585.1 uncultured Phycisphaeraceae bacterium
GGACTACATCGCGGCGTTCTTCGGCGGGTGCCCCTTGCAGCCGTTGGAGCCGTAGAAAGGCCGGAACCGAACAGCCGCGCGGCATCCTCGCTACCCTCACGGCGCTCCTGCCCCCGCCTTTGGAGGTGCCCGTGAACGTGAAAGCGAACATTCTCGATGCCGTCGGCAACACGCCTCTTGTCAAACTGAACAAGGTGGTGCCGCCGAACAGCGCGACCGTGCTCGTGAAGTGCGAGTTCATGAATCCGACCGGGTCCATCAAGGACCGGATGGCGGTGCACATTCTCAACGAATCGGAAAAGCAGGGCAAGATCAAGCCCGGCGCAACGATCGTCGAGAACACGTCGGGCAACACGGGCCAGGGCGTCGCGATGTGGGCGGCGGTGCGAGGGTACCGGTGCGTGTTCACCATGCCCGACAAGATGAGCAAGGAAAAGGTGGACATGCTCAAGGCCTTCGGGGCCGAGGTGGTGATCACGCCGACCGATGTGCCGGGCGACTCGCCGCAGCACTACGTCGAGACGGCCAAGCGCATCGCGCGGGAGACTCCGGGTGCGTTCTATGTCAACCAGTATCACAACCCGCTGAACATCGATGCGCACGAACTCTCGACGGGCAAGGAAATCTGGGACGAGACCATCGGCGCGGGCGGGCGGCTGGATGCCGTCGTCTCCGGCGCGGGCACCGGCGGCACCGTCTCGGGCATCGGCCGCTACATGAAAAAAATGGAAGCGGCCGGGCACAAGCGCCCCCGCGTGGTGGGCGTTGATCCCATCGGCAGCGTGCACTACCACTACTTCTACACCAAGACGATGCCCACGCCGCACGTGTACAAGGTGGAGGGGATCGGCGAAGACATCCTGTGCGACGCGATGGATTACACCGTGGTGGACGAGTTCCACCAGACCAACGACCGCGAAGCCTTCGCCATGGCGCGGCGTCTCGTGCGAGAAGAAGGCCTCTTCTGCGGCGGGTCGAGCGGCTGCAACGTGCACATCGCCGTGAAGATCGCCCAGCAACTCGGCCCGGGCAAGGTCGTGGTGACCCTGTTGCCCGACTCGGCCACGCGCTACACCACCAAGTTCCTGAGCGATGGCTGGATGAAGGACTACGGCTTCTTGGGCTCCGACCGCGACCTGGGCGTCGTCGAAGACATCCTCGCCGGCAAAAAACAGACCATCATCACCGCCAGCGAGCACGACCCCATCATGACCATCGTGGGCCTGATGAAGCAGCACGGCGTATCACAGGTGCCCACCGTGGATGCCAAGGGCCACCCCGTGGGCATGGTGCACGAGATGGATATCTTGCGGGCCCTGCAGGCGGGCACGGTGAAGACCAATGACCCGGCGAAGGCCGTGAGCCACCACCTGGGCGGCTTGATCTATCCGAAGGCACGGATCGAAGAGTTGTACCGCATCTTTGAGACCAACCAGGTGGCCATCGTGGTCGATCAAGAGAAGATCGTGGGCATCATCAGCCAGATCGATGTGATCGAGTTCATGGGCAAGCGGAGCCGGTAGCGCGGCTGGTCTCGGCCGGTCTTGCCAGACGTCTGACGTCTGAAGTCGACGTCTCTCAAATCTCCATCTTCGTCCACGCGCACATCTTGTCGATCGCGCCCGGATCGAGCATGTACGCCTCGGCGATATCCAGCACGAGCGCTGGCGTCACCGTCTCGGCGGCCTCGAAGTGCGCGTCGGTGTCGCCGGCTTGATACTCGAGAACCAAGCCCCGGTCGTTGATGGCCGCCTGCACATAGTGCTGTGGCGTGTGCGAGAGGATGACAAACGCATCGCTCCCCGGTGCCTCGGCGACGAATCGCTGGAATATCCCCCGCGCGTCGTCCCAGGCCTTGACGCCCTTCTTGCCGTCGGAAGGGGTTGATGAAAGCGAGGACCACTCGATGGTGAAGCGCCCGGACTCAACGTCCTTGTCCATGCCACCGCCGCCCCCCACTTTCTTCTTCAGAAAGTCAAACATGGTCGGGGATATGCGCGTCTGGCCTGCAAGCGGTTCCGGCAGATTTCCTCGAAGATGAGGAGGGTGTCGAGAGGTTAGCGGGAAAATCGAGAACGGGCCTACTTCTTCGCCGTCACCTCAAGCACCCACGCTTTGAGTCGCTCCAGCGCGACCGGCGCGATGGTCTCTTCGATCTGGTTGTACTCAGCAAACCCGCCCGTCTGGCACGTCTGAAACAGGTGGTTCAGGTTTGGCAGCGTGTCGATGGTTGCCCGGGTGTTGCCCGCTTGCTTGAAGGCCTCGCGCATGGGCTGGGCGTTCAGGTCGGCCAGCACCTGCGTGTCCTTGTCGCCAAACAGGGCGAGCACGGGCACCTTGACCTGTCGCAAGGCGACGCGCGGGTCGAGTTTGATGAACGCCCGCATCCACGGGCTGGTCAGTTGCTTCACGCCGTTGGCGATCGCGGCGTCCAGTTGGTTCCGCGACTCAGGGGGCACGTCGCCCTCCGCCGGCAAACCCAGTTGCACCCGCGCGAGCGCCTCGACGGCGCGGTTCACCGCTTCGGGCGGCGCGTCGCTCGTGATCGCGTCGATGGCCTTGAGTTGAGCGGCTTCCTGCGCCGCCAGTGCATCCTCTGACGCGCCCATCGCCTTGGCCATGGCCCGCAACTGGGTGCGCAGAATCTCGCGCCCGTCCACGCCCGTGCCCGCGAGCAGCACCATGAACGCGACTTCCTTGGGCGTGCGGGCGGCGGCCATGGGCGCGATCACGCCACCTTCGCTGTGGCCGATGAGGCCCAGTCGCGCGGGATCAACCTCCTGGTGACGGCGCAGTTCGGCGAGGCCCGCGAGCGCGTCGCCCACGAAGTCTTCGGTGGTCTCCTGGCCCAGTTTGGGCGAGGTCGAGCCGCCCACGCCCCGGTCGTCGGCACGAAGCACCACGATCCCGGCCCGCGTGAGCGTGTCGGCGATCACGGCAAAGGGCTTGTGCCCGAAGAGCGTCTCGTCGCGATCCTGCGAGCCGCTGCCGGTGATGAGCAGCACCGCCGGGAACGGTCCGCCGCCGAAGGTGGCCTTCTCGGGGATGGTGAGCGTGCCGGAGAACTTGGCACCATCGATCGTGTTCTCATACGAGACCTCGCGCGTGCCATACGGGAACGGCGACTTGGGCGTCTGCGGGCGCTTGGGCCCCACCTGCTCGCCCTCGGCCAGGCGCGAGATGGTAACGGGCAACTCCATGCCGCTTTGCTTCATGATGCCTTTGCCGGTCGCTTCGCCCGCTTTGCGGGTGAGTTCGAAGTACGCCCACGAGGCCTTGGGCATGCCGGGCAGGCCGAGGGTGAAGTTCATGCGTTCGTCGCTGATGACCACATCGCGGAGCGCGCCGTCATTGAGGCCCTGGGCGGGGATGGACAGGGTGGCCGACGCGATGCCCGCCGTGTCGCCCGGCGCGGGACGGGCGACGGTGAGGCTGAACTCGAGTTTCATGCCGGGGAGGGCGATGTCGCCCTTCCAGCGCTCGATGATGGCAGCGGGGGGGGCGGGGGGAGTGGCCGTCGAGGGCGGCTGTGCCGGCGCGGCGGCGGGCGGCGCAACCGGCGCGGCCGGCGGCTTCGCCGACACCAACGCGAAGGGTGCCAGGCCTGCACAGGCGATGAGGGCCAGCGTCCAGCCGCGAGATGACGTGATCGGCAAGGTCGGCATGGGTGGCTCCTGAGGCTGGTTGATGGGAACTCGTCGGGTCAGTTTTCAATCAAGGGCGGTCGTGCGTATGGCATGGCGACTCGGGGCGCAACTCATCCGCGCTCAAGCCGCCAGCACCGATGGATGCGCCGGTTGCGGTATTCCGTCGGCACCGTCTGATTGGAAATCTCGCGGGCCCGCCACCCGGCAGCGTCGATCGCGGCCTCGTCGAGGTGAAAGCGCCGGAAGTTGTTCGAGAAGTAGGCCACTCCGCCGCGCGACATCAGCGGCCCCAGCGCCTCCAGCACGGCCACATGTCCCGTCGCCACTTCCCAGTCCTCTTCGGTCGAGGTGCTGTTGGAGAACGTGGGCGGGTCGATGATGGCCACGTCATATAGACCCCGGCCACCGGCTGGTGCCCGCTGGGTGCGCAGGAACTCAACCACGTCGCTCCGCACCAGCGCGTGGGGGGTGTGGGCCGAGCCCGTGAAACCATTGAGCGCCAGGTTCCGCTGTGCCCACGCGAGATACGTATTGGAAAGATCGACGCTGGTGATCGACTTGGCTCCGCCTGCCGCGGCATACACGCTGAAACTGCCCGTGTAGCAGAACAGGTTGAGCACACGCGGGCCGTTGCCCGTCGCCGTCAACTGAGCGCACTGTTCGCGGACCATCGCGCGGGTCAGGCGATGGTCGAGAAACAGGCCGGTGTCGATGTAGTCACGCAGGTTGACCTCGAAGCGCAGGCCGCCCTCGTTGACGACGAGTGCCGAGCCCGATTCGCCCTGTTTTTCGTGCTGCGTAAGGCCGCGCTGCCGGTGCTTGGCCTTCATCACCACCTGATCGATCGGGACGCCCGCCGCCCGCGAAATCGCGGCCTGCAGCAGATCGAACCAATCCGCCTGCTGCGCCGGGGTGCGGTCGTGCGGTCGCTCGTACTCCGCGACGTGATACCAATCTTCGTAACGATCGACGATCACGGGCACATCGGGAACATCACGCTCGTACACGCGGTAACAGGTGATGCCCCGGGCCGGGTAGCGGCGCAGGTGGCGGAGGTTCTTGACGAGGCGGCGCTCGAAGTCCGCCGCATCGCGGGCCTCGCGTTCGCCCAGGCCGCCGAAGGTTGGCGCGGGCGTGTCAGGCGACGACGAAAACGCGGCCTTGATGCGGGGGTGAAAGGCAGGCACCTCGCGCGCGGGTGCCGCGTCGGGCGCGAGGACGACGGCCCCATCCGCGCTCGTTTCGGGGTCCGCGTCCATCGGTGCGACGGGCGCGACAACGAGTGCATCCGGTATTGAGTCGGCCATCGTCTCGGGCGGTTCGCTCCCCGCTACAAGAACCTCGCTCGGAGCAGGCTCGGCCGTCAGCTCAGCGGCATGCCTCCGCTGCATGCCACCACCCGGCACAAACGTGAAGTACCCGCACTCGATCGTCGAGTTGTACAACTTCCGCCGCCGTGCCGCGGGCTGGCCGAAGAGTTCTTCAAGGTCAAGCCGCCCGGTCAGGATGTGAAACGACCATGTGGGCAGACGCCGAAAGACCACGGGCATGGCGCGATACAGCCGTTCGATCTCGCGCGGGTCGCCCAGACGTTCGCCATAGGGCGGGTTGGTGATGACGCAGCCTTGCTCGAGCGTGGACGCGAAGTCGGCAACGTCGCGCTTCAGGAACTGGATATCCGCCGCGACGCCCGCGGCTTTCGCGTTCGCCCGCGCCAACGACAGCACCCGCTCGTCATTATCCGACGCGTGAATGACCGGGTTCAACCGATCGGGCACGATCGCGGCCTTCGCCTCGTCACGGGCCTCGGCCCACACCGCCGGATCAATCAGCGTGCGGCCTTTCCCCTCGCCCGGCCCGTCGGGTGCCCACCAGGCCTCGGCCTCGAACCTGCGGCCAAGCCCCGGCGCGATGGCGCGGGCCAGCATCGCCGCCTCGATCGCGATCGTGCCCGAGCCGCAGAACGGATCGACCAGCGCCCTCCCGGGCCGCCAGGTGCTCAGCAGCACCAGGCCCGCGGCCATCGTCTCGCGTAGCGCTGCCTCGCCCGCGCCGGTGGCGCTCGCGCGGCCTTCTGCCGGGTCTGAGCGTCCACCCCGCCGATAGCCACGCTTGTGCAGACCGATGCCCGACGTATCGATTGTCAGCGACGCCCGATCGCGCAGGATGCTCACTTCAACGCCCACGCGCGGGCCGGTCTCGGCAAGCCGCGCCGAGGATGAAAGCCCGTGGGCGAAACGCAGCCGCTCCACGATCGCGCGCTTGGTCGCCCGCTGCACCGCTGGCTCGCTCGTCAGGAGCGATCGCACGCACCGGCCCGAAACGTGCGCCATCGCGTCGGCGTGAATCCATTGCTCCCACGCCACGGCTCGCGCGCCTTGAAAGAGCGCTTCGAATCCATCATCGCCCCCACCCACAGCAAACTCGGCGACGCGCACCAGCACCCGATCAGCGGCCCGCAGCCAAAGGTTGGCCGCCGCGATGGCCGAGTGAGCCTCGGCCAAGGGCACCCGCCACGCCACGCGACCGGTCGCCTCAGCCAGCGGTACCGCATCGAAGCCCAGGTCACGCAACTCGCGCGCGACAACGGATTCCAGGCCAAACGCACAGGTGGCGACAAGTTCAATGGTGGAAGGAGAGGGACCGCGAGCCGCGGGCATCGGGGATGATAGAAGACGTCAGACGTGAGACTTCAGGACCGAAGACTTCGGGACTTCAGGACTGTGCTTCCTGACGTCTCGAGTCTGTCGTCCCTACGGTGCCGCGCGTCCATCCAGGTCCATCGCCGACGCCCCGCCCCCGTTCACGTCGCTCGGTTCGGGCGGTCCCACATCCAGCCTTGGCTGAATACGGATGCGTTGCGGCTCGGTGATGACCGAGCCGCCGCGCGGCTCCACACTCACCGCAAACGCCACCGGGTTCTTCACGGGCAGCCGCGTCGAAACGGGAATCACGATCTTGGCCCCGGCCTGTACGGTTTGAACGTCGAACAAGCCCCCGTTGACCGGATGCGGATCGGCGCGCCCCGCATCAAAGACCCAAAGTTGATACTGGCAGTCGGAGTGCGCGCTCGGATCGAGTCCGGACACCGCGAGGAACCCACAATCCGCAGCGGGGTCAAAGACGAGTTCGGCTTCGGTGCCGTCGTCCCCCGACGAAGCGAGCGCGACCACGTCACCCCGTTCCTTGAACTCGTCAAAGCCCTGCACGGGGGCCTTGAACGCTTCGCCGATCTCGCGCACGATCGGAATCTCGATCACGCGCTCGCCGGGGTTGCGCGTCACCACGATGGCGGCAAAGCCCAGGCACGCCGCCGCGGCCAGCCACCCGCCCAAGCCCGTGCCCAGCCGGAACACGCGATCACCCATGCGGAGCGTGCCCGGCACGACAGTCGATTCGGAAGCGGCGGGCTGAGCGAGCCGCAGCGCGGGTGTGACGTGTCGATGGTCTTCGCTGCCCGAATCGCGGCCAACACTCTTGGCCCACTGTTGGCCCATCGCCAGCAGCCGGGCCCGGATGGCTTCGGGCATCGCTTCGGTACGCGCATCGCGAGACAGGCCACGATCAAGCATGGCCGCGGCACGGTCGATCGATTCATCATCGCCCGCGCCCAGCGCCTCCAGTTCAACCGTTTCAGCCGGGGTCAGCCCCTGCGCCGCCCGATCGGCCAGCAGTTCCTCGCGGCGCGACAGCGCCGGGAAGCCCGAGTGATCGGAGGCGGGTTGGAACGGACGGCTGGTCATGGTCAATCAGCAACGCTCGGAAGGCTCGAAACGCACCGGAGACTCATCGTGTCTTCGTCGGACTCGGTCGTGTGGATTGTTTTTCCAGAGATTCTCGGATGGCTATCAGACCTCGTCGCACATGGGTTTTCACCGTGCCCAGGGGGATTCCGGTGGCCGCGGCGATCTCCTCGTGGGAAAGCCCGTGGTAGATCGACATGCGGAGGCACCGTTGCTGCTCGGGTCGAAGCGTGGCAAGGGCTTCGACCGCACGCCCCGCTTCGTCCGAGAACTCGGCGGCCTGCTCAGCCGTCGCACCCGGGCCGCCCCCACCCCCCATCCCATCCCCCGATCGGTCAGGGGCCTGGGCGAGTCCGACATCGCCCTCTCGCATGTGGGCGGCGCGGCGCTGGGCCCGACGGCGGCGGTCGATCAAACGCCGACGCGCCACGGTGGCGACGAAGGTTTCCTCGGCACCGAGCGCCCGGTCAAAGCGTGCGGCACTCTGCCACACCGCGGTAAACACATCCTGCACCGCGTCTTCGACCTCGGACGGGGAGTAACTGAAGCGGCGGGCCAGCGAGTAAACCAGCCCGCCGTAGCGATCAAGCAGGGCCGCGACGGCCTTGGGGTCACCCTTCGCGACTTGATGCAGCAGTTCGTCCATGGGTTCCGAGCGAAGTCGGATCGTAGACGAGGCGCGTCAAAATCGCGTGGGGGGTGGGCACCCGTGCCGCGCGTGAGCCCTGAGGGTTCGAGGATTACTTGCCCTTGACCGGCGCGGTCTCGGCGGGCTTCGCGTCCTTCTTGGGCTCTTCCTTCGAAGCGGCCGCGGGGGGAGTGAGCACGGTGTCGATGACGTGGATCACGCCGTTGGTGCAGGTCACATCGGCCTTGGTCACCTGCGCCGCGCCGTTGAGCCACACCTTGCCTTCCTTGACGGTAATGGTGATCTTGGAGCCCTGGACGGTCGCCGCCGACTCCTTCATCTTGACGACATCCGCGCTGCCGACGGCGGCGCCCTGGATGACGTGGTACTTGAGGATGTTGGCGAGTTTGTCCTTGTTCTCAGGCTTCAGGAGGTCGGCGACCGCGGGGCCCAACTTCTTGAAGGCGTCGTCGGTGGGGGCGAAGACCGTGAAGGGGCCCTTGCCCTTGAGGGGCTCGACCCAGCCAGCGGCCTTGAGGGCGGCGAAGAAGGTGCCGTGCATCTTGGTGCCCATCGCGGTGTCCACGATGTCCATGGCCTTGGCGGGATGCTCAGCCTTCGCCGGATGCTCGGACTTGGCCGGGTGCTCGGGTTTGGCGGGATGATCCTTCTTGGGCTCGTCCTTCTTCGTCGGCTGCGCCTGCGCCAGGCTGACCGAAGCGCACAACGCCACCACACCCGCACACGCCAGCAGATTCTTGATCGTCACGATGAACTCCTAGTGCTTGCTCGTCAATGGGCAACTCGACCGCGACGCGCGGGCGAGCCCCATCGTTGGCTTCGACGGTGCCCGCGAGTGGATTCACCGCGCACGTTTTTCCCTTGAAAAGGGGGCGTTCACCGCTTGGGCTTGGCGTCAACAGGTGGGCGACGCGTAAACGACATCAACGGTCGAAGAACCTCCTGCGATTCACCAATCTGAAGGATCGGGAACACGAGGAAGTTGATTGGCCCATTGCTCGGGCCGGGCTCGAGTTCCAGGTCGCGGCCCCGCGTGATCTCGATCCGGTTGGCGGGATGCCGGCCGAAGTAGTACGTCGAGAGCGAGGAATACTTGTCGGCCTCGCTGATGTCCACGGGCCACCATTTCCCGTCCGCGTAAAACTCGGCCCAGCAGTGGTACCCGTCGGTCGCGGCGTTGTTCCGCTCCGAAGGAATCGCGGCCCCGATGGCGAACCGGGCCGGAATGCCCACGGATCGGCACAGGCCGATGAAGTAGGCATGGAAATCGGTGCAGTTGCCGCTTCGGGCGTCGCAGGCATAGTGCAGATCGCCTTTGCCCCAGCCTTTTCCGAACTTCATGTACTTCATGCGCTCCATGGTGTGGTCGTAGAGCGCGCGGGCCCGCATCAGGCTGCCCTTCTTGCCTTCCACCGCCGTGGACGCCAGGTCGCGCACCTGTTCGACATCGGGCACAAACCGTTCCGGCGCGAGGTACGACTTGGCCTCCTCGGTATCGCCCGCATAGGCACGCTTCTCTTTGCGCACGACCTCAAAGCGCAGGCGGACAGTCTTCCCGCCATCGGTCGGGGCAAGGTCGGTCACGATGACGGTGTTCTTGTACCGCTTTTCGCGGATGGTGCGCGATGTCCCGGGAACCTGCATCTCCTTGGGCGTGACGGTCTGAAACAAGTCGGTGGTGGGCACGGGCACCCACATCCGCGCCGGGGCCGTCAGCGCGGGCACCATGGCTTGATACAGAAACTCGAACCGGTCTTCGCCCTCGATGATCCCCAGCAACTTGGCCGACGCGCCGTCGACCTTGGTTCGTATCCAGGTGCCCGAGGTCTCCTGTTCCCACAGGTAAAAGGGCTGCCCGTTGAGTTTGTGCACATGCGTATCGGTCACCCGCATGGCCCCGGCCGGCCCTTCCATGAAGAAGTCCACGTCGTACACCTCGCCGCCTTCGGTGACCATGTCTACGCACGCGAAGTGCTTGCCCGGGCCAAGGTTGGCCAGGTATTCGGTGTGCACGCGGACAAGTTTCAGGCGCAGGGTGGTGCCGTCGTAGGGCACGGACATGTACCCATCGTGCTGGGCGGACTGCGCATCGATGTGCCGCTGAATCCCAGCGGAGATGTCCGCGGTCACCACGTCGGGAACGACTTCCGGAGTGCAGTCGTTTTGCAGCGGCATCAGCGCGGGCGGTTCAGCCTGGCGCGCCAGCGCGTGGCTCGTCACCAGTACAAAAGCAAGGCTCATGATCATCACGCGGCACTCCTGAGAAAAACCCCAAAGCACGATCGCCGGTCTGAATGCGATGAGTACGCTCTCAAGCCGTTCGGGATCGCGCAAACGCCGCATGGCGAAATGACCGAGCCGAAAGCCCGTTCAGAACGATCGGCTTCGCGAGCCAACGCGAGTTGGATTCACACACATGGATAACCCTGAACAAAAATCCCAACCGCGCCGGATTGGGCGCTGGGCTTGGCGCGTCGGGCGGTCGCTGCTGCTGATCTACCCGATTTGGGTGTTCGTGCTGTGGCTCGCGCAAGATCGGCTGGTATTCCCCCGTCATGTGATTCCCGGCGGAGCGGTGTCGCGGATGGTTCCACAGTATGTCAGCGAGATCACGCTCGATCGCCCGGACGCGTGAAAGCGGTTGCGTGGCTAATGCCGCCTGGTCCCCGCTGCGATTACGTTCAACCCCTTCAGTGTCACCCAAGCCCTCCTTCACAGTCGGGCTGCATGTCGTGTGCCTGCCGCGATCAAGGCTGCGCCGTGGGCTCAATCTCCAACGTGTGCCGCCCAGCCGCCAGGCGATGCCGCACCGTCGTCCGCTCGTTCCATGTCGGCCAGATCACCTCCACGCGCTCGGCCTCGCGCGCGTCGCCCAGCCCCACATGCACGATGAACTCGTGCTGCTTCCCGGCACATCCGCCGATGCCCACCAGTTGCCGCAACTGTGTGACCGATCGTCCGCCAATCGTGGCCGTCACCCGCACGATCGCCCCCAGCGCATCGCGGCTGGAGCGCCCGGCCATCTGGCCCTGACTCACTTTGGGTACTCCCGAATGCCCGCGCAGGCACAGCACCAGCGAGTTCCCCCCCAACCCCGACCGCGCCCCCCGCCCCGCCTTGGCCCGCTCATCCGCCGTCTGATTCAGAAACACCCGCATCCGCGGCCCGCTCGACCCTTGCCGCGTGTTCGTCGCACCCACCAGCCCCGCGTCAAACCGGTTGTACGACTGACCGACCACGATATCGAGATCACCATCGCCATCGATATCACCCAGCGAGAGTTGCTGCGCCCCGACGTGATCGATCCCGCTCGATGCAGTCGTGTCTGCAAACGTGCCGTCGGGCTGCTGATGAAACACCCGCAGCCGCTGGTCGAACGGTGCCGGGTCGGGGTAATCGCTGCTGCTCAGGATCAAGTCGAGCCGTCCGTCGTGGTCCAGGTCCGCCAGTTCGCAGAACAAATCGCCCTGATTCCACCGCGGCACCCACGGCTTCTCCGCCGTCCCCAACGGCGGCTTATTCCACTCATCCTCCGCCGGCACCGGCGGCACACGATCCACACTCAACCGCGCACTCGCCTCGAACCGCGGATTCTCGACCCGCGATTCTACCGCCATGTTCACCAGGAACCGCGACCGATCCGATGATTCGCCCGCCCACGCGTGCGTGATCTCCGATACGAACAGGTCAAAGTCGCCATCGTTGTCGATATCGCCGATGGCCGCGTCGAACGTGTTGCCATGCGCGCGATAGGGCTTCTCATCGGCGCGATCGAAGCGCTTGTCGGTCTTGGCCCGCGCCTTGAGCCACGCGGGGTACTGGCCGTGGCGGATGGCGTCGCCATCGAGGCCTCGTTCCGCCCCCGCATCTGTCCAATGGTGCTCGGGCCTGAGGCCCGTGCCGCACCAGTGAAAAACCGGCGACCACAGCCGGTTGGCCCTTCGCCCATAGTTCAGTGCCAGCAGGTGCACATACCACCCGGCAGGCGGAAACGGGTTGATTGTGCTCCTGGGCCTCCACAGCCGCACCATCATCGCGCCATACATCGGCCGCCCCGCCGCATCGGCCTCTTCGCTGAAGGCCTCGGCATCCTCGGGCAAAGCCGACTTCACAAACGGCCACGCCTTCGAACCCGGGGCGACCGCCGCCTCGGAGCGCTCCTGCACAAGCAGATCGCTCGTGAACGCCTCGTTGCTCGTGCCGTAACGCGTGTACCAGTTGCCCAACCACACATCCAGCCACCCGTCACTGTTCCGATCACCGACCGCCACGCACGTCGTCGTCGCCGCCTTCGCGGCCTCGATCAGTAACAGCGGCTCAAACGTGCCATCGCCCCGCCCACGCAGAATGCACGTCCGCGCCGGCGCTTCGGGCTCCTTGAAGTCTTTGTTGTGGACGTCAAGATTCCGCGCGAAGATCGCGTCGGCCCGCCCGTCATTGTCCATGTCGGCAAAGACCAGGCAATCACCGCCACGCGGCCCGGGCAGCCCGCTGGGCTTGTCCAGTTCCAGAAACCGCGCGCTCGTGCTCGTGCCGCGCGAGTTCCCCGTGGTGACCGCGCGGTTCAGAAACACCCGATACCCATCCGCGCCGCCCTCACCCGCGCGCAAGGCCCGCACCACCAGGTCAGGCCGGCCGTCGCCGTTCAAGTCGGCCAGCACCACCCGCTGGGCATCAATCTCGGGCAAGCCGAGGGCGGCGGTGCCGTCGACAAAGCGAGGCGGCGGCACCACGGGCCTCCCCACAGTCTCGATCGGACCGGCCGGGCCAGAGGTGGGGGCAGTGGGAGGTGTAACGGTGGGTGCGGGCTGCGCGACCGCCACCAGCAACCACGCAACATGACCGAGTGTGTTCACGCACTCAGCATACCGGTATTGGCCGGAAATACCGCTGTGCGCGGCAGATTCAGAAGTTCGAGAAAATCTCCACCCCGACTGAACCCCTCCCCCCGCCCGCGCACTGCAACGATCGGTGCTATGAGCGACGCCCCCTCCCCATCCCGCCACAACGCCGGCCAGCACGCCGATCTGCCCGAGAACCTGCGGGTCGATCTCCGCCGCCTCTACGCATCGCCCACCGACTCGGCGCGCCGCGCCTTCCCGCCCGATCTCGATGCCGAGGTGCTCGCCGTCGCCCGCGAGCGGCTCGCCCGACCGCGCGTCATCACCCGCCAACCCGCGTGGCGCGTCTGGGGCACCAGTAGCGGTCTGGCGACCGCCGCGGCACTCGCCCTCATCACTTATGTCGCCTGGCCCACGCGCGTGCCGCCACCAAATGCACCGGGCACCGGTGGCCCCATCATCGCCGCCAACACCGGCACCGACGACCGCGCCAGCAAACCCGGCCCCTCGATACTGGCCCTGCGCACCGGCAGCGCGGACCGCGACGCAGCCGGCGCGGGCCTCGTCCAACTCGATGCGCCAACGTCCGCCCTCAGCGACCTGAACCACGATGGCCGCGTCGATATCCTCGACGCCCGCGTCCTCGCGCTCGCCCTTCGCGAAAGCGGCCCCGCTGGGAGGGGGGAGGCGTCACTCCGATTCGGTCCCCCCACCAGCGCCGACATCGACCACGACGGCACCATCGACCAGCGCGACGTCGACGCCCTCGCCATGCTCGCTGTCCGCCTGCCCGTCTCACCACCTGACCCCACCGCGCCAGCGACACCCGCCACCACCGGCACCCCCGGAGGTGGCTCATGAACATCCTCAACTTGCTTGCCGCGCTCATACTGAGCGCGGCAGCGCTCACCACCACCCAACAAGCCCCCACGCCCGCCAAGGCCCCCGGCGCACCAGCACCCACCCCCACGCCCGCCCCCGCCGCCAAACCCGGCACCCCGGCACCCGCGCCCGCCACCGACCCCAACGCTGTCCGCTTCGAAGCCATCGACATCTTCGTGGATGCCGGCGAGCAGCCCCTCTCCGCCTATCAGTTCGAACTCACCACCCCCGTGCGAGAAGGCTGGCAGGCCAGCATCGTCGGTGTCGAGGGCGGCGCGCATCCCGCGTTCAAAGCCGCCCCCTATTACGACCCCCAGGCCCTCCGCGCCAGCCGCATCATCATCGCGGCCTTCTCCATCGACGACGCCCTCCCCACCGGCCGCACCCGCGTCGCCCGCCTGCACATGGAACTCCGTCGCGATCCCACCGCACCCGCGACGACGCCCCCGCCGCCTGCCGCCGAAGGCGGTCCCCGACCCGCCGCACCAACCGCGCCCCGCGGACCAGCTCGTGGCCCCAGCGGCCTCTCGCCTGCGGAGCAGGCCGAGCAATCCAAAAGCAACATCGCCATCAAGCGCGCCGCCCCCCCCCCCCCCACGCCTGCCCTCCTGCCCCTGGGCGGCTACGCCATCTCGCTCGTCACCGCCGCCTCGCGTGATGGCACCGCCACCACCGCCGCGATCGCCATCGAAGCCGCGCCGACCACGCCCGCGCCACCAGCCACCCCCCCAGCCAAGTCACCCGGAGGAACGCCATGACCCGCGCCCCGCGCTCCATCGTTTGCCGCGCCCGCCGTATGACTTCGCCTCGCGCGCTGGTCGCGCTGGGTCTTCTGGGTGTCGCGTCGCTGGCCACCACCATCGCCTGCATCGGCTGCGCGCAGGACGCCCAGAAGGACGCCGCCAAGCCCGAGTCTGGCCTCGCGCCGGTCAGCACTTCGACGCACCTGTACACGATCGAACCGCTGTCGTCCGCCGCCGCCACCGCCGGTCAACCAGCCCTCAATGGCCCGGGGTACATCGAAGGCGATGACGCCCGGCGATTCCGTCTCCAGAAAGAATCGGAACTCCGCACGGGCTTCAAGGTCGAGAATCTAGCCGATCAGCCCGCGCCGGGACGACCCGCTGGCCCGCCACCGTCTCCCGCAAGCGACATCGGTCAGGGGGGTGGGGGTGCGGGTGCGGGGAGCAGTGGTGCACCATCATCCTTCCGCGACCTTGACTCCAGCCTCTCCATCAAGGGCACCAAAGGGATCGGCCCCGATGAAGTCGGGCGTCCTCTGGACCAGAACCGAACCCTCCACGCACGCGCCGAAGAAATCCGCGAAGCCCAGCCCTTCGCCGCCTCCCGCTCCCTCCGCGGGCTCCTCTCCCACCCCGGCACACTCCCCGCCCTCGCCGAAGAAGTCTGGGTCATCCAGCGCTATTGCCCGCCGCCCAACCAAGCCCCGGACCAGCCGCAGCCCGGAAGCGACACGCCCGGCACCGGCAGCATGATCACCACGCAGCCCGATCCCGCCAACCCCGGCGCAACCACACACATCCCCATCCCCCTCGCCCACACCGACGTGCACGCCAGCATCACCGGCCTCATCGCCAGCGTCGCCGTCACGCAGCAGTTTCATAATCCCTTCAACTCCAAGATCGAAGCCGTCTACGTCTTCCCGCTTCCCGAAAACGCCGCGGTCAGCGAGTTCGTCATGACCGTGGGCGATCGCACCATCCGTGGCATCATCCGCGACCGCGAAGAAGCCCGCGCCATCTACGACCAGGCCAAAGCCCAGGGCTACACCGCCGCGCTCCTCGAGCAGTCGCGCCCCAATATCTTCACGCAATCGGTCGCCAACATCGAGCCGGGCAAGCGCATCGATGTTGCCATCACCTACTTCAACACGCTCCCCTATGTCGATGGCGCGTTCGAGTTCGCCTTCCCCATGGTCGTCGGCCCGCGCTACAACTCCGCCGGCACCTACGACGGCATTGGTGCCGCGCCGCGCAATGCGCACCCCAACGCCACCGGCCAGGCCACGCAGGTTTCGTACCTGAAGCCCGGCGAACGCACGGGGCACGACATCGCCATCACCGTCGACATCAACGCGGGCGTCCCCATCGAGCGCGTCACCAGCGACTCGCACGTTGCCAGCGTCACCATGGGCGAGCCCGTCTTTACTGGCGGACGCTCCCGTCCGCCCTCGGTCCTCTCCGCCAAAGTCACCCTCTCCAAACGCGACGCCATCCCCAACAAAGACTTCGTCCTCCGCATCCACGTTGCGGGCGACGCCCTCCGCTCCGGCATCATCACCGGCACCGATCGCGACGGCACCAACTACTTCAGCCTCCTCGTCGTCCCGCCCAACTCCACCGCATCCATCAACCGCGCCCCCGTCGAACTCGTCTTCGTCCTCGACGCTTCCGGCTCCATGAACGGCTGGCCCATCCGCCAGGCCGCCGCCGCCATCGAACGTGGCCTCAAACGCCTCGACGCGGGCGACACCTTCCAGATCATCAACTTCGCCCATTCCGCCAGCCAACTCGGCCCCGCCCCGCTCCCCGCCACCGACGCCAACATCGCCCGGGGCATCGATTACCTCCGCGCCATCCAGGGCCAGGGCGGCACCGAGATGCTCAGCGGCCTCCGTGCCGCGCTCGACTTCCCCCACGACCCCAAGCGCCTCCGCTTCGTCTGCTTCCTCACCGACGGCTTCATCGGCAGCGAAGCCCAGATCCTCGGCGAACTCCACGCCCGCCTCCGCGACTCCCGCATCTTCTCCTTCGGCGTCGGCACCTCCGTCAACCGCTACCTCATCGACGCGATGGGCACCGTTGGCCGTGGCTGCGTCGCCCATGTCGCCGCGGGCGACTCGCCCGACCAGATCATGGACCGCTTCTTCGACCGCATCAGCCGCCCCGCGCTCACCCATGTGAACATCGACTACGGCAACCTTCAGGTCGAAGAGGTCTACCCCCGCCAACTCAATGACGTGTTCGTCGGCCGCGCCATGGTCGTTCACGGCCGCCTCCGCAAAGGTGCCAGCCTCGATGACGCGGTGGTCACCATCCGAGGCAACTCCGGCGGCAAGCCCGCCTCGCTCGAAGTCCCCTTTACCGCCCGCGGCATCGTCGCCCCGCAAGCCCACCCCGCCCTCGCCAAGGTCTGGGCCCGCGCCAAACTCGCCGACATCGCCGACCACGCCGCCCCCGGTGCCGTCGCCGAGAGCGTCGGCCAGATCCGCGAAGTCGCGCTCGGCCACGGCCTCATGTCCGCCTTCACCAGTTTCGTCGCCGTCGATTCGCTCGCCCCCACCGCCGGCGCCTTCGGTACCACCGTCGCCGTCCCAGTCCCCGTCCCCGACGGCGTCCGCTACCAAACCACCGTGCCCCAGCGCTGATCCCCCGGGTGGTCCGGCGGTCCCCGCCGGTCTCCGTCCCGTTCCCGTTCCCGTTCCCGATCTGGGTACCTCGATTCTCCGAATCGAGTGTCGATCCCGTTCCCGATTGTTCTCGTCCGTCACTCGATGCCTCGATGCCGCGTGCCTCATGCCTTCCGCGTCGTCGAGAGGTATCCTCACCCAATGCAGCGACGTCCCTACATCGTCGTCATCGGCGGGCCGAACGGGGCCGGGAAGACGACGATCGCGCGTGATGTCATCGAACGCACCTTCGGCATAGTCGAGTTCGTCAACGCCGACGCGATCGCCACCGGCCTCGCCGCCTTCGACCCCGAGCGGGCCGCATTCGCCGCTGGCCGCGTCATGCTCGTTCGCCTGCGTGAACTCGCAGCCCAGCGCATCTCGTTCGCCTTCGAAAGCACGCTGGCCAGCCGCACCTTTGTCCCCTGGCTTGCGAACCAGCGGGCCGCCGGGTACGACATCCACTTCATCTACGTCGCGCTGCGGACGCCCGACCTCGCCCGCCGCCGCGTCAAGGCCCGCGTCCGCAAAGGCGGCCACGACATTCCCCCCGAGACCATCACGCGCCGTTTCCGCCGCTCGGCGTACAACTTTCTCTCGCTGTACCGGCCGCTCGCCCAGACCTGGCGGCTCTACGATAACTCAAGCCGCTCCCCGTCTCTCACCGCGATCGGCGGGCACGAGCAACGCGAACAGGTCTTTGAGCCGCGGCTGTGGAAAACGCTCAATGAAATCGCGCACACCGAAGCCCAAGAGCAACAAAGAAGTCACCCGCCTCATGAAGGACGGCAAGGCGATTGATGCCGCCGTACGGAGGGCGGTGAAGAGAGCGGTCGCTAGCTCAGTGGTGCGATGACACCACGATGTATCCGTGCTTTGGGACAGAGTGAAATCCAAGCCCCAGCGAAACCAATACTCTTGGCCCGGTGCCATCGCGGTGGCTGGGTACCTCGACTCTCCGAGTCGAGTTCCCCTTCCCGATCCCGTTCGAACAACCTTCACTAAACTCACCCCTCACGCCCCCCAAGGTGTCCTCTCCGGCATGGACCCAACTCCCCCACCACGCCCAACCCCGCCCTCGCGCATCGGGCTCTCCCTCCGCGCACTCAACCCCATCGAACTCTTCTTCGGCCCGGTCTTTCAGCGTGAAGTCCGCGTCCTGGGCCGCAAGAAAGGCACCTACTGGACCCGCGGCGCCTACGCCCTCGTCCTCTTCGCCTTCTGCGCCCTTTTCTATATCGCCCACGCCATCGACGGCCAGCGCCTCACCGGCGCGGCACGCCTCCAGCAGTTTCAGGGCCTCGCCCCCATGCTCGCGGCCACCATCGCGTGGTCCCAACTCGTCGCCGTCGTGCTCATCGCGCCGCTCCTCACCGGCCCGCTCATCTGCGACGAGAAACGCAACCGCACCATCTCCGCACTCGCCACTTCGCCCCTCTCGGCCCTGCACATCATCTTCGGCGGGCTGCTCAGCCGGCTGGTTCAACTCGCCATCCTGATCCTGATCGCTGCGCCCCTCATGCTCGCCCTTCGCGCCTTCGGCGGGCTGGATGTCATCCTCATCCTGGGCGTCACGGCCCTCACCGCTTCCGCCGGCATCCTCGCCGCCGCGCTGGGCGTGTGGGGGTCAGTCCATGCGCGCAAGCCCTGGAACGGCGCTGCCTTCGCCTTCCTCACCCTCGTCATCCTCAGTTTTCTGCCCATCATCTTCTGGGCGCTCAACGGCGTATACCCCGGCTGGGGCTTCATGCAGGCCTCCAACTTCGCCGCCAACTTCACCACCTTCTTCGCCATGTTCGCCCTCTCCATCCCCGATGGCGTCCGCGGGATGCCCTTCGGCGGGCCCGATCTCTGGATCAATGTCACCCTCGGCAACCTCGCCCTCGCCGGACTCTGCTGCCTCATCGCGGCCATTCAGTTGCGACGCGTCCTCACACGCGAAGCCGCCGAGACGCCCTCCGGCGCGGCCACCGGCCCGCAAAGCGGCCGCCTTTCCCCGCGTGACGCGATCATCACGCTCGTTCGCCACCTTCGCGCGCAGCCCGCGCTGCGCCTCATCGTCGGGCTCATCACCATCGTCACCGCCGTCATCTTCCTCGCCGTGGCCTATTCCGAACGCGACGCGTGGGACATCCCCATGATCCTCGCGGCGTGGATCATCGTGCTGGGCTCCGCCTTCTGCATGCCCACACGCAAGACCAAGCGCGAGGTCAGTGACATGCCCATCTACTGGCGCGAATCGCAGCAATCGCCCTTCGGCTCACCCCTCATCGCCCTCGCCGCCGCCATGGGCGCGGCCCTCATTCTCGCCCTCGCCTACGCCAACGGCGGCCTGCTCGAAGACCACACCGCTCTCCCTCTCGTCGCCATCGGCTCGGTCATCCTCTGCCTGCACACCGCCGCCGCCGCGTCCGGCTCGATCGCCGGCGAAGTGCAGACCCGCACCTGGTCGTCGCTCCTCACCACGCCGCTTTCTTCGCGCGAGATCATCCGAGGCAAGGTCTTCGGCCTCGCCCGCCGCCAGTGGCTTGTCCCCGCCGTCATCATCGGGCACCTCGTGCTCGTGTGGCTGGGCGGTCGCTTGAACCCCATGTCCCTGTTGATCGTGATCGCGTTCCTCACCTGCGGGCTGATCTTCCTCTCCTCGCTGGGCGTGCTCACGAGCCTGTACTTCCGCCGCGCCACGCCCGCCGCAGTCTGGACCCTTCTCGGCGCCGCCGCGCTCTGGGCGGTGCTTCCGGGCATGGTCGCCTTCATCGCGACGATCCTGAACTGGGATAGCAACTCGTCCCCCGCGATGGCCGCGCTCACCGCAGTGATCTCGGCCAACCCGATCTTCATGGCCGTGTGCGCCGTCGAAGGTGGCATGCACAACGACGTCCGCTTCGATATGCCCAACGGCCGGACCGAAATCCCAGGCTTCAGTGCGCTGAGCATCTTGGGTTGTGCCACCCTGCTCGGCCTCGCGTTTGCCTCCCGACGCGTCGCGGAACGCTACTTCCCGGTCGCCGCCGCTGCCGACCGCTAGTCCGTGCCCACACATCCCCCGCCCCTGCCGGTGTCCATCCTCCGGTGAGACTCCGCCCCATCAACATTCGCCGTCCCGATTCGGCAACTGTTCGCCCGGGCGAGCGTATGGCCATGGTGTACACTGTTGCTACTCGTGCGCGCGAGTTGGCCACCATGAACGATCTGATCGACCCCACCGATCACGACCTGCTCCTGCGGACCCACCAGGGCAGCCCGGAGGCCGCCCAGGCCCTGTGGCAACGCTTCGGCGGTCGCATGATCGCGCTGGCCTGCACCGTCCTCCGCGAGCGCGACACCCTGACCGCGCAAGATGTCGTCCAAGGCGTGTTTCTCCGCCTGCTGAGCCTTGACGCCCGCGTCATTCGCGAAGTCGAAGATGTCGCGGCCTGGCTCTCTCGCCTCACCCGCAACGCCGCGCTGAACCACATCCGCGAAAACTCCCGCCGCCGAGCCCGCGTGGCCCGTGCTACTGAAGGCCGGGTGGTGTTTCAGGCTTCCGACGCGGTCAAGTCCATCACCGGCCCCGCGGCTCGTGGCACCCTCCGCGCACTCATCGATTCCCTCCCCGAATCCCAGCGCGACACCATCCTGCTCAAACACGTCGCCAATCTGACATTCGACCAAATGGCCTCGGTTTTGGGCGATAATCGCAACACGCTCGCTTCGCGCTATCGCGCGGGCATCGCCGCCCTGCGCGAACTCCTGGGCGAACGCTTCCGCAACGGGGGAGGTGGTGGCGACTTCACCCCGCCCATCCAGTTCCTCGAACCCGTTGGTGATGGTGGGGGTGGGGGGGGAGGGGGGCGTGGCCGTGGTTGAATCGCTTGATCGCCAACTGCATCGCTTGAGCGAGGACATGCTCCTCGACGCGGAAGCCGCGCCCCCGGCACCGTTCATGGAAGCCGTCCGCGCCCGCGGGGCGGCTCGGTCTGCCTTCAAGATGCAGATCAGCGCTTCGGCCTTCGCGCTCGTGATGATGACCGGCGCGGTCGCCTTCCTCGCCTGGCCGTCTCATCCCGCGCCGACTGTCGTTCCGCCTCCGGCGTCGAACTCGGTGCTCGCTTCTGATCCCGATTCCCCTCTTCCGCGCTCGTCCGCCACACCGGCCGCCGAATGTTCCACGTGGAACATAGACCGAACAGAGCCGGCAGCGGCTGACGTGGCGCGGGACGCCTCGGGTAATACGGGCAATCCCTTGGCCGGGAACCCGAAGCCCGCTGAAACTCCCAAGTAGCGCTTTCCGCAACCCGCCTACCCCGGGAGTTTTCCCCGTTCGAGGCCGGATTCCTTGCGGCATGGCGGTTTGCATGTACATTGATAATGGAGTGTCGCGCCTCACGTCCGTGGGTCGCTGTGTTCGGGTTTTGAATTACGAAAATTTCGGAGGAGAGAGCATCGCTCGAGGGAGAAAGAGCCATGCGGTCGATCCTCTGCGCCTTGACGGTCCTGAGCCTTGCCGGTTCCGCCAACGCTGCGTACTTCAGTTTTGCATCCGACGTGAACGCCGCCAACTGGACGTTCACGGGCCAGGGCAACACGGTCTCGGCCGTGAATGCACCCGGTGCCACCTACACCCTCCTTGTCAATGACGACAACGGCGGGAACACGCTGGCGTACAACGTGACGCTCAGCGCCTCGATGACCCTCGCCAACGGTACCGCCGTGCAGCGCGGGCTCAACCGTGTCGCGTATGACTACGACATCACCTCGGCCATCGTGTCGTTCAACGACGCGGTCACCGGGCTGCCCCTGCTCACTGCGTCGTTTGCCGATGGTCTGCTCTCGGCCCTGGGCAACGGCACCGTCGGCCCCGGCGGCGTCGCCAATGCCGCGTGGTCGAGCACCAGTGGCATCCAGGTCAGCGACGGCGCCGGCGCGATCACCTACAACTGGTTCGGCGGCGATCTGCCCTCGTACAGCCTGTTCAGCGGCAGCGGCAGCGTCGGTCCTGATGATCTGGGCTTCACGCTCACCGTCATCAACACCGATGGCCGTCGTCCACTGCCCGCCAACGCACCCCGCGGCGTAGGCCTCGATTCGCAGACGCTTTTCCCCAGCACCACCTGGTTCTCGGAAGGCTCCTACTCCGGCTCGGCCTACTTCGTGCCGACCCCCGGCGCGGCGGCCCTGCTGGGCCTGGGTGTGCTGGCCGCAGCTCGCCGCAAGCGCTGAGCCGGACGCGCGGAACAAGACCCCTTTTCAGCTGGCCTTCAGAACGGCCTGTGCGGGAGCGACGAACTGCCAGTCGCCAGTAATCCGATTCTGTGCGTTCGGACGGCTCGTCGTTGCGTCAGCGGACCACCGTGGTGCGAACTGGTTCCGGGCGGCTCGACCACGACAACCTGTACGCCCATATGTCCGGGATATGACGCGACGCCTTGTTGTGAACCGCCTCCCTCAGAACCCCCGGGCGACGATTCATGAATCGCGGAAGAGCGGTTATGCAGGGAGTGGGCGTCCTTGCCATGGCGATCATCGGCTTCGCGGGATTGACCAAGGCCATTGATGTCAGCGAGTTTCGCACGGCCCTCGAAGGGTGGTCGATTCTGTCTCCGATCGTGAGGGACGTTGTGGCCGTGGTGGTTCCCGCGGTGGAGTTGGGCATCGTGGCGTTGTGGCTTGCCTCCGGGAGGCGGCGCTGGTGCCTGTGGATGGCGTTTGTCATGGTGCTGGTCTTTGCTGTCGCCATCGTGTGGGAGTGGCGAGCGTCATCCACTGTGCGCTGCGCGTGCTTTGGCGCGCTTGACCGCCAATGGTCCTTCTTGGCATCACCCTCGGCGATCCTTGCGCGGGATGCGCTCCTGGCTGCAGCGTTGTTTGTGGGCTGGCTGGGCGGCAACCCTTCCTTGTCTCGAGCCAGTGTCACCCGGAAGCCGATCTTGACGGCAGCGCGGCGCGCCTTCACCCTTATCGAACTCCTGGTGGTGATCGCGATTATCGCCTTGCTTCTCGGTTTCACGTTTGCTGGCTTGGCGAAGTCGAGGGAGTCTGGACGGGCCACAGCCTCGCTGGCGGCGCTGCGTGGCCACGCCCAGATTTTCAGCCAGTACACGGGCGATGAACGCGGCGCGTATCCATACTTTGGCATTCCCGAAACCGGGCGCATCGGGTTCCCCGTCGGTGCTGAGCGCATGGACGCCGAGTACTTTCACGCGTTCTCGTTCTGGGCGTTTGCGCTGGCCGAGCGTTACTACGGCGGTGACGTGTGGCATCCCAGTTTTTACTCGGCCGAGGTACCTGTGGACCCGCGGCACGAGCGGGCCATCGGCGTCACGTCGTACCACTATCCATGTGCGTTCGTCGCGCGGCCAGAATACTGGCGGCCCGATGCCCGCATCATCGGGCATCTTCCCCAACTCGCGGCAACCCGGTCCGCCGAAGTGCTCTTTCCCGATCGCAAGGCTCTCCTCGTGAACGCCACGCGATTGGCGCGTCAGTTCGACCACGTGGCGCGGCGAGGACCGCACTACTTCGCCGATGTCGCGATGAGCGATGGTTCTACCCGAACGGTGCGGACGTCAGACTTCACGGATGGAATGGCGGAAGGTGATGGGCCTGGCGCGCCGGGTGCCGTGCACAGTGCCGAGGGCGTGGCGCCGTTTCACACCGTCGACGGCGTGCGGGGTAGAGACGTGGGCGGGTGAGCGTTCGTGCCCGCTCGCGTCGTCACCACCACCCGGCCATGCGCCCGATCAGCCAGATCAGGCCAGCGACCACGAAGAGAAGGATGCACCCAGCGACGATGCGTCCGGCACGGGTTTGGATGAGCCGATCCCCGACCGCGTCGGCGAGCCCTTCGAAGAGCGAGCCCAGGATGTCGGTGGCGAGTCCCATGTGAGTGCGCCCGTTGGTTGTTTGGAACGAGCGTGGAGCGGTTTCGCGGCGGTCGTATGCTGTGGTGACGTGGTGCCTCCGCTCCTTGGGCTGCGCAGGCCCTCGCTGACGCTCGGGTTTCGTTGGGACTTACGCGAAGATCGACTTGAACCCCAGCGCCCGCCGCAGGTCGGCGATCTGGCCGGTGTGGAAGCCGTTGTGGAAGAGCATGCGGAGGCAAAGGGCCCAGAGCGTGGTGGTGGCCTGGCCCCAGGGGACGACTTCATCAAGCCGCGCGTCGGGTGCGGCACGGATCCCCGCAGCGAGGCGGTCGCAGGCGGCGTTGAAGATCTCGACGCATCGAGCGAGCGACGGGAAGCGGTCGTGCCGGTCTTCGGGCGAACTGCCAAATGCGACGGCATCGGCATGAAACAGGCCGCGGTCGCGCGAGCCGCGGTAGCCATCGGTGACGCTGCCGCCGGTGATGAAGTCGCTGGCGGGCAGGCCCTGGCCGTCGAACTTCTCGGCGACGCGGTGCATGGTGAGCGCGCAGTGGCCGAGTGCCCACGCGGCATGGTTGGGCAGATCGGGCGTCTGGCGGACGTGCGTGACGTCGTTGAATCCGACGAGGTAGCGACCCAGGAGGAGTTTCGAAGCCAGCACGGCTTCGGCGAGGACATCGGCGCGGGAAAAGGGGGAAGCGGGCGTGGTCATGGAGGGAGCGTAGGGGTGTGCGAGGATGCGCTAGGGGTGTTTTGGAATGGCCGAGGTGTCGCGATAACCCCCACCGCCTCGCTGCGCTCGGCACCTCCCCCCGCTGGGACCGGGGGAGGGAGGTTAGAACCGCAGCACGATGCCCGCGAACACCCCTGCCATGCGACCGGCGTACTCGAACTCTGCCGCGCCTTCGCCGCTCGTGAGGTCGAAGGCGAGTTGCCGCCAGCCGATCTGCACCGCGACGCCATCGACGGGTCGCCAGCAGAACGCGACGGCGACATCGAGCGAGACGACCGAGTTCGACGAATCGCCGTAGCCGCCGCCGGTGAGGTCGAGGTCGATCGAGAAATCGCGGACGATCTGCAGTTCGGCGTGGGCCCCGGCATACACCTCGCCGAAGGTGCGTTCGACGGTCTGGCTCGCGCCGACGAGCGACGTGTCGATATCGAGGTCGTAGTAGCGGATGCCGCTGACGAGGTCGAGCCGCAGGGCGGTTCGGTCGGGGCGGCCGTCGATGGCGCCGAAGTCCTGCTCATAGATTCGATAGCCAACCTGGGCCTGGATGCTGGTGAAGTCGAAGTTGGTGCCGAGGTTGGCGCCGGGGGTGACGTTGAGGTCGCCGAACTGGAAGGTGCCGGAGGAGGTGGTGGTGCGTTCGACGCCGTAGTTGAAGCCGCTCAAGGAGACGCGCCAGTCGCCGAACTGCAGGGCCATCTCGCCCGCGGGCGAGACGAGGGGCGTATCGATGTTGAGGTCTTCGACGCGGACGCGGGCACCGGGGGTAGTGGAGGAGGGCAGGCGGATCTTGCCGCTGGGCGAGACGTACCACGCGCGGGGGTTGATGCTGACGCGCCATTCGTCGGGGTTGTTGAGGGCTGGCCAGGCGGGCGAGGCTTTCTCGCCCGGCGTGGGGGCTGGGGCAGCCGCGCTGGCGTCGAGCGTGAGGTTGGTGCCGCTCTGCGCGAACGAGGGGGGCGCGGCCGCGAGCGAGAGGGCGAGTACCGAAATGCGAGCGAGTGATCGAACGAGCATGTGCATCTCCGCGCGGCGTGGCCGCGGCGGCAGGATACCCCCTCGCGCTCAAGCGTGCATTGAATAGGTCATGCCCGAAGACCGCACGCACCAACCCGACATGCCCGAGGCCGATGGTGGCCCGGTGCGCCTGGCCCCGGGGGTGGAGGTGCCGAGCGACCGGTTGCGGTTTGCGTTTTCGCGGAGCAGCGGCCCGGGCGGTCAGAACGTGAACAAACGGTCAACCAAGGCCGAGTTGCGCGTGTTGCTGACCGATCTGCCGATGCACGCGGCGGCGCTCGACCGCCTGGCCACGCTGGCACGCGGGTATGTGACGAGCGAAGGCGAAATGCAGATCGTGTGCGACGAGCACCGCTCGCAGCCTAGGAACCGTGAGGAGTGCGTGAAGCGGCTGTCGATGCTTGTCGCGCAGGCGCTGGTGGTGCCCAAGGTGAGACGGAAGACCAAGCCGAGCCGGGGCGCGAAGGAGCGACGGCTGGAATCGAAAAAGCGGCGGGGAGAGATCAAGCGGGGGCGAGGGGGTGGCGACGAGGCGTAACGAAAGGCAAGGGTGCGGAGCGGGATGTTGCCTGGGGGGAGGATAGACGGTTGGGTGTAGTCCAAGAGTGAGGATGGTGCAGCCATGCTGGTCAGCGCGAGCACAGTGCGCACGGAAATCGCGCGCGATTGACGGGGTGTGGTGGCCGCGAGAATCTCGCCGCCCTCCCCCAACCCCCTCCCTCTCTGGGAGGGGGCCTTCAAGCGCCGCGCTTTCTGTTGAATCTGGGCCGGATGCGCGGGCGGCACGGTCCGGAAACGCGCCGCGAATCCCCGCCGTAGGTACCCGGCTGGGGCCGGGGGCCGGGCGGGTCGATTTTCAGGACTCGATGCGATGCCTTGAACCTCCACGATGGTCGGGCCTGGCTCGCCGCGGATTCTCGCTGGCGGAGTTGATGATCGTGCTGGCGGTCATCGCGATCACGGCGGCGATCGGGATACCCCGCTACGCCTCGGCGATCGGGCGGCATCGGGCCGACATGGCGGCGCGTCGCGTCGCGGCCGACCTGGAATACGCCCGCGCCACGGCCAAAGCCGTCGGCGCGGCCCGCACCGTGCGATTCGACATCGTGGCCGTGTCGTACGCCATGGGCTCGGTCGCCAGCGTGGATCATCAATCGACCAACACGGTGGTGGCGCTGGGGGCCGAGCCGTACAAGGCGACGATCTCGAGCGCGAACTTTGCGGGCGACGTGAAGGTGACCTTCGATGGCTTTGGGCGACCAAACTCCGGCGGCACGGTGGTCATCCGCGTGGGCGATGTGGCCCGCACCATCACGCTCGACGCGGAGGGGAGGGCGAAAGTCTCATGAGCACACCGACCATGAAGGCACCAGCCAGGTGGTCCCCTTCGGCGGCGCGAAGCGGCTTCTCGCTTGCCGAGATGGCCATGGCGATGGTGGTCATGAGCGTGGTGCTCGCGGTCACGGGTTCGCTCATCGTGATCTCGTCAAAGGCTGCGGCCAAGGGCCTGGCCCCGATGGACGCGGCGACGCGAACGAGCGCGGCGCTGCGCCTGGTGCTGGACGAAGCCCGCTACGCCATCAGCATCAACGAAGCCTCGGCCACCGTGCTCGAGTTCACCGTCGCCGACCGCAACAGCGATGGCGTCGTCGAGACCATCCGCTATGCGTGGGGCGGCAAGGCCGGCGACTGCCTGATGCGCCAGTACAACGGGGGCACGGCAGCCGCGGTGACCGATGTGCTCACCGCCTTCGCGCTGACCTATCACGCCAGTTTTACCACGCAGGCGACCACCGTGGATTCGTCCTCCACCACCGGCGAAACGCTCCTGGCCAGTTTCACCGGCTGGACGGGCATCACCCCCACCGTCCGCGAAACGGGTATCACCAGCAGCATCTGGACGTCGCAGTTCTTCAAACTCGACAAGGTCACCATCCCCGCGACCTCGCCCGTCACGCTCACGCGTGTGCGCTTCATGGCCCGCTCGCCCGGCGGGGCAACGACCGTCTCGGCCGACATCCGCCTGCCCGCGAGCGCCGCCGCGGCGGATCCGGGAACTACCGTCGTCGGCTCGACCACCACCGTGGCCTCGACCACCTTCGGCACCACCCAGGCCTGGCAGAGCCTGAACCTCACCGGCGTCACGTTCGCTTCGCCCCCGGATGGGCTGTGCCTGGTGGTGCGCGGCTCGGCCACCAACGCGGCCTATGTGCGTTCCTACAACTCGACCTCGGCACCCTCGGATACGCCGGTGCTCCTCTCCACCGCCAACTCCGGCTCATCGTGGACCCCCACCGCCGCCACACGCAACCAGAACGACATGCCCTTCGAGGTCTACGGAACTTATACCACGCGCACGCAGACGACCACCGAGGTCACCACCTATCGCTTGCAAACCATCGACGCCACACTCACGCCATCGGGCGGGTCGGCCGTCACGTCGAGCGTGCGGTCGTTGAATACGCCCACGGTGCCCGGCGGGTTGGACGCCAACCCGGTGAAGGAGCGATGATGCATCGGCGCGGGTTCTCACTGATCGAGGCGACGCTCTCCATCGCGCTGGTGGGGATGATGGCGACGGCCGCGCTGGCGGTGGTGGCCGGGGCCCGACGTGCCGAGCAGATGGCGGCCGATCGTGTGCGGGCCCAGTTGCTGGCGGAAGAACTGCTGTCGGAGATCACGCCGCTGCTCTACAAGGAACCCGGTTCGATCACGCTGGGTGCGGATAGCGCCGAGCGCACCGATACGCGCTCGACCTGGGACGACATCGACGATGCCGACGGGTATTCAGAGAGCACGCTCCGCGATCGCTCGGGGAAGGCCCACGCCGGCTTGACCGGCTGGACCCGCACGGTAGACGTGAAGTGGATCGGCGCGCTCGATCTGCTGGGCATTGTGATCGCCGATAGCGGGATCAAGCGGGTCACCGTGACGCTGAGCCGCAACGGCAAGGTGGTCCTGAAAGCCGTCGCGGTGCGAACCGCCGACCGGGAGAACTTCGAGTGAACCGCCACCCTGCGCCGAAGGTGAGCATGCCCGGTCGAGCAGGACACGCCTGCGGCTGGCCCGCGCGCGGGTCGGCCTATCTGGCCGTGCTGGGCGGGTCGCTCCTCGTCACCGTCATCGGCATCGGGGCCCTGTCGGCCGCCCAGTCGCGCCGGGCCGCCGCCGAACTCGAAGTCTCCGCCTGGAAGGCCAAGGTCAACGCCCAAAGCGGGATCGATCTGGCGATGAAGGAGATCGCCGGCGATTCCAACTGGCGCAACACCAAAGCCGGCGGCACGATCCTCTCCAGCACCAACACCGGCGACGGCCGCGTCAGGGTCACCGCCACCGACCCCACCGATAGCGACCTCTCCGATAGCAACGCCGATCCGTTTGACCTCACCGCGGTCGGTGCCCACGGCATCGCCCGGCACACCCTCCGCGTCCGCATCGGGGCCACCGCGCCAGCCCTCTCCTGCCTGGGCGTCGCGCTCGCGTCCGCCGGGGCACATACCCACACCACGACCACGATCTCGAGCGATCACACCATCTCGTCCAATGCCGCCATCCTGGCCACGCTGGCCAATATCAGCGGGCGCGTGGAGGCCACCCTGGCCGCCACCGGCCTCACCTATACCGGCACAGTCGCGTCGCTTCAACCCGCGCGCGAGTTTCCCGATACCGCGATCATCTCGCGCTACGCCGCGCGGGGCTCCACCATCTCGTGGTCGAGCATCCCCACCGTCTCGGGCAAGAAGACGATCCAGAATCTGCTCATCAGCGCCGCCTCCCCCCCCCTTGGTGCGACATCCAATGCCGAGGGCATCTACGCCATCGATTGCGGCGGCAACGACCTGATCATCCAGAACTGCCGCATCGTGGGCACGCTCGTGCTGCGCAACGCCGGTGGAGGCACCACCATCCAGGGTTCAGTGAACTGGTCCGAGGGCACCGTGGGCTACCCCATCCTGCTCGTCGACGGCTCGGCCTCACTCGCCTTCACGAAGGACACGAACCTCAACGAGAACGACGCGGCCAACCCCAACTTCAACCCCGCCGGCACGCCATACTCCGGGTCCACAGACAACGACAAGACCGATTCCTATCCCTCCGAAATGAACGGGCTGGTCTACATCACCGGTTCGCTCAACACCAGCAACTCGCCCAAGGTCACCGGATGCGTCGTCGTCGGCGGACTCGTCACCACCTCCGGCACGCTCACCCTCCGCTACAACGCCGCGTACTCCTCCTCCCCCCCGCCGGGCTTCACCGGCTCGGCCACGCTCGTGATCATCCCGGGCACCTGGCAACAAGTTGTGGAATAAGTCCCGAATCTGGGGGGTCTGATAGCCATTACAGCCAGCCGCATCAAACCCATTCCCCGAAGTTTGGGAAGGGGTTGGGGTGCGGTTTGGGCTTGACCATTCCTTGGCGGGCGAAGCGATCAGAAAGTGCTTGACAGACTGGCGGGCGCGGCTAGTTTTGGGCCGTGCTCGCGCAGTGATCCTGCGCCTCCCGTTTTCCTGTAGGACCCCACTCCGCCAAACCTTGCGCTTGACGTGTGTGGAGGAAGGAATCGGGGGAGAGAGAGCCCGCGAGGGTCTTGTCAACCCTCAGACCGGCGACCAATTGACCGTTGGCCGCCGGTTGTTTTTTGGGTGGCGAACCAGGATCGGAAACGCGTGCTGACGCGCGCGTTTCATTTCTCGGGCGTGCGCGTGCTGCCCAGCCGGCGCGACCCGCAGACTCGCGATACCAGAGAAGCACCACCTGGCAAGGCGGGGTGGCAGGAAGCCGTTGAAGTGGTAAGGAGACCACGTCCATGCACACCACCATCCGTTCTCGCGCGTTCACCGTTCTCGCCCTCGCGGCAGGCCTCGCCTGCCCCTCGCTGGCGCTGGGCCAGGCGGCCGACGGCAAGTCGCCCAAGGCCAAGCCCGCCAAGAGCGTCACCCGCCAGGCCGTGAACAAGCCCGAGGTCAAGCCCGAAACCAAACACCAGAAGACGCCCGAGATGAAGCGACTCGAAAAGTTGAAGAACCACGCCGACACCGATGGCGACGGCGTGATCTCCGAATCCGAGCGCGAAGCCGCTAAAGCCAAAATGAAGGCCCGGCACGAAGCCATCCGCGCCAAGATCGACACCAACAGCGACGGCACCATCAGTCCCGAGGAATGGCACAGCGTCTCGGATCAGTGGCGCGACTTCGACGGCGAGTTTGACCGCGCCATGAAGTCCCTCGAAGGTCCCGCCCGCAACGCCCTCGTCAAGAGCCTCGACACCAACGGCAACGGCCAGATCGACCCCAACGAACGCGCCGGCATCCGCGCCCGGGCCGAGCAGCGCCGCCTCGAAGTCATCGCCCGCTTCGACGCCGACCACAACGGCGTGCTCAACGACGCCGAACGCCAGGCCCTCAACGAGTCGCTCAAGAACCCGCCTAAGGCGGCATCGGGCTTGAAGAGCAAGGGTGCCAAGAACGGCAACGCCGCGGCAACCCCCAGTGAGAAGTAGGTTCCAAGCAAACCAGTCCTCGACCGCTCCGGCCTTACCCGTGAACCCGGGTAAGGCCGTTTTCGTTTTGCCTGTCCGGGCTGTGGAGCCGCTATATTGGAGCGATGTTGGCTGTTCCACCAACTCCGACCCCGGCTCCCCCCGGCCCCCCCGCGCGCAAGCCCATCATTTCGGTTCGGGGGCTGGTCAAGAAGTTTGACGGGCGGCCGGTGTTGTCGGGGGTGGACCTGGACGTGTTCCCGGGCGAGACGCTGGTCATCATGGGCGGCTCGGGATGCGGCAAATCGACCCTTCTGCGGTGCCTGATCGGCACCTACATGGTGGAAGAAGGGTCGGTGCACATCTTCGGCAAGAACCTGGCCGAGGTGGATGAAGCGGGGCTGGACTCGGTTCGGAAACGGTTCGGGATTCTGTTCCAGTCCGGGGCGCTCTTCAACAGCATGACCATCGCCGAGAACGTGGCCCTGCCCCTCCGCGAGCACACCGAACTGGATCGGGGAACCATCGACACGATTGTGAAGATCAAACTCGAGCAGGTCAACCTGCGCGAGCATGCCGACAAGTTCCCCGCCCAGATCAGCGGCGGGATGAAGAAGCGTGCCGGACTCGCGCGAGCGATGGCGCTGGATCCGAAGATCCTGTTTTATGACGAGCCCTCGGCGGGGCTGGACCCAGTGACGAGTGCCGAGATCGACGACCTGATCGTCAAACTGACCCGCAAACTGGGCGTGACCAGCGTCGTGGTGACCCACGAAATGGACTCGGCCTTCACCATCGCCGACCGCATGGTGATGCTCGACAAGGGGCGGGTCCTGCGGATCGACACGCGGGTGTGGTTCGATGATCTGCGGAAAAAGACGAAAGAGGCGGCGTCGGCGCTGCCCGAAGACTTCCAGTTGATCCGGCAGTTTCTGCGGGGTGATGCCGAGGGGCCGATTACGCGCCGCCGGTTGACGACCGACTATGCCGACGACCTGCTGGGACGGCCCAAGACCATCGACGCGACCCCCAGCATCGAGGCCACCCGGCAGGCCTGAGGCGGGGCGGGTAGACTGGCGACCACATGAGCGCGCGCGTTTCACGGAATAACTTGAAGGCCGGCCTGCTGCTGGGGGGAGTTCTCGTCGTCGGGCTGGCCATTGCCCTGCAACTGGGGAACGTGATCGGCCTCCTGACAGAGCGCCGGACGACGTACGTTTTCCGGTTTTCGCTCGCCGATGGTGCGATGGGCCTGAAAAAGGGCTCCATGGTCAAAGTCGGCGGACAGCCGGTGGGTGAAGTGACGGCGGTGAGTTTCGAACGGCCCGGCCAAGGCGTAGACGTACGGGCCATCGAGACGGCCTCGCGACCCGGGGTCAAAGAATCCGACGCGGCCCACGAAGCAGCCGCCCGCGATGACGGCCGGGCCACGCCCACGGCGGTGTATGTGGTCGCGTCGCTCCGGCGTGAACTGGTGCTCTACCGCGATGCGCGGGTCTACCTGGAACTGCCCCTGCTCGGCTCGGTGAGCACGATCAACATTCCCGACATCGGCGGCGGCATCTACAACGAACCGGCGACCGACCCGACCAGCACCATCTCGAAACAAGTTGGGACCCTGGCGGAGTGGGAGATCGTGCCTGGTACGCTCGCACCGCCCACGTTCCTAGGGCAGGCGGGGTATGGGCCCGAGCAGAAGGATCAGTTGCAGATCATCCTGTCGCGCGGGAAGGAAATCTCGGTCCAGGTGTCGGACATGGTCGGCTCGGCCAAGTCGCACCTCGATGGCACGCTCGTGTCGCTGAAAGCCGCGGCCGAGCAGATCAACGAAGCCACCGGTCGCGTGAACACGCGCCTGCCCGACTGGATGGAACTGGTGACGCAGGCGCTGGTGAACACCCGCGCCGCAACGAGCGAGGCTGAGCAGCGGCTGATCCAGGCCAAGGCCCTGATCGCGACGGTGCAGAAGGCGATCGACGACAACCGGGCCGTCGTGGATC
>CAZPPX010000034.1:0-24408 GCA_964588585.1 uncultured Phycisphaeraceae bacterium
TCACGCCGTCACGCACGATCCCGCTGCCGCCGAGGGCGGTTGTTCAGGAGTCCCTATACTTGTCGATAAATATAGGCGTATCAATCCATGCCCCACCCGAAACCATCCACCCGACTAATGCCGCCGAGAAGGCCGCCCGGCTCTTCCGGGAGGCTGGCAGCACGCTCCGCGCCACCGCTGCGATCCGAGCCGGCATCCATCCACGCACGCTGCACGCCATGCGCGAGGCGGGGGTGATCGACCGCGTCAGCCGCGGCATCTACCGGCTGACGGATGCCTCGCTGGTCACCAACCCGGACCTCGTTGTCGTCGCGCACAAGGCCCCGACCGCCGTCGTGTGTCTGATCTCCGCCCTGGCGTTCCACGGCATCACGACGCAGATCCCGCACAAGGTCGACATTGCCGTCGCGCCGGGCGCACGCACGCCCAAGCTCGAATACCCTCCCGTGCAAGTCTACCGATTCGGGGGCAAGTCGCTGACCGAAGGCGTAGAGAAGCACACGAGCGACGGCACACCCGTCCGTATCTTCAGCGCGGCGAAGACGATCGCTGACTGCTTCAAGTTCCGCAATCGCATCGGCCTTGACGTGGCCATCGAGTCGCTCCGGGACTACCTGCGCCGGCGCGGCAAGAGCGTCGACGAGCTCGTCCGATTCGCAGAGATCGCCCGCGTGCGGAACATCATGATGCCGTACATGGAGGCGATCGTGTGACCCTGCCGTGGGCATCCGGCGAATGTCGTCCCGAGTTTGAGACAACCGAGACCCGGGGACGCGCGGGATCAAGGCGAGACATCGCACGACACGGTTCTCGACGTTTGGTAAACGAAGGTCGAGAACAGCGGGTTTCGAGGCAGCGATAACAGGGCAGGGGATCAGTGCTCTTTCATGTAGCAAAACACAGCCGTCGCGGCGGCGAGAGATGGTCGGCCCCGCTCAAAGCTCTCAGAAAGTGCCGAGAAAACCAGGGTCAAAGCGGAGAACCCGACCGCGACCCGAACGAAGGTCGCGCCTTTACTCGATCCTCCTTCGTGCCCCGGTCCCGGAGGGCGAACGCGGCGGCGAGATCGCCGCGACGTCAAGGCCCGCCGTTGCGGGCAAACCGGCGCACTGCCCGCCGGTCTGCCCGCCGAACTCCGCCCGATAGCCGAGCCGCGTCGCTAAAGCGATAGTCCACCACGATCGCGCTGCGATCGGCGTTGATGCTCCCGTTCGGTTTGCTTGCGACTCGCGACTCCCCATCCCCGTACCATCGCCCCCATGCCACTGCCCATCCTCACGCTTCTCGCCCAAGCCTCACCACCCGCCGCGTCCTCTGGCTCGGGCTCGATCCTCGACCTCTTCTGGGAGTCCCGCGATCCCTTCACTCTCGTCCTCGTCCTCGGCTCGGTCGTCGCCGTCGCGATCATTCTGCGGTGCGTGTTTGAGATCCGCGCCTCGCGCATCCTCCCCTCGGCCACAGAAGGCGCGATCCGCCGCATGCTCCGCGAAGGCAAGGACGACGAACTCCGCGCGTTTGTGCAGCGTGACGAGACTTTTCTGCCCCGCGTGCTGCGTGCCGCGTTGAACGCCGGGAACGACCGCGGTGCCCGCCGCGAGGCCGCCGAACTCGCCGCCTCCGAAGAGTGCGGCAACTGGTTCCGCCGCATCGAGCCGCTCAACGTCATCGGCAACCTCGGGCCCCTCATCGGCCTCGCCGGCACCGTCTACGGCATGATCCTCGCCTTCACAGCCCTCGGTCAATCCGGCGGACAGGCCAATCCCGCCTCGCTCTCCCTCGGCATCAGCAAGGCCCTCTTCCACACCCTCCTCGGACTTCTGCTCGCGCTCCCCTCTCTCACCGTTTTTGGCTTCTACCGCTCGATCGTTGATCGTCTCTGCACCCGCGCGATGGTCGTCTGCGCCGAACTCGTCGAACGCCTGCCCCCCTCCGACCCACGCGCCAACTAGCCAGTCCCCGATCCCGTCCTGGTCCCGTCCCGGTACCTCGACTTTCCGAGTCGAGTCCCCGATCCCGCCCCGATCGACACCGATCCCGTTTTCCTCGGTGTTCTCTCCCCGCCGTCCCCGTTCGAACCCTCTTCTTCCTGCCTTCTCTGTGCTTCCTCTGTGTCTCAGTGTCTCGGTGGTGAACTCCCCGTTCCCGTTCCCTCCCTCCTCCCGTGCGACGCCGCCCCCCCCGCCAACACGACCACGGCTTCGAGCCCATCAACGTCACGCCGATGATCGACGTGGTCATGTGCCTCATCATCTTCTTCCTCATCGTGGGCAAACTCGCCAGTGACGCTTCGTCCATTCGCCTGCCCAACTCCGCCGTAGGCAGCCCGGGCGCGTCTCGCGCCGCCATCGTCATCAGCGTCGCGCGAGGCGATACGCCCGGCACCGCCGCCCCCGCCCGTTGGGGCGGCGTCCTTGCCCGCGTCTTTGTCGATGGTGTTTCCGTCGCGGGCGAAGCCGAACTCGCCGACGTGATCGCCACTCGCGCCCGGGCCGCATCGCCTCAAACCCCGTCATCGTCCGACGTCAGCCAGAGCCCGCCGCGCGCTCCTTCAGTGGCCATCAGCGTCCGCGCCGACAAAGACTTGCCCTGGGCCGCGCTCGAACCGATCATGCGCGCCGCGGCCCGCGCCGGCTTCCCGGGCGTCCGCCTCGCCACGCAGCGCGAGGGCGACACAGGCGGCACGCCATGAGCCGAAACGCCGGCCCATTCCGTCGCCGCGGCGCGCTGAATCAGTGGTCCTTCCACTTCGGGCCCAACATGACGCCGATGGTCGACGTGGTCATGGTGATTCTCGTGTTCTTTATGGCCAGTGCGGCCTTCCTCGGGCCAGAGTGGTTCCTCCGCAGCCTCGTCCCCCGACCCGCCGCAACGACCCCCACGCCTCCTCCCGACAAGCCACCACCCGCCGCCGACCCGATGGCCCTGCGCCCTGTGCAGCAGACCATCACGCTCCGCGCGGTGACCGGCTCCCCGACCCCCCTCACTCTCGCCGACGGCCTGGGCCAGACCGGCCTCACCATCGACGCCATGATCCACGCCGTCGCCGCGTTTGCCGATGGCACCGCCAAAAACGAGATCGAAATCCTCATCCGCCCCGAGCCCGCCGTGCCCTATGCCGACGTGGTGCGAATGCACGAAGGATGCGAAACCGCGGGGATCACCCGCGTGGGCGTCGG
Organism: uncultured Phycisphaeraceae bacterium; assembly: GCA_964588585.1. Lineage (GTDB taxonomy): Bacteria > Planctomycetota > Phycisphaerae > Phycisphaerales > UBA1924 > JAEUIX01. Next base: position 3,177 of record CAZPPX010000034.1, read on the forward strand.
TGTAGGGACAGGAAGCCCAGACCGCACGCCATAAGCCCGGAGCCCCCATGTCCAAGGCCATTGTCGATCCCGCCGAACTCCGTCGCTTTGCGCAAGACCTCAAGCGCTTCTCCGCTGGCCTGCAAGGCCAGATGTCGGTCCTCGCGGGCAAACTGGGAACGCTCGGCCAATCCTGGCGCGACCAAGAGCACACCAAGTTCGTCGAAGAGTTCCAGGCGACGATGAAGGTGCTGCAGCGCTTCAATGACCTCTCGGAACAGCATGTGCCGCTGCTTCTCAAGAAGGCTGAGAAGATCGAAGAGTACTTGAATCAGCGCTAAGGGACTTGGTCCTGGGTACCTCGACTCTCCGAGTCGAGCGTCGATCCCGATCCCGCGTTGACTCGCTCATGCGCTGGCTTCATTGATTACAAACGTCCCGCGCGTGCGGTCCTTTCGCACTCCCGGAAACGCCAGCGCCCGTCCGTGCGCCACCACATACACCCCCGCCGGAAGCACCGACGACGCGAAGATCGCCTCCGTCAGGTTCTGCAGCGCGTCGCTCCGCTGCATCTCATAAGGCCGCATTGCCCCCACCAGCACCACCGGCACTCGTGGCGTTCCCAGCACCCGGCACAGGTGCTCTCCCGTTTCACAGAGCGTGTCGGTCCCGTGCAGGATCACCACCGCATCGCACCCAGGGCCACCGAGCGACGCCAGCGCCGCCCGCACCGCCGCCGCCGTGGCCTCCCGGTCGGCCTCGGTCATTTCCAGACTGTCCTTGCTCATCAGTTCCACGGTGCGGATCGCCGTGTCTTCCAGCCGCAAGCGGCGCAGCATCCGCCCCACGATCGAACTCCGGTTCTCCAACCGACCCGTCAGTTCGTCGTAGGTCTTCTCGATCGTCCCGCCGGTGGTGATGAGCGTGAGTCGGCGCATGGCGTTCAACCCGTCCGTTTGGTTCCGCGCTTACAGCCGGGTCACCTTCGTGATCGTCACCGCGTCCACCGGCACATCGCCATGCCCGCCCTTGTTGCTCGTCCGAACCGCGGCGATCTTGTCCACCACGTCGCTCCCCTGCGTCACCTTGCCGAACACCGCATACGCGGCACCGTCGCGAGACTGGTCCAGAAATGCGTTGTCGGCAACATTGATGAAAAACTGGCTGGTGGCCGAGTCGGGCACGCTCGTGCGGGCCATCGCCACGGTGTACTTGGCGTTCTTCAGGCCGTTCTTCCACTCGTTCTTGATCGGTGCCGCGGTGGCCTTCTGTTTCATGTCCGCCCCGAACCCGCCGCCCTGGATCATGAAGCCCGGGATCACGCGATGGAAAATGGTGCCGTCGTAGTGCCCCTTGTCGACATACGCCAGAAAGTTGGCGACGCTGATGGGGGCCTTGGCTTCGTCAAGATCAAGAACGATGTCGCCGTGATTGGTTGTCAGTTTCACGCTGGGCACGGGAGGCTCCGAAAAAATGTGGTCGTGACAGTTCAGGAAAAGAAAGGCCGCGCAGTCCAGCGCGGCCTTTCAACGATATTCATCTTCCACCACCCTCCCCCGGTCCTACCGGGGGAGGTGGCCGAGTCCGCGAGGCCGGTGGGGGGTTCTCGTTGTGGGCGAGAACCCCAGTGCGGCTCAGTTGCCCTTCTTCTCGTCTTTCTTCGGCTCGTCCTTCTTCGCATCCTTCGCCGGTGCCTCGGCAGGCTTCGCACCCTTCGTCGCCTCATCAGCCGTCGAGCGGGCCATGCCCTTGATCTCAACCGGCTTCACCGGCTTGCTGGGTTTGGCGTCCATCGGGCCCTTCACCACTTCGCCCTTGCGGATCTTCTCGACCACATCCTGACCGCCCACCACGCGGCCAAACACGCAATACGCCGCGCCGTCGCGGGCGGCATCCAGCATCGGGTTATCTACCACGTTGATGAAAAACTGGCTGGTGGCCGAATCAGCGATCGCCGTGCGCGCCATCGCGATCGTGCCCTTGGTGTTCTTCAGCCCGTTGCGCCACTCGTTCTTGATGGGCGGATCGGTCGGCTTCTGCGACCCGTCAACGGTGAACCCGCCCCCCTGGATCATGAAGTCGCTCATCACGCGATGAAAGATCGTGCCGCTGTAGAAGCCCTTGTCCACATACGCCAGGAAGTTCTTGACCGAGATGGGCGCCTTCGTCTCGTTGAGTTCCAGGAAAATGTCGCCCTCGGTGGTCGTCATTTTCACATACACCAACTTCACGGCTTCCGGCGCGGCCGCCGGCGCGGGTGCCTTCGTGTCGGTCGCCGGTGCCTTTGCTGGTTCCTTGGCCGGTTCCTTCGGCTGGGCCAGCGCCACCGCCGACATGCTCACAAGGGCCATCAGGGCCACGCCAACAGCGCGACAGGAAAAGTTGGGGGTTCGCTTCATGGTCCGGACTCCAAGTGGTCAAAGGTGGAACTGCCGTTGCCCGTGCCGCGACAGTGGGGGGGAAGGGGCGCGATCGTAAGCGCCCAGACCCCTCTTGTCGGCTTCGCCCCACCTTCCTCGCCAGATTCGCCCGAGTTCGTCCCATCTCGCCCCATCTTGGCACCAGAACCGGGCGAGCCGGTATGCTCGCACCATGCGAACCCCACGCCTGCTTTCCCGCTGCGCTCTGCCCCTCGCCATCGCGCTTCTGGCACTCCTCACCCCCGCGCTCCGCGCCGATCAGGCCGCCATCAGAACCGTACTCGACCAGATGCAGAAAGCCGTCCTCGCCGGCGACGGCCCGGCCTATCTCGCCCTTGTCTCCTCGCGCGACCCTATCTTCCGCAAGGAACAAGAGAACTGGGCCGCCGACCTGAAACTCCACGTCCCCCGCGAGTTTGAACTCCACATCGTCGAGCCCGAACCCCCCGCCCCCCCCGCCCCCCCCGCCCCCGCCACCCCCGCTTCACCCGCCAAAGAACGCGACGAAGAAGCCAAAACGCCCGCCACCGACGCGCCAGCCCCGAAGCCCGCCAACACCTTCGGCCCTGACCGCGCCTCCTTCACGCTCAAAACCCGCTGGGCCATGGCCCCCGTCAAGCCCGCCGAGGGCGCGAACGGGGGGGGTGGGGGGGGCGATGCCGAACCCCCTGAAGCCCCCAAACCGCGCGACGTCTCGTTCCGCGTCTCCTTCGCACGCGAAGGCGATCGCTGGCTCTACCAAGGCGAAGAGTGGGAGACCCACGAGCGCCCCGCCGACCCCGCTACGGGCTTCGCGGGCGTCCGCGTCCGCTACGCCCCGGGCCTGAAGGAAGCCGCCGAGTTGACCGCCGAACTCATGCCCGACGTCCGCCAAACCGTCGACGCCCTCTTCGGCCAGCCCATCGCCCACGTTCAGGAAGTGAAACTCTACACCTCGATGCGCCACCTTCAGCACAGCATCTATCTCTCCTACGTCGATGGCCTCAGCGGCTGGAACGAGCCTCACGAAGCCGTGAAAATCCTCTCGCGCAGCACACCCCGCCCGCGCAGCCTCCGCACCCTCCTCGGCCACGAATACGGCCACGTCGCCACCTTCGAACTCGGCTCAAAATCCACCGACATGGCCTGGTGGATTCTCGAAGGCATCGCCAACCTCTGCGGCAGCGCCTCGTCCGAAGGCGACGGCCGCGCCGCCGACCGCGCCGTCATCCGCTGGCGCGACCAGAAAAAACTCGCCGAGTGGTCCGACCTCGCCGACTTCCGCTCCATCAAACCCGAGTGGATGCGCCACGTCTACACCCAGGGCGAGCACTTCGTCCGCTGGTTCACCGAAAAACACGGCGACAAAGGCCGCACCGAATGGCTCCGCCTCATGGCCCAGGGCCAATCACTCGACGACGCGACGAAAAAGGTCGCCGGCATCACCTTCGCCGAGGCCGACGCCGCGTGGCGAAAGCACGTCGCGGAACTCGAAGTGCCAAGCCGCGACGAGGAGTAGGAAGAGACGAACGCAGAGGTCGCGGAGAGAAGACCCCGAGGAACGCAGAGGGGATGCATGGGTTCGAACGCGAAGGGAGCGGGAACGCGCAGCCTTCACTACCTACTCCGCATACATCCCTTTTCCACCTCAGCGCCAGCCTCTGCGCCCTCTGCGTTCACCTTTCCCCGTCCCCGCTCGAACCCATTCCTTCCTCTGCGTCCCTCGGGGCCTTCCCGCCGCGCCCTCTGCGTTCCCGCCCTCACCCCCCCGCGATCTGCCCAATCGGCTCCACCAGCGGCAGCATCCGCGCGGCCTTCAAATACCGCTCCATCTGGTCCCGCATCTCCATCATCGAATCGCCCGCGAACTTGGCCCGCAGCGCCGCCGCCACCTCGAACGCCACCACGTTCTCCACCACCACGCTCGCCGCCGACACGGCACAGATATCCGACCGCTCGTACGCGCTCGTCGCCGCCTCCTTCGTGTTCAAATCCACCGTCGGCATCCCTCGCAAGAGCGTGCTGATCGGCTTCATCGCCGCCCGCACCACGATCGGTGCACCATTGGTCATGCCGCCTTCGAGGCCGCCCGCGTGATTCGTATCGCGCACGAAACCAAGCGACGCGGTCTCCTTCCGCGCCGGGTCAAACCGGATCGGATCATGCACGCACGACCCGGGCCGCATCGCCGCCTCAACGCCCAGCCCGATCTCCACACCCTTGATCGCCTGGATGCCCATCACCGCGCCCGCGAGCCGCGCGTCCAGCCGATCGCGCCGGTCCATCGTGCTGCCCAGACCGGGCATGCAGCCAAACACATGACACTCCACCACACCACCAACCGTGTCCTTGTCAATCTTCGTCTGCCGGATCACCTCTTCCTGCGCCGCTGTCGCCACAGGATCGGGGCAATACGTGCTGCTGGCATCGCGCGCCGCCAGAAGCGATCGCCACGACGATTCCTCGCACGCCACGCTCGTCGCCGCGCCCGGCGCACCACCCACCGACCGCACGAACGCGAACGCTTCAATCCCCACCGCTCGCAGCAGGCACCGCGACAGCGCCCCCGCCGCCACCCGCGCCGCCGTCTCCCGCGCGCTCGCCCGTTCCAGCGTCCCCCGGCAATCCGTGGTCAGATACTTCACGCTCCCCGCCAGATCCGCGTGCCCAGGCCGCGGCGTATGCACCGGAGGAGTCTTCCCCGCATCATCCATCCGCGAATCGCGATTGACGATCCGCAGCGTCACCGGCGACCCAATCGTCCGCCCGTTCCGCACACCCGACAGCACCTCGGCGGTGTCTTCCTCGATCTTCTGCCGCCCGCCACGCCCATATCCGCCCTGACGGCGTCGCAACTCGCCATCAATCAACGCCGCATCCACCTCCAGCCCCGCCGGCAGGCCCGAAACCATCGCGACCAGCCCCGGCCCATGCGATTCGCCCGCAGTGATGTACTCAAGTGCCATGATCGCCAGCGTAGCGACGGGAACGAGAAGGGGAATGAACGCAAAGGGCGCGGAGGCAGACGCCGAGGAACGCAGAGGGAAGGCGGAAGGGGGGAAAGATCGAGATCGACGCTGAAGTGGGCGACGGAAGGAAGAGGTAGAATCGCAGAGGCGCTGAATGGAACTGATGTAGATGTCATTCCGCATTGCTTCCTTGCGCCTTAGGCCCCTTCATATTTCGCGAAAATTAATTTTGAGAATCGCTCGATCCGGGCTTGACAGCAACAGGGGGGGGGGGGGGGCTATTCTCTTAGTAAGGAGGCTTCACATGAAGAACTCAGCGGAACGGATTCGAGCCTGGAGTGCGGTGGTCTTTGTCATGGCCGCGGGCACGTTGACGGCCTCAACGCTCGCTGGTCACACGAAGCAATGCACCGGATACTGCAGCACGTTTGCCGCCGTTACCTGCAAGAGCCCGGACATGCAGTGTTGCTGCGGCACGGCACCGGTTTACTCGTGCGTGTGTCGCCTGCCGACCGACTGTAACAAGGCGAACGGTTGCCAGGATCCATGATGCGGTCGGCGCTGGGTCGCGAACGGGGCCAACAGCCATGAAACTCATGTCGAAGCGGGTCGTGTTCGCGGTGGTAATCGTGGCGATCGCATTGATCGCGGCATGGCGGCTGTGGCCTGTGGCGGCAGCGCCCGGAGCGATTCACTCGGGCCGGGTGATGGAGTCGGGCGAAGCCGAGATGATCGCTGACGCAAAAGCCTGGCTTGCCGAGCGACTCAAGAGCGTCACGCCGATCGACGGCCCGCAGGCGTTCGAGTCGCCAGCGGCGCTCGGCGCGGCGGTGCCGATGCTGGCGGCGGCGGGTCTCACGCCCGAGGACGCGAAGATGGTCATGGCGCACGCGAGCGCGCTCATGCACGCGCGGTTCGTGCTGCGCGATGGGGCGGCGTATACGAAGTGGCGAAGGGAAGCGGGGTACTCGTTTTTCTCGCCATCGCGGATGCGCGACGAGCCCATGATGCGAGACCTGATCGAAAAGGGTGCCGGGCGATCGCTTCGAGACGACGAGCGGGATTCGAACGAGTTGTGGGACTTGTTCTGGCGGAACTCGATTCAATCGTCGCCTCGCGTGACCGCGATGGATCAGACTGCTGGCGGCACAGTCATGAATGCGTGGAAGTCAACCGAGAGCATGGCCCTGCGGGTGAAGGCCCCCGCACGCAAGGGCGCGTATTCGATGATCATGATGGCACCGGCGACTTCGGTGGGCACGACGAACGGTCGATGGCGGGGGAGCGGAACCGGACAGGGCTGGCCCCTGTGGTGGCCTCCGGACGATGTGGAGGCCCGCCTGGAGCGTGCTGGCACCTGCTTCGTTGAGATCGGCTGGATTCTTCAGACTGAGAAGGGGAAAGGCCAGCCGTTCATTCTGACGCTGGGCATGGACCCGCAGACCAGGCGCTGGTGGGCGATGCAGTTCTTCATCCCGCACATTGATCGCGGGGTCGAACTCAATGTGGGTGGGTTATGAATGTGGGCGTCGCGGATCGACTCGTGACGGTGGTTGTGGCGATCGTCATGCTGACGGCGGCGGTGCTGAAACTCGATGCCCCGGGACAGACTGTGGGCGCGATCGCACACGCGCTGGAACCGATCGGGTCGATCGGACCCGTCACTGGGGCCGCAGCGGCATTGGTACTGATCGTGATGGAAGCTAGTGTCGGGCTTGGTCTGCTGATGCTGCCTGGTCACGTCGTTCGAATCGCGACGGTGGCGATGATGGGCGCGTTTGCGGTTGTTCTCGTGGTGAGGTTTACCTCACCGGGCGCGCCGCCGTGCGGATGCCTGGGTCGATTCTTCACGCCGACGCACGCGGGCCAGGCGTGGCTCGACGCGGGAAGAAACGTGCTGCTCGCCGGGGCTTTGCTGCTCACCATGCCACGGCGGGTTGTTGAGCCACGCGCGCCCGGCACGGTGAGTTCGCGCGGGCCGGCATCGATTCGGGCGTTCACGCTGGTGGAGTTGCTCGTATCGATCGCCATCGTGGCGATTCTGATCGCGATTGTGGTTCCGGTGCTGGCGCGGGCCAAAGACTCGTCGGCGGTCGCGAAGAGCCTGTCGGCGCAGAAACAACTGATGGCTAGCCTTCAGGTCTACGGGCACGAATACGCCGACTGCTTTCCGCACTTTGACACCATGGACAACATCGGCGGGCCAGTGCGGATGCGCGGCATGACGATCATGACGGGTTACTTCCGGGCCCACATGGCTTTCTGGCTGGCGGCGGTCGGGCCGCACGACGAGGGCCTGATCAATCTGGCGATGTGGCCTCCACTGGGGCAGGCACCCCCCATGACTGATCTGGAGCGCGCGAACGGGATTCACCACAGCGCGTTCTATCTCAGCGCGACGGTGGCGGCAGACCCGGTGGTCTTTGGTGGGTCGCACGACGGCGCGAGCGAGGTGGATCCCCGTCTGCTGCGGGGCGTGCGCTGGGCGGAGATGCGGTTTCCGTCATCGAAGGGATTGTTTTTGGATTTCTCGATGATCCGGGGCGAGGGGCGCGATCGCTATGTGGCGGCATTTGGCGACGGAAGTGCGGCGGAGTTGCCGGGCGGTGGTGCGGGCGTCTCGCCCGAACCAATCGTGGACCAGCCCTACGGCGGCCCCGTCACGGTGGTGATGTCCACGCGCAACGGGATTCAGGGACGAGACCGGTAGCGCGTCGAGAGTGCGTTCGTTTCTCCCCGTCCCCGTTCGAACCCTTTCCTCCCTCCGCGTCCCTCGGGGCCTTCCTTCCGCGCCCTCCGCGTTCTTCCCCTCCCCGTTCCGTTCCGCGCAAGGCGTACGCTCCCCCGTGCTCACCCGCTTGCGAGGCGAACTCGAACACCTTGACGGCCACGCCGCCACCGTGCGGCTCAGCGCCGAGGCCGCCATCGAAGTCCTGGTGCCCGGCTACGTCTCCCGCGAACTGGCCACCATGACCGGCCAGATCATCACCTTTCACACCTACCTCTATCTCGAAGGCCAGGGACAGGGGTCGAGTTTCGAGCCGCGACTGATCGGCTTCCTTTCCCCAACCGAGCGCAAGTTCTTCGACCTCTTCACCACCGTGAAGGGCATCGGCAACCGCAAGGCCCTCCGCGCCCTCAGCGAATCGCCGCACGCCGTCGCCGCCGCGATTGCCCGCCGCGATGCCCGCTGGCTCACCAACCTCCCCGAGATCGGTAAGCGCCTGGCCGAAACTATCGTCGCCGAACTCTTCGGCAAGGTTGACGCCTACCGCACCGCGCCGCCCGGTTCCGCCGCGGCTTCCGGCAACCTCCCAGCCTCGGCGATCGAAGCCACCCCGACCTCCGCGTTCAGCAACCGCCACCCGCCCGCCATCACCGAGGCCATCGAGACCCTCTGCGCCCTGGGCGAAACCCGCGCCGATGCGGAACGAAAAGTCCTCCTGGCCGTCGAACGTGCGTCCACCCGTGCCGACGGCACCAAGGCGATCGACCGCGCCGAAAGCATCGTGGCCCTCGTATACGCCTCCCGCTGACTCCACCGCCACCTCTCTCCCGTGCACCACGCCGACCGCCTGAGCGATGCCGACGAAGCCGCGATCATCGATCGCCTGCGCGCCGGGACCGCCGCCGACGACGACTGGTCACGCCTGGTTCGCGCCTATCAAGATCGCGTCTTTGCCGTCTGCCTCCGGATGGTCTCCGACCGCCATGTCGCGGCCGACCTGTGCCAAGACACCCTCGTCCGCCTCGTTCAGTCGATCGGCACGTTCGACGGCCAGTCGAAGTTTTCCACCTGGGTCATCCGCATCGCCATCAACGCGGCCCTCACCCACCTGCGGGCCGCCAAGGTCCGCAAACGAGTCGGGAGTATCGATTCCGGCCCCTTCAGGTTCCCTGAAAAAGGGGGTATTGGATCGTCCGGCGCCTCCAGCCACCACTCCGGGGAACACGACCCGCTCTCGCGCGTCGAAGGGAGTGAGACCCGGGAACTTCTCAGCCGGGCCTTGGCGGTGCTGGAGCCCGAGCAGCGGGCGATCCTCGTCCTTCGCGACGTGCAAGGGCAGGATTACGACCAGATCGCCAGCACCCTCGGCATCGCGCCGGGCACCGTCAAGAGCCGCCTCTTCAGGGCCCGCCTCGCGCTCCGCGAATCCATGGAATCCTTCGACCGACCCGACGATCGTGCCTCACCGTGAACGTGAAACGTGAACCCCCTCGCCAACCATCCCGATGCCGACCTGCTCCTCACGGTGATCGAAGGCGAGCCCCTCGATCGCGCGGCGCGAGAGCGTGCCGAGCACCTGCTCACGGCTGACCCCTCGCTCGCCCGCCTGCTGCACCTGATGCGGGCCGATCGCGTCGCGCTCACGGGCCTCGCCGAGGCCGCCGCGCCTGCCAACATTGTTTCACGCGTCGAAGCCGAACTCGATCGCGAAGCCCTTGCGGCACTCGCCGGTGCCGAGCGCGGCACCGTCGCCCCCCTCGCCATCTCACGCGTCGAATACACCCGCCCCAGCATCATCACCCGCCTGAACTCGCGCCAGTGGAGCGCCGTCGCCGCTGCCGCAGGCCTCGCGCTCATTGCTGGCGTGGTCTTCTTCTCCATCCGGGCCTCCTTCAAGCCGCCCGCGCCCGGACCATCCGGTGCTGGGCACACCGGCACGCCCGAAGTCGTCACCATCGACATCCCCCCTGCGCCGCTCACCGTTGAAGACGCCCTCGCCCGCGGCCTCAACCCTTCGCCCGACGCCGCCACACCCGCACCCGCCCCCGAAGTCATCGCGTCGCTCCCCATCGGCCCGCGTCCCGAGTTCGGCCTGCCGCTCGACCGCGCCCTGGCCCTCGCCGCCGAAGGCCGCCTCGTCGTCCGCGTCCGCTCACTCAACGACGAAGCCCGCGCCCTCCAACACGTCAGCAAGCACGGCCTGCGCACCCCCCTCACCCCAGCCACCGACCCCGGCCTCCGCCTCGCGCTCGGCGTGCAGCCAACCGCGCCGGTCGCCGTCCCTTCCCCGGCGATTCAGCCCGCCCCCGCGCTCGCCAGCGACGGCCACTCTGCCCCGCCCCGCCCGCCCGCCCCGCCCGCTCCTCCATCGCCCAGCACAACCGAACCCGCCTGGCGATTGCTGGACGCCACCTACGCCGCGCCTTTCGCGCCCACTAAGGCCGCCCTCCGCAAACTCCTCGCCGACCTCCGCCACGGCCAGTTCGCCGTGGAACTGATCGAAGTGCCAGCCTTCGCCGCGATCGGTGGTGGTGGGGGAGGCGCGGCAACCAAGCCCATCGAACCCGACCCCGACGCCCTCCTCTGGTGGACCCGCGCCGCCACCTGGAACCCGCCGATGACCGTGCCAGTGGTGATCGAAGTGCGCTGAAGCGGCACAGCTGTGTGAGTCTGAGCCACCCTCCCCCGGTCCCACCGGGGGAGGTGCCGAGCAAAGCGAGGCGGAGGGGGTTCCCGTGCGCCCCCCGGCACCCGGCACCCCCAACTTCGCCCCCTCGCACGTCCTCGCCCCAACAGAGCGACGGCCTGTAACCACGGCCAAAGCGACGCGGCTCCGAGCGTCGCGCAACCGTGGAAAGGGTGACGTAAACCCATGCTGCCCCGGCAGGGGCGGAGGAGTCCTCGGGACGGACACGATTCCGCCGACGCCGCACAACCCGCCCGCGATTCCAACCCACCTCTCGTACATGACGCTGATGCAGAGAGGGCGTGCCGCCCTCTCCGCACCTCTCCCTGCCGGGAGAGGAACCGCCGCCGCGATCGTCGTGCGTTCAGTCTGCCTTGAGCGGGGGTGCCGGGGGCGGCAGCCCCGGCATCGGCACAACTGAACGATCAGCCTGCCGCGCTCGCCAGCAGCGCAATCACCCCGACTACCGCGCCGACCTTCAGCACGCCTTTGAGCGTGTTGGCCTGCGGGCTCCAGTGGTGCCCGGTCTTACACCAGTACGCGAGGTGCTCGCAGTTGTTGTTGAACAGGTCGTACCGCTGCTCGCGGAGTCGTGCCCAGGCCCCGTGGGGGCGAAGTCGCGCGCCCCCTACCCCACCAGCAAATGCACCAAATACCCCGTCACCGCCCCTAACACTCCCAGTACCACAAACAGTGCCGCCAGCAGCGGCTGGCGCCGCACCGCCAGGCGCACGCGGCGTGACCAACTCGGGCGTGTCCACTCCACGGGCCGGTGGTTGAGCCACGACTCAAGATCGGCCGCGAGCGAGTCCGCGGATGAATGCCGCTGGTGGATGTTCCCGGCCAGGGCCCGACGGCAGATCGCAAACAGGTCCGGGTCCATGTTCGCGGGTCGCGGCGTCGCGTCCACGCTCCCGCTCGCCGCCGGCGCAGCAGCCGCCTCGGCACCCGCCGGGCTCTCGCTCATCCCCGTGTGCCGTCGGCGTACTTCCTCTTCCGTGCTGCCGTTGGGCAACTCGCGCGTCAGCAGCCACCAGAGCAGCCCGCCCAGCGCGTACAGGTCTGCCGTGGGCGCCACCGCGCCGCGGCTCATCCAGAACTGCTCGGGCGCCATGAACGCCAGATTCCCCACCGGCCCCTGCCCTGCTCCCCCCGCCCCCCCCATCCCGCTCGCGCGCAGGGCTGCCCCCGGGTCAATCAGCGCCGCCGCGCCAAAGTCGGTGATCTTCGGTTCGCCCGCCGTGGTCATCAGGATGTTGTCGGGCTTCAGGTCGCGGTGCACCACGCTCGCCGCGTGTGCCGCCTGCACGCCCCGGCACACCGACACGATCAGCCGCACCGCCTCGCGCGCCGTCAGCGGCTTGCCCCGCGCGTCGATCCACTCGCTCAGCCCGCGGGCCTCGATGAACTCGTACACAATGTATTCCGACCCGTGGAACACGCCGCGATCGAGCACGCGGACCACCGACGGATGGTTGATCCGCCGCGCCTTGGCCGCCTCGCCCACCTCCGGCCCCGCGTCGGCGCGGGTCGGATCGCTCCCCAGCATCTTCACGCACACCCACGCCGGCTGCCCCTGCGTGGAGAGTTGCCGATCCTCGGCCAGAAACGCCGTGCCCTGCGAGCCCGCGCCCAGTTTGCGGACCAGTTTGTACCGGGGCTTGCCCATGATGGAGAGCGGCCCCACATCCAGCGGCAACTTCGCTTGCGCGTTCGTGCCCGTGGGGCTTGTGAGCAGCCGTGATCCGCCCGCTGTCCACCCTCCCGCCCCACCCCCACCCCCCCCCGGTGCCCGAGTGACATCAAGCGCCTGCCCCACCTGCCGCGCCGCGTCGATCGCCGAGGCAAACTGCGGATACCGCGCCTTCAGCCGCGTCGCCGCGTCGGCTTCGCCAATCCCGCGCGCCACCGCCGAGCGCAGCGTGAACTCGATCGCCGCATCCAAGGGCACCGGCCACCCCGCCATCTCCGGCACCGCGCGCACATACCGCCCGATCGATACCTCCAGCTCCAGTTCGATCCGCACCCGCCCGTCGGCATCAATCAGGTCCGCCAGCGCCTCGGCATCGCTCCACGGGTGCCGCGTCGCCACGATCGGAAACGCCGCATCCGGCACCGCGCGATACGTCGCCCGCACCAGGTCCAGAAGCCCGGGCTCGTCAGGCCCGGGCCGGGTCGAGCCCGAAGGTGGGGGTGGGGGGGGAGTTGGCGGCGGCGCGTGACTCATAACACGTTATTCATCGGCCCGCTCGGCCCCCGGCGGCACGATCACAGTGCGAAGGCGCTGCCGGATCGTGTGCCATCGTTGCCGCGCCGCATCGTGGGAGAGGCCGACCACCGCCGCGATCGCCGAGTGTTTGTGCCCGCGCAGCCAGAGCGAGAGAATCTGCCGGTCGATCGGGTCGCTCAAGGCCGCAAACGCCCGGTCCAGTTCCATCTCCACCGCGTCGCCGCCACCCCCCCGCGTTTCCGCCTGCTTCAGCCGCCCCAGCAGCATCCCGGCAAAGTCCGAATCCTCCGCCGCTACCCGCTGCAAGCGCTTGACGATCCGCACCTTGTCCACCAGGGCCGCGTCCACCATCCGCAGCACCAGCGACCACAGTTCCGCCTCGGTCCCCGCACGCACGCGGCCCGCCGACACATACCGATCCAGCCGACGGCTCACCGTCGACAGAATGTCCTGCGAATCAAACAACCGCCGCATCGACGCGCCCAGTTTCCCCCGCACCCGTCGCCGAACCAGCGGGCCATAGTGCGTCACAAACAGGGCCGCGGCTTCCCGATCCCCCGCACGCAGCCGCGCCAGCAGCGAATCCACCGTCGGCACCGAGGATGCTGAAGGCACCGAGGGCCCGCTTCCGCCCGGAAGTTCAGCCCCGCCCCCACGAGAAGGAAGTCCATCACCCACAAGTTGGTCCGCCACGAGTGCGCACAAACACAGCGTAACCGGGTACGGCCACACTCGCGCCAGGGTTTCACTCAATGTTGTGTGGTGCCAACTGGCCGCAGGCAAGATGCCCCGAACGCCAAGCCACCTCCGCACTCAGTGCATCGCACACACTTCTGTGGTCGAACTTTACCGCAACCCATTCTCCACGAGGCCGACGATTCGCGCTACCGCTGATTCATACGTCAGCGCCCGATCCACCCGTCCCCTGATTCCCCCCATCAAGTCCTCGCGCCACGCAGGATTCTTGATCGCCCGCTCCAGCCTCGCTTCCAGTGTCGCCTGATCCCAGAACGTGGACTCGCAGAGATCGCCAAGCAGCCACGCGACATCGGGCGAGATGGGCTCGCCGGCGTTGTAGAACCAGGGCTCGCGTTGTACCGATTCCAGGATCGGCACCCGCGCGCCGTTCCAGGGCATCGCATGGTCGTTTACATGAAATCGCGTGGCGTTGGCATGGGCCAGGCCGAGGCGTTGGACTTGCGCAACCAGGGCCATGCTGCTCCAGTGGTCGGCCGTCCATGCACACGGGACAGGACAGGGCGAGACATGGTCCATTGGCGCGCCAGCGGCGGCGAGGTTGGACGCCGCGAAGCCGCCTAATTGGCAGACCCAGTCGAGCGTGAGTCGGCAGAGGGGCAGCCCGCCAGCGAGGGCGCATTCCATGACGCGCTGGTGGAGGTTGGTGTGGGGCGAGACGTGGAGGTGCGCGGCGGCACTGCGGTAGGCGGTGCGGAGGGCGGTGCCGTGGGCGAGTTCGCCTTGGTCGAATGCGCCGAGCGTTGGGTGGTTCGCCCAGCCCCGGCCGTAGAGGTGAAACCGCCAGTTTCGCCGGCGGGCGATCTCGGCGGTCCAGTGGAGGGTCTGGTGACGGAGGAGGCGGTCGAGCAGGGGCCAGGCGATCGACATCGCGACGCCGGTGACGCGGGCGGGGTCGGCGACGAGCCCGGCGGCGCGGAGGGCGTCCTCGGTGGCGCGTTTGACGCGCGAGGCGAGCGTCTCGGCAAGCGGATCAGCCGCGATGTGCACGAGGGCGTCGTAGACCTGCTCGACTACGCCGGTGCCGTGGGCACCTCCCGCATTCCCCCCACTGCCGCTCCCGCTGCCCGCTTCGCGGATCATGCGGTCGCGGAACTGCTCGGGGGTCTCGCTGTGGTGGGTGACGCAGGCGACGTCGCAGGTGAAACGCTGGGCATCCGAAAGGCAGCGCCCTCCCCCAACCCCCTCCCCCCCCTCACTCTGGGAGGGGGCTTTCGGCGCGAACTTGCGGCGGCTGGCGAGCACGGGAAGGCCCATGCCGCGGGCGCGGGGGTAGCCGAACGTTTCGAAAAAGGCCCAGTGCAGGTGGCCGACGAGGAAGTCGAAGGGTCCCTGGGCCGAGCCGGTAGCCGTGGTGAACAGGTGGGGCATGGCGTCCTGCACCCAGCACACGAAGGGGAGGTTGGCGGGAATGGCCGCACCGGCGAGGCGGCGCGTGTAGTTGATGAGGATGACGAGGTCGGGCTCGAAGTTGGCGACGGCGCGCGCGAAGCCAGCCGTGGTGAGGCAACTGGAGGAATCGGGCTCGTCGAGAACTCGGACATCGCAGCCCCAGTCGCGCAGGGCGGCGGCGATGTCGGCGCTGCTGTGGCGGATGAAGGTGGAGTATCGCGTGGTGGGGATGAGGACGCGCGGGCGGAAGCCTGCTTGCGCGTAGCGGGCCGACCACCACGCGCGATCGCGCGGGCGATAGCGTTCGGCCGAAGTGGCGGCGTCGTGTCGGGCCTGAGCCAGTTGAGCGGCGGTGGCGCGGGCGAGAGCGTCGTGCAGGCCAGGCGCGCGGGTGGCGGTGCCGGGCACCTCCAGGCAGATTTCACCGAGGTTGCAATCGAGGCGCGTGGCGAGGCGGCGTTCGAGTTCGGCGCTCGCGCCCGGGCCGATGACCAGTTCCAGGCCAGGGTGGGCGAGCATGGTTTGGTCGGCGAGGGCGAGGCCCGCGAGAAACTCGGCGGGGTCTTCCTGAATGACGACGACGCGCGGGGCGTAGCCATCGGCCTGCACGGGGCGCTCGTCGAGAAGACGGTGGACGAGCCAGGGTGGATCGAAGCCTTCGACGTAGACGGGGGGTGGTTTGCCGGCGGGGCTGGCTGCGGTGTTCGAAGCGTCCTTCGCGCCTCCGCGCATGCTTGTGCCGTCGGTGCCCAGCATGGCGGCGAGAGGTGCCTTCGCGGCGCGTTTCTCGTCGGCCAAACGCGTCCAGTCGCACGCGTGTTCAGACCATCGGGCGATGTTGCCGTCGGCGCAGCGGAAGAGCACCTGCTCGGCTGCCCTCGCTTGCCAGATTGGGATAGCGCCCCGGACGATGGCAACGTCCATGCCGCGTGCTTCGAGTGTGCGCAGGGCGGATTGGATGCGCGTTTCCAGCGTGTCGATGGGGAGTCGATCGTCGGGGAGTGCCGCGATGGCGTCGATCAATTCGCCTCGCCTGGGCGTGGCGGGCGGCAGAAGGTCGGCGTGGTGCTTGGCGGCGGTGTGAAGGCCGAGGCGCAGGAAGGCGGAGGCGGTGAGGAGGCGGAGTTCGTGGTCGTCGGGCACGCGGGCCAGAAGGGCGAGCGCGCGGGGGAGGAAGTCGTATGGGCTGCCGCGTTTGGCGAGGAGCAGGGCCTCGGCCCGCTGGGCGAGCGAGATAGCCGGGTGCCCCGGTTCGCAGGGCGCAGCAGCGGGCGGGGAGGTAGATGGCGAGGCGGTCACGGAATAGATATCGGACGCTGGGTGGCTGCCTCACCAATACCAAACAGTCTGCGATCGTTGGGTTCACGTTTCGCCAGCAACCGGCCCAACTTCCCACGTCCCCAAACTCCACCCAGTTTTGCGCCGATACCTCAACTCGGACGTTGACACCTTGCCACCACGGGGATCACCCGGGGGCGGGGGGGTCGGGGGCCTCGCGCGGAGCACGCCATGCAGATTGCGCAGAAAGATCGTCGGACCGCGACACGGATGCCGGTGCAGCGCGCGTGCCGATTGCGGCGTCAGACCGGACTGGTGTTTGGCGCGGCGCGGACGGTGAACGTTTCTACCCGTGGCGCACTGCTGGAACTGGATGCGCCGCGCCCGCTGACCAAGGGTGAGCGGTTGTCGGTGGCGGTGGCGTGGGATAACGGGCCGATGGTCGGGGCGTCTTCGTTTGTGCCAGCGCGAGTCGTGCGGGCAGACCTGAATGATCAGGGGCGGCAGACGGTGGCGTTGCAGTTCGATCACTCGGACGATCTGGCGATCGCGGCGTGATTGAGTACTGAGTACTGAGTAGGGATCTCTGAACAACCTGCGCGCAACCTCTGGCGATCGGATAGCGTATCGCTGAGCGGCGTGATGCACACGCCGACTGGAGGTTGGGTATGGCCGAGCGCACGAACGCGGACCCTGGGCTGATCGACGGCATGACGGCGGAGCTGGGCGGGCCGCGCACGGCGGCGTTGCTCACGCGGCTGGACCGCGGGTGAACCCAGTTATGGTAAACGGGGGCTCTGGAGTTTCCGAACCATGCCACGCGTGCCACAACCGGCTCACGAAAAACACAGTCTTCACAGCGCAATCCTGGCGTTCGTGCTCGTCGCGGCCACGGCCGGTGGGTGCGCCTCCTCGGGCAGCAAGCCCGATCCGCTCGAAGAAGTCGGACGCCTCAGGCAGGAAACCGAGGATCGGTCTCGCGCGCTTGACCAGTCGATTCTGGTCAAGGAAAACGAGATGCTCAAGGTGATCGCCTTGGAACGCAACAGCACCGATGCAGACCGTGACAGGCTTCGCAAGCAGGCCAGCGACCTGCAGCGTCAGATCGACTCACTCAGGGCCCTCAAGGGCATGGTGGAGCAGAACACCAAGGACATTCGATCGATCACCGAGGCGGACGCGCGTCAGGCGGAAGTATTGCGGCGACTTCGGGAGCGGTTGCAGCAGATCGACGACAAGTATCCGGATTACGAACGACCGGTCAAGCGCAACTGACTTCGGAGGACGCATGGCATCCACCATCGCGGCGGCAGTTCGTTCCAAGCCATTCTGGAAGAGCGGTACGCTCTGGAACATCGCGAACTTCGCGCTCTCGCTCGTGATCGCGGCGGTCGTCGTCGTCAACTGGGCGGTCTCAGGGTACTACGACTATTCGGCACGGCTCAAAGGCCTTGAGTCCGCGATCGAGAAACTGCCCAAGGACCGCATCGCGCTCCATGACGATGTCGTGAAGGAGCGGCAATCGCGCGAAGAGTTCTTCAAGGACAGGGACCAGACGATGGCCGCGCTAAAAGCACGCGTCCAGGCGCTCGAGGCGGATACCCGTCCGCCCTTCACGCCCGACGAGAAAAAACTCGTTCAGGCAACGGGTGAAGCGGTATCTCGACTCGGCGAGGAGATCGAGAAACTTCGGCTTTCAGACCGCAAAACGGCAGAGAAAATCGAAGCCATTGTGAAGGCGTTGGGCGAGATCGAAGCCGCGCTGTTCCCGAAACGGTAGACTAACGGCGCGACGAGCGCTGGCTGGCGTCGGGTTCCGAACCCGTGTTGGCTCTCTCGTTGTCCTTATCCACCCGCCAGAAGTGATCCGCCATCAACGGAGACACGAGCGCCGTCCAGCCGGTCTGGTGATTCGCGCCGCAGCCGCGGCCCGTGTCGGCGTGGAAGTACTCGTGGAACAGCAGCAACTCGCGGAAGTGGCGGTCTTCGTGGAACAGGCGGTCGCCTCGGTGGCAGGGTCGGCGACCATCGGTCCCGGGCAGGAAGAGCGCGCACAGGCGATCGCGGAGGTGGTCGGCGACTTCGGAGAGGTTGCAGAGGTTGCCCGAGCCGGTGGGGCACTCGATCTGGAAGGAGTTGCCGTAGAAGCGGAAGTAGCGCTCCAGGGATTCGATGAGGAGGTAGTTGAGAGGGAACCAGATGGGCCCGCGCCAGTTGGAGTTGCCGCCGAAGAGCGACGTGTTGGATTCGCCCGGGACGTAGTCGACGCGGTATTCCTCGTGGCCGTCGCGGAACACATACGGATGGTCCTTGTGGAAGCGGGAGATGGAGCGGATGCCATAGGGCGAGAGGAACTCGTCTTCGTTGAGCACATAGGTGAGCACGGAGGTCAGGCGCTCGCGCGTGGGGATGGCGAGCAGGCGGTGCTTGAAGTCGCTGCGGTCGTCGCGCACCATGTGGCTGGTGTAGTCGCCGATGTCGGGGCGGTTGTCGAGGAACCACTGGAGGCGCTTCTTGAAGCCCGGGAGGGCGTCGATCGTCGATTGCGGGATGGCCTCGATGGCCATGATGGGCAGGATGCCCACGAGCGAGCGAACGCGCAGCGGGATCGGCTGCCCGTGCAGCATCAACTGGTCGTAGTAGAAGCCGTCGGTGGGGTCGTACAGGCCCGAGCCGCCCAGCGTGTTGATGGCGTCCGCGATATGGATGAAGTGCTCAAAGAACTTGGAGGCGATGTCCTCGTAGACCGGGTTCTCAAGAGCCAGTTCCAGCGCGATATGCAGCATGGTCCCGCAGTAAAAGGCCATCCACGCCGTGCCGTCGGCCTGCGCGAGCGTGCCGCCGGTTGGCAGCGGGCGTGAGCGATCGAATACGCCGATGTTGTCGAGCCCAAGGAAGCCGCCGGAGAAGATGTTCTTCCCCTCGGCATCCTTGCGGTTCACCCACCAGGTGAAGTTGAGCAGCAGTTTCTGGAACGAGCGCTCAAGGAAGTCGCGGTCGCGATGGCCCGGCGGCGCGGTGATCTTGTAGACGCGCCAGCACGCCCACGCGTGCACGGGCGGGTTCACGTCGCCGAACTGGAACTCGTACGCGGGAATCTGCCCGTTGGGGTGCATGTACCACTCGCGCAGGAACAGCAGCAACTGGTCCTTGGCGAACTTCGGATCAACCTGCGCGAAGGCGATCATGTGGAACGCCAAATCCCACGCGGCGTACCACGGATACTCCCACTTGTCGGGCATGCTGATCACGTCGCGATTGAACAGGTGCCCCCACTCGTTGTTGCGGCCGCTGGTGCGCGACGCGGGCGGCGGCGGCTGCGCGGGATCGCCCTTCAGCCAATCCTCGACGACGTAGTAGAAAAACTGCTTGGACCACAGCAGCCCCGCGTAGGACTGCCGCGCGACGGCGCGGCGGTCTTCGGGCAAACTCTTGGGCATGCTCGCGGCATAAAACCCATCGGCCTCGGCCAGACGCTGGGCGAAGATCGCATCGAAGTCACCGAATGGGCCTCCCCCCCCTTTGGCGGGCACCTCGCCGTCTTTCAGGCTGCGAAGCCGAAGGCGGAGCGTGACGCTGCCGCCCGCGGGGATGGAGAGTTGATAGTGGGCCGCAGCCTTGGTGCCGGTGCCCGCCGGGTTCACCGCGCCCGCCTCGCCATGAATCACGTGCCGGTGGAAGGCGTCTTTCACGAAGGGCGAGGGATTGGGCGAGCCATAGAGACGCGAGACGTTGGTGTCATTCTCGGTGAAAAGCAAAGAAGGCACTGGCGGCTGGGCAGGAGGCACTGGTGAAGACTTTTCTGCTGATGCCCGATGCCCAGTGCCTAGTGCCTTGCCTTCCTCAACCGCCCACATCATCTTGCCCAGCGTCGGGTGATGCGCATGCAGCGTCGTCGCATCCACTTTGTGCATGCCCGGCTTGGTGGAGTGGCCCTCGTGCCGAGCGGCGCTGCCCCAGGACCAGGTGTTGCGGAACCAGAGCGTGGGCAGCACGTGGATCGGCGCGGCGGACGATCCCGCTGGCGCGCGGTTGTGAATCGTGACCTTGATGAGGATGTCGTCGGGCGCGCCCTTGGCATACTCCACGAACACGTCGAAGTACTTCCCGCCATCAAAAACGCCCGTGTCGGTAATCTCGAACTCCCCCGCGGCACGATCGCGCTTGCGCGATTCGTCGCACAGTTGCCCGTACGGATACTCGGCCTGCGGGTACTTGTACAACCCCTTCATGTACGAATGCGTGGGCGTGCTGTCGAGGTAGAAGTAGTGTTCCTTCACGTCCTCGGCACAGTTGCCTTCGGGGCCGGTCAGGCCGAAGAGGCGTTCCTTCAGGATTGGGTCCTTGCCGTTCCACAGGGCGACGGCAAAGCACAGTCGGGCTTCGCGGTCGCAGATGCCCATGATGCCGTCTTCGCCCCAGCGATACGCGCGGCTGCGGGCGTGATCGTGCGGAAAGTACGACCAGCACGAGCCATCGGGCGAATAGTCCTCGCGCACGGTGCCCCACTGGCGCTCCGAGAGGTAGGGCCCCCAGCGCTTCCAGTTGGCGAGACGCTGGGAATCCTGAGCGAGACGGCGCGACTCGGGATCGACAAGCGCGTGGTACTCATCGCGGGCGTTGTGCAGGCTGGCCATAAGCGGGCATCATCGCCGAAATGGCGGTGGGATTCCACAAGCCCCAAGCCTGCTCGCCTTCATGACCCACCGGGGAAACTCCCACCCTAACGACACGATTGCGCGCGCAAACGCGCACGCTGCCCCCCCCCCCGCGCCGATTTTCTCAAAACTCTTTTCTCCCCACGATTCCTCGTAC
>CAZPPX010000035.1:0-23491 GCA_964588585.1 uncultured Phycisphaeraceae bacterium
AGCGATACGCTATCCGATCGCCAGAGGTTGCGCGCAGGTTGTTCAGAGATCCCTCCCAAGAATCTTGGCCGCCCGTCTATCCGCGGCATTCAGTTCAACTCGTCGGTTCACCGCCGTAATTTTCAATACCGACAACTGGGCCAGGAAGTCTCCAGCACAATCAGCGGGCCGGACGTCCAGTGTTACCCGGGCGATCTCTACTCACCTGTGGTCGTGTTCCGCGGCACCTTTGGCACGACCAACTGCGACTCCGATCCGCCAACAGACGAGTGCGCTTCCTACATCATCGCGGTCTCCATCCACTACCCGGTGCTTGACTGGAAACATCAATCGGTTTGCACCCTCGCACCAGAAACTGACGGCCCGGGGCTCCGGGTGAGCCTTGGCCTCAATCCGTGCGCTTCCGGTGAAGGCGCGGGCACCGGGACGGCCAATACGTTGTTCAACCCAGCGGGCGAACTACCGGCGTACACGGAGCGGCAATATGTCGTGAGCGTGCGAGTCCTTCGGACAGACGATGAGCCCTCGCCCAACGGCTGGCTCAACCTGCTTGAACCCTATCGCAAGTACTTTCAAGAGTCGTATGGTTCGCCCCGCTACGCACGTGACGCCCGACCAGTACGCGGTTCGTTCATCGCGAGAATCGAGCACTATCACGCTTCAACGAACCCATTCTCGTTCCGCCCCGGATTCGAGATCGACGACAACGGTTGGGGTGACACCGCGGACAGGCTCGAATACAACCGCGACACCCTCAACTGGCCGCGCAACATGATCTGGGGTCCGAGTGGCGTCAAGCCCAACGGCAGCGACAACTTCCCCTTCAACTTCACAAGCCACTGGGAAGCCGACTCCGACATGCTGGGAACAACACCTCTCCAAAGTTACGGCCCCGACTTGGGGCTCTACTGGGGGCGAAGCGGCTTCCCTCAGGCAAACTGGTCCGAGTCGACGTCCGATGTGCTGCTCGATCGCACTTCAGCCACTGACCGGACTCGCGCTTTCAACGAAATCGATCGTGCCGTCGGAGCCGGCTCAGACCACATCGGACTCGACGCGTTCTCGCTTGCGCTGTGGAACGCCTACCCGTGGCTTAACCAACTAATTGGCCTCTTCCCCGAGCAGAAGTTCATCACCGAAGGCCGAAAGCCTGATGTGCTTCACACACTGGCACCGACCTACCTCCTGCCAGCGGACGGGATCACCTTCGCGCCGCTGATCCTCGCTGACTATCTCCTGCCGGGACACGAAACCTGGTGCCAATCACCCGCTGAGGCAAATGACACAGCCCAGCGCGCCCTCCTCGAAACCATCGCCGACGCGGGCATGGTGCCGGTCTGGGCAACGAACATTGATCAGAATCTCGCGCTTACCACCCCAGCCAGTGATTTCGAAGCCGATGCTTCGTGGTCAACCAGTGTCCCCTCGGGACTTCAGGTTGCTTGGTGGCCGACCATTACCTCTCAGCCTGCCGTGACCTATCCCAGCGGCGATTTGCAGATCGCCGTCGCGGCCACATCGCCTCGCTCCAACTCGCTGACCTACAAGTGGTTCTTTACCTGGATCGACGGCCCGGAGAACGAGATCGGCTACGACCGCGTAGCCATCACCGAAGAACTCTCCAACGGCGCCTATGGCACAGCAACGATCTCGGGCGCGACCAGCAACACCCTCGTCATCAGCGACCCCAACTGGCTGCAACGCGGTGTCTACCGTTGTGAAATTCGCGACGGCCACGGCCCCGCCGTCACGATCCCGGTGATCGTGCACACCTACGCACCATGCGTGCTCGATCTCAATCGCGACGGCAACGTTGACGGTGACGATCTGTCAGACGCGATTGGCGGGGGTGCTGGCGATTTCAACTATGACGGGTACGCCGACTCCGAGGACGTCAACGACTACATTTCTTACTACTACGGCGTTGGCTGCTGACAGATCGCATCCGTTTAGGGAACTGCTCATTTCACGGGCGCTTGTCGAAAGACAAACGCCTGTTTTCATTCTGATCCCCTGAATAGATCGCGCCGCCGTCCGAACCGGTCTACCGGGCTGGCACATCGCCATACCGCGGGCAGAGTTTTCCGAAGCGGAAGAGATACTTGAAGCCCACTGCGTTCGACGCCCACACGACAAACAAGGGGAGCGCGATACCCGCGCCGACTCCCGCGAGAATCAGGATCCAAGCCTGATCGATCTTGAAGACGTTGTGCAGCAGGATGCGGGACGCGACCATCCCGAAGCCGCTCACAATGTAGACCTCCATGGAGATCTTGCCCAGGTACTCGAGTACGCGCGGACCGCCGAGGCGTTCGAACAGCACCGCCAGCGAGAGGAGCGCGGCGATGCCCGTAAGGCTGATGCACCAGCGCACCGGCATCTGGGCCGCCAGCAGGCGGAGGTTTTCACCATCGATGATGACACGTCCCAACGCATCCTTGCGGGGGTCTTCGGCCATGATCGCCGCCGATCCGATCCAGAGCATCATGGCCCCGAAGCCGACCGCCAGCAGCAACGGCTGCCACCACTTGGCGCGATGGCCGACCGCGAGGATCGAGTTGGCAAATGCCGCCCCGAGCGTCAGGTAAAACAGCAGCCGTCCGACTTGGAACGCCATGGGCACCGCATCAAGAAACCCGAGACGGGCGATGACATGAAGAATGATCGACAAGCCGAAAATCCACCGCATGCGCATGCCCGCCACGCGCAGCCCGCCATACACGACCAGCGTGGCAAAAAGCGCGTACAGAAACCACAGGTCGCGCGTCTTGTAGACCAGCATGGCAAAGAACTCGCCCACCGGCATCAGCGGCGTGTTCACCAGGTTTCGGTCGGTCACCGCCTCAGCGGCGTGCGCAGAGGCCATCACGCCGTAGTTGATGAGATTCCAGACGATGTACGGAAAGAGGAGGTACGCAGCCTTGTCGCGCACGAAACTCCCGAAACCCTTGCGAAGCGACCGCTCCGCAAAAATCCCCGCGATCAGGAAGAGCGCGGGCATTCGGAAACTGTTGCGCAGATGCAAGCCGTGGAGGGCCTTCGAGAAGCCATCCTCGGCGATGCCGGACGCTTCCAGTCCACCCACGACGTGACCGACCACGACGAGCAGCACCGCGACCGCTTTGGCGTAGTCGATGCGCGACACACGAGGGCGCTTCATCAGCGCCGGCATCGCGGGAGCCGCCTCAGAATCCTGCGCGGTCGCTGTGCGCAGCGAAGGCTGAGTCGGCTGTGGTGGGCGACCGGCTATGAGCACAATGCCGTCCTCATCGGCCAGCCGATAAACGTACGACAGCCCAGATGGACGCAACCCGCCCGACCAGCGCGCACGATGCTCCCCAGTTGGCCGGTCAACGTCAGATTCATTCTCGCAGTGGTTCCGTGAGCGCGGAGCGTGGGCTGCTCGCGGCAGTGTAGATGATACGCTATCGGCTTGCCACGGTTGCCTGCTCGGTGCCGCTTCCTGGGTTGCCCCGCAAGCCCTTCGTGCCGCCTTGAGGGCATGTCTGGCGGCACGTCCGATTCTGGTTCTCACGTCCGCAAACGCGCGCAGCCTTGCGTGGGCCCAACCAAATCGTTCCGGGTCACCCCCGGTAATTTCTTGTTCCCAGCACCGATTCGAGGCATACTTCTCGGGCCGAACCCGTCGGCACCCCCTCCCCCGGGATTCACCCCATGCCATCTCGCCCCGCTCGACCTTGGCCGCTCGTGCTCGCCGCCAGCACAGCGATCGCGATCGCCGCGCCCCGCGCGCTCGCGGGGCCGGACTGCAATAGCAACCTGACCAGCGACCTGTGCGAGATCGCGACCAACCCGGCGCTGGATGTCAACGGCGACGGCGTGCTCGATTCGTGCCAGTGTCGGATCGACGTGGAGGCGACGGCTCGGCCACGCCCGACAATCTCGCCGATTACACGCCTGCTACTTCACGCTGCCGCCGTGCGGGTTCGCGGATTTCAACGGCGATTCGAACACCGACCCGGACGACCTTTCGGACTACATCGCGGCGTATTTCGCGGGATGTTTGAATCGCCGGTCTGGGTGAACGCGCGAAGACGATGCCGAAGGTCAATGCCTTTGGGCACGACCCGCTTGACGCACGGGCGGAGCGGTTTTCTCTGACCGCCGCGAGGCACCGAGCGCCGCCGCGGCGCGAACAAGCGCTTTCAAGTCCTTGTCGTTGACATCTTCGCCTTCATAGAAGTCGATCGCACGCCTCGTGTTTCCTTCGAGACTGGAGTTGAAGAGCCCCGCAGGATCGTCCACCGCGGCACCCTTGGCAAACGTCAACTTCACGGCCTTCTTGTAGGTCTCCCCGGTGCAGATGATGCCACCGCCATGCGACCAGACCGGAACGCCCCACTTCCACTCTTCCACGATCCCGGGATTGGCGCGCAAGATGACGTCGCGAAGGCGTGCCAGCAAGGTGCCTCGCCAATCGGCGAGTTCGCGGATTCTGGCGTTGATCAACGCTGAAGCCGAGGCCGCCGTGGTGGAGGCCGCCACGGCTGGCTTGGCGCGTCGGGGTGAGGATTTCTTCACAGGTGTGCGTTTGGTCATTGGAGTGCGCGCGTGCGACCGTGCGGGTTTGTCGCTCCAAACTGTCAGATTTTCTCCCCGGGCAAGCAGCTCGCCTGCTTCACCCAGTCCACGAATTGATCCTCATCGATCGTGCCACCCAGGTCGCCTTCGCGGAGATCGAGATAGCGCACGTTTTTCTGCTTGGACGCACCGGGAGGAAGCGGGCGGAGTGCCGCGCCGCTGAAGAAGCCGACCTTGATGTAGGCCGCGAAGCAGTGGATGCCCAGGAACCAGCCGAGGTCGTTCTCGGCTTCGGACTCGGCCTCTGGATCGGCGAGGCCGTAGAGCGGCGAGTTGTACTTCACGGCTTTCCGCACGCCCGGCACCGCGCGCGTGATGAGCGCATCGAGGCGGTGCCCAACATCCCGCTTCCAGCCGGGCATCGCGTCGATGTACGCCTGAACAGGCGCATCGCCATACGCCTTGGCGATCTGCGGGTTGCCCCCGGAGAGGAGTTTGGGCTTGCCAGCGCGGGGCGTGGTCGCGGGCTTCGTGCGTGAACGAGAGTTCACTGATTTTCTGGAAGTGCCCTTGGGCATGAGTTCCTTCTTCCTCGCGGCGTACCACGATCCGCGCCGTGCCACTGGCGTGCCAGCTCGGCGGCTCGCCAGTGGAAGGGCATCCGACTACCACGCCATCAACGACACACTGGCGACGCGGTCAGAGCACCAACCCCCCACGACGCCAGTGGCACGCGTCACACCTCTACAACCCCAACTTGGCCCGCTTCGCTTCCCACTCAGCCTGCTCGCGTTTGTTGTCGCTCACCACCATGGGCTGGAGCGACGGCGAGGGAGCCGCGCCGGCGGATGCGCGCTCAGCGCCCATCCGGCGGATCGCCTCGATCTCCAGACGCGTCAGGTGCAGGCCCTCCTGGTCGTAGTCACGCCAGGCCTCCATGGTGAGGGGCACGATGGGGGCGATCAGGTCGTGCATCGCGGTCGAAAAGACGCGGATTTCCTCCTGGGCGTGCCCGTCCATCCGGAGCGACAGGAACCGCAGGATGTTGTGCAGATCGCACTTCCAGTACCACTCGGTGTACAGGCTGACGGGCAGGCCGATGCGGGCCAGTTCACGCGATACGCCCGCCTCCGACAGCCGCAGATACTCGGCGTGCAGTTTCTCGGTCTGGTCGAGATACGCCAGGAAATCCGCGGCGGTCTGGGCCTCTTGCCGCGCGGCTTCGGTGCCCTCGGCGGCATCGGCCAGGAACCGCTCGCTGCCGCCCTGGCGGTTGGCGCTCGATTGCTTGCGAACGTTGTCGATTGTGGGCTTGTAGAAGCGATCGGGCATGATGGAGTAGCGGCCGCTGTATTCGTTCACGTTAGCGGTGCGGTGGCGGATCCATTGCCGGGCGATGAAGATCGGCATCGCAATGTGGAACTTGAACTCGACCATCTCAAAGGGCGTGGTGTGGCGGTGGCGGAGCAAATAGCGAATCAGCCCGCGGTCCTCGCTCACCTTTTTGGTGCCCTGCCCGTAGGAGACGCGGGCCGCCTGCACGATGGCGCTGTCGGCGGTCTGCCCCTCGGCGACCAGGCGTGGCATCGCGTCTACCAGCGCGACGAAGCCGTGGTCGTAGCAACGGATTTCGCGGCGCTGGTCGCCAGCCATCACATCGCGCCAGGGCGTTTCCGCGGGCACCGAGCTCGCCTGGCCACGATCGGGCAAAGATTTTGCCGAGGCGCTCGCGGGCGCGCTCACGGAGATCGTATTGGGTGGCGCGGCGATCGGTGCCGAGGTCGGGGGGATCATGGTTGCCAGTTTAGCGTTCGTGGTGAAGGACCGGAAGGGCCGACGCGGACAAATGGCCATATCTGGATCACTTGAAGACCAGGCTTGCCGCCGCAGAGATGTCCAAGGTGATGGAAGCGTTCACAGACTCCGCCAGCGTGAGACTCCAACCTCACACGAATCACCCCCACCGGCATCTCGCAAAGCCTCATGACACCTCCCCCGGTAGGACGGGGGAGGGTGTTGCGCCCCGCTCACACGCGCCGGATCACCACCATCGTCATGTCATCCGACTGCGGCGAGGCACCAGCAAAGGCTGTGACATCGGCGACGACCCCTTCGATCACTTGAGCGGGGGGCTTTCGGGCATGGCGGGCGAGGGACTCGCGGAGACGGTCGAGACCGAACTGTTCGCGGGGGCTGTTTGGGCTTGTTGCCGGGCGGGCCCACTCAGTGAAACCGTCGGTGACGAAGGCGAGGACGTCGCCGGGTTCGAGGCGGAGGGCTTCGGCGGGGCCGAACGCGGCATCGGGAAGAACCGCAAGAGGCACGTCCCTTGGTGGCAGGTCTTCGACGCGGCTGGTGGCGTGAATATAGAGCACGATCGGCCCCTGACCTGCGGACAGAAGCGCAACGTTGGGCGTTGAAGGCTGATCGCCTGCCGAAGCGGGTTTAATGATCGCGCTGGCCAGCGTCACGAATCGCCCGTCGGGCAGGTCGCTGGCCAGCAGCATGTTCACGCGCGTGGCGAGCGTGGACAGATCGGGGTCGTGCGAGACGCTGGCCCGGATGTATGCGCGGCAGGCCGCGGTGACCATGGCGGGGCCGATGCCGTGGCCGCTGACGTCGGCGAGGGTGATGAGCCAGTTGCCGTCGGGAAGTTTGAGCCAGTCGTAATAGTCGCCGCCGGTCTGATCGGCTGGGCGGTTCCAGCCGGCGACTTCGAAACCCGGGATGGCCGGGGTGGCGCGTGGCAGCAGGGCTTGCTGGATGCTCTGTACGACTTGCATATCCACCATCACGGCGTCGAGTTTGCGGCGGAGTTCGGCTTCGTCGAGGGTGGCGATGAGGTGCCCGCGCAACTCGCGTGCGACCCAAGCGGCGGCGACACCGCCCAAAAAGATCAGCACGGGGGCGTTGGCGTAGGCGGCGGCGGAGACGCCTGTGGAGGGGTCGCCCGGGCCGTGGAGGGCGCGGGCGTGCAGAAGGACGGCGATATAGCCCGCGGCGGCGACGCCGCTTTGCAGGACGCAGAGCCAGGGGCGAAGGCGGAGCGTGGTGAGCAGGGCAAAGAGTGCGTAGCAGAGCAGAACGGGGGGCAGGCTGATGACCGCGTACGGCGGCAGGGTGCTCATCTTCAGATGGGCGTACATCATGCCGGTGGGCACAAGCGCTTCAAGGACCACGCTGCACGCGGCAAAGCCCATGGGCAGGGCCGCGCCGCCCCCGGGCGAGGCGCGGTCACGCCGCGCCACGCGGTGCACAAGCCAGAGCGTCACGACCTGTAGCACCAACAGCGCGCCGACGCCCAGCGTCGCGACCAGACGGATCATCGATGGCACTTCGTCGACCATCGCGCGAATGGTGATCGAGGCCGCGAGCACCAGCAGCAAGGCCGACACGGCATACGCGCGCCGCAGTTCGCTCTTGATCGACGCGCGGCGCAGGGCCTGCGAACGGGAAAGGCGCAGGTTGCCTCCGCCGGGCATCCGCGAGCCCGCCTGAGGGTCGAGTTGAGGTACGCGTCGATTCGTGAGCACGATCGAGTCTACCGCCAAGCCCCCTCATGGCGACGCCAGACCAACCAGCCCGGGACGGTCGCGATGGCGAAGGCGATGGAGGCGAGGCCGATCATCCACAGGATGCGCGGGGGCCAATGCCCGAGGACGTCGATAATTGTGGGCGAGAGGGGCGATTGGGGCCCGACGTAGCCGTAGTTGGCGTGGAGGCCGATGTTGAGCGCGATGACCACGCCCAGGTAGCCGAGCGTGAAGGCGATGGCGAAGAGGCAATCGTGCGGAGCCGGGCGAAAGCGACGGACGGCGACTTCATAGATCGCGCCGCCGACGATGGCCGCGTGGAGGTACCAGAACATCCAGAAATAGGGGTCGCCAGGGCCGTCAATGAGGGTGGGGGTGATGAACGCCTGCGAGGAGAGCACCAAACCCCAGTAGTAGGTCAGCGTCGCGAGCCAGCGCTGGGGCCAGATCATGGCGAGGGCGGCGGCGAGGGCGGCGAGGTCGCACAGGTGCAGGGGGAGGGCGCGATCCCAGGAGAAGTTGGCGGGCAACAGCCAGTACGCGACGTAGCCGAGCCAGAGGACGAGGTTGACGGTGCCGATGGCGACTTCGATGCGGCGGCGCTGGATCGGGGCGAGGCGACGAGCGATCACGCACAGCGGCACGACCGTGCCCACGAACGCGGCGACGATGATGGCGTGCATCGCGGTGAACGGCGCGAAACCGGCGGCGAGCGTGGTGGCCGTCACACGACCACCGTGCCGGCGACGGGTTCACCGGGAGCTGCGAGGGCCGCGTGAGGAAGCGAGCCGGCGATGCGACCGTCGATGATGCACACGCGCCCGACGCCTGCGCCCAGGGCTTCGAAGCAGGCCTGCAACTTGGGCAGCATGCCGCCGGCGATGGCCCCCTTGGCGGTGAGTTCATCGACCGTCATTCGCGAAATCTCGGGTAGGAAGGAGTCTTCCCGGGTCACATCGGCGCGAACGCCGAAGGTGTCGGACACGAGCAGGAAGGCGCGGGGCACGAGCGTTCTGGCGACGGTCCCGGCAACCAGGTCGGCGTTGACATTGAGTTTGCCGCCACTCCCCCCACTCCCACCCGCCCCGCCACCCCCGCCACCGGCCTCGCGTGCCACCGGCGCGATCACCGGGACCAGCCCCGCATCGCACGTCCCCAAAATGCTCCCGGCATTCACATGCGCCACCCGGCCGACCAGCCCCAGGTCTTCAGAAGGCTTCCCGGGCGCGGCATCGGTTCCTGCACGAACGGCGGTGAGCACGCACTCGCCCAGCGTGTGCAGCCCGCGTGCCGGGCAGCCCTCGTCCTGCAGCATTTCGACCAGTTCGCGGTTGACGGTGTGCACAAGCACGCGCTCGGCGATCTCCAGCGCGGCCTCATCGGTGTAGCGCTGCCCCTGCACGAAACGAGAGGTCAGGCCGGCTTTGGTCATCGCACTCGTAATGGCCTTGCCCCCGCCGTGGACGAGCACGGGGCGGGCACCGAGCGAGGCGAGCGTGGCGACGCCACGCATCACAGTGCGCAACTGTGCGGCATCGTCCTGGATCGACCCGCCAACTTTGATCACCAGCCCCTGATTCCGGAGCGACGCGAAGCGGCGGTGATGGTCGATGATCCACGTCAGCGCGGCAGAGGCCTGAAACGAGGGTGACGCCATGCACGAGGGTACCCTGTCGTCATGCTTCACGATGCCGATGGCTCAACGGATCGGGCCCGAATCCGCCTGCGGACGCTGGTTGATCTCACGCAGATTCCCACCGCGTCGGGGCGCGAGGATGGCGTGATCGCCTGGGTGCACGCGTGGGTGAGCGATCGACCGCACTTGCAGATCGAAGCGGATGCGCGTGGGAACCTGGTGCTGAGCGCGATGCCGGCGGCGGAAGCAAAGGGGCGATCCGCACGCGGGGCAACCCGTGCGCGCCGGGTGCCACCAGCCCCCCCACTGTTCATCACCGCACACCTTGATCACCCGGCATTTGTGGTCGAGCGCGTCGATCAGCGCGCGGGCTCGTTTGAACTCTCGTTCCGTGGCGGCGTTCAGGATGTGTTCTTTGAGCACGCGCCAATCACCGTGCACGCCGGTGGCGGCGCGCGGCTGCCCGCGACGTTGACCGGCAAGCCGGCTGCCACCTCGCCATTGGGCACCGTCTACACGGCTGAACTCGACCCCGGCGCGGGCTCGCTCGCAGGCGTGCGCAAAGGGGACATCGCGACGTGGACTATGCCCGGCTCAGCAATTGACGGCCGGGGCATCCTGCACGCCCCCGCGTGCGACGACCTGGCGGCGGCGGCAGCGGCGCTCTGCACGCTCGACGAGTATCTCGCGCCGGCCAACCCCGGCACAGGCACCAACGCGTCGCCCCAGCCCCGCGCCGATGTGCGCGTACTGCTCACCCGCGCTGAGGAGATCGGCTTCATCGGTGCGCTCGCCGCGTGCCGGCTAGGCACCATGCCCAAGGGCTCGCGTGTGCTGGCCCTTGAGAACAGCCGGGCCTTTCCGGAATCGCCCATCGGCGGCGGCCCAGTGGTGCGCGTGGGCGACCGCTTGAGCATCTTCACGCCCTGGCTCACCGCGGCGTCCGCACGCCGCGCGGAGGAGGCGTTCGGTGGACCTGCCCAACCGACGGCAGCGCAAGGTCAGGCGGCGGCCGCCAAGCGGCCGTGGCAGCGCAAGTTGATGCAAGGCGGCGCGTGCGAGGCCACG
This sequence comes from uncultured Phycisphaeraceae bacterium, assembly GCA_964588585.1. Classification (GTDB taxonomy): domain Bacteria; phylum Planctomycetota; class Phycisphaerae; order Phycisphaerales; family UBA1924; genus JAEUIX01. Next base: position 10,780 of record CAZPPX010000035.1, read on the forward strand.
GTGTTCTGTCACGCGGGCTACGACGCGACGTGTTTGTGCTTGCCCCTGGGCAACTACCACAACATGCCGCACCTGGACCTGCTGCAGGCCGGGAAGTACGACGCGACGGTGCTGGGCCCGCCTCGCTGCGAGCGGGAGTTCATCGACACAGCAGACTATCTGTCGCTGGTGGACCTGCTCGTCGCACTGGCGGAACGCCTGCCGGGCCCGGATGAGGGCGACATCGGGCCACGGCTTGAACGGCTATATGCCGACAAGCAGGGCGTGCTGGGCCCAGCGTCGAAGGCCGCAATGAAGGCCCCTGCATCGACAGGGAAGAAGGCCACGAAGGCCAAAACAAACAAGCCCGGCACCAAGCCGGGCGTGCGTTCAAAGGCGTCAAAGCGTCGCCGCGGCCAATAGTGTCACCGACCGCGGCAACAGGCTTGCTCACACGCGCCGACGCCGGCCGAGCGCGGCGAGCCCAAGGCCGCTGAACGTCACGAGGGCCGCGGCGGGCACCGGAACCACGGAAAGTTGGCCGCTCGGATCGCCACCGAACGCCGTGGACAGAAGCCACTTGGCCGGTTGATTTCGAGGAACGCCTCGTTGTCGTCGTTGTGCACGCGCATGGTCACCGACCCTTGGATAAACACGCGCCATCCCCCGCGTCCGACTGCTCGCCACGTCGCACCTCATCAGCGCCATCAAGGTCGCCGAGTGCACCATCCAGGACTTCCGCATCGAAGTCTCGAAAAGCGATCCAACGACCCCTGAAGCCTGGCACAACCGCCGCCTCGCCCGACAAAACGCCTGCCGCGCCGCCTCACTCCTCCTCAAACTCGCCAAACACCAGCCCGCCCCTCCGTCGCCCACGTCCTCCCAGAAGCCCACGCCTTCAGGCGTGGGCACTCCCAACCCGCCCGTGCCACCCGTGCCCAGGCCGGACACCGGTGACGCGTCAACGCACGCGACCCCCGCAGGAACGACGGAGCCGGTAAACACCCGGCATCGCGCGCCGCCTGCTGCCTGCCGTGGCGGTCGGCTTGGCCACCGCCACGAAAATGCGATCAATGACACGGCAACTTGACCATGGTCGGCGCGGCCGCGCCCGGCGTGGCTCGCGCGTTCCACCCCCACCCCCCATACCCTCTCCCCCTGTGCCCATCCTCACCTGTACCAACATCAAACTCAACTACGGCCAGCGCGTCATCCTCGCCGGCATGTCCCTCTCCATCGAACCCGGCGAGCGCGTCGGCGTCGTGGGCCGCAACGGCACGGGCAAATCTTCCCTGCTCAAGGTGCTCGCGGGCATCCAGAACGCCGACGAGGGCACGGTTTCCCTCCAGCGAAGCGCCCGGGCCGGCTACCTGCAGCAAGACCCCAAGTTCGACCCGGGCGACACCCTTCGCTCCGCCGCCGAGGGAGCCTTCGACAACCTCCACCGACTGCACAAGGCCCTGGATGCCGTTTTTGACAAGATGGCGACAGCCGAGGGTCAAGAACTCGAACGCCTGATGCAGCGCCAGGTTGATCTGGAACGCCAGATGGAAGCCGCGGGCGGATACACCATCGACCACAAGATCGATGCCGTCCTCCATGGTCTGGGCTTCACCGACGCGCAGTTTTCCATCCCCGTCACTGGCCTCTCCGGCGGCCAGCGCGGCCGCCTCGCCCTCGCTCGCCTCCTGCTCGAAGAGCCCGACGTTCTGCTGCTCGACGAACCGACCAACCACCTCGATCTGGATGGGTGCCTGTGGCTCGAGTCGTTCCTGAAGAACGATTTCCGCGGTGCCGTGCTGCTGATCAGCCACGACCGCTACCTGCTCGACAACGTGGTCACGCGGATCATCGAGACCGAGCAGGGTCGCCTGATCGACTATCCGGGCAACTACGAGGAGTTCCGCGAGATCCGCGCGATGCGCCGCCTGACGCAGTTGCGCGCATTTCAAAACGAGCAGGACCGGTTCAAAAAGGAAGAAGCCTTCATCCGCCGGTATCGCGCCGGCCAGCGCGCCAAGCAGGCCCAGGGCCGTTTAAGCAAACTCGAACGCGCCAAAGACGAGAGCACGCTCGAACGCCCGATGGAAGCCGAGGCGTTCGCGCTCGAACTGCCCACGCCTCCGCGAAGCGGTGATGTGGTCGTCGCCGCGCGAAGCATGAGCAAGTCGTACACCAATCGCGACGCCGACAACGCCTCCGGCCCCGGTTCCACCCGCACCCTCTTCAGTGATCTTGACGTCGTCGTCTCGCGTGGCGAACGCTGGGGCATCATCGGCCCCAACGGCGCGGGCAAGTCCACCCTCGTCAACTGCCTCCTCGGCGTCACCACGCCCGACACCGGCACCGTCAAACGCGGCAGCAACGTCATCGTCGGCCACTACCGCCAGAATCACGACCACGTTCCCGCCGAGCCCCGTGTCTACGAGTACCTCCAGAGCGTCATCGCCAAGGAGCGTCCCGGCACCCAGATGAGCGAGCAACAGGCCCGCAACCTGGCCGGCGCGTTCCTCTTCAGCGGCAGCGAACAGGACAAGCAGATGGGCTCGCTCAGCGGCGGCGAGCGCAGCCGCGTGCTGCTGGCCGCGCTGCTGGCCAGCGCCAAGAACCTGATCGTGCTCGATGAGCCCACCAACCACCTCGACATTCCCTCGGCCGAACGGCTCGAAGAAGCCCTTGCCGCCCCGGACACCGAAGCGGGTGAGGAGGGCTATGAGGGCACGATCATGCTCATCAGCCACGATCGCGCCCTCATCGACGCCGTCTGCACCCACCTGCTCGTCTTCGACGGCACCGGCAAGGTCGAAGCCTTCGTGGGTAACTACACCGAGTGGCACGAGAAGGACAAGGAACGGAAGGCCGAGGCCGCGAAGGCCGAGGCCTATGCCAAGTCACGCCGTGAGCAGGCCGACAAGCAGCGCAGGGCAAGCGAGCCCCCGAAACCCAAGCCTGCGACACCCAAGTCGAACAACCCGCTGGCGAAACTGTCGGTCGAAGATCTGGAAGGCCGGATCAGCAAACTGTCGTCGCGCGTCAAGGAGATCGACACCTTGATGGGGACAGAAGACGTGTGGAACAACCCAAAGCGCTGCTCGGAACTGGGCGACGAACGCGCTCGCCTCGCCCGCGACCTTGAGCCGTTGGAGATGGAGTGGATGGGGCGCGCGGAATGATCCCGAGCGTCTTCCTGGGCAGACACATGAAATCGAAGGCCTGGTGATTACGCAGATCTGATCACCCCACAATGTCGGGCAGGTCATCCATGCCCTCGCTCAGCACGCGCGGGCCGGTTGGCGTGATCAGCACGTCATGCTCATAGTGCGCGGTGAGCGAGTTGTCGGCGGAATAGACCGGCCACTTGTACTTCGCGTCTTCGCGCGTTTCGCCTGTGCCGATCGCGAGCATTGGTTCCACCGCGATGAGCGTGCCCGGCTCGCAGCGCGATGTCCCTTCGGGCCATTCGCCCGAGTAACTCGGGGGCATGTTGGCGACGAAGGGGGGAAGGTGGAGGCCGCGGTCGGCGGGGCGGTCGCCTTTGTACTTGCCGATGCCGTGCCCGCCGAGGCCTTTGACGAGGTGCAGTTGGTTCTCGACTTCGACCACGGTGTGAACGGTTCTCGCCCAGGCCATGTAGGTGTTTTCGGGACGCAGTTTCTCGATCCCACGGCGGAGCGCCTCGCGCCCGACGCGCATGAGTTTCTTCGCATCGTTCGAGGGATAGTTCTTGATGGCGTAGGTCCAGCCGGCGTCGCCGATCCAGCCTCGGTAGACCACGCCGATGTCGATCTTGAGGAGGTCGCCTTCCTTGATGGGCGCGGCGTAGGAGGCGGGTGTGCCGTGGACGACGCACTGGTTGACCGAGAGGCAGGCGTGGCCGGTAAAGGGGGGCTTCCCGGGGATTTTGTAGTGCAGGAAGCACGAGCGGCAGTCGAGGGATTCGAGAATCTTCGCGACCTCCGCATCAATCTGGGCCAGCGTCAGGCCGGTCTTGAGATAAGAGACGAGGCGACGGTGAACCTCCACCACGCGCTGGGCGGCGGCATGGGCGAGGTCAGCCTCGGCGGGCGAAATGACGGGCGGTTTGCGCACGCGTCGATGGTACGCGCGGGCAATCGCTGGATGCGACTTCGCGCCGACGATTCCCGGGCTCATCGCGATTTGTACTGCGACCGATGCGCGGTTGCGCCCACTCGCCCCTACGCTTGGCCTCGCATGATTCGCTGCACCGGTGTTCACAAGTCGTATCGACGGTCGGGGGCGGAGGAGGCCGTGGCGGCACTGCGCGGGGTGGACCTGTCGATCACCACCCCCGGGTTTTACGCGATCATGGGCGCGTCGGGCTCGGGCAAGAGCACGCTGCTGCACCTGCTGGCGGCGCTCGACACGCCCGACCAGGGCGAGGTCGAGGTGGCCGGGCAGCCGCTGCACACGCTGAGCGAAGCGAAACTGACCGCCTTTCGCCGCACGCAGATCGGCATCGTCTTCCAGCAGTTCAACCTGATTCCCACACTGACGGCACGCGAAAACGTGGAACTGCCCGGTGTGCTGGCGGGTGATGATCCTAAATCGCTGCGGATGCGTGCCGAGGAACTGCTGGCGCAGTTGGGCGTGGGCGGGCGAGGCAGCCACCGGCCCGATGCGCTCTCGGGCGGCGAGCAGCAGCGCGTAGCCATCGCGAGGGCCCTCCTCTATAACCCGGGCGTGCTGCTGGCGGATGAGCCCACAGGTAATCTCGACTCAGCCTCCAGCGCGAAACTCTGGGCGCTGCTGAAGCAGATCGCGGCAGCGCGATCGATGACGGTCGTCATGGTGACGCACGAGCCCGCGGCGGCGACACATTGCCGCGAGGTGTGCGTGCTGCAGGATGGCCAGGTCACGGGCCGGATCAACACGGAGGGACTCGATGCCGGCGGCGTGGCGGCTCGCTATCAACAACTTGTCCGGTCGGCCTAGCCGATCGCTGCTGCTCATCGCGGCGGTGACGCTCTCGGCGAGCCTGATCGCGGCGGTGGCCTGCGCGATGGCGTCGCTTGACCTGGCGCTGCTGGAGCGCGCCAAGGCGACCCTGGGCGGCGCCGACCTGCGGATTCATCATGTGGGCGGAGGCACCATCGATCCCTCGCTCGTGCAGGCGGTGCGAAACTGGCCGGAAGTGCGCCTGGCGGTGCCGCGAATGCGCGAGGCGGTGGCGCTGAAGAACCTCACGGCAGGGCCGGGTGGCCCGCAACGTGCCGCACGACCGAGCGAACAGCAAAACACGGCAACGGTTCCCGCGACCGCCGATTCGTCAACGAGCAAGCCCGCAGCAGCACCAGAAGCCACGGTCTTCCTCTTCGGCATCGATCCGGCCCTCGAGCCAGAGGTCCGCGGCTTCACCTTCCGCGAAGGGCGGCAGATCGCGCGCGACAACGAGATCGTGCTCGACGAGCGCGCGGCCCGGTTCCTCAGCGCCCGCGCAGGCGACACGCTGGAAGTCGTGCGCTTCGGCGACCCGCTGCGCCTGCGCGTGGTGGGCATCGTCGCGTGTCCGCCCTTGGGGGCGATGGTGGAACGCGAGGAAGCCTTCTGCACGATGGCCACGGTGTCAGCGGCGGTGAACCTGAAGCCACGGCTTTCGGAGATTGACATCCTGCTCCGCGAGGGGCACGACCCGATCGAGTATCAGAAGAAACGCCGGGCCGAGCCCTCGGCACCAGTCAAGCCCACCGAGATCGGCGAGAAGCCCAGGCCGGGTGGCGTGGCGGATTTCCTTCAAGGCAAACTGCTGGGCAAGGGCTCATCTTCGGGCACGCTGGCGAGCGGGCCGATCGCGCCCGACGCGCAGTCGGTGCCGCCGGGGCTGATGATCCAGGCGACCGAGCGCGTCACGAGCGGATTGCAGAAGAACATGCAATCCAACCAGATCGGCCTGATCCTGGCGAGCGTGCTGGCGTTCATGGGCGGGTCGTTCATCATTCTGACGGGCATGACCACCGCGGTCACCGAGCGGGCGCGGGAACTGGCGATTCTGCGGTGCATCGGGGCGTACCGGTCGCAACTGGCGTGGGCGCAGGTGCTGGTGGGGCTGCTGATGGGCGTGGCGGGGGCGGTGCTGGGCACGCCGCTGGGTGTGTTCTTCGCCTGGATGCTGGTGAAGATTTTCCCTGAGCAACTGCCGGGCGGGTTCGGCATGTCGTGGCTTGGTGCCGCGTTGGCCTCGGCCTCGGCAATCGGCGCGGGGCTGGCAGGGGCGGCGTGGCCCGCGATGCTCGCGGCTAAAGCGTCGCCGCTTGAGGGGCTTTCGGTGCGGGCGCGGCCAGCAAGCCGCAAGTGGGTGCTGGTGTTCCTGATCGCGGGCCCGCTGCTGATGGGCGTGCACCTGGGCATCGCGACGTTGCTGGGGGGTGGAGCCGGAAGCGATTCACTGTTCTGGGTGTATGTGACCGTCGGGCTGCCTGCTCTGATCACCGGCTACTTCGTGCTGAGCGTGCCGCTGACGTATGCGGTGGCGGTCCTGGTGGCGCCGCCCCTGAGTCGCCTGCTGCGCTTGCCCGCGCGGCTGCTCGGGCCGACCGTACGCGCCACGCCCTTCCGCCACGGCTTCACCGCTGGCGCGATGATGCTGGGCCTCGCCATCATGGTGGCGATCTGGACCAACGGCCGAGCCGTCATGCGCGATTGGCTCGACGCGCTCGCCCTGCCCGATGCCTTCATCTATGGCACCGGTTTCCGCCCGGAAGTGCACGACCGGATCAAGGCCCTGCCCGAGATCGCGATGACCGCGGCCATCACGCGTCAGACCGTCATGCTTGGCGACGAGCACCGCCAGGGCGTGAAGGGTCTTGCCTCGTTCAATACGCACTTCTTCGGGTTTGAACCCCGCCCGTTTTTTCAGATGACCCGCGTGGTGTGGGAGCAGGGCGACCCGGAGACCGCAATCAAACGGCTGGAAGCCGGCGGGGCGGTCCTCGTCGAGCGAGCATTCCTCGTCTCGCGCGGCATCGGCGTGGGGCAGACCGTGACCATCCGCCACAACGATCGCGATCACGCCTTCGAGGTCGTCGGCGTGATCTCGTCCCCAGGGCTCGATATCGCCAGCAAGTTCCTCGAAGTCGGCGAGCAGTTCGTCGAGAACGCGGTGAACTCGGTTTTCGGATCGCGCGACGACATGATCCGCCTGTTCAACAACGATGCCATCAACTTCGTGCAGATTGGCTTTCAGCCCGGGGCCGACGGGCGCGAGGGGTTGCGAAAAGCGCGCGAAGCCGCGGGCGGCGGGGTGCTGCTGGCGGTGCTGGCGACCGACATGAAAGACCGCATCCGCGAAGTCATCTCCGGTGCGCTGCTGGTCTTCTCGCTCGTGGGCGTCGCCGCGATGCTCGTCGCGTGCCTGGGCGTGGCCAACGTGATCGTCGCCGGTGTGCAGGCGCGGCAGTTCGAGTTCGGCGTGCTGCGAGCGGTCGGCGCGCCGCGCGGCCTGCTCGGGCGGCTTGTGCTGGGCGAAGCGATCGTCATCGCCATCGCCTCGGTCATCCTGGGCACACTGATGGGCCTGCAAGGCGCGTACGGCGGCCTGCAGGTCTATCGCGCGGTGCTGGGCCTAACACTGCCGCTGCCCATCCACGGCCCGGCCATCGCCATCGGCGCGGCCACGGTGCTGGCCATCACGCTGGCGGCGGCGTGGCCGACCGCGTGGCGCCTGGTGCAGAAGCCGCCACGGGTTTTGCTGGCGGCGGTGAAAGGATGATTGGTGTGTGGTGACCTTGGGTCGCACGGCCCACGCCTGAAGGCGTGGGTTTCGGCGTGGCTCTAGCCCTTCTTTTTCGCGAAATCCCGCATGAGGTCGGCGAGCACCTTGCAGCCTTCGCGCGGGAAGGCGTTGTAGGTGCTGGCGCGCATGCCGCCGGTGGAGCGGTGGCCTTTGAGGCCGTCGCAGCCGTTGTCTTTGGCGAGTTTCATGAACGCGTCGTCGAGCGCTTCGCCACCCTTGGCCCGGAACGTGATATTCATGAGCGAGCGGTCGGGCTTCACGGCGTGGCCCTGCCAGAAGTCGGCGCACTCGTCCATCGCGGCGTAGATCAGGGCCGCCTTTTCCTCGTTGGCCTTCTTGAGGGCCGCGAGGCCGCCCTGGCTCTTGATCCACTTGGCCATGAGGCCCACGGTGTAGATCGCAAAGTGCGGGGGCGTGTTGGGGCGGCTTTCATCTTTGGCGAACGTGCCGTATTGACACATGCGGGGGATGTCGGTGTTGGCCTTCGGGGGGGCGATGAGGTCATCGCGGATGATGATGAAGGTTGCACCGGTGGTGCCCATGTTCTTCTGGGCGCCGCCGTAGATCGCGCCGTACTTGGTGACATCGATGGGGTAGGAGAAGATGTCGCTGGAAGCGTCGGCGATGATGGGGACACCGGCGGGGACGACAGGCGTGCGGTGCCACTGGGTGCCGTAGATGGTGTTGTTGGTGGTGACGTGGATGTAGGCGGGGTTCTCGCTGAACTTCGCGGTGCCGTCGGCGGGGATGTAGTTGTAGTTCCTGTCCTTGCTGCTGGCGGCTTCGCGGATGGTGCCGGTGGGGTTGTGGCACTGGAGGTACTGCTGCGCGTCCTTGAACGAGGCTTCGCCCCAATAGCCGGTGGTGATGTAGTCGGCGGTGGCTCCCTTGGGCAGGAGGTTGGCGGGCACGAGCCAGTTCTGGCCTGTCGCGCCGCCGGTCATGAAGAGGACCTTGTAGTTGGCGGGGATGTTGCCGATCTCGCGGATGGTTTTGTCGGTCTCGGCGACGATTTCGTCGTATTGACGGCCGCGGTGGCTGATCTCAAGGATGCCCATGCCGCCGTTCTTGTAGTTCCACACGTCTTCCTGAATCTGCCTGATCACGGCCTCGGGCAGCACGCTGGGGCCAGCGCCGAAGTTGAAGCAACGGCCTGACGACCGTGCGCCGCCGTTGAGCGAGGGGGCGACCGAAGCGGAGGAGGAAGCGGTGGTCATGAGAGGTTCCTTGAGGCGTGTGCCGCAAGGGTAGACGGCTGACGAAGGTTCGGGCTGTGAACATGCAGCCCGACCGTCAGGAAGGGCCCCCGTCGGGAATGCAAACCAAGCCCTCCCTGACGGTCGGGCTGCATGTTCCGAAACGGTCAAGAAGGCATCAAGACCCGCTGCGCCGGCTCGACCCGGGTGCCCGCGTCATCGGCGATGCAGTGCGAGAACCCTGGCCGCAATGCGGCACTGGCCCACGCGCCATCCGGTCGCATCGCGATCATCGCCACCTGGTGATCGGGCTTGAGGTCGTAGGCCTCGCGCACGCGCTGGAGCACGATCATGATGGCGTCGAGGGGCGACTTGCCGCGGCGCATCTCTTCGACCGCCAGGAACGAGCCGCAGACGCCCATGACCAGTTCGCCGTTTCCAGTGGCGGACGCGGCACCGGCGGCGGGATCGACGTAGAGCCCGTGGCCGATGATGGGTGAATCGCCCACACGCCCGGGCACCTTGAACGCGAGGCCGGAGGTGGTGCAGGCACCGGCGAGTTCGCCGCGCTGGTCGCGGGCGAGGACGCAGACGGTGTCGTGCGAGGGTTCGGGGTTACTCGCCAGGCGGTAGCGCTCTTCGCCGTTCATCGGCGGCGTGAAGCCTTCGCGTTCGGCCCAGTTGACAGTCCCCCCGCTGTCGCGCCAGGCTTCCCAAGCGGCCTGTGCGCCGGGGGTCAGCGTGTTGGCGTCGGGAAAGCCTTGACGCTTGGCGAACGCCGCGGCACCTTCGCCCGCGAGCATGACGTGAATCGTGCGTTCCATCACGGCCTTGGCGAGTTTGGCCGCGCCGAGGTGGCCCCGGAGCGCGGCCACCGAGCCGCAGCGATTGGGCGCGGTCATCACGCAGGCATCGAGGCTGACTTCGCCGGAGGCATCGGGCAAGCCGCCGACGCCCACGGAGTCGACCGTGGGGTCATCTTCAACCGCGGTGGCACCGGCGACGGCGGCATCGAGCGCCGAGCCGCCGGCGCGAAGGACAGGCATCGCGGCACCCGCGGCGACGGGGCCGAAGGACCAGGTAGACAGCACGAGGGGTGACATGATCGACGATAGGCGGTGGGCCACAGGGGCTTGGGTGGTCCGGCGGTCCCCGCCGGACTCCTGGCCATTGTGCTTCACGATCCGGCGGGGACCGCCGGACCACCGAATGATCGCCTTGGTCATATGATCCGGGCATGGTCCGGCTTGTTGAGGATCGCCTGCACGAGATTCGCGCCCTGTGCGTCGCGCACGGCGTGGGGAACCTGTTTCTGATCGGCTCGGCTACCGGCGCGGGGTTCGATCCGAGCCGAAGCGACATCGATTTTCTTGTCGAGTTCGAGCCCTTCGAGCGGACCGGCCCGGAGAGCCGCTACTTCAATCTGCTCGCCGCGTTGGAAGCGCTGCTGAATCGCCCGGTGCATCTCGTGGAGCGGAACGGGGTGGAGAACCCCTTCGTGCGGGCGTCGATGGAGCGGTCAAAGGTGCGGGTGTATGCCGCGGCGTGAACCGGCAGCATTTCTGTTCGACGCGGCACAGGCCTGCGCCCGGGTGCGTGAGCATGTGGCGGGTGTCACGCTCGAACTGTTCTTGACGGATCGGAAGACCAGAGACGCCGTCGAGCGGCAACTGTCGATCGCGGGCGAAGCCGTGGCGCAACTGCGTCGCGTGGATCGCGCGCACGCGGATCGGCTCGGACCTGTGGATCAGATCGTGGGGTTCCGGAATCTACTCGTGCACGCGTACTTCACGCTCGATCCGCGTGAGGTGTGGAACATCGTGGTGCATCATGTGCCGTCGCTGGAAGCGGCGGCGCGGGCGCTTCTTGAATCGATGCCGCCACCGGACGCGGGTGCATGATCGCGATTTGTTGCTTCACCGGCACAGCGGACGCCGACAGATGAACGCGGCATTGCCCTGCGCGTGTACGGCCTTCCAGTTGTCCTTCAAACCCTCGATGTGGTGCCGCCAGGAAACCTCGCCGAAGTGTTGTTCGAGTCGCGCGAGCCACCAGCGGGCGTCCTCGCGGATGATGTGCGTCACGTCGCGCTCGTAGGCCTCGATGACGTAGCGCGGGCCGGTGCGCGTGGGCATGCCGAGCGGGACGACGACGAGCAGCGTGTCGCTCAGGCGCGCGAGGTTCTCGAGCGTACCGTCGATGGCCTCGTAGGGAACGTGCTCGAGCACGTCCTTCGCCACGGCATGCGCGAAGCGGTGCTGGCCCCCCCCCTCCCCCGGGCGAACGCGTCAAGGTCGAGTTGCAGGCTGACGTAGGGCTTGATGTCTTCGGGGGCCTGCGAAAGGGCGTAGCGGCTGATATCGATGCCCCAGGCGTCGCGGCGGAGCATGCGGAGGGCCTTGGTCACGAAGCCCTTGGCGCAGCCGAAATCGAGCACGCGCTGGTCGGGCCGGATGCCCAGCGTGTCGATCAGCACCATCGCCATGGGGATGGTGAGTTCGGGGAGCCACCGGTAGTTGGAATAGCAGGACTTGCCCGACTCGACGCCACGCTCGTAATAGTCGGCGTCGTAGACCGCGCCGAGAGAGACGAGATCGACCGGGAGGGGGGGCGGCTCGCGGAGCGCGGCATGCGTGCTGGGCTCAGACAAAGTTGACATGGCTCATCTCCACGCCCGCCATCTCGGCGAAGCGGTCTTCCTGACCCTTGACGAAGCGGTCGAGCATGTCCACGTTGCGGGTGAACACGCAGCCGGTGCAGTCGGTGGTCGCGTTGAACTTCTGCGGGATCTTGCGATCCATGTAATCGAGGATCTCTTCCGGACGGCAGAGGGCAAACTTGTGGGCAAACTCTATCGCCTGGTCGTTGAGCACCACGCTGTCGCACGGGAACACCAGGCCGCTCTGGCCGGTGGGCGGGTCGACCTGCTCGGAGAGGTACGGCCGGAAGAACGATTGATGACAGGTGGATTGGCAGGGCGAGCCGTGAATCTTGAACTGATGGACGAAGCGCTGCCCGCCGACGACATTGGCGAAGAGGTGGTCGAGTTCCTCGTGCTCTTTGACGAGTTGCGCCTGGGGCGCTTATCAACATTCACACCATGCTTGCAAGTCCCACTTGCACTCGCACTGAGACCCCAGCACGCTACTCGCGGTTCGTGGGCCCACATCAGGAAAGCCATCTTATGACAAAGGCTCTCGCGCTCGTAACCCTGCTCCTCGCGTCAGGTTCTGCATCGGGGCAGATCGTTGCGGATTCTGCACAGGATTTCCCGACGGTAACGCTTCCATCCGGCTGCTCACAATGCACCGCGAACGTGTACCCCGGAACGTGGCCACCCGGCATGACCTGCGGGCTCTCGGCGCCGACCCAGCCAATCAATGGGTGGCGTTACGGGTACTTCGGAGGGACGCCCACGAATGCCGGCAGCTTCACGGCATTCACGAACTTCGATTGCCTTCCGGGGTTTGGCGCAACACAGAATCCGAACCCGAACTGGCACTATGGCTGGGACTATCCACTTTCAGGCTCACCCTCAGCAATGTCCGGCAATACTGGGGTCATCAATCGGAACACCCAGCATCCCAACGGTGACGGCTCGACGGGGCCAGCCACGCACGGAAGCACTGTCGAAGTGTGGCCGGTGCGGCGCTGGGTGAACAGCACCACACGGTTGCTTTCGATCCGAGTGCTTACGGAAATGACCATCCAGCCGAACTCCGGGAATGGAGTCAAGGGACTCCTGAACAACCGCCCTCGGCGGCAGCGGGATCGTGCGTGACGGCGT
>CAZPPX010000036.1:0-23144 GCA_964588585.1 uncultured Phycisphaeraceae bacterium
TCCGACGGCTCTTGTAGCCGTCTTCCGGTGTGTCCACCATTCGTGGGCAAGGTCACGGTTAGCAAGGCTTCGCCTCGACACAGGCGGGACGCCTGTGCCACCGGGATCAGATTCTGGCTACACCCGCGGCGACGTATCACCCAGTTTGGCGATGGCCTCGCCGTATTGCTCGCGCAGCGGCTCCACGACGTCGTCGATGAACCGTTCGGTCTGCTCGACGCTGCGGCCGACGTACTTCATGGGGTCCATGACGCCGTCCCAGTCGAGTTCGGCCGAGAGTGTGCCGCCGCGGGCTTTGGATTGGAAGTGCTTGTCGGCTTTCAGGCGGTCGAGCAGGTCGTTGTCGAGGCCTTCTTGCTTCACGCGCATCCCCGCGGCCTGGGCATGCTGGCGGATGTGCTCGTGATACTCCTGGCGATCGCCCCCGAGTTTCACGCAGGCCATGAGGATGTTTTCGGTCGCCATGAAGGGCAGTTCGGCCATCAGGTTCTTACGGACCATCGCTTCGTGAACGATGAGGCCGCTGGCGACGTTGTGCATGAGGTCGAGCGCGCCGTCGAGGGCGAGGAAGGCCTCGGGGAGGGAGAGGCGGCGGTTGGAAGAGTCGTCGAGCGTGCGTTCGAGCCATTGGGTGGCGGCGGTGTCATAGGCGTTGCCGACGAGGTTCATAACGAATCGCGTGAGGCCGCAGATGCGCTCGCAACGCATGGGGTTGCGCTTGTAGGGCATGGCGGAGGAGCCGATCTGCTTGGTTTCGAAGGGCTCGTCGAGTTCCTTGCGGTTGCAGAGGAGTCGGATGTCGGTGGCGATTTTGTGGAGGACGGCGGCACAGGAGGCAAGGTTCGACAACATAATGGTGTCGAACACTCGGGGATAGGTCTGACCCGACAGTTCAAACGTGCGTGCGGCAATCGGAAAGAACTGCGATTCGCCGCTTGGCGTGGTGCGTTCCCAACTGCCCGAAGGCGGCGCGATCGCGAGAAGAAACGCTTCCTCGATGGCGTCCACACAGGTGTGGTCGCCGTCGCACAGCGCCAGCAACGCGGCTTGCGTGCCCGTGGCGCCGCGCAGTCCGCGGTAGCGTCGCCGATCGGTGGCAAGCGTGAGGTGACGCGTCGCCGCCACGATATCGGCAGCCCAGTTCGCCAACCGACGGGAAACCGTGACGGGCTGGGCTGGCTGATAGTGGGTAAAGCCCAGCGCAGGAATGCAGGGCGTCGCGAGGGCGCGATCACCCAGCGAGGCGACGACGCGAGCCAGTTTCGTGATGATCAGATCAAGACTCGCGTAGGCGATCAGCAGATCCGCATTGCACACCACATCCTGGCTCGTCATCCCCAGGTGGATGATCCCCTTCGCGTTCGGGCACGAGTCGCCCAGCGCGTGGACGTGGGCCATCACGTCGTGCCGCAGTTCGCGTTCGTACTTCTCGGCGGCGCGAATCTCGTCGTCGGTGATGCCGCCCGGGCGGCTCACGACGGCACGCAGTTCCTCGACCTGCTCGCGGGTGACGAGTTCGCGCGATCCAACCGAGCTTGCGCTCGGGGCTCCCTTGGACGCGGTCAACTCATGCTGCGCCTCCGCCACGGCCAGCCAGATGCGCCGCCAGGTGTTGAACTTGTGCCGGGGCGACCACAGGCGGAGCATCGCTTCGCTGGCGTTGCGCTGGGCAAGCGGGGACGTGTAGGTGTCGTTGGGGGAGGTGGTCATGCACGGCAAGGTATGCACATGCCGCCACCTCATCCGCGCGGTACGGGTTGACGGCTGCGACGCCGTAGCCCTTCAGCCTTCGGAAGAGAAGGCACGAACCCGTTCACACTTTAAACTTCCCGACCAGCGCGCTGAGCGATTCAGCCTGCTGACCCAGTTGGGTGGCGGCCTGGGCGGCTTGACGCGCACCCTCGCTTGATTCCTTGGTCACGGCGCTGATCTGCTCGATGTTGCGGGCGATGTCGGTCGCGGTAGCGCTCTGCTGCTGGGCGGCGGCGGCGATGACGCGGACCATGTCGCCCAGACCGTTTGAAGACGTGACGATCTTCTGCAGGGCCTGTCCTGCCGCGCCAGCGAGTTGCACGCCAGACTGCACTTGTTTGGTGCTGCACTCGATCTTTTGCACCGCGACGCCCGTTTCGGTCTGGATCTCCTTGATGCTGTCGGCCACCTGCTTGGTCGCCTGGGTGGTGCGCTCGGCGAGTTTGCGGACCTCGTCGGCGACCACGGCAAACCCGCGGCCGTGCTCGCCCGCGCGGGCGGCTTCGATCGCCGCATTCAGCGCGAGCAGGTTGGTCTGGTCGGCGATGTCGTTGATGACGCCGATGATCTGGCCGATCTGCTCGCTCTTGGCTCCGAGTGCCCCGACGGCCTGCACCGATTCGCCCACCTGCGAAGCGATGCCCTTCATCTCGGTCACAGTCTGATCGACGACCGACCCGCCCTCCTGGGCCTGCTTGCCTGATTCCTGGGCGGCGCTGGCCGCGTCGGCGCTCTTGCGTGCGACCTCGGTCGCGCTGGCGCTCATTTCTTCGACCGCAGCGGAGACCTGCCCGGTCTGCTTTTCCTGCTGGTCCATGCCCTGGGCCATTTCTTCGGCGGAGGCCGCGATCTCGGTGGCGGCGGAGGCCACCTGGCCAGCCGAGCCAACGATCTGCTGCACGAGTGTGCGGAGCGACCCGCTCATGGTGTTGAAGGCGGTGGCGATGTCACCCAGTTCGTCGCGACGGCGGGCGTCAAGGTCGCTGCCCGTGAGGTCGCCGGCGGTGATCATCTGGGCGCGGGAGACGACCGGACGGATCGCGCCGACGATGTTGCGGGAGAAGAACACGCCGATGCCCACCGCGAGGACCAAGCCGCCCGCGGTCACGCTCATCGCCGTGACCGTCGTGGCCGAGGCGGCACGGTCGCTCAGGTCAGCCTGCTGAGCGGCGATCACATCGTTGATCTTGAAGATCTGATCGAGGAGATCGACGGCTCGGCGATAGGGTGCCTGAATCTGATCAAACTTGACCATGGCCGTCTTGTAGAGTTCCGGCGCGTTGGCCTCGCCAGCGGCACGGGCAGTTTGCCAGCGCTCCAGGGCCGAGCGCATGTCGGTAGCGATCTTCTTCCACTCTTCGAACGCGGGAACAAACTCCTTCCACTTTGCCGCTTCTTCCACCGTCTGCGGGAGCGGTTCGTAGAGTTTCCAGCCCTTATCCAGTTCGGCCCACGCGGCATCGATGCCCGCGCCGATGCCCTTGCGACGCTCGTCGGGGAGGGATTCGACGCAGAGCGCGCAGTTGTCGGCGCGGATGGCGATGATGCCGGTTTGTATGCCGTGGAGGCCGATGATGCTCGGTACTCGTACGCGGTTCACTTCGTGCGCGGCGTCGGACATTTTGCCGATGCCCTGGATGCCGATGTACCCGACGACGCCGCAGACGAGCGCCACGGCGCCGAAAGCAGACAGGATTTTGGACATGATCTTCATGGTGAAGCCTCCCGCGCACAGAGACGGTGCCGACGAATGCCAGCACACTGGGCGAGGCCAATCGTCCAACGACGAGGGTTGGTAAAGGCAGGGGAAGGAAAACACCTTCCCCGATCCCCCTTGGCAGGCAGTCCCAGACGGAACTGCTTGACGGGTCCGCCCCGTGATTATGGGTGAATCGGCCTTGGCGAGCGAATCAACGCACGCGAGTTACCAGACGACGCTCGTGCTTCCCACAGCCGCCGCAGACGGTGGATTCAGCGACGCGACGCGATCCAACGCGTCCCCGCGCGGTTACACGCGCGATCCCCATGGGCCCGCGTGCGTATGGAGAAGTGACGGACCCACACTGCCGATCCTTCAGCATGGCCACTCGTCTTGCCAGCACCGATTTGTCCCCCGAACTGCTCGATCACATGCAGGCCATCAAGGCCAAGGCGATCGAGTACGGGCTCGACTTTTTTGAGGTGGTCTACGAGGTGCTGCCGTTCGACATGATGAACCAGATCGCCGCGTACGGCGGGTTCCCGGTGCGGTATCCGCACTGGCGCTGGGGGATGGAGTATGAAAAACTGAGCAAGCGGGACGCGTACGGCTTGGGTCGCATTTACGAGATGGTCATCAACAACGATCCGTGCTACGCCTACCTGCAGGAGAGCAACAGCGTCACCGACCAGAAACTGGTGATGGCGCACGTCTACGGGCATGCCGACTTTTTCAAGCACAACTTCTGGTTCAGCAAGACCAACCGCAAGATGCTCGACCAGATGGCCAACCACGCCACGCGGGTGCGGCGGCACATGGATCGGCACGGTGCCGAGACGGTCGAGCGGTTCATCGACGCGTGCCTGTCGATCGAATACCTCATCGATCCGCACTCGCTGTTTGTGCAGCGTGAGGCTGCGCACCGCGGCGGTGCGGTCGGCAGCGGGCATCACGCGCTGGATGCGGGCGACGAAGATGCGAGCAGCGCCAGCGGCGGCGGCTTCCGGCCCGATCGTCTGCCCGCGAAAGACTACATGGACCCGTTCATCAACCCGCAGCGGGAGATGGACCGTCAGAAGGCGGCCTTCGACGAGCAGCGGCGCAGCACGGCCAAGTTTCCGCCCCAGCCGATGCGGGATGTGCTGCTGTTCCTGTTGCGCTACGCGCGATTAGAGCCCTGGCAGCAGGACGTGCTGAGCATCATCCGCGACGAGGCGTACTACTTCGTGCCGCAGGCGCAGACGAAGATCATGAACGAAGGCTGGGCCAGTTATTGGCACAGCAAGATGATGACGCACCACTTCTGCGACGCGAGCGAGATCGTGCAGTATTGCGACCAGCACTCGGGCGTGGTGCACATGCCGCCGGGGGGGTTCAACCCGTACAAGATCGGGATCGAGTTGTGGAAGGACATCGAGGAGCGCTGGAACGCCGGGCGGCACGGGAGCGCGTGGGAGTCGATGGATGGCGTGGGTGCGAAAGCCCGGCATGACGACCGGTCAGGCCGGGGGCGCGAGAAGATGTTCGAGGTGCGGCGGATCTACAACGACGTGTCGTTCATCGATGAGTTTCTGACCGAGGAGTTCATCGACAAGCACAAGATGTACCAGACCCGCCGCGACCCGCAGACGGGCGAGGTGCGGGTGGCGTCGCGCGATTTCAAGCGCGTGAAGCAGACCCTGCTGCACCACCTGACCAACCGGGGCGAGCCGTTTGTGTATGTGGTGGACGCGAACTACATGAACCGGGGCGAGTTGTACCTGGCGCACCAGTGGACGGGGCTGGAAGTGGAAGCGGCCAAGGCGGCCGAGGTGCTGCAGAACGTGCGGATCATCTGGGGGCGGCCGGTGCACCTGCAGATGCGGATGCGGGACGACGTGTTCCTGCTGAGTTGCAGCGAGCCAGGCAAAGACGTGAAGCGGGAGCGGATCAGCGACGAGGTGCCCAAGCCGGCGCATGTGATGGAGTGAGGTTGGGCAAGAGGCAGCCGCGGCAGATTCCACCGCCTCATGGTCCGACGAGCAACTTGCCGATTACACTTGTGTAAGCGTTCTCATTGCGGTATCCTTCGCTAATGCCTTTCAGGCTTCAGGGGAGGTTCGCGTGTTGCGATCGCGGCGACGACAAACAGGAATGTGGATCGGTGTAGCGGCCAATGCGATGTGCGCGGGGATGGCGGTCGCGCAACCCGCGGTTGAGAATGCTGGCCTTGAGACGGGTGCGATTACCGTGCCGACGGCAATGAGTGCCGCGACGCTCTCGGGCTTTGTCGCACTCGCAGATACGGCGTCGGACCGTGTCGAAGTCCGCACGCGCGGCGGGGGCACGCTCGGCGGAACGGCGGGCGCGGCGGGGGTGCTGCATCGGGCTGTTACGCGACAGCAGATCGCGGCGTTGCTGCCGTGGGTGAATCTGACAGAAGGGCCGGACGGGCCGGAAGCGCTCGTGCTCTCGGACACCGGGCGCCTGCTGTTCATCGCTGTGCGGAGCGACGAACCCGCCCCGGACAGCCAGCCCCCAGATGCGATCCTGCGATTGGATGTGGATACCGGGGACCTGCGCGTCTTCGCGCGACTCGACCTCGGCAGTCCCCTCCTTCCCGACCCGCGGCCAGCACTCGCCCACTTCCGCGGCAGGCTGCACGTCGGCACGCCCACCGGCACGCGCGTGCTCAACGCCCAAGCCAACACGCTGGCGGCCTCACAGGTGGCCATCTCCAACGTGCCGACTTCGGCACTCGCGGTGGATCGCGATT
Source organism: uncultured Phycisphaeraceae bacterium (assembly GCA_964588585.1). Taxonomy (GTDB): domain Bacteria; phylum Planctomycetota; class Phycisphaerae; order Phycisphaerales; family UBA1924; genus JAEUIX01. Next base: position 6,207 of record CAZPPX010000036.1, read on the forward strand.
CGGGCACGCTCTTTGGTCTGCTTGATGTCGGCGGCGGGGGCGAAGGAATCGTGCGAGCTCCCCTCGGAGGATCGTCGCTGAACTTCACGCCTGTTGCGATCACACCGCCGCCCGCACCGGGCACGCTGCTCGACATCGCGTGGAGCGACCACTTTGGCGGCCCATCGGGTGGGGGTGGGGGTGGGGGTGTCAGCGGATCGGGCTTGTGGATGATGGTTGGGCCAGCCGGGCCGCACGGGCCGACCACGGCGTTGCAGTTTCTACCCGCCAACGTGGCGCGCGGGCAGCAGGTGGGCGGCGCAGCGACGTACATCGGCGCGACGGAGACGGCCCTTGGCGAGGGGGGGGCCGCGCGGCGCGTGGCGGCGCTCGCCGATGGCGGGCTGATGCTGGCCCGAGATGCGAGCGCGACGGTCGTGCGCGAGGCCAGCGAAACGCGGCTGAGTTTCGATGCCTGGTCGCGCGACGAGTTTGTGCAGGTGGTGAACTTCGCCAAGGGCCTGGTCTCGCCAGATGGCGAGCCGCCGGGTTGGGTCATCGACGCCGATGTGCAGCAAGGGTGGACGCGGTTTCATCCCGCCAGCGCGGATGCGGCGGGTTGGACGGTGCTGCTCTGCCTGATAAGTGACCGTGTGGGCGCGGACGGTGCCAACGCGGGAAACGGCGATCCCGAAGCCCGCGAAATCGTGCGGACCATTCTGCGGCGATACGCGGGAAGGTCGCCTGATGGTGTTCGCCCGCTGCGCAGTGCCGACGGCATCTATTGGCACTGGCTTGATCCGGTCACCGGCGGCGCGAAAGCGGGCTGGGGCGACAGTTACGCGACGCTGAGCACAATGAAGATCGTGCTGGCCGCGGCGCGTGCAGCGCGCCAATACCCAACCGATGCCGAGATTCGCGCCTCGGCGCGGGCCATCATCTGCGGCGTGCGCAACTGGGATTCGTACTTCGCCTCCACCACGGCGCGGCCGATCTACTTCCTGGGCAACGCGAACGGCGGACCACAGGTGTCATCGGCGTCGAATCCGTACAACGAAGGCGTGCTGCTCGCTGCCCAGGCGGGGTTCTACGGCGGCTCGGGAGGCCAGGCGGCGTACGCCCGCTGGGTTGACCGCACCGCGCTGCCGTTTGCGCTGTGGCTCACCGGGCGGCCGATCACCGGTGGCTCTTTGGGGCAGTTTCAGGCAGCGTTCGTAAGCCTCTACGCGATGCTGACCGACCCGCTGATTAGAGCAAGCCCCACGTGGCGCGAGCACTACACCAATCTGCGCAGCGCCCACGCCGCGTGGACCGACGACAACGGCCCGCGCTTCAGCACCGTCTTCTCTGCGGGCACGACCAAGCCCGAGTGGGGCGGCTACAGCGCCGATTCACTCTCCGGGCACCCGGGCGACGTGACAACCTTCACGGCACTCTTGGCGCTCACGGGCGGTGTCGGCGATGCGCAGCCGCGCGGGCCCGAAGCCGTCGCGGCGTATCAGGCGTATCGGCGCGGCGCGAGACAGACCTTCCTGGGCGGCGCGAGCATCCTCTACCGCCGCTCCGCGATCGACCCGGCCTATCAGCCCAACTCCGCCGGCCTGCCCGATGTCGCCTTGGGCGCGCTCGGGCTGGCCGACCTCCTCGCACCCAGCTCGGTCGACGAGGTCCTCGCGGCCCCGTTCCCAACCTGCGCGGCACTCTCGTGCGCTGCCGACATCAACCTCGACGGTGCGCTCGACCCTGACGATCTGGCCGATTACATCGCGTGCTACTTTGCTGTGGGAGGTTGCCGCAGCGCCGACGTGAACGGCGACGGCGCGAGCGACCCGGATGATCTGGCCGACTACATCGCGGCGTACTTTGGTGGGTGCGAGTGAGGCCTCCCCCCTCCACCACCCCATCACCACCCTCCCCCGCTCCCAGCGGGGGAAGGGTCACGAGGCTCGGCGAGTGACAGAGGGGGGGCTCGGCAGCGAGCGACGCGCATGGAAAGTGAAGCCCCCCTCCGCCTCGCTCCGCTCGGCACCTCCCCCGCTGGGTGCGGGGGAGGGTGGCAGGAATGCACTGCAACAGGTTGACCACATGACCACTCTCCGGCTCGAAAAAGGGAATGCTCTCAGTGAAAGACGCATCTCTGCCGCGGCACGCGACCTGATCATCGCCCTACTCCTGTGGTGTCTCACCCCTCTCTCGCATGCGCAGGTCCGCGTTCTGAACGACTTCTCCACCATCGAACCCTGGCGCGTGATCGCGGCGGAGGGTGTGAAGGGGGCGATCGCGCTCGATCCGGCCGGCGCAGATCGCACGCCCTGCCTGCGGCTGGATTTCGAGTTCGTCACCGGCGGCGGCTACTGCATCGTGCAGCGCGATCTGCCGATGGACCTGCCCGAGAACTACGAGTTCACGTTCCACTGCCGCGCCAGCCCAGGCACGCCCGACAACAACCTGGAGTTCAAACTGCTCGACGCCTCGGGCGAGAACGTGTGGTGGGTGAATCGACGCGCTCAAACGTTTTCCCCTGACTGGCAGCGCTTCGTGAACAAGAAGCGCCACATCGAGTTCGCCTGGGGCCCGGCGGGTGCTGGAACACCCCTGCGGAAACTCGGCAAAGTCGAACTGGTCATCGCGTCCAGCAGCGGCGGCAAGGGCTCGGTGTTCTTCGACAACCTGGCCTTCCGCGAGTTACCACCAAGCAAGCCGTATGACGGAACGCCCAGCGCGAGTTCGCAGGATTCGGAGGTCGGCCACAGCGCCAGCGCCGCGATCGATGGTGACCCGGCAACGGTGTGGGCCAGCGCGATTCGCCCGGGTCGCCTCGGGCCCGAGATCGACATTGACTTCGGCACAACGAGGGAGTTCGGCGGCCTCTCGATCGACTGGGCGTCGGATCGGCGGCCCGACAGGTTCGATGTGTACACGTCCGACGACGGTCGGTCGTGGACAAACTCGTATCGATCGATCGCCAGTGCGCCCGGGACCAACCATGTGCCCATCGCTGACGCGGAATGTCGGTACGTGCGTATCTGGCTCCAGCCCACTCCACGCCGGGATCAGGGTGCCGCAATCGCCGAGATTCGAGTCCATCCACCCGAGTTCGGCACACCCAACGGCATGCACGCGATCCTGGCCAAGTCCGCCCCGCGCGGCCACCTGCCGCGATACTTCCTGGGCGAGCAGCGATTCTGGACCGTCGTGGGCGACCCGCAGGGCGGCGTTCAAGAGGCCCTTCTCAGCGAGGATGGCGCGCTCGAACTCGGGTCACGCGGGCCAACCGTCGACCCCTTCCTGCTGGCCGACGGCCTGATGCGTTCATGGGCAGACGCCACCATCACCCGTGGCCTCGAACGCGGCTATCTGCCCCTTCCCTGTGTGAAATGGTCCTCCTCGGGCATCGACCTGACCATCAAGGCCAGCGACCACGGCGACGGCTGGCGCGCCGAATACACCGTCACCAACACCCGTGCCGAGCCAGCCGCCGGCACGCTCGTGCTCGCGGTGCGGCCATTCCAAGTGAATCCGCCTTCGCAGTGGCTCAACACCACCGGCGGCGTCGCCCGCCTCACGGGCGTGAAGCACGACCACGGCAGCGCGATGCTGACCCTCGAACCCAGCGGCATGCGCGTGTTCTTCGATCAGCCGCTCTCCCGGTTCACCGCGCACACGTTTGATGAAGGCGATGCCGTCGCGGCACTCTCGGGCCAGCGCATCAATACCGCGCCCGACCGCGTGCCGCTCAATGACCCATCGGGCTTGTCAAGCGGGCTGGCGCTCTTCTACTACGACCTGAAGCCCGGGCAATCGCAAACGGTCGCGTTCACGGCCGCGGGCCCGGGCGTAGCGGTCGCCGCCCCCGGACCAAGCGCACACGCCCAAGCCGTCGAGCGCTGGTCACGCGAAATCGATCGCGTGACGATCGACTTGCCGCCCTCCGCGCAACCCCTGTGGGATACCGCTCGCACCGTGCTGGGGCACATCCTCATCAATCGCGATGGGCCCGCGATTCAGCCCGGCTCGCGCTCCTACGAACGCTCCTGGGCCCGCGATGGCTCGATGACCAGTGCCGCGCTGCTGGAGTTCGGGCGGGCCGACATCGTGCGCGAGTGGATCGAGTGGTTTGCCGCCAACCAGTTCGAGAGCGGCAAGGTGCCGTGCGTGGTCGATCGCCGCGGGCCCGATCCCGTGAACGAGCACGACAGCCACGGGCAACTGATCCTCGCCATCGCCAACTACCACCGCTTCACGGGCGACACAGCGTTCACCAGACGTCTGTGGCCAAACGTACAGAAGGCCGTCGCGTACATCGAGACGATCCGCGCCGAACGCATGACGCCCGAGTTCAGCCCGGGTACCACCGCGGCGCGCCAGGAGCCGGGCAAGCCCCCCGTGCCCGCCAGCGCGTTCTTCGGCCTCGTGCCCGAGTCGATCAGCCACGAGGGCTATTCGGCCAAGCCCATGCACTCGTACTGGGACGACTTCTTCGTCCTTCAAGGCCTGAAAGACGCGGCCTACCTCGCGGGCGTTGTGGGCGATGCCGCGGCACTCGAACGCTACACCGCGCTCACGCTCGACTTCCGCCGCACGCTCATCGCCTCCATCCAAGCCGCCCGCGCCGCGCACGCCATCGACTACATCCCCGGCTGCGTCGAACTGGGCGACTTCGACGCCACCTCAACCACCATCGCGCTCTGGCCCTGCGGCGAGCAAGCCCACCTGCCCGCCGCGGCGCTCATGGCCACCTTCGACCGCTACTGGAGCAACTTCGAGAAACGCCGCGATGACCCGGCGTTCGCATGGGTCGATTACACGCCCTACGAGAACCGCGTGATCGGCTCCTACATCCGCCTCGGGCAGCGCGATCGCGCCCTGGCGCTCATCGATTTCTTCATGCAGGGCCGTCGCCCGGCTCAGGGCACCTCCGGCGGCCACGCCGGCTGGAACCAGTGGCCCGAGGTCGTGTATCGCGACGAGCGCGCCCCGAAGTTCCTGGGCGACCTGCCCCACACCTGGTGCGGGTCGGACTTCCTCAACGCCTTCCGCGCCATGTTCGTGTACGAGCGCGAGACGCCTGCGGGCGAGGCCCTCGTGCTCTTCGCGGGCGTCCCCCAGCGCTGGCTGAAGGAAGCCGGTGAAAAGGGCATCGCGGTTGACGGCCTCGTCACCCACTTCGGCCCAGTCCGCTGCCGCGCGGTGCTGACGGGCGACTCGGTCCGCATCACCCTCGATGGCCTCACCCACCAACCACCCGGCGGCGTGTGGGTCGCCAACCCGTTCGACGAGTCCCGCCCGCTCACGCGAATGACGAATGGCCAAGCGGATATCCGCGCGAATGATCGCTAATCGCTTGCGATCTGGCTCTTTACGCGCTTCTCCTGTTCACATTCCGCCGTAGTCCGATAACCGCGAGTATCGGCGGACGCTGCGCCTTCGACGGGGCCTCCTAGGGACTCCAGCTCTGTGCCCATACAAGCGGTGGGCTGGCTTGTTACATGCCAGCCATGAACACAATCTACCCGGCTTGGTTACCCATGAGCAGGTGTTTGGGCTCTCCTGGGCAGGCAGGGTGGCCCCCAAATCGACCCATTCGGCGTGATAGCGCTTAACGCGTGCCCGCATCGGGGGATCGCGCGCGACCGGTGCGCCAGCCAAAATCAAGCCCTCGGTCGATAATGGTGACTCCGCCGCGATTGGGGCCGACTAATTGCGCCGCCAGACGCTCCATGAGCAGACGCTCCTGGCGCAGCCGCACGTCTTCCTCAAGCGCGGCACGCACCGACTCCAGCGGCACGCCCTTCTCGGGCAGCACTTCTTCCACATACGCAATGGCAAAGCCGCGCGTCAGCGCCATCACCGAGGTCAAACTGCCCGGCGCGGTCGCGGCCACCGACTGGCGGAGCGCGATCGGGTAGGCCGGGTCCTGCAAACTGAATGGCTCGATGCTGCCGCCTCGCGGCGCGGAGGGGTCGGTCGAGACTCGCGCGGCCTCCCCCGCGAAGCGCGACGCCAGTGACCCGCCCGTTGCCGTGGTGGAGGCCGCGGGGTCCGCCGGGGCAGCGAGGCGAGCCAGTGCTTCGGCGGCGTCACGCTGGGAAGGAACAACGATCAATCGGATTCGGTGCCGCGGTCCGTAGCGGGCGGCATGGGCCACAGCGACGGCCTCAGGAGTCACCTGCACCTCGGCCTGAACCAGGGCGCGCAGGCCAGCACTTCGACTGAGTAATGCCGCGTAGCGCAAGGGGCCGAGCCCCTGGGATTCGCGCAAATCGGTCACGAGGCGGGCGGTGTCATCTGGGCCGCTGCTCGATCCGACACCCCGAAGAAGGGAGTATCGCAGAAGGGCTTCCTCGCGGCGCAATTCGGCGTCATTCACTTGGATGCCTCGATCGCGCAGGGCGATGGCAAGACGGCGATCGAGCACGAGTTCTTCAAGCACCACGCCACCGGCAGCCTCGGCAAGTTGAGACGCGAGGTCGGAGGAAAAGACAGGCTGTCCATCGATCATGGCAATGGGTCGCTCAGACTTCGTCACGTCGGTCGCGTCGGGCCCCCTTAAGGGTGCTGGTGAGCGGCCAGTGCGATCGGTGGATGGGGACTCGCAACCCGTCGCGGAACAAAGCGACGCTCCCACGACCATCGCCCCTGCCGTTCGGGTACTGAGCCTGCGCATCGGTCGATTGCCCATGGGATTTCCACCGTCCTTTTTAACTTGTGCTTTGGGGAAGCCACGATATGCTTTCGTTATCTGCCGCGTTCTGTGGCAGCGTCTGGGGTTCGGCTGGGTTCTCTGGCCGCGTGATCGTAAGGAGTTCGCACATGCCGACTGGTCACTCTGCGCCCCGCGCCAATGCGCGACTGTCCCGCTCGGGGTTCACGCTCATCGAACTGCTGGTGGTGATCGCCATCATCGCCCTGCTCACGGCGATTCTGCTGCCCAGCCTGAAGAACGCCCGGATCAGCGCCAAGCAGATCCAGAACATGTACAACCTCAAATCGTTCGGCACGAGCACGCAGTCATACTCGGCGGACTTCCAGGATCGCATCTGGGCCTTTACCTGGCGGGCGGCCAACCTCGGTCAGGCCCGCAACTTCCGCAGTCAGTATGCCGACCTGAACACACCGACAGATGATGTGCAGGCCGCCCACTTCCAGGCAGTCGACATCATCCGCCGTCGCGCACAGCCCCAGTGGGGTGGGGCCAATGGGTCGGCGTTCCCCACGCAGGGCGCGTGGATTCCCCATGTGTATTACAGCCATCTGGTCATGATTGACTATCTGGCGGCACGCTTGCCCGAGCCCATGATCCATTCGCCCTTCGACAAGGTGCGAGGCATCTGGCGCGACGAGGTGCATCCCAACCCGCAACTCGCTGCCGATCGACTGATCAGCACCATCGCCACGCCCATGCGCTATCGCTGGTTGTACAGCAGCAGTTACGAGACGTCGCCCTCGTCGTACACGCCGCACCGCTTCACCAACGACGGCGGCAGTCTGCGTCAGTTCAACGGTGAGTTCGGTGTGTACACCTACAACCCGGGTGCCAATGGGCGCTACCGGCTTGGCAATCGCAAGGTCGGCGACATCGCCTTTCCGTCTCAAAAATCGCACATGCACGAATCGGTCGACCGCACGGGCAAGCACGAACTGATCTTCCTCCACCGTGCCGCCAAGGTTTCGCTGGTGGCGTATGACGGCAACGTGCGCGTGGTGAACTCCAACGAGTTCAATCAGGGCGGGCACCTCACCGCCACACCCGCGATCTCGCGCGAGCCGATCACCTACAACGCGGCGGGCACGCCACAGGTGGGCTTTCCCCAAACGCCCACCAATCAGAACATCGTCGAGCCAGCCCGCCTTCGCTGGACGGTGGGCGGGCTCAAAGGTGCCGACTTCGGCGTGCAGGAACCGTTCAGGTAACCCGCACGCCACCGCTGGACGGTGGGCGGTCTATCGGCATCGACATCGGCGGGCCCGAACTGACGCGATAGGGCTCGCTGAGACGGTGATTCAATGCCCCGCAGCTGGCGGTCCGCCCCCCGCACCGTCCACCACCCGCCGCGTCGACCAATCGCCCACGGCAAAGCGGTGCAGCAGCACCGTCCCTGTGAGCATGATGTACGCCGCGCAGCCGATCCACGGGCCGACCGACTGCCAGTCCGGACGCATCACGGCGAGCAGGTGCCCGACGCCCACGATGAAGACCCATGAGCAGATCACAGTCATCACGCCCGGCCACACGGTGTCGCCCGCGCCCCGCAGGATGCCGATGATGGTGATACCCAGCGCGTCGAACAACTGAAACACCGCCGCAACGACGATCAGCGTGTGCGTGATCGCGAGCACCTTCGGGTCATCGGTGAAGACTTGCGCCATCTGTTCGCGGAAGAGCAGGAACGCCCCCGCGCAGACCGTCATGTACCCCGCGGCGATCCCCAGACCGACCCACGCGCGGCTCTTGGCCAGCATGGGCTTGTTCGCCCCAAGGTATCGCCCCACCACCGCCGTCATGGCAAACGAGATGCCCACCGCGGGCATGAACGAGATGTGCATGTAGCGCTGCGCGATCAGACTCGCGGCACTGTGATCACTGCCGAAGCGGCCGACGAGAAAGATGAGGAAGTAGCCCCAGCAGATCATCTCGTTGCCGAACATGAGCGCGCCGGGCCAGCCCAGGCGGAGAATGTCGCGAAGGTGCTTGGTCGAGGGACGCCAGTCGTTGCGGGTGCCGTAGAGGCCGTGCAACTTCGGGCCCAGGAACAGCGCGAACGGGATGAGAAACTCGACCACCGTGCCCGCGACGGTGGCGATGGCCGCCCCGCGCAAGCCCCACTCCGGGGCACCCCAGTTCCCGTAGATCAGCGCGTAGTTGCCCACCAGGTTCACCGCGTTGCCGGCCAGCGCCGCGCCGAACACGATCATGGGCCGATGCATGCCGTAGAAAAACTGCGAGAGCCCCCGGCTGGCCATGGTAAAGAACGCGCCGGCGACCAGGATTCCCGCGTACGCGCATTCGCGCTCGATGAGTTCGGGGCGATGATCGGCAAGGGTCATGATCCACGGGAGCGCCACGCCATAAGGCAGCATCAGCAACGCGGCGAGCACCGCGAGCCACAAGCCGTTCCAGGCATACGCCGGGCCCTGACGGGGCGTGCCGGCACCCAAGTGCTGCGCGACATAGGTGTTCACGACGCCCAGCATTCCGGCCAGCAGCGACATGGGCACCCACGCGGCAAAGGCACCGTTGCCTTGAGCCGCCAGGTTGATCGGGTCGTGCGGCTCCATGCGCGAGACCATCAGGCCGTCCACAAACTGCATGACGGTGTACGACGCCATGGTGGCGACGGATGGGGCGGCGACGGTGATGATCTCTTTGAGCGCGCCGGGTTGACGCGGTGCCGCGCCAGGTCTCACTTGCGGCGTCGCGTCGGCAGTGGGAACGGGTTGGCTCGGGGATGAGTCGGACATGGCGGTCGATCCCGTTGGGGCGCAGGCGAGCGCCGGGGTCGTTGGGGGTGGGGTGTTTCTCTGGTTTTGAGGGTGTCTGGCGTCGATCCTGGCCCATCCCGCCCGATTCGAGCCGGCGCGACGCGATTTTGCTGGGCGAGTATAGGACGTTGTGGCACCTTTTCCGGCAGGCTTGCCGCCGTTCGCCCGCCTTGCCCACCGCCCCACCATGGTCAGGGCTCACGAAGAAACGGGATTGAGCGGTCTGCGCGGGGTGTGAGTGAACATTCGATGTGCCGTTGCTGATCTGGCCCCTCGCCCGCGTCGATGCGCAGGTGTTCGGCCACACGCCTCAGACTGGGCTCGGGAGAGATTCCCATGATCAGCACTGGCTTGTCCGTGAACGACCCTGTTGAAATGAACGCGGGCTTGCCCTGCCGACCGGTGGAATGCCGGCGGCGACAGGCCTGGATCACGCATGGCTTCTCGCTCGTCGAACTGCTCGTCGTCATCGCGATCCTCGCGGTGCTCGTGGCCATTCTGCTTCCCGCCGTGCGGGGTGCCCGCCAGGCGGCGTGGTCCGCGGCGTGCTCGTCCAACCTTCGCCAGACCTCCCAGGCGTGTGCCGCGTACGCGGTTGAGCGGCGCGTCCTGCCGTACGATTCGTTGCGCTCCATCTACGAGATCATGGAACTGCCCGAAGCGCTCAGCCATTGCCCAGCCAATCGCGAGCCCATCGCGGGCGTGGTGATCGAGTCCTACTGGTATCCCGCGACGGCGTTCGATTTCCGCGATCGCCGCTCGCGCTGGGACCTGGTCAGCCGCGCCTACGAACAGAACACGCGGACGCCATTGATCCAGGACTTCTACCGATTCCACGGGTTCCGCAACGTCGCCGGGTTGGACGGCGGCGTCACGCAGGATCACGAAGCCGGCCTGGAGTTTGTGATTGTGCCGGGTGGGGGCGGGGGCAACTGACCGCAGTCGGGGCCGCCGTTTGATTACGGCGCAAGAGTTCATCAGCGCCGGCGCGCTCCCCCCCAACCCACGACGAGTCTGCGAGTCCTGGGCGTCCGGTGTCTGCGCTGATTCACGACAGCACGATCGCGCATAACTCGCTACGCTCTCGCCCTCGCAGCGTTCGACGCACCATGCTGGGGATCACGATCGCTTCGATTCATGCCCACCTTCGGCCCGACCTGGCTTCGCCCACCGCCTTGCGCGGCGGGGTGGTCGTCGTCATCGACCAGTTGCGAGCCTCGACCACCATCACCGCCGCGCTCGCGGCAGGCGCCCGCGGCGTCATCCCTTGCGGCACCGTCGAACACGCCCGCGCGGTGCGCGACCGGCTCGTCGGCACACCCGTGCTGCTCGGCGGCGAGCGGGGCGGCATCCGTATACCGGGCTTCGATCTGGGCAACTCGCCACTGGAATACACGCCCCTGAGCGTGCTCGGCCGCACGGTGGGGTTCACCACGACCAACGGCACCGCGGCGCTGGAGCGGGCCGTGCACGCGGGGGCGATCCGGGTGATGATCGGTTGTCTCGCCAATGCCGCGGCGGTGGTGCGCGCGCTCTCGGGCGAGCACCGACCGATTCACCTGCTGTGCGCCGGCACGCGGGGCGAATCGAGCCTTGAAGACTGCCTGACCGCCGGCGCGATCGGCGAGTTGCTGCTGGTTGCCGGACATCATTGGGCCGAGCAGGACGAAGGCCGCCTGATGGCCGCAGCCTGGCGCGAGGCCAGTGTTTCCGCGTCGCGCCTGCTGCACGCGCTACGCGACGCCCGGGGCGGGCGCGATCTGCTCAAACTGGGCTTCGACGCCGACGTCGAGTTCTGCGCCCGTGTGGGCGTGTGGGAAGAGGTGCCCGAGTGGCACGCCTCGGCACCGGGGCTGCCCGACGGGCTGGGCGTGCTGTTGCCCGCGCGGAGCGAATCCGCGATCGATCAGCCAGCCGCCGGCACCGGCAGGGTGCAAACCGCGTGATGCCGGGCTACCGGCGCGGTAGGTGCCTGCGTCGGCAGCCCCAGCCCCGCACGAACCAGGTCGCGAAAATCGATCATGCCCACGGGCGTGCGATCGGTGGCGCTGACGACCACCGGCACCCGTCGCTGGCCATGTGCGGCGGCGGTTTCGGCCGCGGTGAAGGCGGAATCATCCAGCGTGACGGCCACCGGTGCCGCGTGCATCAGCGTGGCGATGGTGTCCCCCGCTTTCGCCTGCGGTACCCACTTAATGACATCATCAAGCGTCAGAATGCCCGCCAGCGCACCCTCGCGGCCTCCCACGGCTCCGCCCACCTTGGAAACCACCAGGCAATGGCTGCGATCCGGGTCGGCAAAGGCGTCGAGCGCCGCCTGGGCGGGCAGGTCGGGTGTCAGTAACGGCGGCTCGAATGGCCGCATCACCTCGCGCACGGAACGCGCCTCGAGCGCTTCGTGCAGGCCCGGCAGATTCTGCCAGCCACCGTCGGCGCGGCGCAGGATCGCCTCCTTGAGCGCCGCGGCCAGCGGCGGGATGTGCCGGGTCATGTCGTTGATCAGTTCGCGCCCCATGGAGAGGACTTCAAGCCGGGTGCGGGCGCGAATGGACGAGCCCCGCGGGCGGTTCTCGGTCAGGGCTCGCTCGCCGAAGAAGTCGCCGGGCTTCAGGATGGCGATCACGCGTTCGCTGCCGCCAACCTCGCGCACGACCTCGGCTTCACCCGACTGAATCACGTAAAACGTCGTCGCGGGGTCACCGGCTTTAAAGACGAACTGCCCGGGGTTGTAGTAGGACAGCGCATGCCGCTGGGTCGTGTCGGCCTTCACGATGCCCAGATCGCGCGGGAACACCAGATCCCACGCCCAGTCCAGCCCCACCTTGATGCGCCGCGACCAACTGGGCAGTTTGAAGAGATACACGCCCCGCCACACGAACCACGCGATGAAGCCGCTGAGGTGCAGGCCCATCATCTCCGCGACGGCCCGATGGCCGCCGATCGAGCACAGTTGCCCCAGCACGCGGAACCGGAAAGGCCGGGTCGGTTGCCCGCGGAGCGATCGGATGATGTTGGCCGCGCACTGGGCACCCTGGCGCTGCGCGAACTGACCAGTCGGCGCACACGTCTTGCCATCGTGGGCGTTCACAATGCTCGCGGCATCCCCCACCGCCCACGCGCGCTCTTGCCCGCGCAGCCGCATGTCCGGCTCGGTCAACAGGCGACTCTTCTCACGCGCCACGCTCGCTGGCATGCGTTCGATGAGCGGCGCGGCGGTTCCACCGATGGTACAGACGATCGTCGACGCGGGCAGAACCCGCCCATCCGTCAGCGTGATGCTTTCGAGCGACGACGAGGCGCACCGCGCGCCGAGCATGAGCCGAATCTGACCCGAACAGGTCATTTTCCGAGCCGCGAACTCGCGCAGCGTCGGCGAGATCTCCGGCAGAATCTGGTCCCCCGCGTGGACGAGCGTCACCGACATCTCTTCACGGCTGATGTGCGGAAAAAACCGCCTCGCGCCGCGCACCAGGTCGTTGATCTCTCCCGCCGCCTCCACGCCCGAGTACCCGCCACCCACCACCCACCACCACAAACGCGAGCAGCCGCCGGCGCGTTGCCTCGTCGGGAGTCACCTCGGCACGCTCCAGTTGCCTCAGGATGTGTGCCCGCAGTTCCACCGCGTCGCCGATCGTGCGCATCGGGAACGCATGGTCGGCCATGCCGGGGATCACCGACAAGTTCGATGCACCCCCGCAGGCGATCACCACATGGTCATACGCCAGCGTGCCGGTCATGTCATCGCGGGTCGTATACACCACTTCGCGGCGATCAAAGTCCACACGCAGCACATCCTCGGTCCGGCACGACACGCCGGGCAACATCTGCCGCAGCGGCGCACAGATCGACGAGGGCTCCAGCGAACTGCCCACCACCTCCGCGAGCAGAGGCTGAAACACGAGGTGATTCTCTTTATCAAACAGCACGATCTCCGCATCACCCGACGGCAGCGCCCGCCGCAGGGCTCGCGCGCACGCCACCCCCGCGAAGCCTCCGCCGATAACGATGATCCGAACCGGTTGCGTGCTCATGCTCGTTTCGCGCCTTCGGCCAGGTGCAGACAGCAGATTGAAGGCGTGCATCGGTACAGGTTCCTCGAAGTTGGCGTCTCGGCGTTACAGGCGCTTCCCGACCACCGGCAACTCGCGCCTCCGGATCGCCACCACACCCATGCTCGCCACCATCACCACGCAGGCCAGGCCGAAGAGCAATCCGCCGTCGTCCCCCGGCCCCGGCTGGTTAGGAATCGTGATCCCCAGGATCGTCAGGTGCGAGCCGATCGCCCCGGCCATCACGCCCGCCGCGAATAGCCCCCCCACCGCCGCCGTGCGGGGATTCAGCAGCAACACCGCCGCGATCAGTTCAACGACGCCCGAACCAATCCGGCCCACGGGCTCGGCACCCACCTTGGTAAAGATGTACACGCTCTCGGGCGCGCCCGTGAACTTGAAAAACAGCGTTTGCAACAGAATCGCTGCGGCCGCCACCTGCAGCACCCACGAAAGTACGGTCAGCGCCACCGGCCTGTGTGCCTGCGTGCCACACTGATGGATCGTTGACGACGACGACATTGGACGTACCGGTACCGCAGCGTTCATGGTGGCTCCTCGGGAGGTCAGGACCACCCTTCGATGCCGCCCGCGTCACCGCGTTTCGCCTATCCCACGCCCAGCGCATCGCGCATGAGCGTCTCGAACGTCCCCAGTCGCTCGGGCCCATCGTCGGGCACCGGTGCGCCCAGCCCGCCCGCCGCGCGAAGCGTGTACCCGCCGTCAGGCCGCAAATCCCACGCGTGCCGGCCGTCGGCGGCCATCACGCTGAGCAGCCGCAGCAACTTCCCTCGGCATGCCAGGTCCACCACCGGCACCGCCGCCTCCACGCGCTGATCGAGGTTGCGGCTCATCCAGTCGGCACTGCCGATGTACCACTCGCCGTCGAGCGGATCCCCCTTACCCGCGCCGAAATGAAACACCCGGGAGTGTTCGAGGAACCGACCCACCACGCTCGTCACGCTGATGTTCTCGCTCAGCCCTTCGATCCCCGGGCGAAGCGTGCAGAACCCGCGCACAAAGAGCGTGACCCGCACCCCCGCCTGCGAGGCCTTGTACAACTCGCGGATGATCGCCGGGTCTTCCAGCGCGTTCATCTTGGCGATGATCCGCCCACCATGCGGCGACGTACCCGCAGCGTGCGCACGGGCCAGGTCGGCCTCGCGCCGAATCAAGTGGAGAAACGATCGCTTCATCGTCGCCGGAGCCACCAGCAAACGGTGATACGTCTGCTTCCGCGAGCGACCGGTCAGCAGGTTAAAGAGATCCACCGCATCTTCGGTGATGCGCGGATCGCACGTCAGCAGGCCCAGATCCGTATACAACTTAGCCGTCGCGGGGTTGTAGTTGCCCGTGCCCAGGTGCGCGTAGCAGCGCAGGCCGTCGCTCTCGCGCCGCACCACCAGCGACGCCTTGCAGTGCGTCTTGAGGCCCACGACGCCATACGCCACATGCACGCCGGCCTTTTCCAGCATCTGCGCCAGGCGCACGTTGCGGCCTTCATCAAACCGCGCCTGCAACTCCACCAGACACGCCACCTGCTTCCCGCTCTCAGCCGCACGGATCAGGTGCTGCACGAACGGCGAATCGCGGCTCGTGCGATAGATCGTCTGCTTGATCGCCAGCACCGCCGGGTCGGATGCCGCCTCCGCGATGAACCGCTCGGCGGTGTGCTGAAAACTCTCGTACGGATGGTGCACGAGAATGTCGCCCTGCCGGATCGCCTCGAAGATGCTGTCGGTCGCGACGATCCGCGCGGGCACCACGGGCGTCCACATCGGCAGTTTCAGGTCAGGCCGGGGCAGATCGGCAATCTCAAACAGCGAGCGAAAGTCCAGAAGCCCTTGCGACACGTCGGTGTCCTCGGGCTTGATCTTGAACATCTCCACGATCTGCCGCACGATGCGCGGCGAGGCTTCTCGCGCCACTTCCAGCCGCACCACATTGGCAAATCGCCGTCGCTTCAACTGCGCTTCCACGAAATCAAGCAGGTTGTCGGCATCTTCCGCCGCGTCGGTGCCCGAACCCTCGGCCGCGCGTGTCACACGGAAGGGCGTCGCCTCCACGATCGTCATGCCCGGGAAGAGGTCATCCAGGTTGTTCCGGATGATCTCCCACAGTTGAACGAACCGCCCGCGCCCCGCATCGCGCGGCAGCCGCGGGGCCGTTACCGCGTCGGTCACGGCACCAGCGGGCGTCGGCGGCGGCTCGATCCGCACCCATTGCGTCATCGCCGGCACCTTGATCCGCGCAAACAGCGGCTCATTGCCCCCCGGCTCGTGCAGCAGCACCCCCAGGTTCTGCGACAGGTTCGAGATGAACGGGAACCGATGCCCCGGATCAACCGCCAGCGGCGTCAGCACCGGAAACACATTCGTTCGGTACCACGCCTCCACCCAGTTCCGCTCTTCGTCGGGCAACTCGGCATAGTCCAGCAGCACGATCCCCTCGCGCGCAAGCGCTGGCCGCGCCTGGCTGGTAAAAATCACCGCCTGCGCGTGCTCCAGTTGCTCGAACATCGCCCGCACCGTCGCCAGCACCTGCTCGGCGGGCAGGCCTTCGTCGGTTGTTCGGCGCGTGTCCACCGCGCGCTTCAGCCAACCCACGCGCTTCATCACGAACTCGTCCAGGTTGCTCGTGAAGATGCCCAGGAACCGCACGCGTTCCAAGAGCGGCAGCGTCGCATCCTGCGCCTGGTGCAACACCCGCGCGTTGAACTCCAGCCACGACAAGTCGCGATTGAACCCGGTCAGATCGGGCCGCACATCAGGCCGTGGCGGCAATGGCGTCGGGGGCACAGGCGTCCCGCCTGTGCTTCCTGACACGCCCAACAACACCTGCGCGCCGCCAGTGTGGCTGACACCGGACTTGCCGGGCACAGCCCTCGGCACACTCGTGCGCCGCGATCGAGATGGGCGAGGCTCATCCATGGCAACCACACCACACAATCACTCCGGCCGATACGCCGCGACGCATCCCGGTGCCTCGGTCACTTCCACCGACGCGATGCGCAGGCCCCTCGACCAGGGTGTCGATGGATATCGGTCCAAACGCGCGCGGAGTGAAGCCGCCAAGCGTACCCCTATATGCCGGGCCACTTCCTCCGCCGAGGGATTGACTTCACGAAACGCTTGGGTTTCGTTCAGGTTGGCATTCTTGAACGGCGCAATAATCGCGGCCAGATCCGCGTCCAACGCATGGAAATCCCACAGCAACCCGTCAGGATCAAGTTCGGGCCCCTCGATGCACGCCGTCACATGCCAATCGTGACCGTGCAGAGGCTCGCGCACGCCCTGAATCAAGAGCGCGTGGGCCGAGGAAAACACGCTTTGCACGCGAATCGCAAACACGCCCGATCGTACGGCCCCGATTTCACCTAGAGCGGTTTCATCCCGTCTGTAGCGAGTAGCCGCAGTGGGCGAAGAAC
>CAZPPX010000037.1:0-22809 GCA_964588585.1 uncultured Phycisphaeraceae bacterium
AAGTCCTGAAGTCCTGAAGTCCTGAAGTCCTGAAGTCCTGAAGTCCTGAAGTCGCCACCACGCACTGCCTTCCCCAGCACTCGGCACTCAGCACTTCCCGCTTTTCGACTACACTCCGCCCGTGGAACCCAACCGCCCCGAACTCGACCCCGTGCCTTCAACCGATCCCGTCGCGCCCACCGGCACAGGCTCGCCCCTCCCCCGTGGCGACGATCCCGATGTCCTCGTCCAACTCGATGCCCTCATCGCCAAGACCGGCGGCGAAGCCGGCTCCTTCGAGGCTCGTCTCGTCCGCGACCTGCTCTCCACCGGGCTCAAACTCATCCCCGATGGCCGCCACACCGGTGAACTCAAACTCATCACCACCGCGGTGAAGGAACTCCGCTACGCCTTCCGCATTTTCGGCAAGTACGCCCAGCCGCACAAGGTGACGATCTTCGGCTCGGCCCGCACGCCCAAGACCCACCCGGATTACGCCGCCTGCGTGGAGTTCTCCAAACTCATGGCCCAGGAAGGCTGGATGATCATCACCGGCGCTGGCGGCGGCATCATGGAAGCCGGTCACTTCGGCCCTGGGCGCGACGCCAGTTTCGGCGTCGCCATTCGCCTCCCGTTCGAAACCACCGCCAACGAGGTCATCGCCGGAGACCAGAAACTTATTCACTTCCGCTACTTCTTCACGCGGAAACTGATGTTCATCTCCCAGGCCGAGGCCGTGGCGCTCTTCCCGGGCGGGTTTGGAACAATGGACGAAGCCTTCGAAGTGCTCACCCTCGTGCAGACCGGCAAGGCCTCGATGATCCCGATTGTGCTCTGCCAAGGCGCGGGCGAATCCTACTGGAACGAGTGGGACACGCTGATGCGAAAGGGCCTGGGCACCCGCGGCTGGATCAGCCCCGAGGACCACAACCTGTACCACCTGTGCGAGTCGCCCGCCGAGGCCGTCAAGCACATCATGGATTTCTACCGCAACTACCACTCCTCCCGCTATGTGAAAGATGACCTGATCATCCGCATGCAGCGCCGCCTCTCGGATGAAGCGATGGACACGCTCAACCGCGAGTTCGCCAAACTCGTCAAGACCGGCACCATGCTCCAGCGCGGCCCGGTCGAGCCCGAAGACGACCACCTGCACCTGCCCCGCCTGGTCTTCACGCACACCCGCCGCGACTTCGGCATGGTCCGCCGCCTCATTGATCGCATCAATCAACTCGACAGGTAACCGGTGGCACCCGTGGCACAGGCGTCCCGCCTGTGTTGGCCGCGCCTCGCGCAACCGCTTTGGCCAACGTGGCTCGAACCACTCAAACGAGGACGAATCAATGCGACCCAACCACACGCTCTTCGTTCGCACATTCGCACTGTTCGCCTTGGCCGTCGGGCTTGTCGCCGCAGGCAAACCGCCTGCGGCTCCCGTTGCGACGCCCCCCGCCGTAACGCCCTCCGCGCCAGCCAACCCCGCCATCGTGCCAGTCGATCGCAAGGACCAGTGGTGGGTGAACCGCCACTCCGCCTTTAACGAGCGTGTGAAGTCCGCCGCCGAGAAAGGCGACGCCCGAATCCTCTTCCTGGGCGATTCCATCACGCAGGGCTGGGAGAACGAAGGCAAGGACGCCTGGTCCAAGCACTACGCCCCTCGCGGCGCGATCAACCTGGGCATCGGCGGCGACCGCACCCAGCACATCCTCTTTCGCCTCGCCAACGGCAACGTCGAAGGCCTCGCCCTGCCCAAGAGCGGCAAGGCACCCGAACTCGTCGTCCTCATGATCGGCACCAACAACATGAGCAGCGATACGCCCGAACAGATCGACGCGGGCGTCGGTGCCGTGATCGCCTCCCTGCGCGAACGCCTGCCCAAGACCAAGGTTCTCCTCCTCGCGATCTTCCCACGCGGCGAGAAGCCTGAGGATCAGTTCCGCCAGAAGGTCGCCGCCACCAATGTGCTGCTGGCCAAGCGCGCGGCCCCGGCCTCCGCCAGCACGCCTGGCGTCACCTACCTCGACATCGGCAAGTCGTTCCTCGAAGCCGACGGCACCCTCGCCAAGACCGTCATGCCCGACGCCCTCCACCTCTCCCCCGAGGGCTACGCCCGCTGGGCCAAGGCGATCGAGCCTGTCGTGGCGGAGGCGCAGGGCAAGCCCTGAGTTTCCCCCACGGCCGTCACCGGGGCGAGGAAATCGCGGCCCTAATGTTGCCACTATGTCTTCGGTGCCTACTTCAACCCCACGCGCAAGCGGGCCCACGGCGTTCGCCGGTGTGCTGGGGGGCGGTGCCACGCCTTTGGATGAAGTGCTCGGCGACACACTGATACGCGTACAGAAACGGATTGTCGCGCAGTTGCGGTCGGATTTGCCGCCGCTGGATCGGTTGTGCAAGCAGGTGGAGCGGTACCACGGGAAGATGGTGAGGCCGTGTGTGACGGTGCTTTCCGGACTGGCGGCGGGGGGCGGCGCGACGGTAAACGAGTCGCAGATTGTGGCGGCGGCGGTGTGTGAAATGATTCACATCGCGACCCTCGTGCACGACGACATCCTGGATGAAGCCGAGGTGCGGCGCTCGGCACCGACGATCAACAGTTTGCACGGGAACGAGTCGGCGGTGATCCTGGGCGACTATCTGTTTTCGTCGGCGTTCCATCTGTGTTCCCAACTCGACACGCAAGCCGCATCGCTGCTCGTCGCCGAAACCGGGATGACGCTGTGCGCCGGCGAACTGCTGCAACTGCACCATCGCGGGAACTTCTCCCTCGACGAAGAGACCTACTACGCCATAGTGAAGCGCAAGACGGCCTCGCTTATTGCCGTGGCTTGCCAGTTGGGGGCACGGTTGGCCTCGCGCGACGCGGGTGATGGCGCGATCAGAGCCGTGTGTGTCGATACCTCTGCGGACATTCAGAAGCGGTTCTACGACTTCGGCATGGCCCTGGGGATCGCGTTCCAGATTCAAGACGACCTGCTCGACGTCACCGGCGAGCAATCGGTGGTCGGCAAGTCGCTGGGCAAGGACATGGAGAAGGGCAAGTTGACGCTGCCTTTGATCCATCACCTGGCCAGCGCGACGCCCGAGCAGCGCGGGCGCACACTCTTGATGCTCGAAAGCGCCGAGCGTTCACCTGCTTCCGGGCGCGTGGCTCTCGCGCGGGCGCTTGATGCCACGGGGTCCATCGCACACGCCCGGCATAAGGCCGAGGAGTTTGTCACCACCGCCAAAGCCGCGCTGGAGCCACTTCCGGAATCGCCAGCACGCGAGATGCTGCTCCGCTTGGCTGAGGCGGTTGTCACCCGGGCATTTTGATCGCGCTCTGCCCCCGCACTCCACTTACGCCTGCGCTGCGGTGATTCTGCTTAGCGTACGTTTAGTCCCGACCGCATCCGCGCCACCAGATCGTCGCGCAGCGTGTCCGCACAGCCGCAGTCGGTTTCGTCGGCCGGTCTAACCCACACGGTGGCCCCGGGATCGGGGTCCGACGTGCGGCGGGGGATCAGGTGCCAATGGATGTGGGGAACGACGTTTCCAAGGCTCTCGTAGTTGATGCGGATCGGGATGCCGGGCAGGTCGAAGGCGCGGTGCATGGCGCGGGCGACGTCGGTCACGTCCAGCGCGATTCGGGCTTGTCGCTCGGGGGTAAGAAGCCCCAGATGCTCGGCGTGGTCCTGGAGCCACAACGAACACCAGCCGGGGTACCGCTGGTGCTTGTGCAGAATCGCCACCGTCTCGCGCAGCGTGGCGATGAAAAACGGGTCGTCGGGGCCGACGCGGGCAAGGCGATCGCAGGCGGGGCAGGGCATTTGGAGCACCACGGAACAAAGTCTCACCACCGAGACACCGAGACACCGAGGAAAGCACCGAGAGGAAAAGACGGCGAGGTCGGGAACGGGAACGGGGAGAGAGGAGAGATGAGAAGAGGCCAAGGCACTGGCATCGAGGCATCGAATCGGAATCAAGCCCGCATCAGCCGCGTGAGGATTTCAAGCCCTCGGTTCAGCGCCTCGTCGGCGACCGCAAACGAAAGGCGGAAGTGGGTGTCGCGGTCTGAGAACACATTGCCGGGGATGATGAGCACTTTTTCGGCGATGGCCTTTTCCGCAAACTGCTGGGCGGTGAGCCCGAGGCGATCGGGCACGCGCGGGAAGGCGTAGAACGCGCCGCCGGGCGTGGCCACTTCGGTGACCTTCGACAGCGCGGCCACCACGCGATCGCGGCGAGCCTGATAGGTCGCCACCTGGCGGGACATATCGACATCGAGTGCCGCGAGAACGCCCCATTGCAAGGGCGTCGGTGCGCACACGAAAGAATACTGCTGGAGTTTGACCATTTGCTCGATGAGCGCGGCCGGCCCGGCGGCGTAGCCCAGGCGCCAGCCGGTGCAGCCGTAGGTTTTACCGAAGCCGCGGATGAGCAGAACGTCTTCGCAGGCACCGGGGAGCCGAGCGGCGCTGGGGCAGGCCGAGCCCGTGCCGTCGGCGAAGGGCTCGGCGCGCGATTCGGTGAAGGTGAACTCGTCGTAGATCTCGTCGCTGATGAGCAGCACGCCGGTGCGGCGGCACAAGTCCAGCATGTCGCGGCAATCCTGCGGCGTGCTCACGACGCCTGTGGGATTGTTCGGGCTGTTGAAAAGCACCGCCTTTGTTCGCGGCGTGATGAGCGGTTCCACCCGCTCGGCGGTCATGCGAAAGTCGGGATAGGTGGCGCAGCGGATGGCCCGGGCGTCGCCCATCTCGGCGAGATAGGGATACATGACAAAGTACGGGTCGGGGATGATGAACTCATCGCCCGGGCCAAGCAGTGCCAGACACGCGAGCACGAGGGCCCCGGCCGTGCCGGAGGTGATCATGAGCGAGGGGTCTGTGGCACACGCGACGAGCCCCGGAGCTTGGACATTCCAGCCCAGGTCGGCTTTGAGGCGCTGCGCGATCCTCGCGCGGAGGGCATCAAGGCCCGGGTTGGCGGTATAGGCGTTGCGGTCGGCGCGGATCGCGTCGATGGCGGCCTGCTTCACGGGCTCGGGAACGGGGAACTCAGGCTGGCCGATGGAAAGGTTGATCGCGCCGGGCATGGTCTTGGCGAGGTCGGCGACACGGCGTATGCCGGAGGCGTCGATGCGCGCCATGCGAGGGGCAAGAAGGCGGGCGATGTCCATCAGGCAGGGTACGCGGCGATGATGAGTCACGAGTCACGAGTGATGAGGCACGAGTGAAGCGCTATGAGGGTCACCCACTCGTTGCTCGTCTCTCGTCCCTCGTGACTATTCAGAGCCCCGCGCGCGGGGCAGTCGACGAGATCAAGCGGATGGGTGGCGCGGTGGCGTCTGAGGAGACGCCCTTGGTGGTGACGGTCTGCTGGGTGTGGGGGTCGTAGCGCTGGGTGGACCAGGTACCGGTTTCGCCGTTGTAGGTGGAGTATTCGGAGCCCAGGGGATGGATGGCCAGGTCGATGGTGGCGCGGGTGAGGCGCGGGCCGACGTCGAACTCGAGGGAGAAGTTGACCTCGGTGACGCCGTCAACCAGGGGGCGTTCGGTGGTGGAGACGGTGCCGCTGGTTTGGGTTTGCACGACGAGCCAGAGCGCGAAGGGGCCTCGGAGGGTGAAGCGGTCGCCATCGATCTGGACGGTGTCGCTGGTGCGGCGTTCGAGGCGGGTGACCTGCAGGATGCCAGCGGAATCGTCGCGGAAGGAGACGAACTCGATGAAGTCGGACTGCACGGGGTTTTGGAGCGGATCGAGCACATCGTCGGGGTACGGGCCGAACTCCGAGCCGGTGCGGATCATCGAGAGCATGCGGTGCATGACCATGCGGGAGACGACGTGCGTGCCCGCAGCATCGCTGATGGCGGTGTAGCGCTTGAACATCGCGTCGAGCGCGACGAGGGAGGCGGTGAGCAGGGTGCCGCTGATGGTGAGGGCGACGAGCATCTCGACGAGGCTGAAGGCGCGGCGGTTTCTGGCGGGACGGGTAGGAGTCGTGTTCATGGTGTTCATGGCTTGCCCTCGCGATAGGAGCCGGCGACGGAGATCACGCGGAGCGGGAGCATGATGCCGTTGGGCATGGGGCGGTCGGGGTTGTAGTGCAGGGTGACGCGGCCGTAGCCGTAGAAGGGAATCTGGGTGGCGGTCTGGCCGTTGGCGGGGAGGTTGGGGGGCAAAATGTCGGCGATGCCGTCGGCGTCGGTGTCCCAGCCGGCGGTGCGGATGCCGTTGATGATGGGGAGCGTGTTGGGGTCCATGGCTTCGGAATCGCCGTCGGCGGCGCCGAAATAGCCCAGTGAAGCGTTGAAGTTGGCGGGGTTGCCGACGGCGACGCCGTTCATCATGAGCGGGGCCTGACCGGCGACGGGTGCGAAGGTGAGGAGGAGGGTGCCATCGATGCTGGTGGTGCCACGGGCGTCGAGCACGCCGGCGATGATGGTGCCCTGAAGATTGACGTTCTGCGCGGGGGGCGGGCTGGGCCCGTCATAGGTGTCGGTGGGGCTGTTGTAGGAACCGATGTCCACCGAGTATTGCGGGAGCATGAGCGAACTGGTGCGGATCTCGTCGAGGTCTTCGTCGGTGGGGTTGAGGTTGGCGTTGTCGGGCTCGGTGGGGTGAACGTCGGTAAAGCGGGTGGAACCGGTGAACTGGACCTTGTTGCGGACTTGGGTGAAGACGCTGGGTGTATCGCTGACGATGGAGCCGACGAACAGCGAGTCGTGGAAGCGGATGTTGTTCGAGTAGAGTTTCGTGTTGCGGGCGGTGCCTGTGCGGGTAGCGCCGTCGATGACGGGGGGATTGGGGAAGTCGTTGTAGTTGGCGGGCCCGTCGGCGACCAGGCCGCTGGTGTAGCGGAGAAAGTCGGAGCGGTCGAGGGCGTCGGTTTTGTACTCGGGGCGGCTGGTGCCGTTGTTCCACATCATGCTGCCGTAGAGGGGCCAGTTGGCGTGGGTGTTGTCGGCGTAGGAACGAACGCGGGTGACGCCGACAAAGGTGCAGTTGATGAAGAGCCCGTTGTTGCCGCGGGGGATTTCGACGTTTTTGAAGACGAGGTTCTCGTAGCGCGGGCGGACGTACCAGTCGGCGAAGGAGGGCGAGTTGAAGGGCATGCGTTCCCACAGGTCGCGGCCCGTACGCGAGCGGACATAGGCGTTGTCCAGGTCGCCACGCCAGAAGCGGGGGAGGGTCGCGTCGGTTTTGGCTTCGGTGTAGGTGGCGAGTTGACTGGCCGCAATGCCGAGTTGGACGGCGACCTGCTGATCGAAGGAGAGACCGTCGGCGAGCGCGGCCAGTGCGGCGGAGGCGGAGTTGAAGTTTGAGGCGGCGAGGTTGGGCAGTTCGTTGTCCGACGCGCTGAACCGAACGGGCGACTGGCCGGCTTCCGCGCGGATCGCGCCGGTGACGACGTTCTGATAGTCCTGGTTGCGCTGGGTTTCCCATTGCGACTTGGAAACGCGGAAGACCAGTTGCCCGCGGACCTTGGCGTACTGGTCCTTGCGGTCGATGACGCCGTCGCGCCAGCCGAGGACCTGGTCGGGGTAGTTGGACTTGACCGCGTCGTAATCCTGGATGGCTTCGCCCGAGTCCCAGCGGCCGTTGCTGTTGGTGTCGATGAACCCGTAGACATTGTTGCGGTTGCGGTCAGGCCGCGCGCCGTCGATCTGGAGGCCCAGGTCGTTGTCGGCGGTGAACTCGGTGGAAATGGCGGAGTGGGGGGTGCCGGCGCGAAGGGCGTCGCCCAGGGCGACCTTCCCGTCGCGGTTGGCGTCGTAGTGGTTGATGAAGATGTCGAGTTCGTCGACGAACCCGTCGCCGGTGACATCGGCGAAGGCGTTGTCGGCCTGCCCGTTGCCGTCGTAGTCGGTGGCGTTGGACGGAATGCCCTGATTCTCGACGGCGTGGGCGGAACGGAGGCGGCAATCGCCGTCGACGTCGTGGGCCCGCACGCCGTTGTAGAAGGCGGTGAGTTTGGCGTCGAGGGTGTTGTTGAGGCCGGTGAAGTCGGACTTCATGACGAGGGGGTCGCCGTTATCGACGTTGGTGGTGTCGTAGCGCTCGCCGACGTTGCCGATGATCGAGACATTCTTGCCGATGAGCACGCGGCTGGGGCTGACGATGGCGTGCTCGAAGCGTTTGACGACGCGGAAGTCCTGCTGCAACGTGCGGGTGACGGGCTGCGAGCCGTCGGCATCGGTGGCATAGAGGAAGTTGGAGCCGTTGGTGCCCACGCTGCTGTAGCCGGTGACGATGACGCGTACGTCGGTGCCGTTGGCGAGGGGGGCGTAGGTGATCTGGAACGCGGCGGGGGCGGAGCCCTCGGCCGAGCCGCTGCCGTCGATGGCGATGATGGGGGTGACGACCCAGGATTCGGTGTCGAGGGCTTGGTCAGCACCCGTGGGCGCGCCGGCAAGTTGGGGTGTGCTGACCGAACCGGCATAGGTGACGATGTTCTGATCGGCGGCGTGCACGTTGATGAGCGCGGCGGCGATGCCCGCGGGCGTGGAACTCTCGGAGAACCCGCTGGGCGGCGCAAGGACGGTCATCGCGGTGTCGGCATTGGTGACCGAGCCGTTCCACAGTTTGCGGCCCAGGCCCGTGTCAACCTGGCCTTTATCGATGAGGAATCTCGACGCGGCCTCGGCGAGTCGCGCTTGCGCGACGGCGAGGCCGGTCTCGGCCGCACCGATCGCCTTGGTGACGTGCAACTGCGTGCTGGCGGTGCGCAGGTTGCCCTTGCTGGCAATGGCCATGGCCAGGCCCAGCGAGCCGAAGAGAACCAGGAACATCATCGCGAGGATGCTGACGACGCCCCGGCGGCGGGTGGCGAACAGCCAGTGCGAGAGTCGCGTCAGGCGCGTCAGTCGTGACAGGTGGGTCGGGTGATGGCGGGGGCTCATGTCACTCCCTCCGAGGCCTCGCGGAACAGAACAGGTGCGTGGATGAATCGGCGTGCGGTGATGCGTGCGCGACGGATCAGGGCGCGATCCACACCACGCGGGCCATCTCGCGGGCCTGGGTCTCGCCCGGCGTGGTGTAGCGGGCGACGACCGTGATGCGGAGCGGGAACTGGTGGACTTCAAGCCCGGGGAAGTTGGGCGGCACGGCGGCGCGGAAGTAGTTATCCGCACGGGCGGTGTTGAAGTTCTGTGGATCGACCTTCTCGACAAAGACCTGCTGCGACCACCCGCGGAGCGCGATGGTCGTGGCGGTTTCGCCCTGGGCCGGCGAAGTCATCAGGGGCTGGCCATCCGGGCCGACCTCGGGAATGACGCGACCGGTGGAATCGACCGGCCCGGCGAAGGTTCCCCCTGTGCCGAACGTGGCACCGTCGAAGTCGTCGAGATCGTCGTAATCGGTGAAGCCCAGTTCGCCTGTCTCCGGGCCCCAGCCCACCAGTTCCTGGGCGCTGTTGACGGTGCGGAAGTAGATGCCGGTGACCGGGTCGTGACGCGGCATGGCCCGCATGCGTTCCCGGACCTCGTTGCACAGATAGACGCCCGTGGCCGCGGACGACGAATACTCGTTGTTGCGGGTGAACGTCGCCTGAGCCTCGATGAGCGCCAGCACGCCCACCGCGATGATGACGGTGGCCAGCGCGGTTTCGAGCAGCGTAAAGGCACGACGGCGGCGACCGCGCCCGCGGGGCGGGTGATTGAGTGGTGCGGTGTTCATGGTCCGATCATCCGCAGAGTGCATGCGCAAGTCCCTCGCCTCCAGCGAGGACATCGGCTATCGCACGATCTGGCTCATCTTGAAGATCGGAAGGATGATGGCCATCGCGATGAATCCAACGACTGAGCCCATGACAACGATCATGAGGGGCTCGATCATCGAGGTCACCGCCTTGATCTGGTCCTTTAACTGCTTGGCGTAGTAGCCCGATATCTCGTCGAGCACCTCGCCCAGTTTACCGGACTCTTCGCCCGCGCTGATCATCTGCACCACCGACGTGGGCAGCAGTTTGGTCTTCTGCAACTGGTGCGTGATGCGCTTGCCGGTTTTCACCGAGCCGTAGACGCCGCGCCAGAGGGTTTTGTAGAGCACGTTGCCCGAGACGTCGCCGGTGATGGCGATGGTGTCGAGCATGGGGACGCCAGCGTTGACGAGTTGGCCCATGGTCTGGAGCGAGCGGCTGATGTAGAGCGAGCGGAACATGGTGCGGACGATGGGGACGGAGAGTTTGATGGTGTCAAACCAGAAGCGGCCCAGGGTGGTCTTGCCGAAGGCGTAGATGCCGCCGATGATGAGCGCGAGCACGCCGATGATGTAGGGCCAGTTGGCGACCATGTTCTCCGACAGATTGAGGAGGAACTTGGTGGCCCAGGGGAGCGCGTCTTCCTTGCCCTTGAACACGCCCTTGAACTTGGGCAGCACGAACGTAAGCAGGAAGACGGTGACACCCACCGCCATGGTGCCGATGACGCCGGGATAGATCGCGGCACCGATGACCATCTTGCGGGTCTCGATCTCCTGACCGATGTACACCGCGATGCGGTCGAGCATGTCGGCAAACGAGCCAGCCATTTCCGAGGCGCGGACCATGTTGATGTAGAGCGGGCCGAAGAGTTTGGCGTGCCGCTGCAGGGCCTGGCTGAACTGCTTGCCCGACTCGACGTCGGTCTTCAGCCCGAGCACGACTTTCTTGAACACGGCGTGGTCGGTCTGGTCGGCGATGCCTTCGAGCGCGGCCCGCAGGTTGATGCCGGCGCGGAGCATGACCGCCAGTTGGGTCGTGAAATCGAGAACGTGCTTGGCCTTGGGCTTGCCAGCGTTGAGTTCGCGGAACCGCTGCGCAAGGCTGCCCCCTTCCACGGCGGAGTTGACAGGATTGAGGGCGATGATGTGCGCGCCCTGATTGCGCAGGACCGCCGCCGCCGTCTGAAGGCTGTCGGCGACAAGCATGCCGACCTGGGTCTGCCCGCCGGTGCTTTTGACCTGGTATCGATAACTAGGCATGGGGAGGGACTTCAGACGTCAGACGTCAGACTTCAGGTTGAGACGCAGAACAAGGACTTCAGGACTTCAAGACTTGAACTGACGCCCGACGTCGGGCGTCTGACGCCTCGACATCACGCCGCCAGCAGGCGTTCGAGCTTGTCGGGCATGTTGGCCGAGCCGATGGCGTCTTCGCGGGCGATCATCCCGTTGAAGTAGAGTTCGGCGATCGACTTATCAAGCGTGGTCATGCCGATGGCGCGGCTGGTCTCGATGACGTTGGGGATTTCGAACGTCCGCGCCTCGCGGATCAGGTTCCGCACGGCGGGGGTGCAGAGCAAGACTTCGACCGCGGGCACCATGCCGGGCTTGTCGATGCGGCTGAAGAGGGTCTGGCTGACGACCGCCTGCAGCGTGTTGGCGAGCATGGAGCGGATCTGGTTCTGCTGACCGGCGGGGTACATATCGATGATGCGTTCCACCGTCTGGGCGGCACTGCAGGTGTGCAGGGTGCTGAGCACCAGGTGGCCGGTCTCGGCGGCGGTGATGGCGAGGGCCGTGGTTTCCAGGTCGCGCATTTCGCCCACGAGCATGATGTCGGGGTCCTGACGCAGGGCGTGCTTCAGGGCCGAGGCGAAACTGGGCATGTCGGCACCCAGTTCGCGCTGCTCGATCAGCGACTGCGCACTTTGAAATGTGTATTCGACGGGATCCT
Organism: uncultured Phycisphaeraceae bacterium; assembly: GCA_964588585.1. Classification (GTDB taxonomy): domain Bacteria; phylum Planctomycetota; class Phycisphaerae; order Phycisphaerales; family UBA1924; genus JAEUIX01. The sequence goes on from CAZPPX010000037.1 coordinate 11,617, forward strand.
CGAGCGTGATGATGTGCTTGGCGTAGCGCTCGTTCATCGCCTGGATCATGGCGGCAAGCGTGGTGGACTTGCCCGAGCCGGTGTCGCCCGTGACGAGGACCAGGCCGCGGGGCAGATAGGTCAGTCGGGCGATGACCTCGGGGAGATTCAGTTTCTCCAGCGGCGGCACCTTGGTTTTCACCATACGAAGGGCCATGGCCAGCGCGCTCTTCTGCATGTGGCAGTTCACGCGGTACCGGGCCAGCCCCTCGGCATAGAACGAAAAGTCGGCGTCGCGGTTCTGCTCGAAGCGGGCCTGCGCCTCCTTGGGCGACATCTGCTCAAAGAACGCGCGGGCCTGCTCGGGCGTGATCGCTGGCATGTCCATCGGGGTGATGATGGTGTGCACGCGCATCACCGGTGGATGCCCGGCGACCAGGTGGATATCCGACGCGTCGGCGTCGTACGCCGCCTTCAGGATGTTCAGCAGGGGGCCGGTGGGGGTGGGGGGTTGAGGGGGGCGCGCGGTCATGGTTCTCGGGAATCGGTCCGACACGCGGGGCGGTTCACCGGGCCGGGTTGGGATGGCGGAAGTGCCCCGAGCGACGCGGCTGACCCAACCGTAAGAGTCGCGCCAGGTGGCACAACCGGCACAGGCGATCGGGAGAAGACCGGGGGCGAGAGGACGTCAGGCGTCAGACGTCAGACTTCAGTCGTTCTGAGTCCTAAGTCCTGAAGTCCTGATGTCTTCGCTCCACGAACAATTTCATGCGGCAGGCCCGGAGGGCCGTGAGTCCCTAGCCGGGGGTGGAGCGACGAGTCCGCGAGGAGCGAAACCCCCGGTGTGCCGAGTTCAATTGTGCGGAGCCCCGACGGGGCGGCATGGTGCGCCGTCATCCGCCCATTCCGCACTCACGCCTGACGCCTGACGTCTGGCGTCCGACGTCTCATCGCACATCCCACGCGGCACCACACTCCGGGCAGACCGTGCATCCATCCGCCTCGCGTGCCTCGGCGATGCCTGACAGGTCGTAGCCGCACGCTGCGCAGCAACCCTCGGCAAGCCACGCGGCACGAACCTCTTTGGCATCGCCGCGCAGCACGATCCCCAGCCGCCAGCGGATACCCGTGAGCACGATGATGAGCGTGGCCGCGAACGCGCCGATGAACGCGGCTTGCTTCCACGTTGCTGGCGCGCGGAGCCCCTGACCCAGCAGGCCGATGCCCACAAACATCGCGATCCCCAGAATGATGCCCTGGACCACCTGATCGCGGACCTTCATGCCCTCGGCACGGAGGCGCGTGCCCACCCGCTGGGCTGCCTGCTGAGAATCCGGATGCAGAGGCCTCCCCAGCACGTCCTGGCTCAGGCGGCGCTTCACGCGGATGGGCTTATGGCGGTGATCCTGCGTGCGCGAGTCGGGAATGCCCCAGAACGTGAGAAACGGGGTGAGGAACACCTCCACCACCAGCAGCGTGGCAACGCGGGCCAAACGCCTCATGGTTGTGCGACTCCGCGCATGGCCGAGTCTACGCTCGCACTCTGCTCGCCTTGCCGGAGAAGCCCTGTGCGTTCACCACGGCTCGTCTGGTTCCGAAATGATCTGCGCGCTGTTGACCACCACGCGCTGACGGCCGCGTGCGCGGCGGGTGGGGGGGGGGAGGGTGTCGTCGCGCTCTATGTGCGTTCGCCCGGCGACTGGCAGCGGCACGACGACGCGCCGGTGAAGATCGACCTGATCCGTCGCTCGCTCGTGACACTCCGCGCGAGTCTGGAGCGGCTGAATGTGCCGCTGCTTGTGCGCGAGGCGAAGGCTCACGCCGACGTACCCGAGGTGGTGGCCGCCGTCGCGAAAGAGGTGAAGGCCAGCGAGGTTCACTGGTGCATTGAGTATCCACTCAACGAGCGCCGGCGCGATGAAGCAACCGCAGCGCGGCTGAAAACGCTGGGCGTGCGCGTGGTTGAGCATCACGATCAGGTGGTCATGCCGCCTGGTTCGGTGCTGACGGGCGAGGGTCGCGCGTTCACCGTCTTTACGCCCTTCAAGCGGGCGTGGATGAAACGAGTGGAGGAAGCGGGGGGGATCAAACTCGCGCCAAAACCCCAGAAGCAACCATCGATGGCGTGCCCGAGCGATCCGGAGTCGCACTTGGCCGCGTGGCCTGAAGCCGCGTCGGCGATGCCCGCGAGCCTCTGGCCTGCGGGCGAGCCGGAAGCCCTTCGACGCCTGGATGCGTTTGTCTCCAACCCCGCTGGCCTGAAGCGCTACATGGCCAATCGCGACTTCCCCGCCCTCGACGGCACCAGCACGCTTTCACCCTACCTCGCCATCGGCGCGATCTCGCCCCGCCAGTGCATCGCCGCCGCGGCCGAGGCGAACGAGGGCCGGCTCGACTCCGGCCTCGAAGGGGCCGCGACCTGGATCAGCGAAGTCGTGTGGCGCGAGTTCTATCGCCAGGTGATGGCGGCGTTCCCGCGCGTGAGTTATGGACGCGCGTTCAAGCCCGCGGCAGACCGCATCCGCTGGACCGACAACCCGGCCCTCCTGCAGGCGTGGAAGGACGGGCGCACGGGCGTGCCCATCGTGGATGCCGGGATGCGGCAACTCGCCGCGACGGGCTGGATGCACAACCGCGTGCGGATGATCGTCGCGATGTACCTGAGCAAGGACCTGTTCCAGAACTGGCGCGAGGGCGAGCGCCACTTCATGTCGAATCTGGTCGATGGCGACTTCGCCCAGAACAATGGCGGGTGGCAGTGGTCAGCCAGCACGGGCACCGACGCGGCCCCGTACTTCCGGATCTTCAACCCGGTTCTTCAAAGCCGCCGGTTCGACGCGGAGGGAACCTACATCCGCCGCTGGGTGCCCGAACTGCGATCGATCGAGGGCGAAGCGATCCACGACCCGGGCGAACTCCCGCCCCTGGCGCGAGCGCGGCTGGACTATCCACCGCTTCTGGTGGAGCGGGAAGCCTCCCGGGCTCGGGTGATGGAGGCTTTTCGAGGGATTTGACCTTCTCGATTGCTGGTTTGGAGTGTGGATCGATTGTGGACGATTGACCTGTGGCGCAGCGCTGCAATGATCCGTTGACCGTCGCCCCTTCAGAAAACCAGGTGCGCCCGAAGGGAAGCCGGGGGATACGCACATTTACCGAACACACGCCGACCCAGCGTGCGGCACGCTGCCGGACTTGGGTCGGCTTGGCATATGGAGATGTCATGAGCCTCATCCATTCGCGTTCTCAGGCGATCACCGCGGCAACGACCTGGCGGCCCACCGCCTCGCAGCCCGGCGCTCAAGCCGAGCGGATCGAGGACATCTTCGGCCAAGACGTCTTCTCCGAGCGCGCCATGAAGGAGCGCCTCCCCAAGGACATCTTCCAGCGCCTCATGCGCACCGTGAAGAACGGCGAGCGCCTCGACCATGAACTGGCCGACGTGGTCGCCGCCGCCATGAAGGACTGGGCCGCCGACCGCGGCGCGACCCACTACACCCACTGGTTCCAGCCCCTCACGGGCCTCACCGCTGAGAAGCACGACGCCTTCATCACGCCCGACGGCCAGGGCGGCGCGATCACGCAGTTCTCCGGCTCGGCCCTTGTGCAGGGCGAGCCCGACGCGTCGTCGTTCCCCTCGGGCGGCCTGCGCACCACCTTCGAGGCCCGCGGCTACACCGCGTGGGATCCCACCTCGCCCGTGTTCCTCAATCGCTCGGGCGAGAACGTCACGCTCTGCATCCCCACCGCGTTCGTCTCCTGGACCGGCGTGGCCCTCGACAAGAAAACCCCGCTCATCCGCTCGGTTGACGCGCTGAACCAGCAGGCGATGCGGATTCTCCGCATCTTCGGCAGCGATAAGGGCGTGACCCGCGTGGTCACCACCCTCGGGCCCGAGCAGGAGTACTTCCTGGTCGACCGCACAATGTTCTACAACCGGCCCGACCTGCTGACGTGCGACCGCACGCTCTTCGGGGCCAAGCCCAGCAAGGGCCAGCAACTCGAGGATCATTACTTCGGTGCGATCGCGCCGCGCGTACTGGCGTTCATGGCCGAGTCCGAGCGGGAACTCTTCCGCCTGGGCGTGCCCGTCAAGACGCGCCACAACGAAGTGGCCCCCGGCCAGTTCGAGATCGCGCCGACGTTTGAATCCACCAACGTCGCCTGCGATCACCAGATGATGCTCATGGAGGCGCTCAAGCGCGTCGCCCCGCGCTTCGGCCTGCAGTGCATCCTGCACGAGAAGCCCTTCGCGGGCATCAACGGCAGCGGCAAGCACAACAACTGGTCGATGGCGACCGACACGGGTATCAACCTTCTCGACCCGCGTGTGGAAACGCACAACAACATGCAGTTCCTGGTGTTTTGCGTCGCCGTGATCCGCGCGGTGGACCTGCACGCCGACCTGCTCCGCGCCTCGATTGCCTCAGCCAGCAACGACCACCGACTGGGTGCCAACGAAGCCCCGCCGGCGATCATGTCCATCTTCCTGGGTGACATGCTCACTGACATCATGGACCAGTTGGAAAAGGGCGAGGCGCGCCGCACCATCAAGGGCGGCAAACTCGAACTGGGTTCGGCCGCGCTCCCGGCGATCCCCCGCGACACAGGCGACCGAAACCGCACCAGCCCGTTCGCGTTCACCGGGAACAAGTTCGAGTTCCGTGCCGTGGGCTCGTCGCAGGCCTCGGCCTGGCCCAACACCGTGCTCAACACGATCATCGCCGAGTCGATCGACTTCATGGCGACGCAGATTGAAAAAGGCGCGGGCAAGACGCCCAGCCCCGAGAAACTCAAGCGCGTCATCGCCGATCTGCTCAAGAAGACCGTCAAGCAGCACAAGCGGGTCATCTTCAACGGCGACGGCTATTCCACCGCCTGGCACAAGGAAGCCGAGAAGCGCGGCCTGCCCCACCTGCGCGACTCGATCGACGCGCTGCCGGTGATCCGCGGGAAGAAGTCGATGGACCTCTTCGCGAAGTACAAGGTGCTGTCGCGCGAGGAGACCGAAAGCCGCGCGGTGATCTTCATCGAGAAGTACGCCAAGCAGGTGCAGATCGAGGCCGAGACGATGGTCTCGATGGCCCGCACGATGATCCTGCCCGCGGCATTCACCCATCAGAAGCGCGTGGGCGAGGCGATCCAGGCCGCCCAGGGCGCGGGCATCGATTGCGAAGATCAGCGGCAGATGCTCGAAGAGTTCGTGACGCTGGTGAACGCCCTGCGGGCCAAGATCGAGGTGCTCGACAAGGCCGCGCACCATCACGCCGGTGATGATCCGCTGGACCATGCCAAGCACATCAAGCAGCATGTGAAGCCGGCGATGGCCGACCTGCGCACGGTGGCGGACGAACTGGAGGCGATCGTGGCCGATGATTTGTGGCCGATGCCGAAGTACCGGGATTTGCTGTTTATCAAGTGAGTTGAGGTGGTTGTGTTCCCAGGTGGCTCCTGGGTGTCCGGCGGTCCCCGCCGGACGTTGACCGACTCAACGGAGTTGCCGATTCCTCAGAGCCCCCGGGTTTGACCCCGGGGGCTTTTCATTCGTGGCGACTGACGAACCCAGACCAACTGGCTACCTGCGTTGTTACTCGATATCGATACGAGGCGAATAGTCCAGAGGCGGAGCCTTGGTGAATGCCGGGGATTCGCTCGCCCATGCATGCCGCGCAGTGACAGATTCGAGTTTCGGTGCCGCGTAGACGAAGCGGAGGTCGTACGCGCGGTTCGTCGAAGAACTCCTTGAACGCCAAAGGCGAATCTCTGGGCGGAAAGTCCGGGAGGACCGAGCCCCTCGAACGGCTGATCTGGCTTCACCAGCGAAAGGCTCACGGCTTCCGCGTTCATGGTGTGAAAAATGGGCTGCACGAAGTCGAGCGGCACCTTCTCGTGGAACAGATCGCTCATCGAGTTCACAACGATGCGCCGAGGTTTCCGCCATCGCCGCCGCAGATCGAGTGCGTCGGGATCGGTGTTGATCCGCCCGGCGAACACCGGTCGTCCATCGGCCGCGCGTTTCGCGGTTCCTTCGCACTTCTCAGCGGTCTTTCCCCCGACCGTCGCGAGTCGCAGCGCCACGCGCGCGGCGTAACAGTTCAGGCAACCCGGCGACACGGGCGTACACCCGGCCACAGGGTTCCAAGGTCGCATCCGTCCACTCGATGCTCGACGACTGTGCCACGGATCCTCCTGGCCAAACATTGTCCAAACTTGCGGAATCTGTCAAGAGCGACTTCCTAGCATCGACTGATGCGTGACTTCTGGATCATCGCCGTCGTTGCCGTGGGATTCCCGCTCTGCGGGCTGGGGGTTTTCTTCTTCTGGCGCTGGCAATACGGCGTGTGGTCGCTCAAACGCCGCGTGCGGGATGATGGTCGCGAGGTGATTGAGGTGCGCACGGGAACGTCGAGCGGGCGCGAGGGTCCGGCGCGGTCTGGATAAGCGCAGCGAACAGGCCAAGCACACGCACAACTGCTGGCTAGCCGGACACGATGCTCAGGTGGCGGCCCATGAAGGTTGGCGGATTTCCAACACACTCCTCCCAAGGAAGACCTGGAACTCGCGACCCCCATCTCCGAGCAATAATCGACGCGACGCGAAGAGCGACCCTGCTCTCGCCGCCGCGGCTTCGCACTTCGGAGGGCTTTGATGGACTTCTGGAAAAAACTCACCGGCGAACTGATCGACATCGTCGAGTTCCTCGACTCCACCGGCAACACGCTCGTCCACCGCTTCGAGCGGCTCAACAACGAGATCAAGAACGGTGCCAAACTGGTCGTCCGCGAAGGCCAGGCCGCGGTCTTCGTCAACGAGGGCCAACTCGCCGACGTGTTCGGGCCGGGCACCTACACCCTTTCGACCCAGAACCTGCCGATCCTTGCCACCCTCAAAGGCTGGAAGTATGGTTTCAACTCGCCCTTCAAGGCCGAGGTCTACTTCGTCGCCACGCGCCAGTTCACCGACCTGAAGTGGGGCACCATGAACCCCATCATGCGGCGCGACCCGGAGTTCGGCCCTGTGCGGCTCCGCGGCTTCGGCTCCTACGCCCTCCGCGTCAAGGATCCCGCCGCCATCATCCGACAGGTCGCGGGAACATCGGGCCGCTTCACGATCGAAGGGATCATGGAGCAACTGCGGAACCTCATCGTCGCCCGCTTCGGCGAGGCCATCGGCGAGAGCGGCGTGCCCCTCCTCGATGTCGCCGGCCACGCGAGCGAACTAAGCGAAAAAGTGGCGGGCGTCGTCCGGCCCGAGTTCGAGTCCCTCGGCATCGAACTCACCAAGTTGCTCGTCGAGAACGTCTCGCTGCCGCCCGAGGTGGAAGCCGCGCTTGATAAGCGTTCCAGCATCGGCATTGTGGGAAACCTGAACGCCTATTCGCAGTTCCAGGCCGCGAACGCCATGGAAGCGGCCGCGAAGAACCCCGGCGGCACGGCGGCTCTGGGCATGGGCTTCGTGGTGGCCCAACAGATGGGCCAGGCGATGCAGGGGGTCGGGCAGACCGCCCAAGCCGCGATGCCGCCGCCGCTTCCCACCGCCCCGGCTTACTACGTTGGTGTGAACGGCCAGCAGACCGGCCCGTTTGATGTGGCGACGCTGGCCATGCAGGCGCGGTCAGGTCAGTTGACCGCCGGGGCGCTGGTGTGGAAACCGGGCATGGCCGCGTGGGTCGCGGCGGGGCAGATCAGCGACCTTGCTGGGCTGTTCCCGCCGCCGATGCCGTGACGAACGGCGGCGCCGCGCGACGGAGCGCCACTCACAAGGCCTTCGCACTCAATTCGGTGGCTGGGAGAACTCGCGCTTCGACAGTTCCGCCTGCAACTGTCGCGCCAGGGCGTCGTGCTCGGGGTCATCAAGGCGTCGCTTGATCGCGGCCAAGGCCGCGCGGGCGCGCACCGGGTCGTTCAAGTGTCGGGTGGCCACCAGCGCGGCGAGCACCAGCACATTGGGCGACTCGCGATCGTCGGGATACGCCGCGGCGTACCGCTCATAGGTCTCCGCCGCCATCGCGTGGGCACCGCTGGAGAAGTAGAAGTTTCCCAGGTCGAGTTGATGCCGACGGCTCATGGTCGTGTGGGCCCGCGAGCCGGTCGGGAAGTTGTTGAGCAATGCTTCATAGGTTTCAGCCGCCACAGCCAACTCACCCATGCCCAGCCGCCTGGAAACCTCGGCCCGGGCGTCTTGCAGGGCTCGATCTGGTTCGCCCACGGCGTCGCGCTCGCCCTTGGCCGTCGAACCGATGGCGTGCTGCGATTCCTGCACAGCCTCGCGAAGCACCTTTCGCCGCCGCGCCTGTCGAATCATGGTGAACACGTCAAACGGCTCGCGGGGCAGCGCGCCCATGCCCAGCAGCGCGAGTGCCGTGGCACCGCCCATGGCGTATCCGCCCAGGTGGGCCAGTCGTGCGATTCCTCGCCCGACGCTGAACCCGTGAAAAACCAGGTCGATCACGATCGCGAAGGCGATAAACGCCGCCGCGGGCACCATCACCGTGCCGCCGCCCAGCAGGGTGAGGCACTTGATTTGTGTGCGTGGGAACATGATCAGAAACGCGCCGGTTACCGCCGCGATGGCGCCCGAGGCACCCAGGACCGGGGCGTCTTCAAAGAACACATGCGCGGCTCCTGAGGCCGCGGCTCCGGCGAGATAAAACAGCGTGAACCCCACGCGCCCGAAGCGGTCCTCCACCGGCGGGCCAAACACCCACAGGAAGAGCATGTTGAACCCGATGTGGAGCACCCCGCCATGCAGGAAGGCATAGGAGAGGAAACCCCACCAGTGCAGGTCGTGCGGGTTGAGCAGGCCCCAGCCGTAGACCGACTCGGCCAGGTCGGGCCGCACGCGTTCCATCGCGGTCATGGTCGCGAAGACGACGAGGTTGATCGCCAGCAGGACGCGGACGATCACCGGGCCGCGGTGAGATGGTCGATCTGTCGAGAGCGGAAGCAGCACGCGGCATGGTACGACCGCTTCGACCCGTCTCGGTCGCGTCCGCGCCCCATAACCACGCCAAACACCCGTTGGGGCGGGTTTCACCCGACCCGCTTCTGGCCAATCCGCGCGCATTGGGCGTCTCACCAACCAACCCCTCCTACACTCTTCATTCGGAAAAAACCGTGAGGATCGCGGCATGTGGTTGCCGCGGTGCTCGGGCCTCCGACCAAGATCGGGAACCCCTGCATGCCGCTGGCGACCAAGGGCCTTGAAGGTGTCGTGGCTTCGGAAACCCGCATGTCCTTCATCGATGGCGAGAAGGGCGTGCTCGAGTACGTCGGGATCCCGATCGACGATCTCGCCCGCCAATCCACGTTCGAAGAAACCACCTACCTGCTCTGGAACTGTCGCCTTCCGAACAAGGGCGAACTCGATGCCTTTGCCGCGGACCTGCGCTCGCGGTTCCGTCTGCCGCCGGGCATGACCGAGCGCATCACGGCGTTGCCCAAGGCCGCCCAGCCGATGCACATGCTGCGGACGATGGTCTCGGCCCTTGCGATGCACGACGAGGAGCCCAACCGCAACGACCCAGCTGCTGCACGCCAGAAGGCGCTGAGCGTGATCGCGCAGGCCCCGACGATCGTCGCGACGTTCGACCGTTACCGCCGCGGGTTGCCCATTATCGCGCCGCGATCGGACCTGTCGTTTGCGGCCAACTTTCTGTACATGCTGAATGGCACCGAGCCCACGCCCACGATGGCCCGGGCTTTCGATGCCTGCATGATCCTTCACGCCGACCACGGGCTCAACAACTCGACGTTTACCGCCCGCGTGATCGCCAGCACGCTGAGCGACGTGTATTCGGCCCTTACCGGTGCCATCGGCTCCCTCCGCGGGCCCCTTCACGGCGGCGCCAACGAAGACGTCATGCGCATGCTCGCGCAGATTCCCACCGTCGAATCGGCCACCGGTTTCATCCAGGAAAAACTCACCAAGAAGGACAAGATCGCCGGGTTTGGCCATCGCGTCTACAAGGCTTACGACCCCCGCGCGACGTACCTCAAGACGCTCGCCAAGCAACTGGCGATCGACACGGGCAATGTGCCGCTCTACGACAAGAGCCACGCGATCGAAGAGGTGATGCTCCGCGAGAAGGCGGCCAAGGGCATTTATCCGAATGTCGACTTCTATTCTGCGACGACGTATCACTGCATCGGCCTGCAACTCGATCTGTTCACCCCGATGTTCGCCCTCTCGCGGCTCGCGGGGTGGAGCGGGCATGTGATCGAGCAACTCTCGGATAATCGCCTCTTCCGCCCCGACGCGGAATATGTCGGGCCTCATGCGGTGCCTTATGTGCCCGTGAATCAGCGGTGAACAAGCCCTCTCACAGAGGGAGGGGGAGGGCGGCATCTCTCGCACTCCTGCGACGCGCGTTATCATCCCCCATGGCACGCACCCCCTCCACCATGCTCGAACTGGGCACGCCTCTTCCGCCGTTCGCGCTTCCCGACACCGTTTCAGGCCGCATCGTCGGCGATGCCGATTTTGCTGCGGCTCCCGCGTTGCTCGTCATGTTCCTGTGCAACCACTGCCCCTTCGTCAAGCACATTCGCGCCGGGCTGGCCGCGTTGGGCAAGGACTACGGCCCGCGCAGTGTCGGCATCGTCGCCATTTCGTCAAACGACGTGCAGAACTACCCCGACGACAGCCCAGCGAAGATGGCCATCGAAGCCCGCGAAGCCGGGTACACGTTTGCGTATCTCTATGACGAATCGCAGGCTGTCGCCAAGGCCTTCCGGGCCGCGTGCACGCCCGATTTTTTTCTCTTCGACCGCACCAAGAAACTGGTCTACCGCGGTCAACTTGACGACAGCCGCCCCAGCAAGTACCTCGACGGCCAGGTGATCCCGGTGAGCGGCAAAGACCTGCGTGCCGCGATGGATGCCGTGCTTGCTGGGCAGGTTCCCGACGCCAACCAACGCCCAAGCATGGGGTGCAACATCAAGTGGAAGGTGGGGAACGAGCCGGGGTATTGAAGGGCGGTGTGAACCGCTGATGTTGCGCGCGGGGCGTGCTGGTGCGGCTGGCTGGGGGCTTTGGCCCACGACTGAAATCGTGGGCTTCGGGGAGGCGGGGTTGGGTGCGTGAAGACAATTCGGGCGAGGAAGCGTTGGTATCTGAGCATCGCGGTTCGGATTGGGCAGGAATGGAAGCGCGGGCTGGAACGGGAACCCCCTCGGTCTTGCTGGGCGCATCGCACCGACCATGCCGAGCCGTGGT
>CAZPPX010000038.1:0-22014 GCA_964588585.1 uncultured Phycisphaeraceae bacterium
GCACCATCATATCGGTCGTCCGCCAGATGTCCAATAAACAGTACTCCGATTAGTAACGGTGCGGGCCGTCTCCCGCGCGCCCGAGAGCGCCGGCAGCAGCAGACTGATGAGCAGCGCGATCACCGCGACTACCACCAGCAGTTCGACCAGCGTGAACCCACGGGGACGCGCCATGGACTCAGCATACCGCGCCGGGCCCGCGCGGCCATCATCCACCAGGCCGTACCCTTGTTTCGATGCCCGTGATTCCCGTTGCCGACCCCGCCGATCCCCGCCTGCGCGATTATTTGGGCGTGCGCGAGCGGCAACTGGCCGTCGAGTTCTCGCCCCCCGGGCCAGGGGTGGCCGAGACGGGCGACCCGCTGGCCCCGTGGGGCAAGTTCATGGCCGAGGGGGACGTGGTCTTGGCGCATCTGGTGCGGTCGCCCTTTCGGACGATCTCTGTGCTCTGCACGCCCACACGCTACGAATCGGCGCGCGAGGCCATGGCACGACTGGATGCGGATGTACCTGTTTACATCGCGCCGCCGAGCCTGATCGACCAGACCATCGGCTTTCATCTGCATCGGGGCCTTATGGCGATCGGTGCCCGACGGGCGCCGATGAAAACGACTGATATTCTGGCCCGCACGGGCCCAGTAGTAATACTGGAATCGCTCACGAATCACGACAATGTGGGGTCGGTGTTCCGCAACGCCGCCGCGTTCGGGGCCGCAGGCGTGCTCCTGAGCCCGGGATGCGCCGATCCGCTCTATCGCAAGTCGATTCGGGTGTCTGTCGGACACGCGCTGCGAGTGCCATTTGCGACACTCGAACCTTGGCCGAACGCAATGGAAGGGCTATCACGCACGGTGCTGGCCCTGAGCCCGCGGGCGGAAGCCGTGGCATTGAGGGCTATCACGGATGAACCCAGTTCGCTCGCCGTGCTGTTTGGTACGGAAGGGCCTGGGTTATCCGACCCGGCGATGGCTCTGGCGAATCGGCTGGTGAAAATACCCATGGCCGAAGGCGTTGACTCCCTCAATGTAGGGGTGACAAGCGCACTGGTTCTTGAGCATCTAGCGTGGTGCGCGAGCCGAATACCATGAAGGGTGATCGTGCGCTGCATCCCGGGAGCGCGGTCGTACATACAACGAAGCCGACGGCTTGGCCAATGATGGCGCGGGCCGAAATGGGACACGAATCAGCACCGCCGCACGAAATCGTCGCGGCCCGGAGACACGAATGAAGAGTCGCATCCTGATGGCCGCCATCACGTTGGGCCTTGCCGCGGGGATGGCCGTGGGTCAGACGCGCATCTGGCAGGACGACATCCGTCGTGAAGAGGTTGGGACGTCGCGTCGCGACAAGTTGACCAAGTCTGAACTGGCCCCGGTGCCGGCGGACCTGTTCAACTCGCTGTCGTCGTGGACGGGCGGTGCGGCGCTCACGGGCGACGCGACCAAGGGCAAGCCGGTGGTGGTGCTGGCGTTCCAGGCGTGGGAGCCGAACTCGCAGAAGGTGTTTGATCGCGTGGCGAAACTGGCCGAGGCCCACGCGGCCAAGGGGCTGGTGGTGATCGCGTTCCACGGCGAGACGCGCTGGGACGATGCCGTGAAACTCGCGGCCGAGAAGAACTTCAAAGGTCTGCTGGCCAAAGACGACGGCAAGGTGCGCAAGGCCCTGCTGGTTGATGGCGAGCCTGACCTCTATGTCATCGACCGCGCCGGCCAGATGCGGTACGCGGATATCGAGACCGATTCGTTGAACCGCGCTGTGGAGCGCGTGGTGGCCGAGACGCCCGAGCAGGCGGCGGATCAGCCCAAGGCGTTCCGGGCGCTGTTGGCGAAGGAAAAGTCGGATTTCGAGCGTCCGGGGGTGGCCAACAACGTGCTCAAGAAGTCCGTCGAGTTCCAGTTGCCCGACGCTGGGCTGTATACCAAAGCGGCGTGGCCGGAGAAGAACAAGGACCAGAACAATCTGGGTGCCAACGACATCCAGGACCAGAAACTGCCCAACGCCGACGCGTTCGGTCAGAAGGAAATCTGGCTGACCGAGAAGCCCGACTGGAACGGCAAGATCATCGTGATCGATTTCTGGGCCACCTGGTGCGCCCCGTGCAAGCGGGCCATGCCCATGCTGGATGACCTCGCCAAGGTGTGGAAGAAGGACCTGGTGATCATCGGCAACACGGGCGCGACCGAGGACCAGAAGACCGTCGAGCGATACCTGCGTTCAAAGAACGAACTGGCCTACTTCCACACGTTCGACGATCGCGAGAAGGACACGCTATACAAGGCGGTCGGTGTGCGGGCGATCCCCCACTGCGTCATCATCTCGACCGACGGCACGGTGCGCTGGCAGGGCAATCCGCTCGATCCCCGGTTCCGGAGTTACGTGGAACTGATCATCGCTGTGGACCCGGGCGTGGCGGCGCGACGCAAGGCCGAGGAACTGGCGCTGAAGGCGATGGGCGGGCAGTAAGACGGGGCCCGGCCGAAGCGGACGCTGAAGCGGAAGCCGAAGCCAGGCTCGTCAAGAAGACGATTTGAGACTTCAAACTTGAGATTTGAAGACGCCGGGCCCGTGCCCGGCGTTTTCATTGCGCTGATACTCGCGGCACGGGCGCGCACGCACCAATGATCCGGTCCATGCCTCCTTCGCCCCTGTTCCATATCGTGTTGCACGAGCCGGAGATTCCCAACAACACCGGGAACATCGGGCGGACGTGCGTCGCGACTGGGTGCGGACTGCACCTGATTCAGCCGCTGGGTTTTTCGACGAGCGTGAAGGCGTGCCGGCGCGCGGGGCTGGATTACTGGACACGGCTCGCACCGCTGGAGCACGCGAACTGGGATGGCTACCTGGCCACGGTCCAGCCGGCGCGGCTGTGGCTCTTTTCGACCAAGGCGACGCAGACGCTGTGGCAGGCGGACCTGCGCGCGGGCGATCACCTGGTGTTTGGCAAGGAAACACGGGGACTGCCGGACGAACTGCTGGGCCAGTACGCGGACCGGCTGGTCTCGCTGCCCATGATGCCCGGGGAGCGCTCGCTGAATCTCGCGACGGCCGTGTGCGCCGCGGTCTATGAGGGTCTGCGGCAGATGCACACCCGCGGCGAGATCGGCGTGCACGACGGGCGGCTCGCTATGCTTGGGCCATGAGGCGGAATGGCTTGGAAGATGCAGTTGGCGGACGCGCACGTGCGACTCGCGCGGCGGGGATGGCCCTCCTCATACTCGCGGGCGTGCTGCCCGCGTGCTCGAAGCCCTTGCTCTCACCCGAGGACGAGCGAACGCCCTTTGACCGATTTGATGCCCTGCGGGCCCAGTATTCGCCTCAATACATCGAGGACGAGTACGGACGGCAGCAGCCCAACCTGCGGGGGCGGCTGGCACCGAGAGAGTGACAATCGGGACCCGTCCGGCGGGGACCGCCGGACCACCTGGGGACACTCGTCACTTCAGCAGCAGACCCAGGAAATCAGCGTTGCTGAAGCCCAGTCCTTCGCGGCTGGATTCGGCGTACCGCACGATCACCAGGTCGTATTGCGGCAGGATGAACAGGCGCTGCTTGCCCAGGCCCGCGGCCATGTGAATCGTGAGTGGCTTGCCATCCGGCCCGAGCAGGCCTTTGGCTTCTTCGCGCATCACGCGCTGGCGGAGGCGTTCGCGGAGCGCTTCGCGCGGCGCGTCGGGAGCGCGGGCGGGGCCGTCGGCGGGTGCTGCCACGGCACCGTCGGTGTCGGTGGTGAGAAGCCACCAGGTGAGGCCATAGGCGGGATTGGCGGATGAGGGCTTGAAGCACTCGGCGAGCAGGTCGGGCTTGAGCAGTTGCACGCGGGTGGCGGGCTTGCCCTCGGCTGCGGGGAAGTCCTTCGCGCCGTTCAAGAGGATGAACTGCCCAAACGCGGCCCATTCGCGCGCGGTCAGCACCGCGCCGCCCGGAAGTTTGGGGTTGCCGGCACGGTCTTTGCCCACGCGGAAGGTGATGCCCAGGGGCTTGAATATCTTCTGCTCGTAGTACTCATGCACGTCGGTGATCGGGCCTTTCGCGGCGACGAGTTTGCGGCGCAGGAGTTCCCCAAACGCGTAGAAGTGGCTGGGGCCGTAGGCGAACTTCGCACCGGGCTCGCCCACCGCGGGGACACCCAAGGCGGAGGCGAAGAGGTTGCCCGGCTCGTCGCGCGGGTCGCGCTGCTGCGGCTCATCGCGCCGGCCGGTTCCCGGGCCGAGCAGGCGGCCGCCGCCGCGCCCGCCCAGGGTGTCGTCGGACGGATCGAGACCGGACGAGAGCGTGAGCAACTGGCGGATGGTGATGCGCGCTTTGCGGGGATCGGTTTTCCACTCGGTCAGCGTCTCGCTCGCGAGTTCATCAAGCGTCAGCAGGCCGTCCTGCACGGCAAACATCGCGGCGACGCCCGTGAAGGACTTGGTGCCGCTGGCGAGGGGATGCATGCGTTCGACGGGCCAGTCGGACTCCCCCTTCTCGAAGACGACCTGGCCTTTGTGCATGATGAGCACGACGCGGCCTGCGTGACGCGCGGAGTAGTCGGCGGCCTTGACGCAGCGGGTGATGAAGTCGGGGGATGTGGGGTCGATGGCGGGGAGGGCCGTGGGCTTGGGCGTGTCGGGGGAGGCAGGCGAGCGCGCGGGCTGGGCGTGGGCGTGCTGGGAGAGCACGATCGCGGCGAGCAGGAACGCGCGGGAGACGGTGAAGCGTGGCATGTGGGCTGAACGACCGAAATGGTCGGGCATTGCGAGGCGCCAAGCGTCAGGATGCGGCGGCGTTTGAAGGTCGCCACGAGGCGCGGCGAACACAGCCGTGCCACGCAAGGCAGAATCGCGTTACCAACCCCGCACATCGCGGACGAAGGCCTGCGCGTGATAACCCGCATAGGCGAGGAACAGCACGCTGGCCCAGGCCACGACCACGCGCGAGGCCACGCGGCTTTCGCCCTGGCGCTTGGCCCGGCGTCGCACGAGGAGCACGACGATGAGGCCCACGATGGCGAGAATCGCGAGACCGATCCACCAGCCCAGCAGAACCCAATCGGTCGTGGCGACCTGGCTCCACACGGGCACGCCCGGCGTGGTGGGTGAGGCGGCGGCGGCAAAGAGGGGTGCCATGCCAGCGGGCATGCCGGGGACGTTGACGGCCCGCGGGGCGGTGGCGCGGGTGCCTTGCACGCCACGGGGAACGGTGATGGTGATGGGTCCGCCGAGGGAACCTTGCGGCGCGATCGTGGGTGTGGGAATCGGTGCCGGAGGTGACCCGGCGGCGGCCGGCGCAGCGGGCGTCGCGGGGCTGACGGTGACGACCGGAGCGCTTCCATTGGTGGAGGACCAGGTGGTGACCCGTTGGCGTCCGCCCGTGCTGAGCGTGAATGAAGAGCCGGTGACGGTGAAGCCCGGGAAAGCGAACGCGACAGGTTGGGCGGCGACATACACCGCGCGGGCCTGGCGGGCACCGTTCATTCCGGCAGCAAGAAACACCCAGATCAGGCCGAGCACGACGGCGAGCATGACGCCTGCGCGGCGGGTGCCCACGACGCCGAGTTGCACGGGCTTGCCGCACTCGGGGCAGGTGCCACCGCGGCCTGCGCCACGGAGGTTGTAGTGGCAGTGCGGGCAGGGCACGTCGCGCTCGGCGAGGAAGGCTGGAAGGAAGGAGTCGTCCGCAAGCGAGGGTGATTCGGCGGCAGGCTCGGTCACAGAACCGGCGACCGATGCGACAGTGGCTGAGGTTGTTCGCGCGTGAGGCGTGGCGAGGGGCATGATGCTCGTGCCGCCTTGGCGCGGCGCTTCGTCAGCCGGCGACGCGGGTAGCGGTTGGCGGGGTTCGAGCAGCCCGCCGGACTTCGATGCGCTCGGGGATTCCATGCGAGAGCCCTCAGAGGGGCGATGGGGCCCCCGTAGGAGAGATGACTCTACCCCCGAAACCCTTCACGGGTTCGCTGGATTGGGCGCCGATGGATCGCATGCCGCTGACCGTGGGGGCAGCCTGCCGCCATTGATCACACCTTGAACCGCCCCACGATCTTCTGGAGCGACTCGGCCCGCTGGCTCAACTGTGCCGCGGCCGTCGAAGCCTGGTTCGCGCCCTCGGCCGACTCGCGCGTCACGATGCTGATCTGCTCGACGTTTCGGGCGATCTCGGTCGCGGCGGCGGACTGTTCCTGGGCCGCAGCGGCGATGCCCTGCACCATCTGCTGCACCGCCTGCGACGAGGCGACAATCTTGGCCAGCGCCTGTCCCGCCGAGCCGGCGAGTTCGACGCCCACATGCACTTGCTTCACGCCACCTTCGATGCGCTCGACGGCGGTGCGGGTTTCCTGCTGAATCTCGTTGATGCTGCTGGCCACTTCCTTGGTTGCTTGCGTGGTGCGTTCGGCCAGTTTGCGGACTTCGTCGGCGACGACGGCGAACCCCCGGCCGTGCTCGCCCGCGCGGGCGGCCTCGATCGCAGCATTCAGCGCCAGCAGATTCGTCTGGTCGGCGATGTCGTTGATGACCCCGATGATCTGCCCGATCTGCTCGCTCTTGGTGCCCAGCGCGCCCACGGACTGGGCGGACTGCGTCACCTGCGTCGCGATGCCCTTGATCTCGCTGACGGTCTGCCCGACGACGGTGCCGCCCTCGGCGGCTTGCCGGCCCGATTCGCTGGCGGTGTCGGCGGCTTCGGCGCTCTTGCGAGCGACCTCGACCACGCTGGAACTCATCTGCTCGACCGCGGCGGAGACCTGCTGGGTCTGCTTCTCCTGCTTTTCCATGCCCGCGGCCATGTGCTCGGCGCTGGCGGCGATCTGCGTGGATGACGCGGCGACCTCGCGGGCGGAGGCGGCGACCTCGCTCACGATGCCGTGAATGTTGTCCATGAAACGGTCGAACCAGTGGCTGAGTTGGCCGATCTCGTCGGCGCGGACGATGTTGAGGCGACGCGTCAGGTCGCCGTTGCCCGAGGCGACTTCGCGCATGGAATCGATGAGGCGGCCAAGCGGGCGCGTGATCGAGCCCATGCACACCCACAAGATGCCCAGGGCGATCACGGTGCACACGCCGCCGATGGTGATCTGCGTCACCGCCGCCGAGATCACCGCACTGGAGATGTCGGCCGCGGGAACCCACACGAGCACCTTCCACGGGCGGTCGGCGTCGGCGGTCACGGCGGTAGAGACCGCGACCACGCGGCCTTCGTCTTCGACGATCGATGAATCGGCGGCGGCGGCGTTGCTGATTGCGGCGGCGAGCGACTCGCCGGCCTGTGGCGGCGTGCCGGGTTTGGCGGCCTCGTCCCCGGAGGCAACGAGCGCGCCGCCACTTGAGAGGATCTCCACACGGGCGGAGTCGGATTCGGTCAGGGCCGCGGCAAACGTGGTGTTGAACTCGACGACCACGCTCCCAAAGAACTTTCCACCCACGGCAACGGGCACGAGGGCGACGGCGGCGAGGTTTCCGCCGGGCTGTTCGCCCAGCGCGGGGCCGGCATCGGTGAGCGCGGCAGGGGCACCCTTTTTCAAACGGGCGTAGTGATCGCCAATGGTGCGCGGACGCGCGTCGGCGGCCGACACCTCGGCATAGGTCGGCGTGGCGCGACGCCCAAACTCATTGGCGGACTTGCGATAGCACGAGACGACAAATCGGCCGGTCTGGTCGTGGCCGGGCACGCCCTTGTTGCCGCTGTCCATCTGATCGAAGGCGTCCACCTCCCACACGGTGGACACGGAGAGGAAATCAGGGTTGTCGCGGAGCGTGGATTCCATGATCGCTGCAGCCGCCTCGCGGTTGAGGTCGAGTTTGATCTTGGGGTCCTGCGTGGCCCCGAGCGTGCCGGCGACGAGACGCGCGGCGCTGAACGCCGAGCCGATGCGGCGCTGCACCTCGGAGGCGTTGCGCTCCGCGAGCGCCACGAGTTCGCGCTCCGCAGCGGCCCGTGAATCGCGACCTTGCCGCAGGGTCGAGAACGCGACGACCACGCCCACGGTGGCGGCCAGGCACGCGCCGCTCAGCAGCACCAATCTCGTTTTGATCGAGGCCATCTCGCCCTCCGAGTGTTTCAGGAAAAGCCGGGACGCGCGCTAGCACATCCCGGCTCATGGGTGTCGTGTCAACGATTCAGAAGGTGATCACTTGGTGGGAACTTCGGCCACGCTGCCCGAGGCGGGCACGGGCTTGCCACCCTGCACGGTGGTGACGAAGACCTGGTCCATGCCTTGGTTGTCGTTGGAGCCAAAGGTGAGCGTTACGCCACCGAGGTCGAAGTTCTTCACGCCGGTGAGGGTGGAGAAGAACTTCTCGCGGGTGGGCGCACCCTCGATCTTGGAGACGACCTGACAGAAGAGTTTGGCGGCGAGATAGCCCTCGAGGCTGATGAAATCGACCTTGCCCGAGTGGCCGGCCTTGTTCATGTCCTCGTTGTAGTCTTTGACGACCGCGACACTCTGGTCCCAGGGGAAGGGGACGACCTGAGTGACAATGGTGCCGTCGCCCGCGCCGCCCAGTTCGCCGATGAGGGCGGTGGTGCCGACGAAGGAGATGTTCACGAGCGCCGCGTTCTTGGTCGCGTCGTTGGCCCGGGCGGCCTTGATGAACGCGGCACAGGGCTTGTAGGGGCCGACCATGACGATGGCGTCAGGGCTGGAACCGGCGATGGTGTTGAGCGCGTCGGCAATGGCCACGGTGTTGCGCTCGAAAGTGCCCTTGGCGCACAACTCGATGTTGCGGGCCTTCAGGGCCTTCTCGATGCCCGCGAGGCCAGCCTGGCCGAACGCGTCATTCTGATAGAAGCAGGCAACCTTCTTGAAGCCCTTCTGCTCGACGAGCAGCTTGGCCATCGTCTCGGTTTCCTGGAAGTAACTGGCGCGGATGTTCACGATGGTCGGCGTGTGGGGCGAGCGGAGGAGTTCGGCGCCGGTGAACGCGCCGATGAATGGGACGCCCGCGGCGGCGGCGATGGGCGCGGCGACCTTGGCCGTCGGGGTACCGACGTAGCCGATGAGCGCGAAGACCTTGTCCTGCTCGACGAGCATCTTGGTGGCGGCTTCGCACTTCTCGGGCTCGTAGCCGTCGTTGACGGTCTTGAGTTCGATGGTGCGACCGTTGATCCCACCCGCCGCATTCACGCGGGCGAAATAAGCCTGCATGCCAGCCTGCATGCCTTCACCGAGGGCGGAGGCGGGGCCCTTGAGGGCGGCGGCCTGGCCAAGGAGAATCTGCTTGTCGGTCACGCCGTTGTCGCCGGCGGTGGCGAACGAGGCGGAGAGAAGAACGGCGGGGATCATGAAGCGCATTTTTCGCATGGGAACTCCTGTGTGCGCGCGGCCGGAAAGCCTGCGCGCCGGTTGACAAGCCGAGAGGCGTTCGGCCCGCGTTTGCTGCGGGCATCGCCTTACGGACGCGATCGGCCAAAGTGAGGTCGGTCTGTACCAGCCTTGCGGGGGGTGGATGCAATACCCCGGGCTCGGGGGGTTGCAGACGGAACGCGCTGAGCATGCGCCGGTGATAAGTGGGCGCGGACTCAGCATCTTGCCGCGTCGTCATCCCATACGACTCCGTGAAAGCACACCGCGCCACGCGTGCCCGCACGACGCCTACCTTCGCCGCTCATCGATCATCTGTGAGACCGGCCCCGGACCAATCGCCCCATGAACACCTTCCCCGCCAACTTCGTCTGGGGCGCAGCCACATCCTCTTACCAGATCGAGGGCGCGTGGAACGCCGACGGCAAGGGCCCGAGCGTGTGGGATGCCTTCACGCACGACGCCACGCCTGCCGGTTCGCTGGGCGACGCGCCGGGCCAGGTCTTCACGCCCCAGAACGTCTACGGCAACCACACGGGCGACGTCGGCCCCGACCACTATCACCGCTTCGCCGAGGACGTGGGCTTGATGCGCGAGATTGGCCTGCGGGCGTACCGCTTCAGCGTATCGTGGCCGCGCGTCGTGCCGGGGGTTGATGGAAAAATCAACGCGGCCGGCCTCGCGTTCTATGAACGCCTGGTGGACGCGCTCCTCGCGGCGGGCATTCAGCCCTGGCTCACGCTGTTTCACTGGGACTTGCCCCTCTGGGCCCATCAGCGCGGCTCGTGGCTTAACCGCGACATCGCCAACTGGTTCGCCGACTACACCGCCGCGGTGGTCGATCGCCTCTCCGACCGCGTGCAGCACTGGATGACGCTCAACGAGCCGCACATCTTCCTTGGGCCGAGCGAGAACGAAGGCCTGCAAACCAGCAATGCCCGCAAGGGCCACGCCGAGCGGCTGCTGGCGGCCCATCACGCGCTGATGGCCCACGGGCGCAGCGTGCAGGTGATCCGCGCCCGCGCCAAGAAGCCGCCGACTGTCGGTTGGGCACCGATCGGTCGCGTCAAGGTGCCGGCGACGAACTCCGCCGCCGATATCGAGGCCGCGCGGGTGATGACGCACGCCGTGGTGAAGAAGGACTTCTGGAACAACGCCTGGCTCGCCGACCCCGTCGTGTTCGGGCGCTACCCGGAAGACGGACTGCGCCTCTACGGCACCGACGCCCCACGCCCCGCACCGGGCGACATGGACCTCATCCGCCAACCCCTCGATTTCTACGGCATCAACGTCTACGACGCCGAGCGCTGGGGTGTGGGGGGGGCGGGTGCCGATGGCCGCCCTGTGCAAGTGCCCTTCCCCGCAGGCCACCCACAGAACGCGCTCCGCTGGTTCATCGAGCCCGAAGCCCTCTACTGGGGACCGAAGTTCCTGTACGAGCGCTACAAACTGCCCATCATCGTCACCGAGAACGGCCTCGCGGGGCTCGACTGGGTCGATCTCGATGGCCGCGTGCGCGACACTCAGCGAATCGATTACACGCGCCGTTACCTGCAGCAGTTCCGCCGCGCTGCGAGCGAAGGGGTGGATGTGCGGGGCTACTTCCACTGGTCGCTGCTCGACAACTTCGAGTGGCAGCACGGCTACTCGCAACGCTTCGGCTTGATCCACGTCGACTACTCGACGCTCAAACGCACACTCAAAGACTCGGCACGGTGGTACCGGGGCGTGATCGAGAGCAACGGGGCAAGTTTGGCTTGATTCCAACGCCACAACGCACCAACTTCACGCCTGCTTGGCGTCGCGCGAAAGGGCGAAGTTCCAGGCGGTGGTGCCGAGAAGCACCCACGCCGAGGGACACTGGATCAGCAGCATGAAGGCGAGGGCGATGCCATCGGCAATGGTGGCCCGGCCCGCGAGCAGGCGCGGGGCCAGGTCGCGCACGAGGAGCACCATGAACGCGACGTGAAACAGCAGCATGAGCGTGCCGATCATCCACAGCCCGCGCTCACGATCCCACCGGATCATCACGATCAGGGGCACGGCACACACCAGCGCGCCGAACGCGACGCCGACCGGCAGCCACGCGCCCGCGCCGACAAGCCGCGCCACCCAGATGAACCCGCCGACCAGCAGGGCGACGATCACGCCCATCAGGATGCCGCGATGAAGCCACGCGGGCGGGAACCACCAGGCCAGTTGTGGGTGAGCGGCGAGCGCGGCTTGCACATCGTCCTCGGGCGAGGTGCCGGAGGCTTGCCGGTCGGCGTGCCCCTCGTCATGCTGGTTGTCGTCAGTCGGGGTCGGCGGTACCCAGGCCATAGCGTTCGATTTTACGGGCCAGGCGGCGGCGTTCGATCCGCAAGAGTTCAGCGGCTTTGCGCTGATTGCCGCCCGTTGCCTTCAGGGCCCGCGCGATGAGCGTGCGCTCGGCGGTTTCCAGGGTCACGATCGGGCCATCGGCGGCGGTCGCGGCCATCGGCGTGCCGCCGCGGACGTGCTCGGGCAGGTCGGCGATACCGATTTCGTCACCGGAGCAGAGCACTACGCCGTGCTCGATGGCGTTGGCGAGTTCACGGACGTTGCCTGGCCATGGATAGGCCTTGAGCAGCGCCTTGGCTTCGGGCGAGAGCGCTTTGACGGGCTCTTCGTAGAGGTGCGCGAGTTGCCACAGGAAGTGATCGGCGAGGGGGAGAATGTCCGTCGGCCGAGCTTTGAGCGGCGGCACCTCGACGCGCACGACATCGAGGCGGAAATAGAGGTCTTCGCGGAACTCGCCCCGACTAACCATGGCCTTCAGGTCGCGATGGGTGGCGGCAAGGACGCGGACATTGACCGGAATCGGCTTCACGGCACCCAGCGGCACCACGCACCGCTCCTGGATGCTGCGGAGCAGTTTGGCCTGAGTCTTGATGTCCATCTCGCCGATTTCGTCGAGGAAGAGCGTGCCGCCGTCGGCGGCGCGGATGAAGCCGATGGTCGCCTGCTCGGCACCCGTGAACGACCCCTTCTGATGGCCGAAGAGTTGCGATTCGAGGAGCGTGTCACGCAAGCCCGTGCAATCGACCGCCACGAAGGGCCCATCGGCCCGGCGGCTCTGGTGATGCACGGTGCGGGCGATCAGTTCCTTACCCGCACCAGAGGGGCCTTGGACGAGCACCGTGCAATCACGGCCAGCGACGGCGGCGATGAGTTTGCGTAGCCGCGCCATCGCGGGGCTTGTGCCGACGAGTTGCGGCCCTGCCCCCCCCCCACTGCCGGCGCGGACTTCCTGGGACTGAATGGCCCGGGAGGAGTGCGCGGTGCGTGGGTGGAGGTGATCGTGCATGGCCTGCCGCCCGGAACGAGAACGCTTCCCGCCGATCACGCCAGGAAAGGCGGGATCGACGAGGCTCTCTCCTCCGCAGCGTGTAGGGCAAACCCCAGACGAACTGGGATGGCGGCAAACGTACCGCCGCGCTCAGGCCCTTAGGGGAGTCTGAGCGTGCACAACCACTGGCCAAAGTGTGGGCGGAATATCCCTATCCTCCCTCACCGTGGTACAGGGACAAGATACCCCATCGGGACCGGACCGGCAAGACGAAACCGGCCCGATTTGGCCACGGGGGCTGAAAGCAAGGCGGATTGCCGGGGGGCTGTGCAGCCGTACACGCGAATGGGGCGGCCTGTAAACGCTTGCAGGGGTTGGGCCTGCGGCGGCTGAATGCGGGCGACAGGAATTGAACCTGCACGACCTTGCGGTCACAAGATCCTAAGTCTTGCGCGTCTGCCAGTTCCGCCACGCCCGCGGCAACCTTCATGGTAGGAGATTCGGTCGGAGCGATATTCGCGGCCGAGCCGACGAACGGCCGATGGCACGGGTCGGTTTGCTGCGCGGTTTGTGCGCTCGAATGCTGGGAGGCTCATGAAGACCCGTGAACGGATCGCCCTTGCGTGGACGCCCTTGTGCCTGAGGCTGGCACTCGCGGTGACGTTTGTGTGGGCCGGGGCGGGGAAGGTGATGGAGTTCATGGAGGTCCAGGGGGAGAAAGCCGCAGTGCTGGCCAACATGGGCGTGGCGCTCGGCGCGGGTACGCCAAGCAACACGCCAACCAGCACTCCTGGGGGCACGGCACCAAAGACCTCTCCACCTGGTACGCCTGAAGAAACGCCCAAGCCAGCTGGGCCGGACAAGCCGCTGCCGCCGCCTGCTGGGCCCGCGACTGAGCCTGGTGAGAAGGCTCCCGGCGAGAACCGCGCGGCCAACGGCAAGGGCGCGAAGCCCAACGGAAGCGCCGCTGGCGCAGGCAAGAAGAAGACCGATGCGCCCAAAGGCTCGGGCACGGGGGGTTCGGGATCGGGAACAACGATTCCGGTGGCGCGGCCGCGGACGGCGACGGCGTCGATCGAGGGCCTAGACGACGACGAGGGCCCGATCGCGGCAGTGAAGACTCAGGCGGTGCCGGCACCTGCCGCGACGCCCCCGTCGAGCGCTGGCAAGGTGTACGAGGCGAGCGACTTTCCGAGCCCGGTGCGGGTCCGGCGCGTGTATGGGCTAGCCCTGTCGATGCATGCGGGGGCGATCGCTCCCGCGGAAAAGCCGGGCATGACACTATGGCCTGCACGGTTGTCTACCGGTTCGATTCCGGTGTATCTGGCGTGGTCGGTGGCGCTCACTGAACTGGTCGGCGGCGCGGCGATCTTCGTCGGCCTGCTCACACGCCTGGCGGCACTCGGGCAGGCGGGCGTGATGCTCGGCGCGATGTGGCTGACGCAGATCGGCCCGGCGATCCAAGGAGGGAACGCGCTGCTGGGGTTCCTGCCCAACAAACCAATCTTTGATGTGCCGAGTTGGATGCCTTTGCTCTGGCAGTTTGCGCTCTTGCTGATGGCGGTGGGCCTGTTCTTTGCGGGCCCGGGTGTGGCGGCGATGGACAATCTGCTGTTTGGCGGCTCGGGGGGTGGCGGCAAGCCCAAGGGCGGTGGTGGCGGCGGGCCGAGTGCGCCCAAGGCCGGATAACATCGCGGCGTGAGACGAACGTCTGTCAACACGATCGGCGTGGGGATGACCGCGATCACGCTCGCGCTTGGCGGCTGCGGTCGTCAGGAGCGGGTGATTGCGATCACGTCTGAGCCGTCGGGCGCGATTGTGTGGCTGAATGACTATGAGGTTGGGCGTACGCCTGTGGAGACGGAGTTCACGTTCTTTGGCGTGTATGACGTGCGTCTGGCGATGCCCGGGTATGAGCCGATGCAGACGAGCCGCGAGGCCCACGCGCCGCTGCACGAGTATCCGGGAATCGACCTGATCGCGGCGGCCATTCCGGGGACGCGGCGCACGCGGATCGAGTGGCACTTCGACCTATCACCCGTGGCGGAGAAGGCGGATGCGGCGGGAGCCGAGGCGGCGTTGATGGAGCGTGCGCGGCAGATGCGGGAAGAGTCAGCGAAGCCGTAGGGGGATGAACGCAGAGAGGGCGTGGAGAGGGACGCCGAGGAACCCCGAGTTAAGACTGACGGAAATGGGTGCGGAAGCGCGGGCAAGAGGGCGCAACTTGACGCTGAGGAACGGGAACAGAAAACAACCCTCCCCCACCCCCCTCCCTCCGAGATGTGGCTTCGAGCCCGCTGCTTCAGAGCGCTGCCGCGCCAGCCTCGGCCACGGCGTGGTCCTGATCGCCCGAACCGCCGCTCACGCCGATGGCACCGACCACGGTACCGCCTTTCTTAAGCGGGATGCCGCCGGCGAAGATCATGATCTTGCCGTCGTTTGAGGCGTGTATGCCGAAGAACTGGTGGCCCGACTGCGCGTGCGTCGCGAGGTCCTTGGTCGTGATGTCGAAGGCCCGCGCCGTATAGGCCTTCTTGATGGAGATGTCGATTGAGCCCAGCCACGCGCCGTCCATGCGGACGTGCGCGATCAGGTTGCCGCCGCCGTCGGCCACGGCGATGTTCATGGGCTGCTTGATCTCCGCGGCTTTCTTCTCGGCAGCGGCGATGATGCGGCGGGCGTCGGCGAGCGTGATGGTCATGAAAGCGTTCCTTTGATGAGTGGGAAATGTAGTTGACCGCAGGAAGGTTCTCAATTGGCGCGCATTTCACCGCTTCACAAGTCGCCCGACACCGCAAAGCCGCACTCCGGACACCGTGACGCTGAGTGCAGGCCCTTCAGGTCATAGCCGCAGGCCACGCAGCGTCCGCGGGCCCCGCGCAGAACTCGCCGCGCGAGCCCTGGCCCCCATACGAGCAGGCCAAACAGCCCGCCCCAGCACGCCACGTTCCCCACCAGTTCCGGCCAGATCGGGCGATAGGGCACGATGATCGGGTAGTCGTTTTGCCATGATGTCGCCGTCGCCAATTGGAACGACTCGCCGAAGAGCCAGCCGCCTTCGATGCGCAGTTCGTGGCCGCCCTTGGCGGGCGTGCTCACACGTACCAGATCGCACCAGAACGATCGGAAGGGGAACCCGGCCACCTTGACCTCGCGCCATTCCTGTCGCGGCCGCTCGGGCCACGGTCGCTCACCCGTCAACCAGGGCACCATGATCCGACCAGTCCAATCGCGTGGCGGCACGGGCAGCACGCTCGTATCGCCAGGCTTGACGGGCATGCCCAACAGCAGTCGCGAGTAACTGAACGACGCACCCAGCCCGTCAAATCGTGCAATGTCGATCAGGGCCCGCTGCGCGGCGGGGTTGCTCACGCTGCCGGTCGACACACGCACACTCGACTTGGTGCTCAAGTCCGCCGTGCGGAGATTCCACGCCCCCGCGCCCGTCAGCCCCGCCGTCACGACGAGCCCCACCACTACGCACACCACCACGGGCAACGCCCGTCGAACGCGCGAGGCGAACAGCGCAGCACGGGATGGCCCAGGGCGGTCAGTCATGGCTACAGCACGATCCCCTCGCCGTTCCCGTCCCGATTGAATGGACTTCTTCCTCGGTGCTTCTCTGTGTCTCGGTGCCTCGGTGGTGAGTCCCCGATCCCGTTCCCAGATGCCCACCAACACCTCACCCGTCGGCACGCACGTCGCGAATCCCCCTCAACACCCCCAGCAGCCACGCCGCGAACGCGACCTTGTCCATCGGTCCCGGCGTCGAAGCAAGGATTCCCCTACGTCCGATCACGCTCGCCTCGATTGCCTCGGCATCCATTGTTTCCAGTGGGTTGGCGACGATGGTGTCAACATCCTTTCTGACCAGTTTGGTGCGAGCTGATTCGATCATGCGTTCCCGGGGTTCCAGCGCGAATCCCACCAGTTTCTGCCCGGGTTTCCGCTTCGCGGCACACCCGGCGAGCAGGTCAGGAGTCGGGTCGAGATGCAGCGTCAGCCCGGCGGGATCGCGTTTGAGTTTGCCGTGCGAGGCCTCAGGCGCCGGTCGGGGCCGGTAATCCGCGACCGCTGCCGCCATCACCAGAACGTCACATTGCGGGAAATGCAGCCCCAACAGAGATTCAAGGTCTGCCGTGGTCTGAAACCGATGGACCTCTACACGCGAATCGGTACATGTTCGTGGCGTCGGCCCCAGCAGGAGCGTGACCTGCCAACCCGCCGCCACGGCAGCCTCGGCAAGGGCGATGCCCATCCGGCCAGACGAGCGGTTCCCGATGAACCGCACCCGGTCGATCGGCTCGTGTGTCGGCCCGGCGGTGACGAGAAGCCGACCGCAGCCAGAGGCGTGAGGGACGTGGGGAGGACATGATGGAATCGTGCTGTCAGTCAAAGGTGAATTTGGGGGTGGTGAACTCGGGAACGCACCCACAGGATGCCGCGTGTCGGCCACTGGTTTCGCCGGGCACGCTGCGGGCCTTGGCGAGCATACCCGCGTCGCCCGCCAGCAGTGGCGCGCCGGGGGGTGCCCCGCCGGGTGGGTGCGGCTGCGGGCACGCTGCTGCGGCCGCGCACAATCAAGCCGTCGCGACTCAGGCGGTTGCGGTGCCGGTGCTGACGTGGAAGTCGCTGTCGTGCCGTGCGCTGCCGCGGGTGTCGGCGTGCGCCGCGCGATGACAGGCCGAGCGGATACCCTTGGCCCGATGCTCTTGAACCGCATGAAGAACCCCGTTATCGGATCAGCATTCTTGTGCATGTTCGTCGCGCTTGCGTCAGCGGCCGCGCATGGACAGGAGCAGTCGTTCGAGTATGGCATGCCCTTTCGCACCGTGCGGGCAGCGGGCAATGCGGCGTATCCCGGCGGCGAACTCTTCTCCAACGCCGGTGTTGGCGCTGTCGCCTACGAGTATCGCCTCGCCGAGCGCGAGGTGACAACGACCGAGTGGCTGGAGTTCGTCCGCGCATACACGCCGTACTACACGGGCAACCCCGAGGCCCCGGGCATCAACGGGTCGTGGATTCGCTACGACTTTGCACCCGGGCAGTATCACGTCGTCGCGGGTTCCGAGCAGTACGCGGCGGACATGTCGTGGCGCATGGCCGCGCGGTTTGTCAACTGGTTGCACAACGGCAAAGTGAACGAGGCCTGGGCCTTCGAGAACGGTGCGTACGACACGAGCACATTTAACGACGTGTCGCCGTTCACGGATCAACTGACGCACAGTCCCGGCGCGCGATTCTGGATTCCAACCCAGGACGAGTGGTTCAAGGCGGCGTACTTCGATCCCGACCGCTTCGGCTCCAACCTGCCTGGATACTGGCTTTACCCCGACGGCGGTAACGAACCACTCGTGATCGGGCTTCCGGAAGAAGGCGGCGAAACAAGTGCTGGCCTGGCGGGTCCGCATCCGTTCGATCCGTATGTCAACGTGGGCTCGTACCCACTTGTGCGGTCGCCGTGGGGGTTGCTGGATGTCTCGGGGGGGCTTGGAGAATGGCTGGAGAACGCCGACCCAGACCGCACGGGCCGTGCGGCCTATGGCAGCAGTACGTTTTTCCAGTTTCCCGAGTTTAGCGATCGCGCGGATTACAATGGGAGCGGGGCATTCCCGATCGACGCCTTCTCGCCGTATGGACTGCGCATCGCGGCAACGATACCGTCGCCTGCGATAACACCTTTGTTTCTTGTTGCCATCGCGCTATTTATTCAACGGAGATCACAATGACTTATCGGGCATCTATTTTCACCGCCCTCTGCCTTTTCATATCATCTGCTGCCCAAGGCCAACTCTTCAACATCGAACTCAGCCCGGTATCTGGGACGACTATCGTGCAGAACGAGGTCGATCCGAACAACGCAACCCGCGCCAGAATCGTGATTCGTGCCTCATCGCCGTTTGGCTCGACCCTGATCAATCTCCGAGCGACGAATCCGCTAAATGATATTGATTATATCACCATCGAGATCGCTACCTCGCAACTCGTAATCCTAAAGATCACAGGCGCAAACGATAGTTCGCCATTTGACAGTGCTGGAGAGATCAGATTCCAACCCATTGTAAACCCAAACGTCCCGCAGCCCCCGCCGCCGGAGCCGCCCATCTATTACACCGGTGACTTGATCGTCGAATTATTGCGGTGTAGCGGAAACGTCGGCTCCATCCGATCACACGGAATCGTTCAGGGGATCATTGGCGGATCAGTCACAGGTTCAGTCGAAGTTATCGATCGTGACACGAGTGACACGGCTGTGCGCGGCGACCTTGGAAGCTTCCTCGTCGGCAACTCGAGCACTGGCACAGGCTCAATTCTCGGAAACGTGCTGGTTGAAGGCGGCAACATCGACACCTTGATTGCATACGGGTCGATTGGCACGTCATCAACACCAGTCACCGTCAAAGGTTGGTCACTGGGACTCCTGCGGAACATCACCGCTGCATCCATCCACGCCAACATCCAAAGCGAAAACCCCTCCGTCGGCATAACACAGGTGCGACTCGTCAAGGCCACCTCGGGAGACTTCACAGGTAGCCTCAAGGCCCAATCGCTTTCCGGCGGAACCGGCGAAACCGGCCTCCGCGTTGCGGGCAATCTTTCGGCCAACGTTCAGATCACCAGCGATGCCAGCAACCCCATCGCGGTCACGGGAAGCATGACCGGTTCGAGCAGTAGTCTGAGCGTCGGCACCAACTCGTCCGGCGGCCTCACCATCGGCACCCTCGCCACCGATAAGCGCATCACCATCGGCGGCAGCCTCACCGGCACCACCAGCATCGGCGCGGGCGGATTACGGGGGCAGGTCATCGTCAACGCCAACAACTCCGGCGGCACCTGGCAATCACCCGCCACCGCCACCGTTGGCGGGGTTTCGCTCTCGCCGCTGCCCAACTACGTCCTGGGATCGATGACGATTGGCTGCGGCGCGATCGGGCGTGTGCCCTTCGCGCTTTACAACAACGATTGCATGCCGCCGGTTCGGCCCACCCCAGGCACGATCGGCCGCCAGGCTTTCTTCCGCGCGACCAGCCCGCAGTCGGCATTGGTTCGTTTCTATGGGCCGGTAAGGATTGCCAGCGGCACCGACCCGGCGACCGGCGTCAAAGTCGAACGCCAGAATGGCGCCAACTGGGACGACTTGACCTCCAGTTTCACCCTGACGTTCGAGGCCCCCGAGACCGGCGGTGCGCTCCGGCAGATCAAGGTTGCTGACAACACCGGTGCCAGCGATCCCCCGAACGGCGTATTCAGGGTCGTTCCTCGCCTGAGCGGCGGCGTGCGACTGCTCTTGTGCGACGTGACCGGTCAGCCACCCGTCGCCGACTTCGACTACCGCTTTCAGATCGCCGACGGCTGCTACAACCCCACCGTCGATGTGAATCGCGACGGCTTCATGGACCCCGACGACCTTTCGGACTACATCGCCTGCTACTTCGCTTCGCCGCCGTGCGGTTTTGCGGACTACAACTGTGATTACACCGTCGATCCCGACGACCTGTCGGACTACATCGCCGCGTACTTCCTCCCCTGCCCCTGAGCCTTATCCCTATCTCCCCATGGCACGATCCCGCAAGAAACTCGGTGACATTCTCGTCGGCTGGGGCATGGTCACCGCCGACCAGGTCGATCAGGCCCAGACCAAGTCTCGCGGCACCGGCAAGCGCCTCGGCGATGCCCTCGTCGAGATGAACTTCTGCACCGAAGACCAGGTGGCCAAGGCCCTCGCCAACCAGTTCAACATGGAGTACGTCGACCTCGCCGCGGGCGGCGTCGCGGCCCAGGTTGACCCCAAGTTGATCCCCGAGGACCTGATCAAGAAGCACATGATCCTGCCCATGGGGAAGAACAACGGGCGGCTCACGCTCATCGTTCACGACCCCAACGACCTGGAAATGCAGGACATGCTCCGCTTCCGCCTCAACGCGGAACTGGACCTGCGGCTCTCCAGCCGCTCGCAGATCAAGAGTTTCATCGAGGGCAAACTCAAGCAGACCAAGATGGTCGAGGCCGGGGCAAGCCTCGTCTCCGAATCCATCGATAAATCCGTGGATCGCTCGGTGGACCGCTCGGTCGACAAATCCATCGACATCACGGGCGAAGAGGCCCCGATCGTCCGTCTCGTGAACCGCATCCTCACCGAAGCGTGCAAGATGCGGGCCAGCGATATCCACGTCGAGCCCATGGCCGACCGCGTCCGACTCCGCTATCGCATCGACGGCGTGTGCATGGAGCGCGACAACCTGCCCAAACGCATGCAGAACGCGGTCCTCAGCCGCCTGAAACTGACCGCGGGCATGAACATCGCCGAGAAGCGCGCCCCGCAGGACGGCCGCATCAAAATCCAGGTCGATCCGGACACCATCGACTTCCGCGTCTCGGCCTGCCCCGCCTACCACGGCGAGTCCGTCGTCCTCCGTATTCTCCGTCCCGACAGCGTGAAGATCGGCCTGGTCAACCTGGGCTTCGAGGAAGACCAGCTCGCCTCCTTCAACAAGATCATCCGCCGCCCCAACGGCATCTTCCTCGTCACCGGCCCCACCGGCTCGGGCAAAACCACCACCCTCTACTCCGCCCTCGACGTCCTCAACCGCCCCGACAAGAAGATCATCACCGCCGAAGACCCCATCGAATACAACTTCACCGGCATCAACCAGTGCCAGGTGCGCGAGAAGATCGGCCTCACCTTCTCCCTCATCCTCAAGACGATGCTCCGCCAGGCACCCAACATCGTCCTGGTCGGCGAAATCCGCGACCGCGAAGTGGCCGAGATCGCCATCCAGGCCGCCCTCACCGGCCACCTGGTCTTCAGCACCCTGCACACCAACGACGCGCCCAGCGCCATCACCCGTCTCACCGACATGGGCGTGAAGCCGTTCCTGGTCGCCAGCGCCATCCAGGCCATCATGGCCCAGCGCCTCATCCGCGTGCTGTGCCCCAAGTGCAAGGCCGTGGACCCCGAGCCCGATCACAAGTACCTCTCGCTCGTCGGCATCACCCCCGAAGAGGCCCAGGGCAAGGTCCACATGCCCGTGGGCTGCGACAACTGCAACAAGACCGGCTACCGCGGGCGCAAGGGCATCTTCGAGATGATGCACATGACCAGCGAAATCCGCGACATGGCCTTCAAGCAGGAGCCGCTCACCAAGATCCGCGCCGCCGCGATCGCCGACGGCATGCGGCCGCTGGTCGATGACGGCAAGATCAAGTGCCTCAAGGCCGTCACGACCCCGGCCGAAGTCGCCGGCAGCACGCAGGTCGAAGGCCTGGGTTAAGAGCGAAAGGACGCGGAGACAAGACGCAGAGAGACGCCGAGTGGGGAACGGGATCGGATTCGGCACCTCCTGTTCACCTCAGCATTTCCCTCCGCGTTCCTCTGTAGTCCCCCCCTGCTTTCTGGACAACTCCGATTGCAATTGAGTTGAAGGAA
>CAZPPX010000039.1:0-20169 GCA_964588585.1 uncultured Phycisphaeraceae bacterium
CGATACGCTATCCGATCGCCAGAGGTTGCGCGCAGGTTGTTCAGAGATCCCTCAAGTCAAGGTTCCCATTTTCGCTAGATCAGGGAAACGTGTATGCGTCCGGGGCGTTTGCAAAGATACCGCGAGACGCACCATGATCGGTTCCCTTGAGGCCACCAATGGTGTGGCGCGCGAAAGGTGGGCGACCGTTGGCCATGGCTGTGTTGCCGATCCAAAGCGGATCTCCGATGATTGTATTTGGCGTGTAGTCAATCGGCGCGACCTCCACTCCGCCTGTGGCGGAGGCGTTGAATCGCGTGTAACCACCCTTCTGCAAGTCAACGGCCTTGTGAATCTTTGTGTGCCCGTCAAAACTAGTGGCCGTCATCTTCGCACTGCCGTGCATGTAGGGCACATACCGGGTCTGGCGGCAAGACGTGCGATCAATGTATTCATAGGCGTGAATCTTTTGGCCCGGAAACTGCACGTCGGACAAGCGGCGATTACCCAATCGATATGAGCTGTTTGTACCAGGGTTGTAGGTAAACGTATTCCAACTTACGGAACGAAGTTCGCCACCAGCAGACGTGAACTTGTCTGGGGTGAACGTGGCCGTGCTGATGGTGTAACTGCTGCTGTACGGCCAGCGGGCGTTACCCGGCGCGGCGATGCCAGCAGCGGCGAGTTGATTACCGGCAGCAATCGCATCCTCTGCCCACGAGGCACGCAACGTGTCCATCGGCGACCGCACGATCGGCTCGGGCAAGCGACCACCGAGGTAGTCGATGAGCACGAGGTGGCTGTACAGGATGTGGGGGATCCAGTTGTCCTGCTGCGGAAAGTTCTCGTGGTTCGGGGCGCGGCGGCGGATGATGTCCACCGCCTGGAAGTGCGCGGCCTGCACGTCTTCGCCCGGACTCTGAAGATCGGCAAACTGCGTGCGGAAGTTGCGCGGCTGGGCACCCGCCGCGGCCCGCCATGTGAATGACCAGATGCGGTCCTGGAATTCCGACGCGTAGGAATGCGTCGCGGTGCAGTATTGGTTCAGGTTGCTGGCGTTGAGCGCGGCCTTGGCTGTGCAGCGGGCCTCGCCCAGCGCGGGCAGAAGGATCGCGACGAGGAGCGCGATGATGGCGATGACCACCAGCAGTTCGATGAGCGTGAACGCCCGCGAGATGACGCCTTGGCGGCGCGGACGACGGGTGGCGCGAAGGGCGACGTTGAACAGGTCCATCAGCACTCCTTTACATGAGACGCCGCGAGAGCGGCCACTGGGCCGGCCACAGAACGCAGCCGATGCCCAGACTCAGGCACATGGGCAGTGTATCACACGCCCGTACACTAGGCTATCCGCTTTGGCGGGTTGCCCGGTTTCAAATCCATCGGCGATTCCGACTTTCCAGTGGCTTTCCTATGCCTGAATCCGGCAACCAACCGAGCCCTGAAAATGGGGACGCCCGCACGCAAACCTGGCTGAGCGGGGCAGGGCGACTGGTGGTCGGCCTGGCGTTTCTGATTGCCGGGAGCATGAAAGCGATTTCAAGCCATGCCGAACTCGGTTTCGGCGGTGGCGTTCGCCACGGGCCAGCGGCATTCGTCAGCATGATGCGGGATCAGGGGGTTGTACCCTTAAGGGTGCTGGACGGTGTTGGGTGGTGGCTTGCCGCTGGCATCATCGCGGGCGAACTGCTGGTCGGAATGTGGCTGATTCTGGGGCGGGGTCGCGCCGGGCGGCGGTCAGCGGCTGCAGGGATGGGCTTGCTGATCGTGTTTCAGGTGTACCTGGCGACACTGGTGTGGGTGGCCGCGCACGGCGGGACTGACGTGGCGTGCTGGTGCTTTGGCGGGCTGGGTGGCACGTCGCCAGAGGGGGCGATGGTGCGCAATGTGGTGTTATGCGGGTGCCTGGTGCCGGGGGTGATGTGGGGGACGCGGCGAAGGGCGGGGGGGGCGGCGGTAGGCATTGGGCCGAGTTAGGCATTAGGCATCGGGCACTGGGCACTAGGTGCATTGCGCGTGCGCAGCACCGCTGAGGAGAATTGATGCACTGATCGCGCCGAGCGTGGATCGAACCAAAAATGACATGTGTGGGCCCCCGCAAAAGATGTTTCGCGATGACGCGTCTTGGTCATCGACCCATAAGTGTTCGCGAGGGCATGGACACAGGTTCCCCCAATTGTCTCGGCGATGGCCATGAACTGGCCAAAAAAACAACCCGCGGCGGAAGGCCGCCGCGGGTGTTGCATTTCTGCTGAGATCAGAGACTGCGCGACGCAGACTCCGTCGAGTCTACGCGTTAGACGCGCAGCCCCTGACTACATCCATTGATCGACACTGGATCACCTCCTTTACACGGGAACCATGCCTAGCCGTCACCTCGGAGGATGCCGAGGCCGCCAAACTTTCCCCCGCGGACCGTCGCCCGCGGCTCATCGCCCGCACGGGTCTGCAGATCCCGCACGGTCGTCGCGACTCGTGGATCGAAGCGGGTTCATTGGGACCGTTCCGAAACACGCGATCGCGATGGATTAACTATCGTCTATTCGACGCGGGGATGCAAGAGGTTCGCACGGTGTGGATTGCTGAAACAGACAGGAATCGCGAGGGGCACAGGGCAATCCCTCAGTTTTGGCTAACAGGTGCGGCAGGCTGGGGAATCGGTGGCTGCTGGGTGACGCCACGCACGAAGGCAGCGACGCGTTCCATGACCCAGGGGGCATCGCGGAAGATGGAGCGGTGGCCCGCGTTGGGGACGATGTCGAGCCTGAGGGGTACGCCAGCCAAAGCGGCTGCGGCGGCGATGGTGTAGGCGTGATGCACGAGGCAGGCGGAGTCGGTTTCGCCGTGGAAGAGGTAAAGCGGGGTGATGCCGACCATGCGCGTGACGTTGACGGCGGGGTCGTGGGTGTCACCCAGAAGCCAGGCGAGGTGGGCCATGTCGCGATCGCGGAGGGCTGCGGCGGCGGTGGAGTAGGTGCCGCCGACGACGACGCCGGCGAGTTTGTAGCGGGTGGCGCAGGCGAGTGCGGGGATGCCGCCGAGGCTGTAGCCGAAGACGACGATGCGGTCGGGGTCGATATCTGGCCTGGCGCGAAGGGCGGCGAGCGCGGCGAGGGCATCGTTGGTGGTGGAGACGCGGCTGGGCTCGGCGGGGCTGGAGCGGCCGAAGCCGCGGTAGGAGACGAGCATGAGCGCGGCCCCGGCACGCTCGGCCATGGGTGCGAGGGCTGGCCCGATGGAA
Organism: uncultured Phycisphaeraceae bacterium; assembly: GCA_964588585.1. Classification (GTDB taxonomy): domain Bacteria; phylum Planctomycetota; class Phycisphaerae; order Phycisphaerales; family UBA1924; genus JAEUIX01. Next base: position 3,221 of record CAZPPX010000039.1, read on the forward strand.
TCGATCTGTGTGCGGGCGCCGTGGCAAAAGAGGATGGCGGGTGAGCGTTTTGGGGGCGTGCCGGGTTGGTCCGGGGCTGGGGGCGGCGCGGGGAAGAGCCAGCAATGGACAAAGGTCGTGGAGTGGGGACCGGGGCCCGAAAGAGCGGTGCCAGGCGGGGTGCTGATCTCGTCCGAAGAGTGGACGGAAATGAAAAGGTCTTCGACGCCCGGGGGCGTGGGGAAGTCGCGGGATTCGTGGCCGTAGAAGGAGGCTTCGAGTGCGCAGCCGGAGAGGAAGGTCACGAGGAGAAGCAAGGCAGAGAGGTGAAGGAGGCGGGAAGTCATCGGTGCTCCAAGATGCGCCGGCGGAGGAAGCGCGGCGGATTGTTGGCGGAGACCGCGCGTAAACTCCGCCCCATGATTGATCTGAAGCAGTTGCGCGAGAACCCGGCCCGTTTCCGCGATGGCGCGGCGAAGAAGGGCATTGAAGTCCAGTTCGAGCAGGTTTTGCGGCTTGACCAGGACCACCGTGCCGTGCTGACCGAGCGGGAATCGCTGCGCGCGGAGCAGAAGAAACTGGAGAAGGAGTCGGGCCCGCGGATCGGGCAACTCAAGGGCGCGATCGGTAAGGCCCCCGCCGATCAGAAGGTCGTGTTGGAAGCGGAACTGAAGGGTTTGCTTGATCGGCCCGCCGCGCTGAAAGAGCAGATCGCCGAACTCGACGGCGTGGTGGCGCGGATCGAGCCGGAGTTGCAGCGGTTGCTCTTGACGATTCCCTTGCCGCCGGATGCGGATGTGCCGGTGGGGGCGTCGGCGGATGACAACGTGGAAGTGCGGCGGTGGAGCCCGGCGGGGTTTGATCTGGACAAGGCGTTCGAGGCGCAGCGCGGGTTCAAGCCGCGCTCGCACATTGAACTGTGCGAACGGCTGGGGCTGCTGGATGGGCCGCGGGGCGTGAAGATGTCGGGCGCGCGGTCGTATGTACTGACGGGCGACGGGATGCTGCTGCACCAGGCGATTCTGCGGTACGCGTTTGACTTCATGGTGCACACGCACGGGTTCCGGCCCATGAGCGTGCCGGTGCTGGTGCGCGAGGAATGCATGGTCGGGACGGGTTTTTTTCCGGCGGGGCGCGAGCAGGCGTATCACGTGGCCGAGCGGGCCCGGCAGGGTGGCGAGACCGGGCATGATCTGTACCTGACGGGCACCGGCGAGGTGGGGCTAATGGGCCTGCACCAGGACGAGATTCTGGACGAGGCGTCACTCCCCTTGAAGTATGTGACGGTGAGCACCTGCTTCCGGCGCGAAGCGGGAGCCGCGGGCAAGGACACGGCGGGCCTGTATCGCGTGCATGTGTTTGACAAGGTGGAGCAGGTGGTGATCACGAGGGCGGACGAGGCGGAAAGCCGGGCGTGGCACGCGAAGATGATCGGGTTTGTCGAGTCGTTGCTGCAGTCGCTGGCGATTCCGTATCGGCTGCTGCAATGCTGCACGGCGGACCTCGGGCCGAAGAACGCGGACATGATCGACATCGAAAGTTGGATGCCTGGCCGCGCGGGGGCGGGTGGGGGGGGCGGGGCGCTGGGGGCGTTTGGCGAGACGCACTCGGCCTCGCGGCTGTATGACTTCCAGTGCCGCCGGCTGAACATGCGGTATCGCACGGGCGGCGAGGGTGGCACGAAGGCGACGACGGTGTTCTGCCATTCGCTGAACAACACGGTGGCGGCGAGCCCGCGGCTGATGATTCCGATTCTGGAGAATCACCAGCAGGCCGATGGGTCGGTGATCGTGCCGGCGGCACTGAGGCCGTACATGGGCGGGCGTGAGAAGTTGGGGTAAGTTCAGGACGATTGCCCAACGAACCCTCCGCGCCGCGCTGCGCTCGGCCCTCCCCGCTGGGAGCGGGGGAGGGTGGTGAAACACCAAGCACACGACCGCGAAGAGCAAGCCGCGCTACACTCGACGCTCCACCGATCCACTCTATGAACCTCCTCGATCTTCTTGCTCCCGAGTGCATCAAAGCGCCGACCGCGGCCAGCGATAAGCGTGGCGTGATCGACGAGTTGGTCGATTGTCTGGCCACGGCGGGGCGCGTGGGCGGTGCGGGGAATGTGCCGGTGCTGAAAGAAGCGGTGTGGACGCGCGAGCAGACTCGCACCACGGGGATCGGGCATGGGCTGGCGATTCCTCACGGCAAGTGCCCCGGCGTGCCGGCGCTGGCGATGGCGATCGGCAAGCCGCCCGTGCCGATCGACTTTCAGGCGCTCGATGGGCAGCCCGTGCGACTGGTGATCCTGCTCGCGAGCCCGCCCGATCGCCCATCGGACCATATTCAGGCACTGGCGAAGATCAGCAAGTACATGATGATGGAGCGGTTTCGGGAGCAGGTCTACGCGGCCCAGAGCGCCGATGAGATTTATCAGATGATCCGGGAACACGAGCAGCGCTGAGGTGCCGCGTATGAGTTCAACCGCGCCAACCAACCCGGTGGCCCTGACGGGCGTGGCCCGCAGCCGCGACATGACCCCTGCGTCGCTGAGCGCTGCGGCGAACCACGGTGCCGCCATGAGCACGCCCCACTCTTCTATCCCCCCCACTTCATCGGCACGAAACGGCGAGCCCCCCGCAGCGGTGATCGCGCCGACGGCGCAGGTCGACGCCCACATGGGCGCGTTTGTGGATGGGCTCCCGATACCGGGAAATCTGGCGGATGCGGTGCGGTATGCGCTGCTCGGTGGCGGGAAGCGGCTGCGGCCCCTGCTGGCCTGGCACTGCTGCGAAGCGGTGGGTGGCGCAGGGGAGCAGAGTCTGCCCAGCGGTGCCGCGGTGGAGTTCATCCACGCGTTCTCGCTGGTGCACGACGACCTGCCCGGGCTGGATAATGACGACCTGCGGCGCGGCCGGCCGACGTTGCACAAGGCGGCGGGCGAGGCGATGGCGATCCTCGCGGGCGACGCGATGCTGACGATGGCGTTCCAGACGCTGCTGGAGCAGACGCCCGACCCAAAAGTGGCAGCGCGGCTCTGCGCGGAACTGGCCCAGGGCACAACAGGCATGATCGCCGGACAGGTGTACGACACACTGGGCGGCTTCGCGCCGGGGCTGAGCGATCGCGATCGGTTGACGCTCGTGCACCGGAACAAGACGGGCGCGCTGATTCGCGCGGCGTGCCGCATGGGCGCATTGGCCGGCGGCGCGAGCGACGAGGCATTGGCCGCCATCACGACATACGGCGAGGACATCGGCTTGATGTTCCAGATCGTGGATGATCTGATTGATGTGACGCAGAGTGCCGAGCACGCCGGGAAGCGGACCAACAAGGATCAGGATGCGGGCAAGTTGACGTATCCGGGGGTGCTGGGCATTGAGGCGTCGCGGGCGGAAGTAGCGCGGAGTCTGGCCGAGGCGCACGGCTCACTGCTTGGGTTTGGCGTGCGGGCAGGGGCGCTGCGTGATCTGGCGGAGTATCTGGCGGTCCGGACGAAGTGAGCGGGTGGGCGTTTCGCGCGCGGCGAACGGGCGAGCCGTGTTTCGACCGAGAACACGCGGCGCTTCGTGACGGGCGGATTTCGCGACCTCTGCGCCGCGGAGTGCCGTAGTGGAACACACGAAGAACAGGCTTCGCCCGACGCGGAGAGTCGGGGTACCCCAATCACCGCCTGCGGCGCGGCGTGTAACCGCTCTCCATCGGGCGTGAGCGCCCCTACGCTCTGGTGCTGTCGCCACGGCCGGCGGCGGCCCGGATTCGGCCATACGAACCGGCAGTTCACTCTGATCTGTGAGTTTTGATGAACCTTTTGTCCACCATTCACACGCCCGCCGATCTCAAGCGGCTTTCGCTCGACCAACTGCCGGCGCTGGCCAAGGAGATTCGCGAGGCGATCTGCCACCAGGTCGCGCGCACGGGCGGACACCTGGCGCCGAATCTGGGCGTGGTCGAACTGACGATCGCGCTGCACTACGTCTTTGATTTTGGGCACGATCGTCTGCTGTTTGACGTGGGACACCAGTGCTATCCGCACAAGTTGCTGACGGGTCGGCTGCCGATGCTGGCGGGGCTGCGCACGGGCGCGGGCATGGCGGGGTTCCCGGAGCCGCGCGAGTCGAAGTATGACCTGTTCTCTGTCGGCCACGCGGGCACGGGCATTTCGACCGCGGTGGGCATGGCGCGGGGCGACACGCTGAACAGGGAAGGCTTTGACCCCGAGAGCAATCCGGGCGGGCGGCGCGTGGTCACGATCATCGGCGACGCGTCGATCGTCAACGGCGTCGCGATGGAAGGGCTCAACGGCGCGGGCATTCTGAACCGGCAGTTCATGGTGGTGCTCAACGACAACGGGATGAGCATCAGCAAGCCGCAGGGCGCGATGGCGGCGTACTTCGACCGCTTCCGCCTGTCGCAGACCTATGCCGATTTCAAGAAGAACGCCCGGGCCTGGCTGGATGCCTTCCCGGGCGGCGGCACGCTGCGCGAGGCGTATCACCGTTCGTCGGAAGCCTTCAAGGCCATGATCAATGAGGGCGGGTGGTTCGAGCACTTCGGCCTCGTCACCGTCGGCCCCATCGATGGGCACAATCTGACCGAACTGGTGGCGGTGCTGCGCGAGGCGCGTGAGTTCAACCGACCGATGGTGCTGCATGTGAAGACCATCAAGGGCAAGGGGTATACGTTCGCGGAGGGGGATTCGACGACGTTCCACTCGCCCCCGGCGTTCAGCGCCGTGGCCGATCCGGACTCCGACACGGCTCCCCGGCTGGAGAACGAGGGCTGCCGCGTGGAACTGAAGCGCGAGGGCCGCTCGTTCACGAGCGCCTTTGGTGACGCGCTGACGGACATGATGAGCCGCGATGGCAAGGTGGTCACCGCGACCGCCGCCATGCCCGACGGCACCGGCGTGAGCAAAGCCATCGCGAAGTTCCCCGATCGTTCGTTTGACACGGGCATCTGCGAGAGCCACGCGCTGGACATGATGGCCGGCCTCGCCAAGACCGGCTGGAAGCCGTTTTTCGCGGTGTACGCGACGTTTTTGCAGAGGGCCTTTGACCAGTGCTTCCAGGAGTCGGCGCTGCAGGGCCTGCCGGTGCGGCTGTGTCTGGACCGCGCGGGGCTGGTGGGTGGCGACGGCGCAGTGCACCACGGGTTCTGCGATATTGCGCTCCTGCGGGTGCTGCCCAATGCCGCGATCACGGCGGCGATCGACGAAGCCAGCATGAAGGCCGCGCTGGAGTTCATGCGGACCTACGAAACGGGCTTGTCGAGTTGCCGCTGGCCGCGCGACATGGTGAGCGACAAACTCGCGGGGCAAGCGTGCCCGCCCTTCACGATCGGGAAGGCGCGATGCCTGACGCCCGACTTTGATATCGGTGCCCGAGGCAACAACGGCGTGGGCGTGCCCGATGTGGCGGTGCTGGCCTTTGGCACACCAGCGATCGACGCCCTGAATGCCGCGGCAACGCTGGCCGATTCGGCCCGGGTCTGCGTGTACGACGCGCGATTCGCCAAGCCGGTGGACAAGGACCTGATCGGCCGCCTGCTCGAACACAAGGTGCCGATCGTGACCGTCGAAGATCACTCGGTGGTGGCGGGCTTCGGGGCCGCAGTGGTGGAAGCCGCAGCGGAGATGTGCCTGGACGCGTCGCGCGTCACGCGGCTTGGCCTGCCCGACGCGTGGATCTACCAGGATTCGCGGGCCAAGCAACTGGCGCTGGCGGGGATCGATGCCAAGGGCATCGAGAAGGCCATCCGAGCGGCGATCGTCGCGCATGGCGACGCGGCCAGCCGCAGCGAGGTGAAGGTGAACTTACGGCGTCAGCCATCGGACGTGCGACGGGAAGCCTGAACCTCTCGCAACTTATCGCGGGTCACTGGGTACGGACACGGTGACGGTGGCTGGGCCCGGGCGCAAGGGGTCGCCCTTTAGGCGTTGACGCGGGAATGGGGCTTCGGCGTCGAAGTACGCGATCTCGTTTGAGCCGGGCTCGATCGGTACCACACGCTCGCGGGCGGAGAGCCAGAGTTCGCGGTGGCTGGGTTGGCAACCGAGGGCGGTGATGATGCAGACGATGCTGAGCGTGGTGAGGGGGCAACGGAGCGGCGTCCGGCGGGGACCGCCGGACCACCCACAGAACCATTCAATGCGTTGAATCGCACTCCGAAAACGCACGGCCGACGCCGATCCGCCTCGCGTGCCGGTGTGCGGCCGGCCTTTCCCCGTTCATTCATCGACCCGGGGGCAGAATGCCCGTGCCGGGCGTGAGTCGCGTGAGGCGCTTGGGGCCCGCTAAGCGATGCAGATTGCCAGCGGCGGTCGGGCGGCGGCGAAGAATGGGGCCGATATCCTGTGGGCGTGGTGAAGTGGATTGGGGTGGGTGGCGATTGATCGGAGCGAGCCATGAAAGTCTGTCTGAGTGCCGTCGCGTGTCCTGAGTTTGGTGCGAAGGAGTTTTTCGAAGCGGCGGCGAGCGCGGGGTATTCGGCGGTGGAGTTGCGGACCGATGGACCGGCCAGCCGCGGGTTCGCCGCGGACCCGGCCTTGACGGCGCCGGAAAAGACGCGGGCGCTGGCGGAGCGCTTCGGGATGCCGATCGCGAGTCTGGCGACGACGTGCCGGTTTGATGAGTCGGTGTGGCCGCCGGTGATCGGGCACGCGCTGACGGATACGGAGCGGTCGATTCGACATGGCAAGTGGCATGTGGATCTGGCGGTGGCGCTGGAGTGCCCGCTGGTGCGGGTGTTTGCGTTTGAGACGCCGCCACGCGAGCGCCCGGCGGACGCGCGGCAGCGGATCGCGGATCGTCTGAAACTGGTCGTGGCGCACGCGCATCGCACGGGCGTGCGGATCGCGCTGGAGAACGGCGGCTCGTTCCCCCGCGCGGCGGACGTGGCGGGGCTGCTGGATCTGGTGGCCAGTCCGCTGCTGGGTGTGGCGTACAACGTGGCGGTGGCCCATCAGGCGGGTGAATCGCCTGATGACGGGCTGAACGTGCTGGGGGGAAATCTGCTCGCGCTGCGGGTGAAGGACCACCAAGCCGGGCGTCCCTGCGGGCTGGGTGATGGGGATGTGCCGGTGGAGATGGCGGTGGCGCGGGCGCGCGAGAGCGGGTTTGCGGGACCGGTGGTCTTTGAGTGGGACCGGGCGTGGTTCAGTGATTTGCCGACGGGGATGGGTGTGCCGGCCGCAGCGGCGCGGCGGCTGATGGGGTGGGGAGCGGGGACCGGGAAGACCTCGGACGTCAGACTTCAGGCGTCAGGGAAGGCGAAGTCCTGAAGTCTGAAGTCTGAAGTCTGGTTTTCCTGACGTCTGGCGTCCGACGTCTCCCCCCGTGTTAGTGGTTACAATCTTTGCAGGTTGGTGAAGCCGCGTGGTTTGCGTGCCGACCCTGAAGCCATGCCAGAGTCTCGGTCATCTCGGTTGCCCGCTGACAAGCGCCGGGCGCAGTTGCTGGATAGTGCCTCGAAGGTGTTCGCGACGCGGGGGTACAACGGCGCGACGACGGCGGAACTGGCCAAGGCGGCGGGGATCTCCGAACCGATCATCTACCGCCACTTCATGGGCAAGAAGGAGATGTTTATTGCCCTGGTCGAGCGGACCGGTCAGCAGACCATCCGCGACTGGGAGGAATCGCTCAAGGATTTCAAGGAGCCAGCCGAGCGGATCGCGCGGCTGATCGTTGCCAACCCCATGGTGGCGAGTCGCGGTCGCACGACCTATCGCGTGCTTGTGCAGGCGATGATGGAGGTTGAAGACGCGGACATTCGCGATGCGATCCAGCAGCACATGGCGCGGCTGCACGCGTTCATCACCAGCGAAGTGCACAAGGCGCAGGAGTCGGGGCAGGTCTCCAAGCGATTCAGCCCGGAGATCACCGGGTGGGCGCTGATCCACCTGGGCATGGGCTACGGCATTCTGAACGCCCTGAAGATGCCCGGTCACGGCGTGGACAAAGCCGGCGGGCACATTGTCGATGTCATCGGCACACTCATGCTCGCGGATCGCTATCGACGGCCGCCCGAGGCGTGAGGGTGGGCGGGGGCGATTCGGCGGCATGGCCGAAGAGCGCCAGCGCGGCACGCCACTCCATGTAGCGATACGGAATGTCATGCGCGTCGTGGAGGGCGCGGAGGCTGGACATCAGACGCTCCATCAGGTCGTGCTGCCACGACTGGGCGGATTCGTCGCAGAAGTAGACGCGACAGGCCAGCGGCTTGATGGTGTGGATGGTGCAGAGGTTGGCGGCTTGGAAAGCGCAGTCGGGTGCAGGCGAGGTGGTGATCGGGGTGGTCCGGCGGTTCCCGCCGGACTCCTGATGCCCTAGCGCGAGCGGCAGCGACATCGTGCCTGAGAAAGCCTTGGATGAACTAGGGAGCGGAGTCACGGGCAATCGCGCGAGGGTGTACGCGACTTCGAGCCCCGTGACGTAGAGGCGATGGCCGTGGGCTTCGAAGTGGCAGCAGCGGCCGGAAGCCCAGCAGGCGGGTGCGCGGGCGGTGATGGTGGCAGCAATCTCGGCGAAGAGGGCTTCGAGTGGGGCGGTGACGGTGGGGTTGATGGCCGCGGCGCGCCAGGCGGCGAGCAGCGCAAGTGCGTCGGGCTGGGAATCCCAAGACGTCAAAGGAAGGAAAGGGGAGCACAGCGGGACGCGCGAACTCATGAGTCCGGCGGGGACCGCCGGACCACCCGGGAGGGCGTTAAATAGTGATCGCGTCGCGCTGGATGCGGATTTGCTGGACGGGGACGAGTTTGCCTTTGTTCATGCCGGGGCAGCCTTTGGAGGCTTCGTGCCAGGCGGTTCGGGAGCGGACGAGGCTGGGCCAGAAGGGCCAGGTTTTGCACTGAACGGGGCGGTCTTCGTAGAGGCCGCAGACGGCTTTGCCGGGGATGGTGTCGCGGTCGAGAAAGACGCAGTCGTAGCCGTGCTCGGTGCGGGTTTCGTTGAGGGAGCGGCCTTCGGGCAGGATGCGGGTGTATTGCTCGATGAACGCGGCTTCGGAGAGGTTGAGGCGCTTCGCCATCGCGGCGACCTCGGCGTCGGTGACGAGGACATAGCCCGGGACTCCGGTGCAGCAGTTGCCGCACATGGTGCAGGAGAAGCGGAGGCCCTTGCCACCCTCGGGGCTGTCGGGCTGGGTGAACCACTCGCCATGCTGAGGTGCGCCGCTGCCGCTGCCGATTTGGGCTTTGGAGCGGGTCATGGGTTGGCTCCGGGGGCGGTGGCCGGGGGGGCCGAGATTGGCGGGGCAGACTCAAGAACCTCGACAGCGTCGGCGTCATCGATGCGCGTCGTGAGTCGGAGCCGCGCGCCGACAGCAGGGAGTTGGCCTCCAGGCAACGCCGTGACGGGGATGGACACGCGGCGCGGGGTGGAACCGGGCTCGGTGGACGTCGCGTCGAACGCACGAACGAGGAGCGTGGCCTCCCGCGCGCGGGGGCTCAGCGGCTCGGCATCGACGACCACGACATCGACCCGGGCGCGGAGCATCGCGTCGGCCGCGCGATCGCTCAGAAGCGTGCTCTTGAGCATGAGCAGCGCCACGGTGAAGTAGATGACGATGCCCGTGACATCTACCAGCGTCGCGACGAAGGGCGTGGACGAGCCGGCAGGATCGAAGCCCAGGCGCTTGAGCACGAAGGGGAGCATGGCCCCCATGATGGAGCCCCAGATGACCACGCCCACGAGGGTGAGGCCGATGGTCCAGCCCAGGATGACAAAGTGCTCGACGACGCTCGGATCGCTGAACCAGCCCATGAGGCCGAAGAGGTTGATGCGGATGACGCCGATGCACCCAATGAGAACGCCCAGGAAGGCGGCGACGAGCAGTTCGCGGCGCAGCACGCGCCACCAATCGGCGAGGCCGATTTCCTTCAGGCCCAGGGCGCGGATGACCAGCGTAGAGGCCTGCGATCCCGCGTTGCCGCCGGAGGAGATGATGGCGGGGATGAAGATGGCCAGGATCGCGGCCCGCTCGATCTCGCCCTGGAACATGGCGATGGCATTCGAGGTGAGCAGTTCGGAGAGGAACAGCAGCGCCAGCCACGGGGCGCGCTTGCGGAACAGATCGAGCACGCTGGTCTGGATGAAAGGGTCTTCCAGCGCCTGCACGGCACCGATGTTCTGAATCTGCTCGGTCGCCAGTTCCTGCGCCACGTCGGCCAGGTCGTCGTGGGTCACGATGCCCAGGAGCGCGCCGCGCGAATCCACCACGGGCAGCGCCACGCGGTCGTACTTCTGAAGGGCCTCGACGGCTTCCTCCTGCGGTTGATCGGCGCGGAGCGTGATGAACTGGCGGTTCATCAGGCTTTCGACCGTCGCATCGGGCTCGGCCATGATCAGTTGGCGAAGCCGCATGTCGTCGATCAGCGCGCCCTGGTCGTCGGCGACGTAGACCACGTTGATGGTCTCGGCATCGCGGCCGTACTTGCGGATGTGCTCGAGCGCGCGGGCCACAGTCCACTCGGGGCGGATGCGCACATAGTCGGGCGTCATCAGGCGACCGACGCTTCGGGCCGGGTAGCCCAAAATCGCCTGCGTGTGTTTGCGGTCTTCGGGCGTGAGCGAGGCGACGATGCGCTGCGCGACCTCGGGGGGCAGTTCGTCGAGCAGGCGGGCTCGGTCGTCAACCTCCATCGCCTCGACGATGCGGAGCGCGCCGGCATCGCCCAGGCGCTGGATCAGTTCTTCCTGCTTGGTCTGTTCGAGATACGAGAACACGACCGCCGCGTCGTCGCGCTGCAGGACGCGGAAGGCGATGGCTTCTTCTTCGGGGGAGAGGCCGGCGAGGATGTCGGCGACGTCGGCGGGGGGCAGGCCGTGGAGGACTTCGCGCAGTTCGGCGTAGCCACCCGCGCGGAGCAGTTCCTGAACCTCGGGCTCGATAAGGGCGACGGTGGGGTTCACGCGCTCACAACGTACCGCGCCCGGGGAACAGAGTCACGCCCGGGCTTGATTTTCCGTTCACACTCCCGCTGGGAAGCGAACGCGCCGGTCAGGGAGTTCGATCGGAATTCGACTGGTTCCCGCCCGCGATGGAAGAACGCATGTTGGTATCCGCCTGCACGTTCTTGAGGCGGTAGTAATCCATGATGCCCAGGTGGCCGGAGTTGAACGCCGCGGCGATGGCGCGGGGAATCTCGGCCTCGGCCAGCACGACCAGCGCCCGGTTCTCTTCGATCTTGGCCTTGTTTTCCTGTTCCTGGGCCATGGCCATGGCGCGGCGGCGCTCGGCCTCGGCCTGGAAGCGGCTCTTATCCGCCTGGGCCTGCGCGGCCTGCAGTTGGGCACCGATGTTCTCGCCCACGTCGATATCGGCGATGTCGATCGAGAGGATCTCGAACGCCGTGCCCGCGTCGAGGCCCTTGGCCATCACCGTCTTGGAGATGTTGTCGGGATTCTCGAGCACCGCCTTGTGCGATTGAGCCGAGCCGATGGTGGTGACGATGCCCTCACCCACGCGGGCGATGATGGTCTCTTCGGTGGCACCGCCGACGAGGCGCTGGATGTTGGTGCGGACGGTAACGCGGGCTTTGGCTTTCAACTGGATGCCGTCCTGGGCCACCGCGTCGATGGTGGACCGGCCGCCACCGGCGGCGGGGCAATCGATGACCTTGGGATTCACGCTGGTCTGCACGGCTTCGAACAGGTCGCGACCAGCCAGATCGATCGCGGTGGCGATATCCCAGGCGAGCGGGATGCGGGCGCCGCGGGCGGCGATGAGGGCGCGCACGACCTTGGTGACGTTGCCGCCCGCGAGGTAGTGGGTTTCCAGTTGCTTGGTCGAGATGGGCAGGTCGGCCTTGGCGGCGGAGATGCGGTTGATGACAATGACGCGTGGATCAACTTTCCGCAGTTTCATCCCGATCAGTTCGGTCAGCCCGACCGGAGCGCCGCTGAAGAGGGCCTGGATGTAGAGGTTGAGGAACTGGCCGACGATGAAGACGAGCACCAGGCCGATGACGCCCAGAATGATGGCGGCGATGATGAGGCCGATCTCAAGGGGCGTGGCGGCGAGAGTGAAGATTCCAAGGGTGTCCATGCATCGGCCTCCGCGTGCGTTGAGCGTGCCCGGAAGAGAACATCCGGCGCGACAACGAGTATAGGGACGGCGCGCGGGTCGATCGTGGGGTCTGATCGCGCAGACGCGCCACCCGGCAAGGTCGCTTGGCCCGACGGGGAAGCGTCGCGCGCGGCGCTCACGCTTTCCCCGCAGGCTGCCGATAACTCCAGCGGACACGCGAGTCTCGCCAAGCGTGTCAGGAGTTCCGCGTGCGCGCATTGGTTCTGGATCAACCCTCGACCGCGACGCCCTCGACGAGCGGCGCAGCAGCCCCCGGCTCGTTGCGAGCCCGGCTCGTGAGCGATCGTGCCGCGCCGGTGCCCGCACCGGGCGAGGCGCTCGTGCAGATGCTCGCCGCGCCGGTGTGCGATGTGGACCTGGAACTGGCGTGTGGGACGGGCGCGGCGGCGCTGCCGACGTTCGCGGGCGTGCTGGGCCAGCAGGGCCTGGGCACGGTGCTCGAAGTAACCCTGCCCAAGGGCTCGGCACCGGCGCTGGAAGCCAAGCGGGCGCTCAAGGGCAAGCGCGTGATGGCCGGCGCGTGGGTCGCTTGCGGCACATGCCCGCTGTGCAAAGGCGGCTTGTCATCGCATTGCCGGGCGAGGGTGGGCGTCGGCGCGGGGCGCGATGGGTGGCTGGCCGAGACGGTGGCGCTGCCCCTGAGCATCCTGCACGCGGTGCCCGAGCGGCTGGATGCCGACGCAGCAGCACTGGCCCACCTGGTGGGCGCCGCGGTGCACGCGGCCCACCTGCTTCGCATCGAGGGCAAGCCGTATATCACGGTGCTGGGCGATGGCCCGCTGGGGCTGTGCACGGCCCAAGTCATGTCGCGCCTCAACGCCTCGGTGCGGCTGCTCGGCAAGCACGCGGATCGGCTCGCGCTGTGCGACCGGTGGGGCATCAAGCACCGCTTGGAGTCGGAAGTCGGCCGCCGCGCCGATCAGGATGTGGTGGTGGAGTGCACCGGCGCGCCCGAAGGGCTGGCGCTGGCGATGCGGCTGGTGAGGCCCAGGGGGAAGATCATTCTGAAATCGACGGCAACGCGGCTGCCGATCGCGCTGGATCAGCTGGCGGTGCCCGCGCGGGCAGTGCCGGTGGCGGGTGCGGGTATGGGGGCCGGGGGGGGCGGGGGCGGGGCCGGCGGAGTTGACCTTTCGGCGCTGGTGGTCAACGAGATCGAGTTGATGGGGTGCCGAGAGGGCTCGATCGAGCAGGGGCTGGCGGCCCTGGCGCGGAACGAGGTCAGCGTGTCAGGGCTGGTAAGCACGCGGTTCAAATTGGGGCACGCCCTGGCGGCGCTGGAGGCGGCGAAGGCCGGGGGATTGAGGGTGTTGGTGGAGCGGGGGTGAGGCACCGTTGGGTTGCTGCTAGCGTGCGTGCCGCCGCGACACGGCCATGCACGCAAAGGCCAACAGTGCTGCGGAATCTGGCGAGGGAACCGACGATCTTGCAGTCAGTATCTGACGATACCAGAATCGGCCAAACTCGGGCCGCGTGTTCATCTTGCTTCATGGCTTCCTCCTCACCCCATGTGCGTGATCACCGCATCCGCGAAGCCCGAGCACTTCACCTTGGTCACGCCGGTGTCGCCCTCGGCCTTCATCAGGCGTTCGAAGTCGTAGGTGACGGTCTTGGCCGAGATGGCCCCGTCCATGCCCTTGATGATGAGGTCGGCGGCTTTGGCCCAGTCCTGGTCGCCACCACTGCTCATGTAGCGGAGCATCATTTCGCCGCTGAGGATGACTGAGCCGGGGTTGACCTGGTCGAGGTTGGCGTATTTGGGGGCGGTGCCGTGGGTGGCTTCGAAGATGGCGTGGCCGGTGACGTAGTTGATGTTGGCACCTGGGGCGATGCCGATGCCGCCGATCTGGGCGGCGAGGGCGTCGGAGAGGTAGTCACCGTTGAGGTTGAGGGTGGCGATGACGTCGAAGTCTTTGGGGCGGGTGAGGACCTGCTGGAGGGTGATGTCGGCGATGGAGTCCTTGATCATGAGTTTGGACTTCCACTTGCCGTCGCCGTGGGAGGACCAGATGGAAGCGAGGACGCCTTCGACTTCCTTGACGAGGGCGGCTTTCTGGCCCGGGGTCATCATGTCGAAGCCGGGGTCGATCATCTTGGCGTTGGCTTCAGCAGTAAGGCCTGCTGTGGACTCTTTGTTGCCGAGGATCCAGGATTCGCGCTCGGTGACGACCTGCTCGCGGAGCATGGGGGACTTGGCGAGGGCGTAGCCCCAGTCTTTGAAGGCGCCCTCGGTGAACTTCATGATGTTCCCTTTGTGGACAAGCGTCACGGAACGGCGCTTGTTGGCGAGGGCGTATTGGATGGCGGCATAGACGAGGCGTTCGGAGCCCGCGCGGCTGACGGGCTTGATGCCGACGCCGACTTCGACGGCGGGGTAGAGGTCGGGCATGCCGAACTGGGCGGACCAGGTTTTGCCGGATTCGACGGTGCCGAAGCGGACTTTTTTGAACTCCTTGGGGAGTTTCTCGGCAAGGGCGTCGAGGATGATCTTGGCCTCGGGGGTGCCGGCCTGGAAATCGATGCCGGCGTAGATGTCTTCGGTGTTTTCGCGGAAGATCACCATGTCGCAGTCTTGCGGGCGTTTGACGGGCGAGGGGACGCCCTTGAACCAGCGGACGGGGCGGAGGCAGGTGTAGAGGTCGAGGAGTTGGCGGAGGGCGACGTTGAGGGAGCGGATGCCGCCGCCGACGGGCGTGGTGAGTGGGCCCTTGATGCCGACGAGGTACTTCTTGAAGTCGGTGATGGTTTCGTCGGGGAGCCAGTTGCCGGTCTTGTTGAAGGCTTTTTCACCGGCGAGGACTTCGTGCCAGTGGATTTTCTTCTTGCCGCCGGAGGCCTTGTTGACGGCGGCATCCATGACGCGGACGGAGGCTTTCCAGATGTCGGGCCCGGTGCCGTCGCCTTCGATGAAGGGGATGATGGGGTCGCTCGGGACGTTGAGTTTGCCGGCGGACATCGTGATGGCGGTGGGCATGGGGGGCTCCAAATTGCCAAATGGTCAAAGGGCCAAATGGCCAAATTTCGGGCGGGGGCGGGACGCGCGGCTTCGCCGCGGGGACAGTGGAGAGGATAGCCGAAGGGGGGTTGGGGGTGGAGGGGGAAGGCCGATGTGTTGAAGGGCTTACCGACGGGCGCGGGCGGCCCGAACCGTGACAGACTGTGACTGTGGATTACCGCACGATCATCACGATTGAGCCGGGGAAGCGGGGCGGGAAGCCGTGCATCCGCGGGATGCGGATCACGGTGGGTGATGTGCTGGGGTGGCTGGCAAGCGGGATGACGCGCGAGGAGATTCGCGCGGACTTTCCGGAGATTACTGACGACGACATTCAGGCTGCGCTGGCGTTCGCGGCGGACTTTACGAGCGGCGGGTGGAGAATGTCGGCGTGAAGTTGCTGCTGGACCAGCACTTGGCGCGCAAACTGGTGCCCGCGTTGGAGCCGCTTTTTCCGGGCACGCTTCATGTGTCTCAGGCCGGGCTTCTGGCTGCCGACGGCGAAACGCTGTGGGCGTACGCCCGTGCGGGTGGGTTTGTGATCGTCTCGAAGGACGAGGATTTTCAGGTCTTGAGTTTCGCGCGCGGGCACCCGCGCCGAAGGTCATCTGGCTACGGACGGGGACGGACCATCGAGCGAGATCGTGAGCGTGCTGACCCGAGCGAGGCCGGTGCTTCAGGCCTTTGCGGAGGACGGCGACCGGTCACTGATAGCACTGCCGTAAGGCGGGTCGATACGGGCTCGTGGCGAGCCAACAATCGACCCCGTGCCCCGTTCGCGTCATGTTGTGCTCACGCAAGCCGCCGCCGCGGCCAGCGATGACGGGCCGCCTTCGCTGGGGTCGCTGTCCGAGGTGCGGGGGGCGCTGGCGCGGTACAACACGTCGCCCGACGGCGCGCCCGCGGGCGAACGCGACGGCACGCTCGGCACCACCGTCATGCACGGCCCGGGCATGGTCATGGAAATGGCCGAGATTGACGGCGAGATCCGCCAGATCATGGTGACGATGACGGATGACGATTTCTGCTTTCCGGTGCTGGTACGGCTGTGCCGGGAGCGGCGCTGGACGATGCTGGACCCGGAGACGGGGCGGAAGTTCGGGCCGTAGGCAAGAAGGGGAGGTAGGTGAGGTAGAAGGCGTAGCCGATTCGAAGAATCGGGGTGCCCAGGGCACTTGCCACACAGCATGGTCACGCCCCGCTATGGTGTGTGATGCGAAAAGCGCTCGCGGATGCACAGGCTGCGCTGGAAGCGTTAAGGGCGGATGCCGGGCTGATTGACCGCGCCGAGGGCGTGGCCCGCGTGATGGCGGAATGCCTGCGCACCGGGGGCAAGATTCTGGCCTGTGGCAACGGCGGCTCGGCCTGCGACGCGGCCCACTTTGCCGAGGAGTTGACGGGGCGCTATCGGGCCGATCGCCGCCCGCTGGCGGCAGTCGCCTGCACCGAGCCCGGGCACCTGACCTGCGTCGCCAACGACTACGGGTTTGAGTCGGTGTTCTCGCGCTGGGTGGAAGCGCTGACCAAGCCGGGTGATGTGGTGGTGCTGCTCTCGACCAGCGGCAACTCAGAGAATCTCGTGCGCGCGGCGGCGTTGGCGAAGCACGCGGGGGCGGTGACGGTGGCCATGCTGGGCCGCGGGGGCGGGCGGCTGCGTGGGCAGTGCGATCACGAGTTCATCGTGCCCGGGGCGACGTCTGACCGGGTGCAGGAACTGCAGATGCTGATGCTGCACGGGTGGGTGGAGGGAATCGAGCGGGAGTTGGGGTTGGGGGGGTGATTGTCAGCCCGGTTCCTTCTCAGACGAAGAGTTGCCGCCCACTTCCCCAAGAATTTGGTGGCCTTTTTGCTTGCACCTCCCGAAATCTGGGGCACACTTTCAGCGTCGTGTCGGTGCGGC
>CAZPPX010000040.1:0-11261 GCA_964588585.1 uncultured Phycisphaeraceae bacterium
GCACCATCATATCGGTCGTCCGCCAGATGTCCAATAAACAGTACTCCGATTAGTATCAACGGCGAAGGCGACGAAGCCCTCTTCGGCGAGTTGTTTCACGCGGCTGGCGGCGTAGTCGTTGCAGCCCCACCACTCATGGCAGACGAGCACGCCAGGGCGTTTGTCTTTGGCCGAGTCGTCGTAGGCCATGAAGCCGCGGAAGGCCTGGTCGCCTTCGCCGTCGACTTTGTATTCGACTTCGACGAGTTTGATGTCGGCGACGGCGGGGGCGGTGGCAAGCGAGGTGGCGAAGAGGGTCAGTGCGAGGAGCAAGCGGTGCAGGTTCATGCGGGGCTCCGTGAGAGGTTGGGGCGTGCGGGAGTCTATCGCGGGGCGTGGACGAGGGAGGGTGATTGCGGGGAGAAGAAGGCGATGACGAGGAAGGCACGAGGGATGAGGCATCGTGGCATCGAGGCGAGGAGAAGACGAGGCTCGTCGCCTATCTTGCCCTATGAGCGAACGCGACGCGGCACGGGAGTATGTCCTCGGCACTGGCGACGACGAACTGGCGCGGCTGGCCCTGCAGCATCGCCTGTGGGCGGACGCGGCCCACGCGGCATGGAAGATGGCGCGGATCGGACTCGGAGATCGTGTCCTCGATGTGGGCTGCGGGCCGGGGTTTGCGTCGTTTGATCTGGCGCCGTTGGTGGGCCCGCGTGGGCGGGTGGTGGGCGTGGATGAATCGGAGGCGTTCATCGGGCATGTCAACGCGCAGGCTGCTGGGCGCGGGCTCGGGTGGCTGACGGGCGTGCGAGGCGACGTGCAGGCCCTTGAGGGTGCCGTGGGCGGCGAGCGCGACTTCGATCTGGCGTACGCGCGGTGGGTGCTGTGCTTTGTGCCCAAGCCTGAGGACGTGATCGCTGGCGTGGCGCGATTGCTCAAGCCGGGCGGGCGGTTTGTGGTACACGATTACTTCAACTATGAGAGCATGACGCTCGCGCCGCGACGACCCAGTTGGGCGAAAGCGGTGGCCGCGACGGCGGCGAGTTGGCGGGCCCGAGGGGGCGATCCGGATGTGATGGGGAGGGTGCCACGGATGATGGAGAAGGTGGGGCTGAAGGTGACGCACCTGAACGTGCACCAGCGCGTGGCGCGCGGGCACGAGACGATGTTTGTGTGGGGCGACGTGTGGTGGCGCATCTACGCGCCGAAACTGGTGGCGATGGGGCTGCTGGCGCAGGCGGATTGCGAGGAATTGATCCGTGACCTTGACGAGGTGAAGGGGTCGACGACGGACTTCGCGGTGTTGCCGCCGGTGTTCGAGGTGATCGGGGAGAACGTGAAATGACGCGGATCGCGTACACCGTGCGGGCGACGTTTCCTGACGGCGCGATGCGGAGGGAGTGGGTGGCGTGGCTGGAGGATGGGCATGTGGACGCGGTGATCGCGGGGGGTGCCCACAGCGCGATGATCGTGATGCTCGAAAGCGAACTCGGCGAGCGGCCCCGGGGCGAGGTGCATTATGTGTTCTCGACACGCGAGGTGTTCGACCGCTATGTGCGGGAATTCGCGCCGGCGCTGCGGGCCGACGGGCTGAAACGCTTCCCGCCCGAGCGTGGCGTGGTGTACGAGCGGACGATCGGCGAGATTGTGTGAAGTGGCGAAGTGGTCGAGTGGTGAAGTGGTCGAGTGGTCGGGTGGTCGGGTGGTCGGGTGGTCGGGTATGCTCGGCTATGCGATTTGTGAAGTTGTTGGCGGGGGTTTTGGCCGTGAGCGTGATGGCGGGCGCGACGCTTGCCCAAGGGTGGGTCGAGAGCACCGAGCCAGCGTTCGCTCCGCCCGCGCCGATGCGGGAGTTTCGTGGCGCGTGGGTTGCCACCGTCGCCAACATCGACTGGCCCAGCAAGCCCGGCTTGCCGGTGGCGGCGCTGCGACTGGAAATGGCCAAACTGCTGGATGCGGCGGCTGGGGCGAATCTGAATGCGGTCGTGTTGCAGGTGCGGCCCGCGTGCGATGCGATCTATCCGTCGGCGCTTGAGCCGTGGAGCGAGTTTCTCACCGGCGCTTCGGGTAAGCCGCCTCCGGCATCCGAGAGTGGCCAGGGCGCGTCGTTCGACCCCCTCGCGGAGTGGATCCGCGAAGCGCATGTGCGAGGCATGGAACTGCACGCCTGGATTAACCCCTTTCGCGCCCGGCATTTCGAGCAGAAGACGCCCAACGCCCCCGGGCATGTGGCGAACACCCACCCGGCGTGGGTGAAGACCTATGGCGAGTACGAGTGGCTCGATCCGGGCGTGCCCGAGGCGCGGGCCCACACGCTGGCGGTGGTGGACGACCTGATCGCCCGCTACGACCTCGACGGCGTGCATTTCGACGATTACTTCTATCCGTATCCGAAGCCGGGCGTGGCGTTCCCGGATGATGAGTCATTCGGCGCATACACGCGTGGCGGCGGCACGCTGCCGCGCGACGCGTGGCGGCGCGCGAACATCGATACGTTTGTGAAGGACCTGTACGAGCGTGTGAAGCGGCAGAAGCCACGCGTGAAGGTGGGGATCAGCCCGTTTGGCATCTGGCGACCGGGGCACCCGCCGCAGGCCCGGGGGTTTGATGCGTTCGCGGGGCTGCACGCCGACGCGCGGCGATGGCTGCGCGAGGGTTGGCTCGATTATGTCTCGCCGCAGTTGTATTGGAAGTTGGAAGCGCCGCAGCAGCCGTACCGGCGACTCTTGGACTGGTGGATCGATCAGAATGACCAGGGACGGCACGTGTGGCCGGGGCTTTTTGCAAGCCGCGTGCTGGCGGCGGGCGCGCTGGAGAAGGACGGCAAGCCCGCAGCATCGTGGGCACCGAGCGACGTGATCGGGCAGATCGACGCGACGCGCGCGGCGGGAGGACAGATTGGGGGGAGTGGAGGTACCGGAAACGTGCTGTTCAGCATGGTCGCACTGTCACAGAACCGGCGCGGCATGGCGGATCAGTTGAAGGCAGGGCCGTATGCGCGGATCGCGCTGGTGCCGGAGTCAGCCTGGCTGGCGACTAGGCACGCTGGCGCAGCGACGAAGGTGGAGCCGCCCGCAATGCGCATCGCGGACGACCATCGCGGCACGGTGGTGCGGGTCACGTTGCCCGTCGAGCCCGGCGCGGAATCCCGCTGGCTGGGCGTGTGGACGCTGCGTGGAGACGTGGCACTGCCCGATGGGTGGACGTTGCGGCTGCATCGCGTGATCGGGCCGCTGGGGCAGCGGATCGCGCCTGGGGGCGTGATGGAGGTGGTGCTGCCGCACGGCTCTGGGCCGGGGATGCTGCGGGGCGTGGGAGTGTGCGTGATCGATGCGGTCGGGCGCATCGGAACGACGGGAGTGTGGCGCAGGCCGTGAGGTCCCGCTACTCCCCCATCGCTTCGCTCAAATAGTTGGGCGATTCCTTCGTGATGCGGATGTTGTGCGGGTGGTTCTCAACGATCGTCGCGGCGGTGATCTTGCAGAAGCGCGCATCCCGCTGCAACTGCGGGAGCGTCGCACAGCCGCAATAGCCCATCGACGCGCGGAGGCCGCCGACCATCTGGTAGACGAACTCCGCGAGTGTGCCGCGGTAGGCGACGAGGCCCTCGACGCCTTCGGGGACGAACTTGATCTTCTTGGCCTCGGCCTCCGAGCCACCGCCGGCCGAAAGCGGGCCCTTCTGGCCATAGCGATCGGCCGAGCCGGCGTTCATCGCGCCTTCGCTGCCCATGCCGCGATAGGACTTGTAGCGGCGACCCTGGCGGATCACCATTTCGCCCGGTGATTCATCGAGGCCCGCGAACATCGAGCCCATCATCACGGCCCCAGCCCCCGCCGCGATCGCTTTGGCGATATCGCCCGATTGCTTGATGCCGCCGTCCGCGATGACCGTGACGCCCGTGCCTTCGGCACCCTTCACGCCATTCATGATGGCGGTGAGTTGCGGGACGCCCACGCCGCTGATAATGCGCGTGGTGCAGATGCTGCCCGGGCCAATGCCGGCCTTCACGGCATCGGCACCCGCATCGATCAGGGCCCGCGCCCCCTCCGCAGTCGCGATGTTGCCCGCGATGACCTCGACATTCCAGCGTTTCTTGATCTCGCGAACCGTGCGGAGCACGTTTTCGCTGTGCCCGTGGCTGGTGTCGACCACGACGACGTCCACATCGGCTTTGATGACGGCCTCGACGCGCTCGTATTGATCGACCCCGACGGCGGCACCGCAGCGGAGTCGGCCGCGGGCATCGACGCAGGCGCGGGGGAACTGGCTGAGGCGGTCGATGTCGCGCATCGTGATGAGGCCAGCGAGGCGGAAGTCTTTATCCACCAGCAGCAGTTTCTCGACCTTGTTGCGGTTGAGGATGCGGGCGGCTTCGTCGAGCGTGGTGCCGGGCGGGGCGGTGATGAGTTTGGTGTGCGTCATCACCTCGCCCACCGGGGTGGATTCGTCTTCGACGAACTTCAGGTCGCGGCGGGTGAGGATTCCCAGCACTTTGCCCTTCGCCCCCGCGTTCGCGCCCCCTTCGGTGACCGGGAAGCCGCTGGCGGAGTGACGGCTCATCAGTTGTCGTGCGCGACCGACCGTGTCGGTAGGGCTGAGCGTGAGCGGGTCGAGGATCACGCCGTTGGCCGAGCGTTTGACCTTGCTCACCTCGCGGGCCTGGGCCTCGATGGAGAGGTTGCGGTGGATGATGCCCAGGCCGCCTTCCTGGGCCAGCGCGATGGCGAGCGCCGACTCAGTGACGGTGTCCATCGGGGCGGAGAGGAGGGGGATGTTGAGCGAGATGCCGCGGGTCAGGCGGGTGGTGGTGTCGGCGGCGGACGGGACGACATCGCTGTAGCGCGGCAGGAGGAGAACGTCGTCGAAGGTGATGCCTTCGAGGACGATTTTGCTGTAGGGGTTGGCGTCGGCGAGGCGCGGCTCGGTGGTCTGGGCCGGTGTGGAAGAGAGGGAAGGCCGCGCCTGTGCAGTGTCCATGCGTATTGAAGGCTGGGGGGTGGGGTGGGTCAACTTTCGGCGTACGGACGAGCGGAACGGGGATTCACCACCGAGACACTGAGGCACCGAGGAAGCACAGAGAAGAACCGGAATGAGTTCGAACGGGAACGGGATGGGGGAAGGGAGTGAGAAGAATGGAAGACCCGGGAAATCACGATGGGTGCAGCGCACATACATGCTGGCCTTTGCCCTCCCCTGACCCCTTCCTCTGCTCTGGGAGAGGAATCGGAAATGAATACCCCCTCGCCGCGGGGCGAGGGGGTTGGGGTTCAGGGACTCAAGGCACACAGGCTGGACGCCTGAGCCGCCGGATCAGGCTGCGGTGACAGTGATGGAGACGGCGCTGCTCCAGATGCCGTTGTTGTCCTGGGCGCGGGCGAAGAAGGTGTGGGAGCCGGCGGTGAGGCCGGAGCCGTTGAGGGTGAGGCGCCAGACGCCGCCGGTGAGGGTGCCGATGCCGACGAGGAGGTCGGCGGTGGACTCGAAGGTGCCGAGCACGCCGCGGTCGCGGTAGAACTCGACGCGGATGATGGACCCGTCGGAGTCGGCGGGGCTGGTGGCGGTGAGGGTATAGGTGGCGGTGCGGGAGATGGGGTTGGGGTTGACGGTGACGCCGGCGATGGTGGGTGCGGCGTTGATGATGAAGGTGTTGGTGACGACGCTGGAGACGCCGCCGTTGTTGTCGTAAGCGCGGGTGAAGATGCGATTGGTGCCGACGGCGAACCCGCCCGAGCCTGTGCTTTGCACCAGGTTGAAGCCGCCGACGGCGGAGGAATCGGTGCCCAGAAGGGTGTCCACGTTCTCATCAAAGAGGTTGTCACCGTCGGCATCGCGGAAGAACTGGACGCTGGCGATGGTGCCGTCGAGGTCGGCGGCACCGATGGCGGTCAGGGTGACGGGGTTGCCCAGTGCCAGGACACGGGCCAGGGACGGCGTGACGGAGGTGAGCGTGGGGTTGAGGTTGTTGATGGTCACCTGCACGGATTGCGGGGAGCCGAAGGCACCGTTGTTATCCACGGTGCGGGCGAAGAAGAAGTTGTTGCCCGCGGTGTAGCCGGTGGTGTTGACGACGAGGTTGCGGTTGCCGGCAACAGCGGCGGCGACGGTGCCGAGCAGGGTGTCGGTGGACGCGTCGAAGGTGCCGTTGCCGTTGGTATCGCGGAAGAACTGGACGCTGGCGACCGTGCCGTCGGAGTCGGCGGCACCCGAGGCGGTCAGGGTGATGTTGGCGCGGCGGTTGATGGAAGTGGGGTTGGAGGTGAGCGAAGCCAGGGTGGGTGCCGCGTTGACGGTGACGATGGTGGTCACGGGGTTGGAGGGGTCGCCGGCGTTATCGATGGAGCGAGCGAAGATGCGGTTGGCACCGACGGTGAAGTTGAGTGTGGAGATGATGACGTTGAACCCGCCGACGGCAGAGGAATCGGTGCCGAGGAGGGTGTCAACGTTGGCATCGAAGGTGCCGCTGTTGTCGGAATCGCGGTAGAACTGGACGGAGGCGACCGTGCCGTCAAGGTCGGCCGGGGCGTTGCCCGAGAGGGTGAGGGCGTTGCCCAGCGTGACGACGCGCGGGGTGGGCGTGGTCACGGTGCCCAGGGTCGGGGCGAGGTTGGTGACGGTGACGGAGGTGGTACGGATGGTGCTGAAGCCGCCGTTGTTGTCGCGCACGCGAGCGATGAAGGCGTTGGATCCGGCGGTGTAGCCGGTGGTGTTGACGGTGAGGTTGTAGGCGCCGGAGACGGGCACGGCGACGGCACCGAGCAGCGTGTCGGTACCGGACTCAAACGTGCCGTTGGCGTTGATATCGCGGTAGAACTCGACCGCGGCCACGGTGCCGTCGGAATCGGCGGTGCCGGTGACGGAGAGGATGATGTTCGAGCGGCGCGCCACGGTGGAGAGGTTGGAGGTGAAGGCGGCGGAGGTAGGCTGAGCGTTGATGCGGCCGGTCACGGTGACAACGTTGCTGGAGGCACCGTCGGAGTCGATGGCGCGGGCGAAGTAGCGGTTGGTGCCAACCGCGAACGAGGCGGTGGAGACCGTGAGGGTGTAGCCGCCGGCGGCCAGGGTGTCTTGACCCAGCAGGGTGTCGATGTTGGCGTCGAAGGTGCCGCTGTTGTCGGCGTCGCGGAAGAACTCGACGCGGTTGATGGTGCCGTCGAGGTCGGACGGCGCGTTGGCGGTGAGGGTGATGTTGTTGCCCAGGGTGACCACGGGGTCAATCGACCGGGTGATCGACGAGAGCGTGGGCGTGCGGTTGGTGATGGTGACGGTGCCGGTGGTCGCGGTGCCCGCGAGGTTCAGGGCGTCACGCGACCGGGCGAAGAACGACACGTTGCCCATGGCGTAGCCGGTCGTGTTGACCACCATGCTCGCGGTGCCGCCGGTGGCAACGGCCACGGTACCGATCAGCACATCGGTGCCCTGGTCGTAGGTCCCGTTACTGTTGGAATCACGGTAGAAGTCCACAAAGCGGGCGGCGTTGTCGGCATCGGTGACGGCCGACGCGGCCAGCGTGATGGTGCTCTGACGCGCGACGCTGCCCGGGGTGATGCCCAGGGTGCCGACGACGGGTGCGTCGTTGACGGAGGTCGAAAGGACAGTGGTGGAGTTGTTGGTGAGCGCGGGCGCGACGCCATCGTTGACCGAGACGGTGAACGTGGTGGTTTCGCGAGTGCCGATGGCGACGCGGTTGTTAGTCGGGTCGAAGACCAGGCCGCGGAGGGCATCGGTGGCTTCGGACGCGAGGCCGGTGTAGGTGTAGGTGCCCGGTGCCCCGGCGACGAAGCCGGTGGCGGTGAGGCTGGCGGGCGTGAAGACGCCCTTGGCGGCGGCGTCGAGCGTGACGGTCACCGTGATCTGCTGGCCGGGATCAACATCGAAGATGACGGCTGCCGAGAAGGGCGAAACCGTCGCGCTCTCGTTGATGATCTGGCCGCTGACCGCGCCGGAGAAGAGCGGGGCATCGTTGATGCTGGTGCTGACGACGGTGGTGCCGTTGTTGGTGACGGGCGTCGTCACGCCGTCGCTGACGCTGACAGTGAAGGTCGAGGTTTCGGTCTGGCCCACGGCCACGCGGTCGTTGGTGGGGTTGTAGACGAGCACGCGGAGGGCGGTGGTGGCCTGGGCCGCGGTGCCGGTAAAGGTGAACACCCCGCCGCCGGAGTTCACAAAGCCCGAGGCGTTGACAGAGGAGGTGGTGAAGATGCCCTTGGCCGAGTCGTCGAGCGTGACGGTGACCGTCAGGGTCTGGGCGGTGTCGGCATCGGCGACCGTGATGGTCGCGAACGGGCTGACCGTCACGGTGGTGGGCGCGATGGGCGCGCCGTCGTTGACGGCCTGCCCAGCGACCGCGCCGGTGATCGTGCTGGCGTCGTTGATGCTCGTGCTCACGACCGTGGTCGTGTTGTTGCTGGTGGTGGCGAAGCCGTCGTTGACGGAAACGGTGAACGTGGTGGTCTCGGTCAGGCCCGGGTTCACGCGGTTGGCCGTGGGCTGGAAGACCAGTTGCTGGACCGCGGCCGTGGCGGCCGTGGCGGTGCCGGTGAAGGTGTAGACGCCGTTGCCCGCGTGCACGAAGCCGCTGGCGGTGAGCGAGTTGGCCGTGAAGGTGCCCTTGGCGGCGGCATCCAGCGTGATGCTGATGGAGAGCGATTGGGCCGGGTTATCGGTGTCGGCAAACGTAAAGGCCGAGAAGGGCGAAACGGTCGCGTTGTCGTTCACGGCCTGGGCGGCGCTCGCACCGCTGAAGGTCGTGGGGTTGTTCACCGACGTGCTGGCCACGGTGGTGGCGTTGTCGGTGGCTGGCGCAGCGACGCCATCGTTCACCGAGATCGAGAACGTCGTGGTTTCGGTGTTGCCCACAGCAACGCGCTCGTCGGTCGGGTCGAACGACAAGGCGCGGATGGCGATGGTCGCCTGGGACGCGGTACCCACGAAGGTGTAGGTGCCGTTGCCGTTATTCACAAAGCCGCTGGTGGTCAGCGAGCCGGGGGTGAACAGGCCCTTGGCCTGGGTATCGAGGCTGACGGTGACGGTGACCGACTGGCCGACATCGACATCGGCGATGGTGACCGAGGCGAAGGGGTTGAGGGTGGAGTTGTCGTTGACGGTCTGCTCAGCCACCGAGCCCATGATGGTCGGCGCGTCGTTCACGCTGGTGCTGACGACGGTCGTGGCGTTGTCGGTGACGGTGGCGGTGAGGCCGTCGCTCACGCTGATGGTGAAGGTAGAGGTTTCGGTCGTGCTGGGGGCGACACGGTTGTTGGCCGGGTCGAAGACCAGGGCCCTGATGGCGGTAGTGGCTTGGGCCGCGGTGCCGGTGAAGGTATAGACGCCGTTGCCCGCGTGCACAAAGCCGCTGGCGGTGAGCGAGGCGGACGTGAAGACGCCCTTGGCGGCCGTGTCAAGCGACACGGAGATCGAGAGCGACTGGTTGGTGTCGGCATCGGCGATCGTGACGCCCGTGAAGGGCGAGACGTTCGCGTTGTCGTTCACGGCCTGCCCGGCACTGGTACCCGTGATGGTCGTGGTGTCGTTGAACGGGGTGGAGACCACCGTGGTCGTCGCGTTGCTCACCGTGCTGAAGCCGTCGTTCACGGCGACGGTGAAGGTCGTCGTTTCGGTCGAGCCCGGGTTCACGCGGTTTTCACCAGGCTGGAAGACCAGTTGCTGAATGGCGCTGGTGGCGGCAGCAGCGGTGCCCGTGAAGGTGTAGACGCCCCCGCCCGCGTGCACAAACCCGCTCGCGGTGAGGGAGTTCGAGGTGAACACACCCTTGGCGGCCAGGTCGAGCGTGACGCTCACGCTCAGCGATTGGCTCGGGTTGTCCACATCGCTGATGGTGAAGGCGCTGAAGGGCGAGACCGTCGAGTTATCCGCGACCGCCTGGCCGGCTGAGGCCCCTGTGAAGGTCGCGTCGTCGTTGATGCTGGTGCTGACCGCGGTGGTGGTGCTGTTGGTCGCGGCGGCGGCAATGGCGTCGTCCACGCTGATGGTGAAGGTGGTCGTCTCGGTGCTGTTCACCGCGACGCGGTTGTCGGTCGGGTTGAACACCAGCGCCCGGATGGCGGTGGTGGCCTGCGCGGCGGTGCCGCTGAAGGTGTAGGCGCCGCCGCCCGCATCCACAAAGCCGCTGGCGGTGAGCGAAGCGGAGGTGAAGACGCCCTTCGCCGCCGTGTCAAGGTTGATGGTGACCAGCACGCTCTGGCTCGCGTCGGCATCCGCGATCGTGATGCCCGAGAAGGGCGAGATCGTCGCGTTGTCGTTCACGGCCTGGCCAGCCGACGCGCCGCTGATGGTCGGCGCGTCGTTGACGCTCGTGCTGACCACGGTGGTCGCGTTGTCAGTCACGGCGGTCGCCACGCTGTCGTTCACGCTGATGGTGAAGGTGCTGGTCTCGGTGAGCGTGGGGTTCACGCGGTTGTCGGTGGGATCAAACACCAGGGCCTGCACAGCGGTGGTGGCCTGCGCGGGCGTGCCCGTGAAGGTGTACACCCCGCCGCCCTGATCGGCAAAGCCGCTGGCGGTGAGGCTGGCC
The DNA here is from genome assembly GCA_964588585.1 of uncultured Phycisphaeraceae bacterium. Classification (GTDB taxonomy): domain Bacteria; phylum Planctomycetota; class Phycisphaerae; order Phycisphaerales; family UBA1924; genus JAEUIX01. The sequence continues at coordinate 10,517 of CAZPPX010000040.1, forward strand.
GAGGTAAAGACGCCCTTGGCGGCAAGATCGATCGTGACGCTGATGCTCACCGTGGTGGAGGGGTCGGCATCCGCGATGGTGACCGCGCTGAACGGATTCACCGTCGCGTTGTCGTTCACGGCCTGGCCCGCCGACGCGCCGCTGATCGTCGGCGCATCGTTCACGTTCGTGCTCACCACGGTGGTGGTGTTGTTGGTCACCGCACTGGCGAACGAATCGTCCACGCTGATGGTGAAGGTGCTGGTCTCGGTCGCGCCGGAGGCCACGCGGTTGTTGGCCGGGTCGAAGACCAGCGCCTGGATGGCGGTGGTGGCCTGCGCGGGCGTGCCCGTGAAGGTGTAGACGCCCCCGCCCGCATCGACAAAGCCGCTCGCCGAGAGCGACGCGGTAGTGAATACCCCCTTGGCCACAGTGTCGATCGTGACGCTGACACTCACCGTGGTGGAGGGATCGGCATCCGCGATGCTGACGCCGCTGAACGGCGACACTGTCGCGTTGTCGTTCACCGACTGACCGGCCGAGGCACCCGTGATCGTCGGCGCGTCGTTCACGCTCGTGCTGACGACCGTGGTGGTGTTGTTGGTGACGGCGGTGGCCACCGAGTCGTCCACGCTGATGGTGAAGGTGGACGTTTCGGTCGAGGCGACGGCCACACGGTCGTTGGTCGGGTTGAAGACGAGGGCTTGGATGGCGGTGGTGGCCTGCGCGGGCGTGCCCGTGAAGGTGTACACCCCGCCGCCCTGAT
>CAZPPX010000040.1:11361-19442 GCA_964588585.1 uncultured Phycisphaeraceae bacterium
CGGCAAAGCCGCTGGCGGTCAGCGAGGCCGAGGTGAACAGGCCCTTGGCCGCCGTGTCGATGCTCACGCTGACGAGCACCGTCGTGGACGGATCCACATCCGCGATGGTGACCGCGCTGAACGGGTTCACCGTCGCATTGTCGTTCACGGCCTGGCCAGCGGTCGCACCGCTGATCGTCGGCGCATCGTTCACGTTCGTACTCACCACGGTGGTCGTGTTGTTGGTGACGGCCGCCGCGACGCTGTCGCTCACGCTGATGGTGAAGGTGCTGGTCTCGGTCGCGCCGGAGGCGACGCGGTTGTTGGTCGGGTCAAAGACCAACGCCTGGATGGCGGTCGTGGCCTGCGCAGGCGTGCCCGTGAAGGTGTACACGCCGCTGCCCGCATCCGCAAAGCCGCTGGAGGTGAGCGAGGCGCCCGTGAACACGCCCTTGGCGGCGGTGTCGATCGTCACGCTGACGCTCACGGTGGTGGAGGGATCCACATCAGCGATGGTGACGCCGCTGAAGGGCGAAACGGTCGCGTTGTCGTTCACCGTCTGGCCGGCGGACGCGCCGGTGATGGTCGGCGCGTCGTTCACGTTGGTGCTGATGACGGTCGTGGCGGTGTCGGTGGCCGCGGCGGCATCGCCATCGTCCACGCTGACGGTGAAGGTCGTGGTCTCCGTCGCGCCCGAGGCCACGCGGTTGTTCGCCGGATCGAACACGAGCGCGCGGATGGCCGTGGTTGCCTGCGCGGGCGTGCCGTTGAAGGTGTACGCCCCGCCGCCGGCATCCACAAAGCCGCTGGCGGTGAGCGAGGCGCTCGTGAACACGCCCTTGGCGGCGGTGTCGAGCGACACAATGACCAGCACATTCTGCGACGGGTCAACATCGCTGATGGTCACGCCCGTGAAGGGCGAAACCGTCGCGGTGTCGTTCACCGTTTGGCCGCTGGTGGTGCCGGCGATCGTCGGTGCATCGTTGATGCTGGTGCTGTCCACCGTGGTGGTGTTGTCGGTGGCGGCGGCGGCGATGCCGTCGTTCACGCTTACCGTGAAGGTCGTCGTCTCCGTGGTGCTCACGGGAACGCGGTTGTCGGCGGGATTGAACACCAGGGCCCGGATGGCCGTCTGGGCCTGCGCCGCAGTGCCCGTGAAGGTGTACACGCCGCTGCCGGAATCCACAAAGCCGCTGGCGGTCAGGCTGGCGCTCGTGAACACGCCCTTGGCGGCGGCATCAAGCGTCACGGTCACCGTCAGGCTCTGCGCAGCATCGGCATCGCTGATCGTCGCGGCAGAGAACGGGTTGAGCGTCGCGTTGTCGTCCACCGTCTGGCCGGCGCTGGTGCCACCGATGGTGGGCGCATCGTTCACGCTGGTGCTGACCACGGACACGTCGAAAGCGTGGTCGCTTCCGCCGGAGGAATCGTCAGCATCGATGATGAACTCGGTGGTCTCAGTGAGACCGGGATTGACGCGGTTCGCCGCAGGCTGGAAGACCAACTGGCGGATGGCCGCCTGCGCTTGGGCGGCAGTACCGCTGAAGATGTAGACGCCCGCGCCATTGGCGGTGAAGCCCGACGCGGCCACCGATCCGCCGGTGAAGTCGCCGTGCGTGGAGTCAAAGAGCACCGCGATGTCGAGAGTCTGCGCGGGGCTGTCGGCGTCGGAGATGGTGACGGTGCTGAAGGGCGAAACCGTCGCGTTGTCGTTCACGGCCTGGCCGCTGACGGTGCCGCCGATGATCGGCGCATCGTTCACGCTGGTGCTGTCCACCGTCGTCGTGTTGTCGGTGGTCGCCGCCGCGACGCCGTCGTCGGCGCTGATGGTAAAAGTCGTGGTCTCGGTGCTGTTCACCGCCACGCGGTTGTTGGCGGGGTCAAAGACCAGCGCGCGGATGGCGGTGGTGGCTTGCGCGCCGGTGCCGGTGAAGGTGTACACACCTCCGCCCGCATCCACAAAGCCGCTGGCGGTCAGTGACGCGCTTGTGAACACGCCCTTGGCGGCGGTGTCCAGCGTCACGCTGATGTCGAGCGTCGTGCTCGGGTCGGCGTCGGCGATCGTCACGCCCGAGAAGGGGCTGAGGGTCGCGTTGTCGTTCACAGCCTGCCCGGCACTCGCGCCGGTGATGGTCGGCGCATCGTTCACGTTCGTGCTGACCACCGTCGTCGTGCTGTTGGTGACGGCTGTTGCCACGCCATCATCCACCGCCACGCCAAACGTCGTGGTCTCGGTCGCACCGCTGGCCACGCGGTTATCCGTGGGGTTGAACACCAACTGCCGGATCGCGGTGGTCGCCTGCGCCGCCGTTCCCGAGAAGGTGTAGACGCCCCCGCCCATGTGCACAAAGCCGCTCGCGCCCAGCGACGCGGCCGTGAACACACCCTTGGCAAACGCATCGAGCGTCACGCTGACGCTGACGACCTGCGTGGGATCGAGATCAGCGATGCTCAACGAAGAGAAGGGCGAGACGGTCGCATTGTCGTTGACCGTCTGACCAGCGCTCGCGCCGCTGATCGAGGGCGCGGTGTTCATCGAGGTCGAGACAACCGTGGTCGTGCGCTCGCAAGTGTCGATGGCGACGCCGTCGCTCACGTTGATTTCGAGGCTGGTGGTCTCGGTCTGGCCGACCGCCACGCGGTTGGCGGTGGGCTGGAAGACCAGGGCGCGGATGGCGGTCGTGGCCTGCGCCGCGGTGCCGCTGAAGGTGTACACGCCGTTGCCCGCTGACACAAAGCCGCTGGCGGTAAGGCTGGCACCGGTAAACGAGCCCTTGGCCGCCACGTCCAGCGCCACGATCACCGACATCGTTTGACCGGGAGTATCTAGGTCCGCGATCGTCACGCCCGTGAAGGGGGAAACCGTCGCGTTGTCGTTCACCGCCTGGCCAGCCGTCGTGCCCGTCACGATCGGGGCCTCGTTCACCGCGGTCGCGATCACCGTGGTGGTGTTGTTGGTCGTCGGGGCATCCACGCCGTTGTTGGCGGAGATGGTGAAGGTCGTCGTCTCGTCGTCGCCCGTGTCCACGCGGTTGTCCGCGGGATCAAACGCCAGACGCGAGAGCGCGGTGGTGGCCTGGGCGGCGGTACCGGTGAAGGTGTACACGCCACTGCCCGCGCTCACAAACCCGCTCGACGCAAGGCTCGCCGACGTGAACACGCCCTTGTCGGCGTCATCGAGCGTCACGCTGATGTCGAGCGTGCCGCCCACGTCCGACGCGATCACCACGCCATCAAACGGGCGAACGGTGTCGTTCTCGTTGACGGTCTGGCCCGCGGTCGCGCCCGCGATGGTCGGGGCCGAGAGCGCATAGCCATACGCGAACGGCGTGATGAACTTCGCCGTCGATTCCACGCGGCCGATCCGCACTTCCAGGTTCCAGTCGCCGCCCAGTTTGCCGGCACCGGTGATGTTGTTCGACGCCGCTACATCGGCCCCCGTCAGGCCCGCCAGGCGGCTGACCAGTCGCCGACCCGCCGCACCCTGCCCGATCTCGCAGCCCCACAGCAGAATGTCGGCCTCGGGGGATAGGGCCGCGCTCCACGCGCGAACCGTCGCGGCCCGCATCTCCAGATCCGCAGCATCCACGCCCTGCTCGATCCCGTCGTTCACGTCCATCGTGCCCGCACGCCCGTGCGTGACAAAACTCAGCGACTCCAGCCCCGAGCGGCCCGCAAGGGCGGCCGAGACCTGGTCAAAGAAGTTCGTTCGGCTGCTGAGGCGGATGATCTCCGCGCCCGGGAACGACTGCGCCAGCCGGTCGGCGTCGGGCACGTTGTCGGCCATGAAGACCACGCTCTGGGCAAAGTCCGCCGCGAGCAACGCGCGGGGTTCCAGCGCCTCGACCACCACGGGCGAGCCCGCCGCCAGCGGGAGACGCGAACGCAGCGACGCGAGACGAGCGGCAGGAGCGGTCTTCTTCATTTGAAAATCCCCAAGTCGAGACGGAGCGCGGCAACGCCGCCGACGCTCAATCGCGGGTGGGGAAATCGGTCGGGGGGTAACTCCCCTTGATCCAGGATCGAAGGGAAAGCAAAATCCCCGAGCGGTTTCGCACTCGGAGTCGCCTTCAACCACAGGCGTTCGCGCAAATCATGCCGGGCACCCACCCGAGCAGGGCAGGCGGTAGCCGTTACGAGTCACGAGTTAAGAGCGACGAGTGATGAGTGAGAAGTCGATCCTGTGCGCTCGTCTCGTTGCTCGTCACTCATCCCTCGTCACGTCCGCTCAATCCGGCAGCGGAATCAGCCGGATGTCGCGGAAGTGAATCTCCGCACCTTCGGATTGCAGGCAGATTTTCCCGGCATTCGCCTCCACGCCTGAGGCGCGGTTCAGTTCCTCGCCATTCACGCGCAGAATGACATCGCCCTTGTTCACGATGATTTCGTACTCGTTCCACTCGCCCAGCGGCCGCTCGTTGGCGTGGGTCTTCTTGGTGTTGCGCCCGTTGGTGCGGGCCGGGTCGGTGGTCATCACATAGTTTTCGATATTCCAGAAGTCGCCCGCGTTGCCCGAGTGCAACTGGGCTTCCACCGACTTGGGCCACACCTTGTCGGGTCCGACCATGCGGAGCAGCACGCCCGAGTTGCCCGCGCCCTTGGCCGGGTCGAAGCGCCAGCGCAGCCGCAGGACGTAGTTCTTGAAGTCGCTCGTGGTGCGGATGTACCCGCCGGGCTTTCCCTCGCAGATCAGCACGCCATCGCGGATGGTCCAGACGTCTTCCATCTTGCCGTTGTCGTTGAGGTGGGCCGTCCAACCTTTGAAGGATGTGCCGTCGAAGAGGGCGATTTCGCCCGGGGGGGGAATGCTGGCGCTGAGGTCACGCACGCGCATGGCGCGATAGTGCACTTCGTCGCCGTGGTCCTGCAGCGCCAGGTGCCCGCGGGGCAGCACGCCGAAGTCTTCGTAATCCTTGAACTTGCTCTTGGCGATCAGGTCCTTCCACGCCTGTCCATCCACGCGCGTCTCGACGGTTTTCTGTCCGTTCAGGTAACTCTGGAGCAGCCCGCCCGAGAGGCGGATGCGGGCCGTGTTCCATTCGCCCGCGGGCTTGGTCACCTTTGTGGCTGGGGGGGAGACGAGGTCGTAGAGCGCACCGCACGCGTGGGCGTCGCCCGGCTTGGTGCCGTGGCCCGCGTCGTCGAACACCTGAAACTCCGGCCCGGTCTGCCAGGTGGTCGAGTGCTTCTCCGCCACGCGGAACATGATCCCGCTGTTGGCCTTGAGCCCGACCTTGAACTCGCACTCGAACTCGAAGTCGCCGAACTGGTCAGCGGTGATGACGTCTCCACCGCCGCCGCCGGCCGTATGGGTCAGTACGCCATCCTTCATCGACCAGCCCTTGTCGGGGAAGCCGGGTTGCTTGTATCCGCGGAACGCGGCGGGGGTGTCGAGGTTCTTCCAGCCGAGCGCGGCGTCGACGACGGAAGTCGTGGCGCTCTTCGCGGCTGGCGTGCTCGCGGGGGCTTGAGGCAAGGCGGTAGCGGTCATCGAGAGGACAAGCGACGTGGCGATCAGTGTGGCGGGGAGAAGAAGTCGGTGCATGAAGGAACTCCTCAGTTGGGGATTGAGTGCCAGTGTACCGTGCAACCGTGCCACCGACTTCGGCTTGGCGAAGTCGGTGCTGTGAGAGCCCAACAGCACCGACTGCCAAGCCGAAGTCGGTGGCACGGCGGCTGTGTATCCTGCCCGCGTGACCGATCGTCCCACGATATCAAGCCCCCTTGCCACCACCTTTGCCGGCATCGCGCTCCGCAACCCCGTGGTTCTTGCGGCGGGGACCTGCGGCGTGCTCGACGAAATGAGCGATGTGCTCGATCTGTCGCAGGTCGGTGCCGTCACCACCAAGTCCATCACGCCCGAGCCGCGCGAAGGCAACGCCACTTGGCGGATTCTGGATGCGGGTCCGGCCGGGATGCTCAATGCGATCGGCCTGGCGAATCCGGGGCTCGATTCGTTTCTTGAACACGTCGCGCCGCGTGCGGCCAACATGCCCTGCAAGGTCTTTGCGTCGGTCGCCGGTTTTTCCATCGAGGATTACGTCCGCGTGGCGGCACACTTGGACGAGTGGGCGACGGCCGAGAAGGGCCATGCCATTCCCGCCATTGAGTTGAACGTTTCCTGCCCCAACGTCAAGACCGGCACCGAGTTCGGCGGTTCGCCGCAGTTGCTGCGCGACCTGCTGACGGCCGTCAGGCCAGCCGTGCGGCACGCGCGGCTGCTGGTCAAACTCAGCCCCGCCGCGCCGGAACTGCCGCTGATTGCGCGGGCTGCGATGGCGGCGGGTGCCGACGCCCTGACGCTGGGCAACACCTTCCCCGCCATGGCGATCGACGTGCACACCCGCAAGCCCAAACTGGCCAACCGCACCGGCGGCCTGTCGGGACCGGGGATTCACCCGATCGCGGTGCGGCTGGTGCATGACGTGTATCGCCAGACCGCCGCGAGCGGGCAGGGGGAGCCGAGGGGAGCCGTTCCGATTCTGGGCCTCGGCGGCGTCATGCGCTGGGAGGACGCGGCGGAGTTCATCCTCGCCGGTGCCACGGCCATCGGCATGGGCACGGCCCTCTTCGCCGACCCCCGATCGCCACTGGGCGTGGTGCGGGGGCTGGAGCGGTGGGTGCGGGAGCAGGGGTGCGCGAGTATCGGGGAGTTGGTAGGGGCGGTAGGGGATTAGGGCGAATGGTCATCAATGGTAACTGGCATCGTGCGCGGCGGCCGCCTCGCACGCTTCCAGATCGATGAGCCAATCAGGCACGCCGTTGGCGGCGTCAAGGGAGCGTGCCGAGACATCGTCGATGATGAGTTGGAGCCCTAGGCGTCAATACCAAGGATCATCACCGGGATGTCAATATTTGATACGCCTCGATTCTCCAAGTCCCAGATGAACTGCTCGAAGTACGAAACGCCGCTGGACATTTCCTCGGCGAACGCTTTGACAGGCACGATCTCCACGCCGCAGTCTATGTGACCGAGTTTGGAGAAGATGGTCATCTTGGCGCAGACGTTGTAAACCATGAAATCGTACTTGCCAAACTGTACTTCCACGCCCAGTTTTTCCTTCACGAAGTCCATTTCACGGAATGCGCCCTTGTTCATCTCGCGAGCCGAGTAGTCCTTGGCGTAGTACTGTGTCGGGTACTCGCACGCCACCCGCACGGGTTGCCAGTTGCGGTCGGCGAACGCGACCTTGAAGGCCGCGTTGATCGATTTGGGGCTGTAGAGCATTTGCCCCGGCATCGTCTTTTCTTTGCTGACCTTGACCTTGTGATCGGCGGCGTTGACGACTTTTATCGCTTCGTTGATGTCCGGGAGTAACCGCGCGTACCGCTTGGCAACTTGGGCCTCGCCGTCGTTGAACGAAAAAATCCCCGCGATTCTCACGAGGGCTCCTTTGATGAGAGCCATTCGATCGGAACTTGACTCACTTTCTCGCGGCCGGTCGGTTCGTACACCGGACGGCCCAGCGGACGGTACCGCAACGACCCGGAGTAATAGTCGGCGATGCGCTGGCGCGCGATGCCGATGTACTCCTGCTCCTTCTCGCATCCGATCGCCTTGCGGTCATGGCGCAGGGCTGCGAGCATTGCCGAGCCGACACCGCTGAACGGATCGAGTACCCAGTCGCCAGGCGATGTGAGCGCGAGTACGCAACGCTCCACCAGTTCGATTGGGAACTGGCATGGGTGCAATGTTTTTTCAGGGTGATTGGCTTTGACGTTTGGGATGTCCCAAAGGCCAGACTCCCAATCCTGCTGGACGATCTTCCACACGTCGGACGGGTTCTTGCCCAGCGGATTGCCTGACGGCTGGCCGATCTTGTCGCCCTTGAAGTGACGTTTGCCGGGGTACTTCGACGGGACACGGATTGAATCGAGATTGAATGTGTATTCGTCACCCTTGGTGAACCAAAGCAAAACTTCATAACGCCCGGACAATCGCTTGCTGGCGTGCAGTCCGTGCGCGAAATGCCAGACGACACGGTTACGGAGATGAAGCCCGTGCTTCTTGAAGAACGGGTAATAGAAAATATCGAGTGGAAACACTTTGGGATCTCTGAACAACCTGCGCGCAACCTCTGGCGATCGGATAGCGTATCGCT
>CAZPPX010000041.1:0-16905 GCA_964588585.1 uncultured Phycisphaeraceae bacterium
AGGGGGTGCCAAGTCCCATTATCGCGCGCCCAGACGGCGCGGGGGACGCATCAGTCGTCGAGAATGATCAGATACCCGTCTGAAGGCCCGACCCGCGTCCAATCACTCAGCGCCGGTGAAGGCGGGGGCGGGTACACGAATTCATCGGCCCGCGTCAGGATTTTCACAACGCACGGCCCTGGGGCCTCTTGCGGTCCATCGTCAGGCGAGCGGTGCCCCTCGTCTTCGTCGATGTTAATCAGATGCCGGACCGTGGGATCGCCCCGCGTCCAAATTGTTACCCGTGGGCGGGGGGGGGGGGGGGGCGTTGGACGGCATTTCCGGCGTGATAGCCATGTGAACACTCGTATGGCAATCATGCCACATACTCAGGTTCACGCAACCCCAAATTTGAGGATTTTTAACACGCTCGCGTGCGATTTGCAGCCCAATCTGGGCCAGCGGCCAGCGGTCCCGATCACGCCTTCCCGACGCGCGTCTTCGGCAGCCCCAGCGCCTTAGGCGCCTTGGGGTCCATTTTCTTGAGTTCCTGCAGGCGGGCGATGCGCTCGGTGCGCTTCAGGACGGAGCGGTTCTGGGCCATGCCGCTGGCGGATTTCAGGGAGCGATCGATCGACATCGGAACCTCTGTGGTAAGGACGGGTCGGCTGGCAGGATCAGTTCCCGCCTTCCGGACCGGCAGCCTTGCCCTTGAACTTCCACCAGAACACCTGCGCGAAGTCCGTCGGGGCGCGTTTATTCTCGGCTTTCCACTTTCGGCCCAGCGACTGCACCCGGGTAGCCAGGGCCATCCGCTCGCCTGAGAGTCGGCCAAGATCGGCCGGTGCGTAGCCCTTCAGGACCACCACCTGCCATTGCACATTGTTCGCTTCCGGCGACGCCGGATCAATCACTTTCCCGCTGACAGTTCGGAGCACGACGGGCACATCGTTCTTCTGGAGATACTCGGCGGCCTCGTCGGCATCCTTCTTCATCAGCGTCGCAACCACCAGGTAGTTGTAACCGGCCGTCAACGTGGTGACCGTGGCGGGCTCGGGTTTTCCCTGTGGCTGAGGAGACGGATTGACAGGTGGCGGAGCAACGGCAGGCTTGCGTGGCGGTTCGGCGGGGCGTGGCTGGGGTTGGGGGGCGGGGTTTACGGGAGCCGGGTTCAGGGGCTCAGTGGGTGGATCGTACTGGGCCTTCACGTCGGCGACGCGGCGGTCGCCTTCGCGGGTGCCCGCGCTCTGGCCCAGGGAATAGGCAATCCACCACACGATCAAGGCCACGACCAGAACAGCCGCGACCAGTACCCAGGGGCTGCGGGTCCATTCGGGCAGGTTGCCGCTGGTCAACTCGCGGCCTCGGCGTTCCACCTGATCCGCGGACCAGGGCGAAAAGGCGGGTCCGGAGTCGCTGGCGGGCTTGGCTTCGACGGAGGCGGGGGGGGCAGAAGAGGTGGCCGAGGGCGCGGCTACGGCGGAGCGGGCTGTCTGGGGTTCGAAGAGGGGTGCCGGGGGCGGTGCGGGCGCGCGGGGCGGCCGGGCAGCGGCATGACCCTGCATGAGTTCCAGAAACACCGGGTTGCCACGCTTCCGGAGCATGTGGATGAGTTTACCGGGGTCAGGGAGGGAGGGTTCGGCGGAACTGGGACGCTGGTTCGCTTACCATCGGGCCATGTCCATCCGCGAAGACGAGATCATCACGATTCGGCCGGCTCCCTTAAATCGGCTTGAGAGCGTGTATCTGCCGGAGGTTTTCCGCGGGTTTGGCACGACGCTGCGCCGCTGGTTCACGAATATCGCGACGGGGACGACGACCCGGACGATGGAGTACCCCGAGCAGCGTCGCGAGAACATGCCCGTCGAGCAGGGCGGGATGAACATCAGCAACTTCCGGGGCGTGCACCGGCTGAACAAGGACGAAGCCGGGCGCGTCAAGTGCGTCGCCTGCATGATGTGCCCGACCATCTGCCCGGCCAGGTGCATCCACATCACCGCGGGCGAGAGCCCGTGGGACGACCGGGAGAAGTATCCCGTCAAGTTTGAGATCGACGAACTCCGCTGCATCTTCTGCGGCATGTGCGAGGAAGCCTGCCCGGTCGACGCCATCGAACTCACCCCGGCGTACGACGTGGTCGGCAAGACCCGGCAGGAGATGATCTTCGACAAGGCCAAGTTGCTGAAGATGTACGACCTGACGATCGGGCAGAAGCCGATGTGAGGCGGGTGGCCGGTCGCCCCAAACACATCGCCGCGCGGGTCGGCCCGCGCGGCGAAACGTTCGACGTTGGTTCACACGCGGTGCTTACCTGTTGCGGGCGATGCCAGGCCGATTGGGACGGACCACGAGCAGGCCCCCCAGGCCAACAAGCGTGAGCATCGCGGGGCCCGGCAACGGGACGACCACGGCGAACTGCGCATCGTCAAAGTTTGTCTGCGCAAAGCCGTTGGCCACCGGGGTGCCGACAAGACGAACGGATATCTGCTGACCCAAAAGCACGTCGCCCGGGAGAGGCGAGTAGGAGACCGCGCCCTGGACGAACTGGCCCTGGATAAGGCTGATGTTCTGCGTGGCCAGCAGGGTTCCGCCCGAGACGACGCCGTCCGTGGCCAAGCCGCCAGCCCACAGTTGAATGGTGCCGAATGAAGCGGCATTGTCGTTGCGACGACCGAACCACGCTGAGAACGTGTAGGTGTAGTTCGCCTGGAGCACGTCGCTCAGTTGCTGCGAGATGCCGTGTGTCGTTGGCGAGCCGGAAGTCTGCCCGAAGTTATTGACATACGCCGCCTGAGTACCGTGGACGAGCGGCGGGAGTTGCGGCTGATCGGTGACGCCATAGGGGTTGAGGTGAAAAGTTGGCCCGGTCCAACCGGTGATGTTTGAGACGTTGAAGCCGTCGATCACAGGGGACTCGAAACTTCCGTTGATCAAACTGGCGTGGGCTGGCATCGCCGCCAGCACAAGTGCACACAACGACCCACAGAAAAGATGCCGCATGATTCACTTTCCGTTTCCGGCATGAAGCCTTACCCCCCTGGGCATGCACGGGCTGGCCGCACGGCCAACTCTCGCGCGAGTCACAGGATACTGACTTAGGGACTTGCCGCTCCAAAATAAACCGGGGGAGCCTCCAATGGTGCAGATTCGGGAAGCGGCCCTAGAGTGAGATTCGTTTCCGACACTTACCCAGATTGACATCGCGCGCCCGGGAGAAGTATCCCGTCAAGTTCGAACGCCGCTGCGTCTTCTGCGGCATGTGCGAGGAAGCCTGCCCGGTCGACGCCATCGAACTCACCCCGGCGTACGACGTGGTCGGCAAGACCCGGCAGGAGATGATCTTCGACAAGGCCAAGTTGCTGAAGATGTACGACCTGACGATCGGGCAGAAGCCGATGTGAGGTCATTCAGGGGTTTGTTCGAACCATCCGATCCACGGACCCCGTCTTCACCGTCAACCACCCGCGCCCGTGCGGCGTCCATTTCGGCCCCTCGCCGATCGGTCGCACTTCACCCAGCCACATGAGTGTCGCGTATCGCGCGGCACGTCGCGACTCCCAATACGCTCGGCCACCCCGTACAAGCGGCTCGAATCGCTTCGCGAGCGCGCGAACGCGATCGGGCGTGAGGTCCTCAAACGTCTCCACGCGCGTGACCGTGGCCGCGGCGGAATATGGACCACCGCGGGCCTTGAACAGGATCGTGTCGCCAGCGTTCACGCGACCAAAGGGCTCGCGGCGCGTCAGTGCGAGTCGGGATTCGACCCGTTTTCGACCAGCCAGAATGAGTGCGGCGTAGGGTGCCGCGATGATGGCGACATGCAAGCGCATCGCGCTGATGGTGACCGTCCGTTCGCGCCCCTGGGCACCCGCGCGGTCATTGGGCCTACGCCTGCAGGGGTGGCGGGTCACGCGTCCTCTTCCAGAGGCTTAAGCGAATCGAGCCTCCGACAAGCCTGCGCCTGGAACCAGCGAAAGTCCTGTCTGATCGTGTGCCACAGAAAGAGTACCGGCACGATCACGGCCATTGAAAACAGAACGACAGCACACCACCCACCAATCGTCGGGACGTTCCAAATGGCCCCTCCACTGATGAGGCTCACGAGGACATTGCCGAACACCAATGTGAACTGTCGCTGCAAAAAAGTGCCCCTGGGCTTGCTGAATCGCTCCCATGTCGCACGCTGCGTTGACGGTTCGACCAGCGCTTTCGCGATGTCGGAAAGCGATTCGACCCGCTCCTGAAGAGGCTCGCCCGGCCACTGGCGACGGTCATCAAGGCCCAGGTGCTTGGCGACATCGAGCAACCGAATACGCACGCCGAAGTAGGTTGTTCGCAGGGAGCCCATCCAGTGGATGAACAGGCATGTTGACACCGTCGCCACACCGGATATCGCCACCAGCAGCGCCAACGGTCCGGGCGCAAGAGATTGGCCCCCGAAGCCCGGAGCCCCGACGTTGTAGGTGAGGGTCACGAGCGCAGCATAAACGACCCAATACGCCTGCACCCAGCGATTCTCTTCGTCCTTGAGTGCGCGCTCCTGCGCACCGCACGACTCAAACACTTTCAGCGCGATCTCGACACGCGGATCATCCGCCTTGGAAAGGTCGAGACTCATGCGGATGGGCCCCCAGCCGCCTCGTTCGGTCGATCGGCTACAAATCGATTCCGATTGGTCGATTGTGTGGCCGCGCGAGGATCGCCAAGCCGTTCAAGCACGGCTGTCGTACTCGCGCCACGGACCATGGGCAGACGAACCACCTGCCCGCCGTAACCCATCACGAGCGAAGCGCCGGGTATCTGCTCGATCGGGTACTCGTCGCCCTTCACCAAGACATCCGGTTTGACAAGCCCCAGCATCGGTATCGGTGTCTCATCGGCGAAGACGACCACCGCATCGACAGCCTGCAGTGCCCCCAGGGTCATGGCCCGCTCAGTTTCGTTATTGACGGGACGATTGGGGCCCTTGTACTCTCGCACCCGGGCGTCGGTGTTGATCGCGACAATGAGAAACTCCCCCTCCGTCTTGGCACGCGTGAGCAGCGACACATGCCCCGCGTGCAGCACATCGAAGCACCCGTTGGTGAAGACGATCCGCCGCTTGGCCGTGCGATGAGCGGCGACTTCCACGAGCAGTTCATCGAGCGTGCGGAGTTTGCCGCGGGTGGCCCGCTCGCGCTGGAGGGCGTCGGCGTGGATGCGCTCGAAGGGAATGGGGACGACGCCGAACTCCTCGACTTCGAGTCCCGCGGCGATGTTGGCGAGTTTGACCGAGTCGGGCCAGTCGAGGCCGTTGGCCCGCGCGCCCGCGAGAGCCGCGAGCACCATGTCGCCCGCGCCGCTGACGTCGTACACGCGGCGGGCAAAGGTGGGCACCACGCGGGCCGGGCTGGCTCGCTCGACCAGTATCGCGCCGTGCCGATCGAGCGTGATGATCGAGGCTTCAAGGTCGAGTTGCTCGAGCAAGCGCAACGCGGCCTCGCCATACGCCTCGGGCGGGGCGTCGTCGCCCGGTTGCACGCTGCTGGCCCGCTGGGCCTCGGTCCGGTTGGGCGTGATCGCCGTCGCACCGCGATAGCGCGAGTAGTCGGCGATCGGGGCCGGATCGACCAGCACCGGCACGCCCCCCCGCCCCGCCGCTCGCGCCCGCGCGATCACGCCTTGGCACAGACCGGGCGTGCACACGCCCTTGTGATAGTCCTCAAGACACACGACATCGGCCCCCACCAACGCCACCTCAAACGCGCGAAGCAGCGCCGCCTCACGCTCGGCATCCACCGGGTGCTGGGCCTCGTAATCAAGGCGGAACATCTTCTGCGGGTGGCGATGCTGCGCCAGGCCGATCAGACTCTGCTTCACCGTGGTCGGCCGCGTGGGGTCCGCCACCAGCCCAGTGGCTTCCACGCCCGCCGCGTTCAATAGCCCGCGCAGTTCGTCTGCCGCCGGGTCAGCACCAACCAGGCCCACGCAGCGCACGCGGCCACGCATCGCCGCCAGGTCAAGGCACACGTTTGACGCTCCGCCCGGCTGGGCGTGCTCGCGCTGCACATGCAGCACGGGCACGGGGGCGTCGTTGCTCAGCCGCTCCGCGTTGCCGTAGGTCAGCCGATCGAGCATGTAGTCGCCGACGACGACGGCGGTGAAGGGCTTCCACTGGGCGAGGCGATCGAGCAGAGAGGGCATCGCGGGAAGTCTAAGGGCGGGGCAGGCACTTGGAAGAAGGCATCAGGCACTGGGCACTAGGCATCAGCAGAGGGGACCACCAAGGCTCGGATGGGGGCCAGATCGAGCACGAAGCCGGGGAGCGCGGCGGACGGCACACGCTGCGCTTCGCTCTGCGTTTCCACCAATGGTGCCAGAGGCTGTCCGGTTGCAACCGCCGCGCGGGTCCAGCACCGAATACTCGCGTCGGCGGGGTCGATCACCCAGTACTCCGCTACGCCGAAGCGGTTGTAGTCGTCGCGCTTGGTCACCAGGTCGAGCCCGCGATTGCTGGGCGAGAGAATCTCGATAATCAGGTCGGGCGGGAGATCAAGGCGGCGCGGCACCCCTCTGAACCGTCCCGCTCGATACACGCTGATGTCGGGGCGATAAACGAGGTCCGCCGCAAACACCACGTCGGTGTCAGGGAACGCGATGCACAAGCCGCCTTGACGAGCCGACACTCTGATTTGCGTGCAAACTTCTACGACGATCAACTGATGGATCGGAAGAGGACTGGGCGACATGACCACAACTCCATCGACCAGTTCCGTTCGTTCGGGTGTTTCGCCGAGTGCCAGGTATTGCGCAGCGGTCATCCGCAAGCCGGCAATGGGCTGATGCGAGGATGGGCGCGGAAGAGCAGACATGCCGCAATCCTATTGGGGCAACCGGGCAATCGCTCCGACGCCGCTACCTATCCAACTCCGCCGCCACCACGTTGATGCTCCCCAGAATCGCGACCACGTCGCTCACCATGTGACCCTCGGTCAGTTTCGCCATGGCCGAGTAGTTGATATAGCACGGCGGCCTCACCCGCACGCGCCAGGGCTTGGGGCCGCCGTCGGCCACAATGAAGTAGCCCAGTTCGCCGTTGGGCGATTCGATCGCGCCATAGCACTCGCCGATCGGGGCCTTCCAGCCGCGATTGCTCATGATGAGTTCGAAGTGCTGAATGAGCCCTTCGATCGAGCCGTAGACCTGGCTCTTGGGCGGCTTGACCACCTTGCCATCCGCGAGCGTGTCAACCGATCCGCCCGGGATCGCGTCGATCAGTTGGTCGATGATCTTGATCGATTGCTTCATCTCTTCCATGCGGACGAGGAACCGCGCGTACACGTCGCCATCTTCGCACACGGGCACGCTGAACTTCACGGCTTGCGCGCCCTGGCCGTCCCAGTTGTCCTTGTAGCAGAGGTAGGGCTCGTCTTTGCGGAGGTCGCGCTTCACGCCGCTGGCGCGGGCGCAGGGGCCGGTCCAGCCCCAGGCGATCGCGTCGTCTTTGCTCATCACGCCCACGCCCTGGGTGCGGTCCATGAAGATGCGGTTGCGCTGGACGAGTTTCTCCATGTCGTCGAGCGTTTTGGGCACGTCGTTGCGGATGACGTTCTTGACGAGGCGCTTGAACATCGCCTCGTCGGGCAGGTCCTGCATCAGGCCGCCGACGCGGGTCCAGTCGGGGTGGAAGCGCTGTCCGGAGACGAAGTCGCACAGGTCATAGATGGGCTCGCGCGCGTTGAACCCGTAGATGAACGCCGTGAACCCGCCGAGGTCGAGGGCCGCGGCTCCGCAGCACAGCAGGTGATTCTGAATCCGGCCCAGTTCGCACATGATCGTCCGCAGCACCTTGCACCGCGGCGTGAGGTCGATATCGAAGAGTTTCTCCACCGCGTGATGCCACGCGATGTCATTCACGATCGGCGACAGATAGTCCATCCGCGAGACGACGGTGACGTACTGGTTGTAGTCCATCGCTTCGGCGAGTTTCTCAAACCCCGAATGCAGATACCCGATGTGCGGCACGCAGCGGACGACCCGCTCGCCATCCAGTTCCAGCACCACGCGCAGCGTGGTGTGGGTCGCCGGGTGCTGGGGGCCGAAGTTGAGAATCCACCGCTCGCCACCCGCGTCGGCGGAAGGGTCGAGGTAGGGCGTCGTCTCGACATCCACGTCGTAGCCGCCAGGGGGCTGAGGCGTCAGGGTAAAGGCCATGCGGGCAGACCTCCGGAAGTGCGGGGAAGGTCGGCGAGTGTAGGGCGTGGGATAATCGCGCCGGACCTGCCCAAGGGCAACCCAGCATTACCTGGTAGATCATCAACAGGCAAGCCTCACGACCCCTTCGCCGGCTCGACCTTGCCGCCATCTCCACCCCCACCCCCCCCACCCGCCGGCATCTTCCGCCACTCGGCCAGAATCTCCGCCTCGCGCTCCGGTGGCAGGCCGGCCCGCAAACGGCTCGGGTCAGGCATCCGCGGTGCCGGGCGGCCTTCCTTCTCCGCCTGCTCGATCTGTTCTTTGTTCACCTTGGTCCGCAACTCCACCGCCTTGGGCCACCACTCGATCAGGTCCTTGCACGTCTGCTCGGCTGAACGGAACTTCAGCCCCGCCGCGACGGCCTTGGCCACCGAGCGCGTGTGGAACCCCGCCAGTTCGCCAGTGCTGGGCAGCATGATCGGCAGCATCCCGGGCTGGCAGCCCAGTTGCGTGAGCGCGTCGTAGGGAATCCAGACCGGCGTGCCGGGCTTGCCGGAGACCTTCTGGCAGGCCGCAACGAGTTCGCCGTTGGTGTATTTCTTCTCCGGGCCCGTCGCGTTCATCACGCCCACGGTTTTGTTTTCAACCAGCGTGATGAGCCACTCGGCCAGGTCGCGCACATCGATAAACATCACCTGATCGCTCGCGGCACCCGGGCAGATGAACTCTCCGCCCCGATCGATCCGCACCGGCCAATAGGTGAACCGATCGGTGGTATCGAGCGGCCCCACGATGTAGCCAGGACGCACGTTGCTCACGCGCCCGGGCATCGCCGCCTCGGCCGCCTGCTCGCACAGGGCCTTGAGCGGGCCATAGTTTTCCGATTGCGCGCCCATGCTCTCCACCGTCGGGTCGCTGATGGTGCCCAACGGGGCCTTCTCGTCTTCGCCGGGCCGGGCGTTGCTCTCGTACACGCTCAGCGTCGAGATGAACACATACTGCTTCACATGCGGGGCCAGCAGCGTGGCACTCGCCCTGACATGCCGCGGGTAATAGCCCGAGTTGTCGATCACCGCATCAAAGGTCTTGCCCTGCAACTCCGCCAGGCCCTTGGGGGTCGTTTCGTCGTCGACTTCCTTGCCATCGACGAACTTCACGCCCGCGTACTTGTCCGGGTTGCGGTTGCCGTACACCTTCTCGATCCCGTCGCGGGCCCCGACAAACTTCTCGCGGCGACCGCGATTGAAGATCGTCACGCTGTGCCCGCGCGCCTTGGCCGCATCGATCGTGTGCGGCCCGAGGAACCCTGTGCCCCCCAGGATCAGAATCTTGAGCGGTGCCCCCACGGGACGAACGCGGTTTAAGCCCGCGCCAGCACCGGCCAGCGCCGCTGGCCCGCCCACAATGGCCGCGAGTGAGGAAGCAGACGCAGCGACCATGAACTGGCGACGATCGAGCGATGGCATAGTGGGTTTCCCTTCCAATCAGCGACGAACGGGCACAAGCGGTCTCCATCAGATGCGCCCACACTACCACCCCGTCATCTCACACGCCAGCCCCAGGGTGATCAATCAGGGCAAAGTCCGCCCGAATCGGCTATCGTCCACCCCACTGCGGAGCGCTTGCTGGGGGCTGAGGTTTGGCGGGTTGGCTTTGATGATGCACGAAGGCACCATTTCTCGCGAGACG
Organism: uncultured Phycisphaeraceae bacterium; assembly: GCA_964588585.1. Classification (GTDB taxonomy): domain Bacteria; phylum Planctomycetota; class Phycisphaerae; order Phycisphaerales; family UBA1924; genus JAEUIX01. Next base: position 9,844 of record CAZPPX010000041.1, read on the forward strand.
ATGATCCGACGGCTGGTCGCGGTAGCCGGGCTGGCGCTGGGCGTGGCGTCGGTGTTGGCTCAGCCGGGTGCGACCCCTCCGGCCCAGCCTGCCGCGCCGCCGCTGCCCGCGCCGCAACCGACCCCCAGTGGGCTCGCGGCACTCGAGCCCTTTGAGAATCGGGTGATCCGCGAGGTGAAGTTTGTCGGCTTGAAGGGGATTGACGAGCAACTGGTGCGGAACCAGGTGCGGACGGCGGCCGGAAGGCCCTTGAGTGCCGAGACGGTGCAGCAGGATGTTGCTCGCGCCACGCGGCTGGGGTACTTTCGCGAGATCAACGCCAAGGTGCAGCCTTTCGACGATGGTACCGTGCTCGTCACGTTCGAGTTCGTCGTCACGCCCATCATCAAAGACGTGCAGGTGGTGGGTAACCGGCAGATTGCCGATCAGGAACTGCGGGGCGAAGTCACCATCCTGGCCGGCACGCCGGTGGACCGATTCCAACTCGATCGCACGCAGCGGCGGATCGAGGCGCTCTATCGCAAGAAGGGCTACTACCAGGCTTCGGTGACGGTGGACGCCCAGGAACTCGACGAGAACGGCATCGTGCTGTTTCGCATCCGCGAGGGCGACCGGGTCAAGGTGACGGACATCCGGTTTGATGGCAATGCCAAGATCGAGTCGCGACGGCTCAACGCGCAGGTGAAGACCGACACGGCGGGCCTGCTCACGCCCGGCACGATCGACGACAACCAGCTGGACCAGGACGTCGCGGGGATCGTGAAGTACTACAAGGACTTCGGCTATCTCGACGTGCGGGCGGATCGACGCATCCAGCCTTCGCCCAGCGGCAAGGAAGCGATCCTCACGTTCCTGATCGAGGAGGGCCCGCTGTATACGTTGCGATCCGTGCGCGTGACGGCGGCCGGTCGTGGCGATGGCGAGCCGGGCCCGGGCGAGGGCGGGCGCGAGAAGCCCCTCCGCATCTTCTCCCCCGAACAACTGGCAGCCCTCATCCCCCTCAAGCCCGGGGACATCTACAGCATCGACCGCGTGACCAAGTCGGTGGAATCGGTGCGCGACGCGTACGGCCAGATGGGGTTTGTTGATGCGCGGGTGAACTCCGCCGAACTGCGTGACCCGGCCAACCCGGTGGTTGATCTGCTGATCACCGTGATCGAGGGCGAGGCCAGCAAGACGGGCCTGGTGATCATCCGCGGGAACGACCTGACCCAGGACAAGGTGGTCCGCCGCGAGGTGGACGTGACGCCCGAGCGACCGCTGGATTCGACGGCGGTGCGCGACACCGAGCAGCGGCTGCTGGTGACGAACCTGTTCGCAGGCCCGCGCGAGGGCCGTCCCGACCCGCGCGTGACCGTGCAGTCGCTCGACCCGGAGAACCCGGGCTATCGCGATGTGCTGGTGGAAGTGGAAGAAAAGAACACGGGGTCGCTGAGTTTCGGCGCGGCCGTCTCGTCGGACTCGGGGCTGATCGGTCAGATCGTGCTGTCGCAGCGGAACTTTGATATCGCCGACACGCCCGATTCGTTCAGCGAACTGATCACGGGCCGGTCGTTCCGCGGGGCGGGCCAGACGTTTCAGATCGCGCTCCAGCCGGGCACGGAGTTGTCCAACTATTCGATCAGTTTCCGCGAGCCTTCTTTGCTCGGCAGCGAGTATTCGTTCGGCGTCAGCGGCTTTGCCCGCCAGCGCAACCTGCGCGAGTACGACGACGACCGCCTCGGCGGCAACGTGCAGTTCGGTCGGCGCTTCGGCACGCGCTGGGTTGGCAACGTGACCGCCCGAGTCGAGAAGATCGACATCCGCGACATCGACCCGCTGGCGTCGACCGATGTGTTTGCGGTGCAGGGCGATAGCAATCTGACGAGTCTGGGTGCGAGTTTGGTGCGGAGCACGGTGGATAGCCGCCTGCGGCCATCCAAGGGCACCAAACTGGAACTGGGGCTGGAGCGCGTGGGCGCGATGGGCGGCGATTACGACTTCACGCGGCTTTCGACCGAGTATTTGATTTATCTGACGGTGGGCGAGGATTATCTGGGCCGCAAGAGCATCCTCACGCTGCGCACGTCCGCGTCGTACATCCCTGAAGGTCCAGACGAGGCCCCGATTTTCGAGCGCTTCTTCATGGGTGGCCGCACGTTCCGTGGCTACCGCTTTCGCGGCGTATCGACCCGCGGCGAGCGCAACAACGCGGCACCAGCGCCCGCCACGCTGCCCACCGATGACCCTGTCGGCGGCACCTGGTCGTTCTTCTTCGGGCCGGAACTGGAAATCCCGCTCGTCGATCGCGTGATCGGTGCCGTGCTGTTTGTCGACAGCGGCACGATCACCAACGAGATCGGCTTCGACGACTACCGCGTATCGGCGGGCTTCGGCGTGAGGCTGTATTTGCCGCAACTGGGCCCGGCCCCACTGGCGTTCGACTTCGGCTTCCCGGTGATGAAGCAGGAAGCGGATGAGGAGCGGGTGTTCTCGTTCTCGGTGGATATTCCGTTCTGAGTCTCTTTCTTGCTTGGCACAGCCCTCGGCGCACGCGACGGCGAGCCCAATGAAAACCCCACCGGCCTCGCGGACTTGGCCACCTCCCTCAGTAGGACCGGGGAAGGGTGGTGGTTACACTCGCGCCGTGAAACTCCTTCTGGGCATCGATGTCGGCACCTCGGGCACAAAGGCCGTGTTGTTGAGGGTGGACGATGGTTCCGCAGTCGCACAAGCGACGGAGGAGTATCCGGTCGCGGTGCCTCGCGAGGGGTGGAGCGAACAGCATCCTGCCGACTGGTGGGCTGCTGCGGCAAAGGCCACGCGGGACTCGCTGGGAAAGGTGGCGGCCTCGGGCGCGAGCGCAGAGGTGGTTGCCGTCGGCCTGAGCGGCCAGATGCACGGGTCGGTGTTGCTGCCGCGTGGGGCGGCGGAGGGAGGCGAGGCGGCGGCGCGAGAGGGCGCGGTGGTGCGGCTGGCGATTCTGTGGAACGACCAGCGCACGGGGCGCGAGTGCGAGGAGATTGAGGCCGCGGCGGGCGGGCGGGCGGCGCTGGTGCGGGCCTGCGGCAACGCGGCGCTCACGGGGTTCACGGTACCCAAACTGCTGTGGCTGCGGCGTCACGAGCCGGAGGCGTGGGCGCGCGTGGGGACCGTGCTGCTGCCCAAGGACTATGTGCGTTGGCGGCTCACGGGCGAACTGGCGACGGATGTGGGTGATGCGTCGGGGACGCTGGTGTTTGACCCTGCCGCGCGGGCGTGGAATCGTGATCTGATGGCGCGACTGGGGCTCGATGCGGGGCTTTGGCCGCGGGTGATCGAATCGACCGCGATCGCGGGGCGCGTGTCGGCGTGGGCCGCGCGGGAAACGGGGCTGGCCGAGGGCACGCTTGTGGTGGCGGGCAGTGGCGACAACATGTGCGGCGCGGTGGGCGTGGGGGTGGTGAAGCCGGGCATGGTGCTGGCGGCGCTGGGCACCAGCGGCGTGGTGCTGGTACACGCGGATCGACCGGTGCGGGACGAGGTGGGTCCGGGCCCCTCCGGCCGGATGCACGGCATGGCCGCGGCGACGGGGCTGGATGGCTGGTGCCTTACGGGGTGCATGTTGAGCGCGGCGGGGGCGTTGCGGTGGGCGCGCTCGGTGCTTGCGCCGGGCGTTCGATACGCGGATGTGCTGGCGGAGGCGGAAGCCGTGCCGGCCGGGTGCGAGGGGCTGGTGTTCTTGCCGTATCTCACGGGCGAGCGATGCCCGTATCCGGACCCGACCGCGCGGGGCGGCTGGATCGGGCTCACGAGCCGTCACGGGCGCGGGCATCTGGTGCGGGCGGTGCTCGAAGGCGTCACCTTCGGCATGGGGCAGATCGTGAACCTCGCGCGCTCGCTCGGCGCGCCGGTCAACAGCGTGCGCGTGACCGGCGGCGGGAACCGCTCGGCCCTCTGGCGGCAGATGCAGGCAGACGTCTACGGCGTAACCGTCGAGAGTGCGGGCGATGAAGACGCGGGGAGTGCCGCGGGGGCGGCGATCCTGGCAGGCGTTGGGGCAGGGGTGTGGGCGAGCGTGCAGGAGGCGTGTGAGCGGACGATCAGCGTGCGCGAGCGTCTTGATCCGGGATTCGACGCGGTCCGATACGAAGCACCACGCGACGTGTATGCGCGACTCTACGGCGACCTGAAACCTGCGATGGCGGCGCTCGGAAAGGGGACGGGGATTCACCACCGAGACACCGAGGCACAGAGGAAACACTGAGAAGAAGAGGAAGGAGAAGGAAGAGGGAGAGGATCGGAGACGGAAAGAGGGGGAAGTCAGGCGGAAAAACGGGTTGGCACTTCCCGCGCATCGGGTATGCTCTGCGGTCCTGTTGCCCACTCCGCCCCTGGGGAGGGCGGTGGCCGCTCCCCGTTCCTGAGGTGACCTCGACCATGGCAATCGAAACCCTTACTGACCAGCAGATCAGCACCTGGACCCGTGAGCAGAAGGACCGCTGGTGGCTCGAGCGGGTCTATCGCGGCAGCATGGCGCAGTTGACGCTGCGGTCGGCCCTCACCGGCTTTTTGCTGGGCGGTCTGCTCAGCGCCACGAATCTGTACATCGGTGCCAAGACGGGGTGGACGCTGGGCGTGGGGCTTACGTCGGTGATTCTGGCGTTCGCGGCGTTCAAGGTGCTCTCGGCCCTGGGTGCCAAGGACATGACGATCCTGGAGAACAATGCCTCGCAGTCGATCGCCACTGCCGCCGGATACATGACCGGCCCGCTGATCTCGGGCATGGCGGCATACATGTGGATTCAGAACGCGACGATGCCGTGGTACCAGATGTTCTGGTTCAACGTGGTGCTGTCGGTGCTGGGTGTGCTGGTGGCGTTCCCGATGAAGCGGCGGTTTATCAACGACGAGCAGCAGCCGTTTCCCGAAGGCCGGGCGTGCGGCGTGGTGCTGGACACGCTCTATACCTCCGCCGCGGCGGTGGGGTTGTTCAAGGCCAAGGCGCTGGGGTACGCGGCGGCGATCGCGGGCGGGGTGTCGTTCATCTCGGGCGAGCACTACATGCGGCTCATCCAAGAAAAGGCCATGGGCCTGGCCAAGAAGGATGTGTGGTACTTGCCGCACGACATCAGCGGCATCTATGCCTGGCTGGCCAGCAAAGGCATGGAGCCCAAACTGGCTGGTGTCTCGTTCAAGCAATTGGGCGTGACGCCCGCGCTGGACCTGGCCATGATCGGCGCGGGCGGGCTCATGGGTATCAAGGCGGCCATCAGCATGCTCATCGGCATGCTTCTGAACTTCATGGTGATCGTGCCCATCATGATCTCGTACGGCGAGATCGTGCCGAAATCAGGCACGATTGCGGCGGGCGATGCCGTGTTCGGCCGGGCCTACATCCTGAACACCTGGGCCCTGTGGTGGGGCATCGCGATCATGGTCACGGCTTCGATGGTGTCGCTGTTTGCCAAGCCCGAGGTCTTCATTCAGGCCTTCAAGGCGCTCTTCCGCATGGGTAAGAACGGCGGTGGCAACGACCCGGTCGCCGATATCGAGTTGCCCTTGTGGGTGTCGTGGGTGGGCATTCCCATCGTCGGTGCCGCAGGCGTGTGGATGGCCCACGAGTGGTTCGGCGTGTCGTGGATTCTCGGTGCCACGGCGATTCCGCTGATCATCTTCCTGACGCTGATTGCCGCGAGCAGCACGGCCCTCACGGGCATCACCCCCACGGGCTCGCTCTCGAAAATCCCCCAGTTCATGTACGGCGCCATCGCCCCCAAGCACCCGCCCACCAACCTGATGACCGCGATCATGTGCGTGGAGGTTTCATCCAACGCCTCCAACCTGCTGATGGATATCAAGCCCGGCTACATGCTGGGGGCCAAGCCCCGGCAGCAGGCGTGGGGGCACACCATCGGCATCATCGCGGGCGCGCTCGCGTCTACGCCGCTCTTCTACATTCTGTTTCTGTCCGACTACAAGCCCGGCGACAACATCCAGGAAAAGATGGTGACCGACCAGTTCTCGTTCCCGTCGGCCGTGCAGTGGAAGGGCGTGAGCGAACTGGTCACGAGCATCTTCGGCGGCGGCGGCGGCACGCTGCTGACCACGAGCATCATGTGGTCGATGATCATCGCGGCGTGCGTGGGCCTGGTAATGGAAGTAATCCGCATCGGCAGCAAGGGCAAGTTCCCGCTCAGCCCGCTGGCCATCGGCCTGGGGGTGGTGGTGCCGGCGGAATCGACGCTGGCGATGTTCGCCGGGGCGGCGTTCTTCTGGGCGGCCCACAAGGTGTATCAGGGGCGCAAGGAATCCACCGGCCACAAACTGTGGATTGAAACGCACGAGCCGATCTGCGCGGGCGTGATCGCGGGCGCGGCGCTCATCGGTATCGGCGATGTGCTGATACGCGTGGCGTTCTTCAAATAAGGTCTGCGAGGCGGGCGCGTTGTGGCCGGGACCGAATCGAACTCGAACGCGACAGTCGCCCAGGCGGTAGCGCGGCTGCGCGCGGGTGAGTTGGTCGCCTTCCCCACCGAAACCGTCTACGGCCTTGGCGCCGATGCGCTGAATCCGGCCGCCGTGGAACGGGTCTTTGCCCTCAAGGGCCGGCCTTCGCACAACCCGCTCATCGTGCACGTCACCGGCATCGACATGGCCCGAAGCCTGGCGGCGGAGTGGCCTGACTGGGCGCAGGTGCTGGCTTCGCGCTTCTGGCCCGGCCCGCTGACGATCGTCGTTCCGTCGCACGCGAGGGTGTCGCTGAACGTGCGCGCTGGCGGGCCGACGGTGGCCCTTCGCGCCCCGGCCCACCCGATCGCCCAGGCGCTGCTCATGCTCTTCGGTGGTCCGCTGGTCGGCCCGAGCGCGAATCGCTCGGGGTTCGTCTCGCCCACCGCCGCGCGGCACGTCCTGCTCGGCTTCCCTGAAGCCGTGGCCCGAGGCGACCTCGTCGTACTCGATGGCGGGCCCTGCCAGACGGGTATCGAGTCCACCGTGGTGGCGATGAACGATGCGCCGGGGGTGGGGGGGGGCGGCGTGGGGGGTGTGGGGGGGGTGCTCCGGGTGCTGCGCCCGGGGGTCATCGGGCCTGTGGCGCTGGCC
>CAZPPX010000042.1:0-15557 GCA_964588585.1 uncultured Phycisphaeraceae bacterium
CGATCCCGGCGTGGGCGATGCTGGAGCGTGGCGACTTTCTGCGGGTGGAACTCTTCACCCGATTTCGACCTCGACGGCACCCCCGACCCCGACGACCTCTCCGACTTCGCCCGCCGAGGCCGCCCGCGTGAATGGGGTGCGTAAAAGGCGCGCGGCGTTACCCGTCTTCACAGGAAACTGCGACGGAAGGCGGCAAGCAGGCCAAAGATAAGGCATACTGCCCCGGCGGGCTGCCCACAGCCTGTGTACGGGGGGACGGGGAGCGGGGGTCCGCTTGAGCGACGCCGACAACATCCGGATTTCGACGCTTCTGTCCGCGGCGCGGCGGGGTGATCCTGCCGCCTCGGATGAACTGGTGACGCTGCTGTACAGCGAACTGAAGACCATCGCGGCGGCGCTGCTTCGGCGCGAGGGGACCGCGCCGCTGACGCTTCAGGCAACGGCGCTCGTGAACGAAGCGTTCGTACGGCTGTTCCAGGGAAGCGCTGGCCCCGGCGGATCGAGCGAGCGCGATTTCAACGACCGGGCACACTTCTTTCGCGCGGCGGCACGGGCCATGCGGAACATTTTGATAGACCGGGCGCGGTCGGCCCGTGTGGGGCGACGCACGGATGCCGTGGTAGAGTCGATCGTGATCGAGCCCGACACGGCGACGATGACGGGTGAGGAAGATTTGATCGCGCTGGACGGGGCACTGGCGTCGCTGGAGCGTCGCGATAGCCGTCAGCATGATGTGGTGATGCTCCGGTACTTCGCGGGGCTGACGATCGACCAGACGGCCGAGGCGCTGGGCGTGTCGCCGGCGACGGTGAAGAACGAATGGACGTATGCGCGGGCGTGGCTATTGCGCGAGATGGAGCGCGGGGGGAATGGTGGTGGCGAAACGGCAGGGTGAGCGGCTGCGCGGCGTCGTGAAGAGTGAACCCATCGGGAACCCACTCCGGCCACGCGGACTCGGCCACCTCCCCGCGGGGAGCATACACACACACTTCACCGCTCCCTACCCTCTCCTCATGCCCCCAACCCCTTCCTCGATCGTTCAGTTTCGTGGTGCCTACACCGCCATCGTCACGCCCTTTTCGGCCGACGGCGGCACCATCGATTTCAATCGCCTGAAAGAGCAGATCGCCTTCCAGGCCGCGGGTGGCATCAAGGGCATCGTGATCGCCGGCACCACGGGTGAATCCCCCACGCTGCAGGATCGCGAGTACAAGGACCTCGTGCACCGCGCCATCGAAATCGCCCGGCCCATGGGCCTGCAGGTCATCGTCGGCACGGGCAGCAACAGCACCCATCACGCCTGCGAACTCCAGCGCTTCGCCGCCAGCGCCGGGGCCGACGCGGCCCTCTCCGTCAACCCCTACTACAACAAGCCGGTGCAGGAAGGCCTCTATCAGCACTTTGTGGCCCAGGCCGAGTCCGCCGACCTGCCCATCATGCTCTACAACATTCCCGGTCGATCGGGCGTGGCCCTCACCATCGAGACCATCGAGCGACTCGCCCGGCACCCCAATATCCGCGCGGTGAAGGAAGCGACCGGCTCGTGCGATTCCTGCGCCGAGATCGCCCAGCGCTGCCCGAACCTGGCCGTGCTCAGCGGCGACGACGGCCTCACCCTGCCCTTCATGGCCCTGGGCGCGGTGGGGGTGGTGTCGGTGCTCACCAACATCGCCCCGCGACAGGTCGCCGACCTGTGCGCCGCGATGCTGGCCGGTCGCGGCACCGAAGCACTCACCATCCATCGCGCGCTCGCCAAACTGACCAAGGCGCTCTTCGCCGAGACGAACCCGATCCCGGTGAAGGCCGCGATGCGCCTGCTGGGTCGCGACTCGGGCGCGATCCGCTTGCCGATGACCGAAGCGCGCGCCGAAACCGTGAAAGCCCTGGAGACGGCGCTGCGCGAGTTGCCCGCGACCGCGGGTGCGACGGCCGCGCCGGCGCTGGCCCGAGCCTGACGCAAATCAGGGCGGCACAAGCAGTTGCGCGATCATCCCGGATTCGCGCTGGCGGAAACCGGCGATCGGGCTTATTCTGGGGGCACGTCGGTCCCTTCACCGCGCTCGGTGCGATCTTCTTTCACCGCCATGGCCAAGTCCACGCCCAACCCGAGCAAGAAACACACCGCGTCGAGCATGGTCGAGAGCAAGCCACGCGGGCCGATGATCGATGATTACGCCGCTGCGCTCGCCTATCTGCGCGACCGGGTGGACCTTGAGCGCGTCCGCGTCACCCCCGAACTCAAGCACGCGTACAAACTCGACCGCATGAAGGCCTTGCTCGAGGCCCTGGGCAACCCGCAGGACGCCATCCGCTGCGTGCACGTCGCCGGCACCAAGGGCAAGGGCAGCACCTGCGAGATGACCGCCACCTGCCTGGAGATGTGCGGCTACACCGTCGGCCTCTTCACCAGCCCCCACATCACCGACCTGCGCGAACGCATCCGCCTCAACCGCCGACTCATCAGCGAGGAATCACTCACCCGCCTGCTCGACCGTTCCGCGGTGGCCGCCACGGCCCTCGCGCCAGCCATGGGCGAAGCCACGTTCTTTGAACTGCTCACCGCGGTCGGTTTCCTGCACTTTGCCGAGGAAGCCGTGGACGTCGCGGTGATCGAAGTTGGTCTGGGCGGCCTGCTCGATTGCACGAATGTCATCACGCCCGAGGTCGCGGCCGTCACCACCATCGGCCTCGACCACACCGCCATCCTCGGAAACACCGTTGAGGAAATCGCGACCCAGAAGGCCGGCATCTTCAAGCCCGGCGTCCCGGCGCTCACGGTGCAGCAGGAGCCCGGTGTACTCAAGGCGATGAAGGCGGTTGCCGAGCGGGTCGGCGCGCCCTTCCAGGTCGTCGGGCAGGATGTCGAGTTCTCCTTCCGCTTCGAGTGGCAGGCGGGCGAAGGGCCCACGGGCATCGTCACGCTCACCACCGACCGGGTGAACTACGACCATGTCATCGTGCCCCTCAAAGGCGAGCACCAGGCCCTCAACTGCGGCCTTACGCTCGCCATTCTCGACAAACTCTGCGAGCGCGGCTTCCACTGCCCCGAGGAACGCGTCCTCAAAGGCCTCGAACACACCACCCTCCCCGGCCGCTTCGAACTCGCCTGGCCCTCGCCCCGCGTGCTGGTCGATGTCGCCCACAACCCCGATTCCCTTCGCGCCTTGATGAAGACCATCGGCGCCTACATGCAGTATGACTCCCTCGTCGTCATCTTCGGCTGTGCCGCCGACAAAGACGCCGACAGCATGTTGCGGGCCCTCGCCGCCGGGGCCGACAAGGTCATCTTCACCCAGGCCTCGGGCAATGCCCGGGCCGCGGCTCCCGCTGACCTGTCGCGGCGTTTCAGCGAGATCAGCGACGGCAAACTGGCGCAAGTCGCGCCCGACTTTGCCGGGGCCATCGACCTTGCCTCGCGCGCCCTGGGCCGAGGCGACCTGTTGTGCATCACCGGGTCGTTCTACCTCGTGGGCGAGGCCAAAGCCCATCTGAAGGGGCTGGAGGCCCGTCGCGCCGCTCAGGCTCAAACCGGCACCAGCGCGGCACGCCGGTGAATACGCACGCGAGCACCCCCGCCCCGCTTCGAGGCTCCCCACCCTCACGCCTCACCACCCGCGCGTTTCCTGCGTACGCACACCGACTTGGCGTCACGCCTCACCCGGTCACCGATCCGCGCGGGCACTCCTTCGGCATCGCGCCGGTTCACGCCGTCATACTCCACTCCGACATCGCCACCAACTGGCCCGCCTGCACGCCGTATCTCTGGGGCGCTGACCTCTTCAACCACGGCTATTGGTGGGAGGCCCACGAAGCGTGGGAAGAGCCCTGGAAGGCCCTCGATCGCGAATCGATCGAGGCGCGATTCCTGCAAGGGCTGATCCAGGTCGCCGCCGCCGCGTTGCAGCACGCCAACGGCCAGCACGCGGGTGCCGCGCGCTTGCTCGATCGCGCCCGCCTGTCCTTCACACCGCTGCGGACGATCACTCGCGACTCCTTGATCCGTCCGGCGGGGACCGCCGGACCACCCTGCCTGACGAACCGTTTCATGGGCCTGGCGCTGGAACCCTGGTGGACCCAAGTCGAGCGCTCGGTGGCGCCGCCGCCGATGATCGTGTTGGCGTAATACCGCGCCCGCCCTCACTTGGCCACCCACCGCCCCACTTCATCCAGCCACTGCCGGCGTGACGACACGTCCAGTTCGCCGCTCCGGGTCACGATCGATTCGGTCGCCTCCGCCTTGGATCCTTCGCTCGCGGCCCACTGGCGAACGCGAGCCTCCACCTCGTCCAGCGCCGCCCGCGCCGAGGCAATCCACGCCAGCCGCGCGTCGGGTGACAGCGCCGCCAGAAACCGCGCCCGCGACCGCAGGGGATCGTGCGCCACCGTGACGGCAAACTCCGGCAGCGGCGGCCCCACCCAGCGTCGCAGCGCCGCCAGCCCCTTCGCCGTGATCGTGTACTCTCGCCGCGCTCGCTTGCCCGCCCGGCGTGCGCGACCCGTCACCATGCCGCGACGCTCCAGCCGCGCCACCAGCGGATAGATCGCCCCCGCGCTGGCGCTCCATTGCGTGCTGGGCGAGGCCCGCATGTGCCGGCGAATGTCATACGGGCTCGCGGGCCCGAACTGGTGCACCAGCCCCAGCACGAAGCCTTCGAGTTCGCTGCTGGCGGCAGCACGAGATGGCGAAGCAGCACGCGGCATGGTTCACTCAGCGGGCGACGAGCATACAGACTTGCGGATTCCAGCCTCGCGGCGGCCCGCGCCACATCGCGCCGTCCGAGAATCCGCCCGATTGGGGGCCGGGGCGGCGCGTCATCTGAAATCGCGAACGCGGAACTCCCAAATAGTCCGAATCGTACTATACTGGATCTCCACAGCAACCGGCCTTCCCTAACGCCCGCACCGATTCCCACGGAGCGACCCATGCCCCTCCACCTCCCCCCCACCGTCAGCCTCCGTGCACTCGCGCCCGTCGCCCTCGTCGGCCTTGCCCTCGCCGGCCCGTGGCTGACCGCCACCGCCGCCACGCAGCGCCGCGAACGCGATAACGCCCAACCCGTGCGCGTTCAGGGCACCGACGCCGCCGCATTCCCGACCACCCCCGCGGGCCGCTGCGCCAAGGACTGGATCGCGCTGCTCGCCAGCCCCACCGTCGAGCGCGTGGAGGTCTTCGAATCCGCCTGGGCATCTTCACGCCGCAAGGCCGCCCGCTCCGCCGCCGACCGCGCCACCGGCCTCGCCAAACTCCGCGATGAGTGGGGCGATATCACCGTCACCGGCGTGACGGCGGGCAGCGAGGGCAAGCCCCTCCGCGTCATGGCCCGTGGCAGCAAAGGCGTTGCCCTCAGCCTGGAATTCCAGTTCGATTCCGCCGCACCGGAACGCCTCGACGCCATCCTGATCGAAGCCGAGGGCGGCGGCGGCGAGCCACCCCGCGCCCTTACGCCCGATTCCCGCGTCGCCGCCGTGCGCGGCGCGGCCAACACCCTCGTCGCGGGCTACGTCTTCCCCGAGGTCGCCGCCAAGATGCGCGATGCCGTTGTCACCAAACTCGAAGCCGGCGGCTACGACGCCATCGCCGACGAACTCGCCCTCGCCGCCGCCCTCACCGACGATCTCCGGGCCGTGAGCAAAGACAAGCACCTCCGCGTCCGCTTCGCCCCCGACCGCGGATCACTCACCGCCCCCGCCACCCCCCTCGGCGCGCCCGTCGACGAGATGCGCCGTGAAAACTACGCCTTCCGCAAGGTCGAAATCCTCCCCGGCAACATCGGCTACCTCCGGTTCGACCTCTTCGTTGAAACCGACGAAGCCTTCGAGACCGCCACCGCCGCGATGCAGTTCCTCGCGCATTGCGACGCCCTCGTCATCGACCTCCGCAACAACGGCGGCGGCAGCCCGGGCATGATCGCCTTCCTCACCACCTACCTCTTCCAGGACCGCGTCCACCTCAACGACATGGTCGATCGCGAGGGCGACGTCACACAGGAATACTGGACGCGCGAGTCGGTCCCCGGCCGCCGCCTGGCTTCCGATGTGCCCGTTTTCGTGCTCACCAGCCAGCGCACGTTCTCCGGCGCGGAGGAGTTCTCCTACAACCTCAAGAACCTTGGCCGCGCCACCATCGTGGGCGAAACCACCGGCGGCGGGGCCCACCCCGTTCGCTCGCAGCGGGTGAACGACCGCTTCGCCGTCAACGTCCCCTTCATGCGTGCCCGCAACCCCATCACCGGGACCAACTGGGAAGGCACGGGCGTCGAGCCCAACGTGAAATCCTCAGCCGCCGAAGCCCTCGACAAAGCCTCGGCACTCGCCAGGGAAGCCATCGAAGCACGCCGGGCAGGACGGGGGTCGACACCGACCAAGTAGCGCAATGGGTCGCAGGGCGCACGCTGTACCGCCGCCGACCACTCACCGCGATGCCAATCGCTTCAGGAGGATGACCAGCAGCGTTCCTGATTCAAACGCTGCGGGCGAGGTTGGTCGCCAGTAGACCATGGGCAGGCCGCCCGCGATCGCCGGGGGCAGTTGGGTGACCTGCCCGCGGGCGTCGGCGAAGCGTGCCGCGACTTCGCCGGGCTGGTCGGTGTGCATGATGAGGTCTTTGTCGCGGATGCCCAGGGTGCGGATGCCCACGCTTCGCGCACCGATGCGCACTTCCGCCAAGTCGAGCAGTCTTTGCACCGGGGGCGGGGGCTCGCCGTAGGCCTGCATGAGTTCGGTGCTCACCTTGGCCAGGTCCGCCGCGGTGCGGGCGAGGCTGATCCGGCGATACGCCTCCAGGCGGCGTTGATCGCTGGGGATGTAGTGCTTGGGGATGACGCCCGTGATGCCCAGGTCGAGCGCGGTTTCGTTGGGCGAGGCGACGGGCTCGTGGCGCAGTTCCTTCACCGCCACTTCGAGCAACTGGCAGTACATCTCGTAACCCACCGCGGCGATGTGCCCGCTCTGCTCGGGGCCCAGGATGTTGCCCGCGCCGCGGATTTCCAGGTCGCGCATGGCAATCTTGAACCCGGCCCCCAGCATGCTGAACTGCTCGATGGCCTTGAGCCGCTGGCGGGCAGTCTCCTTCACCGGGCGGTCTTCGGGCAGCAGCAGGTAGCAATACGCCCGGTGCTTGTAGCGGCCCACGCGCCCACGCAACTGGTGCAGGTCGGCGAGGCCAAACCGATCGGCATCGTCGATGATCATCGTGTTGGCCGTCGCGATGTCGATCCCGCTTTCGATGATGGTGGTGCTCACGAGGATGTCCGCCTGGCGACGCACGAACTTGAGCATGACCTCTTCGAGTTGGCCGTCGGGCATCTGCCCGTGGCCGACGACGATCCGCGCATCGGGCGCGAGTTTCTGTACCTCGTCGGCGACGCTGAGAATGTCGTGCACCCGGTTGTGGACGTAGTAGACCTGCCCCTCGCGGGCCAGTTCGCGGGCGATGATCTGCTTAAGCCGGGCGGTGTTGCGGGGAATCACCTCCGTCACCACGGCCCGCCGATCCGCGGGCGCGGTGGTGAGGCTCGAGATGTCCCTGATGCCGAGCATCGCCATGTGCAGTGTGCGGGGTATGGGCGTGGCGCTGAGCGTGAGCACGTCGGCCGTCAAACGGAGTCCCAACAGGCGTTCTTTGTGCTCCACGCCGAAGCGCTGCTCTTCGTCCACGATCACGATGCCCAGGTCGGCGAAGCGCACGTCTTTGCTCAGCAGGCGGTGCGTGCCGATGATCACATCGACGCGCCCGGCGGCCACCTCTTCAAGCGTCGCCTTCACCTCGGCATCAGTCTTGAAGCGCGAGACCGACGCGACCTTGAACGGGTAGTCGCGGAAGCGCCCGCGAAAGGTCCGCTCGTGCTGCTCGGCCAGAACCGTCGTCGGCACCAGCACCGCGGCCTGCTTGCCGAACTCCGCCGCCTTGAACGCGGCACGGATCGCCATCTCCGTTTTGCCGTAGCCCACGTCGCCGCAGAGCAGGCGGTCCATCGGGCGTGCGCCCTGCATGTCGCGCTTGATCTCGGCCAGGGCCGCGACCTGGTCATCGGTCTCGTCGTATGGAAACTCGTCTTCGAACGAGCGCTGCCAGGCGGTGTCGGCGGGGTAGCGGATGCCGGGCATGGATTCGCGGGCCGCCCGCACGCGCAGGAGTTCGGCGGCCAGTTCCTTCACACTCTCGCCAACGCGTTCCTTCTGGCTGCGCCAGCGCTGCCCGCCCAGGGTGGACAGCGGCGGCTTGCCCTTGAACCCGCCGACGTACTTCTGCACCAGCGCGCACTTGGCGGCCGGAACGTGCAGTTTGGCACCGCCTTCGAACTCCAGCAGCAGGTGCTCCTGCGCGGCGTCGGCGCTCGATGCCGGGGACTCGCTCTTGGCAGGCACCCGCGGCGCAGGCTTCTTGGCGGCGGCCCCTTTGGGGAGCGTGCCCTTTGGCCCGGGCTTGTTGGTGCCGAAGCCGGTTGCAGCCAGCTCGTGCGTGCGCGGGGCTTCCTTCGGGCCCAGCATCGTCAGGCCCAGGTAGCGGGCGATGCCGTGCTCGCTGTGCACGACGTAATCGCCCGGCTGCAGATCGAGGAATGTGTCCATCGCGCGCCCGGCGCGCAGCCTCGACACCCGCCCGCGTGCGGCAAACCGCCCGAGCAACTCGTGATAGGGCAGGTAGAGCACACCTCCACCCGTGCTCCCCCCACCCCCCGTATCACCCCACACGAAGCCTGCTTGCATGAATCCCTGCGCGGGGGCGATTCGCCCCGCAGCATTCGGCGCGTACTGGGCGATCAGTTCTACCAGCCGATGTTCCTCGCCCGAGTTGCGGCAGAAGACCACGACGCGCAACGGTGCCGCGCCGCGTGTGGCGTCGGTCAGTTCGGCCAGATCGCGCACCGCGGCTTCAACTTCGCCCCCCCCGCCAACTCCACCGCTCGCCGTGCCCAGCGGCGGTGCAGCCGAGACCGGCAGGGCGATGACCGCACCTTCGCCACCTCGGGCCAGATCGCCTCGGGTGATCTCGATAGTGCCGGCCAGGCGCTCGCGCGCAGCACGGAAGACCGCGGGCGGGCCCATGATGCCGCGGGCGTCCAGACAACGCTCGAAGTACCCCCGGCCTTGCTCGGTCAGTTCCGACATTTCGTGCAGCACCGCCAAGGCCTTGGCCGGAAGCAGGTCGATCAGGTTCACGCCATCGGCATCAGGATTCGCGGTGCCGGTGCCCGCCCCCCGCGCCGGCAGCAGGTCCATCTTCGCGCACACCAGCCGCACGCCGCCCACGGCCCGATCGGCGGCGAGCGTTTCCACATCGATCTCGACGAGGCGTTCGACGTCGTCGCCGAAGAAATCGAGCCGCACGGGCACGCCGCCGGAAGCGAACGGGAGTATCGCCAGCGCCGATTGGCCGGACGCGGCGGACTCACCAGCCTCCGTTTCGCCCGCGGCATCGCCGGGTGGAAAGATGTCGAGAATCCCGCCACGGGCCGCGTAATCGCCCGGCTCTTCGACGGCGTCCACGCGCCGAAAGCCCGCTTCATCCAGCCAGCGCACCAAGGCGGCGGGGCCGCCCGCGATCGTCTCGCCAGCACGCACCAGCCGCACACAGCGCGGCAGCGCCGCGGCCGAGGGCACCGCCTGCATGAGCGACTGGATCGACGCCACCAGCACCGCTGGCCGGGTCGATTCGGGGGGTGGGGGGGCGTCGGACCAATCGAGCACTTGCTGCACGACGGCCAAACGCTGGGCGAGCAGATCGATACTCACCCCCGACTCGCCAGGCAGCACCTCCAGGGCCGGGAAGCGCAGCACCTGTGCGCCCGCGTCCCGCAGTTCCTCCCCGGCATCATCCGCATCGTCGCCGTGGGCGACCATGAGCAGCACCAGCCGGCTTGATTGCTTGGCGATGGCCCCGGCAAGGTAGTGGGAGGCCGATCCGCCCACGCCGCCGCCCACGCCGGTTGCAACCACGCGGCGGGCGCGCAAGGCCTCGCGCGAAACCTCGATGATGGCGAGGTCGCTGGCCAGGTGTCCCAGGATGTCGACGCCGACCGTCAAAGCCACGCTGATGGGCTTGCCGCCCGACCCGCGCGGCGATCATCGCTTACATGGAGTCGATGGTGGACGCCAGGTCAAAGTCCTTCTGCGTGATCCCGCCCGCGTCGTGCGTGCTCAGGGTCATGGTGACTTTGTTGTAGCGGACGAGGATGTCGGGATGGTGCTGGGCGACCTCGGCCGCGTCGGCCACACGGTTGACGAACTTCATCGCCTCGACGAAGTTGGCGAAGGAGAAGGTGCGTTGTATGGCCTCGCCGGTCTCGTTCCATTCCGGTCGAGCCGCGAGGCGGGCTTCGATCTCGGCCTCGGGCAGTTTGGGGTTGGCCGGGGTGGCTCCGGATGATGGCACCTTGCTCCCGGGCTTGGTGGGGGGGGTGGGACTGCCCGTCGCGCCTGAACTCTTCTTTGCCATGGTTCTCCGGCTCCGCAGCGACCCAACCGGGCGCGGCCAACCAGTGTATCGTGCCCTGTCGTTGTCGCCGATACCCCGAAATGGCCGGGGTCGTTTGTAAAGGACCGCCGCGCGTGATCACCCGCTTGGCACCATCCCCTACTGGAGCGTTGCATTTGGGGAATGCCCGCACGTTCTTGCTGAACTGGGCATTGGCAAGGCGGTTGGGGTGGCGGATTGTGTTTCGGATTGAGGACTTGGACGGCCCCCGGATCAAGCCGGGGGCGGCCGATGAAATCGCTTCCACCCTGCGCTGGCTGGGCATCGATTGGGACGAAGGCCCGTTCATTCAGTCCCAAGACCTGACGCCGTACCGTGCGGCTCTCGAATCGCTGGCCCACCGAGGGCTGGCGTTTCCGAGTGCGTTGACAAGGCAGCAGATCGAAGCCGCGGCATCGGCCCCGCAGGCTGGTTCGCACGAGGTGTGCTGCCCGGCAACGCTTAGACCGGCTTGGTTCACGCGCGGGCAGGCGGTAACGGCGATTCCGGACGCGGTTGGCTGGCGGTTTGCGACGCCCGAATCGCCCGAAGGCGAGGTCCGCTTTCACGACCAGTTGGCCGGTCCGCAGGTTCACACACCCGTCAGCACGATTGGTGATTTCATCATCTGGACCAAGGCGGGCACGCCCGCGTATCAACTGGCGGTGGTGGTGGATGATGCACGCCAGGGTGTGACGGACATCGTGCGGGGTGACGACCTGCTCGACTCGGCGGCCCGGCAGGTGCTGCTCTATCGCGCCCTGGGCCTCGGGCCTGAGCCTCGGTTCTGGCATGTGCCGCTGGTGCTGGGGTCGGATGGTCGGCGGCTGGCGAAACGCCATGGGGATACGCGGGTGGAGACGTATCGCGCCTTGGGCGTGCCAGCGGAGGCGGTGATCGGGCTGATGGGTTACTGGACGCTGGGGCCGGAAGCGGAGCGCCAAGGGCGGAGGCCGATGTCCGCGGCGGAGTTCGCGGCCCGGCTCGATCCGACTACGATTCCTCGTACGGCCCGCATCTTCGGCCCGGAGGACGACCAATGGCTTCGCTCGCAGGCGCGAACATGAACCCCGTTACGGCGCTGGCACTCGTGGCGCTGCTCGGTACAGCCGGTTGCGGCGACACTCACGCCAATGAGGGTCAGAGCAAACCGCCGGCCCCCTCAACCCCCGCAACATCGGCCCCGTCGCCTGGCGCGCCCTCGCCGAAAGCACCCGAAGCCAAGCCCGAAACGCTGGCCCTGACCATCAGCGGGAAGACGTTCACGCTGGAACTGGCCATCACCGATGCGGTACGGCAGAAAGGGCTGGGCCAGCGCGACAAGATCGACGAGAAGAGCGGGATGCTCTTTGTCTTTGGCGAGGCCCAGAAGCGGGCGTTTGTGATGCGGGACTGCCCGATCGACATCGACATCATTTATCTGGACGGTGCGGGGCGGATTGTGTCGTTCTACGAGATGAAGGCCGAGCCGCCCCGGGGCGAGGGCGAAGGGAAAGTCGGAGACGTGAACAACAAGTACGAAGCGCGCCTGAAGAAGTGGGACAGCCGGTTTCCGACGCAGTTCGTGGTGGAGTTGAAGGGTGGGACGATTCCGTCATTGGGGCTGAAGGTGGGACAGGCGATCAAGGGTGACTGGGAAGGGCTCAAGAAGCGGGTGAAGTGAGACGATCCGGTGGCCGGGGCGTTGTGCGCGCTGGCGCGGGTTATGCAGACCCGCGCGGCTGGCGTGAGCGCTCTTCTGGATGCCGCCCTCATGCCCGCCAGCACCCGTCAGACGACGTCGATTCTGGTGGTAGCCGCGCCGGGGGTGGATGTGGCGTCGGCGCGGCGGGTACGGGCACGACTGGCGTCGGCCTGGCCCGAGCACTCGCTGGTCAACATTGACGTGGTGACGCTAAACGGCACGAGCGGTCACATGCAGCCGACGAACCCGAGCCAGCCGCCTGAGCGGCAGGCTGGAGGGGGTGAGGGGACTGGTGCCCCCCCCGAGCGGATGGGGCCCGATCAGGTCGCGAGTCTGCTGTACGGCCACGCGGCAGCCATCGTCATCACGCCCGGGCCGGAACTCGGTGCCGATCTGGTGGGGCTGATCGAGCGCGCAGATCGGCAGGAGATTCCGGTGGTGCGGCTGGCGGGCGGGGGCGAGCGGCGCGAACGGCGCGAGTTCTGGAGTCCGGCTCGGGGCGGATGCGTGCCGCTGCTACCGGTGGATGCCGAGCCGGCGCTGGTGGTGGGGCTTGCGCTGGGTCTGATCGCCAGTGCCGGTGTGCGGCGCGAGATGGCCGCGGAACTGGAAGTTGAGCGCGCGGTGAAGGATTCAGCCGCGAAGTTACTGGAGCACAACCAGAGCGAGACGGCCCTGGCGGTGCTGGTGCAGCGGGCCCTGCTCCCCGCGCCGCCTCGAGATATCGACGGGCTCGACTCGGCGGTGCTGTATCGCCCGTGCTGCTCGCTCTCGGGCGATCTGTACGACGTGGTGCGGCTGGATGAGGAACATGTTGCGTTCTTCCTGGCCGATGCGTGCGGGCACGGCGTGGCGGCGGCGCTGCTCACCATGCTCATTGGGCGGCTCCTGCCGATGAAGGAACCGGTGGTGCCGTCGAACCTGAGTTTGCCCGGCACGGTTGAAGGCACGCGGATCATTCCGCCGGGCGAGGCGATGACGAGGTTGAATGCCGCGTACATCCAGCGGCAGCCGGAGTCGTCGCGGCTGATCACGGCGATGTATGGCGTGCTGCACCTGCCCAGCGGGCGGCTCGCGCTCGCCAGCGCGGGGCACCCGCCGGCGGCGATCAGCGGCGCGCGAGGGGCCGCGACGGCCTTGCGGCTGGCAGGAGAGAGCGGACCGTCGCTGGGGCTGATGGAAGACGCGGAGTTCCCGGAGACGATCGTGCAGTTGCAGCCGGGCGAGACGGTGATGTTTTACAGCGACGGCTTTGAGTGGGCGTTCGACACGGTGAAGCCGAGCGAAGGCGATGCGGAATCGCGCGCGGCCAAGGGCACGCCGCTCACGGATCGACGCCGACCTAACGAGCGGTACCTGGAGGCCTTCGGCACGATCCGGCCCGAAACGGCGGGACAATTGCAGGAATCGCTGTTTGACCTGGCCGGACGGATGGATCAGCAGCACGGCTCGCTGCACCAGCCCGACGATATCACGCTCCTGGCGTTCACATGGCGGGATGCTGCGGCGGGCGCGGGGGCGAGCGATCTGGCGCGGGCGGCGTAGTGGCCTTGCCTCGGGTGGCACTGGCATCCCGCCTGTCAAGGCGCAGCCTCGCGTTGATGTGCCTGCCCGAAAGCCCAACACTTCGCCGCCAACGAGGCAATCACAGGCGGGACACCTGTGTCACAACTTTGCACTCAAACTCCGCCCAAACGAACAGCCCCGCGCCGAAGCGCGGGGCCGTGGAGTGATCAAACTCGATCAGCGTTCAGCTCGCCTTGACCGCCGCCAGCCACTTGGGACGGGGGGTCTCGGCCTTCGTTGGCTCCACATGCACGCGACGCCCCTGGAACACCACCGTGCCCTCAGAGATCGAGTACAGCGTGTTGTCGCGCCCGCGACGCACGTTGAAGCCCGGGATAAACGGCGTGCCGACCTGACGGATCAGGATCGAGCCGCACTTGGCGATTTCGCCCTCGTACAACTTCACCCCGAGATACTTGGGGTTGCTGTCGCGGCCGTTCTTGGTCGAACCCTGGCCTTTCTTGTGTGCCATGACAATCGTCTCCGGCCCGGGGGGCTATGACTTCACCAACTGCGGCCGCTCGGGCAGACGCCCAGCGACGGGCCAAGACGATAGGCGGGAATCAGTTTGCGGTCTACACGAGACTCCACACCCTCCCCCGCTCCCAGTGGGGGGGCGGGGGAGGTGCCGAGCGCAGCGAGGCGAAGGGGGTTCCCGGGCTCTCAAGCGTTCGTGTTCTGATCGGGTTTCTGCCCCTCCAACGTCAAATCCGGCCTCGGCAATCCCAGTTTCTTCAGGGTCGGCCGCAGATCCTTCGGAAACGGCGAGTGCACATCCACCGGCAGACCCGTCGCGGGGTGCACGAACGACAAGCGATGCGAGTGCAGCGCCAGCCGCGGCGCGAGGCGGACCAAGGCCGGGTTGCCATAGACGTCGTCGCCCAGGATCGTGGAGCCGATCGAATCCAGATGCACGCGCACCTGATGCAGCCGGCCGGTGAGTGGCCGAGCCTCGATGATCGCGGCTCCCCCCTCTCGTGACGACACCGCCACGGTTCGCCACGCCGTGATCGACGGCTTGCCGGCGCTGGAAATCCGCGCCGTCTTGGTCTCGCGGGCCCGCGGCTCGGTTTCCAGAATGGGCCGATTGATCACGCCACTGGGCCCTTTGGGGGCTTTGTGGCAGATCGCCCAGTAAAACTTGCGTACCGCTCGGTTCTTGAACTGCTCGAAGAGATGGTCGTAGGCCGCGGTGCGCAGCGCGACCACCAGCAAGCCGCTGGTGGCCTTGTCAAGGCGGTGGAGGAGGCCGAAGTCGCGTGCCGCGCCGAGGTTCTGGAGGGGCTTGGGCCAGCGCGCAAAGAGGCCGTTGAGCAGGGAATCGGTGTCGTGCCCTTTGCCGGGCTGGGTGACGAGGCGCGCGGGCTTCTCGATGACGAGCAGGTGCTCGTCTTCGAAGTGGACCTTGAAGGTGACGTCGGGATTGGGGGTGACGGAGGGCATGGGCTTGTCTTGGGCAGCACGGTAGGTGCGCCCCCAACGCTCCCGAGAACCGTCGCCGGCCGCGGTGTTCGATCGGCACGCGATGTTCCCGTGCCACCGACTTCGGCTCGGCGAAGTCGGTGCGTTGGGCCAGACGAGCGTGCAGTGTGTCGAGTGGAGTTGTCGCCGGCCAACAGTGAACGGTCGGCGAAGTCGGCAAGATTGTGACCCAAACGCCTCTTGGGAGCATGAAATCGCGGAGCCGATCTCAGCGGCAGGAGAACAGCGGCATGTTGATGCCGCCACGCCGGTGTTCACCGCTCATCGCTGACCATGAACTTCGCTTCAAACTGGTATGCAAGACCCTCGCCAACTACTAATCGGAGTACTGTTTATTGGACATCTGGCGGACGACCGATATGATGGTGC
>CAZPPX010000043.1:0-14683 GCA_964588585.1 uncultured Phycisphaeraceae bacterium
TCACGCCGTCACGCACGATCCCGCTGCCGCCGAGGGCGGTTGTTCAGGAGTCCCGACTGTGAAAGGGCTAAGTGATAAGCGTTTGACTCTTCAAGATCGTCCTAGACTCGGAGCGCAGGCCGCCGTAGCACAACGGTAGTGCACCGCATTTGTAATGCGGGGGTTGTCGGTTCAAATCCGACCGGCGGCTTTGAGACTCGCTCGCAATCACGCCGTGTTTCTCGCCATAATCCGCTAGATTCTCACCCCGGACGTGTCCCCCACGTTCACGCGAGGCACAATCCCTTCATGCCAAATAGTGGGCGTGTGTCATCCCCCACTCCCGCGTTGATCCCCGTACATCGATCCCCAGATTCGTGTTCCCCATTCCTGTGCCCGAGGCGACGAGCCCCTTTTACGGAGTGCGTGTCATGCCGAGCGATTCCCGGCCTGTGTCCAACTCGGGCGTGATCCATCTTCTGGCTACCGCGTGCCTTCTGGTTGCGGCTGGCCCCACGCTGGCCCAGCAACTTCCCCCGCCGCCGGTGCCTCAGGCCAACCCGATCACCGAGGCCAAGCGGGTTTTGGGCAAGATTCTCTTCTGGGACGAGCAACTCTCCAGCGACAACACCATGTCCTGCGGCACCTGCCACTCCCCAGGTTCCGGCGGCGTCGACCCGCGTCGTCTCCGCAACCCGGGTCTGGATGCCGCGTTCAACACCCCCGATGACATCTTCGGCTCCGCCGGTGTGATCCGCTCAAACGCCAGTCGTAACTACGTCCGCGACAACACCTTCGCCCTCGCGCCGCGGGTCACCGGCCGCTCGTCGATGGATTTCGGCATGGCCTCGTACGTCACGGGGGGCGGTGCGTTCTGGGATGGTCGTGCACGCCCGCAGTTCGTTGATCCGCAGACGAATCAGCAGGTATTGACCACCAATGCCGCTCTCGAAAGCCAGTCAGTCGGTCCACCCGTGAACGACGTCGAAATGGCCCACGAGGGCCGAGATTGGGCCCAGATCAGCACGAAACTCGCCTCGGCACGCCCGCTCGCGGTCGCCACCAACATCCCCACCGACATGCTCAACGCCCTCACGGCGCGCCCCGCCTATGCCCAACTTTTTCAGGACGCCTTCGGCACCCCCCAGATCAACGCCTCGCGCATCGCCCAGGCTATTGCGACGTACGAGCGCACGGTGATTCCCAACGACACGCCCTGGGACCGTTTCATCGCGGGCAATCCAAACGCGATGACTCCGGGCCAGATTCAGGGCTGGAACTTCTTCCAGGGCTCACGCTGCAGCGTGTGCCACGCGGCACCGGTGTTCACCAATCAGACTTTCCGCAACATCGGTGTCCGCCCGCCCGACGAGGACCTCGGTCGCCAACTCGTCACCGGCAGCAACAACGACCGGGGCCGCTTCAAAGTCCCCTCGCTCCGAAACGTCGGCCTCCGCCCTGGTTTCATGCACAACGGGCAGATCACCAGCATCCTCAACGTCGTACGCTTCTACGACCGCTCGCCCGGCGCGCCGCCCATGTTCAACGACAACCGCGACCCGCTCGTGCCCGTGCCCGTGCCCGGCAACGTGCAGAACGCGCTGGTGGACTTCCTGACCAACGGCCTGACCGACGCCCGGGCCCGCAATCAGACCTTCCCCTTCGACCGCCCCACGCTGTTCACGCAACGCCCTGAAAACCAGGCCCAACTGCTCGGCGGCGGCACCGCCGGTGCTGGCGGCCAAGTGCCACAGATCATCGCGGTCGACCCGGCCTTTGTCGGGAATCCCGACTTCCGCATCGGCGTGCATAACGCCCGGGGCGGAGCCCTCGCCCGTGTGATGGTCTCGACCCAGCCTCCCGTGGGCGGTCGCCTGCTCACCGGCACGCTCAGCAACACCATGCTGCTGTCGGCCGGGGGCAACGGCGCCGGCATTGGCACGTTCCACTGGCCGATCGGGGCCAACGGGCTGCTGCAAGGCCGCGACTACTACTTTCAGTGGCAGGTCTTCGACGCCGCTGCGACGGGAGGCCTGGCGTTCTCGGGCGTCGTGCGATTCAACCTCTTCTGTGGCGGGCTGGGCTGTCCGTCATCCTGTCCGGCTGACCGCGACCTCGATGGTTCGCTGACGCCCGACGACCTGAGCGACTACATCGCGACTTACTTCGGTGAGGCCGGTCCTGCTGCGGATTTCAATGCCGACGGCAGCACCGATCCCGATGACCTCAGTGACTACATCGCCGCGTTCTTCGGCGGCTGCGCTGCCTGAGCCAGGGCTCCGAACGACCAGTAACCATGTTGTGCCGGGGCGGCCTGTGAAGGCCGCCCCGGTCTCGTTTTGGTCCGTTCATTACGAAGCAGGCAAAGAAACTGCCCACTTTGGGGGAAAAATCAACCATTGGAAGGTTTGCTTAAGGGTACATTTTTTACTCGGAAACCAAGTTCCTTGTCAAAAAGACTTGAAAGCGGGTCGGTTTGACGTCACACTATGGCATCGAGGGTCGCGGAGACGCGGCCCCCTTTGGTCACAATCCAAGAGGAGAGAGTACATGAGCCGTGGTACCGTTCGTAATCTGCTGTCTGCCGCTGGCATCGCCGCGGCTACCGCCACTTCAGTGATGGCTCAGGCCCCCGCTTCGGCGCAGGTCTGGGAAGTGCAGTTCGTCGTTGATTCCTCAGGTCCGTTCGCCGCTGGCGAATCCACGACCGCCGTGGGCATCACGATGGTTGCCCGCGTTTCCATCCTGGCCAACACGTCCGCCACTGGCACCAACAACTTCGGCGTGAGCCGCGTTGGTGGTGGCAACGGCACGTTCTTCGCCACGTTCGCCGATCCCGCGGGCGGCCCCTTCCAGTCGTCGGCCGCTCCCGGTCCGACCGGTGAGGCGCTCAATGACTCCGGCGGCAACCCCCTCGCCGGACACTTCCGCGCCTTCCGTGGTGGCTTCGCGCCCCAGGGCTCGGGCGGCTCGAACGCCGATACCAGCAACGGTATCTACGGCAACAACATCTCCGGCAACGCGACGGTGACGTCGCTGGTCGGCACCCGCGCCATCGGCTACACCGGCCCCCTGGGTGTGAACGACTTCGTGCCCGTGTACCGCTTCCTGTATCTGCCCAAGACCGCGCAGAGCCGTGAAATTGCTCTGGGCATCCAGGGCCTGTCGGCCCGCTACCTGCACACCGTCAACGGCGAGTTCGCCACGGCGGCCGCCGCCGTGAACCTGCCCAACCAGACCATCCGCTTCCGCGTGCCGACCCCCGGTGCTGCGGCGCTCCTGGGTCTGGGTGGCTTGGCGGCCCTTCGCCGTCGTCGCGCCAACTGAGTCGAGTCCGTTTCGAGTCTGTTGAAGTTTCGTACTCTTGCATCCTTGCAGGAGGCTCCGCTCGCGGAGCCTCCTGTTTTTCGTTGGGCGTGGAGAGAATGGTCGGCGTCGTGGCCGTTCGTTCCGCCGAACGCCCATGACCAGGCGAGGCAGTTCCGTCCATCGAATCACTGTGGATGATGCGTAAAGCCCTAAAACTCGCGCATTCCACGATTTTCCTGATGAAATCGCTTGGCATCCACGGCTTTGTGTGTCATCATTACTCTAACGTGATCGCCCAATGGCGATGCGCATACGCCCAGTGCGTACATCTTTGAGAGAGAGAGAGCCATGAACAAGAACGTTATTCGTACCATCGTTGCGGTCGCTGGCGCTGCCGCCTGCACCACGTCCGTCCTCGCACAGGCTCCGGCCTCGGCGCAGGTCTGGGATGTGCAGTTTGTGGTAGATACCACCGGCGCCTACGCCGCTGGCCCCAGCGCCACGCAGGTCGGCATCACCATGTATGCCCGGGTGGGCATCCTGGCCAACTCGTCGGCCACGGGCACCACGAACTTCGGCATCAGCCGCGTGGGTGGCTCGACTTTCCGCGTCACCGCCAACGACGCCCTCTCGGCTGGCCAGGGCCTGAACCAGGGTTCGGTCGGCCAGGGCAACGTCAATGACATCACCGGCCTGAGCCAGGTGGACACCAACGGCAACCCGCTCGCGGGTCACTTCGCGCCGTTCCGCGGCTCGTTCAACCCCCAGGTCGGCCCCGACTTCCTCGGCTCCAACACCGAGCCCGCCAACGGCACCGCCAACAACCCCGCGACCGGCTCGCCCTTCATGACCAGCGTGATCGGCAGCCGCGCGTTCAACTTCGGCGCGGGCGGCCACGGACCCCAGGGTGTCGCCCAGGCGGCCGACAGCAATCCCGCGAACCTCCTCGGGGAACTCGTCCCCGTGTACCGCGTCTACTACTTCCCCCGCGCTGACTTCACCGCCAATGCGGTGCGCGAAGTCGTCGTCAACGTCACCAACCTGAGCGCCCGCTACATCTCGGCCCTCAACGGCAACCTGGCGACCGCCGCCCCCGCCGTCAACCTGCCGAACCAGACCTTCCGCTTCCAGATCCCCACCCCCGGCGCGACCGCGCTGATCGGGATGGGCGCGCTGGCCATGCTCCGCCGCCGCCGCTAATCCGCGGCCCGGTTCGGGACCAGTCAATCAGTTCGTGAAATGTGGCTCTTGGCAGAGCCCCCGCTCGACGGGGGCTCTGTTCTTTTGGAAGTCGCGAGAAGTGACTGCCGAGTCTCGAGTGCTGAGTAGTCACTGGCGTCTGAAGTCTGAAGTCTGAAGTCTGAAGTCTGGCGACGCTTACGCCATGCGCATGACGCGCCGGCCGATCCACTCCGTCGTCAGGAGCAACAGGATCAGGATCAGGGCCAGCGGCGTGTCCCACAGTTCGTGCTCATCCGGTGCGAGCGTGATGCGGACTTCGCGGCGGGGCAGAAGGTCGGGCAGGCGGTTGAGTTCGGTCGGGGCGATGACGGTGCCGCCGGATTCCTTCGCCAGGCGAGAGAGCAGCCCGTGATCGGTCTCGGGGCGTCGCAGTTCGTCATCCGCGAGCCATACCTCGGCATCGGTGAAGATGCCGGCGGCCGCGAGGGGGCCGTCCACCAGTGACAATCTGAATCGGCCCGGCCCGGCGGGCACCCAGGTGGCGTTGAACACGGCGCGGTCGCCCGCAGAGCGGGTGCCGGGGGTGCGCAACTGAATGTCGGTGGGGTGGGGTGGGGTGGGGGCGGAGTCGCCGGGCCCGCCGAGGCGCTCGACCCGCAATGTGAGGCTGGAGCCGACCGACTCGGCGAGGCTCTGGTCGATGATCTCGGCCTGAAGGCGCACGGGTTGGCCGACCTCGGCGCGTGAGGGCGTGGCGGTGAGAATCGCGGGTTTGCCGGCCCGCGAGACGCTGTCGCGCCCGAGCAGGCGGATGAGTTGCAGCCAGAAGCGTTCGGGCAGGTCTTCGCCGCGCCCGAAGCGCCAGCGCCAGATCTCGTCGGTGCCGACGTACAGAATGCGGCCCGCGCCATAGCGCATGGAGAGCACCAGCGGGGCGGCATCGTCACCGATGATCGCGTGGGCCGTGGCCAGCACCTCGGCCGCGGGCTTCAGGTTTGCTGGTTCGAGACGCTGCGCCCAGCGGATGCGCGACCAGCCCGCGCGGGGGTCGCCCACGTCTGGCGGCCACCATGCTGATGCACCGGTCTGCTCGGCCTGGGGCAGCCGCAGCAGGCGCAGCACGCCCAGGCGATCGGCCGCGGGCGCGGGGCGGAGCACGACATCGCGGTCCCACGCGCGGAGTGTTTCACCTGATTCCAGATTGATCGGCAGCAGGTCGGCCAAGGGGGTGCCGCGCCAGGCGGTGGGCACGGCGCCTTCGCCGGCGATCCACAGCAGCCCCGCGCCGCCGGCCGCCACGCGCTGGCGAATCTGGCGCAACTGGTCGCTCGAGAACGCATCGGGCTGCACATCGCCGATCACGATCGCGTCGATGGGTTCCCACTCGCCGGGCGAAGCGGGCACGGCATCGAGCGGCGTGTTGCCTTCCTGGATGTACCGCTTGCCGGGCGCGACGAGCATCGCCGTGCTCGCGATGGATTTTTCGCGCGTGAGCACGGCTTGCAGGAAGCGGTATTCCCAGCGCGGGTAACCATCGAAATAGGCGACGCGGAGGGGGCGATCGACCAGTTCCACGCCGACGGCGGCCTGGTTGTTGTCGATGACGAGATCGGGCCCCCCGCCGGGCAGCACGCGCACGGTGAACTGGGTGCGCCCGGGGATGGTGGGCGTGGTGGTGAGGGTGATGCGCTGGGTGAGCGCGGCGTGGGTCGGTGAAGGTGCGGGCGCTGGCGCTGAGGTCGCGCCGCTTGAGCCTTCGATTTCGGGCGTTGAGGCGGGCTTCCACTCGATGGGTTTCTCATCAAGCACCTCGCCCGTGGCGGCATCGACCAGTTGCACCCTGGCCACGCGATCGGTGCCGGTGCGGGAGAAGCCACCGACATGCTCGACGACCGCTTCGATCGGCACCACGTCGCCCGGGAAGGCGACGCCCGGGCCGGTGACGCTGCGCACGGCGGCGTCGCCAACTGGATCGGCGCTGCCCAGTGGCACGCCGATGACGGGGGTTTTCTCAGCGGCCAGGCGGCGGAGGAGTTCGCGCGAGGGCTGATCGTTGCTGCGGCCATCGGAGAGGACGACGATGCCCGCGAGAGGGCGAGCGGCGGCGCGCTGCAGGGCCTGCTCGATCGCGCCGGCAAGATTGGTGCGTACGCCGGTGGGGTCGGCGAGGGTGACGGGCAGGCCGTCACCGGGCGAAACGGCCTCAGTGATGGGGGGCTTGAGGTCATACATGCCCGCGTCGAAGCCTTGCCAAAGGAGGACGCGGTCGGCGGCGAGGCGATCGAAGATGGCGCGGTGATCGCGAAGTGCGGCGCGGAGTTGCGTCTCGCGTGACTGGCGAGAGGGGGGAGCGGGATCAGTGGCGGTTGTGCTGTTTCCAGTGGGCGCGTCGGCGATGGCGAGCGATGCCGAGCGGTCAGCGAGGACGATGACCCAGTCTTTCTCGACCGACTCGTTGGGCTTTTGCAGGCGCGGGCCGCACGCGAGCACGAGGAGCAGGAGCAGCAGCACGGCTCGACAACCAGCGAGTGCGGCACGGGCGACCACGGAACCTTCGATACGGCGATAGGCGGCGGCAGCGATGAGCAGGGTGACGAGTGCTGCGGCGGCCCACATCCAGGGCGCGAGCGGAACGGCGAACGCGAACTGCACCCCTTCGCCCCCGGGCCGGATGGGCGATGAATCGAGTCGCAGCAAGGCGTTGAAGAAGTCGGTCACGCGCGCGGGATTATTGGCGGGCGCACGCCACGCACCTTCCCGCCCCGGTCTACTTCACCAAATCCGCCAGCAGGCGTGAGAGCGCCCCGCGGTCGTCGGTGATGGCCTTGAGGGTCATCCACGCGGCCTGGGTGCGGGCAATCTCAGGCAAACTGCCTGCGCCTTGGGCCACCGCGCCCAGGCGTTCGATCTCGGCCGGGGGCAGTTTTTCGAGGAAGCGTGCCTTGACCAGAAGCGCCACGCCCTCAACGCGCGGGTTGGGCCAGGTCGGCCCTTCGCCGGGCACGGATGCTGGCCGCGCGATCTCCGTCAGGGCCACACCCTTCGGGTTCGCGGCGCGAATGAGGCCTGTGAGGATGCCGATGGAGGTAGACGTGTCCTGGCGCTCGATGGCGGCCAGCAGCGGGGCGCGGAGGGTTTCCGGGTCAGCCTCGGCGAGGGCCGCGGCGGCGCTGGCGGCGAGGTCTTCGATCCCGCGCTGGTCGCCGGCGAGGGCCTGATCGAGCATCGCCAGGCGCACGGCCCGCGCATGTTCTTCCGGGAAGCGTTTGGCGGCTTGGAGGGCCCACTGGCATGCCGGCACGTTGCGACGCTTGGCGAGCGCCACGAGCGCGGCGGGATCGGTCTTCTTTCCAAGCGATTCGATGCCTTTGCCCAGCAGCGCGACGAGCGGATCGCGGTCTTTCACCAGCGGGCTGACGGCGGAAGCGGGCAGGCCCGATTCGCGGTCCAGCGCGGCGAAGCCCGCCGCGAGGGCGAGGCGGAGGCGATCGGCGGTGTCGCCCGGCGCCAGTTCGGCGGCGAGGAGTGCCGCGACGCGCTCGGCGGAGGGCTCGATGACGAGCAGGGTCGCGGTGGCTTCGAGTCGCAGGAGCGGGTCTTTGGCGGCCTGGGCGTGCACCGCACGGGCGAACTCAAGGCCTGATGCGAGTTGGCGATCGCGCACCATGCCCAGCACCATGCGGAGGGCCTGGTCTTTCCCGGGCGCAGGGCTGGCGAGCAGGTCGGCAATGGCCTTGTGGGGCGGGTCTTTGGGCGAGAGTTGCCCGAGGATGATCGCGGCGACGGCGGCGACGATAGGGTCTTTGCCGCCAGCGATCTCGGTCAAGCGGGCGGAGTCGATGCGCTTGCCCGAGGAGGCGAGCCGGGCCGCGACTGAGACGTAGATGCCCGCCTCGATGTCGGTCCAACGGGCGAGGTCTTCGAGTTGCTCGGGCTTGAGCAGGGTTTCATCAAGGGCCGACGAGAGGACATAGGCCTGGGGGCGAGCGTCGAGTTTTTTGACCAGGAGGAGGTCGATGCCACGGGCGGGATCGATCTCGGCCAAGGCCAGCAGTGCCTCGGCCCGCAGTGCGCCGGAGGGGTTGGCGCTCATGGTGGTGAACAGGGGTGCGAGGGCCGGGTCTTTCAAGCCGCGAAGGGCGCGGACGAGGCGGATCTGGGCGGGTTCACTCTTGGCGGAAAGCACGGCCCGCATCTGGTCGGCGAGCGTGGGCGCGGCAGTGGATGGAATCTTGGCTGGCGCGGGGTTCTTCGCGGGTGGGGTCGCGGGCTGCTTGGACGGTTGCTTGGAATTGCTCGCTGGCGCGGGCGCGGGGGTGTTCTTGGCGGGCCTGGTGGTCTGGGCGAGCGCCGCAGCAGGCAAGGCCAGCGCCATCGCGAGCGCCAGCGTGCGAGCCAAAAGCGTGGAACGAGCCCGCACGCGAACAGCCATTGGTCGCGCCGACGATGGAATGAGTTCGTTATGA
This sequence comes from uncultured Phycisphaeraceae bacterium, assembly GCA_964588585.1. Lineage (GTDB taxonomy): Bacteria > Planctomycetota > Phycisphaerae > Phycisphaerales > UBA1924 > JAEUIX01. The sequence continues at coordinate 8,937 of CAZPPX010000043.1, forward strand.
GTCACATCAATAGGATATGCGATCAGCCACCCTCCCCCGCTGGGAGCGGGGGAGGGTGGTTGGCTACGCAGTGCTCACCGTGCCAGCCGTCTGCGCAGAATCGCCCCGACAAGCACGATCGCCGCGATGGGCAGACCCGGCAGCAGGAGCGACACGAAGAGCATTTCGCCGAACGACGCCAGCGTGACGCCCTTTGGGGCGACGATGATGAGGCGTCGCATGGCGACTTCGATCACCCCTGCGGCGAGCCAGGCGGGTGGGAAGCCGAAGAGGCTGCCCACGCAGCCCAGGCGGTCGCGACCCGCGATCACGCCTCCGGCGAGGGCGAGCACGGCGGGGGTAGCGGTGGCGAAGTCTTCGAGCCAGGTGCCCCCGGCGCGGCGGTTATAGATGATGGCGAAGAACGCCCCCCACGCGCCGCCCGCCACCGCGCCGGCGAGGGCGAACTCGCACGCTGCGCGGAGGGCTACCCGCCGGGATTCGCGAGTTGCCGCGTTGGCCATGAGTCATGGTAAGGACGGCGGGGGATCCTGAGGCGGTCGGCGCGTTGGCGGCGGTGCGGCGTTGGGGGCCGAGGCGGCCAGCGGCGCGGCCGGGGGCGTTGAGGGGATCAATGGCGCGGCTGAATGCGACCCGGCCTCGCGCGTGATGAGCGCCACGCCGTCAGGCAGGTGGCGGGCGACCTCGGTAATCACATCACCTTCGAGCCGTCGGGCAAACAAGCGGCGCTTCGACTTGCCCATGATGAGCGTGTCGCAGCCATAGGTGACGGTGTAGTCGAGGATTTCCTCGGCAATCGCGGGGGAACTGACGTAGATCGGGATGAACGGCACGTTGTATTGCCGCGCCAACACCGCGGCGGTGCCCAGCGATTCCTGCGCGTCGCGATCTTCCTCGATGCGCGGCACGCTGCCCGGGCGCATATCCATCACACGCAGTGTGCGCACATAGATGGCAAAGAGGGTGGCGTTCTTCCGGCGGGCCAGGTCGATGGCGAACTCCGCCTGATCGCGACCGCGCGCGGCCAGCATGATGCGGCGCTTGTTGGGATCGAGTTGCATGGGTTGGCGGCGCACCTCCGCCAGCCAGTCGATTTCTGAAGGCGGCGGCGCGAGTGCCGCGGCGCGGCCAGCGCGGGCCCGAACGATCGATCGCACGATCAGGACCGCGACGATCATCCCGCCCGCGAAGTACGCCGCGTGGGGTTTGGCGTAGACGATGGTCGCCTCCACCAGCGTCATGAAGATGCCCAGGGCCCTGAGGCCCCAGCGCTCGGCGGTGCTGATGGGCAGGGCCGCATTGAACCCGCAGCACAGCACGTTGATGGCGATCGCGCCGACGACGCCGATGGCGTACAACTCGGAAAGCAGTTTCACGTCCGACCCGACGAACACGAGCATGGCGGCGGGCAGGACGCAGGCGATCAGCAGGGGAATCCACGGCACGCCGGAGTAGTTCAACTTGGCCAGGGTTGGCGGAATCTCCTTGTCCTGCGCCAGCGCATACTTGACCGAAACCAGCGCCATGATGGCGGTATTCACCGCCGAGATCAGGAGCAGGCCGAACACGATGGCGGCGGTCCATCCGACGACCTTGCCCACCGCCGCCCCGAAGGCCTGTGTCGCGGCATGGAACGCGAGCAGTTTCATCGCCTTGTCGCGATAGTCCTGCACTGCTTCGGGAATGTGCTCCGAGGCCAGCCCCTGGCGGACCTCGTGCACCACATAGTCGGGCGTGCCCACGTTGGCGATCGCCGGGAGCGCGTTGAGCGCGATCGCGAAGATCATGTTGAGCACCACCACCTCCGCCAGCACCGGCCAGATCGTGCGCTTGGCGGTGCGGGCGACGGGCTCTTTCATCAGGCCCGTCATATTGGCGACGGCTTCCACCCCCGACAACGCCAGGATGATCCGCACGAGCGATTCCCACCTCGTCCAGGGGCTGGAGATCGCCGGGTCGCCCGTGCTCACGCGCGAAAGGCCCTCCCCCAGCATCGGGATGCACAGAATCGCGATCAGTGCCGAGACCCCGATGGCCGCAATGGCCACCACGAGCGCGAACCGGCCCGCGCTTCGCGCCCCGAACCAGTTGATCAGCCCGATCACCGCGATGCACACCACGCACCAGGCCACCAGCCCCCCGCCCGGGGGCATGCCGAAGTACCGAAGTCCCTCCACCATCGAGAGCGCCGCCGTCACCACATAATCGCAGATCAGCAGGGTGGCCCCGATGACCGACAAGGTCGGGCTGATTTGGCGGGCCGCCGCGTAGACGCCGCCGCCCTCGGGATAACACCGACAGATCACGGTGTATGCCCACGCCACCACCACCATGATCAGGGACATCACGGCCTGATACAGGACCGAGGCATGAGCCGAGTAGTAGAACGCCAGCCCAAGCACATACAGCCGGCTGGTCCCCCAGTCTCCAAACAAGAGCGGCCCGGCGTGGTACCAGCCCAAGACACGCGGCCGGCTTTGACTGATGAGCATGGGGTGGGCCGCGGGGACTGGGGGCGAGTGAGGGTTCGAGACGCGGCAGGATACCGAAGGCGAGCGGTGGGGGGCAACTGGTGAACCCAAATGACCAAATGGTCAACGGCCAAATCGGACAAGTGCGATCACCCGTGCCGTGCCAACGCGACAGTCTGCTCCACCATTGCCCCGATGCCTGTGAATACCTGGAAGGGGGTAGCCCGGTCATCCATATAGGCCGGGCTGGTCACCACGCGTTGGGTGCGATCGACGTGGGCCGCTTCGACGGGTTTGGCGACGTGAGTCGATCCCCAGCCGGCCACCGCATCCGCTGCTGGCCCCGGTTGACCCAGTGTCACCTCGCACCCCGGTCCGCCCGACGCCTTGCCCAAGACCTGGGCCGCCAGGACCGGTGCGATGCAGCACAGGCCGATGGGCTTCTTCGCCGCGTGAAAATCCTGGATCACCCGCCGCACGTCGGGGTTCACCGTGGCCTTGGCGCCGTCGCGGGCAAAGGTGCACAGGTTCTTCGCCGCGCCGAACCCGCCGGGGAAGAAGAGGGCCATGAAATCGGCCGCTTTCAGCGACGCCAGGGGCGAGATCTCGCCACGCGAGATTCGGGCCGCTTCCACCATGCAGTTGCGCGTCGCGTGCTCGTTGATGCCCGAGGCGTGATTCACCACCTCCGCCTGCGGCGCGTCGGGCGCGAAGCAGCGATACGAAATCCCCAGGCGCGCCAGGTGAATCAGTACTGACACCGATTCGTGAATCTCGGACCCGTCCGCGCGGCCACAGCCGCACAGCACGACAGCGACCGGGCGGGAAACGGGCGACGAAGCGGAGGTGGTCATGGCGGGCTCCTCGTGAGAGCGCGAGGATATGGTCGGTCATGGCGAAGCGCACTCCGGCCAAGAAAGCGACGACCAAAGCACCCGCGAATGCAAAGCCAGCCGCGAAGGCGAAAAAGCCCGCCAAGGCCGCTTCGCGTTCTTCCGCCGATGCGTCCGCCGCAGCGTCAGGCGGCAGCCCGCGCCCGCTCCTATCGGCGCGCGATCTTGTCGCGGCGCTGAAGCGCCTGAGCACGAAGGCCGGGCGCGAGGGCATGATCCGCTTCGGCATCGCTGGCGAGACCGCCGACACCGCCTTCGGCATCCCCGTCGGCGACATCCGCGATCTGGCCAAAGACCTCCGCGGCCCCAACCGCGGCCGCACCGATGCCGACCGCCTCGCGCTCCACGTCCTGGCCCAGCAACTCTGGGCCACCGGCCAGTACGAATCGCGCATCCTCGCGGCGTTCATCGACGAGCCTTCGCTCGTGACCGTCGCCCAGATGGATCAGTGGGCCGCGGATTTCCGTGATTGGGCCATCTGCGACACCGCCTGCTTCCACCTCTTCGACAAACCGCCGCTGTGCGACCCGCCCGGGCGAATCGCCTTTGGCCGCGTGAAGGCGTGGGCGGCGCGCGATGAGGAGTTCGTCCGCCGCGGGGCTTTCGCGTTGCTCGCCTGTCTGGCGCTGCACGACAAGAAGACCGACGACGCGTACTTCGCCACGTTCTTGCCACTGATCGAGAAGCACGCCACCGACCCGCGCAACTTCGTGAAAAAGGGCGTGAACTGGGCGCTGCGAGCGATGGGCAAGCGAGGCCGCCCGCTGATCAACCAGGCGATCGACACCGCGCAGCGACTGGGCGATTCCGAGGATTCAACGGCGCGGTGGGTGGGCAAGGACGCGCTGCGTGAACTCAAACGGCGGTGATTGCCAAGGTCTTTTTTGTGAACTGTGTGCTGTATGCTGTGTGCTGTGGCCCCCTCCGGGTTGACCCCAGCCCTTACCCCGCCAATACTCCCCCTCCTTGCAGAAATCCTGTCCGGGTGCCATTTCGCCCGGACCCGCCCCGCCCGGTAGGCGGCGAACCCGCCCGCATGATCGGGCAGCCTGTCCGTCTCTCGGGAAAACCCCGAGCGACATGCCAGCCTGTCCGCAGCCATTGGAGTTTCGATCATGCCCTCGATGACCAACTCGAACCGCGTCCAGACCTTTACGGCCAAGCCCGGCCAGATTCCCCACGCGTGGAAGATCGTCAACGCCGAGGGCATTCCCTTGGGTCGCCTCGCGGCCGAGGTCGCCCAGGTGCTCATGGGCAAGCATCGCCCCGAGTACACCCCGCATGTGGACTGTGGCGATTACGTCATCGTCACCAACGCGACCAAGGTCGGCCTCACCGGTCGCAAGGCCGAGCAGCGCCTCAAGTTGCACTACTCGGGTTACCCGGGTGGCCTGAAGGCCAAGAGTTACGGCCAAGTCCGCGCCACGCAGCCCGAAAAACTCGTCGGTGACGCGGTTCGCCGCATGCTCCCGAAGAGCCGCCTGGGCCGCGTGATGCTGGGCAAGTTGAAGGTGTTCCCGGGTGCCGAGCATGATCACGCCGACCGCAAGCCCGTGGAACTGAAGATCTGAAGTGCATCGCGCTGGCATCCGCCGGCGCGTGTGTTGACCGGTTGATGGATTGGTGCCTCGAATCACGAACCCAGACGAAGGCCAGGACTTCTCAGGATCAAGAACATGCCAGGCAAGCATCGCCCCAGCGACGGACTCGACATTCCCAGCGTGATGGACGTGGACACGACGCCCGAGGTGGCCCCCGTGGCCCCCGCGCCAGTGGTTCGTCCCCTCCGCGCCGCCAAGCCCGCCAAGGGCGGGTGGTGGTGGGGCACCGGCCGCCGCAAGCGCGCCGTCGCCCGCGTCCGTATCCGCCCCGCCAAGGGCGGCGAGGGCGGCACCGTCACCATCTGCCTCGCCGGCACCAAGACCAAGACCGTCGATCAGTACTTCGCCGAGACCCGCGACCGCGGGGACGCCGTCGCCCCCCTCAAGGTCTCCGGCACCGCCGGCAAACTCGATGTCTTCGTCCGCCTCTCCGGCGGCGGCTACATGGGCCAGGCCGGGGCCATGATGCTCGGCATCGCCCGCGCCCTCCGCGATTACGACCCCACCACCGAGGCCTCCCTCCGCGACGCCGGCATGCTCACGCGTGACGCCCGCGAAGTCGAACGCAAGAAGTACGGCCAGTCCGGTGCACGCCGTCGCTTCCAGTTCAGCAAGCGTTGATCGAACGCCAATCTGCCCAACGATAAACCCCGGTGCTTGCACCGGGGTTTTTTCATTCGGATTTGTGAATCTTGCCTTGAACGTGCCACCGAGCCCCCCGTCGAGCTGACCTTGCCCACGAATGGTGGACACACCGGAAGACGGCTACAAGAGCCGTCGGA
>CAZPPX010000044.1:0-14627 GCA_964588585.1 uncultured Phycisphaeraceae bacterium
GCCGCACCGACACGACGCTGAAAGTGTGCCCCAGATTTCGGGAGGTGCAAGCAAACGCCACCAGAATATGGTACGAAAGCGGCGAGAACCGAGCGGCAACAACTTCGCCCCGCACATCCCGCACATGTGGGGGCGAGAGTGCATAGGTTTTGCGCGCTTCGCGTTAAACGCCATTACAGCCCATTACAGCGACCCTTCGCGGCACCCCTCCGATCCCCCCACCCACATGCTGCGGCGAGCGTATACGCGAACGGAAGCTTTTGCGCGCAATGTTTAGTAGATAGGCCGCGAATTCTCGTCAAAAACAGACGGTTGGCACGCCGCGTGCAGAGTGCCGAATCGCCGCGACCGCCGCTTGAAATCGAGCCCCATTCCAGCCCCATTCACCCGGCGTGCCTATCATTCGCTCAGCCAGTGGCCCTAGTCTCGGCATGGCCCCGTCAAACGTGGGCCTGAATCGTTCTGGGAATCTGCTGGCGGCTGCGACCGCGTCATGACGACGCCTCGCGGCCCCCAAGTCCCGCCCGCTGAAAGGGTCGGGACGCCCAGTACGGCCTCGTTTGCTCCAATAGTTTTGGTGCAAGGACGCCCGAAAATGCTCGGCCTTCGCCGGGTGGTCGCGCTTGTCGCGTCCATCGGTGGCCGCCGAAGGAGTTTGTTGCCTTGGAAATGCCCGTATCGCCCGCGTTCAACCAGTCCCCCCCCCCCTCCGCCTTCGACAAGCACCTGCACGATGCCCCCCCTACGCCCCCCGCCAAGGAGCACAAGGCGCACGGCTCACCCGCGCATCACAAACCCCACCACAAGCCCGCGGCCACGCACACTCACGCCGGCCACGCTGACCACGGCACCCGCGCCGCGCACCAGGCACCTGCGCCCGCCGCGAACATGATCGTCCGCGCCGCAGCCAGCGCGTCGGCTCCAGCGCCCACCGACACCACGTTTGCCTCGCTGGGCCTCTCCCCGGCGCTGCTGAAATCCCTCCACGAAGAGGGCTACGACACCCCTACGCCCATCCAGGCCAAGGCCATGCCCCCGGTCCTCGCGGGCCGTGATGTGCTCGGGTGCGCGCAGACCGGCACCGGCAAGACCGCCGCGTTTGCCCTCCCGATCCTTCAACGCCTCTCTGCCGGCACAGGCGACGGCGGCCAGCCAGCCCACAAGCAGGGCGGTCGCCGCGTGCCCCGTGCCCTGGTCCTCTCGCCCACGCGCGAACTCGCCACCCAGATACACGAGAGTTTCGCCACCTACGGCCGTCACTGCGGCCTCCGTGGCACCGTCATCTTCGGCGGCGTCGGCCAGAACCCCCAGGTCTCCGCCCTCGACCGCGGCGTCGACGTCCTCGTCGCCACTCCCGGCCGTCTCATCGACCTCCTCGAGCAGCGCCTCGTCGATCTCAGCGGCATCCGCATGCTCGTCCTCGACGAGGCCGACCGCATGCTCGACATGGGCTTCATTCAGCCCATCCGCCGCATTGTCGCCGCCCTTCCGCGCAACCAGCCGCGCCAGACCCTGCTCTTCTCGGCCACCATGCCCAAGGAGATCATGCACCTGGCCGACAGCCTGCTGAAGGACCCGGTGAAGGTCGCCGTCACGCCGGTCTCCAGCGCCGTGCCGCTCATCGAGCAGAAGTTGTACTACGTCGGGCGGCACGACAAGCCCTCGCTGCTTGGCCACCTCCTCGAATCCAGCCAGGTTGCCCGCGCCGTCGTCTTCACCAAGACCAAGCACGGCGCCGACAAACTCTGCCGCAAACTCCACGGTGCGGGCATCCCCGCCACGGCCATCCACGGGAACAAGGCCCAGAACCAGCGCACCCGTGCCCTCGACGCCTTCAAGTCCGGCCGGGTTCGCGTGCTCGTCGCCACCGATGTCGCCGCCCGCGGGCTCGACGTTGACGGCATCACCCACGTCTTCAACTTCGATATGCCCATGGAGCCCGAGGCCTACGTCCACCGCATCGGTCGCACCGGCCGCGCTGGCGCGTCGGGCATTGCCATCTCCTTCTGCGACCCCGAGGAGCGTGACCTCCTCCGGCAGGTCGAGCGCCTCACCGCCAAGCGCCTTCCCGTCACCCCGCTGCCCACGTCGCTGCCCGCCCTCCCAAACAAGCACCCGGTGCTCGAATCGACTCACCCCGATTTCAACGACCGCCCGAACAGCGGCGGCGGGCACGGCGGGCATTCGCGCGGCGGCCACCCCCGGTCACGCGGGCCTCGCAACGAAAGCCGTTCACCACGCGGCGGTGGCGGCAGTCACCACAGCGAACAGGGCCACCGCTCGGGCGGTCATGGCGCTGGTGCCGGTGCCGGCGCTGGTTCGCGTCCCCCTGGCTCACCCCGCCCGGGCTGGATGAGCGCAGGCCGAGGCTCCGCCCCACGCGGCCGACGATAAGCCCTCATCACACGTTGCACGCACTTCAGAGCCCCCGACGTGTAGTCGGGGGTTTTGGGTGGCATTCCACCGCTCCGAAGCCCTCGACTTGAGTAGCGGGCCCGCGACGTCACGCGCCGTGGCAAGCCTGCCGCCTAGGTCAAGCAAACTGGGCGTCTGCCCGACCGGAAACTCGACAGGATGTCCAGGTCACTCTACGGGGCCGAAATCGTCGCGCAATGCCGAGCCGAACACCGACAGGCGCCGCACGCCGTGCCGCTGGCAGAACCCGCTGAGATCGGGGAAGTGTTCGAGAGGGCTCGTCATCCTCAACTCTATCGCGGCATCAGCCACTTCGACAGGTCGTGCGAGACCGCTTCCTGTTCTCGTTTTCGTTACCCTCCCCTCATGCCCTCCGCCCTCGCCCTCGGGCAACTCGCCTTCGCCGATTGGCTCGTCCTTGCGGTGTACTTCGCCGCGCTGATCGCCGCTGGCGTCTGGGCGAATCTCCGCAAGGCGACTACGACCGAAGACTATTTCCTTGCCTCGCGTTCCATGCCCGTGTGGGCGGTCGCGTTTTCCATTGTCTCCACCGCGCAGTCCGCCGCCACCTATGTTGGCGTGCCGGCCGCGTCGTACGGTGGCGACCTCACCTACCTCTCCAGCAGCATCGGCGGGGTGATCGCCGCGTTCGTGCTCGCGTGGTTCTTTATCCCTGCGTACTACCGTCTCGGCGTCGGCACACCCTATCAACTGCTCACCAGCCGATTCGGGGAAACCGGTCGCATCGCCGCCGCTTCGGCTTACCTCGTTGGCCGCGTCTTTGCCAGCGGGGCCCGCGTCTTTGTCGCCGCGATTCCTGCCGCCATCGTGCTGTTTGGCGAAGACGCCGGGCCGGCGCACCAGGCCATCCTCATCGTTTTCTTCACCATCCTCGGCATAGCCCTCTGCTATGCCGGGGGCGTGCGCAGCGTCATCTGGCTCGATGTCCTTCAGGTCTCCGTCTACATCGGCGCGGCGATCGTCACGATCATCTATCTGTTTTCGCGCATCGATGCCGATCCCACACAGATCATCGCGGCACTCGAAACCGGCGGGCCCAAAGGCGAATCCAAACTCCGCGCCCTGTCGCTCAGCACCGAACCCGCCGTGCAGTTCACGCTCTGGACCGCCCTCACCGGCTTTGTCCTGCTCACGCTCGCCTCCCACGGTGCCGACCAGGATCTCGTGCAGCGCATGCTCACCTGCAAAAGCCCCGCCAAGGGCGCGTGGTCGGTCATCAGCGGCGTGCTGATCGGCGTTCCGGCGGTTGCCGTGTTCCTGCTGCTGGGCCTCCTGCTCTGGTTCTTCTTTCACGTCAACCCGGGTGCCGATCCCACCGTCGCGCCAGTCGCCGACAAGGCTTTCCAGATCTTCGCCCAGCGTGAGATGGTCGGCTGGGGCGGCGCGGGGCTCGTGATCGCCGGCCTCTTCGCCTGCGGCCCCGCAGGGATCAACTCTGGCCTTTCAGCCATGGCCAGTTCGTTCGTGGGCGACATTTATCGCCCGCTGCGCAACCGCCGCGAGGCTCCCACTGAATCCAGTGCCGCTGACGATCTGCGCGTCGGCCACCAGGCCACCATCGGCGCGGGCATCGCCCTCGGACTTATGGCCCTGCTGTGTGTTCTGTGGTACGACCCGGCCAACTCCACCATTCTGACCTTCGTCCTCTCCGTCATGACGTTCGCCTACGCGGGTCTCTTGGGGGTATTCCTCACGGCCCTCTTCACCCCCCGCGGCAACGCCACCTCCTGCATCGCGGCGCTCATTGTGGGAGCGGTTACACAGGTCGCTTTTCAGGCCCCCGTTTGGAAACTCTTCACCGATTCCGATTCCAACAAACCCCCCTCGTTTCCCTGGCAACTCACCCTCGGGGTGGGCATCGCCTTCCTTGTTTGCTGGGCGGGTAGGCCGGGAAAGCCCTCCACCCCGGGGGTATCCTGAGGGCCCCTTCGGAGCATCAGCCCATGGCCAAGAAGAAGAAGCCCGCCGCCCGCCCCGCTAAGCACGCGCCGCGCAAAGCCCCGAAGGCGGCCCCCCCCACCAAGCCTGTGAAGGCCAAGCCTGCGCTCGCGGCCCGTGCCAAACCCGTCACCGCGAAGGCCCACGCCATCGCGGCCATGGTCTTCGCGCACGACTTCGCGCTCAAAGCCTGCTCCGCTTTCCCTGACGATCGGGTCACTTGGCAGCGTCATCCCGAAGACAATCACCCGCTCTGGACGCTCGGCCACCTGGCCGTGTCCTACGACTGGTTCGCAGGCCTGCTTGATGGCAAGCCGCTGACCTCCACCGAAGCGCAGATGAAACTCTTCGGGCCCGGCTCGCAGGCCTCCAGTGATGTCGAGGTCTATCCCTCGATGCCCGAGGTCAAAGCCCTCTTTGACACCTGCTGGAAGCGCCTTCTCAAAGCCGCACAGTCACTCGCCGATGCCGACCTGGGCAAGCCGCCGCACGGCGGGGCCAACACCTTCGCGCCCGACCGACTCACCGTGCTCGAGCGCAACGCCTGGCATGACGGCTGGCACACCGGGCAGGTTACCACGCTCCGCCGCGCACTGGGGCTTAAGCCCTTGATGGGCTAAACGTGTCCATCGTCACACCCGTGCTCGCGGCCTATCTCCACGACCTCAGCCCCTTCGCCCTTCGGTTCACCGACACGTTCGGCGTGCGCTGGTACGGGCTCTCCTATGTCGCCGCGTTCCTCATCGGCTGGCTGATCCTCCGCGCTCTGGGTCGCCGCGGCCTCGTCAAGGTTCCTCCCGAGCGGGCCGGCGACGCGATGATGATCGTCGTCCTCGGCACCGTCGTCGGCGGCCGTCTGGGGTACGTCCTGCTTGGTTACGACTTCTCGTTGCTGTACACGTTCTCTGCCGACCCGCCTTGGTGGGGCTTGCTCGCCATCAACAAAGGCGGCATGGCCAGCCACGGGGGGCTCATCGGCCTCTGCATTGCCGCGTGGTCTATCTCCCGAGGCTTCAAGCCTGATCCTTCCGCCGCGCCCGACGCGAGCGCGCAGCGAATCGGCCGCTGCAACCCCTTGCATGTGATGGATGCGCTCGCGGTGATGGCCCCGCCCGGTCTGTTGCTCGGTCGCCTCGCCAACTTCATCAACGGCGAACTGCTCGGCCGCGTCGTCTCGCCGCCCGGCCAGCCCGGGCCGTGGTGGAGTGTGCAGTTCCCGCAGGAACTGCACGGCTGGGTGCAGCCGGGCGTGCTGAACCCCGAATCGCACACGCCTGAACTCAGCGGCGACCAGCGCCGCGTGCTGTGGGACCTCGTGATCGACGCCCACGTTCGCGCCGGCCTCGCCAAGGACCAGGTCGAGCAGATGCTCTGGAGCGGTCCGGTCGATCAGGCCCGCGCCCTCTGGCAACGCGGGATCGACCTTGTGGTTGAGCACGCTGGCCGCTACCGCGGGCAACTCGGGACGATCCTGTCAAGCCGTCACCCGTCGCAGTTGTATCAGGCTGCCGCCGAGGGGGTGGTGCTGGGTGCGGCGCTGTGGCTGCTGTGGGCCAAGCCCCGCAAGCCCGGCGTGATCGCCGCGGGCTTCTTCATGGTCTATGGCATCCTGCGGATCGCCACTGAAGTCTGGCGCTTGCCCGACCCGCAACTGGGCCGCACCATGGGCCTGAGCCGCGGTCAGTGGCTCAGCGTGGGCATGATTGCCTGTGGCGTGGGCCTGGCGGTGTGGGCCGCGAGGACGGGGAAGGAAAGACTGGGCGGGTGGATGGGCCGCGTGTGACCGATTTGTTCGACTGCCTCCGAACTGCTACTACGCCCCCTGCATCCGCTCCGCCAGCGCAAACGCGAGTTCCATGCTCTGCTCGTAGTTCAAGCGCGGGTCGCACAGCGAGTCGTAGCGCCTTGACAAATCCGCCTCCGTCAGCCCCGACGCGCCGCCCAGGCACTCCGTCACGTCCTCGCCCGTCAGTTCCACATGCAGCCCGCCCAGGCGCGAGCCCAGCGACGCGTGAATGTCCCACGACGCCAGCACCTCGGCGCGCACGTCGTCGAACCGCCGCGTCTTGATGCCTGATGCCGTGGTCGCGGCGTTCCCGTGCATCGGGTCGCACGACCAGAGCACCGGGTGCGTGCTCGCCCTCACCGCCGAAACCAGCCCCGGCAGCACCCGCTGCACATGCGCGATACCGAGCCGCGGAATCACCACGATCTTCCCCGCCTCTCGGGCAGGGTTCAGCGTGTCGAGCGACCGCAACAGGTCATCCGCCGTCGCGCTGGGCCCGACCTTCAGCCCCACGGGATTGCGCAGCCCACGATGGAACTCGATGTGCGGGCCATCCAGCGCCCGCGTCCGCTCGCCGATCCACGGCAGGTGCGTCGTCAGGTTGTAGTGCCCCGTCCGCCGCGGCACCGTGCGCGTCTGCGTCGCCTCGTAATACAGGTTTAACCCCTCGTGGCTCGCGAAAAACTCAACCGCCGTCAGATCACCCACCGCCCGCTCGCCCAGGGCTTCGAGGAATCGAACGCCGTCGCCGATCTGCCGCGTGAGGCGTTGATACTGCTCGCGCAGGTCCGGCGGCAGCGCGGCATTCCGCAGAAAGCCGAGGTCCCAGTACTCAGGATGGTGCACGTCGCCAAATCCCGCGTCGAGCAGCGAGCGGATGAAGTTCAGCGTCAGCGACGCGTGCTTGTAGCCCTCGATCATGAGTGCCGGATCGGGCCGCCGCGCCTCGGGCGTGAACGCGGCACGATTCACTAGATCGCCAAAGTACGACGGCAGCGCTACGGGCGTCCCCGTCGCCGCATCCATCCGCGTCTCCGTCGCGCTCGATCGCGGCTTGGCGTACTGCCCCGCGAAGCGACCGACGCGGATCACCGGCTGCTTGGCCGCGAATGTCAGCACCAGCGACATCTGCAGCAGAATCTTCAGTTTGGCCGTGATGACGTCGGGCCGGCAATCCGCCAGCATTTCGGCACAATCACCGCCCTGAAGCAGAAACCGCCGGCCCGCCTGGGCCTCGGCGATCAGCGCCTTGAGCCGCTCGATCTCCCACGAGGTCACCAGGGGCGGCAACTCCTTCAGCCGGGCGCACGCTGCACCCAGCGCCGCCTGATCCGGGTAGTGCACCGCCCAGGCCCAGGGGCGGCCTTGCCACGATTCCGGAGACCAGGTTGGATCGTTGGTTGAACTCAAAGCATCGCTCACACTCAGGTTGCCGCCCCACCCAGCATCCGGGCGAACTCCTCCGTCCGGGCCTTGAGTTCCGCGGGCGTGAGCGATTCCAGCCGCGCGAGCGTGAAACTCTCGATGTTAAAACTCGCCACCACCGTCGCGTGAATGAGTGCCCGCTGAATCGTGGCCAGCGACGCCGGGTCGGTGCTCGCGTTCGATCGGCACGCCGCCGCGATCGCCCCCATCATCCCCCCGGCAAACGTGTCGCCAGCACCGGTCGGGTCGATCACCTTCTCGGCCGGATACGCCGGCAGCGCCGCCAGCCCATCACGATGCACGAGCAAGCACCCATGCTCGCCCTTCTTCACGACGACAAATCGCAACTGGCCCTTGGCCCCCCCACCACCGTGCTCGGCCAGAATCTGCCGGGCCGCCGTCACCGGGTTGGCCTTGCCGGTGAACAGCTCGGCTTCGTCGTAGTTCAGCACCAGCCCATCCACGGCCCGCAGAAGCGCCACCAGCGGCTCCCTCGCCGTGTTGATCCACAGGTCCATCGTGTCGGCCACCGCCAGCCGTCGCTTCGGAAAATGCCGCAGCAGGTCCATCTGCACAGCGGGATGGCTATTGGCCAGGAAGACCAGTTCGCTATCGGCATAGGCCGCGGGCGGCGTGGGCGGCGCTTCGAGCAGCACGCCCAACTCGGTGAACAGCGTTTCGCGGCTGTTCATGTTCTCGTGATACTTCCCGCCCCAGCGAAACGTCTTGCTGGCCGGGCGTGATTCCAGCCCTCGCACATCGACCGCCGGAAACTTGCCGAACGTCTCGCGATAGTTGGGCGTGAAGTCGCCACCCACGGCCGCCACCAACCGCACGGGACCATGAAAACTCGCAGCCGCCGCGAAGTAGGTGCACGACCCGCCCAGCACGCTTTCGGCGTGCCCGGTGGGGGTGTAAACGGTATCGATGCCGACTGTGCCGGTGACGATGAGTGACATGGGGCCGATCGTAGCCGCCACCCTCCCCGCTCCCGAGCGGAGGGGGTCGCCTACAGCCCGATCAGCATGCGTTCGGGCTTCTCCAGCGCGTTCTTGATCGTCACCAGGAAGCCCACCGCCTGCGCGCCGTCGAGCAGGCGGTGGTCGTACGACACCGCCAGGTACATCATCGGGCGCAGCGCGATCTGGCCGGGCTTCTCGGGGTCTTCCACCGCGCGGTTCTTGATCGCGTGCATGCCCAGAATCGCCGTCTGCGGCGCGTTCAAGATCGGCGTGCTCAGCAGCGACCCGAAGACGCCGCCGTTGGTGATGGTGAACGTGCCGCCCTGCAAATCCTCGAGCGCCAGTTTGCCATCGCGGGCCTTCGCGGCCAGGGCTTTGATCCCCGACTCGATCCCCGCAAACGTCAGCCGCTCGCACCCGCGCAGCACCGGCACCGTCAACCCCTTAGGCGTGCTCACGGCCACGGCGATATCGCACGACTCGTGATGCTCAACTTCCAGCGATCCGTCCGCGGCATTCACGATCGAGGCGTTCACCAGCGGATAGGCCCGCAGCCCCTCGGCCACGGCCTTCACGAAGAACGACATGAACCCGAGGCCCACGCCGTGCTTCTTTTCGAACTCTTCCTTGTACTTGGCCCGCAGGGTCATCACCGCGGTCATGTCCACTTCGTTGAACGTCGTGAGCATCGCGGCGGTGTGCTGCGCTTCCACCAGGCGCTGGGCGATTCGTTGGCGCAGGGGCGAGAGTCGCTCGCGGCGATGCCCGCCAGATGGCGCGATTGAAGCCGCGCTCGGTGCCGGTGCCGAAGCCCTCGCCGGAGCCGCGACCGGTGTCGTCGAAGTCGCCGGCGCGGCACTCGCCGCGGCCAGCACATCCTGCTCGCGCACGCGGCCACCCGCGCCGGTGCCCGTGATGCCCGACAAACTGATGCCCTTTTCCTCAGCGATTTTGCGCGCCAGCGGCGTGGCCCGCACATCCGCCGCGTGCGCACCGTTGCTGGGTGCTGGGGGGACCGGAGCCGGGACGGGCGAGCCCTTGCTCGCGCTGCTCGTGAGGGCTGAAGGCGCGTCCGTAGCCGACTCAGGCGAGACGCTTGTGCCACCCCCTGCCGCGCCCGCGCCAGCCGGGTTGATCATCCCCAGCACGGCCCCAACTTCCACCGTGTCGCCCGGCTTCACGCGATACGACACGGTGCCCGCTGCGGGAGCCGCGACTTCCACCGTGATCTTGTCGGTCTCGATCTCGATGACGGTTTCGTCGCGCTTCACCGCATCGCCCTCGCCCTTGGACAGGCGGGCAACAACCCCGGTGCGGACCGACTCGCCGGACTCTGGAAAGATGATCTCAGCCACGCAGTGCCTCGCGAAGAAAACTCCACCCCTACACCCACTCCACCCACGCGGCACAACGCCGGGCGGGTGGAGTCGATGGTAGCCGGTGGCGTGCGCGGGCTGCGGTGCGCCGTTCAAAGAAAGCACCGATTCCCACCATCACTACGGGCAGCTACACGGGCAGGTACCTGATCCGCCGCGTAGTAGATGGCAATAAAGTCTGCAAGGTCGTCCGGATCAACCGTGCCATCGCAGTTCATGTCAGCCCAAAGGAGGTTGCCGAAGTAGTCCGAGATGAAGTCGCTCCGATCATCCGGTTCCACCGTGCCGTCACAGTTGTAGTCGGCAGGGCAGCACAGATTCGCACGGTACAACGTGCAGAATATCGGCCAATCAGCGGCGTCGACGTCCCCGTCGCCATCTGCTCGCAGAGAGTATTCGATCGTAGCGATGGTGGAACCAAAGGCATCGATGAATGCAGCCCTGTCCCCGCAGCCGATACATCCGTCCGCGTCGGCGCGATCGTCCGCCCACCCGCCCGCATCGCCTCGGCTTCACGCAACTTGGTCACAATCCGTTGCCTAGGACGGGGAAATCCATCCAGTTCGGCGCAGTGCGACGAACCGTGTCGGACATTCGCAACGCCGCCGCATCCCAGTCAGTCGTGGCAAGGAAGCCGCCGGACCCGATCACGTTGTACGGGCGCGTGCTTCGCTGCCACGTCCAATTGCCGATCCGGTCCTTACGGTCGGCGGCGAACCCGGCGACCGCCGTGGCAAACTGCTTGATCTGCGTGTTGCACCGCACTTCCTTGGCGGCCCGGCGCGCGCCGCGCAGCGCGGGTAGCAGCAGGCTCACCAGAAGCGCGATGATCGCGATGACTACTGTGACTGGTCGAGACCTTCCGCGCGCGCCTTGACGGCCATGTCGTACTCCTCACCCTCAGCGCCAACTACCTAGATGCACGCTGACCGGTCATCCGTCGCGATTTGAACGAAGCCTGAGAGACGCATCGCGCGAGTGGAATGGGCTTATGCTCAAAGCGCGCAGAGTGTCCACATTCGGCAATGCATCGGCTGGCTGGAACGGGTGAACATGTAAGAATGCCGAAGGTGTGCCCTTCCTTACGCGTCGATCGTCCGCAGCGCCAGGCCGTACTCGGCGAGTTTCAGCCGCACCTCGGTGAGCGAGGTCGCGCCGAAGTTCTTCACGCCCAGCAGTTCGGCCTCGGTATGGGTGATCAGGTCGCCCATGGTCTGGATGTTGAGCAGTTGCAGCGCCTTGCGGGCGCGGACCGACAGGCTCATCTCGCTGACGGCCTTGGCGAGCGCGGCTTCCTGGCCCGTGCCACGGAGGCTGTCGAGCATCGCCTTGCGGGCGGCGCGATGGGCCTCGTCACGGCCCTGGCCCAGGCGCAGGCCCTTGGCCTGCAGCATGGCCTTGATCTCGACCAGGCTGCTCTCGCCGAAGTTCTTGTAGCTGAGCAGTTCGGCCTCGGTGGTCCGCACCAGGTCGCCCAGGCTGCGGATATTCATCTTCTTCAGGCAGGTGCGGGCACGCACCGAGAGTTCGAAATCGGTCACGGGCGTGTCGAGGAGGGCCGAGCGCTTCAACTTATCGCGCTCGTGGTCGTCTTCGATGACCATGCCACGGCTGGCGAGCACGTCTTTCATGAACAGCCGAGCGCGGGGGTGATTCGGATCGGTCTCGAGCACTTGACGCAGGCAGCGCTCGGCACGGGCCCAGTCGCCACGGTCTTCATGCAGCACAGCGAGATTCATCAGCGCGTTGATCGGCGCGGGCGGATGCTCGATGGCGCGCTCATAGAGCACGAGCGCTTCGTCTTCTTCGCCCATGAGATCGAGCAGATAGGCGAGACGGAACAGCAGTTTGGCATCACCCGGGTCAGCGGCAACGGCCTTGCGATACTCGGCGACGGCTGCCGGGCGCTGGCCCTGAGTTTCCAGTTTCTCGGCCGCGCTGGCGTGCTTGGCGGCGGATTCCGCGTCGCGCTGTACTTCGGTAGCGCCGATGACCATTTCCAAGGGATTCGTCGAGATCATGGGGGTTCCGCGATTGGGTGACGTTCGGGTGCGGGAGCGCGAGAAACGTGGTCGTGATAGTAGGCGCAATGGTGCCGCCCGCCATTTTCCGAGCGATTGGCGGCGCATCGGGCGTACATCCCATCTTGTGCATTTTCGCCTCACAGCGCGGGCCCGCGAGCGACTTCCATCTGAAACGGAGGCTTGTGCATGATGCTCGTGGATTGCCCTAGGGGTTTTGTTTGTCGCGCGGCTGCCGTCGCGGTGGCCCTTTGTGCCGCCAGCGCGGCGCAGGCCGTGGTGGTCGTCAATGAGCCCTTCGACTACTCGATCGGCAGCACGCTCCGTCACGGGGTGAGCAACGGGGGCACCGGCTGGGCGCGGCCGTGGCGGGTTGAACAGAT
Source organism: uncultured Phycisphaeraceae bacterium (assembly GCA_964588585.1). Lineage (GTDB taxonomy): Bacteria > Planctomycetota > Phycisphaerae > Phycisphaerales > UBA1924 > JAEUIX01. The sequence continues at coordinate 12,328 of CAZPPX010000044.1, forward strand.
GCCGGCGAATGTCGGGCCGGTTGGCGAGTTGACCACGCTCACCCGGCCCGGTGCGCGACCTACTAACGGCGCGCTGGGCATGAGCGGCACCATCGCGCCGAATCGTCCGTACATCGGCGTCGCGTACCGCGAGTTTCCGCTCATCACCATCGGCGTCGAGCCGGTGTGGCTCAGTTTCGACTATCGCGGCACGGGCCTGGGCGAATCGATGACCGTCGGGCTGCTCGGCACGGTGGGCGTGCGGGCGAGCGCGGATGGGCGGTGGTATCTCAATGGCGGGGGCGTGCCGCCTCGGTCTGGAGCCGGACCTCGCGTGTCGAGCACGCGGTTTGACAACATGGTGATGACGCTGCGTCGCGTGGGCACGCGGATGGAAGCGGCGCTGTATGTGAATCCGGGCGCGGGCTCGACGCCGTTCCAGACGGCGAACTTGCCGCTGAACGAGGGGATATCCAATCTGAGCGTGATCTATGCGGGGACGACCGGCACGATGCAGACGGGGTACCTGGACAATATCCGCATCGGGCGCGGGCGCTGGGAGCCCACCGGCGGCGTGCCCACACCCGGGGCGGTGAGCGTGGTGGCGCTGGGCGCGGTGGTCGCTTGGCGACGCCGGCGCGGTTGAACCACGCGGTACGGCTACGTTGGTGGAGATGAACGCGCAACCCACTCGGCCAGCGCTTCGGGTGTGTTGAGGTTGGTGAACGCGTCGCGGTCGTCGGTCGGCACGCGCACGAGCGGGTCGCGGGTAATGTGATCGAGCCGCGCGGCGGGGTCGGCGGCGAGCACGCGATCAACCCAGTTGGCCGGAAGGAAAAGCGGGTGACCGGTGAGGTCGCCTTGGCATGGCGCGGCGGGTGCATTGGCCGCGCAGGCGGCAGTGCGCAGGGCGTCCCAGACTTCGGCGCGCGGGACCGGCGTATCGATCGGCAGAAGGAACACACCCTGCGCGTCGCGACCTGAGGCGCGTATCCACGCGCGCAGGCCGGCGCGCACGCTGGCGAACATCGGGGAATCGGAATCGGCGGTGGTGATGGAGCCGGGGAGAGGCGGCGGCGTGGTGGACAGGGCCACGACCCAGAACGGCGTGACCCCCGCGCGGGCGAGGCGCTCGGCCTGGGTCATCCACCACGGGCGACCGCCGACAGTCATCGTGAGTTTGGGCCCGCCCATGCGGGTGCCGCGGCCCGCGGCGAGGATGATGGCGTGCAACGTGCTCATCGAGACTCACGGGACACAGGCGGCCCCCCCACGACGCCTGTGCCATCTGATGCACTTTTGCTTTCGAGCGATCGCGCGACGAGCAGCAGCCGCCCCGCGATGGAGATCGCGACCTGCTGCGGAGCCTTGCCCATGTCGCCCAGACCCATCGGGCATTCGACGCGCTTTAGTTGCTCGGCGGTGACGCCCGCGGCAGTCAGTCGCCCGAAAAAGCACGCGCGCTTGCTGCGGCTGCCGATGAGGCCGAAGTAGGCGGGGAGCGGCACGGGCGGGGTCGCCGTCGCGGCGCGAAGAATCGCGAGGGTCAGGTCGAAATCGGTGCCGTGGTCGTAGGTCATGACGCACGCCATGGTCTCTGCGGGGTTCTCGCGGAGCACGGCCAGTCCAGCCTCGAACGTGGGCAGTCGCGAGCAGCCCGGGAAGCGCACGGGGGTGTTCCAGTCGGCGCGGTCGTCGGCGATGGTGACGGCGAGGCCGCCTTCGCGAGCGAAGCGGGCGAGTTCCATCGCGACGTGCCCGGCGCCGAAGAGCACGACGCGGCCGCGCGGGCCGATGTATTCGACGAAGACCTCCATCGCGCCGCCGCAGCACTGGTCGGCGTCTTGGAGGAGGGAGAAGTGCTCGATGCCGCTGGATCGGGTGTGGAAACGCTGAGCGCAGGCTTCGATGAGGAGGTGTTCCATCGTGCCGCCGCCGACGGTGCCGAGGATGATGGGCGCGGCGGAGGTGGTGGGATCGTGTGCAGGCCGCCAGAGGAGTCTGGCCCCGACGTCGCGCGGCGTGCGGCCCTTCACCGCGACGACGGTCGCGAGGATGAAGGGCACGCCCTGCGCGGAGAGACTTGCGGCGGCTTGGAGGACGGGATCGGGCATAACGACACGGAGGGTATTCGCAGGAGTCGGGTGTGATTCAGCGTTTGAAGTGTGGCACAGGCGTCCCGCCTGTGATCGCCACGCAGCCGCGAATGATGGGCTTGTGCGCGAGCGGTGACCTTGCCCACGAACGGTGGACACACCGGCGAGGTTAGGTGAGTGCAGCCTCGAACTGTTCGGGGCTGGTGTAATCGAGGGAACTGTGCA
>CAZPPX010000045.1:0-12949 GCA_964588585.1 uncultured Phycisphaeraceae bacterium
AGCGATACGCTATCCGATCGCCAGAGGTTGCGCGCAGGTTGTTCAGAGATCCCAGCACACAGTTCACAGAAGACACGGCGTTTCATGGCGTTGCGGGGGTATCCTGTGATGTGATGAATCGCTTCAGGACCACATTCAACCGCCCCGGCACGATCGACGCGCCGGGGCGGCTTTGTGCGCGGTGGGCATGGGCGCGGGGACACAAGCCGCACCGGCGGGACGCCTGTGCCACCGTCTTTGTTGGAGTGCTCTGCGCGAAGATCGCGTGCGGCATGGGTGGTTGTGCGGCCGATGCCTGTGGCGAAGGGCAGATGGATGCGGCCTCGGTGGGCGTGTTCGTGCGGTCGCCCGTCGTAGCTCACGCGGGCGATGTGCCGCTGGCGGAGTGGGTGCGTGCTGCACCAACGGCTACCCAATTCGCGGATGCCCGAGGCAGCGTGGGCGAGGAATCGCCCAAGCGCCTGTGGCGCGTGCGTGAGAGCGTCGCGTGGAACGGCGCCTCAATCCCGGCCCCGCGTGCCGACATGTGGGCGATGCGCCGCGGCGAGGCTGATGCCGTGGCCAGCGCGCCCGATGAATGGGCCGCGAGCACCGATCGATTCGCGATGCGTGATGACGGTGCGGTGACGCTGGTCAGCACCACTGAGCCGGCGGACCGCGTGACGACGTGGTTCGATCCACCGATGCTCGTCGTGCCCGCCACGCTGGCGGTCGGCGCGGCCGTGACGCAGTCGTTTGAGATGATCGTGCGCCCGATCGACAAGCCCGAGCAGGTGCAGACCCGCGGTCCCGCGGAGATCACCATCACGCACGAGGGCTTTGAATCCGTGCGCACGCCGGCCGGATCGTGGGTTGCCGCGCGGGTGCGGACAGACCTCAAAGCGACGCTCGCCCAGGCGAAAGTCACGGTGAAGACCTATTCGTGGATCGCCGAGGGCGTGGGGCTGGTGGCCGAGGAGTACCACGAGCGCGTGACCGTGTTCGGGCTGCCGATCCGGAATGTGCAGCGCCGATGGGCGATTGAGCAACGTTGACGATGCTGCCGCTGCCCATGCGGCAGGACTCGTTGCGAATACAAAGAAGGCACCGAGGCACGCGGCATCAAGGCATCAAGTGCAAGTCACTGCGACGCGGCGGGGGCGTCTGGAGCCGGCGCGGCCTCACCCGCAGGCGCTGCTTCCGCCGGAGCAGCCGGTGGCGGCGTCGTCAGCATCACATAATCCTGGGACTTGCTGATTACGCCCATGTATTCCAGGCCCGTGATGGCCTGATTCTCCGTGCTCGGGTCGGCCATCAGGCGCATGTAGACCAGTTCGCGCGTGGCATACCGCGGCGTCGGCCCAAACACCCGCATCATCACGCCGCCCTCGATCTTGCAGATCACCGCGACGGCCTGCGCCAGCGTCCCGCGCTGCATGGCGAGGTTGCCGGCCTCGTCGAAACTCTGAGAGACCCAGCCGCGCGATTTGGCCAGTTCGACGCGCTTGGGATAGCCGCCGCTGGTGTCGTCGCCATCGGCGAGCAGGATCAAGCCATGCAGGCCTTCGTCATTGCACACGGCCGACCGCGAGGGCAGCGTGTGCCAGAACTCCAGTTCCTTGCCCACGTCGCCCTGGGGATAGTTGGTTTCGAGCGTCGCGGGCACGAACGTGCGGGCGCAGCCGGGCAGCAGGCTGAAGGCCACGCACGAGGTGAGAAGCAGAGCAGCGGATCGCATGACGGAAACTCCGACAAGGCGCGTGGGGCAGGATCAGAACGACAGCGTGAACCCGAACAGGACAAAGTGCCGCGCGTCGTCGCTCGGGATGGCCGGTCCCGGCAGGAAGACGCCGTAGCGGAGGTTGAGGGCGAAGTCCGACGTGACGCGCCAGTTGGCGTACAGGTCCAGTTCGCCGCCCAGGAACATATCGCCCGACGTGGTTTCGTCGAATCCGCCGGAGGATTCGAACTTGTTGAACACGAGCACGTCGGCACCGATCTGCAACTGCTGGAACCAGGTGTGATCGGGCAGCGGGAAGGTGCTGATGCCCGCGCGGAGCGTCCACAGGTTGGAAAACGAGGGCGAGAACGCCAAACCCGTATTGGCGAAACCCAGGGAGTTGAAGCCGTTGTCGTTGGTCCCCGCGAGGTTGCCGTTGACGGTGTTCGAGGCGCTCAGGCGGTCCTTGTCGCCGGTCGCAAAGAGGGCTTCACCCTGAGCGCGGCTCTGGTGGCGATCGCGGAACAGGTAACTGAGTTGGGCGCGGCCGGCAAACGCCTGGACATCACCCTCTTCCTGCACCGTGCGGACGGGGTCCGACTGCGTCTCACCGATCGACGCCACCAACTCACCCAGATAGATCCAATCGGCCCCGAGCGAGCCTTCGGTGCCCAGACCGAGGTACGTCGTGTTGTAGTCGAAGTTGGCGTCGGTCAGGCCGGGCAGCGGCGTGCGAAGGGCCGTGTCGGTGTTGTAGTCCTGCATGTGCAGGGCATACGCGTAATACTGCCTGCCGCGCGGCGTGGTGAAGTTCAACTTCGCGCCGTAGTACCCCCGGCGCGTCCGGCGATCAAACTCCGACCGGCTGGCGTCAAAGTCGCTGGCCGAGTTGGGCGTGACGCCCACGAGCCCTTCGACAGCCCAGTTGGGGCTCAGGGTGAACGTGGGACGGATGGAGAGCAGCGTTTCCGAGAGGGCCAGGCCCGCGCCCCAGTCGACAAACTGCCGACCAACGCGGAGGTTGAAGTTCCAGTCGATGGTCTGGCCTTCGTAGGCCGCGAAGTGGCGCTTCAGATCGAACTCGTAGGTGTAGCGGTCAATGAAGGGCTCTTTCCAGTTGTCGCCGCGGCCATCGAAGGAGTCGCCGGGCGAGAAGTCCTGGTAGGGGAAGCGCAAGCGGATGAACGCGGTGTGCACGCCGTCAAGGCTGGCGCGGGCAAAGAGCGTGGTATCAAACTGCGACAACCGGCGGCTGTTGTTGGCCGAGTCATCCAGCCACAGGCCCGTGAAGGCGAAGAACCCGCCGTATTCAAAGAGCGTGCGCTCGCCCAGGGTCAGGTTGTTGTCGATGCGGAGCCGCCAATCATTCACGCCACCGGATTGCGACCGCAGGGCGCGGTCGAGGCGGCGCTGGTCATCTTGCGCGCGGGCTACCGCCGCACATCCCGCCGCCGCCACCAGCGCAGCAAGCACACTCGCACCTCGGCGTCGATGGTCAGGCATTCGATTCGATCGGCACATGCGGCAACCCCTGACTGGCCCCAGGGCACGGGGCGCGGTGTAAGGCCGGAGTGTACCCCCAGCCCACTTCGCATGATTCGGGCCGTACGGGGGCTGGCGCTCAATCTGGGCCAAGTTCCAAGCCGGTCAAATCGGCCGGTTTCGCTCCTATCGGGTCTTCCCTGGGGGTGCTTGGGGTCGGCTGGTCAAGCAGGCGCTCAGCCACCCCGGTCAATCGCCCTTCAAGCGACTCCAGCCGCGTGGCGAGGTGCCGCATCCGCCGGTCAAGGTCCAGCAGTTGCTCGGTGAGCGCTTCGACCGAGCGATCGGTGAAGGCCGTGGCCTCCTCGATGCGGTTCAGGCGCTCGCTCGGGTTGTCCGGTGCTGGATGAGGCATGGTCGGCCGCGTGAAACACGCGCCGAGGCACGATAGGCTGCGGGCATGAACCAGATGTTCGCGACCGCCCTCATGGCTTCTCTGGCCCTCACGGGCAACGTGTTTGCCAATGACTCGTCTGACTCGTCCCTCACACTCGATATGGCCGCCGCGTACGCCCAGCCGCCCGTCGTCGAACCCGCCGCCGAGGCCAAACCCGCGTCCACCCCCCGCTGGGGCCACGCCGACGACTCCTGGTGGCTCACCCTCGGCGGCGGCATCGCCCACGACCTGCACAAGGACACCGACTACAACGCCCACGTCGCGTTCAGCACCTTTATTGCGTACGAACTCGAGTTCGCCGTCGAACTCGGCGCGTGGTACTTCGCCCAGGAAGGCGAGGACACCGGCGGCATCAACCCCAACATGGTCTTCCGCTGGCACTTCCTGCACGACGACGCCTTCGACTGGACCATCTACGGCGACGTGGGCATCGGCCTCCTCTTCGCCTTCGATGACGTGCCCGCCAGCGGCACCAGTTTCGACTTTACCCCTCGCGCCGGCTTCGGCTTCACCCACCGCCTCGAAGGTGACACCCGCCTCCAGATCGGCTTCCGCTACCACCACATCTCCAACGGACGGCTCCAGGGCGACGCCCAGAACCCTTCGCGCGATTCCATCATGCTTTATGCGGGTGTGGTGTTTCCTTTCTAGGACTCACCACCGAGGCACTGAGACACCGAGGGAGCACCGTGAGGAAGAGGAGGAAGAAGGGATTCCGACTTGATGCCTCGATGCCCCGTGCCTCATGCCCTCTTGTTCTCGCTCGTCCCCGCTCCCGTTTCCCCTTCCTCCTTCTTCTCGGTGCTCCCTCGGTGTCTCAGTGTCTCGGTGGTGAGTCTGGTCTTCCAGCAGCCCGTGCCGCCAGAGCCCGATCGCGGAACCGCGCGTCCTTGGCATCCTCATTGGCCGCCCCGCGCTTGGCCCACCGGCATGTTGACGCCAGCGACCACAACGCGGTGTTCAACAGCCACACCGGCGGCGTCAGCACCACGCTCGCCAGGATCATGATGATGATCAGCAGCCCGAACCCGAACCCCAGCGCGTAGGGCACAAAGGGCAGAAACGCCAGCATGAACCCCACCACCGGCACCCCGATCACAAACGCCTGAAACCGGTTCGCGGCATAATCATCCTGCGCGAAATACGCCAGGTCCTTCAGCACCACGAACAGCGCCGACGCGAACGCCGCGGCCGCGACCACGCTCAGCGCCGCCAGGGCCGCGAGCGCCAGGCCGATCTTGGTCTCGTGCCCGTCGTTGAGCGACGACGCGATGGTCGCCGCCGCCGCCGCGATCCACGCGCCTTGGCCAACGACCAGCAGCGCACCGAAGCCTTTGAACTTGCCGGCCAGCAGGTTGGCGGGCGTCTGCACGGGCCGCTCGTCGTCTTTCTTGCAAATGAGCACTACGCCCAAGCACCACATGAGTGCCCCCGGTGCCACGCTGAGCGCGAGCGCCGCCGTCACGGTCTCCCGCGGGACATCGATCAACCCCATGACGCGTCCGCCCCCCAGAAACCACACCAGCAGATACCCGCCCGAGATCAGCGTCATTCCCCACGCCAGCAGCGTGGTCGAGAACGCCAGCCGCGTGAGCACGCCGGGGGCAAACGATGTCAGGCGGGGCGTGATGCTGGTCTTTCCCACGCCCGCGGGAATGATCCGCCCGCACTCCGGGCACGGCGCGCCGACGCGCAGCCCGCGCAGGTTGTAGCCACAGGCACAGAAGCGATCCTGGGTGATGGGCCCGCTGGCGGCCTTCTCGATGAGCCATTTCGGGTCGACGGTCAACGCAGGGCTCTCCGATGTCTTGAAGTCCCTCCCAGAGAGGGAGGGGTTGGGGGAGGGCGTGAAGATCAACGAAAGGCACTGCGAAAGGGAGCGATTTGCTTGGTTGGTGCTCCTCGTTGCCCTCCCCCAAACCCCCTCCCTCTCTGGGAGGGGGCTTCAAGGCAGTCTACCGATCAGCGCGGCGGGTCTCTCGCGTGTGCCGGCGCGAGAGTGGCGTCATGCGGCGACGTTCGCGTCGCTCGCTTCGCGCCGCATCGTCCTCGGCATGCAGCGCGGCCCACGACGCCGCCGAGCCCAGCGAGCCGCAGCACCAGCACAACATGATGTGCAGCACCACCACGCCGAACATCACGCTGACGGGCATCCACCCGGTCGTGCGGACGTACCCGCCCATCGCCAGCGAGGCGATCGCGAGCCCGATGGGCAGGCCCCAAAGGCACCAGCGGGCAATGTCTTCGATCCGCTCATCGTGGGCCTCGCCAGCGAAGAGCGCGATGAGCAGCAACAGCGGGAATGTGCCCAGCGAGGCAGCGGTCGCGAAGATGACGCGGGTGCCTTCGAGGGTTGGCGCGATGCTCGCGTTCGGTCCAAACGTGAGCAGCAGCGCGGGCATCGCCGCAAGCATGGGCAGCACGGAGGCCGCGCGGGCCATCACCCGCACGTTCCACCACCATGCGGGCCGCTCCACGGTAACCTGCCCACCCGCCATCACCGCTTCAAGCGACGGCGGCACCCGAGAGATCATCCACGTCAGCCAGGGCAGCACGCCCGCCAAGCCAATCGTCAGCGCCGCCGCCAGCCCCGGAAAGAGCCGGCCTACCGTCGTACTCCACCACCAGGCACACACCGGCATCGCCAGCGCCAGCACCGCCAGCCCCCGAAAACACCACGCCAGCGTGCGCAATTCGTCTGATGTCCACCGGGCAAAGTCGCACGAAGCCAGTTGCAGGCTCAGTGGCCGCTTGATGGGCGCGCCGCACTCCGGGCAGCGGTCGGAGAGTCGCAGCCCGACCAGGTTGTACCCGCACGCGCCGCAGGGGCGGTCATAGTCGATGAGGACATCGAGATTCGCGGGCAAGGTGCTCGGATCAACAGGCACGCGGACCCTCCTCGGCCGGGGCGGCACAAAAGCGTACCGGGGCAGAGGCAAGCCGTGGCGGTGCCGCATGATGCGTTGACACCGCCGGAGCGGGTTTGGGTGAGGAGGGCTGCATGTCTTCCCCGCGCCACCGGGCCCATTGAACCCCGATAACACGCCCCGCGCGGCCCGCCATCACACCCGACCTTCTTCCTCACCGATCTTCTCTCCGGGACCGACCGGCAGCAGCGCGGCGCGGCCCGACATCGTCTCAGAACCGCCCTCCCTCCACTCTCGTTCCTTTCAGGTGCTGCCCATGCCTCTGACCCTCGGTCGGCTGTCGATTGGCCGGCACCTGTGCTCGCCGCTCGCGCGTGCTGTCGCGCTGCCGCTTGTGCTGCTGCTGGCGCTGGCCCCGGGCCATGCCCTCGCCCAACTCGTTCATCCGCCGCCCATGACGCCCACGGCCGACGGTCGCTACCGCGTGGGCTTCAACGGTGCGCAACTCACCCTCATCGACAACGCCGTGTTCCGCACGCTGCTGGGCGACTCGACCCTCCCCCTCTTTTCCGATACCTCCCTCACCACCTCCGTCCGCATGACACCTCAGCGCGGCGGCGCCGACCTCGTCATCACCTACACCAACCCGACTGACGACCCGCAACCGATGGGGGCCATCACCCTCGACGGCATCCGCCTCCCGGGCACCTGCCGCCAGTGGACCTTCCACCACGATGCCACCTCCCGCCTCCTCTCCGGCTACACCTGGCGCAACCACAACATCTACCCGGGCGACTGGTACAGCCCCGTGATGGTGGCGGGCGACGATCGTCACATCCTGGGCTTCCAAATCCTTTACCCCGTAGTGGAGTACGACCAGGATGTCATCCTGTGGTGGATGGGTGTGAACGAGACGACCACGCGCGGCGGTCCGCCGCACTGGTCGGCCCAGTTTCGCCTCGGTGGCGACCTCCCCGCCGGCGCGTCGCGTACCTACACCATCGCCATCCGCGCCACCACCGCCGAGGAGAGTTTCGTCCGTACGCTCGTTCCCTATCGTGACTACTTCCGTGCCCGCTACGGGCCCGTCCACTACATTCGCGACGCCCGCCCCATCATGGGCGACTCCGCCGCCACCACCGACGATGTCAACAACGCTAACCGACAGGGCTGGACCAACGGCAACCTCCGCCCCGATGTGCACGGCTGGGGCCGCTGGGTCGATCTGCTGCTCAATCGCCGTTCGCTTGGCTACCAGCGCTTCATGATGTGGGTGCCCTCGGGCATCTTCCCCGCCGGGCACCCGCTGAACTTCCCCTACCGGTTCATGACCCCGATCAACGACTACCCCGTCGCGCGCGATTCCATGAGCCAGTTCCTGCGGTTCCGCGAGGCCGGTGCCGAACTGGGCTTCTGGTGGGGCAACAGCGCCACGCTCATGCGTGAGTGGGCCAGCCCCACGGGCGAACGCTTCAATCCCAACAACTCCGAGCACGCGCGCCTCGCCAACATGGAACTGGATATGGCCGTGCGCTCCGGCGCAACGATGATCGGCCTCGACGCCCACTACCAGCGCAGCCCCACCAATATGCACCGGTGGATCACCGCGATGAAAAACCGCGCGCCAAACGTGAAGTTCATCACCGAGAGCGCTTCGTGCGACATCCTGCACAACCTCACGCCAACCTTTCACGAGAGTTCGGCCATCCGCACGCCGCACATCCTCGCCGATTTCATCAACCCCGGGCACGAGACCTGGGCGGCGCTCTCGGCACCCGCCGAAGCCATCCGCGAAGGCCGCAACCCCACCCACGCCGAGATGGCCCGCGAAGCCCAGCGCGTCGCCGCCCTCGGCTTCGTCCCGCTCATGTACGGGCCCCGGGCGCTCCCGAGCACCCTCCGCGCTGCCGAGAGTTGGCGCACCACCGTGCCACGCGACTTGCAGTTGCCCGAGCAACGCCCCGGACGCCTCTCCAGCCAGCCCGTCCGCCGCAGTTTGCGCGACGGCGGGAACTGATGATTTCACAGGTTTGAAGTGTTCATGGCTCGCACGATGCCTTCGTGGCGGTTTCTTGCTGTCGTGCCGTGCTGAGTCCATATGCCCATTCCCCACCACCAACACCGTTTTGGTCGGCGCTCACACGCCCCCGTCAAGAGTCGCCGCGCTGGCTTCACGCTCATCGAACTGCTGGTCTCGCTGGTCATCATCGCGATTCTGCTGGCGATCGTACTCACCACGCTGGTTAGGGCGTATCGGTTTGCCAAGTCGTTCTCGCAGGGCAACCACTCCAGTTTGCCCGCGCCGCCGCCTGAGCCTGAGCCGCCGGTGCCTCCGGCCCCGACGCCGCCCAAGCCCGCGGTGCCTCCGCCGCAGCAGGTGCAGCCGCGGCCGCAGTGAGAATGGGCGTTGATCTATACGGATAGATCAACGAAGGAGCGAAGGACGCGAAGAACACTGAAGCAGAAGTCGTGAGCGGATCGGCCCAGTGCCTTCCCTTCGTTTCCTTCGATCCTTCGTTGAAAACTCCGCGCGCCACATGTGGATCGCGCAGGCTTCGCCACCAACCATCCACTTCACGATCCCTCTGCTCCACCTCGCGCGATGGCCATCCCCCATGACCACCTCCTTCCCCAAGGACAAGATCGGCGTCGTCCTGCTCGAGGGCATTCACCCCGCCGCGGCCTCGGCACTCGCCGACGAGCGCTTCGCCGTCACCACGCACGACAAGGCCCTTGAAGGTGCCGCGCTCCGCCGCGCGGTTGAATCCGCGCACGTCGTGGGCATCCGCAGCAAGACGCAGATCACCACCGACATCCTCGCCGTTGCGCCGCGCCTGCTGGCCATTGGCTGCTTCTGCATCGGCACCAACCAGGTGGACCTTGCCGACGCGCGCCGGCGCGGCGTCGCCGTCTTCAACTCACCGTTTTCCAACACCCGCAGCGTGGCGGAACTCACCATCGCTGAGGCCGTCGCCCTTTCGCGCCGCCTGGGCGACCAATCCGCCCGCATGCACAAGGGCGAGTGGGACAAGTCCGCCGCCGGCGCGCACGAAGTCCGCGGGCGCACGCTTGGCATCGTCGGCTACGGCCACATCGGCTCCCAGGTCAGCGTCCTCGCCGAATCGCTCGGCCTGCGCGTGCTCTTTTTCGACATCGCCCGCAAACTGCCGCTGGGCAATGCCCGGGCCTGCCGCTCCCTCACCGATCTGCTGGCACAGAGCGACATCGTCACCCTCCATGTCCCCGCCACCGCCTCGACCGAAGGGCCGCCGCCCCTCATCGGCAAGCCCCAACTCCGCGCCATGCGCCGCGGCGCGATCCTCATCAACAACGCCCGTGGCGGCATCATCGATATCGATGCGCTCGCCGCGGCGCTGCGCGATGGCCACCTCGCCGGTGCCGCGCTCGATGTGTTTCCCCACGAGCCTGCCGGCAAAGGCGAGCGCTTCGAGTCACCTCTCTGCGGGCTTTCCAACGTCATCCTCACGCCGCACATCGGCGGCAGCACGGAAGAAGCCCAGGAATCCATCGGCCTCGACGTCGCCAGCAAACTCATCGCGCTGGTCAACGTCGGCGCCACCACCGGCTCGGTCAACCTGCCCGAGATCGACCTGCCCGAGCAAGCATCCGCCGATGGCGATTCAGGTGCCGGCCCCTCGAAGGGCCGTCGCCAGCACCGCATTCTGCACCTGCACCGCAATGTGCCGGGCGTGCTCCAAGGCGTGAACACGCTGATCGGCGGCCTGGGCGTAAACGTGAATGCCCAGTACCTCCGCACGCGCGACGATGTGGGCTACGCCGTGATCGACGTCGACCCGCGCCACGGCAAGGCGATCGAGCAGGGGCTGAAGGCGATGCCGGAGACGATCCGCGTGCGCGTGTTGTGGTAACTAGCACCGCCGGTAACGTGAAGAATCCGCTACAAATGGTGGGTTTCCTTGCAACCACTCGCCTTCCGAGGCAGAATCTAACAGGCGGAGTAGTCGCTACGGGGCGTAGGGGTCAGTCCATGAACACCAAACGACGGCAGACGGTTGGCGCGATCATGGCCGTATTGAGCTGCGCCGCGATGGGCATCGCTCAGTCGCCGGGCGAGGTCGTGGCCCTTGTTGGTGCCAACGGGCCGGGATTGCGATACGTCCCTTCGGCCGTCTCCGGCGATAGTCGCGTGGTCTACGGTGCATACGACCTCGCTGGCTACCGGTCGTTCCGGTGGAGGAGCACCGAGGGGATTACGCCCTTTCCGCCACTCTCTCGCTTCGGGGTCTCGGGTCTGTTCACGTCCACATCCTACGACGGGCGCAACTTTGTGACTACCGCGACCTACGGCGACGAAGAGCAAACCGAGAGCCGCGTGCTGCTCATGTCGGGTGTTGACGGCTCGATCATCGCTAACCTGACCGGATCGCACGAATTGACGCGCGACGCGTTCAGCCGGACCATGAGCCGCGACGGGTCCATCGTCCTCGGGCGCGGTCGAAACCACGACCCCGACGGCACCCGCGCCCACTACCCGATCGTGTGGCGCGGCCTCGAAGACCCCTTTGTCCTCTCCTCCCCCGATATCGCCATCGGCGAGCACATCTCCGCCGATGCCCGCGTGATCGGCGGCACGGCGCGCGTGGATGGCCGCGACCGGGCCACGCTCTGGCGCAACTTTGGCCAACCCACCTTTCTGCCTGAGTATCCGGGTGCCGAGGACGCGGGCGTGAGCGGCCTCTCCGCCGATGGGTCGATCGTGTCGCAGGTGGTTTACTTCGGCCCTTCGCTTCTGGATGTCGTCAGCGTGCTGTGGAGCGAGGCTGGCGGCTTCGAGGCCATCACCGACCCCATCTATGGCCTGACTTCGATCGAACTCCTCCATCTCACACCCGACGCCAGGTATATGTACGGCGTAGCGAGGAGTACCGAGGGCGTTGATGTGGCGGTTCTGTGGGAGCGCGGGCGCGGCGTCCTGCCGCCCCGGTGCGCCGGTCTTTCAACTCACTGGGCCATTCTTCGAGCCCCTGGAGATTCCGACCCTCAATAGCCCGGTCCGTGCCCTGATGATCAACTACGACGACACCGATCCACCCGGACCGGATTTTGGCGCGCGGGTTCCCGACAGCATGGGCGACGTCGGCCCCAACCAGATCATCGCGGTCACCAACGGCTTCATCAGGATGTTCAACCTTAACCGCGCGGTGCCGAGCGTGAGCGCCGTGACGAGCGTCCCTTGGAGCAATATCGCGCTCAACGCGTTCTTTCCGGAGTCGATCCGGGGCAGTGCCACGGCCTCCACCGGCGACCCGCAAGTCCGCCTCGAACGGCGCATAGGTAATCCTCACGCCGCACACCCCTTCTGCACCTCCGTCGCAAGGCTCGCCGCGCGGGCGAGCATGTCGCTCACCGTTGCCGTCATCGCGGCCCGGGCCGCCTCGGGCAGCAGGGGCACGTTGATCGCCACGTTGCACGCGCCCGCCCGCGCCGCCGCATCGAGCAGAATCGCGGCCACCGCGACATCACTGCGCAGCCACTTGTTGGTGCGTCCCGGAAAAATCGCCAGCAGCCGCAGCGTTTCGACCGCCGCCGCCACCACGGCCAGCGGCGCGTTCACGGCACCCTCGACCGCCGCGGGCATCTCCGCGGCCCGCCGGGCGTCGCCCTCGGGCAACTTCTGCAGCGCGTTGAGTTTCGCATACGCCGCAGCATCTTCGTCGGCCAGTTCCAGAAACAGCACCCGCGCCCGTGCCAGCCGCGCGTCGGCACCACGCAGCATGGCCTGATGCTCCGCCAGGTCCTTCCGCCCCAGCGAATACGCCACCACCATCTGGGCCTGAGCCGCCCCCAGCGCCCCCGCGGCCGACGCCGACGCGCCACCGCCGGGCGCGGGGGTCTTAGCGGCGAGTGCCGCGAGGAGATCGGCGAAGGCCATGGAGCCGAGGGAGGGGGCCGAAGTGGAGGCAGGTGCAGTCACGCGCAAGCGTACGGCCCTGTGCCACCCGGGTGTGCGGGTGCCGTGGTGGGCGGCCTCCGCCCGTCACGATGAAGACTCACCAGTTTCACGCCTCATGCGTGGCCGCCGAACAGCGAACCACAGCAACCCAGCCCCAATTCATCCCGGAGGGATGCATGAATGTTGCCAGGGGTGGCTTTGCACCCCTGGATCGCTCCCTTCCCCTTCTTTGATCTCCCACCCCAGCAGGGTGGATGAAAGGTCGGTGTGCGTCGATGCCCCCGCCGCCCCCCCCCCGCGTCGCCCTGTCCTATTTCACATTCAACACTCTTCGCCAACGTCTTGAATCGTTCGCCGTCGGGCTGGACCACGGTGATGGTCTTGTGGCCGGTCTTGCTGGTCTTGATGTCCGCAACGGTGCCGTGCTTGCCCTGGTGCGTGCCACCAATGACCTTGGGGACTCCTGAACAACCGCCCTCGGCGGCAGCGGGATCGTGCGTGACGGCGTG
>CAZPPX010000046.1:0-12681 GCA_964588585.1 uncultured Phycisphaeraceae bacterium
GATCCACGACGGCCCGGTTGTCGTCGATCGCCTTCTGCACCGTCGCGATCAGGGCTTTGGCCTGAATGAGCCGCTGCTCGGCCTCGCTGGTCGCGGCAGCGGTGGATTCGCTGACGCCCATACCCGGACCGAGGACCAGCGCGTCGCACTGGTCGAGGGCATTGTCGAGCACTTCCGCGATGACGTGGGGCGCGATGAAACCGTCGCCATCGGTGGGAATGGCGATGCCCACGGCGGAGGGCACGATGACGACCGCCGCGCCGACGATGGCCGCGGGCACGACAAGCCGCACCCGGCCCGCACCGACGCGCAGGGCACCCGCCGCAGCGAGCGCCGGGGCACCGATCATGCGCACGGTGCCCGAGGCACAGCCGCCCACGACCGCGACGGTGCCGAAGGTGCCTTTGTGGCCACGCGCATCGCGCGGGGGCCAGGCGGGGAGCGGGCCGGCGGAATCGATGGCGGCGTGGCTTGAGCCGCTCACGGCTGAGTGTCCTCGACCTCGATCTTCAGGCGGCCAAGCAAGGGCGCGAGTGTCACCATGAAGTTCTGAGGTTGGGCGTCGCTCATGGACGACACGCCCAGGGCGATGTGGCCCGCGCCGAAGACGGTACCTCGGCGGAGGGTGCCATCGAGATCGACCCAGCGCGGCGTGCCGCCCTTCTCGCTGGCGAGCCAGGCCTGAGCCCACATGTGGTAGCCGAAGATGCCCTTCTTGCCCTGAAACTCGTCGGCAAAGATGAGGCCAGAGACGACGCGGGCGGGGATGCCCGAGGCGCGGAGGAGCGCGGCGAGCAGCATGCCGTGCTCGGAGCAATCGCCCGTGCGGGTGCGGGCGACCTCGGAGGCGGAAGCGAAGCCAACGGAGAGGCTTTTTTCGTCGATGAACTTCTGCACGAAAGCGCGGAGGCGCTTGGCTTTATCGAAGTCGGACGCGCCGGGGGGGAGTTTGTCGAGGGCTTCGCCCTTGGCCAGATTCACGATCGCCGGGTCGGCGGCGTTGATCATGGGCGACGACGCGAGATAGGACGGATCGGTGCCGGAATCTGCGCCGACGGGGGCCGGAGCGTTTGTGAGGCCTTCTTTGAGGACGGTGACGCGGATGCGCCGGGCATCAAGGCGTTCGATCTTCTGCGCGCCGGTGCTGGGCAGGTCGGGCATCGCGCCCTTGGGCACACTCAGGACATAGGTGACGCGGGTGGCGCTGTCGGGCACGGGCTTGTCGGGCGTGACAAGCGTGCTGACGAGCAGTTCGGGTGCGTCGATGGGGCGGAGGGAGAGATCCTTGTCGGCGAGCATCTGGACCATCTTCAAGCCACCCATGTTGGTTTCGCTGCGCAGGGTGTGGCCCTGGTCGTCGGTGAACTCCGTGCTCTCGATGCCTGGGTAGCGGTCGATGGTGACGGTCCACTTGAGCGCGGGCACGGTGCGGCCAAAAACCTCGACAGTGGTCTTGTCCACGAGCGTGCGTGTGGAGGTGACCACCGAGAGCGCGCCGCCCGGTTCATCTTCGAGCGTGCGGAGCGTGATGGTCTTGTCGCCCACCTTGAGGCGCTCGGCGAGGCGACGTTCGGCCGCGGCGGGGGTGAGCCATTCGCCTTCGGGCGCGGGCTGCTTGGCTTCGGTCTTTTGCGCGCCGATCTTGGTGGTTATCGCGAGGCCGTCGTCGGTGAACGCCACGGTTTTGCCGATGGGCATGGCCCCGAGCGCGGAGGTGGATTCGAGCGAAAGCGGCTTGCCCGCGGCACTCTCGCGCCACGTCGATTCCATCGAGATCGGAATCGAGACCGACCCGCGGCGAATCTCCATCTTCATGGTGGAACGCGTGCGGATCGAGCCGTCGGGCTCGGTGCTTTGGCGCGTCCAGGCATGGCCGGCGCGCTGGCCACTGACTTCGACCACATACCAGCGTTCATGCGTTTCGTTGGCGACCTTGGCTACTGGCTTTTCGGTGGGCCTCTCTGAAGCAGGCTGCGCCCAGGCGAGGGTCGGCGCGACCCATGCCGCGGCGGAAAGGGCCAGTGCGGCGGAGGCCAGCCACGCCCGAGACTTGGTGATCATGGGCGAGGATACGAGGGTGGCCGGGGTGGGGTTCGGGGCGAGGGGATCGGTGTGCTTCGTGCGGGCCGCGACCTCGGACCGGGCTGGCTAACCCGTTACGGGGACGGGGTGAAGTGGACATTGGGGCGAATACCCCTGTTGGCGGGCGGGCCGGATCGGCTACACTGCGCGCGTCCCGCAGGAGGCGCGTGTGACGACCATCGACAGCCTGAAGGATCGCTATCTCGACGTCAAGGATCGCGTGGCCCGCGCGGCGGAGCGGGCCGGGCGCGATCCGCGCGCGGTCGTTGTCGTCGCGGTGAGCAAGTACAGCGGGATCGACGAGGTCCGCGACCTCATCGGCATGGGGCATCGCGATTTCGGCGAGAGCCAGGTGCAGCAGTTGATGCAGCGGGCGTCGATGATCGCCGAGTGGAGCGCCCGGCATCGGCTCGTGGGCGCGGCGGTCGCCGAGGGCGCTTCAACCCCCGCGCCCGTGCGCTGGCACATGATCGGGCACCTGCAACGGAACAAGGTGCGCAAGGCGCTGGAACTGTCGCGGCTGATTCACTCGGTGGACTCGCTCCGCCTGGCGGAAGAGATTCAGAATGCCGCGCTGCGCACTGAATCGGTGACGGAAGTTTTGCTACAAGTAAACTGCTCCGGCGAGGCGAGCAAGTTCGGGTGTGCGGTGCCCGCAGCGATGCACCTGGCCGAGCAGATGGACACGATGATGAACGTGCGGCTGCGAGGCCTGATGACGATGGCCGCGCCGAGCGCGACGGCGGACGAGGCCCGCCCGACGTTTGCGCGGCTGCGGGAACTGTTTGAAGACATGTGCCGCGCGGGGGTGGGGGCTGATCGACCCGCGGGTGGTGGGTTTGATGTGCTGTCAATGGGGATGAGCGGGGACTTTGAGGCGGCGATCGCCGAGGGCGCCAACATGGTGCGGCTGGGGAGCGCGATCTTCGGCGAGGGGCATGGACCGGATTCGGCGGTGCCGGGTGAGGATGAGAGTGAGGGATAGCGGCGCGGGAGCCTCGAGCACACAGGCGGGACGCCTGTGCACCGGGCTTTTCCCGATTTCCGGCTTGATTTTCGCCATCCCCCAACCCCCTCCCTCTGGGAGGGGGCTTCGATCAACCTGCTTTCGCGAGGCTGGGTTCGGCGATGATGACGCGGTTGCGGCCCGCCTTCTTCGCGGCGTACAGCGCCTTGTCGGCGGCGTCGAGCATCTGTTCCGGGCTCAGACTGGTGGCACCCTCGGCACCCGCGATGCCTGCGGAGCAGGTCACTTGATGGGCCGGGTGACGGGGCCACACCACGCCAGCCAAGGTGGTGCGGATGCGCTCGCAGACGATCAGCGCGTCGGCGGGCGCGGTGTTGGGCATGATGAGGACGAACTCCTCGCCCCCGAAGCGGCAGGCGACATCGGTCTGGCGGCAGGATTGCGTGATGATCTTGCCCAGGCCCACGAGCACCTCGTCACCCGCGGGGTGGCCGAAGGTGTCGTTGACCTTCTTGAAATGGTCGCAATCGAAGACCGCCAGCGCGAAGGGATGGCCGTAGCGCTGGTTTTCCGCCAGTTCCTGGGCGAAGCGGCGGTTGAACTGGGCGCGGTTGCCCAGGCCGGTGAGGCCGTCGATCTCGGCTCGCTCGGAGAGCAGCCGCAAG
Source organism: uncultured Phycisphaeraceae bacterium (assembly GCA_964588585.1). Taxonomy (GTDB): domain Bacteria; phylum Planctomycetota; class Phycisphaerae; order Phycisphaerales; family UBA1924; genus JAEUIX01. The sequence goes on from CAZPPX010000046.1 coordinate 3,715, forward strand.
AGGCGTTCGAGCCGCAGCACGGCCCGAAGGCGGGCGCGGAGTTCGGCGAGGTCGGCGGGGTCGTTGAAGTTCTTGGTGATGAAGTCGCTGGCCCCGAGGTCGAAGGCCGTGATGCGGTCTTCGGACTCGCGGATGCCCGAGAGCACGACCACGGGGATGGTGGCGGTGGCGGCATCGCCTTTGAGTTGGCGGAGGACGGTAAAGCCGTCCAAGCCGGGCATATCGAGGTCGAGGAGGATGAGCGAGGGCTTCTGCTGGCGGGCCATCGCCAGGCCCTCTTCGCCCGACGAAGCGTCGAGCAGTTCCATGTTCTCGTGCTTCAGGCGCGCGTGCAGCAGCCGATGGGTATCGACGGCATCGTCGATCAGCAGAACAGTCGGCTTGGGCTCGGCTCCGGCTTGCACGATTGATCGACTCCCGCGGCCTTCCGAACACACACGGTCACTGGACCGTCACATCGAGACGCGACGGCACAGTTCGGTCAACGCCTCGAACTCGCGTCGCAACGAGGCGACGGTGCCTCCGGCGCTGCCTCGGCCCATATCGACCAAGGTTCGTTCGAGGTCGGCCGCGGCAGAGCCCACAGGCTGAAAGCCATAGCCGCCGCTCGAGCCCTTCAACTGGTGGGCCATGCGGCGGAGGTCATCAAGGTGCTGCTGGGTCCAGGCGTCTTCGAGCGCGGCGAGGCGCGCGGGCATCTCGTTGACGAAGGCCTCGACGATCTCCACCATCTCGGGATCATCGACGTACGCGCTGCGCAATGGTTTGCTGGGCACCGGATTCGGTGAACTCATAGTCGGCCCTCGATGAGTGGAATCGGCCCGTTAGGCCGCGCCCTTCACCGTTGGGGCCGGGTCTGGCGCACGACAAGGGGTATTGGGATTGAATCCCTAGAACGCGCCCGCACCCGAGGCGACGACGAAGATATCGAAACCACTTCCTCACCCCCCGGCTCAGGGCGTCAGGCCTTCTTCAGCACCGGGAAAGCCCGGAACTGGCCCTCGAGCACCTTGGCGCTGTCGGCGGACAACCACTCGGTGAGGATGTTCGCATACACGCCTCGGAAGTCCTGGGTGAACCGCAAGTCGCCTGAGTCGAGGTCTTTCAGGCTGGGGTGGGGGCTGAGGACACCGGCCTTGACCATGGGTCCGAAAACCATGAGGGGGGCGGCGGTGCCGTGGTCGGTGCCTTGGCTGGCGTTCTGACTCACGCGACGGCCGAACTCAGAGAAGGACATGGCCATGACGCGGCCATCGTTGCCCTGGGCCTTCAGGTCCGCATAGAACGCCTTGACCGCGCCGGCAAACTGGCCAAGCAACGTGGCGTGCCGGCCATTCTCACCGCCCTGACCGGCGTGGGTATCGAACCCGCCCATGGTGACGTAGTAGACGCGGGTCTTGAGGCCTGCCGCGATCATGCTGGCGACCATCTGCAACTGGCGGGCGAGGTCGCCGCCGGGATAGGCGACGCGGGGTTTGGTCGCGACGGCCTTGCGGATGGTGGCACTGCTGACCTGGGCATCCAGCGCGGTGCGATGGAGGAACGCGGCGTTGGAATCGGGGTCGGGAGCGTTGGACTTCTGCTTCACGATTTCGTCGTACGAAGCGTCGAGCGCCTTACCGCCACCACCGCCCGTCCAGCGGAAGAGTTCGGCGGATTCGAAGGCAATGGGCTTGATGGCGTGGCCCTGCATGGCAAGAGGGGCTTCGCGGCCGATGGCGATGCCCGGGCCGCCGCCGGTGAGTGCGCCATCGGCCTTGCCTGATTCGCCCTTGCCGAAGCCGCAGCATTCGGAATCGAAGTAGCGGCCCAACCAGCCGTCACCGGTGCCGGTGGTGTCGGCGGTGTGCCAGATGTCCATGGACTTGAAGTGGGAGCGATTGGGGTTCGGATAGCCGACACCCTGCACGATGCCGACGAGCCCGTCGTCGTAGAGGTCTTTCACACCGGCGAGGGCGGGGTGGAGGCCGACCTCACGTTCGGCGGAGCCGAGGCGAAGGACTTTGCCTTCGGGGATGCCGATGCCCGGGCGGGCGCGGTAATACTCGGACATGCCAAAGGGGACGACGGTGTTGAGGCCGTCGTTCCCGCCAGCGAGTTGAATGACGACGAGGATGCGGTCTTCATTGACGCCCGGGATGCTGCCGCCCCAGAAGGAGGTGGGGAGCGCGAGCGCGGTGCCGCTCATGAACTGGGGAATGGTGAGTGATGCCGACGCGAGCGTGAGCCCGGAGCGGAGAAACTGGCGGCGGGTGAAGGCAGCGGCGTTGGAAAGGTCGTGGATAGTCATGGGGCACCGGGCGGGAGAAACGAGTGATGAGTCACGAGCGACGAGTGAGAAGTAGTCCTGAGTCCTGAAGTCCTCAACCTGACGTCTGACGTCTGACATCTGACATCTGACATCTGACGTCTGACGTCTTTCTAGCACAGTTGGAATTCGGGAAGGGCGGAGGTAAGCAGGATGAGGTTGGTGAGCGTGGGGCCGTCGAGGGGCGAGGCGCCGCGCTGGGCGAGGAACGCGCGGAGGGTGTCGCGGGCGGCGACATCGCGGGTGCCGACGCTGAAGCGCAGGATGGCGTCGAGCCGGGCCTCGAGGTCGGTTTCGCGGGCTTCGGGGTAGGCGAGGCCGATCTGTTCGAGCAGGCCGGTGCCGTCGAAGGGCTCGTCGTCGGCAAGGGGGTCACGGCCTTGTGGCCGCTTGCCCGTGAGGAGATAGACGAGCGTGTTTTGCCGCACGAAGAGCGTAGAGGTGTTCATCCACGAGCGACCGCCGTCCCAGCCCTTGACCGAGGGCGGGAAGAAAAGGCTCTGCCCCATCATGTTGGTCGCGTCGAGCAGGGTCTTCAGGTCGCGGGCGGGGCTGCCCAGGGCGCGGATGGTGCCCACGAGCAGTTGCACGGGGGACTTGATCTGCTGGTTGCGGAGCGCGGGGTCGTAGAAGTGGCGGCTCAGGAAGAGCCGTCGCAGCACGGGCTTGACCTCGTACTTGGCGCGCAGGAGCGCGTCGCCCAGGCTCCGGGTGACGTTCTTGGCGGCGTCATCGACGGCGGCGCGGCCCGAGGGGTAGTCGTGCGCGAAGAAGCGGTAGAGTTTGAGGGCGATGAACCGGGCGCACTCGCGCTGTTCCAGAATGGCCCCGACGAAATCCTCGCCATCGAGCGAGCCCACGCGGTCCAGGATCGCCTTGTTGCCCGGGTCGTGATTCGGCCGGTCGAAATCGAAGTCGTTGTCCTTGTAGGTGTAGCCGGTGAGGGCGCGGGCGCCTTCCTTGATGTCCTGCTCGGTGTAGTTGCCCACGCCCAGCGAGAAGAGTTCCATGATCTCGCGGGCCAGGTTCTCGTTGGGCTTGTTGCGGCGTGAATCGTTGTTGTCCAGGTAGTTGATCATCGCCGGGTCGCGGATGATCCCGAACAACAGATCGCCGAAGTTGCCCGCCGCGTGCTTGCGGAACATCAGGTTCTGCTTGTAGAGCAGATAGGAGTCTTCGACCGTGCGGTACGACGTGGCAAAGTGCCCGTGCCAGAAGAGCGTGAGTTTCTCTTCCAGCGGCCGGCCTGTCTCGATCATCCGCTTCAGCCACCACCGCTGCATGGCCCGCACCTGCTCGCGGTCCGATTGCTCGGCATTCTGCCGACGCACGCGGATCTGCGCAAGGGTTTCTTCGTCTCGCGCGGCGGCGGCGCGGCGCTGGGCCTGGCGCTCTTCCGCATTGGGCGGCCGCATGATGTCGCGATCGAACGCGCTTTCGTCGATCGGCTCGCCCCCGCCCGGGGCCGCGTCGAAGTTCAGGAGATAGTCAACCGACTTCTCGGGGCCCCAATCCGCGAGCGTGCGCAACTGACCGGGGCTACCTCCGAAGCCCGCGCGGCTCAGCAGGTGCCGGGCTTCGTCAATGCCGAACTCGGCGGGGCGGATAGGTTCGAGGGAATCGGACACACGCATCGCCGGTCGCTTGGGCGCGCTGGCGCTCACTTTGGTTGGTGCCTCGGCGGGCCCGGGCTTGGCCGCGGGCGAGGCCGGGTTGGCAGCAGGAGCAACGGCGGGTGGCTTCGATTCCTGGAACATGCGGTTCACTCACAGACTGGCTATTTCTATAGACGCCAACCGCAGCCAAACGGGCGAGCCTGCCCGGCATTGCGTTTGGGCCACGTCAGGGTCGCGTCACACATGGCGACTTCGAACAAAGCCATCGGCTTATACGGCGTTCGCGAGTCAGCGTGCCCGACCGCGCAGAAATCTCCTCGGAAAAAACTGCGCGTTTGGTCGTCGATCGGTCGATTGACCCCAACCGGATGGCCGCCGTCGAGACGTGGCCGGTCGGTCTGGGGGGCGAGCGAGGGTGACGGCGGAAGGGAATCCGCCGGGTTCAGATTCGAGACGCCAAGGAGGGCTTGCCCATGCCGCTGGTTCTGGTGGTTGATGACAAAGAAATGCTCCGGGACAGCGTCGGCGGCACGCTCGGGCGCGCGGGGCTCGAAGTGGCGACCGCCGACAGCGTCGCGGCAGGGGTCGAACTGCTCGCCCGCCGGCGGCCCGACGTGGTCGTCACCGATCTCAAAATGCCCGGCGGCACCGGGCTCGAACTGCTCACCAAGGTCCGGGCGTTCGACGCCGACCTCCCGGTGATCGTGATGACCGCCTTCGGCACCGTCGAGACCGCGGTCGAAGCGCTCAAACTCGGCGCGTTCGATTACCTCACCAAGCCCTTCGAGGGCGATGAACTCATCATCGCCGTCAAGAAGGCCATCGAGCATGGCCGCGTGGTGCGCGAGAACTCGGTGCTGCGCCGGGGCGGCTTGGCGGGGATCAGCAACCCCGCCGACGGCCCGCGCGGCATCGACCGCCTCGTGGGCGCCTCGGCCGCCATGCGGCGGGTCAAAGAACAGGTGATGGCGGTGGCTGAGTCGGTCGGCACCGTGCTCATCTGCGGCGAATCAGGCACGGGCAAGGAAGTGGTGGCCAAGGCGGTGCACGAACTCTCGCCCCGCGGCTCCAGCACGAACGCGAATGGCGCCTTCCTGGGCGTGAACTGCGCCGCCCTGTCGGAATCGCTGCTGGAGAGCGAACTGTTCGGCCACGAGCGAGGCGCCTTCACCGGCGCGGAGAAGACCCGCAAGGGCCGCTTCGAACTGGCCGAGGGTGGCACGCTGCTGCTCGACGAGATCAGCGAGGTTTCGACGAAAATCCAAGCCAAACTGCTGCGCGTGCTGCAGGAACGCACCTTCGAGCGCGTGGGTTCGAGCGTCGCGATCGGCACCGACGTGCGCGTGATCGCAACGTCCAACGTCGATCTGCCCAAAGCGGTGAGCAAGGGCGCGTTCCGGCAGGATTTGTTCTTCCGCCTCAATGTGCTCCCGATTCACCTGCCCCCGCTGCGAGATCGTGCCGAGGATCTCGCGGCCCTGGCCGAGCACTTCGTACAGGCCTTCGCGGCCCGCGAAGGTCGCGAGGCCCCGCGGCTCGACGCCAGCGCGATCGACGCCATGCAGCGCTACGCCTGGCCCGGGAACGTCCGCGAGTTGCAGAACATCTGCGAGCGCGCCGTGGTGCTGACGCGCAGCAGCACCATCGGTGCCGAGGTGATCGCGCCGTGGCTGACCGGCGGGGGCGTGATCGCTGGCGCGTCAACCAGCGACGACACGCACGCGCACACGGGTTATGGCCGCGCCACGCCCCTCTCGAACCTCAACGGCTCGCCCAACGGGCACGCGCCCGGCACAATCGGCACGCCATCCGGCCTCCCCCGCGGCTTCGCCGAGCCCAAGCCCGGCCCCGCCGACGACCAGATGCTGGTGCCCGTGTGGGGGCGTCACCTTGAAGACATCGAGCGTGAGGCCATCGTCCGCACGCTCCAGCGATTTGAGGGCCACCGCCAGCGCACGGCCGCGGCCCTGGGCATCGGCGTCCGCACACTGGGGCTGAAACTGAAGAAGTGGAAAGAGCAGGCGCTGGTCGAGCAGAACCTTTAGGCCTGCGAGGCCCAGCCACCCTCCCCCGCTCCCAGCGGGTGATATCCCGAGAAGAAGCGAGGGGGCGGGGGTTCTCGTTGGGCCCTACTTGCGCGGCGAATCGACCATCGCGGAGCACCCCTTCCGTCACTTGCCAAACCTTGTGACACCTCCCCCGCTGGGAGCGAGAGAGGGTGGTAAGACGGCCGCGCGCCAACCATCCCGCGTGCCCCCCGCGGCTCGGTCCATCCTGCACGTTGACATGGACGCGTTCTACGCCGCCGTGGAGCAGCGCGATGATCCCGCGCTCCGCGGGAAGCCCGTGCTCGTCGGCGGCACCGGTCGTCGGGGTGTCGTCACCACCGCCAGTTACGAGGCCCGCGCGTTCGGTTGCCGCTCCGCCATGCCCATGGCCCAGGCGATCCGCCTGTGCCCGCACGCCATCGTGGTGCCCGGACGGATGGGCGTGTATGCGCAGGTCTCCATGCAGGTCCGAACAATTCTGGAGACCTTCTCGCCCGACGTGCAACCCATCAGCATCGATGAGGCCTTTGTCGATGTCACGAGCGTTACACACCTCTTCGGCCCGGCGCGTGCTATCGCCATCACGCTCCGGGCCCGCATCCGCGCTGATCTTTCTCTTGCCGCGTCCGTGGGCATTGCCAGCAACAAGTTTCTCGCCAAGGTCGCTTCGATCAGGCCAAGCCTGATGGACTCTTTGAGTTTCCGGTTGACCCGCGAGAGGCCGCGGCGATGCTCGCGCCCATGCCAGCATCGGTGATCTTCGGCATCGGGCCGAAGGCCGCCGAGCGGCTCGGTGCGATCGGCGTGCGCACCATCGCCGATCTGCTGGCCCTGGGTGAGCCCGGGCTGGCGCAGCGCTTCGGTCGCGAGGCCGCGGCGTTGTGGACTCGCCTGGCCCAGGGCCTCGACGAGCGCCCCGTGCGATCCGGGGCGGCCGCCAAGAGCATCGGGCGCGAGCGCACATTCGCCGAGAACCTGAGCGGCATCGAAATCCTCCGTCCCATCCTGCTCGATCACGTCGAGACCGTGGCCCGCAGCCTGCGTGAGGACGGGCTGCGGACGCGGCGCATCACGCTCAAGTGCCGCACGGGGGATTTCGAGACCTTTACGCGTGCCGCGACGCTCGACGAGCCGACCGATGACACGGCCCTCATCTGGGAAGCCGCGTCGGGCCTGCTTGACCGATGGCTGAGCGAGCGACACCCGCCGCTGCGCCTGCTGGGCGTCAGCCTGCACGATCTCGCGTCGCATCAGCAGATGGGGCTGTTCACCGATGGGCTGGCGGAAGGATCGATCTCCACACGCGAAGCGGCAAAGGCCAAGGGCGTGGACGCGGTCGCCGATCGCATCGTGCAGCGCTTCGGCACCGGCGCGATCAAGCGCGCCGGCGCGATGGATGCGCGCGAGAAGATCTATAGCCGTTCGCCGAACCGCAGCCTCCAGCGCGGGGGCAACGACGCCAAGCCGCCGACCAAGATGCTCGGTGCGCCCAGCCATGATGGATCGCCGTGGGGTGAGGCCCCGGCGCGCGATGAATGAAGAACATCGTGACGAGCGACAGGAGTAGGGTGTGTCTCGTCGCGGGCATTGGGTGGCCCAGGCGTCCCGCCTGTGATCGCCGCGCCTCGCGGCGAATGGTGGGCTTCACGCGAGGCCCTCGACCTAGGCGGAACGCCTGTGCCACCGCCTATGCGCCAGGAACGTACGATGGAGTCTATCAATGCACGCACGAAGCAGCACGACCACCGTGTGCCTTTTAGCCCTGGCCGTGGCGTTCATAGCCGCCCGTCCCGTTCGCGCTCGCCACTGAAGATGTTGAAAAAGCCCGGGCTTAGGTTCCCGGCCTTCACTTCGCCCATCAGGCCACCGTCGGTCTGCACGAGGTGCAGCGCCCCGTTGGCGCCCGGGTCGCCACTCAGCGATGACGCGAGATTGCTCCGGATGTCCGCGTGGATGTCGTGACTCAGCACCGTCGCGTTCGCCGCCGAACTCCCCTCCTGCGCCACGCGGATCGCCTTGATCCGATTGCCCGCCCAGATCTTCACGGGCTTGGATGCCGACCCGATGGGCGCGGCGGAATACACCTCGTTGATCTCCCCCGCCTCGGCCTTCACGTCGCCCGCGAGCCCCACGCTCCCGGTGCTGGGGTTCGGACCCACGACCACCTTGTTGATCGAGCCGGGCGAGGGCGGAAATGACGTCGAGAACTGGTGCCCGGTGGCGTTGATCGAGCCGGTGATGCTGTTGGCGACGATAACCTGCGCGATGGAGAAGTACCAGAAGCCCACGATGTTGTCCGCGCCGGTCGCCGTCATGTCGGCGTGGATGTTGCCGCCGAGTGTGGTGCTGCCGGGTTGGCGGTTGACCTGGGCGCGGAAGATGGACCCGACCTTGACCTGGTCGCGCGGGTCGGTGGGTTGGGCGAGGGCCTGGCCGAGGTCGCCCTGAATCGCGATCGCCAGACTGAGATTCCGTTGGAAGTCTTCCACCACCGTCGGCTCTTGCGCGATGATGGCCGATGTGGCCTCAACGATGAGCGAGCGGAAGTTGCGAGCACCCGGGGCCAATGGATCAATCGGATTGGTCAAGTTGAATGCCACGTCGGGTTCCGACGCCGCCGCCACGAGCACGCGGAGTTGTTGCGGCCTGAAGCCGAGGCCGGTATCCACCCGAATCGTGACCGGCCCGATGTCGAGCGTTGGCGCGCCGCTGTTGTCGGTCGAGGTGTCGTAGATGCGCAGGAACTCGCCCGGGTTGTTGCTCGTAACCGTGTTCAGTTGGCTGGTCGTGATGAGAATCGCCGCGCCGGAGGCGAAGGTGCCGACCTGCACGTCGGCACCGGTGCTGCCATCACTGATCGTCACGCGGATCGATTGCGCGACTGCCGGGCGTGTCAGGATTAAGAACAGGCCGAGGACCGCGAGCAATCGCCATGACATTGAAGTCTCCTTCGTCTAGATGACGACAGGAGCATACCAAGTCCGAGAACTAACGC
>CAZPPX010000047.1:0-12419 GCA_964588585.1 uncultured Phycisphaeraceae bacterium
TAAGTGAACCCATGCATGTGGTTGGTGATCCCCAGTTTGCAAGAGCACCGATCCGACTAGCCTGCCAAGTCTCGGCCACCACGGGGACAGCGATCCCGGCGGCCGTTGGCCTAGAGACCCGCACTTGCCACTCGCCAGCCGGCAGACTCGGCAGCGCGAGTATGTACTGGCTTGCCCCCTCCGGTGGAGCCCAAGCAAACGGAATGAGATTCTCGTCCCAAGGCGCATCCCGAATGCCTGACCAGTAGAATCCACCAAGCAATGGCAGATCTGCCACCGTGATGGTCTGACCTGTCGGCCCAAGCAGCGAAACTTGCAAGTCTGATTGCCAAGCTCGAACGTCGAAGCGTGTCGCGACTCCGCCCTGGAGACATACCGAGCGCTCTGCAGCAATCATGCCCTCGCGAATCACGAGTGGAAACCGCTGTCGATTGTTCAACGCAACGGACTGGCTCTGCTGCTGTCCAAGAACGTTTGAGAGAGGCATTGCGAGCACGATGGACAGTGCAGTAACGGCATTTCGTATACTGATCATGGCTTCTCCTTGCTGGGCTCCCACACTGTGCGCGGGATGGGCCACAGATACCGAACGCCATCGCTGGCGTCGTAGACGATGAGAGTGCCACGCTCGTCGAGCCATCCGACCTTGAGCGAGACAATTGGCACATCGGGACACATCAACTTGACACGGCTGCCTACACGTTGCCCGTCGTCCAGCCGAAATACATCAACGTAATACGGCGGTTCGACACGATCCGCCCCACCGCCAAAATGATACTGTTTTCTTGCCCGCTGCACTTTTGTTCCTGTCACGGCGGCAACGAGTTGCTCACCCGCGTCGGTGCGGCATCCGGCTATCGAAAGTCCTTCGTCTCCTCCGGTCGGAAGCGGGTGACCGTTGAGGCTTACGAGGCCGGTGGGTTCTACGAATATCCGCGGACCGACAAGCGATCGCTCGCCTGAACGATCGAGCTCGAATAGCGGGCCGATGGCTCGGTGCCACGAGCTGCGGTCCACGATACCCGCTGATTCAGCGCCGCTCTGCACACATCGGACAATCGGTCCATCACCTTCCCATTCTGCTGGAAACTGCCCCCATCCGAACTGTCTGATCCGCGATGCCCTTACCTCACCCGCCTCACTCCAAAACAACCACTCGCCACTTCCTTTCGCTGTCTCTCGAACAACAGCAAGCGTTGAGAGCCTTGGAGGCCAACTACCCGGTGGCGATACTTCGAAAGGCGCGGCTTGGACAGTGTGCACCCCGCGCCACGGTATCAGGATGTAGACGAGCGTCACGATCGCACAAGAACTGAACAGTGCGCCCATCCATCTCCGCCAGCCCCTTCTCACCTCATTCCTCCTGCTTCGCGCTCAATGGGCACAATCCAGTTCCGAAACACATACACTGCAACATCCTGTCCGCCGATTGAAGAGTGATTCTGCGCCCAGGTGGCATTGCGGCCGTCAGTTGGGAACTGAGGCCATTCTTCGTCCTCGAAAACCGCAATTCGTGCGGACTGGCCAACGTCCGCAAAGGAGTTTCGGCCGACGCCACTACTAATTGTTACTAAGCCATCGTTACGCGAATCGGTTGACCCGCCCGGTGCTATTCCCGTGATCGATATCCGCGTTGCATACTTCCCGACAATCGGTTCCAGGGGGTTCAAAGGGGGAAAAGGAACACGCGCGAAGGCAAAATTGATACTATCTACGGATTTCAGTATTTGATACACCCTGTTGACGCCGGCTATGTACGTTCCGGTTGTTACGCCGGCCTCCTGCGCCAACCAAAACCAACCATACTCGGTCGTGTCGTCCGCTATTTCGCGAACTTCCACGGGTTGATCGACAGCACCTGATCGATTTTCGTCCATGTCGGCTGCGAGCGCGCATCGCGATACATCGCCAGGAAACAAAGGCAACTCCGTTGCGTTTGCCGCAGAACACACAAAGGTCCGCAGGTCGCGGTAGTCTACTTGAGGACTGGACAGAAGCGACATCGCTTCGAGCGCGGCATCTCCAACGGGGAAGCCATGGTACTCTGCGAGGTTCTGCAAACTGGGCCCGCCGAATGTCCAGCGTCCGACGCTCCAGTCGGCCAGCGCGCTTCCGTTGTGCGGCGTACTGAGTGTCATCAGCGAGAGAACTCGAAAGCCACTAACCGGCTGAATGGGACCAATGAAATTGTGTATCCAGCGTCGCGCATCAAGCCCACCCTTGCTGTGACAGAGCAAGTGGACGCTGTTGGCTCCAAACCGCGCCGCGTGCGCTCGAACTCGGTTATCAGGTGCCTGCGGATTTATGCCGAACGACCCAGGCAGGTACTGAAGACGAAGAGCGTTCGCGTCGCAAGTATTTCGATTGGGCGCGAAGTTAATCTCCGCAACGGGAACCCTGTTTGCCAAGAGAACGCCAAGCGAAAGGTGTCGAGACCACCAATCCGCCGACTGCCCCGTCCCATGTATCAGGATCACCGGCGACACCACCCGCACCCGCTGCGACACCCAATCCACCACGAAGCACGACAGGCACGTGTTCGGATTGGCCCACTCGATGTGGATGTCATTGACTGCGGGGATCGGCGGCACGCCCGGCTCGGCACCCGGTGCCGCGGGAAACCGCACGCGCTCGATGGGCACCCGAAACGTTCGCTGGGCCCAGCCCCGGCCCAGGTTTTGTAACGTTCCGGGCTCGCCCGGGTTCTCATCGGCCACCCACTGGCCGTTGTACATGATCCGGTGCGGCGGCGGGGCACACCCACCCACGGTGTTTTCAAAGAACATGAACGTCAACTCAGCGAAGGCGCCGAGCGTGCCCTCCTGCACCATCTGCGCGGCGTGGATCAGCCTGCCTTCGGAGTCTGTCGGGCCCACATACCGCCCCACGGCAATCTGAAACTCCAACTGCGGGTCGGGCGGGTAAGAGCCCTCACCCGTCGTGCCCGAATGGCGACACGCCGTATCCAAATCGCCCGTGGCGAGGTCAACAAGGTCAGTATCTTCCGGAGGATCGATGCGGTACGCGGGGGGAATCTTGGCGTTACCCAGTTGGGCCGACGCGACGGAGGGCACCAGCACCATGAGCCCTCCGATCACCAAGCCAAGCCAGCGGCCTAGCGGGCTAGACGAGGCGTGAGGCGTGAGGCGTGAGGCGTGAGGATCATATCGCGCTCCCGGGGATGGCCGAAGATCGGCACGGTTCGCGCTTTTCCACCAGAATTCGGCCCGGGATTCACCGGGCCACAACACTTCCCCCCGCCCCCATCGCGGCAATCACCTATCCTCCCCCACCTATGGCCTTGCCGATCTCGCAGATGTGGGCAGTCGCGTCGTACGTCCTCGGGCAGAAACTCCGGGGCCGCAAGCGCTATCCGCTCGTCATGCAACTCGAACCCCTCTTCCGCTGCAATCTCGCCTGCGCCGGCTGCGGCAAGATCCAATACCCGCCCCACATCCTCAAGCGCCAACTCACCACCGAGCAGTGCCTCAGCGCCGCCAACGAGTGCGGCACCCCCGTCGTCGCCATCCCCGGGGGCGAGCCGATGATGCACCCGCAGATCAAAGACATCGTCGAGGGCCTCATCGCCCAGAAACGCTTCGTCTACGTCTGCACCAATGCGCTGCTCCTCAAGCAACGCATCGAAGAGGGCTGGTTCACGCCCAACAAGCGGCTCACCTTCTCCATCCACATGGACGGGCAGGAAGAGCACCACGACTTTGCCGTCTGCCGCGAGGGAACCTACAAGACCGCCGTCGAAGCCATCCGGTTCGCCGTCGAGCGCGGCTTCCGCGTCACCACCAACACCACGCTCTTTGACGGGGCCGACCCCAACTCCGTCCGCGCCTTCATGGACGAGATGATGGCCCTGGGCGTCGAAGGCTGCATGCTCTCGCCCGGCTACGCCTACCCGAAAGCCCCCGACCAGAAGCACTTCATGGGCGAGCGCAAGAAGACCACCGACTTCTTCCGCATGGTGCTCTCCAACCGCAAAAAGCACTGGAAGTTCAACGCCTCGCCCCTGTTCCTCGAGTTTCTGATGGGCAAGCGCGACTACGAGTGCACGCCCTGGGGCCTGCCGACGTACTGCATCTTCGGCTGGCAGAAGCCGTGCTACCTGCTGCAGGACGGCTACGTCGATACGTTCAAGGAACTGATGGAGACGACCGAGTGGGCCAACTATGGCCGCGCGTCGGGCAACCGCGCCTGCCAGCAGTGCATGGTGCACTGCGGCTACGAACCCACCGCCGTCGATCACACCTTCTCAGGCCTGGGCGGCCTCGTCGCCACCATCCGCGCCATGGTCTCGCCCCGCTACGCCGACGAGCAGGCGGCCAAGATGCTCGCCGAAGAAGCCAAGAAGCCGCACGGCCCACTGGTGCAACTGGGGATCGAAGTCAAATCACGCGAAGCAGAGATGGCAGGGGTCTGAGGCCTTTGGGTACCTCGACTCTCCGAGTCGAGTCCGATCCCGTTCCCATCTTCCCACCAAACTCCCCCTTCACTCCCTTCGCTCCTTCGTTGAACAGTTCCCCCTCATCCCCCCAACTTCGCCCGCAGCATCGCCTGCGTCGCCGGCGTGTTCAGCACCTCCGCCGACAACGCCGCGGCTTTCCGCAGCGTCTCCGCATCCAGCGACCCATCCAGCCTGTTCAACAATCCCTTCGTCGCGGCGAGTGCCCGCGGCGCGCCCGTCGCCAGCCGCGCGATGATCTTCTCCGCTTCGGGCACCAGGTCCGCCAGCGTCGGCACCACCTGCGTCACAATCCCCTCGCGGTGCGCCTCGAGCCCAGACATCAGCCCGCCCGACAGCAGCACCCGCCGCGCCGCACTGTGCCCGATCTTCATGCACAGCCACGGCGCCACCACCGCCGGGCACACGCCCAGATCAACCTCCGGGAAGCCCAGTCTCGCATCCGCGTGCGTGATCGACAGATCGCACACCGTCGACAGCCCGCACCCGCCGCCAATCGCCGCCCCGTTCACCACCGCCAGACTCACGCACGGCAGCGCCCGCAGTTTCAGCGTCAACTCCGCCAGCGACGCGAGCAAGCCGCCCGATCGCTCCGCGTTGCCCAGCACCAGTTTCAGGTCCATCCCCGCGCAAAACGCCTTGCCCGCGCCGGTCACCACCAGCACCACCGGGGTCTCCGGCCCCCAACTCTCAGGTTCGCCCTTGAATCGTGCCGCCAGTTCATCCACCCGCACGTGCAGCGCCGACAGCAGTTCGGGCGACAGCGCGTTCCGCGCGTCGGGCCGGTTGATCGTCAGCCGCGCAACGCGATCGGCAACGGTCAGCAACGCAAGTTGGGCGTGATCAGCAGATTCGCTCATGGCGTGGCACGATAGCGCGCGCTCCGAAGCCCCCTCCCAGAGGGAGGGGGTTGGGGGAGGGCGACGAAAGCCATCGACAAGCCAGCGTCTTCTCGTCAGTCCATCACATCCGCTGCACATGATCGCCGTCGAGAATCTCTTGCACCGTCAGCAGTTTGATGATCCGTCCTTCCTTCTTGTGGAACCGGGCCGCTTCCTCAATCGCGCCGCTGGTGAATGAGAAGCCCACCACGAAGCCACGTTGCCGCTCTTCCCGGATCATCACGGCCTCGAACTGGTCGATCACGCTGCGGCCGATCTTCTCTTCCTGCTTCACCTGGATCGGGAACCAGTCGCCCGCGAACATGCTGGCCGTCTGGCCCGCCTTGGTCTCCGCCTCGGCGGGCTTGGTGCCCACCGGGAAGATGCGGCCATCGATGCCCATGTCGCCCACCTGCACCTTGTTGGGAATCCCGCCCAGGCCGATCACCGCCCAGTTCTCAAACTCAAACGGCGGGATCGCCTTCAACTTCTCGATCGTCCACGGCAAATCGCGCACGATGAACGACTTGTTGTCCCGCGCCCGGTGCCCGGGTTCGCTCTCGCGCATGCCGCACACGTCGCGCAGCCGCTTGGCCATCACGCGGCAGGCCGTGGGCGAGATGTCGATCCCGATCCACTGCCGCCCGAGGTTCTGGGCAGCGACAAGGGCCGTGCCGCAGCCGCAGAAGGCGTCGAGGACGATGTCGTTGGGGTTGCTGCTGATTCGAATGATCCTCTCGAGTAGTGCGAGGGGCTTTTGCGTCGGATACCCAAGCTTCTCGCCCGACCAGCCGCGAATGAGACTTATGTCATCCCACCACGTTGATACGGGAACGCCTTTTGACTCATCCAGATAGCGCTTGTACATTGGGACATTGCCCGGTTTCGTCTGGATGATCAGGCCTTGCTCGTAGAGCGCTTGCATGTTCTCCCTCGAGTGCCGCCAGTAACGAGTCACACCCAAAAACTCGTAGTGCGCGTTTCCCTTTGCCGCGCCCCCCGGACCAAGCAGATTGTCCATCTTCCAGCGCCTGCCATCCGGGTCGGTGTACTTGTAGAACTTCTCGATGTACTCCTCGTCCAATGGAACATACTCGCCATTGAACGTGATGTGGTCACCGTGGCCCCTGTAGAAAAAGATAGTGTCGTGACATCGGCCGTAGTGCTGCGCACCTTGCCCCGAATCGCCTTTCGCGTCACTCCGCTTCCAGACAATCTCATTGACGAAGTTGTTCTCCCCAAAGATCTGGTCGAGCATGACCTTGACGTAGTGGCTGGCGTGCCAATCGCAGTGGTAGTAGAACGAGCCGGTTTTCTTGAGCACCCTGGCCAGTTCCACGCAGCGTGGCCGCATGTAGTCGATGTAGGCCTGAGTGCTCGCATGCCGGTCTTCGAAGGCACGTTTTTCCTTCGTCTCCCCCCAGAAGACCTCGTAGTTGCGGTTGGAGTTGAAGGGCGGGTCGATGTAGATGAGGTCGATGCAGGCGTCGGGCAGTTTGCGGAGTTGTTCGAGGTTGTCGCCGCAGTAGATGACGCGGGTATCAAGCAGGGCCGAGGGGCGAGCGTGGCTTCCTGAGTTGGACTTGGCCGGCGCGGCGTCGGGTGCCGCCTTGGCGGGCGTGGCGGACTTGGCAGAACGACGCTTGCGCGGGGAGTCAGGCACGGGGCAAATATACCGAGGGCACGAGCTGCGTGCGGCCACCGACTTTGTCAAGAGGTGCCAGATCGCGCCCTCCCCCAACCCCTCCCTCTGGGAGGGGCTTCCGGACCCTCTCTTGGCCCCAGCACCCGCACGCACCCCAGCACCGTCACCGCGATCCCGATCAGAATCGTCGCCAGCACCAGCGCCCGGTCCATGTTCTGTTCCAACCCCAGATACACCGCCAGCGGCATCGTCTGCGTCCATCCCGGCAGGTTGCCCGCGAAGATGATCGTCGCGCCGAACTCCCCCAACGCCCGGCACCAGCACATCGCCGCCCCAGCGCCCAAGGCCCGCCACGAGAGCGGAATCAGCACCCGCATCAGAAACGCCCGTCGCGTCGCGCCATCCAGTGCCGCGGCATCCACCAGGTCCGCGCTCACCGACGCGAATCCCGCCCGCGCCGCCCGCACGAAATACGGCGACGCCACGAACACCTGCGCGATCACCACCGCCGCGGGCGTAAACGCCACGCTCAGCCCCCAACTTTCCAGCAGCCCACCCGCCGTACTCCGCCTTCCGAGCGTCAGCAGCAGCGCCAGCCCCGCCACCGAGGGTGGCAGCACCGTGGGCAAATCCACCAGCGCGGTCGCCAGGCCCACCACCCGCGAGCGCGACGTCGCCAGCCAGTACGCCAAGGGCAGCCCCAGCACGATCGCGATCAGCAGACTGGCCGCGCTCGTCAGCACGCTCAGCATCACCGCCTGGCGCGTGGGCGCTTCCAGTAGCGCCTCCCAGATTGCCCGAGGCGTGGTCCGCATCACCAGCGCCACGATCGGCACCGTCAGCAACAGCAGCAGCGGCGCGGCCAGCACCAGCGGCACCCCGGCCGTACCCCGGCCTCGCTCGCGCCCCCGCACACTCATGGCTTGCCCGTCGCCGCGGCACCGCCCAGCGGTGCTTCCGCCTTCGGCCCCATGAAGCCGTGCGAGGCCAGAATCCCCTGCGCCTCTTCAACGCTCAGGAACTCCACAAACTTCGTAGCCGCGCCGCGCCGGGGCGACTTGGCCACCACCGCCACCGCATATCCCGCGACCTGATCAAGCGTCTCGGGCACCCCGATGGCGTTCACCTTCGCCGCGCGCGTGCCCGTCGCGTCGCTCCAATACGCAATCCCCGCGTCAGCCTCACCCAGCGCGACCTTGGCCACGACCGCCGCGACGTTCTCCTCGCGCGAGGCAATGTTGGCCTCGACCTTCGCCACGAACCCAGGCCCAAACGTCGAATCCGCGCCCGCAGCTTCCAGCATCCGCATGGTCGCCGCCCCCAGCGGCACCGCCACGTCGGCCACCACCAGCCGCAGCCCGGACCGCCCGAGGTCCGCGAGCCCCTTCACCTCCGCAGCACTCCCGCCCCCCCCCGACGCCGCCTTGGGCAACAGAATCGCCAGCCGATTCCGCGCAAATACGCGCACGGTGCCAATCTCCACCACGCTCGCCGCCGCCGCCAGGTCCATCTGCCGCCGATCGGCCGACGCAAACACATCGCCCGGGCTGCCGTGCTCCAGTTGCGTGCGCAACTGGTTCGATCCCGCAAAGTTGAACCGCACCCTCACGCCCGGCGTCGTCCGCTCGAACGCCGCGCCGATCTCCTCGAATGATTCCCCCAGCGACGCTGCCGCCATCACTTGCAAGGTGGTCGTCTCCGACCCACCCGAACCCGCACCCGCCGACGCGCCCGGCGTCCGCTTACAGCCCCCCACCCACCACACACAGGTGGTGGCGATCAGGGTCATCGTCATGAACAAATCCCTCGGTCGAGCACTCATTCTCTGAGTGTATCGTCCGCTTCGGGATTTTCCGACGCACAAACTCCCGGGTACGACGGCTCTCCGACTCGCCCGCGCTCCGAAATCCGCAATCCCGACAAACCAAGGTGTCCGCCTTGTTTTCCGTTCGTACTTGCTCTAAGCCGAGTCGCTCATGCCCAGAGGGAGGGGCTTTCGGAAGCGCTTCTCACAGGGGGCGGATGTCAACGGAATTGCGCAATCTCTAGGAGATTGCGCGCGGGGGAAATCGCGACTGGTGCGAGGATTCTTGGGGAGAAAAAATTTCGAAAAAACCGCAGCGTGGAGGGGTATGCGTGCGCGTTTGCGCGCGCAAAGGCTGCGTTAGGGTGGGTGGATTGCTTAGGCCGTGGGCGTGCGAGCGTGTGCAGGTTGCATATGATCCAGTGCCCCCCGCCACCCCCGGGGAGCCTCATTTTCATCGCGCGGCCAGGGGGGCTTGGCCGAATGACTGCGGAGCCGATCGATTCGATCGCTCCAAGGAGTGACCCCATGGCCAGTGGCAAGTGGACCAAGAAAGAACTGCTCTCGCGCGAAGTGAAGCACATCGACATCGCGGCGTTCGACGCCCGGCCGGTGATCGACAGTTACCGGGAGATGGCGTACTCCAGCCGCACGCTGGCCCAGGCGGCGGACATCTACTCGATGATGCTCAAGGACAAGGACTGTGCCGTGATCCTGACCCTCGCGGGTTCGCTGATCTCGGCGGGTCTGAAGAAGGCGATCATCACGCTGCTGGAGTGCAACGCGATCGACGCGATCGTGTCGACCGGTGCCAACATCGTCGATCAGGACTTCTTCGAGGGTCTGGGCTTCAAGCACTACATCGCGCCCGGCAGCCCGGAAGCGCCGCCGGTGGACGACATGACCCTGCGGAACTGGATGATCGACCGCATCTACGACACCTACATCGACGAGGACAACCTGCGGGCGTGCGACGCCAAGACGCACGAGATTTTCAACGCGTTCGAGCCCGGGGCGTATTCGAGCCGCGAGTTTGTGGAGGCGATGGGCGCGTACCTCGCCAGGCACCACGCCAAGAACGAGAGTTTGGTCAAGACGGCGTATCTGAAGCGCGTGCCGATCTTCGTGCCGGCATTCAGCGATTGCTCGGCGGGCTTCGGCATCGTGCTGCAGCAGACCGAGGCGATCGAGGAAGGCCGCGGGCAGGTCGCCATCGACAGCGGCAAGGACTTCCGCGAACTCACCGACATCAAACTCGCCTGCAAGGACACCGGGCTGCTCATGCTGGGCGGCGGCGTCCCGAAGAACTTCGCGCAGGACATCGTGGTCGCGGCCGAACTGCTGAGCGAACGCAAGGGCGGCAAGGCCCGCGGCGACATCGGCATGCACAAGTACGCCATCCAGATGACCGTCGCCGACTCGCGCGACGGGGCGCTCAGCGGCTCCACCCTGCGCGAGGCCTGCTCGTGGGGCAAGGTCGATGTCGTCCACGAGCAGATGGTGTTCGGGGAGTTGTCAGCGCTGTTCCCGATCCTGGCGAGCGATGCCTATCACCGCAAGGCGTGGAAGGGCCGCAAGGGGTTCAAGTTCTCGGAGTTGTTCGAGAAGGGCGAGGGGATGCCGACGTTTGACGGCGGGAAGAAGAAGGCGGGGGCGCGATAAGCGCCGGTTGGCCAATGAGTTGGTGATGACGAGCCCCGGGCGTGGACGCCCGGGGCTTTTTCGAGCCCTACGCCAACCGGGATCTGACACACCGGAGTCTCTAGCGCATGTCGCCGTCGCTTCGCGCATCCCTGCACACACGACGCTGGATGGCGAACTGTCCCTTTTTCCTTGCGATCGGGGTGATACTGAATCTTGCTGTCACGTGGGGTGCCGCGGCCATCTATGCCATCTATTCGGAGCGATTCCCGGAGGACATCCCGCCGGCGGACATCGCGGCCTGGGGCGGGAATGCGGATTTTTCGCTGCCATCGTGGATGCCGTTGCCGACGGAGCCAAGGGCCCCAAATGGCCGTCACGCCACTGTTTTGGCTAGCCCGCGCTCGATCACCGCAAACACCCGTGGCCAGTCCTTTTCATCAAACACCGGCAGCGGCGGCAACATGCGGATGTGATACGGCCCGTGGCCGCAGTAGAAGACGATCACGCCTTCTTCGAACAGAATCTTGCAGGCCTTCTGGACCTTTTCTTTGTCGCCGCCGAAGGGGGTGAAGCGCATCATGCCGCCTACGCCGCCGGTGATCTCGTCCACCTTGTCGTTGCGAGGGAACCACTCGGGGTGCTTGGCGGCGAGGGCGTTGACCTGTGCGCAGAAGGCGCGGTGCTGGCGGGCGAAGCGGCCGTCGGGGCCGAAGTAATCGCCGGACTTCAGGCGCTCGACGACGCGCCGGCCGACGGCGTAGGGCACGCTGCCACCGGTGAACGTGCCGGAGAGGAGGCCCGGCCCGGGGTTGTATTCGGTGGTCCAGAGGGTGGCGCAGACCTGGGTCATCTTGCCGACGCAGAAGACGTCGACGTAGTGGCCGAGGTCGTACTGCTCGAAGGCGAACATGGATTCGGTGCGGCCGAAGGACTGGATTTCGTCGTCCCAGATGGCGATGCCGTGGGCGCGGCAGACGTCCATGAGGGCGACGAAGTACTCGCGCGGCGCGGTGTTGAAGCCGCCTTCGCCCTGAACGAGTTCGAAGATGAAGCAGGCGTGCTGCTTGGGATAGCGCTCGATGTATTCCTTAAGGCGATCGACGCAGGCGTCGATGTGCTTGGCCACGCCCATTCGCTTGGCGGCGAGGTGGTCGTAGAAGGGCATGTAGTCGACTTGCGTGGTGAGGGGGATGCCCACGCGGTTGGCGGCGGCGTCGCCGATCTGGCTCATGGTGACCGACCGGCCCATGAAGCAGTCCTTGAACGCGAGCACGCGCGGGGCCCCGCCCGGCGCGCCGAGCGGGGGCGATGCGTGCTTCTGGTAGCAGACTTTCAGGGCGTTTTCGTTGGCCATGCATCCGCTGGTGGCGAGATAGGCGTGGGCGAGGCGGCTGCGTTTCTTGGCCTCGGTGACGAGCATCTCGGCGAACTCGTGCTGATCGGCGTTGCCCTGCAGGTTTCCCTGCATGCAGGTGTCGCCCATGGCGCCGCGGATGGCGGCGGCGGTGAGGTCCGCGTCGCTGTGGCCGAAGAAGTGGACGCCGATGCCGGAGATCATGTCCCACTTGACCGAGCCGTCGGCGAGTTCGACGAGCGCGCCGTTGCCGCGGCCGCTGCCGATGTAGGGATAGAGGAGGGCGCGTCCGCGATAGTCGGCGGCGCGCTTCATCATGGCGTCGTACTGCTCGCGTGCGGCGGGGGAGGCGGGGCCGCGGACGTCGGTGATGGTGGCGGAGCGGGCCTTGGTTTCGCTGACGAGGGCGGCGATGGCGGCGGCAACGGCGGGGGATTCGCCGCTGGCGGTGGGCGACGTGGTCGAAGAAGTGCCGGTGGGCTTGGAGGCGACGGGCGAGATGGTGGACATGCGATTCCTTTCACGGCGCGGGTGGTTCGCGCTGTGTGCTGTATCGGATAATGCTAGAGCGGTTTTGCTTCATTTCTAGCGCTGTACGGCGCATGATCGGGTTGCGC
>CAZPPX010000048.1:0-11830 GCA_964588585.1 uncultured Phycisphaeraceae bacterium
TGGCGCAACCCGATCATGCGCCGTACAGCGCTAGAAATGAAGCAAAACCGCTCTAACCTCGCCGGTGTGTCCACCGTTCGTGGGCAAGGTCACCGCTCGCGCCGGGGGAGGGTGGTGCTTGTGGCCAGTGCACGCGTCACTCTTCTAGGTATGTATACCCCTCGAGCCCATCGTCGTAGAACTTCAGCAGGCTCTTCCCCTCGGCAAACGTGATCCGCCCCTGCTTACAGGCCGCCTCGATGTCCTGCCGCATGGCGCGTTTCATGTCGGCGATGTCGTACTGCACATACTGCAGCACTTCTTCGACCGTGTCGCCCTCGATCACTTCGTCGATGCTCCATCCGCCCTGGTCGTCCAGCGAGATGTGGACCGCATGGGTGTCGCCCAGCAGGTTGTGCAGGTCGCCCAGAATCTCCTGGTAGGCCCCGAGAAGGAACACGCCCAGGTAGTAGGGCTCGACGCCGATCTCGTCGCCCGGCAACTCGCGGACCTCGTGCAGTTCGAGCGATTTCTTGTCGATCCGCTTGTCGACGAAGTGGTCGATCTTGCCGTCGGAGTCGCAGGTGATATCGGCGAGGATCCCGCGGCGGGTGGGCTGCTCGGTCAGGCGATGAATCGGCAGGATCGGAAAGAGTTGATCGATCGCCCACGAGTCGGGCATTGATTGGAACAAGGAGAAGTTGCAGAAGTAGATGTCGGAGAGCAGTTCGGGGAGTGACTCGAACTCTTCGGGCACGTCGCCGCGCTTGGCGCAGCGGTCGAGCAGTTTGTGGCCGATGGCCCAGAAGAGTTGCTCGGCGACCGCCCGCATGGGCAGCGACATGTAGCCGAGCGAGAACAGGCTCATCGCTTCGTCGCGAGCCTGGGTCGCGTCGTGGTAGGTCTCCACGATGTTGCGGTCAGTCAGGTTCTTGAGCGCTTCGAGCAGGTCGAGCACGGGCTGGGGGGCTTCGGGCTCGGCCTTGATCTGGGCTTCCACCGCCACCACATCCAGATTCGCCTCGAAGCGGCTGGTGCCCAGCACGTCGAGCACTAGGACCGATGAATACGCGGTCATGGCGCGGCCGCTCTCGCTCATGATCATCGGGTGCGGCACCTTGGCGTCGTCGCAGACGGACTTGATGCGGTACACCACGTCCGCGGCATACTCCTGCACCGAGTAGTTGATCGAGGAGTGCCAGGCCGATTGCGACCCGTCATAGTCGACGCCCATGCCGCCGCCGATATCGAGCATGGTCAGCCCGGCACCCAGGCGGTGCAGTTCGCAGTAGATGTGCGTGAGTTCGTTGATCGCGTTTTTGAGCACGCGGATATCGAACAACTGGGAGCCGACGTGGCAGTGCAGCAGGTTGAGGCAATCGAGGAAGCCGTGCTTCTTGAGGTATTCGACCGCCTGGAGGGCCTCGCTCACGAACAGGCCGAACTTGGAGCGAGCCCCGGCGGACGATTCCCACCGCCCCGCGCCGCGGCTGGAGAGTTTGACGCGCAGGCCGATGG
The DNA here is from genome assembly GCA_964588585.1 of uncultured Phycisphaeraceae bacterium. Lineage (GTDB taxonomy): Bacteria > Planctomycetota > Phycisphaerae > Phycisphaerales > UBA1924 > JAEUIX01. Next base: position 1,498 of record CAZPPX010000048.1, read on the forward strand.
TGGGCCGCACGTTGTACGCCTTGGCGTGCTTGACGATCAGTTCCAGTTCGCTGAACTTCTCGACGACGGGGATGATGTTCCGCCCGAGTTTGGTTGCGAGGATCACCGTCTCGATGAACTCGCTGTCCTTGAACCCGTTGCAGATGATCGGCATCCCGTTGACGCCGGGGCCGCCGGCGGTGGCCGAGAGGCCCAGCACCGCGAGCAGTTCGGGCTTGCTGCCGGCTTCCAGACCGAAGCCCAGTTCGACGGCGAGGTTGGCGATCTGCTCGCACACATGCCGCTGCTGGTTGACCTTGATGGGGTAGACGCAGGAGTATTTGCCCGAGAACTGCTGCTCGGTGATGGCGTCGTCGAAAGCCTTGCGGATCTCGCGGAGGCGGTGGGAGAGGATGTCGTTGAAGCGGAGCAGGACGGGCGAGTGGATGCCGCGCTCTTTCAGGCCGCTGACGAGGTCGAAGAGGTCGATGGTGCGCGCGGGCTCTTTAGTCGGCGCTACGGTGACGTGCCCGGCGGCATTGACGCCGACGTAGCCCTTGCCCCAGTCGGTGATGCCGTAGAGGCGTGCGGATTCCTCCGCGGTCCAGCGACCGTGGAGGAAGGCGTTCTTGGGGGTGGTGAGTATGGCCATTGGTGGCGAGTGAGAGTCGGCGTCGCGGAGCGCTGAGCGCGCGGATGGCGGGAAGCCGAGTGCGACGCGGACGTGGCCGCCGCGGAGCGCCGAACCGACGCGCGGCCCGGCACAAAACGATATCGCGGATTTGGCGCGGAGCAAGTGAAAAGCGCGAGGGGAATCCTCACCGCATCTTCAGCACCGCCAGCGCCGTCACGAGCATCAGCACCGTCACCACCCACGCGCGGATGACCACTTGTTGCTCGGTCCACCCGCCGATGTGCAGGTGGTGGTGGAAGGGCGCGCAGCGGAAGATGCGTTTGCCGCCTGACAACTTGAAGTAGCCGACCTGGAGCACCACGCTGCCGATCTCCACCAAGAAGACCAGCGACATGAGGAGGAGCAGGAACTCCTGGCGGATGACGACGGCGACGTAGCCGAGCAGGCCGCCCAGCGCCAGCGAGCCGGTGTCGCCCATGAAGACCTGGGCGGGCGCGCAGTTGAACCACAAGAAGCCCAGGCACGCGCCGACCATCGCGCCGGTCAGTACACCCAGTTCCTCGCTGGTGGGCACGTGCGGGGTAAGCATGGGCTGGGCGTACTTCAGCACGCCCGCGATGATGGCCAGCACCATGACGCCCAGGCCGACCGAGGCCGAGATGCCCGCGGCGAGGCCATCCATGCCGTCGGTGATGTTCACGGCGTTGGACATGCCGGTGATCATCAAGAGGCCAATGAGCACGAAGAGCCACTGGGGCAGATACCACAGGTTGGGCACGACGGTGCCGACGCCTGATTCGTAGGTTTTCTGGAAGGGCAGGTTGAGCACATGGGGCAGGTCGAGCGCCGCCTCGGTGTTGCCTTGGCGAAACGTGAAGAAGCCGACGAGCAGGCCCAGCCCGAGTTGGAAGACGAGTTTTTCCCACGCGTAGAGGCCCTGGCGCGAGCCGCCGGGGCGGGTGGCGGCGGTGAGTTTGAGCCAGTCGTCGATCCCGCCGAGGGCGGCGAGCCAGGCGGTGACGATGAGGGCCATGATGACGTAGCGGTTGGAGAGGTCGGCGAGGAGCCCGCCGGAGATGAAGATCGCGCCGACGATGAGGATGCCGCCCATGGTGGGTGTGGCGGCCTTCGATTGTGCGGCGCGGCGGAGGGCTTCCGAATCGGTCTGGCCGGTGTCGCCGATTTTCTTGCGGCGCAACCAGGCGATGACGGGGTGGCCAGCGATGAGGACGAGGGCGAAGGCGAGGATGGCGGCGGCGAGAGCGCGGAACTCGATCTGGTCGAGAATCTGGAGGTAGCGATAGAGGCCAACGGAATCGAGCCATTCGCGCGCGGCACTAAAGAGGAGGAAGATCATCGTGCGTCGCTCGCGCTGCCCGCGCCGGGGCCACGCTGACCGACAAGGCCGAGGGCGGGAACGGGCGCGGGTGGTGATGATGGGGCGTGCGCGGCGTCCAGATTGCTTGCACGGAGCGCGGCGACCAGCCGTTCAAGGGCCATGCGGCGCGAGCCTTTCACGAGCAGGGCGTCGCCAGCGCGGAGCAGTCGCGTGGCGTGGCGATCGCGCCCGTCGTTCAGGTCGGGCAGGCGGGCGACACGGCGCGGGCCGAACTGGGCTTCTACGGCGTCGGCGGCGAGGGCCGCGAGCGGGCCGACGGCCACGAGCAGGTCGATGCACCCGAGGTCGATGATGGCCTGGCCGATCTCGCGGTGGGCGTCGGGCCCGGCGTCGCCCATTTCCAGGTTGTCGCCCAGCACCACCACGCGGCGCGAGGCCGGGGCGTAGAGGGCGGCAAAGGTGCGGAGCGCGGCGAGGGTGGAATCCGGGTTGGCGTTGTACGCGTCGTTGACGATCTGGATGCCCGCGACGGTGGAACGCTGCAGGCGCATGTCGGGCACCACGACACTGGCGAGCCCGGCCGCGATGTCGGCATCCGCCAGGCCCAGTCGGCGGGCCACCGCGACGGCGGCCAGCGCGTTGATGGCGTTGTGCTCGCCGACCATGGGGCAAGAAAAGGTCCAGCGGTTATTGATGCCCAGGCGGATGGAGTCGGGCGTGGGGTCGCTGCCCGAGGCACCGGAGGCGAAGTGCTCGAAACTGGAGAGTCGAAGATCGGCGGCTGGATCGCGGCCGAACGTGACAACGGTGCGGCCAGAGGCCGCGGTGGCGCGGGCGTAATCGGCGAGCAGCGGCACGTCATGCGGCAGGATCGCCGCGCCGCCGGGGGGCACTTCGGCGAGCAGTGCGGCTTCCTCGCGGGCCACGCCTTCGAGCGAGCCGAGGCGCTCCAGGTGTTCGCGGCCGATGGACGTGATGACGGCGATATCGGGGCGGACGACGCCGGCGAGCAGGGCGATCTCACCCGGCGCGTTGGAGCCGACCTCGCAGATGAGGTACTGGTCGGATTCGCGGGCGGAGAGGATGGTGAGGGGGACGCCGACGTCGTTGTTGAAACTCTTCTGGGAGCAGGTGCCGCGGAGACGGGTGGCGAGGATGGCCTGGATGAGGCGCGTGGTGGTGGTCTTGCCGTTGGACCCGCCGACGGCGATGACGCGGGTGGCGCTGAGGGTGCGGCGATAGGCGCTCGCGAGTTTCAGCAAGGCTTTGCGGCTGTCAGGTACGCGGATGATGCCGATGGAAGGGGCCGAGTTGCCGGCGCTCGCGAGCGTGACGGGCTTATCGACCACCAGCAGCGAGGCACCAGCCGCGACGGCCGTATCGAGAAAATCGTGACCATCGAAGCGGTCACCCTTCAGCGCGAGGAAGACCTGGCCGGGCTTGACGGCACGGGAATCGATCGCGACACCTTCGATGCTGGTGTGGGTACCCTCGGGGCGGGTGAGCCATGTGCCGCTGGTGGCGGTGCGGATGGTGTCGGGGGTCCAAAAGGTCATCGACGGCTCCTCCCCGCCGCGTGCGAGTGCGGGGTGGATGTGGTCAGGATGTGTGCGGGCGAGGTGATTGTTGGTCGCAGGCCGCGCTGGGCGAGGGCGGCGCGGGCTTCTTCGCGGTCGTCGAAGTGGCGTGTGACGGTGCCGCCCCCCCCCTGGCCATCGGGCATGATCTGATACGTCTCGTGGCCTTTGCCGGCGATCACGACGATGTCGCCCGGCGCGGCGGCGGCGATGGAGCCGTGGATGGCGCGGGCACGGTCGATCTGCACGCGCACGCGGCCCCGCGCGGAGGCGGGCACGCCAGCGACGATGGCGTCGATGATGCGCTGCGGGTCTTCGGTGCGGGGGTTGTCGCTGGTGATCCAGAGGTGGTCGGCGAGGGACGCCGCGGCTTCGCCCATGCGGGGGCGCTTGGTGCGGTCGCGATCGCCACCGCAGCCGATGACGGCGTGCAAATGACCCCGGCAGAGACGGCGCGCGACGGCGAGCACCTGGCGGAGTGATTCCTCGGTGTGGGCGTAGTCGACGTAGACGGCGAAGGGCGCGTCGGGCGGGGTGACGGGTTCGAGCCGGCCGGGCGGTGACGAGACGCACGCGAGGCCGGAGGTGATTTCGTCATGGTGCAGGCCGGCGCGATGGGCCACGACGGCGGCCTGCAGCGCGTTCATGGCGTTGTGCGCGCCGATGAGCGGGAGGCGCAGCGAGGCGGGTTTGTCATTGCCCCCCCCCCACGCGCCGGTGAAGGTGACATCCATTCCCCCGGCGTCGAGGCGATTGATGGTGGCCCGTGCGGAGACGGGCACCGAGGGCTTGTTTTGCGGGGTGGCAGTGGGCGAGCCTTCACCCTCGATCAGGCAGCCGATGACGTCAGCGGGGCAATCACGCACCATGCGGGCGGCCCACGGATCGGCGGCGTTCACGATCGCGATACCGCCGCTGGAGGGGAGTGCCGCGAAGAGTTTGGCTTTCGCGGCGGCGTAGTGGTCCATGGTCTGGTGGTAATCCAGATGGTCGTGGGCGAGGTTGGTGAAGACGCCGATGCGGAAGCGAAGCCCGGCGGTGCGGCCCTGGTCGAGGGCGTGGCTGCTGGCTTCGATGGCGGCAGCGCGGCAGCCGCACTCGACCATTTTGGCAAACGTGCGAGAGAGTTCGAGCGCGGGGGGCGTGGTGAGCGAGGCCGGGGCCACCTCCGCGCCGTCGTCGATGCAGACGGTGCCGATCAGGCCGCAGCGGATGGCGGCGCGGTTCAGGAGTTGGTGAACAAGCCAGGCGGTGGTGGTTTTGCCTTTGGTGCCGGTAATGCCGATCAGCGCCAGATGGTCGGTGGGATAGCCGTAGAAGCGCTCGGCCAGGCAGGCGGCGGTGGTGGGCACATCGGGCGTGAAAAGGATGACGGGGCCAGAGACGTGCAGATTGGGATCGTCGGTGAGGATGGCGACCGCACCGGCTTTGGCGGCCGCGTCGACAAAGGCTCGGCCATCGGACTTGGTGCCCCGTCGCGCGACGAAGAGCGAGTGCGGCATGACGGTGCGGCTGTCTTCCGTCAGATCGCAGATGCGGGTGTGAAGGGAAGCCGGCGCGGCCCCCCTTCCCCCTCCGCCGATGCGTGGCGTGATGCCCAGCCCGGCGATGAGTTGGTCGAGTTGCACGGTGGAGCCTCGAAAAGGGAATCGCGCGACCACACCTCGCACCCGGGCAATGCTATCGGGTGGGATCGCCCTGCCAGCGCAGTTTTTGCCCGGGTAGGGGGAGTAGGATGAAGTGTGAACCCCGACGACGAGGTGTGCCTATGTTTTCATGTCTCGCTTAGGAAGATCAAGTCTTTCCTGGAGCGGGAGAACCCGCCAGTGGCGTCGCTGGTGTCGGAATGTCTGGGGGCGGGCACGGGGTGCCAGTGGTGCGTGCCGTTTCTGAAGCACCTGCACGAGCGGCACCAGAATGGTGAACTGGTGGACTTGCGCGTGTCGCCCGAGGAGTATGCGAAGTCGCGGCTGAAGTTTCACGCGACCAAGGAACGCGATGAGGGCACGCTGGACAAGGCGTGACGGGTGCATGACCGCTTGGAGGATGGCATGGGCAAGCGACGAGCAAAGGGCGGCGCAGGGGGCGCGGGTGCAGCGGTGGACGTGGGGTTGATGTTGGCGGGCGTGTTTGATGGCCGGGGGTGGCAGGGGCCGACGCTGGCCGGCTGTTTGCGCGGCGTCACCGTGCAGGTCGCGCTCTGGCGGCCCGGGCCGGGACGGAAGTGCATCTGGGAGCAAGTGCTGCACGCGGCTTACTGGAAGTATGCGGTGGTGGGGTTGCTCGATTGGAAGGCGGGGGAGCGGCTGGGGTTTGAGCGATCGCCATCGAACTGGCCAGCGTTGTCCGAGGCCCACGATGAGAAGGCCTGGATGCGGGACGTGGCGTATCTGAAGCGGATGCATGCCGCCTTGATTGAGGTGGCCAGCCAGATCGGCCCGGGACAGATCGATTCGATCCCCGAATCGCGGCCTGGGAAGAACGCCCGGAAATGGACGCGTGGGCAATACCTAGCCGGGATTGCCGCTCATGACGCCTATCACTGCGGGCAGGTGCAGTTGCTCAAGCGGATGGCGCGGGGGCAAGGTGGACCCCGGGAAGAGGACTGACACCTAGGGCCTTCACCGACCGTGTTAGAAAGCGACCTGAGTGGCCCAGAATGAAAGCGGAGGGCAACCAAGTTCCGTCTGTGCCGAATAACCAATCAACTGGACCCGCGGGAAGGACCGACCGATAGACTCGAACGGTCCTCGGCGGCGTCTGGTTGGGTGGAGGCCAGTGGGGTGGGTGGTTGGGTGGGGGACCGTGGCGGGCTACACTCCAATCGGGGTGCCGTCGCGGCTCTCGTGGCGGTGTGGGACACACTCACCCCTCTGTTTCGAAGGTCGTGCCGAGCGATGCTCGGCCTCAGGAATCGTTGCCCAGTGACTCCTTTCAAGCCAGGCGAACAGATCGATGGCTACCGCGTGCTCTCCGAACTTGGTCGAGGCGCGGCATCGATCATCTACCTTGTTCAAGACCAGAAAACCAAGCAAATCTGGGCCTTGAAGGTTGTCGGCAAGGAAGACGCCAAGGACGATCGCTTCCTGAAGCAGACCGAGCAGGAATACGAGATCGCGTCGAAACTCGAGCACCCGGGCCTGCGCCGCATCGAGCGGATGATCAAGCGCAAGGACGGGCTGCTCTCGGTTTCCGAGATCGTGCTGGTGATGGAACTGATCGATGGCGAGCCGCTGGACAAGGCGGCGCCGCGCACGTTCGAGCAGGCGGCGCATGTGTTCGAGCAGGTGGCCCGCGCCATGGCCTACATGCACGCCAAGGGCTTTGTCCACGCGGACATGAAGCCCAACAACATCATCGTGACGGTAAGCGGCGACGCCAAGATCATCGACCTGGGCCAGTCGTGCCCGACCAACACGGTGAAGAAGCGCATCCAAGGGACGCCCGACTACATCGCGCCTGAGCAGGTGCACCGGCGGCCCATCACCGAGAAAACGGATATCTACAACCTGGGCGCGACGATGTACTGGGCGCTCACGCGACGCTTCGTGCCCACGGCCCTCGCCAAGCCCGACTCGCTGCTGGGCTCGCTTGACGACGAGTTGATGGAGAAGCCCAAGCGCTGCGTGGAGATCAACGAGCGCGTGCCGGAGATCTTCGACAAACTCATCATGGAGTGCGTCGAGGTCGAGCCGGCGCGACGGCCGGACAACATGATCTCGGTGGCTGAGCGGTTGAACCTGATTCGGGGGAAACTTCTCGCCGAGGCCGAGTTGCGGCGCAGCGGGGCGTTCAAGCGGGTGGCGGCGGCGGGTGAGGCGGAGGGGAAGTAGGCGATCGGTTGGCTGCGCGCATGCCCACCGTGGTGCCGCCGCGCGGCGACCCATGGCTACTCACCCCGCTCTGCGGCAACGGATCAGGCGGCGATCATCGAATCGATGCACCACTACTCGAATCACGTTGGTGACACGACAGACCCTGCCAAACGAAAAAGGGCGGCGTCCATGTGGACGCCGCCCTTGTGTTTTACGATCTGATCAACTCGATCACGTCACTGGTTTAGCACCCGCCGAAGAAGATGCCGATGAAGTCGGAGAGGTCATCGGGGTCCACGTTGAAGTCGCCGTTGATGTCGGCGGCTTCGCAGGGGGGCTGGCTGAAGTAGCAGGCGATGTAGTCGCTGAGGTCGTCGGGGTCGACGTTACTGTCGCCGTTGAAGTCCGCAGCGCAGGACGGCGGCACGGTGGGCACGGGCAGGTTCACGGCGTCGATCGAGTCGGGCGCGCCGACGGTGCCGGGCTTGAAGAGGTTGATCGACGCGTTGCCGGTGGTTGGGGCGACGTTTGAGGTGAAGCCGATGTTGTACATCGTGCTCCAGCGGATGGCGTTGGCGTTGTTGTTGGCGGCGAAGGTCTCGGTCGAGAAGTTGAGGCGACCGTTGGCCTTGGTCATCGTCCACGCGGCGTTGCTGTAGGGCTCGCCCGAGTGGGAGTGGGGGTGGCGGAAGTAGAAGTCGCTTTCGACGCCGTCAGAGGGGAAGGGGACGCTGAAGCCGCCCGCGCCGCGATCGGAGGTCAGGTTGTAGATCGCGTATTCGTAGCGCCACAGGCCGTTGCCCAGGCTGGTGGCCTTGCCGGCGACCCAGAATCGCCCGCGGAGGGTGGTGTTGGGGAACACGAAGGCGTTGGGGTTGGCGACGTCGTCGTGATCAGCGGAAACGAGGGTCACACCCGCATCGATGGCGCGCCAGGCGAAGATGCCCGGTTCTTGCTGACGGTTGCCACCGATGAAGGAAGGCGTGCCCGTGCCAGCCTGGATGTTGATTTCGCGCCAGGTGGCGTTGTTGAGGGCGTTGGTGGCGACGGTCTGGTTCGGGCGGACGTGCTGGTGATCGTCCTGCGTGACGTACTGCGCGTCGACGAAGAACCGGGTGCCTGCGGGCTGGCTGACGACGTCAGCGGTGGGCACCTGGGCGCGGCCGCGGATGGCGGCATTGCCCGTGGAGTTGCCCTTCACGACAGGCATCGCGAAGAAGCCGGTGGCGGCATTCACGCGGGAGCGTGAGCCGAGGAGGCCCGGATCGCCATTGAGGCCCGAGCCGTAGGGGTCTGAGCAGTTGATACCGAGTTGGTCGCCGCCATCGGGTGGCTGCACGCAGGTGCCGCAGGCGTTGCCGTTGACGGAGAGGAAGCCGTGCTTGAGCCAGGACTGGCCGAGTTGCTCGAAGCGCTGGAAGGTGGTGCCGTTCTGTGTGGACGACTTGAGGCGGAAGACGTTCTGCGCGATGACGGGGTGGAGGTTTTCGCGGGCGCCCGGGGCGTCGTACCACGCGACCGGGACGTCGCCGCGGTTGCACGATTCGGTGCCGACGGCGTAGGCGGTGACGTTCACGCCCGCCTCGTTGTTGGCGGCACCAGTGCGGGCGACGTCCGTGAGGTTGAAGACGGTGACATCAGGTCCGAGGGTGGGAGGCGGGGGCGGGGGCGGCGTGGTGATGTTGAGGACGAAGTTGCCCGAAATGCCCGGGAGGGCCGCACCGATGCGGACGAACACAATCTGGCCAGCGGCGAGGTTCGCGAATGCGCGGCTGGTGCCGATTTCGCCGTTGGGGTCGGTGGCGCAGAAGCCAGCGACCGCGTCATCGTTGCAGGCCAACTGCGAGCCGGAGCCCGGGCAGGAAGTGCGCACGGCGATGATGGTGTCGAAGTTGGTGGCCGGGCTGCAGGTATCGAAGCGGATCTGGCCCGTGACAGGCGAGACGAAGCGGATCCAGGCATCGGGTGCGCTGTTGGAGCCACAGGTGGAGGTGCCGTCAGCGGTGAAGCCAACGGTGGAGCCGACGTACGAGCCGGCGACGTTGATCGTCGGGGCTTGTGCGCAGACATTGGCGGGAGTTTGGGCAAGGGTGGAGCCAGCCGCACCGGCCAGCGCCAAACCTGCGACGACAAAACGACCAAATCGACCCGTACGCATGAACGCCCCTTTGGGAAATGGGTGAAACGACCACCGATCGACGCGAACCCGCACGAAGACTGACGAAGTCAGTGGGCAACGACATCATTAGACGCCGCCAGGAGAGGCGACCGTCACGAATGTGATAAGACTAACCCAGAACTGGTTTGCGGGCCATGAGGGTGGTCCCCTCGGTTCTTGGGATTAAGTGTTTTCTCTAGGGCAAGAACAGCCCAAATAGGGGCTACTTTGAGGGGTCGGCAGCCGGACCAAAGAAGGCCTCTCGGAACCACTGCTTCATGTGCGCCCAGGAGCGTTTGTCAGCGGTTGCCAGATACTTCACGCCAGGGATGTTGGCCTTGTCAGCGTTCGGGCTCGTGAACGAGTGGACGGCCCCGCCGTAGGAGACGAACTGGTAGTCAATCTTGGTCTCGCGCATTTGGACGTGGAAGGTTTCGATCTCAGCGGGCTTGACGAACGAGTCGTCGGCCCCGTGGCAGATGAGCACGCGGGCCTTGATCTTGGTGTTGTCGGTGGAGTCCTTGGCGGCGATCGTGCTGGTGTGGAAGCAGACGAGGGCGTCGAGGTCCGCGCCGGTGCGGGCGAGTTCGAGGGCCACGGTGCCGCCCATGCAGTAGCCGATCGCGGCGAGTTTGGTCGGGTCAACGTGCTTGTCGCCCGCGAGGATGCGGAGCCCTGCGGCGGCGCGGCGGTGGAGCGCTTCGGGCGAGCCGTACAACTTGCCGGCCCATTCGCCCGCCTGCTTGGGGTCGGCGGTGACGTTGCCCTTGCCATACATACTACTGGGAGCATGGTTGTTTTGACATCTACGCGGCGTAGCGTACGGACTCG
>CAZPPX010000049.1:0-9880 GCA_964588585.1 uncultured Phycisphaeraceae bacterium
TACCCCAAATCCGGCGGCGTGCAAGGGAAAATCTGGCGCGATTGGCCCCTCAATGGTGTGAGCCACGCTTCGAAGCCAATGCGTTCGATCACTGGCGCGCGTCCGGCCCTCACCCCTCCCCCGCTACCATCCCCATCATGCCCGACCCGACGAACCCCCCGCACCCGGCATCCTCCCCATCCACCCCCGGCACCCCGCTCGACCCCCAAGCCGTGAGCGCCGAAGTCCGCGCCGCCTACGGCAAACTGCGCGAGCAAGTGGCCAAGGTCATCGTGGGGCAGGATCAGGTGGTTGACCAGATCCTCATGGCCATCTTCTGCCGCGGGCACGCGCTCGTCGTGGGCGTGCCCGGACTGGCCAAGACGCTGCTGATCTCGACCATCGCCAAGACGCTCTCGCTGGGCTTCTCGCGCGTGCAGTTCACGCCCGACCTCATGCCCTCCGACATCACCGGCACCGAGGTGATCGAGGAGGACAAGTCGAGCGGCACGCGGACGCTGCGCTTCGTCAAAGGCCCGATCTTCGCCAACGTGATCCTCGCCGACGAGATCAACCGCACGCCGCCGAAGACCCAGGCCGCGCTGCTGGAGGCGATGCAGGAGCGCCAGGTGACCGTGGGCGGGATGCAGCACAAACTGCCCGCGCCGTTCTTCGTGCTGGCGACGCAGAACCCCATCGAACAGGAAGGCACCTATCCGCTGCCCGAGGCGCAACTCGACCGCTTCATGTTCGAGGTGAAGATCACCTATCCGACCGCAGATGAGGAACTGCTGATCGTGAAGCGCTCGACGACGACGGGCACCACGCCGCCGAGTGCCGTGATGACTGCGGCGGAGATCCAGCGCGTGCAGGAACTGGTGCGTTCAACGCCGGTGGCCGATCATGTCGTGCGGTATGCCCTGCGCCTGGTGCGCGCGACGCGGATCAAAGAGCCCATGGACGGCGGCATCCCCCGCCCCAAGATCCTCGAGCAATACGTCGGCTGGGGCGCTGGCCCCCGCGCCAGCGAATACATGGTGCTCGCGGCCAAGGCCCGCGCCATCCTCGCCGGCTCGGCCCACGTCACCCCCGATCACGTCCGCGACATCGCCAAGCCCGTATTGCGGCACCGGATTCTGACCAACTTCAACGCCGAGGCCGACGGCGTGACCACCGACGCGATCATCGACGTGCTGCTCAAGGACATCCCGGTAGACGGCCTGACGCCGGCGGAGAAGCGGCAGATGGACGCGGTGGCGAAGGGGTGACCCGTGCCACCGGTGGCACCGAGGCCGCCTGCGCTGCCGATGAGCGCGAGCGTGCCAGATCGGAGCCTGGGTTGTCGCGACCGAAGGCCACCGTGATGCGATCTCAGAAATGCCGGAGGAGGGAGTTGAACCCACACGCCTTTAAGGGGCGGCGGATTTTGAATCCGCTGCGTCTGCCATTCCGCCACTCCGGCCGAGCGGGAGTCTAGGAAGGCGCGCGTCGAAAAGTCGCGAGTCGCGACGGGTGGCGTGACCGACATGCCGAAACGAAAAAGAGGCGGCTCCGCATGTGCGAAGCCGCCCCGGTACTATCCATATTGGACCGTGACAACCTTCGCGGGTCAATCGCAGCCCGCGAAGTACGCCGCGATGTAGTCGCTCAAGTCATCAGGGTCGGCGTTGCCGTCGTTGTTGTAGTCGGCCTGGGCACAGGGCTGGAGGAAGTAGCAGGCGATGTAGTCGGCCAGGTCGTCGGGGTCGAGGTTGCCGTCGCCGTTGAGGTCGGCCCGGCAGGTGTCGCCGCAGTTGTTGGTGGCGTTGCGCACCGTGACGCTGAGGGCCGTGAAGCCCGCACCCAGTTGCGTGGCGTCATAGGAATCACCTGACGCGCCGCCCGCGTTCTCCACGCCCACCGTCACATCGCCCGCGACCGGCGCGGTGATGCTGTCGTAGCGGAACTCGATCGCACCCGTCTCAAAGAGCACGATCTGGAAGGTGTTGGCGTCGGCGAGGGTGAACTGGGGCACGCTGCTCCACTGCACGATCAGGCGAAGGTCACTGCCAGACGTGCCGCGGTTTTCATACGACACGAACCCGCCCGCGGCGGGGTTGAGGTCGTCCCAGAAGCCGTAGATGGCGTTGTTGGGTGCCGCAGCGGTGGGAATGGCCGTGTTGGTGAACACGTTCGAGCCCGCGCCGAAGGTGACAAACCCGTTGGAACCCACAAAGCAGTCGGTCCAGGGTTCGCCATAGAACGCAAAGGTGAAGCCGATGGGGATCTGCACGTTGGAGTCGTCGGTCAGCGTCAAAATGTTCCCGCTGCCGCTGATGTCTTCGAAGGCGCTCGTCGCCGGGCTGATGTCGTAGCCGTCGCCGGTAACGCACGGGATCGTGTGCCCGAGGAACGTGCCTGACAAGCCCGCGCACGCGGCCCGGCTCATCACCGCGCAGCCGCTGGGCTGGCAGCACCCGCCCACGGCATCCACTACCGTAAACGCGATGCTCGCGTCGCTCGAGCGCCCCTGCGCGTCGGCAATATCCACCGGCAAGGTGTAGTTGCCCGCGCTAAGCAACTCAGGCGTCACCAGACTCGCGCTGAACACGTTGTCGCCTGCGGTCACGTCCGGGGCCACGCCATCGTCGAGCAGCGCGAGCGTCGCGCTGCCGCCAGCGGTGCTGGCGTCGGCGATTACGGTGATGCCTGTGCTGGCCGGCGCGCCAGCGGGGGTCACGCCCACGGTCAGCAGCACCGTGTTGCCCTGCACCACGGTGGCCGGTGCCGCGCTCCCGACGCCCAGCGGATTGGTCGGGGGCGTGGGAATCTCGACAATGCCGAAGTTGCTCGAGCCGGGGAACTCGCGGGCGTCGTTCCACAATCCCGTGGTCTGGATCATCTCGGCATACGCCTCGGCTCCGCCCGCGTTGTTTGGCTCGCCCGCCGCCCAGTTGGTAAACGTCACGCCCTGGCCATCGGCCCAGGTGGAGAACTGGCCGATGCCGTCGCGCTGCAGGCCGATCCACCCGCGGCGGAAGACCACATCGCCATCAAAGCCCAGCACGTTGGAGACGATCCACTGATTCTCGGCCGCGCTCTCGATGGTCGTCAGGTGCCCGCCCAGCGCGACCGCGTCTGCCTCGGCTTCAGGCCACGACGACGCCTGCAGCAGATAGAAGGTGTGCCCGTCGGCCGGATTCGTGAACGGGCCCGCGAGCGCGCCCGGGGGGTTGGTGACGCTCATCGAATACGCGCCGCGATCGCCGTTGTTGCCCGCGACACGGATGAGATATTCCGCGCCCTCGGTCACGGCGAAATCAACCCGGGAGGCGAGTTCGCAGAAGTTGTCGTTGCACGCCACGGGGTCACCCAGGGCCCCGCAGCCGGTGGCAAACACCGACACCGTGGTATCAAAGCCGCTGCCGCAGAGGCTGACGCGGGCCGTGCCCGTGCTCGACGCGGTGTAGCGATACCACACGTCGGCATCGTCCTGCCCATTGCAGGTGCCCCCCTCGATGCCCGCTGCACCACCGGTGGAACCCGTGACGACGGTGCCCTCGGTGATGACCGAGGCATTGGCGCAATCGTCGTTGGCGGGTGCCGCCGCGCCACCCGCGGTCAGGGCCAGAATCGCGAAACTGCGGTTGCCTGAGCCGAGCGCGATGGCGTTGCCGAACTGATCGAAGCGGTCCTGGAAGGTGATCGAGGTCAGTTGCTTGCCCCGCAGGTCGCCCAGCCCGGCATTGAGCAGGTTGGATACCCCGATGACGCCCTCGATGACGTTGAGCGCGCCGCTGGGTTGCGGGTTGTCGAAGTTGCCGGCGGAGTTGAACGTGCCCAGACGAGTCTGGGCCTGCACGCCCGCGTTGGGCGCGGGCACGGGGTTGCCCGCGCCGAACCAGTCGGGCCCGGCCAGCCGCGCGGTGGCCTGCGTGCCGTCGGCGCAGGTGAGCACGACGTTGAACGACCCGCCGCTGTTGCTGATCTGAAACAGCACGCCCACCTGCGAGGTTTCGCTCAGCAACACAGGCGTCGCGAGATCCGTGGTTTGCGGGGCGGACTGATCGAACACCGGGAGCCACGAAGGCGCGATGCCCCGGTTGTTGGCGTTCGGCGCAGCATCAAATGGCCACAGCGCGTTGCGGTTGCCCAGCATCACCAGGTCGTTGACGAAAGCCTGCGTGACGATGGTGTAGGAGAGGCCCGTCGATCCCGTGATGGGCGAGGTGCCGAACGAGCCTGCCGCGCCGTTCACATACAGCGCGCGGTCGGAGATGGATCGAAACCCGTTGGCGTTGTCGGCCACGCCGGGGTTGGCTGCACCGGTGAACTCCCCGGTGTGGGCCAGACCGTTGTAGTTCGCATTCAGCGGCACGGGGTTGGATTGACCCATCGCGCCAGCGGATGCCGCGAGAAGGGTGGTGAGCGCCACGGTTCGGGTACGGATCATGTCAAACCTCCTGAAAGAGCCCCGCAAGGCTTCGTCATCTCCTGGTGAGCACAACTCCATCCAGACTAGCCAAAGTCCGGATGTATGCAAGGAGATTCCCTAGTCAATTTTCTGACAGTCTGCGGAAAACAAGTCGCACAATCACGACAAACCGCCATGACCACGGCCAAGAAGTTCTGGTCGAGCAACCGGGGGTGGGGGTGGGGGTGGGGGTGCCAAGCCCTTCGGGTGGCTCAGGTTCGTCGAGTTGGTCCCGCAGCAAGTGGTCGAAGGGCTCCACCAAACTGGTTGCCCGGCGGCCTTCGTGGTGCGGGCTGTTCTGAATGCCATCATCCGCACGGTGATTGGCTGATTCGTTCGCACATGACCTTCGAGTCGCGCCGGATGGTCAGCACTTCGTCGTCCTTCCGAAGTCTTGCCAACCAGTCGTCATCTGCGTTTCCCATCGCGAGGATCTCGGCGTGCCAGCCCTCGGGCGCAGGAGCCAGTTTTTGAATGTCTTGGCTGCGCGCTCGGGTGAGTTCAACGAGCGACTGTGCAAACCGCCCGTGAGCCATGTGAAAGCGGCGCTGCGCGTAATACGCCGCGTGCAACCAGTCGTATGG
Source organism: uncultured Phycisphaeraceae bacterium (assembly GCA_964588585.1). Classification (GTDB taxonomy): domain Bacteria; phylum Planctomycetota; class Phycisphaerae; order Phycisphaerales; family UBA1924; genus JAEUIX01. Next base: position 5,017 of record CAZPPX010000049.1, read on the forward strand.
CCGCCAGTCGTGTGGAGCGGCTGCGGCGTCGCGCGATACGTTCGCGCCGCCATTCTCGAATACGATCTCCCCCCACATCTCCGGCCGGTGCATGTCGATGATCCCCTGCGGTGACCACACCCAGTTGTGCTCGGGCGTGTCGGGCTTCTTGCGATACGCCGGCGTGCCAGCGGCATCGTGCACCACCTCCAACTCCCACTGCACGCGCGAGAAATTGATCCGCCACGCATCGCCGGTCCGCGGTGGCCCGCCCGCCCGCATCGGCACCGCGCGCTCGAGCCGGTCGTGCCGGTTCAGCGCCCGCCAGGGAATCGCCAGTTCAACCGACCAGCCGCGATCGGTGTCGCGCGGGTCGTTGAGCGTGCCGTCGAGGTGGATGCCCACGCGCAGCCCTTCGCAATCCCAGTCATGATCGGCGGGGCCGCCATCGCGATAAGGCTTGGCCAGGTGCAGGTCGAAGATCGTGCCCAGCGCGTTCACCTCGATCTCGTAGTAGTCGTGGTTGTCGCCCGTGGGGCTCAGAAACACCTCGAAGTCGTTGTCGTGATAGACGATCGAGTCACGCTGCGTCAGCGTCGCCCACAGGTGCGGCTCGTCCATCCACGCGCCGACATACAGGTGCTCATCGTCCCACAGCATCTTGGCGCGCGTGGGCCAGCACGGCATTGGGTGCGCCGGGGGCAAGCCCAGGATGTCGACAAACGGCTCCGTGACCGCCGCGGCTTGCCAGAAGGGCTTATCGAGGCGGCCATCGAGCAGGTCCAGCGGGCCCGGCGCGCGACGGCAGCGATACATGCGGCGCACCTGCGGCATCGGATCAACATGCCACGGCAAACTCATGGCCTCACCGTAGCCCATACCCTTTCACCATGGCCGAAACGCCACGCGATCCGTTCGATGCCGACCGACGCGATGGGTCCCCGCTCGCGCCGATCGTGCTGTCGCCCTCCAGCGCGCCAAGTGATGGGCACCCTTCGCCAGGCGACGACCCCGTGGCCGAGCAACCCGCCGAGCGCGTCTGGGTCGGTGGCGTCGGCGGCGGACGCAACCTCAGCCCGTTTCAGCGCCTCTGGGTCGGCCTTCTCGCGATCGTCGTGATCACGCTCATGCTCGTGATCATCGTGCCCCTGGGACTGATCGCGGTGCTCATCTTCCTCTCGCTCACCGCGATGGCCATGATCCGCGCCACCATCGCGGAGTTCATCGGTCGCCTCACAGGCACCCGCGATGGTGATTCACCTCCCTCGGCAGGCCGTCGCAACGTCCGCGTGCGCGCCCCGGGCTCGACGGACGGAGGAGACGCCTGATGGACCGTTACCACCGTCAGACCATCCTGCCCGGCTTTGGGTCCACCGCCGCCGCGAGGCTGGCCAAGGCCCACGTCATGATCGTCGGCTGCGGCGCGCTCGGGTGCCCCGCCGCTGACCTCCTCGCCCGCGCCGGCGTCGGCCGCCTCACGCTTGTCGATCGCGACGTGGTCGAACTGACCAACCTCCAACGCCAATCGCTCTATGACGAGAGCGACGCGAAAGCGCGACGGCCCAAGGCCGAGGCTGCGGCACGCCGCCTGGTCGCGGTGAACTCCGAAATCCTCATCGAGCCCATCGTGGAGGATTGCGATGCCGAGTGCGCCCCGCGGCTCTTCGCTTCCCACCCGCCTCCCGACGTAGTCCTTGATTGCACCGACAACTTCGAAACGCGCTACTTGCTCAATGACGCCTGCGTCCAAGCCGGCATCCCGCTGGTCTATGGCGGTGCCGTCGGCACCACCGGCATGAACTTCGTCGCCTTCCCCGCCGCCAAGATCGGCACCAAAGGCGACGGCCCCTGCCTGCGGTGCGTGTTCTCTGAGCCGCCGGCCCCGGGCGATGTTCCCACCTGCGACACCGCCGGCATCCTGGGCCCGGTCGCGACGTTCGTCGCCGCGTGGCAAGCCGCCGACGCGCTGCGGCTACTCGTGTTGGGTGCAGCGGGCGTGGAGCGAACGCTGTGCGCCATCGACCTGTGGACCGGCGCAAAACGTGAAATCGACCTTCGCAAGGCCCGACTGCCCGATTGCCCCTGCTGCGGCAAGCGCCAGTTCGATTCTCTTCAGGGGTGGTCCGGCGGTCCCCGCCGGACGGTCCGTCGAGAGGTCGCCACCCGCGTCCTCTGCGGCAGGAATGCCGTCCAGGTCAGCCCTTCGGTCACCGCCGACCTCGACCTGTCGATGCTGGCCAGCCGTCTGACTGATGCCGGGCTCGGCTCATTCGACGCCAATTCTTCCAGCCTTCAGGGGATTCTCCAGATTGACGCTGGCCAGTTCCCGCTGACAGTTTTTCCTGACGGTAGGGCGATCGTTGGGGGTACCACTGATCCGGTGCTCGCCAAAGTGCTCTACGCGCGGTTCGTAGGGGCCTAGCGATCAGGCGGCCCGCGCATACGATTGCTCGCACCCGGCACGAACACCGGGTTTCTGGCCACGCAGGCCTGTTTCGGGAACCCTTCAATGACCACCAAGACAGCAAAAAAGCTCCGTGCCAAGGGCCACGGGCGGCAATCGGCCCCGATCTCCTCCGCGCGCCCCAAGGCCAAGGTCGAGACCTTCGAGCAGGAACTCGCCCGCTTCCACTGGGAGCCCCAGCCCGAAGGCCAGAAGATCATCAGCGAACTGGTGCATGACTTCCTGAACGCCTGCCCCATGGCGGCCGACCTGTGCGAGAAAATGAAGTCGCACACCGGCACGCGCTTCATCGACTGGATCGACCACATCCAGGCCCCGAAAACCGACGCCCTCGCGGCACGCCTCAAATCGGCTGGCTTCACGCATCAGCCCATGCCCGGCGCGGAGGCCCACTCTGTGCACCTCGGTGCGATGTTCCCATCAATCGTACTGGTCGCGGGCAACGTGACGCGCGTGGGCATCAAGGTTGAAAGCGTGCCCGACTTCCTCGCGGCGTGGAAAGTGCCCCTCGATCATCGAATCGAAGGGATGCCCCACTCGCCCCTGCGACGGGCCTGCGCGTTCACGGGCAAGAACGCCGAACTGTGGGTGATCGAGCGGCACGGGTACCGGGGTTTCGAACTGCCCCGCGTCGAGGCCGAGACGTGCCTCCTGGCCGTTGAGCATCAGGAGCGGTTCCGCCGTCGGCGGCGTGACTTCGACCGCGACGAAGACGGCTTCAACCACGCGGCCGAACTGATCGATGCCGCGGTCGCCGATCTGGGCGTGGATTGGACCTGCGACTTGTTCTTTGCGGCCGAACGCGAATACTGGCAGCGGAAGAACCGTGCCGGGCAGGTGCAGAAGGTGCGACAGGACAAACTGGGCCTGGGCTGGGCGAACCACGACCATCACACCTACCGGTCAGGGCGGGCGAACTTCAAGCACCTGATGCGGTGCCTGTTCAAACTGGGCTTTGTGTGCCGGGAGCGGTTCTACGCGGGCGCGGAGGCAGGCTGGGGCGCGCAGGTTGTGGAGCAGCCGGTCGCGGGGATCACGATCTTTGCCGACGTGGACATGAGTGCCGAGGAACTCCGCGGCAACTTCGCCCGCGAAGGTCTGCCCGAGCGCAAACGCCTGGGCACGGTCGGCCTCTGGTGCGGCCTGCACGGCGAGGCCTTCCTGGCCGCGGGCATGCACCACCTGGAATGCCAGTTCGACTGGCACCTGCTGAAGGCCCAGTTGCAGGCCGAGGCCCATGTGAAGACCATGGACCCGTTCACCACGTTCCCGTACCTGCGCCAGGCCTTCACCGAGGGCGAGAAGTGGTCGGTCGACCCGCGGCGGATCTTCATGCTGCTGGAGAAGGGCCAGATCACGGCCCGCCAGGCCGAGCAGTTCCACAAGCACGGCGCGATCGGCAGCCACCTGGAAAACCTGGAGCGCAACGACGGCTACAAAGGCTTCAACCAGCAGGGCGTAAGCGACATCATCGCCAAGACCGATCCCCGGCTGCACGCGTTTGAAAAGACGGGGGCGTAGGGACAACACACAACACACAACACACAGCACACACAGTTCACAGTTCACAGCCTCGGGTGCGAGGCTTGTGCGGTTGTTTTCAGCCTGCGAACCCACCCCTCGCCTCCGTCGTACCATCGGCTGTGCCCACCAGTAAGCATGGCAGGTGGCATGGCCCACACGGTCTGACCCTGACCGGGCAGCATCGAACAGACCACTTCACACAGGAGTTTCGCATGGCTCGTCGTTTCGCGTTCGCGTCGTCTCTGGCTTTGATCGTCGCGGCTGGTGCGGGTGTCGCCCTGACTACGCCCAGCGCGCTCTCCACCCCTGCCCCCGCCCAGGCCAAGGCTGCGGACGCTTTCGCGGTGGATGCTGTGCACTCGTCGGTGGTCTTCCGCGTGAAGCACATGAACGTGGCGTACTTCTACGGCCGCTTCAACAACCCTGCGGGTTCGTTCAACCTTGATTTCTCGAAGCCCGAGGCCAGCTCGCTCGAAGTGAGCGTGAAGGCTGAGGACGTCGACAGCGGCAACGCCGGTCGTGACAAGCACCTCAAGAGCGAAGACTTCTTCTCGGCCAAGGAATATCCGACGATCTCGTTCAAGGGCAAGACGTTCAAGAAGACCGGGGAGAACACGATGGACGTGACCGGCGACCTGAGCCTGCACGGGCAGACCAAGCCCGTGACGGTAATGGTGGAAGCGACAGGCACGGGCAAAGGCCGCGGGGGCGAAGCGCTCGCGGGCATCGAGGCCAAGTTCAGCGTCAAGCAATCCGACTTCGGCATGACCAAGATGGTCGGTCCGATCGGCGACGACGTGTGGATGATGATCGGGCTTGAAGGGGCGAAGAAGTAAGGCTTCGCACAGCAGGGACTCCTGAACAACCGCCCTCGGCGGCAGCGGGATCGTGCGTGAC
>CAZPPX010000050.1:0-8773 GCA_964588585.1 uncultured Phycisphaeraceae bacterium
GCGATTGATCTCAGCGCCCCCCGTCGCATTCGTGCGGCGGGGCCGTTGTCGTTGGAGCCACAGCTACTGGGGTCGTTTTTCCCTGGCCGCACATGCCGTTCACATACCAAACTGGACGGATTAAAATCGTATTTTGATTCGCCCAGATCGATCCGATACCATGCCAGGAGTATGGTGGTTCGAGCCCTTCAAGCCGCCGTGTTTCGTGCCGCTGCCGCCTTTCCGGTAGTCACGCTCACCGGCCCGCGCCAGAGCGGGAAGTCCACGCTCTGTCGGGCGTGTTTTCCGAAGCACCACTATGTCAACCTCGAAGAGCCCGACACCCGCGAGTTTGCGCTGACCGACCCGCGCGGGTTCCTCGCCCAGCACGACGGCACCGGCGTGATCCTTGACGAAGTGCAGCGGACACCCGAACTGGTGTCGTATCTGTTGCCTCGGGTCGATGCCGAACCGGTGCCGGGGCGGTGGGTGCTGACGGGCTCTCAGAACTTCCTGCTCATGAACTCGGTGAGCCAGTCGCTCGCTGGGCGCGTCGCGGTGCTGCATCTGCCGCCGCTCTCATGGGATGAAGTGGGTCGATTCGAAAACCACCCGGCCACGCTCGACGCGGCATTGCTCACCGGCGGCTACCCGCGCATTCTCGATCAGCGACTCGATCCCGCGGCCTGGATTGGCTCGTACATCGCCACCTATGTCGAGCGCGACGTGCGCACGCTCCTGGGCGTGGGCGACCTGATCACCTTCCAGCGCTTTATGCAACTGTGCGCCGGGCGCACGGGGCAACTGCTCAACGTTGCTTCGCTCGCCTCCGATGTGGGCATCACCCAGCCCACAGCCAAAGCCTGGCTTTCGGTCCTCGAAGCCAGTTTCATCGTCCATCTCCTTCGCCCATGGGCCACGAATCTCGGCAAACGCCTGGTCAAGGCTCCGAAACTGCACTTCTGGGACACGGGCCTGGCGGCCTGGCTCATGGGCATCCGCACAACCGAACAACTGGCCACGCACCCGCTTCGGGGCGCGATCTTTGAATCCTGGGTGATGGCCGAGATTCTCAAGCAGCGCCTGGCACGCGGCGATGGGTCAGGCGTATTCATGTATCGCGATGCTGCCGGGCGCGAGGCCGATGGTCTCATCGAGCGACATGGCGAAGGCGGGAAAAGAGGAGTTTCAGGCCCGGGCATCGCGCTCGTCGAGGCGAAGGCTGGGCAGACTGTCGGCGGTGATGCGTTCACGTCATTGAGCCGCGTAGCCGCTGCGGCGACGCCGCTGACGTCGGCGGTGCGATATCTGGTTTATGGCGGAAGCGAGGAACAGCGGCGGAGCGAAGGGCGGGTAGTGCCGTGGCGGAGCGTGCAGGGGGTCGAGTGGTAGATACGTGGAGATCGGTCCGGTCCCACGCCGCCTACCCGCACGCGTCACCAAAGAACGCAGCGATGAAGTCGGCGAGATCATCGGGGTCGGGTGTGCCATCGTGGTTGAAGTCGGCGGCTGGGCAGGGCTCGCCCGTGTCGGTTGCGCTGAAGTAGCAGGCGACGAAGCCGCTCACATCGTCGGGGGTGAGGATGCCGTCGAGGTCGAAATCGGGTGTGGGGGCTACGCGGAGGAAGACATCGGGCATAAGGGTGACATGGCGGCTGCCCGCCGTGCCATCGGACAGAATGGTGATGCGGAGGCGATCGAGGCCGGTGTCCGCGCCGGGGCGCACCGTGATGAGCAGAGAACCGTCGGCGTGAAGTTGAGCGGGTTCGAAGGCGCTTGCGCCGGCGGAACCCGGGGCGTGCTCGACGAGGACGCGCGCGGGCGTGAGCGCGACAGCGGTGCCGTTCAGATCGCGCGGGCGGAGCGTGAGCGTGAGGGCTTCCGGGTCGTGCGCGAGGGCGCAGGTTCGGTCGATCTCGGCCAGTGACGCGAGAGCATCGGGACGGCCGATCTGGGCCACGCGAAAATCCTGATAGCGCTGGGCCAGTTGCAAGACTGGGTCGGGCGCGCCGGCGGCCTGGTTGGCGATATTGGCGAGGAAGTAGTGGTCGCCATTGGCGGTGCCGGCGCGGGCGTCGAAGGTTCCCCGGGCGTTGCGGAAGACCGCGGCACTGCCGAAGGACGGGATCGACGCGGCGAGATCGGGCAGGCCGTCGGCATCAAGGTCGGCCACGGCCAGGTCGCCGGTGCTGGCATACACGGTGGTGGTGACGGGGGCAGCAAAGGTGCGTGGGCCGCTGCCGCGTGCGATGGCGAACTGCGCGGTGCCGCGGGCGATGAGGTCGGGCAGCGTGTCGCCATCGACATCGGCGACGAGCACTTTGATGGGCGCGAAGGGGAGCGACACGCCCACGCTGGTGAAGGTGCCGCCTTCTTCGCGAAAGAGCACAAGCGCGCGGTTGGGCACTTGCGCGGCGACGACGATATCGAGCCGGCCATCATCGTCGAGGTCGCGCAGCAGCACGCTCTGCGGGCGACCGGTGATGGCAAAGTCGGGCTCGCGGAAGAACGTGCCATTGCCGAGCGTGGTCATGACGCCCAGCGCGTTTCGGGAGGCGGTGGCGACGATGGCGTGGATGACGCCATCGCCATCGAGTTCGCCGATCGCGACGGCCTGGGGCGATCCGCTGGCACCCAGGCCGACGAGGGTCTGCGGGCCGAGGCTGCCGGCGTGGTCGTTGAGCAGGACCGACACGCCCGACGCGCTCGGGCAGGCGACGAGCACATCGGGCCGTCCGGAGTTATCAACGTCGGCCATCGCGATGCCCTGCGGGCTGCTGGCCACGGGGTGCGTCGTGCGCGGGCCCGTGAACACCCCGGGCGAAACGGCGCGGACGATGGTGATGTTCGTCGAGCCGCCGCTGGCGACGACGAGATCGGCCAGCCCATCGCCCGAAACGTCCGCGAGGGCCACGGCTCGGGGCACGTTGATCCCGGTGATCGTGCCGCCGGGCACAAAGACCGGCGCGGGGGAGAACAGTGGCGTGGCGTTGCGGAGGATCGTCACGCTGTTGCCGCTCGCGTTGGCGGTGATCAGGTCAGCGCGGCCATCGCCATCGGCATCGGTCAGGATCGTCGCGCCGGGGCTGGCGCCGCAGCGATAAACTGCGGTGGCGCGGTCGGTGTCGCCCGCGCGGGCGATGATCATCACGCCGATGTGGGCGGACTTGATCGTGGGCGAGCCGGGCGGGGGGCAGCCGCAGGAATCGGGGGCGTCGCTGTTGCACGAGCAGCGGCCGTCGCCGCCGACGAGCCGCGCGGCTTCCATCGCGGCGAGGGCGCGGTCGCCCAGCGTGCCGGGCGTGCCTTCGATCGCGTTGATCGCGGCATCGATCACGCACTGGCCGGTGATCACGTTTCCCTGCACGGCATAGGTGATGGTGCCGATCTGGCCACCGCTTTGACCACTGATTTGGCCCGTGCGTCCGCTGGCGAACGGGCCGTTCTGGCGGCCGCTGAAGGTGGCGGCGCGGCCGCGAGTATCGGCGATGCCGTATTGGCGGGTCTGATGACCGGTGTCGAAGCCCTGAAGTTGAAGGAGCATCTGCACCGGATCGGTGCCCAGGATGAAGGCATCGCGGATGAGCGTGCGGTTCTGGCCGGTGTTCTCGACGAATGACTGCGCGGTGGCGACGCCGAGGCCGGTGACGACCACGGGCGTGGCGGGGAGCATGTCGAACCCCGTGAGACAGGTGGCGGTGGCGAGCACGGTTTCGCCGGTGCGGGTGTCGGTGAGGAGGATGGACCAGGTGCCGCGGGCTTGGCCAGCGAGGCTGGCGACGACGGTGGCGAGCGTGAGGGCGATGACGCCCCGAGTGGTGCGGCGGCGGGAAGCGGAGCGATGGGGCATGATCGACTCCCGGGAGTGGGGGTTCGTCGCGAGGGGTAATACAAGGTACCACAGGCGGCGATGATCGCCACTCCGTTCGTCACGACGTGCGAGAACCCCACTGGCCCAGCGGACTCGGCTACCTCCCCCGCCCCCGGCGGGGGAGGGCGGTGTGCGCGCGGTGCGCCGTCCCTATCCTTGCTCGATGCCACGCTTCTCCTTGCCTCAGTTGTTGCCGGGCCAGCCGACGCCCGGCACGCCGATTCCGCCCGAGGCCAAGGAAAAATGCGGCGTCATCGGCGTGTGGGGTGCCTCGGGCCCTGTGGCCAAAGCGTACTACGGGCTGTATGCCCAGCAGCATCGCGGGCAGGAAGCGGCGGGGATTGCCGCGAGCGATGGGCGGACGCTGGTGGCGGTGACCGGCACGGGGCTCGTCGCGGAAGTGTTCGATGCCGACACGCTGGGCAAGTTGGAACGGCACGCGGCAGGAGGGGCGGGTGCGGCTGGCAACGGCGCGGGCGGGAATGGTCGCAAGGGTGTGGGGTGCGGGGCGATCGGCCACAATCGCTATTCCACCGCGGGCGGCACGGCGGCGTGCAACGCCCAGCCGCTGCTCGAGCAGTACATCGGCGGGCAGGTCGCCGTCGCGCACAACGGCAACCTGGTAAACGCCGATGCGCTGAGGCGATTGTTCGAGGAAGCCGGGCACCTGTTTCACACCACCAGCGACACGGAGGTGGTGATCCACCTGCTGGCGTCGCCCGATCAGCAGCGCGCCATCGATCCGCTGGCCGAGACGCTTCGGCATCTGCAAGGGGCGTTCTGCCTGGTGTTTCTGTTTCCGGATCGCGTCGAGGCGGCCCGTGATCCGTGGGGGTGGAGGCCGCTGGTGCTGGGAAAACTGCCCGACGGGGGGCACGTGGTGGCCAGCGAGACGGTGGCGCTGGATGTGGTGGGCGCGGAACTCGTGCGAGAGATCGAGCCGGGCGAGATCGTGACGCTGAGCGACGCGGGCGTGTCGTCGCGGCGATTCTCCACGCGGTGCGACCCGCTGGCGATGTGCGTGTTCGAGCATGTCTATTTCGCGAGCCCGGCCAGCAGTGTGTTCGGACAGAACGTGCAGGTGGCGCGCGAGCGCATGGGCGAGCGCCTGGCCGAGGAATCGCCGGCGAACGCGGATGTGGTGATCCCGATGCCCGACTCGGGTCGTTCGGCGGCGATCGGGTTTGCGCGGGCATCGGGCCTGCACCTGCGCGAGGGCATCGTGCCGAACCGGTATGTGGGGCGGACGTTCATCAAGCCGACACAGGCGGAGCGTGCCGCAGCGGTGCGGCTGAAACTGAACGTGATCGGTGAAGTCGTGGGGGGGAAGCGGATCGTGGTGGTGGACGATTCCATCGTGCGCGGAACGACTACCCGGGCCAAGGTGGAGCAGATCCGGGCCGCCGGTGCCAAGGAGATTCACCTGCGGATTTCCTGCCCGCCGATCCGGCATCCGTGCTACTTCGGGGTCGATTTCGCGTCGCGCGACCAGTTGATCGCCCACGACAAGACGGTGGAGGAGATCCGGCGCTTCCTGGGGGTTGATTCGCTCGCGTACCTCTCGCTGGAGGGGCTGCTGTCGTGCGTGCGGCACCCGGGGCGGGATTACTGTGCCGCGTGCTTCAGCGGCGATTACCGGATTGATATCGACCACCCGACCACGGGCGAGGTGGTGAGTTCGCAGTTGCGGATGTTCTGAGTTTGCGGCGCGCCAGTGCCTTGGGTGGCACAGCGCCCGCCTGTGTTCCCGAGTGGCGCTCGCCCGGTGTGTCTTGTTTTCAACCAGTGATTACCCATGTCGCTCGCGTGCGAGAACGTCGAGTTTGCGTTCGTGCCGGTCAAGCCGGTGCTTGCGGGCGTTTCGGCGCGATTCGAGCCCGGGCGCGTGACGGCGGTGCTTGGTCCCAATGGCAGCGGGAAGAGCACGCTCTTGCGGTTGCTGCTGGGCGTGCTGAAGCCCATGGCGGGCCGGGCCACGCTCGATGGTCGTGACACCACGTCGGTTGTCGGCGCGGCTCGCGCGGCGTCGATCGCCTACATCGCGCAGCGTGCCGAGGGCTGGTCGCCCTTTCGCGTGCGGGATGTGGTGGCGATGGGGCGGCATGCGCTGCCCCGCGATGAGCAAGCCGTCGACGCCGCGCTGGCCGCGACGCAGACCAGCGAACTGGCGGAGGAGCCGATCGCGGCGCTGAGCGTGGGTCAGCAGCAGCGCGTGGCGGTGGCGCGGGTGCTGGCGCAGATGCGTGGCCGACGGCCGATCTCAGGAGGCACGCGCTGCGTGCTTGCCGACGAGCCCGCTTCAGCCATGGACCCGGCCCACGCCCGACGGACCATGGCGCTCTTTCGCCAGTTGGCTGCCGAGGGCGCCGCGGTGGTGCTGGTGCTGCACGACTTCACGCTTGCGGCCCGCGACACCGACGACGCGGTGCTGCTTGATGCGTCGGGGCGCGTCGCGGCGCAGGGATCGGCGGATGCCGTGCTGAAGCCGGAGGTGCTGGAGCCGGTGTTTGGCACACGATTCCAGCGATTGGAATCGGACGGGCCGGTGGTGGTGGCGACAAGCGTGGCGTGATGATTGGTGTCCCTCTGGCGCGAGCCATCCTCCCCGGTCGCACCTCCCCCGCCTGGGACGGGGGAGGCGGGGCCGCTTCGGCGATTCACGATCTCTCGCGCATCGACCGATAAACGGGGTACCTTTTGCCGCGCATATCCAAGCCCATGCCCGCTCTGGCACTTTCCATCTCGACTTCGACCCCCACGCCCACCTCGCCTTCTTGCACGAACCCTTCGGGGGGGAGTGGGGGGGGTGGGAGTAGTGGAGGTGTCGTGGTTCTTATCGGCACCGCGGCATCCGTTGCCGCCATCTGGGGCCAGTCTGGCGGCGCGATCGGTGGCCGCCCGGTGTCGTGCGTGCTGCTCGATGGGTCCGCTGCGGCGGGAGCCGCGTTGCTCCCACCGGTCATTGGCGACCTTGAAGCCCTGGTCGATTTTCACACCCGCGTCGGGGTCAGCCTGGCGCTGATCGCCTTGCCCAGTGATGGCCGGGCTGGCGGCCCGAGCGCGCTGCCGCGGCTGCGTGCCGGGCTCGGGGCGCTGGGCATTCCGCATCGCGTGGTGCCGACGCTGGCGGACCTGATGTACGAGGATGCACCTGCTGAAACGACGGTCGCAGCGTCGCCCACCGGCCTTCCGGCGCGGCTGGATTACGCCGCCCTCATTGGCCGCACGCATCACGACCTCGATCGTGAGGCCGTCGCGTCCATCATCACGGGTAAGCGGGTGCTGATTACGGGCGCGGGCGGGTCGATCGGCTCGGAGCTGGCGCGGGTGGTGGCGGGGTTCGCGCCCGAGCAGGTCATCCTCATGGAGCGTGCCGAGAACGCGCTCTTCACGATCGATGGCGAGATGAAGCGGCGTTTCCCGGGCGTGTCGCGCCGGGCCGTGCTGCACGATGTGGTGGACGCCGAGCGCACGCTGCGGCATCTGGTGGAGTGCCGCCCGCACGTCGTGTTTCATGCCGCGGCCCACAAGCATGTGCCGCTGATGGAGGATCACCCCTCGCACGCGATCGACAACAACGTGTTCGGCACCAAGGCGATCGCCGACGCGGCGGTGGCGGTGGGTGCCGAGCGGTTCGTGATGATCAGCAGCGACAAGGCGGTGAACCCGACGAGCGTGATGGGCGCGACCAAGCGCCTGGCAGAGTTGTATGTGGGCGGGCTGGCGCGATTGCCCGGGCCCCGCACGTCAAAGGGAAGTGGGGGCGGTACGCATCTGTCGATGGTGCGTTTCGGCAACGTGCTGGGGAGCGCGTGCAGCGTGATCCCGATCTGGCAGCAGCAACTGGCCGAGGGCGGCCCACTGACGGTGACCGACCCGCGGATGACGCGGTATTTCATGACGATTCCCGAGGCCGCGACGCTGGTGGTGCAGGCCGCGGCCATGACTGGCGTTGACAACGTTGAAGGCGGGGCGGGTGAGGGGGGCGTCGCGCCGGTGTATGTGCTCGACATGGGCGAGCCGGTGCGGATTCTCGATCTCGCCGTGCGCCTCGCGGCGTTCCACGGCTTCTCGCCGGCGCTGCCCGAAGGGGCTTCATCGGATCTCGCCGCGACGGTCGCGACACCCGCGAACGCGCCAACGATATCGATCGTCTTCTCCGGCATTCGTCCGGGCGAGAAACTGGCCGAGCAGTTGGCCTATGCCGCGGAGAACCTGGCACCAACCAAACACCCCGGCATCACCTGCTGGCGCGGCGGCCCGGGCGAAGTGGCCGACCTGTCACGCATGGTGGCCGAACTGGCCTCGGTACGCCGCGGCGGCGAGCGCGAAGACGTGCTGGCAGTCATCCGCAAGCATGTGCCGGAGATGAGCCGAGGCTGACCAAAACGGCTCCGAAAAACCCCCTCCCAGAGGGAGGGGGTTGGGGGAGGGAGCAAAAAGCCGAACTGACGCGGTGATGTTTCGTTGCGAGAAGGATTGAGCCCCGTGCCACAGATGTCGGCTCGGTGTAGGCACGTGGGTGACAGGTGTTGAAGAGACACGGGTGCGTTCCTCCACGGCATCGGTCACCTCCGTAGAGGCGATCGTGCCGCATACGCGCCACCCACGTTCTCCTTGGTAGTTTGCGGGCTCATCCGCTCCTGCGGTTCGACCCGACCTGCCACCCTAGGTTACTGTGCAATGGGTGTTGACCTCGCCCCTAGGTGCCAGGGAAGGGGAGGATGTATGCCGGGCTGAAGTCGATCGAGAACACCGTCGCTCGGTGAGAACTGCAACCCGACGGTTCCCAGAACGGTCATGCCTGAAGGGGCGACCAATGGCGGTGTTTCGGGGGGGATACTGAGAATTCGCTTGATTACGTGCATGTGATGCGTCCCCCGCGCCGTCTGGGCGCGCGATAATGGGACTTGGCACCCCCTC
>CAZPPX010000051.1:0-8086 GCA_964588585.1 uncultured Phycisphaeraceae bacterium
AGGGGGTGCCAAGTCCCATTATCGCGCGCCCAGACGGCGCGGGGGACGCATCACTCGGTGCTTGCGCTTGGTTTTCAGATGCTCGCCATCCAAGGTGGTCTCATACGCCACGGTACTTCCAGCGGTCCGTCGCCATCGTCATTGGCGCGCTCGTGATCTGCCACAGGCCCATTTCGCGGATGAAGACCTCTGGCGAAGCACGCCGCAGCCGTTCGTCCTGAAACACCTTCGTGCTTCGGCTCACCACCACGATCGGATCACCCGGCGCGAGTCGCGACGGCTGCGCATAGGTCCGGCTCTTCTCGCCATGCGCGATGAGTTTCCACGGATCTTCCGCGCTGGCGGTCCAGTTCACGCTCGTGGCGGGGACCGGTTTGGTAGCCGGTGCCGCCTTGCCGCAGGCGCAAGTGAGTGAGGCGATACTCACGAGTGCCCCCCAGGCCAGGATATTGGTTCGCATGATCTGTGAGTCTACGGCGCAACCCCCTCAGGGGCACGGCGAGAAGTACACCGCGATGAAGTCCGACAGGTCGTCCGGGTCGATGTTCCCGTCGCCGTTGAAGTCCGCGCGGCAATTCTGCACGTCAAACACATACACATCGGCCCCGGCCCGGAAGTACAGCCGGCGTCCAGAGTTGGTCGGCGTGTAACTGTCGGGGGAAGTCGAACCGGGCAAGAACGGGTCGGTGAAGCGGGCGACCTCGACGGTGCCGGTGAGCGTGCCGTCGCTGCGCCACAGGCCCGCGTTGCCGCCCGCCGCGGCGGGGTCGGTCGTGCCGGTGAAGTAGAGGTGGCCGCCCACGGCCGCAGGGCGCTTGGTCACGTTGTCGGTCGGGTTGCTGTTCAAGAGGTCAATGAACACGTTGGGTGCGAAGCGGGAAGTTGTGGGCGACGAGCCTTCGCTGCGCCAGAGGCCAGCGTTTGCGCCCAGAATCCCGCTATTGATGCTGAAGATCACCTGGTTGTCGAGTGTTGAGAGGGGCGAGATGTTCGGGAACTCGGGCGAGTTGAAGTCGCGCACGATCGCGGCCAGGGGAGGCGAGCCGATCGTGCGCCACAGCGTGTTGCCCACGATGAAGTACGCCGAGTCACCCACAGCGGTGAAGCCGCGGGGCGATGAGCCCGGCCCGCTATTGGGAAAAGTCGCGACTTCGAACGAACCACCGACGGTGCCGTCGCTGGTCCATAACGCACCGGCGGTGGGGGGCCCGCCGGTGATGGCGGCACTGAAAAACGCTCGCCCGCCAACAACAATCGGCCGCTTCTGACCCGGCGGCAAGCCGGGGTCGCCTTGCTGATCCAGATTCAGCCCGGCGATGAGGCGCTGCGTCGTGCCGGGCGTGCCGCTTGATCGCCACAGGCCGCGCACGCCCTCGGCCGCAAAGTCACTGGTGAAGAACAGCAGCGTGCCGTTGAGGTCGGTGAACCCGCGGAGTCGTGCGAACATCGGGTCGGCGAGGTCGAGCACCAGTTGCGTGCCCGCGATGGTGCCGTTGGACTTCCACAGGGCCGATTGCACGGCAAAGTAGAGCGTGTCGCCCACTGGGCACAGTTGCGTGGGCGAGATGGTGATGGTGCCGCTGGCGTCGGTGAACTGGCGGAGGAGGAACGTGCCCTCGGTCGTGCCATCGGTGCGATAGAGCGCGGTGGGCCCGGCCGGCCCCATCGAGCCTTCCGCGCCGACGAAGAACACGAGTTGCCCGGCGGTGACGGGGCCCGGGCGCGAGTCGGAATCGCCCGGGTCGGCGAACCCGCTCGTGACCATGGTGATGCTCGGCGCGAAGCGCACGGTGGAAAGCGGCGTGCCATCGGAGCGCCAGAGGCCGAGGCGCCCGGCGTCGCCAAACTCACCGGTGGAGAAGACGAGTCGCGAGCCGATGGTGGCCAGGCCGCGGGCTTGGGGCGACATGCCGCCGCTGCCACCGAAAGCCGACAGTTTGACGGGTGCTTGGGCCAGCGTGGCAGATGTGAGCACCGACCAGCCGACAGCCAAAGCGGCGACGGAAGCAGAGTGCGTGCGCATGCGATCTCTCCGGAAGCACGGCATGTGCTTCCGGGCAGTGTACCTTGGCTCGCCCTTCGCGCGAAGACAATCCGCGGCTTTCATGCAGGTGAGATCGCGGCTCAACCATCGCTGTCAGCCCTTGCCGTCAACCCTCGCAGTGCGCCCGCAACGCCTGCCCGAGCAGCATCTTCCAGCCCTCGTCCATCGACTCGGCGGTGCCGGGCTTCACGGCACCGACCATCGAATCCACTAGTTTCAACGTGCACGCGCTCGTCCCGCGCGGCTCGAGCAGGAACTGCAGTGTGTTGCTCAGCGGCCCGCCGAACGTCGGGGTCACGTGGCCGATCATCTCCAGGCGGGCCGGCGGATCGATCGTGAGCACCGTGGCCCACAGGGCACCGCGCCCCTCGCCCCAGTCTTCATACATCCGCCCGCCCACGCGTGGCTCGATGCGCATGACCGGCGCGGGCCCGGGGCACGCGCGTCCCATGCCCGCAGCAAAGAAGTCCGCCGGCCACCACGCGGTGGTCTCGTTGAGCAGGGCTTGGAACACGCGCTCGCGTGGGGCGTCGATGGGAATCGAGAGTTCGAGTTGGGCGGTGTGCGCGGGTTGCAGGCGAGCGCCGGCGCGGGGCTTGGCTTTGGCCTTCGACGTCTTCGCCTTCGTGGCTGGCTTGGTGTTCTTCTTGGTGCGGGCCATGTGCATTTCCTCGGTGCGATGTGCAAACGGGTGGTACGGGTGGCGCGGTCAAATCGCTCTGGGCTTGACTGTGTTTCAACGACACTCCACGGCCAAGCCCCGAGCGGCTTGGCCGTGCCACCCTTTCAGAATCGGGGACACCAGCGGCAGCCGGTGTCGCCCGCGCGAATCAGATCGATTACTTCTTTCGCGTCAACTCGAACACCGCGTTGTGGTCGGCCGGCTTGCCATCGACCAGCGAAGTCCATTCCTGCTTGATGGTGTTCTCGTCAACGATGGTGACTTTGAGATCGCCCATGTACATCTGACCCTTGGCGAGGTTGGTCCCCTGGTCGAAGGTGAAGTGGAAGACGCCCGGAGCGCTCTCGCCCTTGCAGCGCATGCGGGGCTGGTTGCCCGCGGCGCAGTAGTGGGTGACGACCAGGTCGTGGCCATCCATGTGGTACATGTTGGTCATCTCGTGCTCGGTGCCGGGCAGCATGGTTTCGCAGTAGACGTGGCCGGCGCTGGTCACCTTGCCGACGATGGAGACCTGCTTCTTGCCGTCGACGACCCGCTCCCATGTGCCCGCGAGGGGCTTGAACTTGTCGAGCAGGGTGGGCTTCTTGGGTGCTGGCGCGGCGGCCGCAGGGCCCTTGGGGTCTTTGCCTTCAGGCTGCGCAGGGCCAAAGCCGGCGAGCATCGCGCCAGCGATCGAGGCACAGGCCAGTGCGGTCATCAACGTGGTCTTCTTCATACGGGTCTCCTTGTGCAAACGGTTGTGTGGTTTCGATGAGTGACGCAGCGCCCACGACTTCGGTCGAGGGCGAAGGGGAAACGATGGGCTTCACGCCGCGATCCACGCGGCGGCGGCGGCAAGCAAGCCAGCGGTGGATGCGGGCGGTTGGGGGTTGGAGTGGGGGGGTTGAAGTGGTGTGCCGTCGATGGGCGACGCGGCGAGCGTTACGCGGGTACCGGTGCCCTCGGGCGCGACGTGAAGGCGCACACGCACGGGTGGCGTGGGCTCGGGCGTGCTTCGGAGCGTCCAAGTGCCTTCGAGGGTTGAGTCGTCGGGTGTCGTCGCGTCTGAAAGGTCGCGCGACGCACGCGTCCGGATCGCGGGCCAGGCCGCGCCGGGTGGCGCGTCGAGCACTTGTTCCATTTTGGCGAGCACTGCTGGCGAGGCACTGCTGGGCGTCGCTATCGGCTCCGCAGACGCAGGCTCGGCGCGCTCTGCCGCATCGCGCAATCGCAACAGCGCGCCCGCCAGACGTGATGCCTCGCCGCCGACCCATCGTTCGTACACCTCACGGAGCGGGACGGCATTGAGGTGATTCCACACCTGGCGGCCGTCTTTGCGTGTGAGCAGGAGCCCGGAATCCTCCAGGACGCGAAGGTGCTTCATGACCGCGAAACGCGACAGCGACGGGAACGCAGCGCACAGGTCGCCGGTCGTACGGGCCTGTGCACTAAGCAGGTCAAGCACCTGCCGACGGGTGGGGTCGGCGAGTGCTTTCCAAACGGCATGGTCTGATCCCCGTCGCACATGTGACCATATGGTAACATGAATCACGCGGCTGTCAAGTCGTTGATTTGGCTGGAGACAAAAACAGAGAAGCCCCGCACCGGGGAGGCATTCCGGTGCAGGGCCTTTGCAGGGGCTCGTGGCAGGATGGTGAAGGCGCTCTCCTCCAGCGCCCTCACTGTCCTGACCCTGAAGGATGCGATTCGCCGCGCACCCGGGCCAGCAGGTTGTCCTTCTGAATGTCGAATGGGGGTAGACGTGCGCGGCCTGGGGAAGATTTGGGGGCAATCTCACGTCGACTAGTGTTTTCACTCATTGTCCGCTAATACCCATCGAACGGCGGCAATCTCGCCGGGTTCCTGGTATCATCCCCGCCCATGGCCGCGACCTTGACCGCTCGCAAACCGGCTCGATCGACCCCGTGCCCATCGTCTGGTGCCGGTCGCAAGGGCAGGTCTTCACCCGATCTGAACGCGCGGTGTGCCCGCCTGGCTAAAGCCTTAGGGGCACTCAATCTGCCGGCGCTGCTGGTCACCAATCCCAACGATGTGGGCTATCTCTCCGGGTTCATGGGCGGCGATTCGTACGCCCTGCTGGGCCCGGGCAAGCCCGTGATCGTGTCGGACTTTCGCTATCAGGAGGAACTGGAGCCGCTGCGGGTCGGGGGGGTTTGGGAAGTGGTGATACGGACCGGTCCGATGGCCGAAGCGGTGGCCGGGGTGCTGAAGGGATCGGGCTTGGCCAAGGTGGGCGTGCAAGCGGAGCACATGACGCTCGCGCTGCGGCAAGCACTTTCGAAGGGCACCAAGGCGGCTTTGGTCGAGACATCGGGCTTGGTCATCGGCCTGCGTGCGGTGAAGGATGCGCATGAGGTTGGGCTGATCCGCAACGCGGTGGCGATTCAGGAAGCCGCGCTTGAGGAAACGCTTACATGGCTGGATCGGCAGTTGAAGAAGGGACCGGTGAGCGAACTGGAGATCGCGGCATCCCTGGAAGCCGGGATGAAGGGGCGCGGGTCGCCCAAGCCGGGGTTTGAAACGATCATCGCGGCCAAAGCCAACGGCTCGCACCCGCACTATCGGCCCGGGCCGGCGAAATTCGGTCGCCATCAGGGGCTACTGATCGACTGGGGCGCGACGTATGCCGGGTACCACGGCGACATGACGCGGGTGGTCTGCTGGGGGAAGTGGCCCAAGAAACTGGCGGAGATCTACGCGATCGTATTGGACGCGCACGAGGCGGCAGCGGCGGCGCTGAAGCCCGGCGCATCGACGCGCGAGATCGACCGGATCGCGCGAGACATCATCACGAAGGCCGGGTACGGAGAGCAGTACGGCCACGGCCTGGGCCACGGCATCGGCCTGGACGGGCACGAGGAGCCCCGGCTGTCGCACATGGCATCGGGTACGCCGCTGG
Source organism: uncultured Phycisphaeraceae bacterium (assembly GCA_964588585.1). Lineage (GTDB taxonomy): Bacteria > Planctomycetota > Phycisphaerae > Phycisphaerales > UBA1924 > JAEUIX01. The sequence continues at coordinate 5,626 of CAZPPX010000051.1, forward strand.
AGGCTGGGCAGATCGTGACGGTGGAGCCGGGGATTTATCTGCCGGGCGTGGGCGGGGTGCGGATCGAGGATGACTATCTGATCACGGCCAAGGGGAATGAGAATCTGTGTTCGCTGCCGAGGTCGTTCAAGTGGGCGACGCGATGAGTTGGAGACGCCAGACGTCAGACGTCAGGCTTCGGTCGGGAATGGCGGCGTGAGTCGTTCGCACTGGCGTCAGGCGTCTGAAGTCTGGCGTCTTTAGGTAACACCCCATGATTGACATTCGCAAACTCAAGGAACTGGTCCGCCTGATGGTCGAGAACGACCTCTCGGAACTCAACCTTCAGGACAAGGAAGAGACCGTCACCGTCAAGCGTGGCTACGCGGGCGGACCTGTGGTGCATCACGCGCCGGTGGCGGTGGCGGCACCGCCTGCCGCCGTGAGCCCGGCGGCTCAGGCGGATGATGCGCCGGCAGCGCCCGCCGCGAGCGGCGGCGACAGCGACGCGGGCCTGGTGGCCATCACCAGCCCGATGGTCGGCACGTTCTATTCTGCGGCAAACCCCGATACACCGGCGTTTGTGAGTCCGGGCGGGGTGATCAATCCCGATACGACGGTGTGCCTGATCGAGGCGATGAAGGTGTACAACGAGATCAAGGCCGAGATCGCTGGGACCGTCGAGCGCGTGCTCGTGCAGAACGGACAGGCGGTGGAGTATGGCCAGAAGATGTTCCTGGTCAGACCGGCCTAAGGGCCGGTCTGAAGGCACAAGGCACTGGGCAGTAGGCACTAGCAGAAGAAGACATGTGCGCCCCTTGCCTTTGTTCTGCTAGTGCCTAGTGCCTAGCCCCCAGTGCCTACTTATGTTTTCACGCATCCTCATCGCAAATCGTGGCGAGATCGCACTTCGGGTGATCCGGGCATGCCGGGAACTCGGGGTAGAGTCGGTCTGTGTGTTTTCCGAGGCCGACCGTGGGGCGCCGTATCTGGCGCTGGCGGACCAGGCGATCTGCATCGGGCCGCCGCCGGCGAAGGAGTCGTACCTCAACATCGCGCGGATCATCGCCGCGGCCGAGGTGGCCAATGTCGACGCGATCCATCCCGGGTACGGGTTTCTGAGCGAGCGGGCGGAGTTCGCGCAGGCGTGCCGGGATTGCAAGATCGAGTTCATCGGCCCGACGCCCGAGGCGATGGCGCAACTGGGCGACAAGGTCGCGTGCAAGAACGCGGCCAAGGCCGCGAAGGTGCCGATCTTCCCGGGGTCGGATGGCGCGATCGAGGAAGAGGATGAAGCCGCGCGGGTGGCGTTGAAGATCGGGTATCCGGTGATCATCAAGGCGAGCGCCGGCGGCGGCGGCCGCGGCATGCGTGTGTGCCACAACGAGGTGACGCTGCGGTCGAACATCAAGGCGGCGAGCGCGGAGGCCCAGGCGGCGTTCGGCAACGGCGCGGTGTTCATCGAGAAATACCTGGAGCACGCGCAGCACATCGAGATTCAGGTGATCGGCGACAAGCACGGGAACGCCATCCACCTGTGGGAGCGCAACTGCTCGGTGCAGCGGCGGCATCAGAAACTCATCGAGGAAGCGCCGAGCCCGGGCCTGGAGCGCCGCAAGATCGAGCCGGTGTGCGAGGCCGCGGTGCGGCTGATCCAGCGGGCCAAGTACCACGGCGCCGCGACCGTCGAGTTCCTGATGGATGGCAAGCAGAACTTCTACATGCTGGAAGTGAACACCCGCGTGCAGGTGGAGCACCCGGTGACGGAGATGATCACGGGGATCGACATCGTCAAGACGATGATCCGCGTGGCGGCGGGCGAGGTGCTGCCCTATCGCCAGAAGGATGTGACGGTAAACGGGCACGCGATCGAGTGCCGCATCAACGCGGAGGATCCGGCACGGAACTTCATGCCGCAGCCGGGCACGGTAACGCGGTGGGAGCCGCCGGGCGGCCCGGGCATCCGCATGGATACGCATGTGGTGACGGGGTACGTGGTGCCCAAGCACTACGACAGCATGGTGGGCAAGTTGATCGTGCACGCCGACGACCGGCAGCAATGCATGACGCGCACCAGCCGAGCGCTGCGTGAGTTCAAGGTGGAGCCGATCAAGACGACGATCCCGCTGCATCAGCGGCTGATGGAGAACTCGGATTTCCAGCGCGGGGGTGTGGATATTCACTTCTTGGAGAGGTTGTTGAAGTAGGGCGGGAGCGGGGCGACGCAGAGGGCGCTGAGAGGGGGAGGGACGCGGAGTCGCGCCCTCGTGAACAATCAGGACCGTAGGTCCACCTGCGTGATGTCGTGACAATGGACGTCATTCCCTGGAACAACAACCTCTTGCTCGTCCCAGTTGTCCCCGTCGAATAACGCGATAATACGGTCCTTTGCAGTCGAGCCGCGAACAAGAAGTCGTGGACCGTCAAACTGATGCGTCCCCCGCGCCGTCTGGGCGCGCGATAATGGGACTTGGCACCCCCT
>CAZPPX010000052.1:0-7823 GCA_964588585.1 uncultured Phycisphaeraceae bacterium
GTTCATCTGAACGAGCGCCCATGCCACGCTTTACGGCCCAAATCGATGGCTCGGACTTCAAGGTGATTGATACCGATCAATCCGACCGGGAAGTGCTCGTGATGCCCGCGGCCAACCTGCACTCCGACGGGAGTTCGTCCGGTGCCACGCTCACGCCGACGCTGACCATCAAAGAGATTGACCTGGCGTTCAGCACGCCGTATGGCACCGAGCGCGAGATGGGTTTCGACCTCATCTTCGACTTCCACAATACCGGGGGCACGCCCAAGGAAATCGGCGGGTTTGGCTTCGATGCCACCGGATTCGACCTCCACGGCACCATCGAACTGCTCAAAGAACGTGGCGATGGGTTCGCCAACGCTGGAACCGTCGACGAGAACTACCGCGTTTATCCCGGTGATCTGTACAGCCCGATTATCCTGATCCGGGACTCCACCGACAATCCGTACAACATCTGCATGGCGATGTTGTATCCGGCGCTCAGGTACGACCACGCGATGCAGACTCGCGCCCGGACCAACACGGAGTACCGATTCCGTGCGCGCCCGGACAACAGCATCTTCTCGTCGGACGACTGGTTCACCATCCCGCCGGGAGGCAAGCGGCGCTACATCCTGAGCGTTCGAATCAACGACCGGACCGACACGGACATTGGCCCAGCGCCGGATGCCGCGCAGGAGTGGCTGTGGACGGTGCGGGGCTATCAGCAGTATTTCCGCTATCTCTACGGCAAACCGGACTACCGGCGGATGGGTGGGTGGAATGGGCGGGTGATGGGGTCGTTCAACGCATCAACCGGGCAGTCGTATTCAGGTGGCAATCCCCGACGATTTGAGGTTGGCGATCTTCGGAACCCATCAACAAATGGTGCCGGGGCGATACCGGATGGCTACTTCAAGTTTGCCGAGGCTGCTGCGGGGTACATCCCGAAGACTGTTTCTCGAGTGATGATCTGGGCGCTTTCTGGATTTGACACTGTCACGGAAGGGCCGCCCAACAACGTCGGCGACTTTGATCCGCGATTCGCGACGGGAGTAGAGACGCTGGACATCGTTGGCGATGGGGTGGGTCCGACGACCATTCGCCAGGCCATGCGAGAAGCCCGTGACGCGATGCAGATTGGACTCTATTGGGGACATGCGTGCAGGGTTCCGGACTCAGATACTTGGAGCAACCTGGCACGTCACGAGTTTGATCCATCCAGTTCAAGTGATGTGAGCAGGATGCGACGCGAACTCAATCTGGTGGTGAAAGTCTGGAAGGCGCAGGTTGTCGGATTGGACGAGTTCACGCTCGGCGCTGTCTCGCCTGGACAGGGTGCCGCGTGGCTGCGCGATATGCAAAGTCACTATCCGCACACGCTCTTCATTACCGAGCGGGCGTTGCCGGATGTGCTGCATGTGATCTGCCCAACGTATCTCATTGACGAAGACGAGACCACGGGGACAGTGCTCTCGCCGTATTGGCTTATGCACTACATCAATCCTGGTTCAGAGTACATCGTGCAAAACAACAAGGGTTCAGGGCAAGTCGCGCGCGCACTGCAGTTGGCCAGCGACGGTTTTACTCCGATCAGCGGCTGGACAGTAACGCTCGATCCCACTCGGGCAACGCCGCGATGGTCGGAGCTGGGCGAGTGGCCCATCCCCGGATTCGATCAGTCGTTCTCGGCTTGCCCATTGGTTGGAGTCCGCAGTTACTAAGAGGACTATCTCCATGATTTGGCGAACTTTCGCGTGCGTTGTTCTCACGAGCACTACTAGTGCATTCGGTGCCGTCGTGATGTTCGATAACTCGAATGCGACGTTTGTATGGGTCGCCAACGGCGATCTCCCGAACCCAGGCGCGGCATTTGATCCTACATTGCCTCCGCAGGGGCAGTCGATGTTCAATGCCGCGAGGAGCCTGTCGCACGGCGCAGGCCGTGGCGGAAGCTCGAGCTCCGTGATCGCTGACGCGTTTGTGTCGTTTGGTGATTCGCTGCGAATCGCACGAACGACAGTCCCGCGAGTCGTCAACGGGCCAAATGCCGGGCAGCAAACAACCTTTGATCGCGTTGCACAGATTTTTCAGGGTGGCGAAGTGGTCGGCTCAGCTGGGTTGTTCGATCAGGCCGGGGTGCATGTCGGTGCGTTCAACATCGGCTTGGGGAGTATTCCGTTCCTTGGTCAGCACCCCTTTGTCGGGTTCCGGGTGATTCTCGGTGACAACCAGTTTCATTACGGCTGGATCGAGTTTGACCGTCGCTCCGGCCCTACCGCGGAAGTGGGTGGGGGGAGCGTGCTGATGTACCAACCCGTCCGGTGGGCGTACGAAACGCTCCCGAACACGCCGATCACGGTTGTGCCCTCACCCGGCGCGCTGGGCATGCTCGCGCTAGGCGGCATGATGGCCGCGCGGCGTCGGCGGGCCTGCTGATACGCTTTCCACGCTTCGCCCTCGGCACCATTCGCTCATCCGCACTCACGCGAGACGATTATGCCATTACTTCAGGCATCCAGGTCATTCCCTTCTCGCCCGACGTCTACACCTGCGAGTGGACGCGGATCGGGCCCACGTTTGTCTACCTCAAGGTTGGCGACACGGTGGATGGCAACGGCAACATCATCGATCCGACGAGCGACATCACCAACGGTTCACGGCAGGTGTTCAGCCGCGGGTTCCTGAATGCCCGTGTGCTGCGTCTCCGGATGCGGTGGCACGTTGGGACTCGGGACTGAGACATCCGCCCTCCCCAACCCCATCCCTCTCTCTGGGAGGGGGTTGGCGGAGGGCGGGGAGTGCGTGGAAGGCTCGCCAAGTCCCAAAGAAACCACACCGCCCGGCGTTGGCACACCCCTTGCGTCTCCCCCGGCCATGACGCGACTCCTACCGCTGGTGATCGCCCTTCTGGTCGTTCTTGCGCTGGTTCCCAGCGCCTTCGCGCAAACTTCGACCGCCGTCACTCTCCGTTCCACAGCATCCATCGATGCCACCGCCCCGATGCGGGTTCGCGATGTCGCCAGTCTCGACGGCCCCGACGCCTCATCGCTCGGCGATCTCGTGGTGGTTGATGCCGCCAGCCGCAAGGCGAGCGGCGGTGCCTCAGCGAAAGAAACCGTTTCCACCGACGACCTCCGCGCAGCCTTCGACCGCGCTGGCGTAAACCTCGGGCGCATCCGTCTGGGCGGCTCAACGTGCACCATCCGATCCGCAACGCCTCAGCCAGCCTCGCCCTCGGCCGACCCCAAGTCCTCGCCCAAGGACCGCCCCGCACCCGAGGTGGTCGATGTTTCGAGTCAGCCCACTGTGCGGGTGCTCATCGCCCGTCGCCTGGCCGCGCTCTATAGCGTGGAGCCCTCCGACCTCCGCCTCCGCTTCATCCCCACCTCGCCCGAGGATGAATCGTTGCTCACCGTTCGCACCGACGATGGCCGTCGCTTTGAAGTCTCTCCCGGCGGCTCCAGCCTCTCCGGTCGTCTTGGAGCCCGGGTGGAGATCTACTCGGGCGACCGTCTGGTGCTCTCCCGTGCCATCGGCATCGAGGCGCTGGTTCGCCGCGAGGCGTGCATCGCGACCGCCAGCGTCGCCCGGGGCGATGTCGTGACCGATGCCGATATCGAAGTCGAATCGCGCTGGATCGCGCCGTCCACCGACGCACCACCGGTTCGCACCGCCGTGGTCGGCCAGTCGGCCCGCCGTCGCATCGAACCAGGCCGGGTGATTGGCCCCGATGACATCCGCCCCGCCATCATGGTCGAGCGCGGCGACGAGGTCTCGGTGCACACCCTCAGCGGCGGCATCGTGCTGAAATCCAAGGCCCGCGCCACCGAGCAGGGCCGCGAGGGGGACATGATCGACGTCCGCCGCGAGGGCTCGAAGAAGTCGTTCCTGGCGCGGGTGAGCGCCACGGGTCTGGTGGTGGTGAATCTTGATGGCTCGGCGGAGCCGAGCCCGGCCACATCGAGCCGCAACGAACCGATTGTGCCCGCGAAGAAGGAACCACGGGACTCGACCCGCACCAGCCGGAGAACCCAGCGATGATCGCCCACCTCAACCGTTGTCGTCCGTCGTTTCTCGCGTGTTGTGTCGGTGCGATCGCCCTGGGCGCACCCGCGCACGCCCAGAGCCTCTTCCAGCGCCCCATCAACCCGCAACCACAACCTCAACCCCCGGCACCCGCCGCCCCCGCCAACGGCCAACCCGCCAGCACCAACGGTCAAGGCTCCGCGCCAGCCGCGGGCGCTCAATCGCCCGCGCCCGGGACGACGCCAGTCGCCACCGCTACTCCACAGGTCCCCGTGATCACCATCGACCAACTCAGCCTCTTCTCGGTCATGCCTCCCCCGCCAAAGCAATACCAGAAGCACGACAAGATCGAGATCATCATCAACGAAACCAGCATTCAGAAGGCGCAGCAGAACCTCAAGGCCAAGAAGAGTTTCGAACTCAAGGCCGAACTAGCCCGCTTCCCCAGCCTCAAAAAACTCATCCAGGAAGCCACGATCGGTGACGGCATCGGGTCGGTCGGCCCGGGCGTTGACGTGAGCGGCAACTCCAACTTCAAGGGCGAAGGCACCGCCGAGCGCAAGGACCGCTTCACCGCCCGCGTTTCCGCCCTCGTCGTCGAGGTCAAGCCCAACGGCCTCCTGCTCATCGAAGCCCGCGAGACCCAATCCTTCGACACCGACTCCAAAACACTCGTCGTCTCGGGCGTCTGCGACCCCAAGGACCTGACCATCCAAGGCACCGTTCAGTCCTCGCAGTTGGCCAACCTGGTTATCAAAGTCGAGCACACAGGCGACCTGCGCGATGGGGCCACCAAGGGCTGGATCCCGCAAATCTTTGAGACCGTCTTTGGCATGTGATAGCGGCAGGCTGTGAGCGGTTACACTGTGCCTCCCCCTTCTGGAGGTCCGTGATGCCCGTCTCCTGTCAGCGCGTTCAGGCTCGCTTCGCCTTCACCGCCGCGCTGCTACTGGCCACAGCGGCGAGGGTGGCGTGGGCGCAGGTACCCAGCCCCGAGTCACTTGGTCAGGGCATTCAGCGATTCCGGGCTCCAAACGTTGACCCGGCTACCGAGTTGCCCTCACTGGCGCTCAAGCGGCCCATGGTGGGCACACCAGCCTCGATGCCGACCAAGGCGCGTCCCCAGTTCAACCAGTTGCCCGATGGCCGCTGGCGCGTCACCGTGCCCATCGAGCCGGGCACGTCGCTCTACGGCACAGGCGAAGTCGCCGGTCCTTTGCTTCGCAACGGGCGGTCCACCATTCTGTGGAATACCGACGCCTTTGGCTACACCGCTGAAGCCAACCCCTCGCTGTATCAGAGCCACCCCTGGGTCTTCGCGGTTCGGCCCGATGGCACCGCGTTCGGCGTCCTGGCAGACACCACCTGGCGCGTCGAGATCAACCTGGATAGCGACATCGAGATCATCGCCGAAGGCCCGGCATATCCGGTGATCATCGTCGATCGCGACTCGCCCGAGGCCGTCTGCCAAGGACTCGCGGAGTTGACCGGCACGATGCCGATGCCACCGCGGTGGGCGATCGGGTATCAGCAGTGCCGATACTCCTACAACCCCGAGGCACGCGTGCGCGAGATCGCCCGCGAGTTCCGTTCCCGCAAGATCCCCTGCGACGTGATCTGGTTTGATATCGATTACATGGACGGCTATCGCGTCTTCACCTTCGACAACGCGCAGTTCCCCGACCCCGCGAAACTCAACGCCGACCTGCACAAAGACGGCTTCCGTACCGTCTGGATGATCGACCCGGGCGTGAAGGCCGAAAAGGGCTACCCGATCTACGACGAAATGATCGCCAAGAACCTGTCAGTGAAAAACGCCAAGGGCGATGTCTACAACGGCGCAGTGTGGCCCGGGCAGTGCGTGTTCCCGGATTACACCCGGCCTGATGTGCGGACGTGGTGGGAAGGGCTCTACAAGCCCTTCATGGCCACCGGCATCGACGGCGTGTGGAATGACATGAACGAGCCCGCGGTGTTTGCCGTCGCGTCCAAAACGATGCCCGAAGACAACAGGCATGATGGCGGCTCATGGTCGAGCGGGCCGGGCATGCCTGCGGTGACGCTCAAGCCCGGGCCGCACGCCCAATACCACAACGTCTACGGCATGCTCATGGCCCAGGCCACGCGCGACGGCATCGCCACGGTGAACCCCGACAAGCGGCCGTTCGTGCTCACGCGCGCGGGCTATCTGGGAAGCCACCGATATGCCGCGACGTGGACGGGGGACAACTCGGCAACCTGGGTGGACCTCGAGCAATCGGTGCCCATGGCGCTGAATCTGGGGCTGTCAGGTCAGCCGTTCAGCGGGCCGGATATCGGCGGGTTCAACGGCAGCCACTCGGGCGATAAAGAGACCAAGGGGAAGTTCTTCGCGCGATGGATGGGGAGCGGCGCGCTCTTCCCGTTTGCCCGCGGCCACACCGCCAAGGGGAACGACAACAAAGAACCCTGGGCGTTTGATGCCGCGACCGAGCGGACGTGCAAACTGGCGCTCGAGCGACGGTATCGGCTGCTCCCCTATCTGTACACGCTGTTTCACGAGGCGAGCATGACGGGCGTCCCCGTCGCGCGGCCCGTGTTTTTTGCCGACCCCAAAGACCCGGCCTTGCGGTCAGAAGACGACGCCTTCCTGCTCGGGCGTGACCTGCTGGTGGTGCCCATGCTCACGCCCACGCGCGACCGGGCCCCGATTGAGCCGGGCGGTGTGTGGCGGACTGTGCACCTGGTGGAGGGCGAGCAGGGGAACGAGGATTTGCCCGTGCTGAAGGTGCGTGCGGGCGCGATTGTGCCGTGCGGGCCGGTGATGGAGTGGAGCGACCAGAAGCCGGTGGACCCGCTCACGCTGTATGTGAGCCTGGACGACAAGGGCGAGGCCCGCGGGACGTTGTATGAGGATGCCGGGGAAGGGTTTGGATATCAGAAGGGCGAGTATCTGGTGACGCGGTATGCCGCGGCGCTGAAGGGTGACACGGTGACGGTGTCGGTGGCGGGCACCGAGGGACAAATGAAGCGAACCACGCGAAAGGTGGTGGTGCAGGTGCTCGGGCCGGATGGCGTGAGCGCGCAAGCCGAGGGCGTGGATGGGGGCGTGGTGGTGGTGGGGTTGCCGAGGAGGTAACTCGGGAAGAATCACTGAGGCTCGGCGAGGCCGGGAGGGGGAACCTCAACGTGGCCACATTCGTAACCACCATCGACGACGATGCTCGGACGACGCGTCAGCGCACGACGCCACCGGCACGACGGATTCGCTATCGACGCGTGAGCGCCTCCGCAAGCCAGGCCTTGAACTGCTCTGGGGCCATGTAGCCCTCGGCCCGCGCGAGTTCGCGGCCCTTGTACAAGACGAGTGTGGTCGGCACCCCTTCGATGCCCCACGCCTCGGCAGCGGCCTCGTGCTCGTCGATATCGACATGCGCCGCCAAGCCCGCGGCACGGATCGCCTCGGCAACGCTCGCGTCGCTGAAGGTGGTCCGGTCCATCTCCTTGCACGGCGGGCACCAACTCGCCGTCGCCTTCACGATCACCGGTTTGCCCTGCGCCTCAGCGTCGCCCAGCACCTGCGAGAGCGGTCGGGTATCGAAGATTGCCGGGATGGCCACGGGCCGGTTGCGCCACCATCCGAACGCGACCAGCGCGAGGATGATCAGGATGCCCGGGAGAAGGCGCTTCATGTTCAAGCGTAGGGAACTGACGCGCGCGTTCGGCTTAAGCAATCCACCCACCCTAACGCAGCCTTTGCGCGCGCAAAATGACACGCTGACCCCCCCCCGCGCCGATTTTCTCAAAACTCTTTTCTCCCCACGATTCCTCGTACC
>CAZPPX010000053.1:0-6641 GCA_964588585.1 uncultured Phycisphaeraceae bacterium
CGATACGCTATCCGATCGCCAGAGGTTGCGCGCAGGTTGTTCAGAGATCCCTCAACTGCTTTGCGTACCTGCACCGAGGCAGCAGCACGTCGGTCGTGTGGTCAAGAGAGTTGGAAGATGACAGCGGACTGACGGCGGATTGCTTCTACCTGGAAGCCGAGGCCGACGACGTCCTTGACTTCGCCGTCGATCCGAAGGACAGCAACTCGATCTACGACGACACGCTCTTTCAGATCGTTATCCGTGAAGTAACAACTACCTGCCAGCGCACAGACTTCAGGCGACTGTCTGGTCGATGCCGACGACCTGAGTGACTACATCGCATGCTATTACGCATCGCCACCGTGCGCAGAAGCGGACTACAACGGCGACACCAACGTCGATCCAGATGACCTCAGCGACTTCATCGCCGACCACTTCGCTTGCGAAACCTGAGCCTGCCTACCGACACAACGGTCGCCGACAGATGAACGCGGCATTGCCCAGCGGGCTGACCTTGTGCCAGTGGTCCTTGATCCCTTCGATGTGGTGCTGCCACTGCACGTCGGCGTAGTGACGGCGCAGCGTGTCGCACCACCACGAGGGGTCTTCGCGGATGATGTGCGTGCGGTCGAGTTCCGACGCTTCGATGACGAAGCGTTTGGGCTCGCCCGCGCGCACCGTTCGTCCAAGGGGGACGGCAACCAAGAGCGTGTCGCACAGGCGCGAGAGCGAACGCACTGTGTCGTCCATGACTTCGTACGGGATGTGCTCGAGAACGTCCTTGGCCATGCCGAACTGGAACCGCTCGACCATCGCGTAGGCGTCGAGGTCGTCGCACACGCTCACAAAGGGCTTGACATCATCGGGTGCCTGCTCGATGGCGTACTTCGACACATCGATTCCCCAGGCGTCCCTGCGGAGCATGCGCAGGGCCTTGACGATGTACCCCTTAGCACAGCCAAAGTCGAGGAAGCGGTCGTTGGGACGGATGCCGAGCGTGTCGATGATGACCATCGCGGTGGGTAGCGTGAACTCGGGCAGCCAGCGATACGACGTGTAGAGCGACTTGCCCGATTCGATGCCGCGTTCGTAGTAGTCGGCGTCGTACTGCGCCGCGACCTTGGCGAGCGCTTCGAGCGAAAGCCCGGGCTCGGCGGCACGAACCTTGGCGGCGATGTCGGAAGCGGGATTGGCGGTGGCGGTCGGCATGAGTCGCCTTTCGTGTCTAGCGGCCTGCGAGGGCCGGTTCAGCGCTGGGTGTTTCGAGGCCCGCGAGCCGGTCGTGTTCGATCCAGTCCGGAAGGGGGTTCTCGATGATGCGCTTCTGCATGGAAGCGGGGAGTTCGTCGAACGGGTACGCCTGGGCCGGCGGAAACGCCGTCTCGTAGCCCTTGGATGGGCAGAGGTCGGTGCGCGGATTGGTCACCATGTTCCAAGGCGACCAGACGCTCTCGAACCACTCTTCCCGGGGCGGCGAATCGAGGTTCAGATCACGAGAGAATGAGAGCGACGCGAGGTGCTTCCAGAAAACGGTTCGCGACGATGCCGCGTAGCCGAAGTTGTGGAATCGCAGGCCCGAGTTCACACGCTTCATGCCCTTTTCCAGGCTCAGCAGCGCGTGAGAGGTCGGCCCGATGTCTTTCCGTCCCTTGATCGCTCGCAGCACGACGTATGGGTTGTCGCGCGTCGAGGCGCAGCGCCAGGTGCGCCAGAAGAGGTGCGGCGCGACCATCCACTCGTCCACTGCATCATCCGCCGCTTGCTCAACGAGCCGTGCGATCACGTTCTCGTGATACACCTCGTCGGGTTCGAGGAGCAGAACATGCGTCGCGCCTGGATTCGCCGGGATCACCATTTCATTGGTGATAAGTCGCATCTGGCCGACCAGTTCGGTGTCGTACGGGTTCTCAACGATTGTCAGTTTGTTCGCGTGGTCGCGCTCGGCCTTGAACCGCCGCAGCGCGGCTTCGACGCCGTCCATGTCGTGCGGAAAATGCACGTCGTGGCCGAAATAACAAACTTTCTTCGCGCCACCGAAGATGCGGCGGCTGATGACGCACAGCACCGCATCCACATGGTCATAGACCGATGCGATCGACTCCTCGGCAAAATCGCTGCCGTAGAGCACTCGAACGATGGCGACGATGCGTGGCTTGGCCATAGAGCACTACCCGTTTCGCACAGGCGGGACGCCCGTGCCACCGCTCGACCTCTTACTGCCCCACCGCCACCGGCAGCGGCGACTTCACTTCGATGGCCTGGCCCGCCGACGGGCGGCCGACGGGGATGTACTCCACGCCCTCGGGCACCTTGGTGATCATCCGCCACGGGTCGATGATGGTGTCGCCCGGCCTGAACGCGAAGTTCTTATATTCGATCCAGCGCGTGCTGATGAAGTAGATCGCGGGGCGATCGGGCAACTCGGCATCAGGCCGCAGGATGGGGTCGTGCGACACGGGGAAGATGCCGCGCTGGCGAAGAATGTTGGCGAGCAGAATCGCCGGGCTGCCCTGGGTCTGATTGGTGTTGGGCTTGAAGGCCATGCCCAGCAGCACGACGGGGCGGCCGGCGCGGTGGGTCTGGATCAGGTCGGCGAGCCAGCCGGTCTGGGCGTCGCGGCCGTGATTGATCGCGTCGAAGATGTTGTAACGGATGCCCAGTTTCTGGGCGGTGTAGGACATGGCCATCTGGTCGCGGCCGTGGCAGGGGCCGCCGTCGGCCATGCCCCCGTCCATGTACTTGCTGCTGATGAGCCGGTCTTTGGCGAGTTTGAGGGCCGCGTTGACCACGTCGCAGTTGGCGTCGGGCAGGCGGTGGCACATCTCCATCACCGTGTTGGCGAAGAGCACCTTGAGCCCGAGATAGGTGTTGTACGCGAGTTTGACGGTCTCGGCCTCGGTCCAGGTCATGGGGCAGATGGGCTGGCTGTGCAGCGAGCCGTAAAGCGACCGCGCCACGCGCTCGCCTTCGCCGCTGTCGGCATTACCCGCGGGCGTGCCCAGCAGCACGAACTCCGGATTCAGGAAATCGCGCACCACCGTGCTCTGGCCGATGAAGAAGGGGTTGTAGATCATCGTCCAGCCGTCGCCGATGCGGCGTCCCGCGGCTTTTTCCGTCGCGGGGCCAAGGTCATCAGCCATGGTGGCGGGCGTGGTGGTGGAGATCACCAGGATCGTGCGGTACTGGTGGTCGGCCTTCACATGCTTGCCGATCGCGCGGCCAACCTCCATCAGGCTGGTGCGGATGGGGGTGTTGTCGAAGTCGCGGCCGATGCCGTCGTAGGGGAACGAGCCGTCGTGCTGCGGCGCGTGCGGCGTGGGCACGGCGACGAAGATCGCCTCGCTCGACGCGATGGCGTCGTCGATTGACGCGCAGAAACGCATGTTGGCGCGAGCCGCGGCGTACTGCTCTTCGAGGCCCGGCTCAAAGGGCGTCACTTCGCCCCGCTCGTAGCCCGCGACGAGGTCGTTGTTGGTGTCGAAGCAGTGGACCGTGTGCCCCTTCATCGCGAGCGCGACGGCACAGGGGAAGCCGAGTTTGCCGATCCCGATGAAGGCGATGTTCACTGGTCCAACCTCCGGATAACACGTCAGCCAAAGACGGCGGCCCGGTATGGGCAGCGGGTTTGTTATCGTCCGAAAACAGGCGCGGGTTGAGCCGCCTGTGCCATCTGTGCGGGCTGGGGACCGACGCCTGGCCCACTCGGCCCCACCGAACCCGTACTGTTCCCAACCGGACCCCTTGCGGCGGGGAGGGGGGCCTGATCGAGCAGCGATCGCTCGGCGTCCTGTGCCGAGCCGGCCGGGGCCCAACCCTCGGCCTCGCAGCGCTGCCACCAGGCGCGAAGTCGGGCTCGCCACGGGGCGTCGCGATTGGTTTCGCTTGGCGGTGCGCCCAACGCGAACATGACCGCGTGGCGTGCCGCGCGGCCCAGGCGGGGCCCGTCGGTCGCCACGATGCCGGGCGTGGCTTTCACCAGGGCTGCGGCGTCGTGGATTCGATCTTCACCGTCGCCGCTGATGGCGACGCGCGTGGCATAGCCGATCGCGGCGTGTCCCAAGAGCCGGGCAAGACGCTCGCGCGAGTGATCCACATCTGCGGGGAGCGTGCCCGCCCTCGCCATGGCGTCGGCACGGGCATAGGCGTTCGCGTAGACCCGCACGGTCCACTCGAGCATGGACGCAAACTTGACGCTCCGGCTATCGGGCCGCATCAGGTAGCCGCCCACCGCCTTATGACAGTTCCGCCAGCGCACGCCACGCTCGGCCAGGCGAATCCAGGCGTCGGTATCCTCGATCAGCGGCAGCGATTCGTCAAAACGCAGCGGCGTCGGGTGCGCATAGAACCGGCGTTCCACCAAGTGCCCATGGGTGGTCATGAAGATGCCGCCGAGCAGATGGTGATGGGCGATTTCGTCCGACCACGGGCCCTCCACGGAGAGGACGCGTTCGGTGCCGTCTGCGGGGGATCGCGCATCGCCCACCATCTCAAAGAGCCCCACCGCCCCCCCACTCCTGCCCTTTTCCGCCGCATTCAGGAGCGCATCGACGCCACCCGGCAGCATCCAGTCGTCAGCATCCAGCATCAGCACATACCGCCCGCGGGCGGCATCCAGCCCCCGGTTCCTCGCCCGGCACACGCCCCCATTGGCCTGGCACATCAGTTTCACGCGCTGGTCGCGCCCGGCTTCCTCTTGAACGATCGCGGCACCCGCGCCGTCATCGGTCGAGCCGTCGTCCACCACGATCGCTTCCCAGTTCTTCGCCACCTGCACGCGGAGCGACGCGATCGCCCGCCGCACCGTCGCGGCACCGTTGAACATGGGGATGACGACCGATACCGAAACGTCCAACGGATCCTCCGAGTGTTCCGGGGTAGTCCGGCGGTCACCGCCGGACGAAAACATGGGTGGTCCGGCGGTCCCCGCCGGACTGAATCACCACACGATCTTGATCGACCACCCCTCACTTCCCGCGCCAGTTTCAGATTGGCCAACGCGCTCAACACCCATGCTTCGTCAGGCGGGGACCGCCGGACCACCCCGTCCTTCCCCACGCCCCCCGCCCCCCCATCTCCGGTTACCCTCCCCCGCCCATGTCCCCGGTGCCACCTGCTACACCATTTGGCCGACTGCGGCTGCTCCTTCGCCTTCGCCGGCGGGAGCAGGTCATTGTGCGCGTGATCGCGGTCATTTCGGCCCTCGGGGCGGGGCTGCTCGCGACAGGCTGGGCCCTTGCGGCCAGCACCCCGGCATGGTGGACAGAAAATCAACCCGCCGGAACGGCAAAGTCCGTCGACGATCAGAACCTCATCGCCACGCGCCTTGAGAACGCGTTCATCACCGAGGCCACGCGGGCCCGGCCGACCGATCCGGCCCACCCCGGCCGGAGCGAACCTTGGGCGGTGCTGATCCGTGAATCCGACATGAACGCCTGGCTGAGCGTGAAAGCCCCGCGCTGGCTGGCGAGCCCATCGGGCGCGGTGGCACTGCCTGGGAACCACCGCGCGTGGGAGGCCAGCCTGGCCGAGGCGCGGGTGAAGTGCCGAGCCGGGTCGCTTACGCTGGGCGTTCGCTTGCACACGGAGCGTACGGATCGCATCGTGTGGCTCGCCTGTACACCATCGATCCGTCAGGGCGACCTGTGGCTGGCCGCGGCCTCGCTGCACATCGGGAAACTGCAAGCCCCGGCGGGTTGGGTTCTGGAATCAAAGCCCGCGGCATCGGGGAGGGGGGGCGGGGGGGGTGGTGACGTGCTGAAAGCGGTGCTAGGGACGGGCCCGCTGGTGTCGCCGCCGACGCTGCGGCTGCACGATGGCCGGCGGGTGCGGCTGCTGGACGTGCGCGTGGAGGATGCCGCGATCGTGCTGACGTGCGCGACGGAGGCGGCGGGGTCGTAAGCCGAAGCACCCATCGTGCCAAGCCACGGTTGGCGGCACGAGGCATGTTCACGGCCGGGGCCGGTTGGCCCACCCGAACTCGTTGGCAGCCGAGTTGTTGAGCGGGAAAGCCCGTGAACCCTTGCGCAGCCGCAACGCGGCGGCGGTCAGGTCGGCGGTTTCCTCCAGATCATCGCGCGGCCCGCGCGGGGCGGCAAAGAGCATCGACGACCCATCGAGCATCGCGACATGGGCGCCGCGAATCGGCGCATTGTGCCGGGCCACCCACTGGTCGGTGCCCGCGAAACTGCCATCGGGAAACGAGATGTTGTAGAACTTCGCGTGCTCTTCGATGAGGATCGGAATCGCCGGGAACGGTTTCACGGCCGAGTTGGGCGCGGCCGGGTTGATCGGGTAATCGACGGTGTGGGTGAGGTCGAGCCGCGCGCCACCCAGGCGGATGATCATCGTGTAGTCGTACTTGTTGTTGGCGGCCCGCTTGGCGGTCGGGCATTCGGTGATGCGGTCGAGGCCGCTGATGTACTCCCAGATGACCGAGGTTTCGAGCGGGTGCCGCCAGGCATTGGGGTTGGCGGTGTAGCGGGCGTTCTGGTTGCCCGACCAGTCAAGATTCTGCGGGCCCTGCCAATAGGTGCCCGGCAGCACGCGGTTGGTGGTGGCGTAGTTGATCATCGCCATCATCAACTGCTTCTGGTTGGATTGGCAGATACTACTGGGAGCATGGTTGTTTTGACATCTACGCGGCGTAGCGTACGGACTCG
>CAZPPX010000054.1:0-5968 GCA_964588585.1 uncultured Phycisphaeraceae bacterium
ATTCGCTGCTTTTCCCGGGCTTCAACCCGTTTTCGATCCCGCTGGGCGCGTACCCCACGGTGCAGTCGCCGTGGGGGTTGCTGGATACCGCGGGGGGGACGGCGGAGTGGAATGAGGATGTTCGCACCGGGAGTTTTGATGACCGGATAAGGCGACTCGATGGATCGAACTGGAACTCGGCTTCCGGATCGTTTGTTCTCGATCGGATTGGAGCAGCATTCGGCGACTACCCGAGCATCTCGACCTACGAGTATGGATTTCGCATTGCCAGTGCGGTACCAACCCCTGGCACGGGGCTCCCCTTGTTGGTAGGCTGCGCGTGCTACCTGTCGCGAAGGAGACGCCCATGCTCTGCCGCACCGCCGCTGTTCTTGCCTTGACCGCCTTTGCCGCAATCGCGTCCGCCGACATTCAGGCTCGCGTGCGTGACCAGCAAGGCGTGTACCACAACGTCTTCGTCACACCGATCGCATCGGGTGGCTCGGTCGTGCTCAACACCGCCACCCTGGCACAGAAAGCGGGACAAGTCGATTTCGATGTTGTGTGGGTCTTCGATGTGCCGTCGGAAACTGGCAATCCGACCGGCTCAATTGGTCCAGTCTCCATCGTGGTGGGGCTTGATAGTCAGTCGAACCCGGTCATTCCTCGCGAAATCCGATTGGTTGTGGCAAGGCCGCCATCGGCAGCAAATCCAGACCCCCAGACCTCCGGCACGCTGGGGGATTTCCGCGACAATCCGGACGAAGACGTCGCGTTCACCGGTGCCCTCAACTTCCGCTCGCTCACGGTGGCCCCGGAACTGCTTCCAACCACGCGCGTGGTGATCGCGGTGTCGGGCGACGTGGGCATCGACCCCGCACTCAATAGCGGAATCCGCGACGTGATCGAAGCGGGTCAGGTCTATCGCATCCAGGCCAACGGCCGCACCGAACTGGTCAACAACGAGCCAACATTCCTCGGCGGCGACATCCACGCCCGCATCGTGGCGACCGGCGAGGATGAGTACATCCATGGAACGCCTGCGATACTCTCGCAGGTCTTCCCCAGCGGCGTCGGTTCAGGCTTCGACACCCTCGCCGAAGTTCGCGCCGGCAACAGCATCCGCGGCCCGATCGAGGCCGTGTATGCGAGCCGCGGGGGATCGGGGCCCAGAAGTTAGGAACAGCCGTGGCACAGGAGTCGGCTTTGCGACTTGTGTGTTCCCAAGGGGAGTGGGTAGCGACAGGCCAGCACAGGTGACGCGAGCCGACATCTGTGGCGCACTCCATTCGGATACGATTGCCCATGTCGGCATCGGCGCAGAAGATCTCGCTTGATCGGATGGTGCGAGCCGTGGAAAGAGTGCGTGAACGCCTCGCCAGGGCGGTTGCGGCGCTGGTCAGCGCGGGTGTTCAGTATGCCGTGGCGGGCGGCAACGCCGTTGCCGCGTGGGGTATCGAGCGTTGACGAAGCCGCTGTGCGGAACGCGCAGGATGTCGACATCCTGATCCGGCGCGAGGATTTCGCGAGTGCCCGGGCCGCGCTGGAATCCGTCGGATTCGTCTACCGCCATGCCGCCGCGCTCGGCATTTTTCTGGACGGTGCCGATGCCTCCCCGAGGCACGGCGTGCACCTTATCTTCGCCTGCGAGCGCGTGCGTGCCCACGAGGCCCATGCGAATCCGGACGTGACCGACTCGCACCCCGCACCCGCCTTTCGCGTGCTCAGCCTCGAAGCGCTCGTGCGCGTCAAACTGACCGCCTGGCGCGATAAAGACCGCACCCACCTGCGCGATCTGATCGACGTTGGGCTGATCGACGCCACCTGGCCGGCGCGCGTGCCCGCGACCTCGGCATCAGGCTCCAGTCGCTGATCGATACCCCCGGCGGTTGATCCGCCCACCGCCTCAGGTTCACTGGTCAACCCACTCCCCTTGCGGGGGTTGCTCGACTACGCTTCCGGGATTGCCGATCGGGCGTGGTGCGATGCACCCGGCCCTCTCGGCCCAGGAGTTCGTGCGATGCCCACCAGCGAGTCGCGTCTCAAAGTCAAGCAGGACGGCGGGGTCATCTCGATCCAGTTCCGCGACCGCAACATCCTCGACGAGGCCAACATCCAGCAGATCGGCGAGGAGATCAAGAGCCTCATCGAGAAGGAACCGAAGCCCCGCCTGCTCATCGACTTCAAGGATGTCGACCACCTCTCCTCTGCGGCCCTCGGCACGCTCATCACCGTGAACAACCGCGTGCGGGCCCTCTCCGGCCAGTTGCGTCTGTGCAATATCGACCCGCAGATCTACCAGGTCTTCGTGATCACCAAGTTGAACAAGTTGTTCGAGATCCACGACACCGCCGACAAGGCCGCCGCGTCGTTCAAGTGAGCCTTCTCTGTCCGCCCCCACCCGCAGGCCCCCCTCGGCCCGCGTTCGCGCCGACCCACCCCGATCGTCCGCCTTTCACCCAATGCCCCCCGCCAACGAGTTCCACCCGGCGAACAAGCGCTCCGACA
Organism: uncultured Phycisphaeraceae bacterium; assembly: GCA_964588585.1. GTDB lineage: Bacteria > Planctomycetota > Phycisphaerae > Phycisphaerales > UBA1924 > JAEUIX01. The sequence continues at coordinate 2,488 of CAZPPX010000054.1, forward strand.
TCGACACGGTCGAGACGGCGGTGCTCGCGCAGTTGGAACAGTGCGCGTACCCCGAGCCTTCGCGCTTCGCCGTCCGCCTCGCGCTTGAAGAAGCCCTCGTCAACGCCTTTCAGCACGGGCACCGTGGCTTGCCCGCCGATACCACTGTCACGGTCCAGTTCTCGGTGACGCCGGAAGAAGTCTCTATCGCGGTTACCGATCAGGGCCCTGGCTTCAACCCGTCGTCGGTGCCCGATCCGACCGAAGACTGCAATCTTGAACTTCCCTCGGGCCGCGGCTTGATGCTCATGCGGGCCTACATGACCAGCGTGACCCACGACGAATCCGGCCGGCGGGTCACCATGGTCTACCGCAAGCCGGGGGCCTGACCAGCCTCGGAGAGACACTGCTCCCTATTTAGGGTGGCCAGATGCTGTTTGAGAATGATTCTAAACCGCTCCCGGGCTATGCTGGGTCATGCTCAAGTTGCCTATCTACATGGACCATGCCGCTACTACCCCCTGTCACCCGCAGGTGGTTGAGGCGATGCTCCCGTATTTCACCGAGCGATTCGGGAACTCCGGCTCGCGTAATCACCAGTTCGGCTGGCAGGCCGAGGAGGGCCTCGATCTGGCCCGGCAGCAAGCCGCGGCGCTGATCGGTGCCAACGAGAAAGAGATCATCTTCACCTCGGGCTCGACCGAGTCCAACAACCTCGCCATCAAGGGGGCGGCGTACATGTACGAAAAGGCCCCCGCCGGGTCGAAGTGCCGGGGGCACATCATTTCTTGCATCATCGAGCACAAGGCCGTGCTTGACCCTGTTAAGCGCCTGGTGAAGGAAGGCTTTGAAGCGACGTTCATCGAGCCCCCGGCCGACGGGATCGTGACGGTGGAGATGGTGAAGGCCGCGCTGCGACCCGACACCATCCTCGTCACCATCATGTGGGCCAACAACGAGATCGGCACGATCAACGAAGTGCCCGCGATCGGTCGCCTGTGCCACGAGAAGGGCATCATCTTCCACACCGACGCGACCCAGTGGGCCGGCAAGATGCCCGTGAACGTCGACACCGACTCCATCGATCTGCTCAGTTGGTCGGGTCACAAGATCTACGGCCCCAAGGGCGTCGGGGCCCTCTACGTCCGGCGTCATCGCCCGCGCGTGCGGCTGGTTGCCCTTGCCGATGGCGGCGGGCAGGAACGCGGCTTCCGCTCCGGCACCCTCAACGTGCCCGGGATCGTCGGCTTCGGCAAGGCGTGCGAGATCGCGCTGCGCGAGATGGAATCCGACGGCCAGCGGCTGCTGGCGCTGCGGACGCGGATCGAGGAGCGCATCACCGCCCAACTCGATTCCTGCGCCATCAACGGCCACCGCGAGAAGCGGCTGCCCCACACCGCCAACATCTCCTTCGGCTTCGTCGAAGGCGAAGGCCTGATGATGGCCGTGAAGAACATTGCCTGCTCCAGCGGCAGCGCGTGCACGAGCGCGAGCCTGGAGCCGTCGTACGTGCTCAAGGGCATCGGCGTGGGCGACGAACTGGCGCACTCCTCGCTGAGGCTGTCGCTGGGCAAGTGGACGACCGAGGAGCAGGTGGATTACGCGATCGATGAGATCGTGAAGGCGGTGAAGAAGTTGCGTGTCATGAGCCCGCTGTATGACATGCACAAGGAGGGGATTGATCTGAGCACGGTGGAGTGGGCGCACCACTGAAAGAAGAAGGCACTGGGCACTAGGCACTGGGCACTAGTTGAACCCAATCGAAGACCAGCCCAGATCGAGAAGAACTCTTTGCCAGTGCCTAGTGCCCAGTGCCTAGTGCCTGGCTCCGAAGGAGCCCCGCCATGGCGTATGGACCAAAGATCATCGACCACTACGAAAACCCCCGCAACGTCGGCAACTTCGGCACCGGCGACAGCATGAAAGCCGACAAAAAGATCGGCGTCGGGCTCGTCGGCGCGCCCGAGTGCGGCGACGTGATGCAACTGTGCATCAAGGTCAACGAGCAGACCGGCAAGATCGAGGACGCGAAGTTCAAGACCTTCGGCTGCGGCTCGGCCATCGCCTCGTCCTCCCTCGCCACTGAGTGGCTCAAGGGCAAGACGGTGCAGGAAGGGCTCGAGATCAAGAACAGCCAGATCGTCGAGGAACTCTCGCTGCCGCCGGTGAAGATCCACTGCTCGGTGCTCGCCGAGGACGCCATCAAGGCGGCCATCGCCGACTACCAGCGGAAGAACGGCCTACTCCTGGAGAATCACGAACATGTCAGCGCCTAAGAACGGTTTTCTATGTCTCTCGAGTTCGCTCGCAGCGCAGGCTCGTGGTCGGAGCCCCTTTGGCAAAGCTCCCTCACCTGATTCAGAATCTGGAGCGCTGGTTCAAGCGATCATCGATGAACTCTCACGGGACTGGGATACACCGAAATCGCTACGAGTTACAAAGTATCAAAGGATGGCTCGTGCCTTTGCGATATACGCGAGCGAGGTTTTGGATGATGGCGTCCGAACGACCCTGATCGAGAACAACTTTGGACTGCTCGATAACATTGAGGCTGGAGCAAGGCAGCTCAAACTGGTCCACACTCTCAGGCTAGTGGATTACGTGAGATCCGTCGTTCCACGCTCGATTGTGAACGAACCTGCGTATGTGACCCGCGCGGAATATTGCCAGGATCCGGAGGTCTTGGATGCCTTGGATGCCCTCGACAGCCTCCAGTGGCCGGAGAAAGCTCGTCGAGAAATAATCCTCGCGGCGGTCAACCTAGTATTGCAGCATCCGAAAGAGTTCCTACCCTGCTAGCAGATTGCTAGAAATGCGACCTCACGATCAAAGTGTTCCCCCCCAACCACGCTTGACGGAGTTCCCAAATGGCGAGTAACACACCCATGTCGACTGAAATCGCCAACAACCCGAACCCCGCCCCCCCCCCCGCGACCGACGTCCCCGTCCGCGTCACCCCCGGCGCGGCCAAGGAAATCGCCCGCATCATCCAGGATCAGGAACTCGACGCCTCCAAGATCCGCCTCCGCGTAGGCGTCAAGGGCGGCGGCTGCTCGGGCTTCTCCTACCTGCTCGACCTCACCGAAACGCAGAAAGACTCGGACGACGCCTGGGAGTGCGAAGGGGTCAAGTTGATCTGCGACCCCAAGAGCGCGCTCTATCTCACCGGCACCACCATCGACTTCAAGGATGAGATCATGGGCCGCGGCTTTGTGTTCCAGAACCCCAATGCCACGTCGTCGTGCGGGTGCGGGTCGAGTTTCTCGGCCTGACGCGAACCGGCAGGAACGACATCTGCTTTGTCGAATGGGAATCGTTTCTCGCATTTCGCGCCCAGAACGCGCGCCCTGTTGGCCTTTGGATTGCCGTGGTCGGCGATCACCTCGTGGGCTGTCTGGCACGCAAGGATCTGGCGATGGACCTGCTGCTCGAGCGCCAATCCAACCTTCTGTAGTCCCCCCCTGCTTTCTGGACAACTCCGATTGCAATTGAGTTGAAGGAA
>CAZPPX010000055.1:0-3243 GCA_964588585.1 uncultured Phycisphaeraceae bacterium
TACGCTATCCGATCGCCAGAGGTTGCGCGCAGGTTGTTCAGAGATCCCTGTAGACAATTAGCGCCCCGCCACGTCGCTCATCGGCGGGCAGGTGCACACGAGGTTGCGGTCCCCATAGGGGTTGTCGATCCGGCCCACGGCGGGCCAGAACTTGTGCTCTTCCACCCACTTGGCCGGGAAGGCGCCCTGGCGGCGCGTGTACGCGTGGGGCCATTGATCGCTTGAGACGTGGGCCGCGGTGTGCGGCGCGTGCTTCAGCGGATTGTCGGCGCGGTCCATGCGGCCTTCCTCGATCGCGCGGATTTCCTCGCGGATCGCGATCATCGCGTCGCAGAAGCGGTCGAGTTCGGCCTGGCTCTCGCTCTCGGTCGGCTCGATCATGAGCGTGCCGGGCACGGGGAAACTCATCGTCGGGGCGTGGAAGCCGAAATCCATGAGGCGCTTGGCGATGTCTTCGCTCTTGATCCCCGCGCTCTTTTCAAAGTGGCGGCAATCGAGGATGAACTCGTGCGCGCACGTTCCGTTGGTACCCCGATACAGCACCGGGTAGTGCTTCTCGAGTTTCCTGGCCATGTAGTTGGCGCTGAGAATCGCCACCTGCGTGGCCCGCTTCAGCCCCGCGCCGCCCATGAGCGCGATGTAGACCCACGAAATCGTCAGGATGCTGGCCGAGCCATAGGGCGCGGCGGAGATCGGCCCGATCGCCTTCGGACCCGACGACGCCGGTGCGGTCACCGGATGCCCGGGCAGATACGGCGCGAGGTGGGCCGCGACGCCGATCGGGCCCATGCCCGGGCCGCCGCCGCCGTGCGGGATGCAGAAGGTCTTGTGCAGGTTCAGGTGGCAGACATCCGCGCCGATGTCGCCCGGGCGGCAGAGGCCAACCTGCGCGTTCATGTTCGCGCCATCCATATAGACCTGCCCACCGTGATCGTGCACGATCTGGCAGACCTCCTTGATGTGGTCCTCGAACACGCCATAGGTCGAGGGATAGGTAATCATGAACGCGGCCAAGTCGTTGGCATGGGCCGCGGCCTTCGCCTTCAGATCAGCCAGATCCACATCGCCATTGGGGGTGTTCTTGACGACGACGACCTTCATGCCAGCGATGACCGCGGAGGCGGGGTTGGTGCCGTGGGCCGACTCGGGGATGAGGCAGATGGTGCGATGCCCCTGCCCGCGGGCGAGGTGGTAGGCGCGGATCACCGCGAGCCCTGCATATTCGCCCTGCGAGCCCGCGTTGGGCTGCAAACTGACGCCCGCGAAACCCGTGATCTCCGCCAGCCACGCCTCCAGTTGCGTGAACATCGCGGCATAGCCCTTGGTCTGATCCGCCGGCGCGAAGGGGTGCATCCGTCCGAACTCGGGCCACGTCACCGGGATCATCTCGCTCGTCGCGTTCAGTTTCATCGTGCACGAGCCGAGCGGGATCATGCTGAAGGCCAGCGACAGGTCGCGGCCCTGCAGTTTGAAGATGTACCGCAGCATCTCGTGCTCGGCATGGTGGGTGTTGAACACCGGATGCGTGAGGAACGTCGAGCGACGCACGAGCGCAGCGGGAATCGGGCTCGGCCCGGCGGGCACGGGCTTGGTGTCGTCGATGTCAAAGCCTTTGCCGCACCCGAAGGACGCCAGAATCTGCCGCAGGTCCGCGATCGTGGTGGTCTCGTCCAGACTCACGCCCAGCGTGCCGTCGCCATAGTCGCGCAGGTTTACGCCGCGCGAAACGCCGGTGGCCAGCACACCCTTGGCATCCTGCTTGCAATGCTCGCCGATCACCGGTCGCACGCGGAGCGTGTCAACGTAGACGGGCGTGAGGACCTGGTGCCCAAGCCAGCGCAGGCCGTGGTCGAGGATGCGGGTCAGGTCGTGCACGCGCTGGGCGATGGCCTTGAGCCCATCGGGCCCGTGATAGCAGGCGTACATGCCCGCCATGATGGCGAGCAACGCCTGGGCCGTGCAGATGTTGCTGGTGGCCTTTTCGCGTTTGATGTGCTGCTCGCGCGTCTGGATGGCCATGCGATAGGCGGGGTTGCCGTGCGCGTCTTTGGAGACGCCGATGATGCGACCCGGCAGACGCCGAGCGTGCTCGCTGCGCGTCGAGATGAACGCGGCGTGGGGCCCGCCGAAGCCCATGGGCACGCCGAAACGCTGGGCTGAACCGACGACAATGTCTGCGCCGCCACCTTCAAACTCACCCGGCGGCTTGAGCATCGTGAGCGCGAGCAGATCGGTCGCCACGACCACCTGTACGCCGGCTTCGTGGGCCTTGGCGCACATCGCGCCCAGGTCATCGACGCGGCCATCGGTCGTCGGATATTGCACGAGGCAGCCGCAGAGGTCCGCGGCGGCGACCGAGGAGGAGCGGTGATCGCTCACCGTGATGTCTATTCCCATCGTCTCGGCCCGCATCCTCACCACCGCGATGGTCTGCGGGTGGCAACCGACATCCACAAAGAACCGCTTTCGCTGGCCGTCGCCCCCCCCACTGCCACCGGCGATCGAGAAGCACATGGCCATGGCTTCCGCCGCCGCCGTGCCCTCGTCGAGCAGACTGGCACCCGCCAGCGGCAAGCCCGTGAGGTCGCTCACCATGGTCTGGAAGTTCAGCAGCGCTTCGAGCCGACCCTGCGCGATCTCCGCCTGATAGGGCGTGTACTGCGTGTACCACCCCGGATTCTCCATGATGTTCCGCAGGATCACCGGTGGGGTGATGGTGTCGGAGTAGCCCATGCCGATGAAGGACCGCAGCACGCGGTTCTGCGACGCCGAGGCTTTGAGTTGCGTGAGTAGTTCAAACTCGCCGCGGATGGCCGGGCCGCCCACCCCCCCCCCCGTGTCGATGTTCAGTGGGCGTTTGATGCGGATAGCCGCGGGCACGGTCGCGTCGCTCAGGGCGTCGAGCGAGTTGAACCCGATCACGCGGAGCATGGCCGCGATTTCTTCTTCGTTTGGCCCGATGTGGCGATGGGCGAAGGTGTCATTGGGCGCGAGCGCGGCGGGCAACACCGTCGCGGGCGTGCCCCTTCCCCCACCTACCCCACCCTGGGCTGCAACCGAAACCGCCGAACCGCCCGAGGCCACCGAAGGCGAAAAACGAGGATGTGCGTGCATGGAAATCCTGCTGAAAAATGACCACCGGCGTGGCCTGGGCGGTGCCCGGGATACGCGCAGAACAGCGACACGGAAGGGTAGTTCGGTCGGCCTCAAAAAGCAGCCTCGAGGATGAAGTGATCAAGTGGT
>CAZPPX010000056.1:0-2944 GCA_964588585.1 uncultured Phycisphaeraceae bacterium
AGCGATACGCTATCCGATCGCCAGAGGTTGCGCGCAGGTTGTTCAGAGATCCCCCAAGTCAGACGCTGCGGCGTCTGCCCAACTCAGTTCAGGATTCTCAATACCCATGGCTTCGCGTTGACATCCACATCTTCCCTCCCACTCTTCTGCACCTCGTTAACTCACCCACGCCGAGCGAACCCAGCCGCAATCGAGTACCCTTCCCACCATGAGGCCCGCGGTGTTCATCGATCGCGACGACACGCTCACCGACACGCGCGGCAGCACCGCCGGCACCGACCACCAGGGCGACCTCATCGACCCCGACGCGGTCCGCCTTCTGCCCCACGCCGCCGAGGGTTGCCGCCTGCTCGTCAAGGCCGGGCTCGCCCTCGTCGTCGTCTCGAATCAGGGTGCCGTGGCCCGCGGCCGCGCCACCACCCGCCAGGTTGAAGCCGTCAACGATCGCGTGCGGACGCTCCTCGCCGCCGAGGGCGTACGGCTTGAAGCCATCTACTACTGCCCCTTCCACCCCGACGCCGCCAAGCCCGAATACCGCGGTGAGCACGCCTGGCGAAAACCCCAGCCCGGCATGTATCTCACGGCCGCCCGCGAACTCGACATTTCCCTGGAATCCAGTTGGGCAGTCGGCGACGCCGCCCGCGACGTCATGTCCGCCGTCACCGCGGGCATCGCCTCCGGCCGCGCCATCATCGTGGGCCAGGGGCCGGGCATCTGGTTTGCCGACTTGAAAGCCGCCGCCGAGGTCATCGTGCCCGCACTCGCCAGCCACGGCACGCCGGGAAAGGCGGGCTGAATGCCGGCCCCTGCTTCCCCCAACCCGCGCGTGCTCGTCGTCCTGCCCACCTGGCTGGGCGACACCGTGATGGCCACCCCCACGCTTCGCCTTCTGCGCGACGCGCTCCCCATGTCCACCATCGTCGCCCTCGCCCGCCCCGGGCTCGACGATCTCCTCGCCGGCAATGAGGTGCTCGACGATGTGCTCGTCGCCGACCGCCACAGCGTGCTCGGCCCGGCCAAGGTCGCCGCCCGCCTCATGGCCTTCAAGTTCGACGCGGCGCTTCTCCTGCCCAACTCGTTCGCGTCCGCGATCACCGTCCGCCTCGCCGGCATCCCCACGCGCGTCGGCTACGACCGCGATGGCCGGGGCAGTTTGCTCACCGTGCGCCTCGACGCCCCCAAGCGCCCCCCTCCCCGCGAGGGCTGGCAGCCCATCTCCGCCGTCGACTATTACTGGCGCGCCGGTCTCGCTCTGCTCGCCGAACTCGGACGCCCGGTCGCCGCCTCGTGCACCCATCCCGGCACCCTCGAACTCCACCTCTCGCCTGGCCAGGAAGCCGAAACCTGCGGCGTGCTCGACCGGGCCAACCTCAGCGATGGTCGTCCCTACGCCATCCTCAACCCCGGCGGCAACAACCCCGCCAAACGCTGGCCCGTGGAACGCTTCGCCGGCGTCGCCCACGCCCTCATCGCCCGTCACCACCTCACCGTCGCCATCAACGGCTCCCCCGCCGAGGCCGATCTCGTCGCCCTCATCCGCGACGTCATCGTCCTCGACAACCCCGCCGACGAAGGCCGCGTCGTCTGCCTCCCGGAGATCGGCGGCACGGTCGGCTCCCTCAAAGGCCTCATCCGCCGCTGCCAACTCGTCGTCACCAACGACACCGGCCCTCGACACATCGCCGCCGCCCTGGGCACCCGCTGCATCACCCTCTTCGGCCCCACCGACCCGCGCTGGACCACCCTGCCCGAAGCGCCGCCACGCGACGGACAAGGCAACGGCCCGCGCGAGCGCGTGATCGTCGCCGATCCAACCTTGCCCGAAGACGAAGTCGCCGACGACCACCCGCAGCGCTGCCGCATCGACCGCATCGCCACCAGCGAAGTGCTGGCAGCGGTGGAGGCGATGCTGAGCACCTGAATCCGCTCCCCGATCCCGTTCCCGCTCTGGGTACCTCGACTCTCCGAGTCGAGTCCCCGTTCTCGGTCCCGTTCCCGATCGGATCCCCCCTCGCACCGCGCTCGATCAGCCTCTAACCTCCTTCATGCTCTCTCCCGACCTCCTCGCTCCCGCGTTCGCCCGTGGCGATTCCTACACCGACTACCTCGCCTCCGCACGCCCCCACGAGCGCGCCGCGTGGGACCGTGCCGCCACCACCTTTGTGCTCACCGCAACCCAACTCGCCACCCTCCGCGCCATCACCCGCCGCGTCAACATCCTCTGCCTCTCCGGCACCTGGTGCGGCGATTGCTCCGCCCAGGTCCCCATGCTCGACGCCATCGCTCGTGCCGCACCCCTTCCCCCCAACCCCGAGCCCGGCACGCCCGGCATCGCCCTTCGCATGCTCGATCGCGATGACCACCTCGACCTCGCCGAGCAGGTCAAGATCGCCGGCGGCCTCCGCGTGCCCACCGTCATCTTCATGAACGAAGATTTCGACTTCGTCGCCATCACGGGCGACCGCACGCTCTCGCGCTACCGCGGCATCGCGGCCCGCCAACTCGGCCCCTCCTGCCCCCTCCCCGGCGCGCCCCTCCCGCCCGACGAAGTCGCCGCCACACTCGCCGACTGGGTCAACGAAGTCGAACGCGTGGCCTTGCTGCTGCGCCTGAGCCCGAAACTGCGAGCGCGATACGCGGATTGATCCGATTGAGCGTGTGAGGCGGACGGTGCGAGCGCCTTGGCACGGAGCGAGTCGGCCGCGCTTTCGGGTGTGGTAGCGATAGCGTCGGGTGGAGGCTGCCATCGCGCTGATCGCTGGGGGCGGTAGTTGGTGACACGAGTGTCGCATGGTTATTGGGGTGCCCACGCCTGAAGGCGTGGGCTTCTGGGGGGTCGGAGGGGTTGGTGGCGCGGGCTGGTGCTTAGCAAGGCGGAGCATGAGGCTAGCGGCGTGGCAGGCGTTTTGTCTGGCGAGGCGGCGGTGGTGCCAGCCCTCCGGAG
>CAZPPX010000057.1:0-2122 GCA_964588585.1 uncultured Phycisphaeraceae bacterium
GGAGGGGGTGCCAAGTCCCATTATCGCGCGCCCAGACGGCGCGGGGGACGCATCATGAGGCCGAACGCACATGCCGTCGGCCACTTCGCGAAGCGAAGCCGCGACGAGGGCCTTCGGGTTCGCGCTCACCAGGTACAGCTCGTTCCCGGGGGCCGCCCATGGACCCCGGCCATCTCCTGCCCCGAGGCGATCCCCGCCGCCATCGATTGGACCTGAACCTCCAGCGGCTGATTGTCGAGGTAGATGCGCATACATAAAGATTATCAGTCAATCCGGCCCCCGGTTTGAACACGCTTTCAGGGCCCAGCCAAGGTGAAGAGCGGGGGATGGACGCCGGGGCTGAGGATTCCGCGACGAAGCCCCGGGTTTCCGGGGCCGACGCTTTCACACCCCCAGCGCAACCAGCACAGCCTGGATCGCTACCAGTGCCGAAACCCCGATCGCCCCGAATCGCCACGCGAGCGTGTGTTCAACGTTGGTTGGAAACCGCATCCACAGCACCCGTTCAAAGATTCGCCAGCAGAGCGCGACAAGCGCGGCCGAGATCGTGAGCCCGACCAGCGCGCGGCCAAGCGTCCCGGTGTTGGCCACCGCCGACAAGCCAGCGCTCCCGGCGACAAGCACGATGACGATCAGGCACCACACGACACGATCGTATCAGCGCACGGGCAAACGACCTTGGAGGTGAGGCTGAGGAGTGTTCGAGATGGGTGCCGTGGGGGTCGGCTCGGCGACCGCCACGCGGATGTAGCCAACAACGTGGAGACGGCCAGTGGACCGAAACGGACAGGAGTCCCGAACGCCCACCACGTGGCGGACCCAAAGCGGTCCACCACGGCACCCGGCCACGGTGCCGACCCAGCCCGCTTCAATCGCACCCTTCCACATAGGCAGCGATGTAATCTGACAAATCATCGGGATCGAGCGTTCCGCTGTCGTCAAAGTCTGCAGCAGCATCGCCCAACTCATAATCGGCGATGAAGTCCGACAGATCATCGGGATCGACGTAGCCGCTGCAATCATGATCTGCTGGGCAGAGGCAGCATCGGACGCGAGCAATACCGAAGTAGTTCTTCGGATAGAGGCCGACAGAGATCGAATCCGCCACGACAAACAGATGACCGCCGTAGACCTCCATGTCTTGCACGCCCCCAGTAACCGTGCGATCGGTCACTGGCACAAAATTCGAACTCGCAGACGGCACTCGCCAGACCGACTGCGGACTACCCGCGCTGTCGGGCTCGACCGGACCACCTACAAACATGGAGGCCTCTGAAAAGCATGGATCGCCAACAAGAAGCGAGGACACCGCATTTCCACTCCCCGCATCGAGGTCCGGGTGCTCTGACCAACCGCTACCATTGAGTCTCCGCAGCGCGCCGTACGGAGTACCGCCGTCGACGGTCACGCCGCCACCGAAGTACGAATGCCCGTCAAAGTCGAGCGCCGCAAGCACCGGGAAACGCGGGCCCGGAGGTGTGTTTGGTCCGACGGTTCCCCAAGAGTTTGATGCCAACCTGGTCGCACCGTTGAGGGCATATATGGGCGTGCAATCGTTTCGATACGATGGGTACAGAGCATGCAGCGCTCCACCCACCGAGACGAGGTCACCGTTGTGAGCGACATCCAACCCGCCGAACAACCGTTCACCGACGGCTGTCCAGGCGGTGCCCGACCAGGCATAAACGACCGTCCCTCCGGCAGGTGTCTCTGGTGAGGTGCAAGACGATGTCGTGTTGCTGTCGCCCCCGATGTACAACGTGCCCGAGTGAACGCCGATCACGCGTGCCTCAAACTCACTCGGAAGCCCGCTGACCGGGTTCGACCATGAACTGCCATTCCATTTCGCAAGGCAGTTGGTAACGGCTGCACCACCCGCGAACGCGAAATCGCCGACAGCCCATAATGCATCATCGAACACTTCAAGATCAAGCACATCGCCGGGCTCCTCGTCGTCGAGGCCGTATCCGCCTTGGATGCCATCGCCCAGCGGCGAGAACGCACTTCCATCCCATGCCGACACGCTGTTGCACGCAACTCCGCCAGCGGTTGCGAAGCAACCAGCAATGGGGACTCCTGAACAACCGCCCTCGGCGGCAGCGGGATCGTGCGTGACGGCGTG
>CAZPPX010000058.1:0-2096 GCA_964588585.1 uncultured Phycisphaeraceae bacterium
CCCACGACCAGCAGGCTTGCCCCCACATCGGCGATGACCGCCATCCACATTGTCCCCCATCCGCCCAAGGTCAGCGCGAAGAAGACCACCTTGATGCCGATGGCGAAAGCGATGTTCTGGGTCAGGATCGCGCCGGTGCGTCGGGAGAGCAGGACGAACTCGGGGAGCCCCCGAAGGTCATCCTGCATGAGGGCCACGTCGGCGGTTTCGAGGGCGGTGTCGGTGCCCGCCGCGCCCATTGCGAAGCCGATGGTGGACTTGGCAAGGGCGGGGGCGTCGTTGACGCCGTCGCCGACCATGCCGATCGCGTCGCCGTGCTCTTTGGTCAGGCGCTCGATCTCGGCGAGTTTGTCCTCGGGGAGCATACCCCCACGAGCCTCGTCGATGCCGACCGCCTTGGCGATGGCCGACGCGGTGGTCTGGTTGTCCCCCGACAGCATGAGCGTCTTGATCTTGAGGTCGTGCAGCGTCTTGATCGCCTCGACGCTGCTTTCGCGGGGCGTGTCGGCCACCGCGATGACACCGAGCACTTTGCTCTCCGACGCGACGACGACCGTCGTCTTGCCTTGCACCTCGAACTGGCCCAGCACGGCCTCGACTTCCGGCGAGCAGACCTTGCGTTCCTCGGCGAGGCGGTGATTGCCGACGAAGTACGCCGCGCCGCCGATGCGTCCCTCGACGCCGCGGCCCGTGAGCGACTTGAAGTTCTCGACGCTCGCTCGCTCGCCGCTCCACGCCGCGACGACCGCGACGGCCACCGGGTGCTGCGAGAGCGCATCCAAACTCGCGGCGATCCGCAGCACCTCATCTTTACTCGCGCCCCCCACGGGCTGCACATCCGTCACGCGGGGCTTGCCCTCGGTGATCGTGCCGGTCTTGTCGAGCGCGACGACCTTCAACTTGCGGCCATTCTCCAGGTGCACGCCGCCCTTGATGAGGATGCCCCGCTTGGCCGCCGCCGTCAGGCCACTGACGACCGTCACGGGCGTGGAGATCACCAGGGCGCACGGGCACGCGATCACCAGCAGCACCAGCGACTTATACAGCCACGGGTAGAACGGCTGGCCGAACGCCAGCCACGGCACGACGGCGATCAGCACCGCCGCGATGCAGACGATCGGCGTGTACACCGTCGCGAAGTTGTCCACGAACCGCTGCGTGGGCGCGCGGCTCGCCTGCGCCTCCTGCACCGTCTTGATGATCTTGGCGAGCGTCGTCTGGTCCTTGCCGCCGGTGGTCTTGAACTCCAGCACGCCCGACTCGTTGATCGTCCCCGCGAAGACCTTGTCGCCCGCCTTCTTGTCCACGGGAACGGACTCGCCCGTCACCGGGGCCTGGTTCACGCTCGACTCGCCCGCGACCACCACGCCGTCGAGCGCGAGCCGCTCGCCGGGCTTCACTTGCACCACCGCGCCGACGGCGACCTCGCCCGCGCGCGTGACTTTCCACGAGCCGTCGGGCTGCTTCACGCTCGCCTCATCAGGAGCCATCGCCATCAGGCCCTTGACGGCATTGCGGGCGCGGTCCAGCGCCTTCTTCTCGATCAGTTCGGCGAGGGCGAAGAGGAACGTGACCAGCGCGATCTCCGGCCACGCGCCGATGAACGCGCCGCCCACGATCGCCACCGTCATCAGGAAGTTGATGTTGAGCGTGAAGGTCCGAAGCGCGACCCAGCCCTTCTTCAGCGTGGGCAAGCCGCCGAGCAGGATCGAGAGGACCGACGCCGCGATCACCGGCCACGAAGTCTCCTTCACGCCCGCGAAGTACATCCCTTCCGCGCCCGCCGCGAGCACACCCGCGAGCATGAACAGGCCGTACTTTCTCCACCACGGCCGCGCATCCTCCTTCGCCGCCGCGTGTTCATCGCCGGTCGCGCACGCCGCCCCGCCGCAATCGCCCCCCGCGTGTGCACCGCCGCTCGCGGCATGCGCGCCCGCCGCGCCCGCAGGCGAGACCACCGTTGGCGTCATCCCCACCGAGCGCACCTTGGCCGCCAGCGCCTCGGACGAAGCCGCCGCCGCATCATGCGTCACCGTCATCGTCCGCGTCACCACGTTGCATTCGACGGAGGTAACCCCCGCCATCCCGCCCACGGC
>CAZPPX010000059.1:0-1909 GCA_964588585.1 uncultured Phycisphaeraceae bacterium
CGCCGCTCAGCGATACGCTATCCGATCGCCAGAGGTTGCGCGCAGGTTGTTCAGATATCCCCGTTGTTCAGAAGATACTCCAAATCGTTGAGAGCTTTGCGGCCGACGTGGAGTCGGCGAAGAGGTCTGCAACCATAGCAAATGGTACCGCGCAGGTTGTCCAGGTTGCAGGTGGCGTCGGCGTGTTCGCAGCAGTGATTGGGCGAGCGCATCCCCTTCTCGGATTGGCTGCTCTCGCCGTGGCAGCGGTAGCCAAGCCTGTCGCTGACGAGTTCAATGCCGCACAGCGCACGAAAAATGTGGAGCGTTGGGCCTCGCTTTATGAAGCACTGTCCGATGAAGAGAGAATCCTCTTCCTGATCCTTCTGGAGCTTCGATACCCAGAACTACGCCGACAATGGAATCGGAGCATCCCCACGCTCATGTGCTGACTGGCCAGCATCCCCTGCCTCGGTGGCAGCAGGTCGTTGAGCCTTTCGCACTGACGAGACCGCCGAGCCGGTCGCGTCAGTGGCACGGGCGGCACCCAAGCCACCCGCCGGACGATTCGCTGGCGCACCGCGCAATCCGCCGCCGGAGTATCCCGAGGTGGCCACTGTGGGATACGGGTTTTCGACTTCGCTGATGGTGGTGGGGCAGCGGTGACGGGTTCGCCTCACGACGGTCGGGACCGGCGTTCAAGTTCATCTACGTCGTTCAGGTCTTTGTGGCGGCGCGCGGCTCGTTTGTTCTGGATAAGGTCGTCTCTCGCGATGATGTTCGCGGGGATGCCATCGAGCGTGGCGGCGACGCGGCGATTAAAGCACGCTTGAAATTCGACGCCGCTGATGGCTGTGAGGATTTCAAGCCGAACGGGCGGCACGCCCATGCGGACGACTTTACCTGGTTGGGCAAAGATGCTGGGTGAAGCCGCGGCGAATCCGAACCGCTGCAGCACTGCAGCGATTTTCTGGCTGTTGGCGGGCGACACGGCGACCCAGATGTCGAGATCGCCCGTCGGGCGCGGGTAGCCGTGAAAGGCGACCGCGTAGCCGCCGACGATGAGGTACTCAATCTTCTCCGAGTTCAACAACTGTAAGAACTCTTTGAAGTCGTGCGGTAGCGGCATCGTGTCCATAGGCCATCCGGCGAAGGTACTCGAGAGCACTCATGCGTTCCTGCGGCGTGCGAGACTGCCAATAGGCGGTTTCGTCGCTTTCGTCGTGCAAGTCGCTCACGGAGAAGAAGCGTCGATCAAGGCGATAGGGCGGGATCGCATCCATCGCTCGTATTCTACGGGTGCCGAGCGAATGCTGCCGTTGGCTTGCGCTGACGGCCATGCGGCCGCTTGGCATCAACACCCAGAGCGGGGCACGTCAGTGGCACGTTCGCGCTCGCGAACCGGTCTTCGCCGCGAAGTGGCGGCGTTGAGGAGCCGAGGGTCGCCGCGCAGCGGCACCCTCGGGAGGAGCATCGGCATCGCCTGTACCGCGTAGCAGTGAAGGTGGGGGCAGACGCGCGAAGGGCGCGCCGACCTGCACCACTTCGTGGTTTGAGCGTTTGTTGCCCCGCATCCGGGGGTGCCGCTGCGCGGCGACCTCCGGCTACTGACCGTGACGGCTTCGCCGTCGAAGTAGCAGGCTTCCAGCGAGAACGTCGAAGGCGACGGCCGTTCCGGTCGTTGAGCTCTTCGCACTGACGAGACCGCCGAGCCGGTCGCGTCAGTGGCACGAACACCACCTGCTCGTCGCGGGAAAAGGGATGATCGTGGTGGGCCACAAACCCCCACGGCACCCGGCATGCCGCAGCCGCAGTTGTAAGATGAGCGTGATGAAAACCACTCAAGCCGGCAAACTAAGGACGGGGCCAAGTGCAAGGGGATCTCTGAACAACCTGCGCGCAACCTCTGGCGATCGGATAGCGTATCGCT
>CAZPPX010000060.1:0-1590 GCA_964588585.1 uncultured Phycisphaeraceae bacterium
ACGGCTCGCCGCTGATCCGCGATCCGTTATGCGGCGCGAAGCGTCCGCATAGCCCCTACGAAGCGCGATGCCTCTCAGCTGCCGCGCTCAGCACTCCAATGCGAATGCAGAGGGGATACGCGGGGAACTCTCCAAGTTCTCTCAGATTGCAGACGATGGACGTCGAGGCGCTCGACCCGAAGGCCCTGCGCGGGCTAACGTCGACGACCGTCGCGTTAGCCCGCGCAGGGCCTTCGGGGGGAGAGCGAAGCGATCGCCCCTCCGGGCGGTGGGTGCGACCGGGTTGTAGTCCGAGGCACGACACGACTCCAGGGATGTCCAACCCAGAACGGGTAGGTAATGGCCGGTCGAAGTGACCCGAAGAGCCCGGTCGAGGTCGAAAGACCCTCAACCCGAGTAGGCCTGGGTGCTGTGCTCCTATCTTCGCGCCGCATAACCAAC
The DNA here is from genome assembly GCA_964588585.1 of uncultured Phycisphaeraceae bacterium. Taxonomy (GTDB): domain Bacteria; phylum Planctomycetota; class Phycisphaerae; order Phycisphaerales; family UBA1924; genus JAEUIX01. The sequence continues at coordinate 442 of CAZPPX010000060.1, forward strand.
GAATGCAACGGACGATCCGCGGGGTCGTACCGCCTGCGTGCAGCCTGGCGCCGACCCATGTACCTTCGACGAAACTTCTACGGCGCGGATCGCCGCTGATCCGTGATCCGTTATGCGGCATCTCCGTGGCTTCTGATGAATACCGTCGTGTCGTGTCGTCCGAACATACCTTGTTGCAGTACCCGTGCGGCGCTGCCGCCGGCGACCGCCTTCGTCTGCGTCGCGAACTACGGCTCGAGACGCACCTCGGATCGCCGATTGGTCAAGTCATCGGGGCAGGATCCGTCTGGACGGTACTTTCTGGGCTTCCATCTGAACCAAACGAGGTGTGGTTCGAGGATCCCCGCGGCGAGCTCCATACGTGGGACGACGAAAGCATCTGGCTCGACTTTCAAGCGATGGACGCCGCATAACAAGCGAATGCAGACGGACGAGCCTTGGACGAGCCCGTAGCGGGCTTCGCCGCCCGCTAGGCCTGCGGCCTCTGGGCCTTGGAAGCGGGCGGCTCGTGCGGCTTCGCAGCGGACTGTGTACCCTCGTCAAAACTCTTTAGCAACGGCTCGCCGCTGATCCGCGATCCGTTATGCGGCATCGGGCAGAGTGCAAACATGCAGGCCTCCGCAATCAGAGCAGCTCGGCCAGAGGATCTCGCCGAGCTCTATCTGCTCCTGCGGGCCAAAGCTGAATTCGATGGAGCTCTGGCGGCATTGACGGCTTCCGAGGGTGACCTCGGGCGGGCGATATTCTGCGAAGCTCCCGGATGTCAATTCGTCGTGGCCGAACTGGAGGGAAAGCTCGTCGGGTTCGCCGCGTTCTATCCAGTCTTCTCGACCTATGCGGCAAAGCCGGGACTTTGGATGGATGATCTGTTCGTCGACGAGAAGCTGCGCAGTCGCGGTATCGGGAAGCAACTTTTCCAGCATCTTGCCGCGGAGGCGGTGCGGATGGGCTGCTGCAAGCTTGAATGGTCGTTGCAAACGTCGAACCTACGTGGGATCGCCTTCTATGAGCGGGAAGGCGCTGTCATCCGTGAAGAGAATCGCTTCGCCAAGCTGGACGAATCCGGACTCGAACGGCTCCTATCGCGGTAAACGCCGACGCCGCATAACAAGCAAATGCAGACGGACGAGCCTTGGACGAGCCCGTAGC
>CAZPPX010000061.1:0-1543 GCA_964588585.1 uncultured Phycisphaeraceae bacterium
TGTAGTCCCCCCCTGCTTTCTGGACAACTCCGATTGCAATTGAGTTGAAGGAAGCCGGACCAATTGTCGGCGGCTCGGCTCGGGCTCCAGCGTGGTTGGGGTGTTGCGTGCGCGCGTGGCCGCCCCGCCGTCGCCGTCGCATCGCCGGCAGGTGTGGCGGCGATGCGACGGCGACGGCGGGTCTGGACCGCTGTTGAGGTTCGGCGGTGGGTGCGAGCCGGTGGATCACGCCGCGGCGGATGCTGCTGGGGCCGGCGCGTTCATCTTCTCGCATCGGTGGAACGCGTCGGGGCTCTTGTACCCGAGGGCCGAGTGTGGCCGCGCGGTGTTGTACCAGGCGATCCAGGCCCCGATGACTTGCCGTGCGTGCTCGATGCCCTCGAAGCGATGCTGCCAGCAGCACTCCTCTTTGATGGTGCGGATGAAGCGCTCGCACAGACCATTCTGCTCCGGCGTGTAGGGCGCGATGTACTCCTGCGTGAGCCCGTAGGCCTTCACGGTGCGGACGTATTGGCGCGAGCCGAAGACCAGGCCGTTGTCGTGCCGGAGCGTCATGCCGGGCGGGGCGCCGTAGCAGTAGCCGAAGCGGCTCAAGAGCGCGTTGTCGAGCGCCCGCTCGGCGGTCTTGGCTCGGCCGGTGTGCGCCAACTCCCATCCCAGAACTTGGCGCGTGCAGCAGTCGATGACGGGGACCAGCGCGCACCAGCCGTCGTGCCCGCAGTTGATCAGCGCGATGTCGGTGGCCCAGCGCTGATCGGGCTTCTCTGCGATACTCTTCTTGTGCTCGACACGGGGCCGCTGGCCGACGCGCCGGGCCCGGCAGGTCCAGCCTTCGAGCTTCATGATCCGCGCCACCTTCTTCCTGTTGAGCGTGTCGAAGCCGAGCCCGAAGCGCAGGTGGCCCCACACCATGCCCACGCCCCAGGTGGGCTCCTGCTGGATGATCTCGTGAATGAGCAGAGCGATCACCCCGTCGATCGGCGCGGCGCCACGCTCCCGCGGCAGGTAGTACGCCGTGGAGCGCGGCACCCCCAGCCAGCGGCACACCTTGGCGACCGACACCTTCTTGTCCTCGGCCCGCAGCGCCCCAACCACGGCGTTCACACGCTCTGGGCCCGACCGCTCGCGTCCACAATCGTCGCGGCGGAGCGACTCGTTTTTTTAAGTGCGTCGACCTGGAGCGTGAGCTCGCCGACCTTGGCCAGAAGGTCTTTGCGTTCGGCTTCATGCCGCGCCTCGACGTCGCGCGGCACGGCGCGAAGCCCCTCCTTGCCGCCGTCCATGAACCGCTCGACCCAGCCATCGACCTCGGCGACGGTCAGATTGAACTGCCGGGCCACGTCCGCCGGCGTGGTGCGACCCTTGATCAGATCCAGCACCACGGCGGCCTTGCGCCCGGCAGTCCAGCGCTGGATGTCATCGGCGGGGCCTGCGAGAACGGCGGGAGACGCCGGGGAGGCACGGTCTGCAGCCATGGGATGCGTCCTTGGAGGGGGTGCCAAGTCCCATTATCGCGCGCCCAGACGGCGCGGGGGACGCATCA
>CAZPPX010000062.1:0-1393 GCA_964588585.1 uncultured Phycisphaeraceae bacterium
CTACGGCTCCAACGGCTGCAAGGGGCACCCGCCGAAGAACGCCGCGATGTAGTCCGAAAGGTCATCCGGGTCGGCGAAGCCGTCGCCGTTGAAGTCCGCGGCTGGGCACGAACCGGCATCGGCCGTCTCGGCGAAGTAGCACGCGATGAAGTCGCTCATGTCGTCGGGGTCGAGGCTCCCTTCGCCGTTGAAGTCGGGGCGGCATTCGCGGTCGTCCGGCACGCCGTTGTGGTTGTTGTCCAGGCTGAACCCGCTGGCGATATCGCACCAGTCGCACAGGCCGTTGTGGTTGCGATCGTTCGGCCCGGCACATTTCCGCCCTTGGTCGAATGTCACAACCAGCCAGTCGGGCGTGGCCATCACAAACTGGCGTTGCACGCCGCCCGCGGGGCCCCAGAAGGCGAGGTCTTCGAGGGTGTAGGGGCCGTCCATGCCGTGGTGGCCGATGACGGTGCCGCTGAAGTTCAGTTCCAGCCGCTGGTTGCTGAGGTTGGCCAGCAGACTGATCTCGCCCTCGACGTGCTCGATCGGCTCGTGGCACGAGTCATACAGCGTGCCCGAATAGGCGTACGTTCCGCCCGCGGCCACGCGCACATCCGCCAGAAACCGTACGATGTCATAGTGGCCGTCGCTGTCGGTATCGAAGCGGGTGGTGGTGAACTCATCCAGGAACACGCCGCGCGGCGGGATGACGCTGGTGTGATACGCCGCGGTGGCCCAGGTCTCGTGCGGGGCGTGCATCTCGTCCACCGTCACGATGCGGCCATCGTGGACCATCGTAAGAAACGCGCTCGTCAGGTGATACCGGGTGCCGGTCTGGGGGATCGACCACGCGTCGACGTTGATCAAGCCGCTCATCGTGCGGCTGCCGGGCGTCAGGTCGGCTTCAACATGCACCCGTGCCGGGTCGCCGGTGGTCTGCTCAACCAGATGCAGTTGCAGAATATACGTCGCGGCGGTCTGCACATCGACGGCGGTGGTGACGAGGATGGAGTCGAACAGCCCGTCGGCGTTGCTGTCGTGAGCCGCGTCGGTGAAGGGGTCGGGCCGGTCGACCCGGGCGCCGGGGGCGGTGACGAAGAGGTCGTCGATGATCTCGCGGCACACCGCATCCCCATTTGGCGCAGTGCCGCTCAAGGTAAACACGGCCACATGAATCCCCCTCAACCAATGGCGTGTACGGAGCGCTCCATAACAAATCTGCCGCCGCATCCACGCCGGTACCATCGTCGCACATCGCCAAGTCAATCCAAGTATCGTCAGGCCGGTAGACGCGCACCGACGCACTCGATGGAATGGCACCGGAAGAACCATCAATCATCGCTGCCTGAAGCGTGATAAGTGAACCCATGCATGTGGTTGGTGATCCCCAGTTTGCAAGAGCACCGATCCG
>CAZPPX010000063.1:0-1274 GCA_964588585.1 uncultured Phycisphaeraceae bacterium
CTTCGATATCGAGTTCACCGTCACCAACAGCAGCGGCAGTGATCGGCAGATCGGCACGTTCCGGCTCAAGGGGTTCAACCTCGCGACGCAGATTCTCGTGGCTTCATCGCTGGGCGACTCGTTCGATGTCATTCCGAACGGCGCGAACCACAAACTCTACCCCGGAGACTGGTACAGCCCGTTGGTGGTCATGCGTGACTACATCGGTGCCGACTACCCGTACAACTTGTGCGTCGCCTTGGGCTATCCGGTAGTGGAGTATGACCACCCGCTGCACATGCAGTGGGACACCAGTTCCGCCGGTGCCGTCCCGAACCAGGTGAAGTTTGATTGCGGCCAGGGCAACACTCCCGATTGGGCCACGATGCCCACGGGCACCACACGCCGCTACCGGCTGATGTTCCGCATCAATGACCGAACCGACACAGACATCGGGACCGCTGCCGACGCGCCGCAGGAATGGCTCTGGACACTGCGCGGCTATCAACAGTACTTCCGCGCCCTCTACGGCAGGCCGGACTATCGGCGGATGGGTGGGTGGAACGGGCGAGTTATGGCGAGCATCAACTCGAACGGATACTACGGCACTTCACCACCATCAGTCACTCGCAACTTTGGCGTCGGCACCAACGAGAACCCATCGACAGTGGGTACGGGAGGCGAGCGCGACGGGTACTACAAGTTTTCGACCAAGAGCGCCCAGATGAAGGCGCGAAACGTCGACCGCCTCCTGATCTGGGCACTGGCGGGGTTCAACACGTCGTCAAATCTGAACTACGACCCGCGTTTCGCCACCGGCGTCGAAACCATGCCGGACGACATCGGGACCAGCGTGGGTCCTGACACGGTAAAGGGCGGCCTGCGCGAGATCCGAGATCGGATGCAACTGGGGCTGTACTGGGGCCGCTGCTGTGAAGTGCCGCTGTCGACTGACTGGGAAGTGTCGACGCGATCAGACTTTGACTCGACCGATGCTTCGGATCGAGACCGGATGCTCGAAGAGACGGACCTCGCCATCCAGCAATGGAACGCGCAGGTGATCGGACTCGACGCCTACGCCCTTCCGAACAATCACCCCGGACGGGCCGTTGAATGGCTGCGCTTCTTGCAGCAACGCTACCCGCGCGTGCTGTTTATCACGGAAGCCGCGTTGCCTGATTTTCTGCACGTGGTGGCACCAACGTACAAGACGGAAGCAAGTGCAGGGCTCTTTCAGAGCGGGGATCTCTGAACAACCTGCGCGCAACCTCTGGCGATCGGATAGCGTATCGCTG
>CAZPPX010000064.1:0-1245 GCA_964588585.1 uncultured Phycisphaeraceae bacterium
TGACCTTGCCCACGAATGGTGGACACACCGGAAGACGGCTACAAGAGCCGTCGGAAGGAGTCCCCGATGGCAAGGAAGGCGTACACGCAGGAGTTCAAGGACCAGGCGGCGGAGCTGGTGATCCGAGAAGGGCGGTCGTTCAAGGACGTTGCTCAGTGTCTGGGCGTGGATCAATCCTCGCTGCGGCATTGGACCCGCATGGCCCGGGCCGCGGGGGGTGCGTGCCGACCCGGCGGTGGACGCGGCCAAGGAGCCCGGCCAGCGCATCCGTGAACTGGAGGCCCAGGTGCGTCGGCTCCAGATGGAGCGCGATATCCTAAAAAAAGCCGCGGCCTACTTCGCGCGGGAGCGCACGGGGGGACAGCCATGATCTTCGCCTTTATCCGCGCGCATCAGGCGTGCTTCCCCGTGCGGGTGCTCGGCGAGGTGCTGGGCGTCAGCCACAGCGGTTACTACGCCTGGCGCGATCGACCCCCGAGCGCCCGGGCCCGGCGCCGATCGGCGCTGGGCGACACGATCCGCGCCGTGCACGAGCAGCACCGCCGTGTCTACGGCAGCCCGCGCGTGCATCGCGCGCTGGTGGCCGCGGGCGAGCGGGTCTGCCGCAACACCGTCGCCCGGTCATGCGCGCCCAGGGAATCAAGGCCCGGACCTGCAAGCGGTTCCGCGCCCGGACCACCGACTCCAACCATCCGCATCCGATCGCGCCCAACACCCTGGACCGCCGGTTCGCCTGCACGCGGCTGAACCAGGTCTGGTTGACCGACATCACCGACATCCCCACCGCCGAAGGCTTCCTCTATCTCGCAGGCGTGATGGACCTGTGCAGCCGTCGGATCATCGGGTGGAGCATGGCCAAGCACCTCCGCGTCGAGCTGGTCAGCGCGGCGCTCCACATGGCGCTGGCGGCACGCGGCCTGCGGCCCGGTGCGGATCACCCCGACTTGACTTGCTGCACCACAGCGACCGCGGCGGGCAATACGCCTGCGGCGAGTACCAGAACCTGCTCCGCCGCCACGGCCTCTCGGTGAGCATGAGCGGCCTGGGCGACTGCTACGACAACGCCCCCAAAGAGAGCTTCTGGGGCAAGCTCAAGACCGAACTGGTCTACCAACAGAGGTTCACCACCCGCGACCAGGCCCGGGCCGCGATCTTTGACTACATCGAAGTCTTCTACAACCGCCAGCGACTGCACAGTTCCCTCGATTACACCAGCCCCGAACAGTTCGAGGCTGCACTCACCTA
>CAZPPX010000065.1:0-1235 GCA_964588585.1 uncultured Phycisphaeraceae bacterium
AAGAGTTCCACCCGCAGAAAGTCGCCACGCTCCAGCATCGCCCACGCCGGGATCGCCCGGTGCCCCTCCGAGAGTGAAAGGCCCGACCACCCGAGCATGGGCAGCGCGATCGCCGCGGCCACGAGGGCGACGACTACGGGGTGCCAGCGCTGAGCCGCGAGGAGGCGGGCGAGCATGGGGAGAGGGTACGGAGTGCGGGCGGTTGGTCGGAGCCACGCGCCGGCACTCTACCAATCTGGTTGTTCAAGGTTGCCTTCTCCGACTTGCGCCCGGTTTGTGGCCATCACGCGCTCGCGCGGTCTCCCCAGGTTCACCTTCACACAATCACAACGAAACAGAAGTAGAAGCCAATCGCCGCCGGGGTAGGCTCCCCTCCTTGGCAACGAAGGGTTGCCCGAGAGACGAGACATTTCCGTTCACAGGAGAGAGCGCATGAACATCGCGATGACTGTCGTTTCGTGGTCCGCCGCTTTGGCTGTCGCCAGCACGGCCCAGGCCGATCTGATCAGCCAGTGGAACTTCAACAGCGTGCCCGCCGATGCGCTGCTGTCCACCGGTTCTGCCGCCCCCAGCACCGGCACCGGCACCCTGACCACCCAGGGAGGCATCACCACCACCTTCGCCTCGGGCGTCGCCAACGGCGGCTCGTCCGACCCCGCGCTGACCGACAACACCGGCTTTCAGACGACCACCTATCCCGCGCAGGGAACCAACTCGGGCACCGCGGGCGTGCGCTTCGACGTCAGCACCGTGGGTTTCTCCGACATCATCGTGTCGTGGGACCAGCGCTTCAGCAACACGTCGAGCCGCTTCTATCAGTTGCAGTACAGCCTCGACGGCTCCGTCGCCAATCCCGTCTGGATCGTTGGCAACACGTTTGAGAACACCGGTGGCGGCGACTTCTGGGCCAACAACAACCAGGTCAACCTCTCCGCGGCGCCCGGCGTGGCCGACAACGCGACGTTCGCGTTCCGCATCGTGTCGGTCTTTGGCCCGGCTGGTGCGTATGTCGCCTCCAACCCCCTCGGCACCTATGCCGCCGGTGGCACCTGGCGCTTCGACATGGTGACCGTGCAGGGCGTGGTGCCGACCCCGGGCACCGCGGGCCTCCTGGGTCTGGCTGGCCTGGTGGCGCTGCGTCGCAGGCGTTGAGCCGATTCGCTCGCTCGTTGCCAGAATCGCGATTGATCTCAGCGCCCCCCGTCGCATTCGTGCGGCGGGGCCGTTGTCGTTGG
>CAZPPX010000066.1:0-1186 GCA_964588585.1 uncultured Phycisphaeraceae bacterium
GAAGTCTCCTTCGTCTAGATGACGACAGGAGCATACCAAGTCCGAGAACTAACGCGGGGCTAGGACTCGGAACCGTGGCGGCGATTCGGAAGCCGAAATCGATGGATGAAATGCTGGGGAATTCACCCGCCGGGTTATTGAAGGCATCGAGGGAAGTCGTTGGGGCACTATCTCGGTATGAGCCATCCTGCCTTCTGAATCGCAAGGTGTCCCCACTCCCAGACAACACCGTCTCGGTCCACTCCAACGTCCCCCCCGCGACATCCAGCAAGCCCCACGGCGACTGCACGGTGGGATACGCCCCCAGCGGCACGAAGTACTCCTGACCGCCCGGGCCGGACCAGCCGTAGTTGGCCTCGCCGCTCCCGCCCATGCTCGCGGGCGCGCCACCGAGCGGTCGCGATTCGCTCGTGTTGCTGAAGCGCCAGTATCCACCCTGCCCCGCGCCGAAGCGGTTAGGATCGTAATGAGAGGCCTTCAGCCACTCATCCCATGTGGGAATGAAGAATCGCGCGCCGGGCGACCGCGCCTGCTGATCGGTGAACAGGTCGCCGATGTACCCAAACGTGCTCACGTCGTACGCGCCGCTCAAAAACGCGGCCCGATCGCTCGACTTGTTATTATGCAGCCAGTTGCAATACATCGCCGACATGCGCCAGTCGATCTGGCTGACCGGTCGCATCTCGTTCCCGGCCGGAACGGTCCAGCGCAGCCCGCCCGGGACCGTCGGCGTCGTCGCCGCCGCACCCCAGAAGGGCGGATCGGGCGGGATGAGGTACGGCAAGCGGTCATTGGCGGGCCGGTCATACGCCGCGTTGAAAAACTCGACCCATTGGGCCGTGTTGATCTCGAATCGCCCGATGCGGTACGCGTAGTTCACCCCGCCCCGCCCGATCGCGCGATCGCCCTGCATGGGCGGATTCGTGCCATTCCACGGCGCGTTCCCCGCCGCCCCGACGGTGACAAACTCGATCCCCTGCTCATAGGTGATGATCGCGCCCGAGGCCTGAGCCGTGGGCGTAAGGGGGATGGACTGGGCCCCCGCCCGCGCAGCAACCATCGCGGCCACGCCGACCACCGACGCCGCGCGCACCAACACACGCCGAGAACCATCACGCAGGACATTGAGCATGACACAACCCTCCGAGTTCACCATACCCTACGAACCGGGGGTGAACAAGGATGC
>CAZPPX010000067.1:0-1125 GCA_964588585.1 uncultured Phycisphaeraceae bacterium
TACTACTGGGAGCATGGTTGTTTTGACATCTACGCGGCGTAGCGTACGGACTCGGCGTGGAAGTAGCTGCTGACGATGTCCGGGCGACGCTGGGTGCCGCGGAGGTAGGCGCGGACATTCGCGATCATCTCGTCGCGGTCGCGCGGGCGGCGTCGGCCCAGGGCGTTGGCCTTCACGTCGTGGTTGAGGAACTCGTCGGGGTTGAGGTCCGGGCTGTACGCCGGGAGCAGGAACAGCTCGATCGTCCCCGCTCCCCCGGCGCTCGACCCGATCCAGCGCCGCACCTTGGCGGACTTGTGGACCGGATGGCCATCGACGATCAGGAACACCTTCCGCTTGGCGTGGCGTTTGAGTCGTGCCAGGAACCGCACGCACACGCTCGCGGTGAACCGCTCGGAGAAGACCATGAACGCCATCGCCCCCTTGTTGGTCACCGTCGAGACCATGTTGCACCGGAAGCGTTGTCCCGTGCCCGGGATCACGGGGGTCACGCCGCGCTTCGAGTAGCTCGTCCCGGTCTGGTGGTCGCTCCGCAGGCCCATCTCGTCTCCCCAATGAATCTCGGCTTTTTCCGCCTTGGCGCGGGCCGCGATCGCCGGATATTCTTCGTGCAACCACTTCTCCACGGCGGCCGGGTCGCGTTCGTAGGCGCGGCGCATGGGCTTCTGCGGCGTGAGCCCCCACGACGCCAGATAGCGTCCGGCCGTCCATACGGACATCGACACGCCGTAGCGTCGCCGCGCCAGATCGCACACCGCCGCGCGGGTCCACAGGACGAAGGGCATGTGCAACTGGTCCGGGCAGCGGGCGGTGATCAGCCGCACAATCGTCGCGGCCTGGTGGGGCGCCAGGAGCACGGCGCCCTTCTTGGGGCCGCGCTTGCGGGCCCGCAGCGCCCGCGTACCGCCCGCCGCCACCGCGTCCATCCAGTTGTCGATCGACTGGCGTGACACCCTGAACGTCCTGGCCGCCTCCGACTTGCCCATCCCCTCGCGCACCGCCGCCACGACCCGGCGACGCAGGTCCTCCTGGCCCGCCGCCGGCAGCTTCCGTGCATCGGGCCTGGTCATGCACCATCATATCGGTCGTCCGCCAGATGTCCAATAAACAGTACTCCGATTAGTA
>CAZPPX010000068.1:0-1059 GCA_964588585.1 uncultured Phycisphaeraceae bacterium
CTAGAGCGGTTTCATCCCGTCTGTAGCGAGTAGCCGCAGTGGGCGAAGAACCCGGCGGCGTCGCTGGCGGTGACAGTCTCGAGGATGGACTGCATCGACGTCCAGAGCGCGTCTTGGGTGCGAGCGGCCAGCCCGCGGAGCAGTTGCTTGATCTTGCTGAACGCCGGTTCGATGGGGCTGTAGTCGGGGCTGTACGGCGGAAGGTCGATCAGCGTCGCGCCCGTTTTCTCGATCGCCGCGCGGATGCCCTCGCCCTTGTGGCTCGAGAGGTTGTCCATCACCACGATGTCGCCCGTCTTCAGGTGCGGGCACAGGACCTGGTCCACAAACGCCTGGAAGACCTCGCCGTTGACCGGACCATCCACGAGCGTCGAGCAGCGCACGCCGCGGATGTCCAGGGCCCCGATCAGCGTGGTGGTGCTCCAGTGCCCGTGCGGGACTTTGGCGACCAGACGCTCGCCGCGCAGGGCCCGGCCGCGAAGCCGGGTCATGTTGGTCTTGGCCCAGGTTTCGTCGATGAAGATCAGTCGGCGCGGATCGATGCCGGCACGCCAGAGCACCCACGCGGCGCGCCGTTCCGCAACGTCCGGACGGTCCTGCTCCGCGGCGTGGAGCGACTTTTTTTAAAAGAGAGTCCGAGCTGGTCGAGCGCCTGCCAGATCGACGAGAGAGCGCAGGTGATGCCGAGCTTGTCACGCAGTTCCTTCAGCGTGATGTCGGGCTGCTTGGCCACGAACGTGCGCAGGAGCTCCCGGTCGATCTTGCGGCCGCGCTTGCCGCCGGTGGGCAAGGGACGCACGCGACCCGTCTCGCGGCGGCACTGCTTGATGCGCCGGGCCCAAGCGGGGCTGACCTGGAAGACCTCGGCGATCTGCCCGGTCCTCATGCCGCGGTCGTAGGCCGCCAGCACACGATCACGGAGATCATCAGAATACGGTGCCGCCATGCACGCTCCTTGCGGGCCGCTCCGCGACCCGCAGGACAACGTACATCAAGTTTCACGCTGGCGCAACCCGATCATGCGCCGTACAGCGCTAGAAATGAAGCAAAACCGCTCTA
>CAZPPX010000069.1:0-1049 GCA_964588585.1 uncultured Phycisphaeraceae bacterium
CACGCCGTCACGCACGATCCCGCTGCCGCCGAGGGCGGTTGTTCAGGAGTCCCAACGAGCGGTGCCAGCGGTGATCTCTCAATCTCGGGTGGACCCGCTACAAGTTCGTATCTAACCGCTACATACTCCTGAGCCCGCCTCCATGCCAGTTCGCCCTCGGCACGGGCTTCCGCTTCGCGTTGCTGGGCGATTGCCCGAGCCTCGGCCGTTCTCGTTGCTTCCTCTTGCTCTCGCTGTGCCCTCATGGTCAGTTCATGTGCTTCAGCTTCCTGTCGCTCGCGCTCCCGTCTCGCGTTCGCTTCTCGCTGTGCTCTCACACGGTCTGCCGCCTCAGTCTTTGCCATCTCGATCACTTTGCAGCGACAGGCTTTGCAAAGGGGATCCCAAAGGCTGCCATCGCCAAAACGGTCGAAGTCGCGAGCCACTCCGATGGTCTTGCAAGATGCACAACACTGAGTCCTAGCCTTGAACAGGGACATGCCGGATTATTGCCTAGAGGGGCACACGCACAGCAGTTCCAAGCCAGTCGCCGTGGCACGGTTCCGCAACCATGCATACCAATCATCACCACGATTGTTGGGAAGTCGAACTGCCGGGTCTGCTCGCCAAAGCTGGATTCACGCATTTGGACTTCATCTCGCTAAGGAATCGCGACTGGTGGGGAATCATTTCGCGCGCGACGCCGAACGATCACTGGCGGTGCTTCGATGTCATCCTGCCTTTCATGATGGATAGCGAGTACGCAATTACCGTTCGACAGATATAGACAGCAACGAACGGCCTGCCTCCGCACGAAGCCGCTCGTCGGCTCTTGCGCCATGATCGATCGATTACTCGCGAAATGTGGATGACGCCGGACAGTGCTGCCGCATTCGCCCGCTTGCCCCACAATGTAGAGCTGTTTCGCGGCTGTCGGTACGGCGACGAACGCGGCTGGTCTTGGAGTCTTTCGGAGAAGGTGGCAAGGCACTTTGCATCGGGTGGTGTGCCGTTTTGTAGTCCCCCCCTGCTTTCTGGACAACTCCGATTGCAATTGAGTTGAAGGAAGC
>CAZPPX010000070.1:0-1036 GCA_964588585.1 uncultured Phycisphaeraceae bacterium
TGACGGCGGAGCTGGGCGGGCCGCGCACGGCGGCGTTGCTCACGCGGCTGGACCGGGCCGTCGCGTGGGCCGCGCTGGTCAAGCCGGTCGCCGCGCTGCCCGAGTACACGGGCGGAGCGAAGGGCGGTCGCCCCGCCTGGCCCGCGCTGACCATGCTCAAGTGCGTGCTCCTGGCCAAGTGGTTCGGGCTCAGCGATCCGCAGCTGGAGGAGTGCCTCCAGGACCGCCTGTCGTTCCGCCGATTCGTGGGCCTGTCGCTCACCGACAAGACGCCCGACGAGACCACATTCGTGCGTTTCCGCGCGCGGCTGCGCGAGGCGGGGCTGGAACGCACGCTCTTCGAGCGGACCACCGCCGAACTGGACCGACGCGGCCTGCTGGTCAAGGAGGGCGCGCTGGTGGACGCGACGATCATCGAGCAGTCCCGCGGCTCGACGCGCGACGACGGCACGAGCACGCGCGACCCCGAGGCCTCATTCACCCAGAAGCACGGCCAGACGCACCACGGGTACAAGGGGAGCATCAACGCCGATCGAAGCGCGATCGTGGTGGACTACCGCTTCTCCGACGCGGCCCCGCACGACTCGAACTTCATCGACGAACTCACCGCGCACGAGAGGAGGATCGTGGTGGCCGACAGCGCCTACCGGAGCCGGGAGCGTGAGGCGGCGCTGGACGCACGGGGCGTGTGCTGCGCCATCGCGTTCAAGCGGCAACGCGGGCAGAAGGACCTGCCGCCGATGCTGAAGCGGCTCAACCGGATGATCGCCTCGGTGCGGGCGGTGGTGGAGCACCCGTTCGCATGGATGAAGAACATGGGGTATCGGCGTGTGCGCTACCGGGGCCGACGCCGCAACGAAGTGGACTTCGTGCTCAACCTGATCGCGTACAACTGGAAGCGGAGCCTGAGCCTGACCAAGGCCGAGTGACGGACCGCCGACCAACGCCAACGCCGCACGCGATGGTGACCTCGAACCGGAGATCACGCCGTCACGCACGATCCCGCTGCCGCCGAGGGCGGTTGTTCAGGAGTCCC